>CBFHSF010000038.1:0-1123 GCA_965658445.1 uncultured Schleiferiaceae bacterium | reverse complement strand
AATCACTTGGCGGTAATGTCTGCAGATCCACTAACCCTTTCGGGCGGTGAGTTGCATTATGACTTCTCCTTAGGAACCATTTTTGCACGTGGAGACGATCTTGGATTTAAACGTCTTGACAAAACTACAGGGGTTTGTGGAATGATTGCGGGGGATGTCCTTCATGACTACTCTATTAAATACACTGGTTCAGACAACGACAAAAACCAGGTATATACAGCTATTGGTGGCGGCAGTACTGTTGTAACAACTTTTGGATATAGCGTAGAAGACTGTAACTTAGATGGTTATGTCAAATACACCGGGGCCAATAACGATAAAGCTATTATCTATTCCGCGATTGGTGGTAGTTCTACTGTAATTACAACGAATTCTCAAATCGTCAAATAATGAGACTATTAACGACATTTTTATTTCTTATTATTTCTACTTCGGCCCTGTTTGCCCAAGAAGTCAATATTAAGATGCGCGTTAATGGAAGCTCTTTGGACATTTACCTAGAGTCACAAGACTCCACGTATTCAAGCGAGTTTTTCACTGATTGTATTTTCACAATCAAATACCCCACTTCTGGTAATTCACTAGGAAGTTTTTCAGGTCAAGGGCTGTACTCAGCTTTAACATCAAGCGGAGCTCAAAATACGATAACCCGTGGTACCTATTCATATCATACATGGGGCTGGTCAGGAAATTCATTTATTTCAGTTTCTTCATTAAATGGCCCCCTTAATCCGGGATCAGAAATAAAAATTGGATCATTTACTCCAACTGGAACTTTATCGCAGTTCGAGATTAGTCGAGATACATTCGTAATTAATAATCCAGGAGCTCTCGAATTAGACTATTACGTAGAGATTGCAGATCAAAACGTAACAGGAATTGTAGTTGAAAACCCCAACGACATTGTGTGGAATGGAACTTCATGGAATACCACTCCATCGACTTCCACGGGCGACCGAGCAGCCCTTGTTAAAGCAGGTGGCAGTCCGGTACTAACTGCCAATGCAAATCTTTCCAATATCACCTTTGAGTCAGGAGCGACGCTGGGTGTTCAAGACGGGTCTACAATCACCTTAACAGGAAACGTACAAGTTGTAAATGGAAGCGCAACTCTCAATGGAGA
>CBFHSF010000037.1:0-1152 GCA_965658445.1 uncultured Schleiferiaceae bacterium | reverse complement strand
ATTTTGGTAACGCTGGCGATACAGAACTTACTGATACGGCTACCAACGATGCGGCATATACAGTGCTTGCGGCTGATAATGGTGGCGGCGACACACGTGGAATAGTTGGTGCGCAATTTACTGCTTCTGCCAGCGGTCAGTTGGCAGGTACTGGCCATGTCGCGAAACAAGTGGGACAGTTGGTGTATGCTGCTAGTGAGGGAATGCTTCACACAACGCCTGATACAAACAAGCTCACAGCTGCCGTTGAAGACGTTCAAGCCAAAATCAATACCGCCCGCGTTCAGGCGGGTTCGCAATATGCTGCCCTTGAGAGCGCTGTGAACTACACTACAGATCTAACAGCTCAGTATGAGCTTGGATACAACACAGTGAATGATGTAAACTTCTCCATGGAGACGGCACACCTCGCTAAAAACCAGATTCTTCAGCAGGCTGCCACTGCAATGCTTGCTCAAGCAAACCAGGGGCAACAGGGTTTGTTACAGCTGATCAGTTAAGCCTTAGCCATACACGAATAAATTTCCAGAGATAACTATAACTAATACGAAGCTATCTCAACAACTCAGGGCGGCACTCGTGCCGCCCTCTTTTTTGTATAAAATTTAACAAATATGGTATATTTTTTGCGTGACACTTACAAAAATAAAGCTTGGTGTATATATAACCCTTGTCGGGCAGGAGTAATTTAAATGGCTGCAGAGACAGAAGTAACCGTGAAGCCAGAAAATTCTGAAATTCATGAGTTGGAAGTTGGTATCGAGGATGTTCATGAAGCTTCAACTGATGAGGAAATTTCTCACGAAAAGTCGGAATTTGCTCTCAAGCTTGTAAATGCTGTCAAAGAGATGAATTCCGGTGAAATCTCTTATCATGAAATGATTAATTCATTCGTTCTGGCGGACGAGTTGAAGTGTTTATTTTTGTTCATCAAAGCACTGCCGTATAACCCGATTTCCCGGATGTACCCTGAAACCCCAATTCTGGTCTTTAAGGGCGTCATCAAACCAACGATGTTTGACTTATCAGAGGAAACCGCTCGTGATATTGAAAATTATATGAAAGGTCAGAACAGTGAATATTATGCAGAGCTCAGACTGCATGATTTGGATCAATATTACTTAGATGCCTATGAAAGTGCTGTGCGCATTT
>CBFHSF010000036.1:0-1245 GCA_965658445.1 uncultured Schleiferiaceae bacterium | reverse complement strand
AAAAAAAGAGAAGCCTTACCCAAAATCCCTCAGCAATTAGAGCTTTTTTAAGTAGCCGAATACAATCTAACACAAACAAGAACAGCATCCTATGTGGATGCTGTTGTTCTAAAGTACAATTTGAAAGCGAATCACAACTTTATAATGGTGATTCTAAATTGGGTGGGCGTTGTTCTAAAGTACAATTTGAAAGCGAATCACAACAAGGAGACTCGCGCACAGCCAAGAATATCAGTTGTTCTAAAGTACAATTTGAAAGCGAATCACAACCTATTCATGACGACTAAACTGTCGTCTATAGTTGTTCTAAAGTACAATTTGAAAGCGAATCACAACTGTAAACTACAACTTAATAGTGGACGATGAGTTGTTCTAAAGTACAATTTGAAAGCGAATCACAACGTTTAATGACACCATGAAGTTTAACGCCCTGTTGTTCTAAAGTACAATTTGAAAGCGAATCACAACTAACATCGTAACGAACCTGCGATATGAAGAGTTGTTCTAAAGTACAATTTGAAAGCGAATCACAACTAGCCTTCGTCCACTAGTCGATCTTCAAACGTTGTTCTAAAGTACAATTTGAAAGCGAATCACAACTTCTTGGTATCGTTAAAGGCTTTTATGCGGGTTGTTCTAAAGTACAATTTGAAAGCGAATCACAACGACAACGACGGAGTTCAAGACGTCCAAGAGGTTGTTCTAAAGTACAATTTGAAAGCGAATCACAACAGGATAAGTACAATGAAAAATCATTCTACAGTTGTTCTAAAGTACAATTTGAAAGCGAATCACAACTGTAGAGCTTGCGCGAATGTCTGTTAAAGAGTTGTTCTAAAGTACAATTTGAAAGCGAATCACAACGGAGAACAAAGGGCTTAGACTTTGGTTTTGTTGTTTCGCTCCTCCAAGATCAGCGAATTTGCTTCCTCGATCGCTTCTTTCCATTCCTTGGGCGATATGCTGTTTTTCGTGTTGTAGGGAGATTCGTGCGGAAGCCAATACCGCTCCGCCCCTGTTATTCTCTTCGCAAAAACCTTGGTTGATTCGGATGGTGAAGCTTCCGCCTGAGTGCTTTTCGGTAGACCCTCCCTGGTTCTTCGCTCTTTCATAAAATGCTACTTTCCCTTTTTTTGCTCATTCGGGCTTATACCGATTACGTTCTTCAGGAACAAGCAATCCCTTTAACGGTAATTCTATTCCCTACTTAATGAAAGTATTACTTTCTTTTTCGCTCAATAAAAA
>CBFHSF010000035.1:0-1361 GCA_965658445.1 uncultured Schleiferiaceae bacterium | reverse complement strand
ATGAGTGACAACCAATCTACCAATGCGTCCGCTAGCGCGGAATCGGGTGATTCAAAGAAACGTCCAAGGAAAGGACCAAACAAAGGACCTAAGAACAGCCCAGCGACTGGGCCAAAGTTGGGCTCAAAGAATGGGGACATCAACCATCAAAAAAACAAACAGAACAACAAACCAAACAACAGACCAAAGAAGAAAGGTCAAGTATCTTCCATTACCGATTTGTCCCTTTTGGAAAGAAAAGCCACGCCGCCCAGTCCTCAAAAAAAGTATGTGGGCCAGAAGGTTAATGATCTCCCCATCGATCAAAGACTTCGAAATAACCTATTGAAAAAAGGGTACGAAACCCTTACACAAATCCAGGATCAGTCCCTAGAACCACTTCTAGACAGGCGAGACATCATGGGGATTGCCCAAACCGGAACGGGAAAAACGGCTGCCTTTTTGGTACCGCTTATTCACAATTTACTGTTGAATCCAAAGGCCAAGGAAAGGACTTTGATCATGGTGCCTACCCGAGAATTGGCCGTTCAAATAGAAGGTGAATTCAAATCCATGACCAAGGGCTTGAAGATCTTCTGTGCGTCCTTTATTGGTGGAACTAACATCAATACAGATGTTCAGAGAATCAACAAAAACCCTCAGTTTGTAATTGGTACGCCTGGGCGTTTGATCGATCTTTACCAGAGGAGGAGCTTAAAACTCAATCAATACCAAACATTGGTTTTGGACGAGTTTGACAGAATGCTAGACATGGGCTTTATCAAAGACATTCAGTTTATCATTTCCCAAATGAAAAACCGAAAACACAATCTTCTCTTTTCTGCCACTTTGGACCACAAGCAGAAGGATACCATAGACGACATCTTGCAAAACCCAGTAAAGGTCAAGGTGACCAGCGGAAAATCTTCAAGTACAAACGTGAACCAAAGGGTCTTAAAACTCAAAGAAGGTGACAATAAGTTCGAAATTCTATGTCGTCTTCTAGAAGCTGAACCCATAGAAAAGGTGATCATTTTTGAAGAGACCAAGCATCAGGTAAAGCGACTGTGTAAAAAATTGACGGCCCTGAATATTCCCAACGAAGAAATCCACGGGAACAAAACCCAGAATGCCAGACAGAAGGCACTCAACAATTTTAAAAGTGGACGCAGTAAAATTTTGGTCGCCACGGATGTGGCCGGAAGGGGAATTGATGTCTCAGACGTAAGTCATGTCATCAACTATCAGCTTCCCAAAACGTATGACGCCTACATTCACCGAATAGGAAGAACCGGTCGGGCAGGCAAGATTGGCCATGCCATAACCATCGTATAAAATAAAAACCCCCAGAGCAATGCCCTGGGGGTTTTTAATATTTAAAA
>CBFHSF010000034.1:0-1496 GCA_965658445.1 uncultured Schleiferiaceae bacterium | reverse complement strand
AAACCTTCCAAACCTACCAATCGCCCTTCTTCAAAAACCTTGAGATAAAATTTCCCAGAAGGGAGGTGTTCAACGGTGATTTCTTGCTCATCCCAAGTTCCAGTATCAACCACTTTTCCATCAACTGAAATTATTTGATAGGAAGTAGGATGGAGCTCTGTTGGAATTTTAACCCTAATTCTATCAATGGCAGGGTTGGGATACAGAACAATGGGAGTCAAAGACTGGTTAAACTCTCTTTGACCAATCACATCACCGTGTTCGTTCATGATGAGGATGACGACTTTTTGATGGAGGGCGGGATCTGTGTTCCAATCATATTCATTAATGACAAAGACGCTTTTTCCGCCACCGAGGTAGGCAGACTGTACGTACCAATTACTACCTGTATTGCGCTCAATGGTTTTCTGCCAATTCAACGTTCCGGTGTTGAGGTTGTAGGAATAGAAGAAAAGTTGGTTGGGTTCTGGACCTGACCAACCGGGAGTAAGTTGAATTTGTCCTGCGGCTCCAATCGTTACACTGTCAGGATTTGTCACGTCAATGCCTTCTGTCAACGCCCTTGGGTTTGCCCAAGTAGTAGTGTGATTAAAGCCTGAGAATGGAAGAGTATCCATCTCAAATTGTGTAAAGGAGGAGTTGAACTTAGCAACTATCATGTGATAAAAGCTATTGTTCCCTATGTTAGAAGGGTCTTTCCGGTAGGTGAAGCCTGTGTTGATTGCAAAGACACTCGAGTCATTTAAATATTTGATTATTCCTGGGTTTCCAAAATAGAGATCAGGAATTCCATGTTCTGAGGGGTAGAAGGTCCACTTCTCCAAAAAGTTTAAGTTACTATCTAGAATACCAATGATATGCCCCCATTGCCCTATGTCGTCTATTCCTACCAAGAATATATTCCCCACTTTTTCTACGTGAACAAAACTTGTCCGGAAGCCTACTGAAGGGAAATGATTTGTCGTAGAAATCAATCCTGAATCTATTGCCAATCCATTCAGATCCAAGCGAAAAATAAAGGGTGTATTGGTATCATTTTCTATGTCGTAATGATGACCTGTTAGGTAGAGGTGGTCTTCAATTCTTCTTAGATGGTTCCCATAATAGCGAAAGTAATAATCCCCATAGGTTTCAACCGAGAGGAGGTTGAAATCGGTGTCAACGATAACAATATGACAGTTGCCGAGGTACCGTGTTCCTCCAATCACCGCGCTGTCTCCGTAGGTGTTAATCAAAATACCTAGACTGTCTGTACCGATTTTAGTGATTTCAATTATTTGAGTAACGAAGGGTGTGTATGTAGGATCAAAGGATGAAAGATCAAGAGAATCTAACAGGTCAAGATTATAGTTGAGCTTGTAAATTTTCTGGTTTCCCCAAGCAACAGAAAATGGGGAGTCCTCCTTTATATTTATGAATATAGTTGAGTCCACTACTTCGATTGCAGAGCTCTCAGAAAACAAATGAGGCTGAAAGGCCTTTTCTAGCTCTTGGGA
>CBFHSF010000033.1:0-1601 GCA_965658445.1 uncultured Schleiferiaceae bacterium | reverse complement strand
GTATGTCTCAGGAGAAGAAAAAGGAGAACATAGAGCATATGGAGCAGCTTTTAGACAATGTGGTTTGGACGAGCTTTACCGAAGAAGACCTGTATGATGACTTTAGAGAATTGTCTGTTAATAATCCAGCCTTCAAAGAAAAGCTAATAGCACAAGGAGACTTGGCAGAGAAACTACAACACATTCAGGATAGTCTAGACGCCTTGATGGAGAGAGTTCCTGAATTAGATCCCGTTCTTGACAAGAAGGTCCGTGCTCTAAAAACGCAACAGCAAAAATCTGTGAAGGCGCTTCAAGATGCCAACCTTCAAGAGGGAGGAAGGTACCAGAGAGACATTATGTACAACCTAAATTACATTGCTTGGGTTTTAAGTGATTTGCTTCAGCAAATGAGACAAGATATAAGTTCTCAAATGCAGGGTAACCAAAACTGTCAAAAACCGGGCGGGAGCTCATCTAGTCCTAGTGCGGCTCAAATGCTAAAAATGCAACAACAGTTGGGTAAGGAGTTTGGTGAATCCGGTCCTCCTGATCAGAAGGGGCAAAAGCCCTCACAGAAAAAAGGAAAAGGCCTTCCCATGGGCGGTCAAGAAGGCCAAGACGGAGAAGGCGGCATGAGTGGACAGCAAGCCAAAGAGTTGGCTCAAATGCTGGCCAGACAAGAACAGATCCGCATGGATTTGGAGAAGAAAGTAGAACAGGGTGGACCTGGAGGGGATGCCGTGGAGGCAATGAAGGAGTTTGAGAAAGAATTGGTTGACCCTAACATTTCCTTCGAGAAGAAAAAAGAACGCTTGCAAGAAATAGAAACGAGGCTTTTGGAAGTAGAAGAAGCTGAACGCACCCAAGAGAAAGAGGAGCAAAGAGAATCTGAAAACCTTGAATTGTACATGGAGTTAAGACAGAAGGCCAAAGAAGACTATCTGCAACGAAAGAAATCCTACCGCGAAGATTTAACGGTTTCGCCTATTTGGCTACAAGATTATTACTCTAGAATTAAACGTTCGTATAATGATTGATTTCATTGGTTTCCCTAATGAGTTTTCTCATTCAAAAGAAGATGTGACCGCTGTTGTTTCCCAAATTGCTTCTGACCACGAATTTTTCATCAAGTCGTTGATTTTCAATGGATTAACTGACTCACAGTTGCTAGAAATAAACGTTAAGCATTTGGATCATGATACCTTTACGGACATCATAACGTTCGATTATACGCGTAAGAACAAATTGTCTGGTGAAATCTTTATTAGCCTAGAAAGGGTTAAGGAGAACGCCAAAGCAGCCAAAGTACCTTTCGACATCGAATTACGCCGCATCATTTACCATGGTGTTCTTCATCTCGTAGGATATAAAGACAAGCTATCTAAGGATAAGCTTCTTATGACTTCAAAGGAAGATTATTACTTATCTTTGCAGGCTCAATAAATTCAAGGACAGTTTAATGGATAACAACTGATCATTCACTTGAGTTTATGTTTCGATAATCATTCAATGTTTCACGTGGAACCATGAAAGAGATTTATGATGTAATTGTTGTTGGAGGAGGTCATGCCGGTTGTGAAGCTGCGGCAGCAGCAGCCAATTTAGGCAGCAAAACATTA
>CBFHSF010000032.1:0-1733 GCA_965658445.1 uncultured Schleiferiaceae bacterium | reverse complement strand
CAGCTCGCTGAAAGTTGGGTGTGGGTATAAAAAGATCAAGGCACGAAGTGACTTGGTTTTCTTTGACTTCGTCCGGGAGGGACTCATCGAAGTCCGACTCCGTCGGACGAGATAATTCCCGTCCCTTACTAAAGTGAGGTCAATTCCCGTCCAATTCCGCATTAAAGTTATAATTGAGGAGTTTCAAGAAAAAAAAGCCTGGCCGCGCAGCGGTCTTGGCTTCTCTTAGACTTACTCAATTCACTATGAATAAATTCAGAGTGAATTTCGTGAACCCTTTGCTTCATCTTCTGGGGCTATACAAAAGCTTTACGCTTCGCTTTCTGGCCATTGTTTAACAGCACTTAGAAATGAGATTTCACGTGCTGTTTGCAAAATGTCCACCACTGAGTGGTAAGCTTTTGTAATCAATGTGGGGTTTCGTCCGGGCGGTACTCGACCGAAACCGCTGAAAGCGGTGAGGTCAATTCCCGTCCCGGGTACATTGAAAACCAGCCTTTTATGGCTGGTTTTTTTATTTTCACTACATAGCTCTACAAGGTTCAGTGCTACCTGAGTGCTACTAAATGTTCGGACCGTGCATTTTATGGCCTCCCTTTTCATAGGTCTAAATGTTGTAAGTGAAGTCTTCAAAATAATCATCAGGCACATCAATCTGAATGTCTCTAAGGTACTTTTCTAAAGCCTTTATTGTCTCATGGCCGGTGATCCTCATGAGCCTTGTTTTTATCTCAATTGGCTCTATCCCTTTAGATTCGTAATTGTGATACAGATCAGAGATAAAAGTATGTCTAAAGCTGTATAGGGTGGCCGAGGTGTCGATTTCTGGATTTTCTTTAGGGTTCTTTTGGTGTTGGTTCTGTAGTTTGCGTTTAATGGCTGTGAATAAGCGCGAGAAATATTCCCTTCTCATACTATCGGGAACGTCCCATGTGTTTGGTTTGCCCGATTTATGGATTATATAGTAATGATCTGGGTATTCGTTTTTAAAGGAGGAGAGTTGTTCCGAAAGAAACCAGAAAAACAAGCCCAAAGAGAATACGAAAAAAAGTACTTTTGTAATGCATTTTTTTAAGAATTTTTTCTTGAAATTAATTTAGAGCAGATCCTTTGTAGTGGAAGGGTCTGCTCGTTTTTTAGGGAGGTTTCATTAATTGGTTTTTATCATAGGCATTCGTATTTAATAAGGTAATACTGGTTTTAGGATTAAAAAATTTTATCTAAAAAGTGATCTCCATATCCGTAGTGTCAAAGGCAGGGACAAAAAAAGGAATTTGCCAATTAGTATACACGCCGTCCTCTACCATTTCAAGGGAGACTTCATGCTCAATATTTCCTCCAAAATCCCAGATTCGGTATTCATCTACTGAATTATAAAAAACCTCGTAGCCTCCTCCTCCAAGGTTATAGGAGTAAATGTTTCCCTGCTGCGGATTGGTACTGACAAAATGAAACCGTACCCAGCCATAGGCTGTAAGGTAGTAATGCTTATTGTGAGTGCCTCCTACCTGAGTGATGCGGCGACTTTCTGCATCCATACTTGAATAAGAAGGGTCTATATACTTACTATAGACCGTTTTGGGGTCTGCTGCTAAATAATAATCATTGCCCTCGTAGAGTTTATGAGACAACGTAAAATTACCACTGGAGTCGGTCCAGGTACTGGCCAAAGGAGTAAAAGTATCTCCTCCACCCCAGACACCGGAGTAGGTTTTCTCTACAATCATAACTCT
>CBFHSF010000031.1:0-2155 GCA_965658445.1 uncultured Schleiferiaceae bacterium | reverse complement strand
TTCCATCGAATCCCAGAATTCCTGACAAGCTTTTTTTGCCAATTCAAGGTCCCTGTATTGATGTTGTAGGAATACAAGAAGACATCATTTGTGTCATTGTCGTAGAAAGATGCCAATCCAGGAATTTGACCGGAAACGGCAAAGACGACGCTGTCTAAGTTTGTGAAATCAAGAAATTCCCCGATTCCCCTTGGGTTAATAGTTCCGAAATCAAACCTATGATTAAAGCCGGAGAAAGGCAGTGTGTCAATCTCGAAATTTTGAAAGGCTGTGTCACATTTCACAACCGTGAAATGGTAGTATTCGTCATTCCAAGGTTCCAATGGGTCTTGTCTCATTGTAAAACCTGTATTCATCAATACAATCGTAGAATCATTAATTCTCTTAATGGGTCCCTCATTGCCCATTATAAAGTTGGGAATTCCATGGTCTGGAGGATAAAGAGTTACCGTGCGGATAACATCGAGATTGCTATCAAGAATCGCTAAGCACGACCCAAACTGATTGATATCGTCTGTTGCGGTAACATACTTATTTCCGAAAGTCTCTATGTAGCCAAAATCTGTATATGTACCATGCGTGGGAAAATCATTAGCCTGAGAAGCAATGGCAGTATCTATAGGGGTTCCATCTAGATTTAGCCGCATTACAAAAGGATTCAAAATGGTGTCTTTCGTATTCTCATATACAATACCTGTCATAAACAGGTGGTTTTTTAAGCGAGTGATTTTAAAACTGAAAAAAGCTTGTTCGAAGTTTCCAAAAGCTTTGGAATTGAAAACATTGAGGTCTTTGGTGAAAAAGATAAGGTTAGAGCTGATAACGTTTCGGGAAGGACCTGAAGGAAGAGTTGTGTCGCTCCATTGAATAACTAAGGCTACTAATGTGTCCTCTCCAATATTATTTATTTCATGAATACGAGTCCCTACTACTCTATTCGGAGGATTTACTGAAGTATTGTAGCTGGAAAGATCAAGGGAATCCAAAACGTTGAGCTGAAAATCCAGCTTATAGATTTTGTGGTCTTGCCTTAGCAATCCAAAATCAGGATTCTCCGCTAGGTTTATATAGATTGCAGAATCCACAACCTCTATGGCCGTGCTCTCAGAGAACACATGAGGTTGAAAGGTCTTTTCTAGCTCTTGGGAAGAAAGACTAGAAGGAAAAAGGAATGAGGCAAAAAGGAAAAGGAGGCTAGCTAGGGTTTTCATGGGTAAGGGATTTAGAGTTAGTTTTTGATAAAACTATCTATAGCCACTAATCTCCCTTTCTCAAAAACCTTCAGATAATACTTCCCAGCAGGAAGGTGTTCCACCGAGATTTCTTTATCATCCCAAGTTCCACTATCAACCACTTTTTCATCAACTGAAATTATTTGATAGGAAGTAGGATGGAGCTCTGAGGGAACTTTGATTCTAATTCTGTCAATCGCAGGATTTGGATACAGAACAATGGGAGTCAAAGACTGAGAAAACTCTCGTTGACCAATCACGTCACCGTGTTCGTTCATGATGAGGATTACGACTTTTTGATGGAGAGTAGGATCGGTATTCCAATCATATTCATTGATAACAAAGACGCTTTTTCCGCCACCGAGGTAGGCGGCTTGTGTATTCCATCGAATCCCAGAATTCCTGACAAGCTTTTTTTGCCAATTCAAGGTCCCTGTATTGATGTTGTAGGAATACAAGAAGACATCATTTGTGTCCCGGTTGTGCAATGAACCGGTTCCTTGGATACGTCCCGGAACGGCAAACACAACACTATCTAAGTTGGTGAAATCCAGAAACTCACCAATTCCTCTCGGATTAATGATTCCCAAATAAAATATATGGTTGAACCCGGAAAATGTCAGTGTGTCTATTTCAAAATTTTGGAAAGCAGTGTCACATCTTACTAAAGTGAAATGATAGTATTCAGTATTCCAAGGTTCTAGAGGATCTGACCTATAGGTAAAGCCAGTGTTCATTAGGATTATGGTAGAGTCATTAATTCGTTTTAAAGGTCCCTGGTTGCCCATAATAAAGTTGGGGATTCCATGGTCTGGAGGATAAAGAGTTACCGTGCGGATAACATCGAGATTGCTATCAAGAATTGCTATACAAGATCCATACTGATTGATGTCACCTGTGGCAACCACATACTTGTCTCCAAA
>CBFHSF010000030.1:0-2605 GCA_965658445.1 uncultured Schleiferiaceae bacterium | reverse complement strand
CAATGACGAAAGTCCTGCCTATCGATATATTTTAGTTGAAGATTTAATTGCAAAGGGAAATTTATCCGCTGCCCAATCAGAATTGGCATCAATTCCAGTTGACATTTCTTTGAGTGATGAAGATCTTGCTGAATATTCAGACTTAAGTACCCTTTATAATCTTGCGGTTAGTGTAGCAGGAAGTTTAGAAGAAGACTTTAATTCGTTAAGTGCTTCTAGCCTTACTTCCTTGGAGACCTTGCTTAATTCGGGAAAAGGAATGAGTAAGCTAAAGGCCAATTCTTTAGTAAAGCTCAATACAGGAGAAAGCCCCTATATAGAGCCTATTCTATTGCCTGGGGCGGCTTCTAAGACCTCTAGAGATGGAGGTGTCACTTCGTCTTTTGAAAGGCCTGAGGTTCCAGAATTAGGAATAAAGATTTTCCCTAATCCATCAGATGGAAAGCTCTCCATTGAGTGGGATCCTGCTAAGTTTATTGGAAACGAGACGCTGTCTATGAGTCTAGTAAATAGTCAAGGTCAAGAAGTTTATTCTCTTGATTTTGAAGACCTTTCAAGAGGTTTTGAAGGGGTGGATTTAACACATCTTCCTTCAGGAAGTTATGTTATGACACTAAATTCTGGAGAGTCCAAGATTTATTCTACAGGAATCATTTTGAATACTAAATAAGTATCTTTACCAACACCCAGACGGAATAGAAAACCCGTCTGGGTGTTTTTTACTTAAAATGAAAAACTACTTACCCATACTATTCCTTTGTTTTCTTGGTCTTGGGCTAAAGGCCCAAACCCCCTACACCAATGTGATTAACTACATTGCTCACAATGGAAGACCGTCATTAGAAGTGGGGGGTGTTAATACTTATTACGTAGCCAACGTTCTCAATATTTGGCCTTATAGCTATATGCAATACGCCAAATTAGACACAAATGGAAATGTATTGGATACATTAACCATTTTATGGGATCAATCCAAGGTATATACCGGAGACTGCCCAAAAGGTTTAGAGGAAAATAACGGTGTTCTCTATCATGCATACTCCGATGCTGTAGTTGGCACAGGTCTCGACACAATGGCTATTATTCTTGGAAAGATTAAACTTGATTTATCGGATACAATAAAACATCAATATTATGTCCCTCAAAATGGGGGTGCTGCAAGAGCAGAAGCTATAAGGTTTGATTCTGATTCAACCTTTATTCTCACTGCTACAAATGCATTTTATACAGGTGACACTTTTCCTAATGCTGAGTATAAGTTTAATGTATTGGTTGCTCGTCTAGATACTTCATTTAACGTTCTGTGGGAAACAATTATTCCAGATTCTGACAGTACTCGAAATTATGGACACGTACCAGACGATATTACCTTGGATGGATACGGAACTATCCTGATTACAGGTTCGCCGTTCCACCTAATTCGCTATAATGAAGCCTTCGCTGCTAGACTGCGAGTGAGTGATGGCCAACTCCTATGGCGAAGGGTAGATACCGGCGCGATGGGGATACAAGGAATGTATGCCGTAGATCACGGAGATGGAACCTATCGGTATGTTCAGAATTGGAAGGCTTCTCCGACGAACAATTTTCACAAATTTCACATTGGAATCTTAGATACCAACGGTAATATCCTACAGGATAAAGAATATGGTCTTGAAGAAAGAAGGCATGTCGCTGTAGATTTAATAAAGCTACGTGATGGAAACTATTACGCATCTGGTACCTCATACTTCGGAGGGCCCAAGGGGTTGGGTTTTAAGTTTACCCCCAATTTAGATAGTCTTTGGATGCGATTGTTTTGGCATGATACGATTACCGATTTTTCGCAACTAGATGCCTTCAAAGAAGACTCTAGTGGGATGATTGTCCATACAGGATGGCATGCTTCCGATAAATTGTACAACTGGTTATTCCGCATAGACACCCGCGGTTGCGACACCTCAAACTGCAACATCAGTATTTACGAAGAACCAGAAATAGACAAAAGGTGGCAGGTCTTCCCCAATCCTTCTTCGGGTCCTATTACTATTGATCACCCAGAACTTTACGCTCAAGGTACTATCAATATTCAAGTTATGAATATGCAGGGGGCCATTATTCACCGTCAGGATTATGCTCCTTCAGAACCCATACCTCTGCAAATCCCTACATCGGGATCATACTACGTTATCATTCGCAACTCCAAAAATGAAGTGATCGGGCTCAAGCAGGTTGTTATTGCGAGGTAGTAAGGAACAAGAATCCTTCGGCAAACTTCTGGCATACATACTCACAGAGTTTCATATACTGGACCCTACTTGTGAAGTTAAGTTGAACTGTTTTGCCTATTCAGGTTGATTCCATCCTTTCTAAATGTCTTAAAGTAGCTAAGAATAATTACTAAGGATTAATTCGGATGGAAAGGGTAGAATACGGAAATCAAATCATTCCATTTTCTCTTACACGAAGGACTCGAAAAACTTTAGCTATTGAGGTTCATCCAGACCTTTCTGTTAGGGTAGTGGCTCCTGCGGAGGCAAGTATTTTTGATATAAAGGAAAAAGTTCTTAAAAGAGCCTTATGGATCAAAAAGCAACAACAATATTTTGAACAATTTCTGCCTCGT
>CBFHSF010000029.1:0-2943 GCA_965658445.1 uncultured Schleiferiaceae bacterium | reverse complement strand
AGTCCAGTTGGCACCGCTGTCAATGGTTTTGTATACTTGTCCTAATTCATCGGTTAAAAACCCTATATCTTCACTTATAAAGCTCAAAGCCACGAAATTATTATTTGGACAGTTACCCTTATAAGTCCAGTTGGCACCGCTGTCAATGGTTTTGTATACTTGTCCTAATTCATCGGTTAAAAACCCTATATCTTCACTTATAAAGCTCAAAGCCACGAAATTATTATTTGGACAGTTACCCTTATAAGTCCAGTTGGCACCGCTGTCAATGGTTTTGTATACTTGTCCTAATTCATCGGTTAAAAACCCTATATCTTCACTTACAAAGCTCAAAGCCACGAAATTATTATTTGGACAGTTACCCTTATAAGTCCAGTTAGTACCGCTGTCTACAGTTTTATATACATTGCCAAGGTTATCCGTTATAAAGCCAATATCTTGGCCCTGTAGATTTACCATAGCACTTAGAATGGCAGTTATAGTTAGAAAGTTTATTTGCATGCCTGAATTGGTTTTACATTTCTCCTTCATGTTTGCCAACGTTTCTGGCTAAAACCAGTTTTAATTGGTTTTAGGTTTTGTTAGTGGTAGTTTGTTAATTTCATATTCGTGCTTTTTTCCGTTTAGTTCAACGGTTATGTACCCTGTTTTATATCCATAGGGCGGGCCTTGTTCATTCCTGCTCGCTCGAATCTTATCGTATATACAAGGTAAAATTTCCATGACCTGGTCATTTTCTAAACTCAACAACCCAGTTTTGCCATTTTGGGAAACAGAGACAACCATCCTATATTCTGGCGTATAGAAATACGAGAAGTAATGCCCCGATTCATAGATGCTTGGCATCAGCTCAGAATCATTCTTGAAATTTCGAATACCCCATAGTCCATTTTGCTTAATCCACGAAAGACCTTCATAGCCCTGACCTATCCAACGTATATCTTCATAATGCGAAATGTCAATGAAGCTCGACTCGTAGTAATTATAAATTTGGAGAAAGGTGTCATTTCTTACCAAGTAAATCAGAGGTTTCCTTTCGTGATACTTGTCGTAAAAATCTAAATTTCGATCAATATTGTTCAGGACAACAACGGCCATTGCACTGTCTGTATGTACCAAAAATGAATTGGGTTTATGTTGAATATAATTGTACATAATAGGAATAACAATGTTTCCTAAAGAATCTATCACGCCTTGCTTTTTGTTTTGATATACATTGTAGTATCCAGATAGCTGTCCTTGTTCGTAATATGTATCCCAATACCTTGAAGCATGGCTCTGCATATTTACGAAGCCTATTGGCTTTAGAGTTGTTAGAATAGAGTCAAGGTTATCATCCGTATTATAAGTTTTTACAATTATTCCAGTAGAATCTCGGAAGATGTAATCGTTTGTTTTTTTGCCATGATAAGGAGGGATATAGCCTTTGTCACGATGGGCATCTATGTGGGCATTGTAAAGGGCTTGATTGTCAATTTCAATCATTTGTACACCGTTATGATAAGGATAGTAGTATATGTTACTGATTGTGGTTTTCAAGTCAGGCCTGCCAAAAAAGAATCTTTCTGCTGTTTGCGTAAATTCAACTGACCAGATTAAAGTCGATGAGATCAATATAATAATGGTTTGAATCATGTATTGTAATTGTCGCTAACGGTTTGGCTATGAAGCGTGTCCCGGAGGGTATGTTTTATAGCCTTTGTTACAGCCTGCTTTTTTATTTTTTACAAGCTATTTAAGTATTCAATCAACAGCGCCACTCCTTCTTCGTCCATCATGGTAGTACCTATAAAAGGCATTTCTTGGTTGATTATATTTCTTGATATTTTGTCCTTTCCATTTTGAATTCCTGTTAGTTCAAAAGGAATTTCATGCCTAAAATCGAAGTCTTTCTCAGCTGGTATATCCCAAGCACTCGGATTATGACAATGCGCACAATTCATTGCTAAATAAGCTCGCCCCCTGTCGGATAAAGAAGCATTTATGTCTTTATAATCAACCATTTGAGGGATTTCAGCTACAGAAAATTGTTCCAATAGTCCTAATGATTGAAGGTGGGCAAGTTGATTTAATTCTGTGCCGTTTCTATTAACAGTTTTGTTAAGGTTTAGGAGGGTCGGACCAATTGGAGACATTTTAGAATTGGATTGGTGGCATGTCATGCATTCATTCTGAGTAGGAACATGATAAAGTGTTGATCGATTGTTCCCTTTTGAATTGATCCATGATACTGGCGTGTCTTGTCCATCCAATTTCAATGTTGCATCTGTCTGTGATTGATTCCATAGATACGTTGCGATATTCCAAGTTCCACTTTCCTTTATTTCCAACCTTGTTTCAATGATACGCTTTCCAAGACTGGTATCTCTTTCGTCATTGAAATAGAAGAATGTCTTAGTTAAAATCGTTCCATCAGGAAATTTTACGGAACCGTCATTTAATTTTGTGATTGAAGTTCCTTCAGGAACTTTGACAAGTCTTTGTTTGTGTGAGTAATCCGTAAATAGAGATGAGCTTAATTCTAAAAGCTCAAAATCGTCAGAGGGAATTAGATTAGAAGGAGTTCCTTCGAAAATGTTATACGCCGAAAGGTTAGATTCAAAAGAAATCGTTTTAGGGAAATTAAAGTTTGGAATTTGAACTTCAAATTCATCATCATTTTTTCGACATGAGGAAATTACTATTAATATACAGCTTATTGCAAATACAATTTTTTTCATAATATTATTAGAATTCTAAAATTCTATTTATAAGTAGAGTTCATTTAATTCCCAAAATTATCGCTATTGTTTCTGGCTAAAAAGGACAAATGACCTCAAATATTATTGAATAGAGATTTCTTGTCTAATTCTGGATAATGTTCTTCGTGTAACTCCTAAATAGGTTGCAACATGTTCAATACTTGCTTTCTGTAAAATCTCACCGTGCTCATTTATTAATCTC
>CBFHSF010000028.1:0-3212 GCA_965658445.1 uncultured Schleiferiaceae bacterium | reverse complement strand
GTCGATTGTATAAAGTTGGCCATGAATCAAATCGTACCTCGCAAGCCAGATCTCATTGTTTCGGGAATCAATCACGGATCCAATTCTTCCATAAACGTTTTGTATTCTGGGACCATGTCAGCAGCTGTAGAAGGTGCACTTGAAGGGATTCCCTCCGTTGGGTTTTCTATGTTGGACTACAGCTGGGATGCGGATTTTTCTCAAGCAGAGTCCTATATTAAAAAAATTGCACAAGAAGTTATGGACAGAGGACTGCCCGATGGGGTTTGTCTCAACGTCAATATTCCCAAGGTTTCTGAAGAGCCTTACAAAGGAATAAAGGTGTGTAGACAGGCACGTGCCAATTGGGTAGAGGAGTTTGATGCAAGAAAAGACCCAAGAGGACGTTCTTACTTCTGGTTAACCGGTCGTTTTGAGAATTTTGATTTGGGCCAAGACACGGATGAATGGGCGCTAAAAAACAACTATCTGTCCGTAGTTCCCATTTCCATAGACATGACTTCTCACGACCAACTAAGCAATTTAAATGGCTGGAAATTATAAACTCAAGCGCTACGAGAAGCTCCTCGGCTTTTTGGTTGGCGTGCTCACACCGGTTTTCGGGATTACGGTGATGTATGATATTTACCCGGAATTGCAACGAATAGACGCCATTGAAAACGATGCGCTTAAGATCATTATCACTCGTGTAAGCACCTTTGGTTTGATACTCAATGCGATCTTGTTTTTCACCGCCATTCAGTTAAATCGAGACAAGGCAGCCAGTGGAATCCTGTCCGCTTGTATCATTTTCGTCTTTCTTCTCATTGTTTACAAGTTTGTAATGTAGCGAGCGGATTTGTTTCTCAGAGGGCCGTACCTTTGTTAGACCAATACATCCAGATCCATAATTCCATGAAGTACTACGTCATAGCAGGAGAAGCCTCGGGTGATTTGCACGGTTCCAATCTCATGAGGGAGTTGATGCAAGAAGATCCCAATGCCCAATTTCGCTTTTGGGGTGGAGATAAAATGGCTGAAGTTTCTGGACAGAAGCCGGTAAAGCACTACCGCGACTTGGCCTTTATGGGATTTATTGAGGTGGTTCAAAACCTCAGAACCATCCTCGGAAACATGTCCTTCTGTAAAAAGGACATTCTCGAATACGCACCGGATGCCATCATTTTTATTGATTACCCCGGTTTCAATCTCCGCATTGCTGAGTTTGCCAAACAAAAGGGCATTAAGACCATCTATTACATTTCACCCCAAATTTGGGCTTGGAAGAAAGGACGCATTAAGCAAATCCGTGCCAATGTGGATAAGATGTTGGTCATCCTTCCCTTCGAAAAACCCTTTTACAAGGAGTTGGATTACGAGGTAGACTTTGTGGGACACCCTCTTTTAGACGCCATTGAACAACGAAAGGCGGCGGCCCATTCCAATGGCTTTACGCCAGAAAACGACAAGCCCATCATCGCTTTGCTACCGGGTTCGCGCAAGCAAGAAATTTCTACCGTTCTACCTACCATGGTAGAGGTGGCTGAGCAATTCCCGGAATATCAGTTCTGCGTGGCCTGTGCGCCTTCTCAGGATTTGTCTACCTATCAACAAATCGTTCCCAACGCTCCCATCCAATGGGTAGAAGGGAAGACCTACGATTTATTGGAAAAGGCACATGCAGCCATTGTAACATCAGGTACGGCTACATTGGAGACCGCTCTGTTCAAGGTTCCCGAAATTGTCGTGTACAAGGGAAGTCAAATTTCATATCTCATCGCTCGTCAGTTGGTCAAAATCAATTACATCAGCCTCGTCAATCTCATTATGGACAAGGAAGTTGTGAAGGAGTTGATACAAGGTGATTACAATACTAAAAACACGGTAGCAGAGCTCAAAAAGATCCTCAGTGGAGAACATAGGGAGACCATGTTGGATGAATATGAAGAATTAAATCATAAATTAGGAGGAGCAGGAGCTTCTCGAAGAGCGGCTCAAGAAATTGTAAATTGCCTGTAATCTTCAAATAATTCTCCTCTGATTCGCCCATGATTCGCATTATAACCGCAATTTTTTGTTTTAGTCTCTCTTTTTTGGCTTACGCCGAAGGAGGCAGCGGTAAACTCCGAGTAAGACTCTTTAGCGATGCGGTTTTACAATCCGCCCAGGTCACTTCCAAATCGGGAAACTTCCAACTGATTGCGCTCAATGCCAATAGACAAATCATAGATACGCTAGCAGATATTCACCCCATGCAGGTTCAGCGCTTGTTAACGGCGCGAGTTACGCCTGAGGGAATTTCTCTTTCGCTTTCTGGCGAAGACTTAGGAGCCTATCCAGGAGTTCAAATGGTTTCTTCCGATACCTTAGCGCATTGGATTATAAAGGGCAGCGGCAAAGAAAGAGTGTACACAGGAGATATTGAATTTTGGCCCTTTGGTACTCAGCTTCACGTTATCAATACCGTTCATATAGAGGAGTACATCGCAGGGGTAGTAGAATCCGAAGGCGGACATGTAGACTACGAAGAGTATTTGGCAGCTCAAGCCGTTTTGGCTCGTACGTGGGTTCTAAAAAATAGAGACAAGCACATAGAAGAAGGATACAATGTCAAAGACGACGTTTCCTCACAAGCCTATTACAGCATGGCGTATTTGCAGAATAGTCAAGCTATTTTACAAGCGGTGAGAAGAACTCGTGATTCCGTTTTGGTTAATGGCCGCTACGAATTGATTCTTTCGGCATTTCATGCCAATTCTGGAGGGCAAACAGCCAATTCAGAAGACGCTTGGAGTAGCGAAGTAGACTATTTGAGAAGTGTTCCGGACTCATTTTCCATGGGCTGTGAAAAGACCTATTGGACTGTAAATCTTCCCAAGGCTCGCGTGCATCAGTTTATTTCCAGATACTACAACGTAAAGGATTCTGACCAGGCCCTTCATCAGGCCATTTCAGAGTTTAGACAAGACAGTCGTCAATCCAATTTTGTCTTTGCCGGCCGTTCCATGCCTCTCAAGCATTGGCGGACCCAATTCGCCTTGCGCTCTACTTTCTTCACGGTAGAGTCGATTGAAAACGAATATATATTGCACGGGCGAGGCTTCGGCCACGGCGTCGGATTGTCCCAAGAAGGCGCTATGGTTATGGCTCAACGAGGATTCCCCTACAAGGAAATCATAAACTTCTACTACAGAGACGTACTTCTCATCCACAAGAACGACGTGAAATAGGAG
>CBFHSF010000027.1:0-3697 GCA_965658445.1 uncultured Schleiferiaceae bacterium | reverse complement strand
CAGGGATGAAAAGAGTAAGAAGACGAAGTATTATGTAAATACCCGCTCCACACATGAGTTTATCATTGGTCCAGTTTCTAAGGGTTTCCACTCTCATGTTTCTTTGTTTGCAATGCAGCAAACACACGATAAGCTCACTCTTTACTCAACCATTTACGTGAGTAAAAATGGAAGCCCTTTTGCCATCAAAGGCAATAATGGAAGCGATATACCGCGCGATCAAAGTGTACTTGAATACAAGATTGATTAGTAGGTTGGTTGTTCGTTTAAAACACTGTATCGTGCACAGTTATTTCTTTATGATTTTTCTTCTAAGTGTGCCTTCCATGGTTTCAATTTCAAGAAAATAAATTCCGGCTTTTAGATCGGAAATATCATGGGATTCGTCATTAGTTTCTAGGCTGGAAATATATCTGCCGCAATGATCATAAATTGTCAGTTTTTTAACTCGTAAGGGAATGTCAATTGAAAAACTACTATTGACGGGATTGGGAAATATTCTTGTTAGATTTCCTAAGTATTCTTCTATTCCAATGGGAACGTTAATGTTGAAAAAGGCCGTATCAACAAATAGTTCACTTGGGTTGAAATAACAAGATGTACTATCAAGATTGACATCCATAATGGAAATGGTCTTCACAGTTTTTTGCCCCGGTTGAATATTCACATTTTGAATAAAAGTTGTATCGTAAAAAGTATGTAGATTCCATAATTGACATGGAACGTAATGAACTTCAATTAATATGGTATCTCCGAAGATACTGTCAGTAATATTTACGATGTCCTTAGTGGTTGTTCCCCAAAAAAAATGCCCTTCAATATATCCAGTTAATTCCTGATTTACGTGGTCGTAAGAATAATTCACTGAATCTAAAGTCTGAGAAAAAGAATTTACCCCAGAAATGAGCAAAAGGGTTATAAGGATCTTTTTCATAACTATTGAATGTTCCAAGTTCTTAGTTGACTTACATAGTGAATCTTCAACATAAGTTGGACTAAAGTTATCAATTTTAAAAAGGAGAATCTACCTGGATTTGGGAAGAGAAGGTGGGATAAAAAGTATCAGGTAACGGGTAACAGGTAGCAGGTAACGGGTTTTGGAGATGGTAGCTAAACCCCACAAATAAAAAAGAGAGGCAAGTGCCTCTCTTTTCATTCAATATGGTATTTCCATGGTAAGTGTTACCCTTTCAAGGTTTCAGCAATATCCTCCGGCCACAAAACAAACTTCCCGTATTGCCCGGCTCTCTCTACACCTCCAAAATCTTTACCTCTCTTTGTTGTAACCCAGTCCTCTCCGTCCTTGTACATAAATTTATTGTCAACCAACATACTATTGACATTTCTGCTGCTTGTTTTTAGTAGTTGAGATAAGTCTTTTGTAGAAAGAAGACGTGCGTTAGGGTTTCTCTTTTTCTTTTTTATTTCATTGACAGAATCTTCTATTTTTGAATCGGCTTCTTTGTCAACTTTTTTTACACTTACTCTTATTTCTTCACTGATAGTTAACAGTCTTTGTGCTTCTGACAGTATATCTTGATAGAGTTGTGCATCCTCTTCTTTTTTTACATAAACCCCCATTTCATCATTGTTTTGTTGTGAAAACTGGTAAAGGTTCATAGAAGTTACAATAGCTTCGTGTTCATTGATGTAACACTTGGCATGAAGAGTACTACAAAGACTAGTTCTAATCCCAATTTGGTTTTCTAACCAGTTACTTTCCTCTACTTGTAATTTATTTTCACGGTAAATGATTCTAATATCCTTTTTCTGTAAGTTCAAATCACCAAGGTGATCTTTTACCCTCTTTGAAAATTGTAGATAAGGACTGATGAGAATTAGTCTATCTGTTGTGTTCTTGATAAGTTCCTCAAGGTGGTAGGATACCCCAGTGGTGTTAAGGAATTTTGCCATTGTTATGGTATTATTTAGGATGAAGTTTTTCGAATTGTGTCTAAGGTGCAATCGGATATTTGAGCAAGTTCGAAGTTAAGGCTTCCATGTTTTTCAACCAACTTGTTCGTTCAATATCGATCAAATAATACCAACAAGTTGGTATAAATCCGGCATCGGGCAACTTTGAGGAAGCAGTCAATCCCCTGTTTTCCGTAAATTCAACCTATGGCCCAAATCCACGGAAAAATAGAATCACTGGTTTCTCTAAAAAAGGAATTGCATTCCCGGGGGATTCGAGAGTTTACTTCCGTGAAAGAAATCAATGATTTCCTAAAGCGGTATGAGCAGAGAAAGGAGAGCATTCTGATCAATGCCAAAATTGCTTTGGAGATGGAGTTGAAGGCGCTCGAGAAAAAAAGTATCACACTTTCTGACGACTTTGGAAAATCAGAAAAGGACCATTCTTTTTTAGGATTCTTTAAGCGAAACCTACTTCGATTTCAACTAGGACACACCCAAAAGAAAACAAATAACCTGTCAGCAAATTTCGAAGACCGCCTTAAGAAGGACCAAGCATTTGAAATCAGAAAACTGGAAAGAACTCGCAAGGCGTTAGAAGAATTGAGCCCACTTATCGCCGGAGCGGTAGGGGAAAGTAAAGTAGAAAACGAGCTCAAGAAACTTCCCGACCACTGTCATGTCTTTAACAACTTCGTCTTGCGTTTTGACAAAGCCCTTTACTACAAAAAGAAAGGTGAGTACATCAAGAGTATTCAGATAGACCACCTCGTTTTAACCCGCGCGGGTCTATTCATTGTCGAAACCAAAAATTGGAGCGATAGAACGCTTGACAACCCCAATATGTATTCCCCTGTCGACCAAGTCAGGCGATGCAGCTTTGCCCTATACATTGCGCTTCAAGACAAGAAGGTCTGGAGCTTTGCTTTTGAAAAACGCATCTGGGGTGTTCCCAAAATTCCCATCAGAAACATCATTGCCCTGATCAATAGAAAACCCAATTTGACTTTCGAACACGTCAAACTCAAAAAGGTAGAAGAGCTGAATTCTTACATCAATTATTTCCAGCCGGTATTTACCGTAGACGAAGTGGCGAGAATCGCCAAGCAGTTGCGCAGGATGAATGAAGCCTTTTAAGAAATTCTTAGTTTTGCCACCTCTAATTCTCACACCATGGATGATTCTTCTGCGGGCCTAGGGCTGTTCGCCATCGAAGGGGAACGTTTGTGACAGTAAGTAGTGAGCAGTGAACAGTGAGTAGTTTAGGACTTACCCCGTGGCCTTGATGAAGAATTCGAAAATCGACTTGAACGTGGAGCGTTTGATAAATCCCGAAACCGAAGGTTTATTGGATTTATTAGCGACATGTGATTAGCGATTAGAATTCTGAAGTGTAGACGTCCCGATTACAATCGGGAGCAGTTTTATCAATGATTGTTTTCTTTTAACTGGATTGATGAATCTCAAGAAAAATTTCTTTCGATTTGATATTCTTTCCTGCTTGGCAAATCCGCTTGCGGATTCACGAACTCATTAGAAAATCAAATTTCGTTCGTAAAAAGAATAAGCCGATGGCGCAGTGGCTTGAACGGCGCGCGGGGTTCAAAGGGGCAAGGCCCCTTGATAATACTAAAAGGGGGCATAGAGGCAAAGCCCCTGTTACCTGTTACCCGTTGCCTGTTACCTAGGCCTTTTAAGGCCTCACAAAACCTTCCAAACCTACCAATCGCCCTTCTTCAAAAACCTTGAGATAAAATTTCCCAGAAGGGAGGTGTTCAACGGT
>CBFHSF010000026.1:0-5248 GCA_965658445.1 uncultured Schleiferiaceae bacterium | reverse complement strand
CAGCTCGCTGAAAGTTGGGTGTGGGTATAAAAAGATCAAGGCACGAAGTGACTTGGTTTTCTTTGACTTCGTCCGGGCGGGACTCATCGAAGTCCGACTCCGTCGGACGAGATAATTCCCGTCCCTATCTTCTCCAAGCACTAAGATGTTGAGTGAACTTTTAACCACAAAAAGAGAAAGCCACAAGGTGGCTTTGGCTTCTTTTAGACTACGTCCGGGCGGGACTCATCGAAGTCCGACTCCGTCGGACGAGATAATTCCCGTCCCTAAATAAATGGTGGCCAACTCCCGTCCCAATTCCGCATTAAAGTTTTAATTGAATAGATTCAAGAAAAAAAAGCCCGGCCGCGCAGCGGTCTATTTTTAGGGACTGGGAACTAGGTACTAGGATAGAGTTGTCACGTTCCTGATTTTGGTTGGTTCCGGAAATAATACTTCCATCCCTGTGGTCTAACTACCCCGATCCGCGACTAAAGGAATCGTCGCGGACCACCCCTTCGAACATCGAAGGGGCACGTTCTACTTTTGATTTCTATGTGTGAATCCATGCTTTATGGTGGATAACCCAAAAGTCTAATTAAGTTGTATCGTTTCTCCTAGACTTTGTAACAACCAAACTATCAGGATTCCTCATTCCTTCCTTCTTCCTCATTCCTCCTTCCTCCTTCCTCCTTCCTCCTTTTTCCTTCTGAAATCAATAACTTTATCTCCCAAGAGAATTTAACCCTAGAGAACCTTTAGAAAAACTCAACAAAACCTACTTAAAACCCCCCTAGCACCATGCCCAAAACAAACCTTCACCTCGTCCTTTCCATTTTGTTTTTCCTCATAATCTCATTGTCGAGTAACGCTCAGTCCTTTGAACCCTATCAGCAATTGGGAGTGCAACTGGGAGGAAATCAAAATACCTTTTTCCCCGGTCAGGTAGGTGATGAATATCCCCTTACTCAGCCTACAGAAGAATATTCTCCAGGGAATTCATTCGAAGGGGGCTTATTCTACGGATATTATTTCCATTCAAAAATGGGGGTGGAGACTGGGGTAAACTTTACCGGCAGGAGCTCAACGGTAAATGGCAATATTGAGAGGAATGTATACGCCCTACAACTCCCTCTTGTTTTTAATCTTCAGCCCACATCTTGGTTCAGAGTAGGTACGGGATTTAATTTCAATTTTCACCTAGGCGAACCCGAAGGGGTTACTGTCGCTGAATTGGCAACCCCCAATGCGCTATTTGTTGAGTGGAGTTCGCAAGTCCGTTTTAATCTGGATAAGGGATTCGGTATCGGTGTGAATTTTGGGGTAGGGCTAACTCCCATTTACCAAGAGCGTTTCGCCTATCTCAATCCCGACAATAGCACTAGCTTTTCCATTGCCGAAACCACCAACCGATACATTGGAGTATGTCTCTATTATGAAATTCTAGGTTCTCCCTCTAGGAGGTGATGTAGGACCGCTTGGTTTTGTTACTAAAAGACCGCGTACACACCAAATCCCAACTGGAAGGCTTGTGGAGCCAATTTTCTTTCGAATTCTAATTTTGTAGTGGTGAGGTAATTGTAGTCCAAGGCATCGCCTTCTACTTCGTCCACAACGGTGTAAATGTATTCCGTGTTCAAAGAAAACCCCACGATTTCATGGAATTGCCAGTTGAGCCTGAGCCCTGGGGTGAAAATGGCCCCAAATGAACCCGATATTTCAGAAACGTAGGTTCTCGTAGAAGTCCCGTCGTTGTATACAAGATTATCCGCAGGAACTACCATGTTAAAGAATCCTCCATAGATACTCGGCTCCAAGTTGAATTGTTCTGAAAAATTGATTTTATAAGAAAGTCCTACTTGCGTTCCAAAAGAAAAGTAGCCTATGTTTTGACGGTAAAAGATGGCATCACTCGTAGCGCCCAATAAACTGGCAAGACCTTCTGAATAGTCTTCATTGTCCAGGCTAAATCCACCGGAATATAATTTGACTCCCACTCCCAGATCATCAAAATAGTACTTGGCCGTTAGATCTGCAAAATAGGAGTATTCAGAAAAACCACTCGTGTTGTTCAGTGGGTCGCTCTTGCTAAAGTCTCCGAGGACCATTCCTCCCATACTGTTGAGTTCGATTTTCCAATTTTTCTGGGCCCACGCAGAACTCGAGAAAACAGAGACACAAATGAGGGTCAAGAGAAGCTTTTTCATGAGGTGCTAATTTATTGGTATAGATTGATGATTTAGTATTTACTAAAGTTAGAAAATGTGTTATTGTTCACCAACAAAGTTAGATTAAGTATTTCGGATTGGCCTTTTGAAGGAAATTTGAAGAGTTCTGATTAGACCCACCAGTGAGTCAATTTCACTATCTTTAGATTATGAAGAAACTGATACTGACCACTTTCGTTTTACTTTTTGTGTTGAATACTCAAGGCCAAAATTGGGGCCTCACGGGCCATGCGGGAATGGCGCTTCCCCTTGGAGATGCCTTGACCTATTCAAACTCTGGATTTTCTTGGGATTTGGAAGGAGAATACAGAATAAAGCCTCAATGGGCTCTTACCTTACAATTTGGTGGGACAAACTTTGGTCAAGGTGCCAATAAGTATTTTTACGATTATGGATCGCCTTTGATCTTAGGGAGGTATGTGGGTTCAGCTGATTTTGTCTACATAAACACGGGTTTTAACGGAGGAGCTGGGGCAAAGTATTACATCAGTGATCCATCAGAAGGGCTTGCATTTTTTGTTGGCTTGCAGCTCAATTATCAATATTTAGAAACCACAAAGAGAATGGTGGATCAAGGTTTTGTGAGTATAGGTTCACCCAATCCTAATACAACAACGTATTCCATTCGAGAGGAAACCTCGGGGTCTACCCAAGGAGTGGAGGTCAGGCCTCAAATGGGAATCTTGTTTACGGCCGCTTCAAATTTTTCCGTGTCCTTTACGGCTGCCTATGGCTATTCAACCCTTGAGTGGAACAACGATATAGAGGTTAATTATATGAGTGATTTTAGACAAACTCAATTTGCCTCCGAAACCGCCAATCTGCAAGCAGTGTACTTGTCCATTGGTTTTGGATATACCTTTCCCTCAGAATAATTCGGGTGTTTACTTGTGGCCATCCACATGAGCCTGAAGTTCTGGAAAGAAGGCTTCAAATTGCTTTTCAAATACCTCATGATGGGCTTCCAAGTCGGCAGCTCCCTTTTCCATTTTAGAATCAAAACTCGCCCGTCGGCTCATGCCTTGAAGAACGCGATGAATTCCTTCGATATACTGATAATTGTACAGCCAGTCTTCACCCTCTAGGAAGGGAAGGATGTGCTGACCACCTCGCGGCAAATCTTCGTAGGAAGCGTGCATCAGTGCATAAAAGTCGTTGACATACTGGCGCAATGGAATGTTTGAATACACAGACCAATTTTTTGCCAAATAGTGATCGTAGAAAATGTCAATAAGGACGGCAGAATAGTGACGGTAAGAATCCCAAATCACCTTTTTAGACTCCTTAACAATGGGGTGATGATCGGTGAATTCATCAATGATTTGATGCAGTTCAATCCCCTTTTGGAAACCTTCGGAGTACAGCGTTCTGTCCTTGGGCTTTACCATGTCGGCCAAAAAGTTTCCCAATTGGATTTCTGGATCGGAGCCAGACAGGTAAATGTGAGCGAGAAAGTTCATTGCTGTACCGTTGTTTTGAATTGGTTTTGAAAATGGTTTTGAAAACGGTTTTCCGAAAATTTTTATAAAGGGGAAGGTACTAAAAAAGCCCCCTGAAAAAACAGGAGGCTTTGCTCAAACAAGGCGTTTTTAGAGCCCAAATGTGTTTGTATGTGATATCAAAAAACAACTTCGAATCGACCATCTGGCCTATCTAGGTGTTTATTACATCGCGAAAATTTCGAACTCGTAGCTTTCCATAATTTGGTTAACGAGTACTTTTTTACACGCGGTATCTACTTTTTCTTTGGCAGAAGCTTCATCGGCAGCTTCCACTTCTAGGTGAATGTGCTTTCCGATGCGTACGCCATCAATTTCTGCAAGCCCTACGTTTTTCATGTTGGCGCTTACGGTTTTCCCTTGTGGGTCTAATAATGCCTTAAGTGGCATGATGTTGATTTCTGCTCTAAACTTCATGTCAGAAGATTTTATGTATCCATGAGATTAACAGGTACAAAAGTACAATAATTGGTATACCTACCATACCCCAAATCAACAATAATGCAATGGACAGAACAATGAGAATATATCTCATCTCATTGCCCTTCCAACCCCAAGTAGAAAACTTGAGAGCAATCAATGGGATTTCCGCTACCAGAGCGTAGGAGCTCAGGGCAGTAAAGCCTATAAACAACCATGGATTGGCAAAAGCAGTGGCCCATAATGAGTCCTGCTGATGGTCAATGAGGTAAAAAATACTAAGGATCAACAAAGTGTTGGCCGGTGTCGGCAATCCAATAAAGCCTGTGGACTGTCTTTCGTCAATATTAAAATTGGCCAACCGCAGGGCAGAAAATAGAGTCACTCCAAATGCGATGTACGCAAACAGGGGATAACCTCCCCAAAGTTGGGAGGCAAAGGGAGGTTGGATTTCGGTTCCCAGGAGAAAGAGAAAAACCCCGGGCACGGCACCAAAGGTCACCATGTCTGCCAAGGAGTCCAATTGCTTTCCCAAGGGGCCGGAAACTCCGAGGAGCCTTGCCACCATGCCGTCAAAAAAATCCAAAACGGCTGCGATAATTACCAGGTAGACGGGAGTGGTATAGTCACCATTCACCAAAAAAAGAATGCTGGTTATACCACAAAATAGATTGCCGAGTGTTAGTAAATTGGGGATGTGTTTTTTCAACGTCTCAACTTTTTATACAATAATACCATATAAAAATGGTTTTCAATTCGTAAAAAAGACATCTTTGTGTTCATGTTCCTGAGGAAATCACTACTCGTTTTATGTGCTTTAATGATTGCAACATCTGCTTTTGGGCAGGCGGCAAGAAAGTACAGTAATGCCTTTTTAGCCATTGGTGTGGATGCTCGCGCCATGGGCTTGAGCAATGCGGTGGTGGCCTCGGTTCAGGACGCAAGTTCAGGGTATTGGAACCCAGCAGGTCTTGCCAATATGGGGCATGCCTATGACTTTGGTCTCATGCATGCGGAGTACTTTGCCTCCATTGCCCAATACGATTACTTAGGCGCTGCCATGGATATCGATGCTGAGCAAAGTGTCGGCTTCACCGTTATCCGCTTTGGAGTGGACAACAT
>CBFHSF010000025.1:402-5290 GCA_965658445.1 uncultured Schleiferiaceae bacterium | reverse complement strand
AAGCGATTTGTAAGAGTATTGAGCACATCAATACCTTTGTTGAAACTGCATTCATCATAAAAAATATTTAGAGTTAATTCTACTTCACGGACTCCTCATAGGGAAAAATCCGTTTATCTGTGTAGGTTATGGATAGTAGAATGAGGGTTATTTCATAGGCAGGTGTTTATGGTTACTGTATTCGGAATTTTAAAAGACGATTTCCATGTCGGTTGTGTCAAAAGCAGGGACGAAAAAGGGAATTTGCCAATTGGAATAAACTCCATTTTCTACCATTTCGAGAGAAATCTCATGCTCGATATTCCCTCCAAAATCCCAAATACGATATTCATCAACAGGACCATAAAACACTTCAAAAGCTCCTCCCCCCAAATTATAGGAATAACTGTCTCCCGGTTGCGAATTAGAACTCACAAAATGAAACCGTACCCAGCCATAGGCGGTTAAATAGTAATGCTTATTGTGAGTGCCTCCTACCTGAGTGATGCGGCGACTTTCGCCATCTACATTGGTAGGCCAAACGTATTTATTTCCTACGGTCTCCTGATCTACCGCCAAAAAATAATCATTGCCTTCGTAGAGTTTATGGTACAGGGTAAAGTTCCCACTGGAATCCGTCCAGGTACTGGCCAACGGGGTATATGTGTAACCTCCTCCCCAGACACCCGAGTAGGTTTTCTCTACAATCATAACTCTTACCGGAGCTTTTTGAATGATGGCATCCTGAGTGCCATAGGTTCTTACCTGTCCGTAAATAGTGGTTCCTTTGGCCTTTCTAAAGGGGGTGGGCAACCAATCGCATCCGCTGGTGAGGACTAAAATGATAAAACTGATAAGTAGTCTTCTAGGGGGGATTATGAGTAACATATCATAGAGATTATAGGGTTAATATGTTAAGACTAAGGGGCAATTGATAGAATTACATTTTTCAAAAAGAGTATCCAACGTTTAATCCAAAAAAACCGACCAATGAGGTGAGGTCTATTAAGGTTTCATTATCCGTTGGATTAACTCTCAACATGGGGTTGATATAGGATCGAATAAATAAGCCGCTGGGGAAGTTGTTTCTATATCCTAGAACCAACGGCGAAAAATAAACAGCAGGACTACCTCCCCTAGATGAGCTGGTTTGATCGGTATCAGTCGTGAAAAAAAGGTTTGCTGATACACCTACCTCAAAAAACCTGCAATTACCATTGTTATAGGTAAAGTGCATTGGAATGCCAAAGCCACCTGATCCTGGCGTTATCCCAATGGAAGTATTTATGTATTGATTCCGCTTTATTTTATGCATTTGAGAGTAGTTGATAGAAAGTAGTACTCCTGTACCCAATAGACCGATATCAACATTGTGTTTTGGTGGACTATAGTGCATACTTCTTTCTTTTTGACCCCAACAGGGAGTAAAGAAGATTAATAATAGAAAAAAGATAAACCCTCTTTTGAGGGATTTGAAAGGAAAAGAAAGGGTAAACATGGTTTAACAGTTTTAGGTTTTATGTAAAACTATTGAGCCATTAGGAGATAAAAAAAACTAAGAGTCCCACATTATGAGCACAATTCCAGGTTTTTTCTGTGGTTTTTGAGTGGTTGAAGAAATTTTGTTTCAGATTTGAGACTGAAAGGGTCAAACTCCCTATTGTTCGGCTTGACTTGCCGGCTCATCCTCTTTAGTACTGCTACCTCCCCTAGCCCACAAAACCCAGAGGCCTAGCACAAAGGCGTAGATAATGGCCGTGAAGACGTATTTGTGAAAGAGGTGAAAGCCTTCCATAGACACTTCCTGAATGAGAATAAGTGCTACAATGCGAAGAATATTGAATATGTGAATGCTGAGAAGGCCCAGTGGAATAAACCAATAGGCGCGTTTGTCTAACCCAAAGGCAACAACAAAGGCGATAAAGAGAATCATGATATTGAGGCCATTGCAACCTTCAAAAACCTGTACCCCAATTTCTGGATTGTCTTCTAACCAAAGGGGAATGTAGGGCGAGCCCTCTCTTTGGTCTAGAACGGTAGAAATCCCAAAGAACTCCAATCCCGCCATGGTGTGCTCAGAAACCCAAATGGTAACGGGATCAGGAGCTGGAATGTCTGCGCCTTGATACGAATCTAGCATCTTCCCATACAAGAAGCTACCTATCCCGAAGATGAGTCCGAATTTTACGAGAAAGAGTATGGTGGGTTTAAATTCCTTGAGCATGGAGAGCATTCAATTCTGAGGTCGGTATTTAAGACCTTCGTTTATCCTACTAAAGGTAGGTAAAAATGAAAGTCTTATACAAGGGGGTTGACTACTTTTCTAATTCTTCCAAAATCTCATCAGCGATGGCAAGACACGCCGTTGCGGCGGGAGATGGAGCGTTCATTACGTGAAGACTGTTCTCTCCTTTGGCAAAGGAAAAATCATCGACCAACTGCCCTTTAGAATCCAATGCTTGGGCGCGAATCCCCGCTCTGGCAGGTGTAATGTCTTCATCGGTTAGGGAAGGAATAAGTCTTTGAAGAGCTTTTAGGAAAGCTGCCTTTGAAAAGGCCCTGTGGTACTCCCCCATTCCATGCTTCCAATGCTTGGCAAATAATTTCCAAGTTCCCCCAAACCCTAGGGACTGAATGCTGTCCTTTAAACTGAAAGACGTCTTGGAATAACCCTCGCGAGCAAAACTAAATACCGCGTTGGGTCCACATTCTACACCTCCGTGTATCATTCTCGTAAAGTGAACGCCAAGAAAGGGGAATTCTGGATTGGGAACAGGATAAATAAGGTGCTTTACCTTGGGAATTCCCGACTCTGTCAAGTCATAGTAGTCCCCTCTAAAGGGAACGATTCTAACTTTCGGCTGTAATCCATCCAGTTTAGCTAGACGATCTGCTTGAAGACCTCCACAGCTGATTAACAGTTTTCCGCTATAAGAATTGGATTGAGTCTTAATGGTTTTTCCTTTAGAATCACCAGCAATAGCTACCACTTCTGAATCTACCAATATTTGACTCTTGGGCTGAAGCTTGAGAATTTGATCTCTGAGCGCTTTTACAAAACCAACATAATCGATTATACCCGTTTGCGGTACGCGAATCCCTTTGATTCCAGAACACTCTGGTTCAATAGCCTTGATTTCATCGGCGTTAAGCCATTTAAGTCCGTCTAGGCCATTTTCTATTCCGCGTTCCATTATGACGTCCAATCGAGAAACTTCTTCTGGCTGAGTGGCTACAATGACCTTTCCACAGTTGTCATAAGCCACGTTGTGCTCCTTGGCAAAGGCCTCCAACTGAAGACGACCGTTGGTACACGTTCTGGCCTTTCTAGATCCGGGTTTGTAGTAAACACCACTGTGAATGACCCCTGAATTCCTACCGGTTTGATGCATGGCAAAATCAGACTCCTTTTCCAAAACCAGAATTTGATGTTCAGGAAACTTGAGTTGATACTTATAAGCGGTGGCCATTCCTACAATTCCACCTCCAATGATAATGGCGTCGTAAATCATTCCTCAAAGAAAGGCATAAAGCTTCTTAAATTCAACAAGAATGATATCTTTACTGCTTATATCCTTTGGAAAAGAAATCAATGAAATTTGCACTTATCGGAGCGGCAGGTTATATCGCTCCCAGACATATGAAAGCCATTGCCGAAAACGGCGGTGAAGTTATTGCGGCTATGGATCCTTATGATGGGGTTGGAATCATGGACAGTCATTTTCCCAAAGCCTCTTTTTTCACTGAATTCGAGAGGTTTGATAGACATTTGGAAAAATTAAAGAGGTCAGGAAACCCCGTAGACTACCTCTCGGTTTGTAGCCCTAATTATTTGCACGACGCGCACATCCGATTTGGATTGCGATCGGGGATGAAAGTGATTTGTGAAAAACCTATTGTCCTTAATCCATGGAATTTAGATGGTTTATTGGAATTGACAGACGGCAACCCAAATGCCGTGAACACCATTCTTCAACTGCGATTGCACCCTGCTGTTCAGGCGCTAAAGAAAAAAGTTGAGCAATCTACAGAAAGACATAAAGTAGACTTGACCTACATTACTTCTAGAGGAATGTGGTATCACTCCAGTTGGAAGGGCGACCTTACCAAATCTGGAGGAGTAATCACCAATATTGGTGTTCACTTCTTTGATATGTTGACTTGGATTTTCGGAGAACCTATGGAAAGTGATATTCATCAAAGAAATTTTGATAGAGCCAGTGGTTTCTTGAAGTTTGAAAAGGCTGATGTTTCTTGGTTTCTAAGCATTAACGCAAACACTTTACCCAAGGAAATAGTAGAAAACGGGCAAAGAACTTTTAGAACGATTTCTATCGACGGTGAGGAGTTGGATATGAGTGTAGGGTTTGAAGACTTGCACACACTCAGCTATCGCGAAATTATCAAAGGCAACGGTTTTGATTTAAATGAGAGTCGCAGGGCAATAGAAATCACTCATGCCCTACGAACAGCGGAATTGAGTCCTAAAAACGGAAACGAGCATCCATTCTCTCACCTTCCAGAAGAAAACCATCCATTTTTATAGAACATACTCCATTGATATGAATGATTATTTCGCACACGAAACCGCTGTAATTGACGAAGGATCCAAAATTGGAAAAGGGTCCAAAATTTGGCATTTCTCCCATGTTATGCCGGATTGTACTTTGGGTGAGCGATGTAATTTAGGACAAAACGTTGTGGTTAGCCCAGGAGTTACTTTGGGAAACAACGTAAAGGTCCAAAACAATGTGAGTATTTACACTGGAGTGGTCTGTGAAGACGATGTATTCCTAGGACCCAGTTGTGTTTTCACCAATATTGTAAATCCTCGTAGCGCTGTAATTAGACGAGATCAGTACGTATCTACTTTGGTAAAACGCGGTGCGAGCATTGGCGCCAACGCCAC
>CBFHSF010000025.1:0-392 GCA_965658445.1 uncultured Schleiferiaceae bacterium | reverse complement strand
CACCATTGTCTGTGGAGGAATCCTTGGGGCATATTGCTTAATAGGAGCGGGTGCTGTGGTTACCAAGGACATTCCAGACTATGCCTTAGTAGTAGGTAATCCCAGCCGTCAGATTGGATGGGTATCCGCTTATGGTCATCGATTGAATTTTGATGATAACGGTCGTGCAACCTGTCCAGAGTCAAAAGAAGAATACCAATTAAAAGACGGCGTCGTTTCTCCTGTTTGATTTCGAATTTAGGGCGTAATTGAATGCGAAAACACAAGCTAATCGAATGATAAAGTACGGAAGGTTAACGTTAGGAATCTTTGGTCTTGTGGCGGCTTATGCCCTTCAGCATCAATTGTTCTACAACCTCCCCTTTCAACTGGAGCTAGGCCCTCAAGTCTAT
>CBFHSF010000024.1:0-5314 GCA_965658445.1 uncultured Schleiferiaceae bacterium | reverse complement strand
CGGATTCTTATGTAGGTAAAGTGTGTTTTCGCTATGCCCCACGTAACTGTAGGAACCTTTGAGAAAGAGGAGCGTTTCGCCATCTTGAGTTTGGATTGTGGTATTGTAATCGGAATCAATAATGACAGCTAAAGCTTGCCCCTTATGGGTGAAGACTTTGTCTACCCACGGGTTGTTGTGATAGTCTGCGGAACCATATCCGGCGAGGCTGTCGGTAGCAATAACGATGACTTTGTTGGTGTCTTGCGAATTCACCAGAACATTACTTCTGGAAACGTTTAGGTAAAATTCATTGCCGGGGTCTTCGTAGAAATGTACGGAGAAGCTTTGTGAAATTCCCTCTGGAGAAAAGAGCGGAAGATTCTTGGGCACGGGATAGGTACAAGGAATATAGGTCAGTTCACCGTTGTCGCCAATTCTAACCATTCCATAGTAATTGGTATTACTGTGGGTTTGGATGGAAGACGTCACGCTGTTTTGAAGCATGATGAGGTCAAAGTCAATAAACTCAGAATACCCAACACTGTAATAATGTCCTTTTTCAAGGCCAGGAATTCCTAATGGAAAGGAAATGATGGAGTACTCCCCTGTCCTCATATCCAGGTCCAAAATCATTTGTTTCTGTCTCAGGTAATGTTTGGGCCTTCCTTCTATGGTATCCACCTTGCAAACATGAAAAAGAGCGGAGGTCATTCTTAACACAGAGTCTTTATAGTACGCACTTTCAATGACTAAGGGATCCTCGCCCAAGTGGATTCTATTGTGAAGGTTTGCTTCGATCAATAGATCACTGAGTCCTGCCTTGTGAAGCAAGGTTTCAAAGGATTCAGAAAGGGTGCGCGTATCAAATGAATACGATTCCTCTCCGGTTTCGGGATCAACAATATGTAGTTGATGGCTGTTGCTTATGACGAGCAATTTTTGAAAACCCTCCTCTTCTACATAGGAAAAAGAGGAACCACTTCCCGTAACGTATTTATTGAGGTCCAAACTATCAAGAACAGGTTCTTGGGCAGATTTCAAATCATCACAGTGTGCTTGCTTCACCACGTATCGATTGGCAATCTGATCACCCTCCATTTCCGCCATAACGGACACTGGATAATTATCCGTCACCGCCAAGAAAAGAGAATCGCTAAACACTTGGGGTTGATATTCCTTCTTTAGGTTTTTAGACCAATGCCTCGGGGATTCATACTCGCTCGGAAACACGTACAACAACTCTTTGTCACTCAAGCAATGACTCAACATATTGGAAAGGTTCACCTCACACGCCACACAATCCGACCCCGTCAAGGCAATGATGTAGTCCTGGGATTGGGTAGTCAAGGTGAAAAGGCAGAGAGCTGTGGCTATGATTTTGGATAGATATCGGTTCATTAAACTGTAGATTAAAAAGTGTAGAAATAACAATATTGAGTAGGGTCGTAATTGCAATTGATGGTTACGGTTATGATGCCTCCACTCTGCTCTTCGATATGACTGGAGTACTCACCAAGTACTTCATAATTCCCACCAAAGGAACCATCATCAAAGGGCGGCCACGCCTTGGCTCCTTGAGATAGCCAATTGTCTAGAATGGCTCCATTCTCAGAGTCCGTAAATTCATTGACCGCTCCGGTCAGAACCATGGTCCCGGATTCAATATTTCCGCTAACGGCATCAAGTCTCGTGTGCAATCCATCGTTGAGGAGGATACTCACCGGACCTCCATTGGGATCCACAGCCGAAATTCCCATATAGCCAGGGACGTAAAGAATCACACAAACCTTATCTGGGTTTTCCTTACATCTGATTTTATGCGTATTGGTTCCATGGGGCTCAGGGTAATGCCTATCAAACTCTCCATCCACTTGAACGTTTCTTCTCCAAAAGGAAGAACTGTTTAATTGCTTTCTGACATCCCCGTAATAAATAGAAGGATCTTTAAAAGAAACTTCCGTGGCATTCACAGAGGCAGAATCATATTCAAAGGTCATATCGATACTAGGCACATAGGCATATTCTTGTGCACTGGTGGATATATAAAGTAGGATGGCTAGGGTGGTGAAAAATTTCGTTTTCATAAGAATGGATTATTGAATAATAAATACACAGGATTCATTGGATGGAGTACACTGAATGCTATACTCATCATTCGGCGATTGAAAGGATTGAGAATAGGTTCCTTTAACCAATTTCGCGTCCCAAACATAAGAGGGCACAGCAGTCGTTGGACTGTTTATCCAACCATCAATCAAAGCCCCCACACTGGCATCCACAGAAACGGAAACATTGCCAGACAATACCACCTGGCCATTATTGACAGTCATGGCATCACCAACAACCATGGAATGATTGCCGTCATAAACATAGACTTGAACTGGAGTAGAATTCCACCCAGAAGGAATGCTGATCAATGCACAAATATTTGGTGAATTCAAGAAACTCAACTCACAGTCAGCACCTGAACATTCAAACTTTCCAAAATCACCCTTACTAAAATGAGTGACATAATTTCCTGTAAAATGCGTGGTGGTCAAATCACCGGGATACAAAGTAGCATCCTCAAATTGGATGGTCCCCTGCCCCACGTCCTCTGTGTAATCAGAAAAAGTGAGACTTACACCTTGCGTCGGGAAATAAGCAACTCCCAAAGAATCTTGTCCCTTGACCTCAACCATACCGAAAAACACGGTCAACACAATCAACCACTGCCCGGTCCCTACATAATTGGATTTTTTCATACTTAGATTTTTTTCAAACCTAAGTAAAGTTACTTATAAGCAGTAACTAATAATCAAGACAATGGGGTGACAAGGGGCGACTGGTGACTAGTAACTGGTGACTAGTAATTAAGGCAGATAACCCACGGCCTGGGTGAAGAATTCGTAAATCGACTTGAGCAATCAAAAAACCAACACTAGGTGCGGTTCAGGTCTGAACTCCAGAGTAAATAGCTGACTGTATGATCTACCAAGGACCGGCCTTAAGAATTCATGGGGACCCTAGAGATGAAGTGAGCGTTAAATGTGTTGGTATGTTTGAGCCCTCCGTAGGCGGGCGAGTTCACCAACACATAGTGAAAGAATCCCAATAGGGTCATGAATTCTTGAGCCTTGACTTTTTTGCCTTCTTTTTGTGTCAAGACAAAAAGGAAGGTGCCGTGTGGCGGCACGAGCCACGCTGGGGTTTCAAGGGGATAAGTTCCCCTTGACAGAAACCGGCCCGAGGGGCGCAAAAAATATCGGTAAACAGTATAAGGCACGGATTTTAAATCATCCAAAAACCTAAAAACATTCGATTCACTGAACGTAGTGAAGTAATTCAGCGCCAGCGGAACCTGGGGTTCCAAGGGGCAAAGCCCCTTGAAGGGGGTACTAGGGGTACTCCCCTAGAATTGTTATCTTAACAAGCCCAAAACCCCTTTCTTGAAAAACTACTTACCCATACTATTCCTTTGTTTTCTTGGTCTTGGGCTAAAGGCCCAAACCCCATATACCAATGTGATAAACTACATAGCTCACAATGGAAGACCGTCAATAGAAATAGGCGGTATAAACACTTATTATATTGCGAATGTTTTAAATACGGGTTTAGGCGGTGAAATGCAATATGCTCGATTAGACACCAACGGAAATGTACTGGATACCCTGACCATCCATTGGGACCCCACCAAAGTTTTTACAGGAAATTGTCCCAAATGCCTAGAACTCAACAATGGTGTATTGTATCATGTCTACAATGATTTTATTGCTGATATTCCCGGTAATGATACCGTAGCAATAATATTAGGGAAGATTAAGCCCGACTTGTCTGACACTATTTTACATAGATATTACAACCCTCAAGTTGGAAGAGGAGCAGAGGCAAGGGCGATCACTTTTGATACGGATTCTACCTTTCTTTTAACCGCCATTAATGCCTATTTTACTGGTGATACGGCTCCAAACGCCCAATTCAAATTTAACGTCTTGGTGACCCGATTTGACACGGCATTTAATGTCTTATGGGAAACCATTATTCCCGATACTGACAGTACTCGCAATTACGGTCATGTTCCTGGAGATATTGTTTTGGATGATTATGGTACCATGTTAATTACGGGCTCCCCTTACTGGTTTATCCATTATAACGAAGCCTTTGCAGCCCGACTACGGGTCAGTGATGGCCAGCTTCTCTGGAGACGGGTAGATACCGGAGCGATGGGGATACAGGGAATGTATGCTGTAGATCATGGCGATGGTACCTATCGCTATGTTCAGAATTGGAAGGTTTCATCAACCAATAATTTTCACAAATTTCATGTTGGTATTTTAGATACCAACGGAAATATCCTTCAGGATAAAGAGTATGGCCTTAATGAAAGGCGACACGTATCCGTGGATTTAATCAAACTCCGTGACGGTAATTACTACGCTTCAGGGACTTCGTACTACGGAGGGCCTAAAGGGTTAGGCTTTAAGTTTACTCCCAATCTGGACAGTCTTTGGATGCGGTGGTACTGGCATGATACCATTACGGATTTTTCCCAGTTAGATGCCTTTAAAGAGGATTCCAGTGGTATGATTGTCCATACGGGTTGGCACGTAAGTGGTCAACTGTACAATTGGTTGCTCCGTATAGACACCCGGGGTTGTGATACTTCTAACTGTAACATCAGTATTTACGAGGAACCGGACATTGATACCCGTTGGCAGGTATTTCCCAATCCTTCTTCGGGACCCATTACGATTGACCATCCAGAACTTTACGCCCAAGGAACTATCAATATTCAAGTTATGAATATGCAAGGGGCCATTATTCACCATCAGGAATATGCTCCTACAGAACCCATACCTCTTCAAATCCCAACCTCTGGATCGTACTACGTTATCATTCGTAATTCCAAGAATGAAGTAATCGGGCTCAAGCATGTTGTTATTGCGAGGTAGGTGGAAGCAGATTCCCCCATCCGGCTCCTTCCGAAAAAAACTAATCGGAGTTTATCATAGTTTAACTACCCCGTCTTCGTACTCCTTCGTCGTCCGAATCCACCCCTTCGCCATCGAAGGGGAACGTTTGGAATCAGGGACTAGGAGTGAAACCCGCGGCCTCGGTGAAGAATTCGTAAATCGACTTGAGCATGGAAGTCAGAGGGCTGCAATGTGTATCCTTCTCGAATAAAAACGGCATCAGGAACTAGGAACTAATTCCCCCAGTCCCAAGTTCCCAGTCCCTAGTCCCTATAAAGCCACCCTCAAAACCACCCCTGTAAGCGGATTCTTATGTAGGTAAAGTGTGTTTTCGCTATGCCCCACGTAACTGTAGGAACCTTTGAGAAAGAGGAGCGTTT
>CBFHSF010000023.1:0-6186 GCA_965658445.1 uncultured Schleiferiaceae bacterium | reverse complement strand
TGGCAAAGAGCCTTCTATTCGACTTTTCAGCCGCTTTGAGCATCTCTCCACATTGGTAAACATCAATACCTAGGGGCTTTTCACACAAAACGTGATAACCCGCTTCCAAACACGCAATGGACTGAGCACTGTGTAATCCGTTGGGTGTACAAATGGAAACCAAATCAACTTTTAACCCTGCATTAATGAAGTCCGCGAGGGATGCATATTCCGGACAATTGTATTCAGAAGCCAAGGCTTTTCTTGAAGCCTCATCAATATCACATACCGCAACCAATTCTGCCTGAGAGCTTATGTGTTTTGCATGTCTGTTTCCTATTCGCCCGCAGCCGATAAGGGCAATGCGCAAGGGTCTTTTGTTTTCCATAGTACGAAGGTAATGCATTTGGTGAATCGCAAAAGTACCTCCAAAAAAAAAGCCCAAGAAAACCTTGGGCTTTTGATTTATTGAAATCGATAAACGAATTCACAGACTATCTATTAATCATCCCCGCAGCCACGGTTTCGTGTGTTGCCTCGTCTATTAAAATTAGGGATCCTGTAATTCTATTTTGCTCGTAATCGTCAATGAGAAGAGGGTTGGTCGTTCTCAACTTAACGCGTGCAATGTCGTTCATATTGATCTCTGTGTCTTCTGCTCTGTGGAGGGAATTGATATCTACCTTGTACAGAATCTCTTTGATCATACAGCGCGCTTCATTGGAAGTGTGCTTAACGATGTACTTGGCGCGAGGCTGTGGACCCCGGTTGTTCAACCAACAGAGCATTACGTCAACGTCTTGCGTCATTTCTGGCTGGTTGTTCTTGCGAACAATCATATCTCCTCGACTTACGTCGATATCATCTTCTAGCGTAATAGAAACGGACATGGGAGCAAAAGCCTCAGTTAAATCTTCATTCAGAGAATCAATGCTCTTAATTGAGGATGTGAACCCGGAAGGCAATACCTCAACTTCATCCCCTACTTTAAAAATTCCACTGGCAATTCTACCGGCGTACCCTCTGTAGTCATGATATTCATCTGAATGAGGTCTGATCACGGTTTGCACTGGGAAACGACAATCAATGTGGTTGTAGTCAGAACCAATGTGGATGTTTTCTAGCAAGTGAAGTAAGGTTTCTCCTTGGTACCAATCCATGGCCTCGGAGCGATTTACCACATTGTCTCCGTGAAGCGCAGAAATAGGTACAAAACGAATGTCCTTCACATTCAATTTAGCGGCGAAATCTTCATATTCAGCCACCACTTTGTTGTAGGCCTCCTCAGAGTAATCCACCAAGTCCATTTTGTTGACACACACCACCAAGTGAGGAATCTGCAATAAACTCGCAATAAAAGAGTGTCTACAGGTTTGCTCAATCACACCGTTTCTCGCATCTACGAGAATCAAAGCCAAGTTCGCCGTAGACGCACCGGTTACCATGTTTCTCGTGTACTGGATGTGCCCAGGAGTATCGGCAATGATAAACTTCCTCTTGGGTGTAGCGAAGTATCTGTAGGCTACATCAATGGTAATTCCTTGCTCTCTTTCGTCCTTGAGACCATCCGTTAATAGTGAAAGATCTACGTGCTCAAGTCCTCTTTTGTTAGAAGAAGATTCTACAGCATCCATTTGATCTTCAAAAATACTCTTGGAGTCATACAACAATCTACCGATCAATGTTGACTTTCCGTCGTCAACGCTTCCCGCCGTGGTGAAGCGCAACAATTCCATATTTAAATATCCGTCTTGATTCATTTTTTCTGTTTTGATGACCTCTCGACATTTGTCGAGATGGTAACTAGTGACTAGTAACTGGTAACTAGAGGGAACTTTCTTTTTTCCTTATTTCTCATTCCTTCTTTTCCTACCACCCTAAAAGTAACCTTGTTTCTTTCTGTCTTCCATGGAAGTCTCTGAACGCTTGTCATCGGCGCGATTTCCGCGTTCAGTTTGACGAGCTGCAGCCACTTCCTCTACGATTTTCTCTAATGTGTCCGCATCGGAATCCACACCCCCTGTGATGGTAATATCTCCAAGTGTACGGAATCGAATTTGGCGCGTTTCTGGTTTGTCATTGGGTCCCAATACCAAGTGTTCTGATACGGGCAACCAAGAATTGTTTCTCCAAATCACCTCTCTTTCGTGTGCTAGGTATAGGGATGGTATCTCGATGTTTTCCATCAAGATGTACTGCCACACGTCCATTTCTGTCCAGTTAGAGATGGGGAATACTCTAAAGTGCTCACCCATGTTTTTCTTTCCGTTGAAAAGGTTCCAAAGCTCTGGACGCTGATTTTTGGGGTCCCACTGACCAAAGTCATCGCGGTGAGAAAAGAAGCGCTCTTTAGCTCTTGCTTTTTCCTCATCTCTACGAGCACCCCCCATGGCTGCGTCAAATTGATGCTCCTCAATGGTGTCCAGCAAGGTAGTCGTCTGAAGCGCATTTCTAGAGGCATTCTTACCGGTTTCTTCTCGAACTCTTCCTTGGTCAATAGACGTTTGTACGGAACCAACCACGAGATTAACTCCTAATTTTTTCACCAAATCATCCCTAAACTTCATAGTTTCTGGGAAGTTGTGACCCGTGTCAATGTGTACCAAGGGGAAAGGAATTTTTGCTGGAAAAAACGCCTTCTTCGCCAAATGCGTCAACACAATAGAATCCTTACCTCCTGAGAAAAGGATGGCAGGATTGTCGAACTGTGCATACACCTCACGCATCACGTAGATGGATTCGGCTTCAAGTTCTCTTAGGTGAGTTAAACTGTATCTCATTTATACAGGGATTTGGGACTAGGGATTAGGGCCTTTCATCTAACAACCTTCTCCAATTCCTAATCGTTATTACAATTTTAATTTTTCGTTCAATAATGTTCCTATCTGCGCCACAGCCTCTTCGACCGTGACGTTTTCTGTATCAATATCCATATCGGGATTTGTAGGAGCTTCAAAGGGCGAACTGATTCCCGTAAAGTTGGAAATCTCCCCTCTTCTCGCTTTGGCGTACAACCCCTTAGTGTCTCTTCTTTCGCATTCCTCCAATGAGGTGCTTACAAATATTTCTATGTAGTTTTCTGCTCCTACCTTTTGTTTTACCAACTCTCTATCGGCAGCAAATGGCGAAACAAAGGCTGAGAGTACTACCAATCCAGCGTCCAACATCAGGTTGGCAACCTCTCCAATTCTTCTAATATTCTCTACTCTCGAGGCCTCAGAAAAATCTAAATCCGAATTCAAACCAGTCCTTACATTGTCTCCATCCAACAAATAGGTATTAAATCCACGGTTTGAAAGATCCGTTTCCAATGCATTGGCCAAGGTAGATTTACCACTTCCTGAGAGTCCCGTAAACCAAATAAGGGTGGGTTTTTGGTTGAGATTGGCTGATCTCAAAGCCTTATCAACACGATAGTTATGCGGGATAATATGTAACTGTTCTTTAGCCATCTTAAAAGCCTTGTAAAATCATTAGGATGCAAATAACGGAATACAAAATGGTTAAGGGGAAACCTACTTTAAAAAAGTCTTTATTGGTATACCCTCCGGGTCCATAGACCATTAAATTAGTCTGGTAACTCACAGGTGTTAGGAATGCGGCGGATGCTCCATAGGCCATAGCCAGAAAAGCAGATGAGGCCTGCATCCCAGAAAAATGGGAACCTTCAACTAGGGCAGAGACTACAGGGAACATAATGGCTACAGCAGCCACATTGGTCACAAAACTGGTTATTAAAACCGTGGCAATGAAAATCCCTGTGATAACAATCCAAGCAGGTTGATTTTCAAGACTGCCCATCAATCCACTAGTCATCCATTCTGCTGTCCCCGTATTGATCAAAGCACTTCCCAATGCCAAGGAGGCCACCAAAATCAGCAATAAATCCAAGTTCAAATCGGATTTCAACTCCTCAAAGGTGTAGAGCTTTAAGACCATTGCCGATCCGAGCATTCCTCCCAAAGCAACCAATAGGGGCCAATATCCAATGATGGCTGGGACTAGCAACAAAACACTTAGCCCCAGAAAAGCATTGAGCGCTTTTGAGTTTTTCTTTTTCAGTTTTTGGGGTGCGGAAACAGTGTAGAGGTCTTTTTGATCCTTGACGGCTGCAGAAAAACCTTCTCCTGCGCTTACCAGTAGTAAATCTCCGTAGGCAAGGGTTACCTCTCCTATTTTTCCACCTATTCTCTTACCGTTTCTGTGTATGGCGATGATGGCGGCGTCAAAGCGCTCGCGGAAGTTGGAATCCTTTACTCGTTTTCCCGCCAATTCAGAAGTGGCTGGCAAGAGAACTTCTATGACATCGAGGTTTTGACCGAGGTTAAACTTTTCGTTTTTGGGCAATTCCAGCCCATTGCTCTCTTGAATGAGCTTAACTACCAATTCGGTTTCACCTGCAAAGTACAACAGATCATCGCTCTGCAGTTTTTCTGTGGGTGCAACGGGAGAAATCACCTCTCCCCCTCTATTGATTTCAATGAGAAACAATCCTTCCAAATTTCTCAAACCTGCTTCCTCTACCGTCTTTCCCAACCACTCGTTTGCGGCCGACAGTTTGGTTTCCACAATGTATTCTCTAGTGCTCTGTGAGAATTTCGCCAAAATGTCCTTTCTCACTGGGAGGAGTTGCATTCCAAAAGTTCCTAGGTATAGAATACCAAAAAAGGTCAGGGCCAATCCTATGGGAGCAAAATCCCAAAAGCCCAGGGCTTCATAACCATTTGATGTCAAGAATCCATTGAGAACCAAATGGGTCGAGGTACCAATTACGGTAATAGTCCCTCCTAAGGTTGCGGCATAGGTCAAGGGAATCAAGAACTTAGAAGGACTCATGCCCCTTTTCTTGGACCATGAATACACGTAAGGAATCATGAGCGCAACAATGGGAGTGTTATTTACAAAAGCAGAAAGAGGCGCTACCCAGGCGGACATAGCAAAAACAAATTTTCTAGGAGAACTCACCTTTCCAATAACGCGGTCAAACCATCCAAGGATATTTACATTCCTTCTCAAGGCGGAGGTCAAAAAAATAAGCACGAATAAAGTGAGAATGGACGAATTGGCAAATCCAGAAATCACCTCTTCAATGCTAGAAATGCGTGTCAGCAACAACACAAAAACCGCCCCCGCAAATACAGTGGTCGGTTTAAACTTATCCACAAAAAGTCCTGCAGCGACTGCAAATAGCAGCCCTGTAAGAAGGTAATGTATAGTGGATTCGGTTAGCATCTAATTCAATAAAACCATTTAAACCTATATATCCTATTAATCTTATAGGAGTTGCAAATATGAATTGTTTTTTTGGAATGTGCAAATCAAGGACAGAAATCAACTTCAAATAGAAAGAAACGCCTTTTATTTAATGTATTAGGGATGAAAGTTTTACAAAAGACTATTGTTTTTATTCATGTCTACATTTTGTCTACGATTCTTTTTCGCATTAAAATATTACTCCTACATTTAGAGTAATTAAATTTAGAGAACTACTATGAAGCGAATTTTACTGATGAGCATCTTTGCTTTTGTGTCAATGTACTCCTATGGAACAGATTACATTTTAATCAATGCTGGAACGGATATTGCAACCTTAAACAATTGGGGGGATAAACTAGACACAACTAATCATCCAACCGTATTTACGAATACTGGTGACACTTGGGATTTAGATGGTAAAAGCGCCATCATGAATGGTGGCCTTGATTTGCATGGAACATTTTTAAACTCTGGTGGGACCAATAGTTTGCTAACATTTGCAGGTGGTCTCGTTTTAAGGGGAGATGTCCAAAACGGTGACGATATGACGTGTAGTTGTACAAATGTCAATTATTACTTTACCACCAATTCTGTTGACATCATTCCAGGAACCTACTCTTCAGCTCTCGCTCTTCAGGCTGGAGTTTCGGGAGTAGCCAAAGGCAATATTACAGTGAGTTTAGATTTGGAACTCAGAGAAAATGTAGAATTGGACATGGCAACGTATACACTAGATGTATTTAGGTCTAATTTGGTAAACGGAATTACGAATTCTGTCATCAAAACGCAAAACACGTCAGCGACTCCCATTGCGCTTTCTGCAGGGGTTTGGGACTCCAAAATTGAGTTTAATGGGCATAACCAAAGTATCCCAGCCGGCATCTATGGAGCAGGGCTCTTGTCCTCTGGCACAGGAACCAAAACGGCTGTGGGAAATATTACAGTATATGA
>CBFHSF010000022.1:3107-8137 GCA_965658445.1 uncultured Schleiferiaceae bacterium | reverse complement strand
AATGTTTGGGTGCATTTGGGACTTGTTTTGTTTACCTTCTTGATTTAGTCGATTCCTCGTTCTTGGATGGGTAGACACAATGATTGGGTAATTGTATTTTTCGGCAATTTGATTCAAACTGTCCAATAGACCTTGGAAATTGTCTTCATTGGTAATGTTTTCCTCTCTGTGCGATGAAACCACAAAGTACTCACCTTTGGTAAGGTTTAGTTTTGTGAGAACATCGGAAGAATCTATTTGATCCATGTAGTGATTGAGAACTTCAAACATTGGAGACCCAGTCTTGATAACGCGATCTGGGGAAAGACCTTCTCTTAAAAGGTACTCTCTCGCTATGTCACTGTACGTCAAATTGATATCGCTGACGTGGTCAACAATTTTTCTATTAGTTTCTTCGGGAACTCGTTGATCAAAACAACGGTTTCCTGCCTCCATGTGGAAGATGGGAATTTTTCGCTTTTTAGCCGGTATAGCACATAGGCAACTGTTGGTATCACCCAAAACCAAAAAGGCATCGGGATTCTCTTTTTCTAAAATGGGATCGACTTTTATTAAAATCTGTCCCACGGTCTCGGTTGCGTTTTTCCCTGCGGCTTCCAAGAAGTAATCGGGTTTTCTAATACCCAAATCATCAAAGAAGATTTGATTGAGCTCGTAGTCGTAGTTCTGTCCTGTGTGAACCAAAATATGCTCTATTGCATCCGATTCATCAAGCTTGGCCATTACACGTGCTAGACGAATGATTTCGGGGCGGGTACCAACCACCGTGAATACCTTAAGTTTTTTCATTTTTACAGAGAAGGAATTAGGAATGAGGAATGTGGGAATAAGGATGAATAAAAAACCCTAGTACCTTTTTCAGCCTCAGTTTCTAAATCAATTTTTTGGTTAATTACTTATTAATTTTTGATTCCTGTAAATCAAACCTTTAATCATTCTAATTATTTCGTTCAACTCATCTATCATGTCCTCGACTATTAATTCAGAAATGAAACCAAGTCTTTTGCACAATAGTAGCTGTGTTTCTAATTCTACAGCACTTCCAAGGGAAATACTCAGGAATCTAATATATTCTTTTCTTGATATTCGTGCAGAACCTTCAGCAATATTTGAAGGTACAGACACGGAAGATCGTCTTATTTGTTGCTTTAAACCGAAACTTTCTTCCTTTGGAAGTTTAGCCGTTCGCCTATATACTTCACAAACAAAATCCATCGATTTTTGCCACGCCTTCAGGTTTTTATGTGATACCATTTTTTCACACAAAATATTCAAATTGGTATTCACAACTCCAAAAACAAACGGCTATAACCCTCTACTTCCTTTTTCCTTCCTCATTCCTTCATTCTTCCTTCCTCTTTCCTTCCTTCTTCCTTCTTGCCCTATACTTCCTCAAAATACGTATCTGGATCATTGGCGTCAAAAGGTTCATTAATCCAAAAGACAGTTACCAATTCCTCTTCTCCAACGTTTTTAATATTATGTGTGGTCCAGATTGGCATATCTACGAATGAGGGCTCATTCCCATCCAATTCGTAGTTTATGACGTCATCCGTTCCTATTTTTCTCAATTGAATCAGGGCCTTGCCCCTTATTACCGCAAAGCGTTCTGCCTTGCGCGTGTGGTAGTGGTTACCTCTTGTGATACCAGGGACAGTGGTAGAAAACGAAGTCTGTCCTGGTGTATCCGTTCTTGCCAGCTCCACAAACGCCCCTCTATTGTCTGTGTGCTGAACAAACTTGGCAGGATAAAAATCCGAAGGCACGTAACATCTGAAGGTGTTGAAAAGGGCTTTATCAAATTCGTCCACAAGGCTTGGAAAAGAATAGTTGTCCATGTACTGCTCTTTGATTTCGTTCAATTGAGCCAGTAACTCTGAGACCTTTATCTTTTTAGAAAAGGGAATTAAATGTGTAGCCACTCCGGACTCTCTTTCTAACTGTTCTGGAGAATCTATGATGTTTGAAATTTGCTGAACCAAGTCTAAAACGTAAATCAACCCTATTTCCCCGTCTACGTGAATTTCTGGACTTTCTCCATTGGCGATTTTGTGACAAAAAGTTGCTACAACGCTGTTGTAATTTGGCTTCCCGAAGGGTCCAAACACATTGGGGATGAGTAGCCCTGTAAATTGACCTTTCGATTCTTTAGCCCACTGGGCCAAAGTCTCTCTTGCCACTTTTTTGGAATTGCCGTAGGGGTTGTCCCTATCTTCCTGTGTAGAGGAGGACATGATTACATGGGCAGCAGAACCGGTTCTTTCTAACGAATCGGCCAACTTCTGCCCCATTTCCACATTCAATCTGTAGAGTTCCTCATCGCTTTCGTGACGATTGATTCCCGCCAAATGCACTATGACATCACATTCCGTTACAAAGGCATCGAGCAAATCAGAAGCGTGAAACCACTCCCTCTTAAAGTTGACTACTCGGTTTTTTTCCTCGAGTTTTAGAAACTGAGTCAGGTGATATCCAACAAATCCGTTACTACCTGTTATTCCAATTTTCATAGTTTGGTTTGATCAGTTGGTGGTTTGATTGTTTGTACAATCGGCTAGGTTACTTTTGAATTTACGATTTGAGTTGATTCTGCACGTAGTCCAACTTTAGAATCATTTCTTTGAGTTCCTCATTGGACAGTCTTTTGGTATTGTGAGAATGATAGTCTTCAATAGATTGAACCGCTTCGTTTCCCTCTGAGAAATACTTACCGTAGTTGAGATCTCTATCGTCGGCGGTTACTCTAAAGTAATCTCCTAAATCTTCACTTTTTACGCGCTCTTCCGCCGTCAAAAGGGTTTCGTACAGTTTTTCTCCGTGGCGTGTTCCTATGACTTTAATTTCATTCTTCGCATTGAAGATATCTAACATTACCTCTGCCAACTGCCCAATGGTTGCGGCAGGTGCCTTCTGAACAAACAGGTCCCCTGACCTTCCATTTTCAAAAGAGAACATCACCAAGTCTACGGCTTGCTCCAAGGACATCATAAAACGAGTCATCTCTGGATTGGTAATGGTCAATGGATTCCCCTCTTTTATTTGTTTGATGAAAAGAGGAATGACAGAACCTCTAGACGCCATAACATTTCCATAGCGCGTAGAAGTGATCAAGGTGGAATGTGCCACTCTGGATTTTGCCACAGCAACCTTCTCCATCATGGCCTTAGAAATCCCCATGGCATTGATGGGGTACGCTGCCTTGTCTGTGCTCAGACAAATGACCTTTTCCACTTTGTTTCTAATGGCAGAGTTCAGTACGTTTTCTGTTCCTAAAACATTGGTTTTTACGGCCTCTATTGGGTAGAATTCACACGATGGAACTTGTTTTAACGCGGCCGCGTGAAAGATGTAATCAACATTTTCCATTGCGTACTGAAGGCTGTCCATGTCCCTGACATCCCCAATGTAGAACTTGACTTTGGGCGATTGCAGCTGATGGCGCATGTCGTCCTGTTTCTTCTCGTCACGGCTAAAGATTCTGATTTCTGAGAAATCATCGTCTTGCAAGTATTTGTCTAATACGGCATGTCCAAAAGAACCGGTTCCGCCAGTGATTAGGAGGGTTTTACCCATGGTGATTGATTTTAATCTATGTTGTTTATTCTACGCGGTATATATATTCCAAAAAACCTTGAGTTTCGTCGTTTAATATCGCTTTCGGAGTCGTTAGGCTTTTGGGCGATTCTATTGATTCTTCATAGAGTTTGGAGACCACCTCTCGCAGAGAATCTATCTTGTTGTTTTGGTAAATATACGCACCCGAAATGACATCAGTTACGTAAGGAAGATCTGGACATACAATGGGAATTTCCAAACTCGCACATTCCAACAATACCAAACCAAAACTCTCTGCCTTGGAGGGATGAACTACAAAGGCGGAATTGGCCACTTCTTTCATTACATCGGCATGAGCCATTTGACCTAAAAACGAAATGTTTTTCATGACCGTAGCGTTCACCTTCGAGGAATCCAATTGATTCCTTTCTAAAGTCAATTGTACGCGTTTTTGAATGGCCTCTGGCAAATCTGCTATAGCATCCAACAAATCGTAATGACCCTTATAATCGTATATATAGGTGAGACATGTGATGGCACTGCGGTTATCCGACTTAACCTTAGGTAATTTCGGTATGTGAAAAATCGGGAATTGATGAACGGTTTCACTTTTAAATCCCCATTGATCAATAAATCGCTGAGCCATGCTTTGGGTCTGGACAATGACTTGGCTTTTTGATTTTTTAAAATGCCTTTTGATAATCTGAGTTCGAATCCACTGTCTGAATTTCATAGAAGCATCCAGCATACTTCTATCGAACATAAAGAACTGATGGCAGTAGGTAAATATAGTTTGTTCCTTCACGTAAAAAGGGGGTGGAACATTGCTCAAGGAGAAGACCGTGGTGTATTTTGTTTGATTCTTTCGGTACCACTTCCATCGTCCTGAATAGTTACCAGGAAGGTAATCCACAGAATGAAAGTCTTCCAATCCGGAAGGGAAATAGCTTTTATCGCTGAACAACTCCCTGACCCTTTCATCCAAAAGCAAGTCAGAAACGGATCTCTGATCTGTAGTCATGGATTCGAGAATTCTCTTTAACAAGACCAATCCTCCACCCTGATTAATGTAGACAGAATCCAAAAGGACCCTTTGTGATTTGGAACTTTTGGTCATAAACGGTATTGATTTACAATTTCAATAAATCGATGCACCCTATTTTGAACGGAATGATCCGAATGAGTTTTCTCAAAACCGCCATGGGCAATGGATTCCGCTTTTTTGGAATCGCTTGAAAGCTCTTTCAATTTTCTCCGAAGCTCTTGAGAAGATTTAAAAACAGAAATATCCTCATCCAAATCAAATAAGTTCTCCAATTCAGGCAAATAATCAGTGCACAAGACGGCCCCCATTCCTGTGGTTTCAAAGAGTCTGATGTTTCCGGCTGTACCGCCAATGTCTAAGTGATTGTTGATGACAAATTTTCTCGACCCCAATTCAGCAAAGTAATCTCTTCCAAATGCAGGAGGCTGTG
>CBFHSF010000022.1:0-3011 GCA_965658445.1 uncultured Schleiferiaceae bacterium | reverse complement strand
GTGCTTTTAGTAACAAGGCTCCATATTTTAGGCCAAGACTGGGTTTTGTGAGGAGTAAAAACAAAAACTTCTGCCATTTTTTAGGACCAAAATTGATTTTTAGATCAATGGCATTTCTCAAGTCGTATAACAATCGTAAACGATTGAAGTGTGCCGACTTCCCAACATTGATGGTTCCCATAAATACAGGCCTTTCTTTCCTTTCAGAAAATGGTTTTGGAGGAATTTGAGCATGGATACGAGAATCAAAGGAAAAGGTCAACAAATGAGCTGGAATGGATAGCTTTTCGTATTTATTGACAAAGTTGGTTACGCAAGTCAATATTGCAGAGAAAGCGTCCTTATTTGGCGAATAATCCCAGAAAATCCCATCCCATACAAAGATGGTTTTTCCAGAAGCCTTCAAGGCTTTTAAGTCTGAAGTAAACGTATTGAAAAAAGGCAAGCTGTTTACCACAATGACGTCTGCTCTTTGAAGCACATCTAGGATTTCTGCTTTATCATAAGCCTTTTCATCAAAAACAATGCTGGAAGCCTTGTGGTCTGTGAATTGATTGATACCGTATTCAAGAGAATCACTTTCTCCAAAAAAGAGCCCTTCAGAAGAGTCCTTCGCAAAGCTAGGGATGTGGTATATGCGAACTATCTCCATGGATATTGCCTTGGGTTAAGAATAAACAAATATGCTAGCAAAAATACAGTGGAATACAATCCCGCGAAAATCAAAATTTCCTGATTTCCCACGAAACTCCAAATCAGTGTTCCCACAGAAACCAAAACCAATGAAGCCAGTCCCCAAAGGTTTAGCCTTTCCATCTGGTTGGTTTTCACAAAGACAAAGGTCTTTGATAGAATTTCCGTCTGAACATATCCCAAGGGCAAAAAGGCAAAAGCGATTAATAAAACCTCTCTTGAAACCGAAACGTATTGTAGATCCAGTAAGTAAAAGAGAATCATACCTAGGATTCCCAGACCAAAAGCACCAAATATCACTTTCGAGCGATTGGGGATATCGTGTAACTCCCCTTCCTTCTGTGCTCTGAACTGTCCGCTATAAAAGGGCGGCAACACAATACTGGGAGCTTGACCCAGTCTTTGCGCATAGTAAACCGTAGAGGTATACGAACCCATTCCCAAGGCGTTGAGAAGCAGCAAGGGAGAGTTATTTAATCCCTGCGCAATAAAGTCATTGGCAACAATGGGCCACGTTTCTTTTGCGTAATTAAAGACCTTAGGAATTGAAAAAGAAGTGATAAACAATGGCACGGCGTGATATTGCTCTTCGCGATGTTTGAGGTAAACAAACCAGCTTGTGATATAAAAAGCAACTTTGGGAAGAACAAATGCTGCGAGCAACCCCCATCGCCATTCGCTAAGTGCATAAATCAAAATCAATGTTCCGAGCGTTGAAAGCAAAAAACCATTGACGTAATAATTGAATTGAACTCTTAGCAAGAGTGAGGCGGCCAATGAATTGAGCGCCAGAGAGGCGATTACCAATAAAAAATACGATTCGCGAAATTGAGAAACCGCCAAAAAGCCCAGAACGCATAAAATCACAGAAATCCAGCCTGCAGTAGAAACAATGGGAAATTTTGCCTCGTCTTTGTTAAAGACAATATCCATTTTAAAGAAGAGTACAGGCAACAAAAAGTTGGCGACGGAAGTTCCTAGAAAGAGTTCGTCACAATACTCAATATCAAAGAAATACGGAAAAGCGAATGCGGTCAAAAAGGACAATGCCTGGGCAAAGAAAAACAGGTATTTAGAAGAAAGAATGTTCTTTAGCATTTCCCGGCATTGGTGTAGTAGTTCGCTAAGATACTACTCTGCCGCAAAAAACGCCTTGATTTGATTACAAACCTCATCCACCTGCTCTTCGGTCATTTCTGGGAAGATGGGTAGCGAAAGTTCTCTCTGCTGCAAATCATAGGCATTAGGGAAGTCTTCCACAGTAGCTCCCATATGTGCATACGCCTTCATGAAGGGCATGGCGTTGGGATAGTGAATTTGTGTGGGTACGTTTTTATCTCCCAAGAAAGACTTTAACTCGTCTCTTTTGTCCGTCTTTATGGCAAATACATGGTAGCTGTGTAGTGTTTCAGGACGGAGTTTGGGCAATTCGATTTCAGAAACCTCGGCCAACTTTTGGTTGTACCAAGCAGCTACCTCTACCCTTCTTTGTGTCCATTCTTCCAAGTAAGGTAGCTTAACCGAAAGCACCGCTGCTTGAATTCCATCCAAACGAGAGTTGATTCCTTCAATATCGTGTTGGTGCTTTACCAAGGCACCGTGGTTTGCAAATCGCTTGCAGTTAGTGGCCATTTCTTCTGACTCGGTAATCAAACACCCCGCATCTCCGTAGGCACCAAGATTTTTCCCGGGGTAAAAACTAAAAGTACCGGTAATTCCTGTCATACCGGCTCTCATCCCTTTGTATTCAGACATGTGGGCTTGTGCACAATCTTCTATTACGAACAGATTGTGTTTTTTGGCAATCTCCATAATGGGATCCAAATCTGCCATTTGACCGTATAGGTGAACGGGAATAATCCCTTTGGTTTTGGGAGTAATGGCAGCCTCCAATTTACTAGGATCCAAGGTGTAAAACTCGTCAATATCCACAAACACCGGAGACGCTCCGGTTTGTGATATAGTCTCTGAAGTACTGATCCAAGAAGAAGCCGTAGTAATGACCTCATCACCTGCGCCTACTCCCAACATTTTCATGGAAACATACAATGCATCCGTACCGTTGGCGAGAGGAACACAGTGAGAAACTCCATAGACCTCTTCAAAATCCTCCTTAAACTTCTGAACGGGTTTACCGCCTATAAAAGCAGTATTCTCAATAACCTCCTGAATGGCTTTATCTATATCCTCCTTGAGGTTTTGGTACTGAGATTTTAGATCGAGAAATGGAATGTTCATTATCAAAGTTTTTGGTCAGATTTTGAATGGCCGAAGATATACAATTCGTCAGAAATGTTTGCATAAAAAAGCCCAAGAAA
>CBFHSF010000021.1:19131-22295 GCA_965658445.1 uncultured Schleiferiaceae bacterium | reverse complement strand
GGGTTTGAGTATGGACGTATGAAAACGGGCACTCCACCAAGAGTGGACGGACGGTCTCTTGACTATTCTAAATTTGAAGAGCAAAAAGGAGATGAGAACCCCGGCAGATTCAGTTATTCAGAAGGTGAAGATATTCAAGACCAAATGTCTTGTTGGGTTGCTTACACCAACCCTGAAGTACACGATTCATTAAAAGAAGGCTTTGATCGTTCACCCATGTTTAATGGCTCGATTAAAAGTATTGGTCCTAGATATTGTCCGAGTATAGAAGACAAAATCAATAGATTCGCTGATAAGGACAGACACCAATTGTTTGTAGAACCTGAAGCGAGAGGATCTGTAGAAATGTACATCAATGGGTTTTCTACCAGTCTGCCTGAGGAGGTACAATACGAGAGTTTGAGAAAAGTCCCTGGTTTTGAAAACGTCAAGTTTTTTAGGCCGGGATACGCTATTGAATACGATTATTTCCCGCCTACACAGTTAAATCATACTTTGGAAACCAAGCTGGTTGAGAACCTGTATTTTGCCGGTCAGATCAATGGAACTACAGGTTATGAAGAAGCCGCCTGCCAAGGATTGATTGCAGGCATTAACGCGGCCAACAAAGTAAACGGTAAGGAGCCGTTTATTCTGGACAGAAATGAGGCCTATATTGGCGTTCTTATTGATGATTTGATTACTAAAGGGACCGAAGAGCCGTATCGTATGTTTACCTCTCGAGCGGAATATAGGTTGCTTTTACGTCAGGACAATGCAGATATTCGTTTGACACGTAGGGGACATGAATTAGGTTTAGCATCCGATGATCAACTCCGAAGGTTAGAGAAAAAAGAAATCGATATAAAGGTTTTGCTAAAGTATTTTCAAAAGACTTCGGTTTCTCCAGAAATGGTAAACTCTATGTTGGAGGCCAAGGGATCTGCGCCTATTAAGCAAAAGCTAAAGGCACATTCATTGGTTTCGCGACCTAACATTTATTTGTCGGACTTTGAGACGATTCCTGAGATTTGGAATGACATTAAAGACTTTTCTGCTGAAGTTTTTGAGCAGGTTGAGATAGATATTAAATACAGTGGATATATCAACAAGGAAAAAGAGAATGTAGAAAAGTCAGCCAGACTTTCTAATCTTAAAATTCCATCGGACTTTGACTATTTCAAGCTAGGAAGCCTAAGCATGGAAGCACGACAAAAACTTGATAAAATTAAACCCGTTACCCTCGCACAAGCTTCTAGAATTTCTGGAGTAAGTCCATCAGACATTAATGTATTGATGGTTTTTATGGGCAGGTAATTCAATAAGACTTGTAAAAACAAAAAGTTCCACGTGGAACGATACGCTATGCACGAACTAAAAAAATGCCCTCTTTGCGGCTCTGAGCACTTTGAATTGGAGCTAGAAGTCACAGATCACATGACCTCCAAGGAGACCTTTTCTATTCAAAAATGTAGTGAATGTGATTTTCTATTTACATCCCCCAGACCCGAAATGGACAAGATTGGAGCGTATTATGAATCGGATGATTACATCAGTCACTCCAATACGAAGAAGGGCCTTTTTGATATGGCCTACCACATGGTAAGAAACCGTGCCATTAAACAAAAAGAAAAGTTGGCCTTTTCACGTGTTTCTTCTCGTGGTAAGTTGTTGGATTACGGATGTGGAACCGGTGAATTTTTAGGTTATGCTCAAACCAAGGGATGGACAACATTAGGTGTAGAGCCCAGCCCTCTAGCTGCACAACAAGCCAAAGACAATCAAAACCTAAATGTGGTTTCCCCTGATCAATTTATTGCTGACGATTCCATCTCAGGATTTGATGTCATTACCATGTGGCATGTTTTGGAGCATTTGGATGATCCTGTTGGAAAATTAAAAATGTTCAACAATCGTTTGAATGAAGGGGGAAGTTTAATTGTAGCCGTTCCAAATTATGAGAGTTTGGACGCAAAAAAATATGGTTCTTATTGGGCAGCCTGGGATACGCCCATTCACTTTTCTCACTTTAGTAAAAAAACAATGAAGGACGCTGCAAGTCGTTCGGGATTTGCAGTAGATAAGATTATCAATATGCCCTTTGATAGTTACTATGTGAGTTTGCTGTCTGAGAAGTACAAGGGAGGTAATCCGGTTTCAGCAATGCTTACTGGGTTTCAGTCTAACCTGGCGGGATTGAAAGAAAATCAATCCAGCTTGATTTATATTCTTAGCAAGAAATAACAAGTCAGAATACCGCACAAGCAGGGGTTTAATTACTTGATTCTCAACGCTTTAGACAGTTCCACACTCATGTCTAACCAAATAAACTTTGGGTTGACATTTCTCTCCATTTCATAGATTGCGCTGTTCATTTCCTTGTAAAAAACGTCCGCATTTGCGGGTTTTATGTAAGGGGCAAACTTTTCGATTTTGAAACCGGCGGGTTCAAAAATCGCGTCACCTGTAGGTTTGTTGATATATCTCAACTGAAGACAGTGATCGATAATTCGCAAGGAGAACTTTAAAAAATCCCTTGCGGCATCTTTGTTTTTCTTGGCCATTGCCTCAGAAAACTTTACCAATTCTGGCAAATTAGCCATGACTGCAAAACGCATCCACTGCACAAAGTCAGCTGCAAACCCTAGCTCTCTTTCCGGGTTTTCTAATATATCTAGGGCTTCACCAATATTTCCATTGGATGCAAGCGCTGCGATTTCCGCTTCAGACTGCGACTTGTTTTCCACGTGGATCAAGTGATTGACAAGCTCTTCAAACGTGAGTTTTGGAATACGTGTTTGTTGTGTTCTGGAAAGAATGGTTCCCAATACCTTTTCAGAATTATGGCTTACCAAAAGGATTAGCGATCCTGGTTCGGGTTCTTCGATAAATTTTAGAAGCTTGTTGCTGGCAGAGGTGTGTAGTGCTTCTGGCATCCAAAGAATCAAAATTTTATAGCCACCAGAGTATGACTTCAAACTAAAGTCTGAGAGAATGTCTTTTGATTCCGCAACCCCTATTTGTAAGAATTTTCCTTCTAGTCCTGCGTGAACGTTCCACTGCGACGAAGTAGGGAAATGATTTTCCTGAATCATTTGACGCCATTGGGGTAAATAGCTTTTACAGGATCCGTCTTTGTTGTCTTTACTCTTTCCTGCTGGGTACGTGAAGTGGAGGTCCGGATG
>CBFHSF010000021.1:0-19031 GCA_965658445.1 uncultured Schleiferiaceae bacterium | reverse complement strand
GAGAACTTGAGGTTCCACTCAGAGGAGGAAGCCGGTGACGAAGGATTTGCAAAGTCCCTTGCCGATTTGGGAGACGTTTACGTTAACGACGCATTTGGAACCGCTCACAGAGCGCATGCTTCAACCGCCGTTATGGCTCAATTTTTCCCTGGCAATAAAGGCTTTGGCTACATCATGGCCAACGAAATTGAGAACGTTTCTAAAGTATTGAACTCTTCAGAGAAACCTGTTACTGCGATTGTAGGCGGAGCAAAGGTTTCGAGCAAAATCACTATCCTAGAAAACCTTATTCCAAGAGTAGATAAATTGATCATCGGAGGAGGAATGGCCTATACGTTTATCAAGGCTATGGGTGGAAGCACAGGTGATAGTTTAGTAGAAGAAGACAAGCTAGACTTGGCCTTAGCTACCATGAAGTTGGCCAAAGAAAACAACGTAGAATTTATTCTTCCCATTGACTCAAGAAATGGAGAGGGCTTTGCTCCTGACACGGCCGTAAGTATTTCGGAAGCGGATGAAGTTCCAACAGGCCGCATGGGCTTGGATATCGGGCCTCAGTCAGAATCACTTTTTGCCGACGCCATTAAGACGTCCAGAATTATATTGTGGAATGGTCCTGTGGGCGTTTTTGAATTTGATGCCTTTGAGAAAGGAACGGTTGCCGTTGGTGAGGCCATTGTTGAGGCCACGCAAAATGGAGCATTTTCTCTTGTGGGAGGAGGGGATTCTGTCGCTGCTGCAAAGAAATACGGATTTGCCCCTAAAATGAGCTACGTAAGTACCGGAGGAGGCGCCATGTTGGAATACCTAGAAGGCAAGGAACTTCCTGGGATTAAGGCCATTTCGGAATAAAAGAATCAAGTTCCTTACGGGGGTAAGGACGGCTAAATTTTTGGAGGATCCCCTTCAAAAACCAAAGAAAAAATAAAGGTTGAAATGGACTCCAGGAAGGGATATATCTTGGACTCCTCAGCCTTGTTGAACCACTCGGGTATAAATTGTTCGGGAAGCAGCTGAACGGCCGCTATGAACAAAGAGAGAAACAAGGCGTATTTTAAAAAGCCAAATACAGCACCCAAAAGGTGGTCCATGGCTCCTAAGGCAATCATGTCTAAAAACTTTTCCAGTGCTTTTCCCGCAATGAGCACAGCAATATAGACCACGGCAAAACTCGTGATAAAGGAGACAATTTCTGTGGCACTGGAATCCAGCTCGAACCACTCCTTTACGTAAGGGGCGGCGATATGAGAAAAGAAGTAGGCTGCAATGAGGCCAAGAATTAACGCCAAAAGCGAAGTGATTTCTGAAACAAATCCCTTCCACAGGCCCTTCATCAGGCCATAAGCAAGTGGTAAAAAAAGAATGATGTCAACGGTTGCTGGCTTCAAGAAAAAACAAATTGAAATGAACACAGACGAACTGCGCAAAAAGTGGTATGAACTCGTTGAAAAGCTCTCCAATCAGTTTAGTGAGGGTGAAGATATAGATTTAGATGGAATATTGTTCCTCATCGGTGTCCAAGAACTTGGAATGGGGCACAAAAAGTTTAAAAAGGACGAGAAAGTCAACATTATGCACATTGCCATTTGCCGGGTCCTTAGCAAATATGGTTATTACGAATACAAAGGCCAAGATTCTGATGGCTGGCCGCATTATGTAAATATAGAAAAGCTCCCACCCTTAAAGACAGGGCAGCAGTCCTTGCTGATGAAAGAGGCCGTTGTTGCCTACTTTGAAGAAGCAGGATTTATTTAGTTGGAGAAATAGATGTGAACCCAGCTTTTAGTGGCCTTAACAGCCGCTAGATGCCGGATCGTAGGGAAGTAGAATAACCGTGATGGTTACGTTGTTATCCGCTTCTAGCTTAACAAAATTACATCCGATGAACGCCGGAGGGTTACTTCCTTTCGTAGCCTCTACCTGAAGCACTGCCTCTTGGTCGTATTCAAAAGAAACGGTTCCGTTTTCGTCCGTTGCTCCCGTAAAATTGGGAATGGGGTTGGCCACAGGGGCTGTGGCTGTAACGGTTACGTTTTGCACTCTTGTGCCATCCTCAGCCTCTACAATAACGGTAAAGGGATATTTTGCTGCTTCTTTTTCACAGGAAAACAAAGAAAGCGTCAAGAGAACAAGTGTAAGTTTTGCAAATATCTTCATTGGAATTTTCTTTCAGATTGAAATTTTCATTCAGATGGTTACGGTTCTGAGGCTTCTAGTTTGCGCAACCGTTGGGCGTTCCAAAGGGTTGTATAAAAACCGTTTGAGATACGTTCTCCTCTTTGTTTAGCTCAACGTAATTACAACCTCCAAACGCACCTTTTCTCGCATCCAAAACCAGGTAAGCCCTTGCATTGTATTTGAAGGTGCAAGAACCTGCGGCATCTGTGTATTGGTAACGGTTCACCAATCCATCCGACCCAACAGGAGCGTACATTCTTACCAACACGTTTTGTGCGGCCACGGTATCATTGGTATATACCTGACAAGTAATGGTGTACTCGTCGGGGAAGGTCTCACGATTACAAGAGAACAAGGCCAAAAGGGAAAGGCCGAATAATAAGAGTAGTGTATGTTTTTTCATGTACCTTTGCGGTTTAAACCTAATCTCCAAATTTAGCAAAAAAAACGAGCCTTCGCGAAAGTTATGATTGAAGAGATAAAACAAAAGATTGAGGAACTAAAAAAGACCGTGCCTTCTACTCTAGAAGAAGTGGAGAAAATCCGCATTGCCACCTTGGGTAAGAAAGGAATTCTCAACCAGTATTTTGCGGCGTTTAGAGAAGTGGCTCCGGATCAGAAAAAGGCATACGGACAGATAATTAATCAACTCAAGAACACGGCGGAAGCCAAAGTTGAGGAATGGAAATCCGCTCTTGCCGGTTCTGACGCTAAGGTTGAGGCCGATGACTACTCCAAGCCTTCCGAAGAGTTTTCTCTGGGAGCTGTTCACCCTTTGACCAGTGTTAGAAACGAGATTGTAGAGATTTTCTCAAGAATTGGTTTCAGCGTAAGCGAAGGTCCAGAAATCGAAGATGACTGGCACAATTTCTCAGCCTTGAACTTCCCAGAGGAACACCCTGCCCGGGACATGCAGGACACATTTTTTGTAGATAAGGATCCCGATTGGGCGTTGAGAACTCACACATCTAGTGTTCAGGTTCGCGTTATGGAAGGAAGTAAGCCACCCATTAGAACCATTAGTCCAGGACGTGTTTTTAGGAATGAAGATATTTCCTCACGTTCGCACTGTGTGTTCCACCAAATTGAAGGCCTATACATAGACAAAGGCGTTTCTTTTGCCGATCTCAAGCAAACGCTGCTGTATTTTGCACAGGAGTTTTTTGGAAAAGATGCAAAAATCAGAATGAGACCTTCTTATTTCCCGTTTACTGAACCTTCTGCAGAGGTAGATGTGTATTGGGGATTGGAAACAGAAGCAGACTATAGAATCACAAAGGGAACCGGTTGGTTAGAAATTATGGGCTGCGGAATGGTAGATCCAGAGGTTTTAAAATCTTCCGGAATTGACCCTGAAGAATATTCTGGTTACGCCTTTGGAATGGGAATTGAGCGCATCGCAATGAACCGCTTTGGCATCACAGACATCCGCATGTTTTACGAAAATGATCTAAGATTCCTGTCACAGTTTTCAAGTAACATTTAGATTGGAAAAATTACAATACGTAAGGGGCCATTTGGCCCCTTTTTTTGTTGTAATTGATTAAATCATTTTATGTCAGTAGTTTTTCGAATTTTTTATGCCACTTTTTGATGTGTATAAATGTGAATTTTTGACCTATATGCTTTTCTAAAAGTATTTATGTACGACAGGAATCAACAGCTCAATCCAAAAAACTGGGTTTCGCAGGATTTTGTAATTTAATATCTGTGTTATCTGCTTAAAATGAAAGGGATAGCTTATTCAAAATCTGCGTTTCGCAGGGTTTTATTCACCTTTTATTTTATGGTTTAGGTGAATTTATAAAATTTACCCTTGCTTTTTTTATTGACATTGTAACTTGTGTTGTTGAATATTTTTTTTCCATAAATATGTGCTGTAATTCATAATTTTGACACCATTGTCTGATTTCTTTAATTCAACATATTATTAATGGATTGAATAGAAAGAGAAGATTTATTTCATTTTCGGAAGACGAGTTTTCTAATAAATATATAGGACAGATTCTAATCCCACTTTGAAAGGGTTTTTACTCTTTTTAGAAGGGTCACAGATTCGGTGAGTTGGTCAGAAATATGAAGTGCGTTTTCTGAATTCACAAAGTCGTTGTTACCGCTGATCATTTTTTTGTTGACTCCAATTTTTGCTTCTAACCGTTCTTTTTCGGCATCTAGTTTTCGAATAAAATGATCTAAGAACAAGCTGTTGGTTTTTTCTTTGAAACGGCTTGACGTAAAGAATACCCTACTGTTTCTCCCAGGGTCGAATTCGCTTTCGAACAACAGTTCTCTTATCGCTTTGGTCAAGGTGGAGCTTACGATTCCAACACTAAGTCCTGTCTTTTCGCAAATTTCCTTTTGAGAGAGTGGGTGTTGTGAATTGATTACTGTCCACAGTACAATGGATTCTGATTCAGTATACCCTAAAAGTGTGAAAACAACCATCTTATTGATTTTTCTTAAAAATATGAAAAATGATTTGTATAAAAAAGGGGAAACAGTTTAGAAGCTGTAACCCCTTTGTTTTTAGTCAAAAACCGATGTAAATAAGTTACTTGATGGTTTCAATCTTTAATGTATTAGTCATTCCTTGTTCTGTAATGGGCATGGAGGCAATCTTAATTACAGAATCTCCAGAAGTTGCTAATCCCTTTGTTTTGATGATTTCAGAAAGATCCTTAAAGGTATTATCTGTTGAGATCAAGCTATCATAATAAAAACCTTGTACTCCCCAAATTAGCGAGAGGGTGTTAAGGATAGAACGGTTGGCGGTAAAGACCAATATGTTCGTTTTGGGTCTATGTGCTGAAATTTTAAATGCCGTATAACCTGAAAAGGTCAAGGTTAAAATAGCCTTTGCTGAGATTTGGTCTGCAATTTTTGACGCGTTGTAGCAAATAGAATCGGTGATAAAGCGCTCATTTCTATCTACTGGAGCCACATCATTTTCAACTGAAATGTTTGAGCTTTCTTCTGTGTGAACAATGATCTTGGCCATGGCCTTAATTACCTCAACAGGAAACTGTCCTACACTGGTTTCTCCTGAGAGCATCATGGCGTCCGCACCGTCAAGAACAGAATTGGCCACGTCATTTACCTCTGCGCGTGTGGGAGTCATGCTATCGATCATGGTCTCCATCATTTGAGTCGCGATAATTACGGGAACTGACTTTTCGTGAGCCTTGCGCACGATCATTTTCTGTACCAGTGGAACGCTTTGCATGGGAATTTCTACCCCTAGGTCCCCACGGGCAACCATAACGCCGTCTGTGGCTTCTAAAATGGAATCAATATCCCTTACGGCTTCTGGTTTCTCAATCTTTGAAATAACGTGAGCTAAATGACCCGAGTTGGCAATTCTCTCTTTGAGCTCCTTTACGTCATCTGCAGAACGGACAAAAGAAAGTCCAATCCATTCGGCACCTTCTTCCAAGGCAACACCAAGGTCTGCAATGTCTTTAGGTGTAAGACAAGGCAAAGAGATTTTTGTGTTAGGAAGGTTTACTCCCTTTTTACTTTTTAGGGGTCCACCTTGAACAACCTCTGCCACAACGGTTGATTTCTTATCGGTAGAAACGACTTTCATGATGAGCTTTCCGTCATCCAATAGAATTCGCTCTCCGGCTTCCACGTCGCGAGCAAAATGCTCGTAGGTCATAAACACGCGCTTAGCAGTTCCTTCGCATTCTTCGTTGGTGAATTCTACGCGATCTCCTGGGTTTACCACGGCGCCTTCCTCAACAACACCGACTCTGAGCTTGGGGCCTTGAAGGTCCGCGAGGGTTGCGATGTTTAGGTCGTGGTCTTCGTTGATCTTTTTTACGATGCGCATGGTGTTTCTGTGCGTCTCGTGATCACCGTGAGAGAAGTTTATTCTAAATACGTTTACCCCTTCTTTAACCATTTCTAGCATGGTGTCATATTCCGCTGATGCAGGCCCGAGTGTGGCAACGATTTTTGCTTTTTTGTCAATCATATTTTATTCAAGTATAAGTTCTGTCCTTCTTTGTAGAGCGAGGGTTCAATTTGTACTAAACCCTGTACCCCTTTGATGGTTTTTAATTGTTTTTTTAAAACCTCTAAGGACACATCAACCGATTCTCCATAGACCTGGAAAAAGTAATTGATATTGCTTTCTTTCTTAATCAACGGCCGCTGAAGGGGCGCTTCTTGTTCAAACACGTTGAGTTGAAGTGGCGCCAGATCTTCTGATTGACCCTTATACGGTTGATTTCCAATTAAAAACCAATCCAAAGTTGAGGAAGGGTCTTTAAATGAAAATAAATTAAAGAAGAACAAATAATTACGATTTCTCAACGTGTAGGGCTCTTCCTCTAGCGCGAGGTTGAGTTTGAGAATGGAATTTATTTGATAGGATAACTTAAAGTCTGGCAGGGTAGAAAATAGCCCAAATGTGAAGAGCGGATCGTCTTCTTCAAAGTCGTCAAACAGTATTTGATTCTTGTCTGCCATTTACGGTTTGGAGCTTTTCATAAGCCAATTTACTCGCGGCTTCTTCTGCTAGTTTTTTAGAGGCGCCTTTGGCAACGCCGTACTCTTCTTCTTCCAAGTAGAGGGCTATGGTAAAGGTCAAGTTGTGATTCTTGCCTTCTTCTTTGAGTAGTTTAAAAGTAAAATCAATTTTTGACTTTTGAGCATACTCAATGATATAACTCTTGTAACTAAATATAGCAGATTCTAGCTCATTCATAGACAAATGCTTGTCTAAAATGACATCTTCAATAAATTTTCGGCATTTTTCATAACCGTGGTCCAGTAGCACAGCACCGATTAAAGCTTCCAAAACATCCCCAGACAAAGACTTAGCCACCTTGTGTTTGTCTAAGTTGCTAATGATGAGTTTGGGGAGTTTCATTTCCTTTCCAATGCGATTGAGGGTGCGTCTGCTGACGACTTTAGATCGCATAGAGGTTAAGAATCCTTCGTCCTTAGTAGGATATAAATGATAAAGAACGTCTGCCACGACATAGCCCAACACAGAATCTCCGAGAAATTCTAGGCGTTGATTGTTCTGAATAAAGGTCTTGCCCTTTACTTCAGAGGCCGAACTATGCCTAAAGGCAAGTTCATACAATGACAGATCCTTGGGGGGAAGGTGTGTAATCTGTTGAACCGATGTGTAAAAACCTGATTTTTTAGGTCGGCGAAACCAGGAGCTTACTCTTCTAAACATTAACCCACTTTCTTGAAGAGTACAGAGGCGTTGTGTCCACCAAAACCAAAGGTGTTGCTAATCGCAGAACGCACAGTTTTCTTTTGTGCTTCACCAAATGTGTAGTTAAGGTCGGCATCTAGGCCAGGGTCGTCTTCAAAGTGGTTTATGGTGGGTGGTACAATGTCTTCTACCACGGCCATGATGGTTGCTGCAGCCTCAATGGCCCCAGCCGCACCTAGAAGGTGACCCGTCATGGATTTTGTTGAGGAAATATTCAGGTTGTAGGCATGCGAACCGAATACTTCTTTGATGGCTTTGGTTTCGGCAATGTCTCCTAGTGGCGTAGATGTTCCGTGAACGTTGATGTAATCAACATCCTCTGGCTTCATCCCTGCGTCATCCAAAGTGTTTCTCATTACGTTGATGGCGCCCAATCCCTCGGGGTGAGGAGCCGTAAGGTGGTGAGCGTCTGCAGAGAGACCTCCACCGGCTACTTCGGCATAGATTTTAGCACCGCGAGCAACTGCGTGCTCGTATTCTTCCAAGATAATACAAGCAGCGCCTTCACCCATAACAAATCCGTCACGGCCTTTGTCAAAGGGTCTAGAGGCAGTTGTAGGGTCGTCGTTGCGAGTGGAAAGCGCGTGCATGGCGTTAAAACCACCAATTCCTGCTTCCGTAATACCCGCTTCAGAGCCTCCGGTTACCATGACGTCTGCCTTCCCTAAGCGAATGTAATTGAACGAATCAATAAGAGCATTCGTGGCAGAGGCACATGCGGAAACCGTGGTAAAGTTCGGACCTCTAAAATTGTACTTCATGGAAATGTGACCACCGGTGATGTCGGCGATCATTTTGGGAATGAAGAATGGGTTGAAACGCGGTGTTCCGTCTCCATTTGCAAATCCCTTGGCTTCTTGTAGGAAGGTATCAAGACCTCCAATTCCGGAGCCCCAGATAACACCTACTCGATCGTGATTGATCTTCTCGTGATCAATTTGGGAATCCGTAATGGCTTCATCAGCCACTACGATCCCAAAATGAGAAAATCGGTCCATCTTACGCGCTTCTTTGCGGTCGATGAAGTCGTTGACTACGAAGTCTTTTACCTCACAAGCGAATCGAGTCTTAAATTTTTCCGCATCAAATAGGGTAATAGGGCCTGCGCCCGAAGTACCTTTCAGTAGTGCATTCCAAAATTCCGGATGGGTGTTCCCAATTGGGGTCATAGCCCCTAGTCCTGTGACAACAACTCGCTTTAATTCCATGGGGTAATTAGGCTTTAGCTTCAGTAATGTAGGAAATTGCTTGACCTACGGTTGCAATGTTTTCAGCCTGGTCGTCTGGAATCTGAATATCAAATTCCTTCTCGAATTCCATAATAAGCTCAACAGTATCTAGAGAATCTGCTCCTAGATCGTTAGTAAAGCTTGCTTCTGGTGTAACTTCGTTCTCGTCAACACCAAGTTTGTCAACGATGATGGCTTTTACTCTTGCTGCAATGTCTGACATGGCTTCTCAGTGTTTATGTTAAAATTTAAGCGACAAAGAAAATAAGATTTGCTTATATCTGCAATTATTATGGATTCAATTGTGTGCTTTGTTTTACTCTAAACAGGGTTTGTGAGGCTTAAGGTGTTGATAAACAGCAACATGCAACCCAACTTTACTCGTTTAATAAAGTGTAGTCAAAAAACGTGGTTACGCATCATTTTTATTAATTTTCCACCAAATATTAACGAATACCATTCACATCCAAGACCATGAAAAACATAGTTGTTTTCGCTTCAGGCTCAGGTACTAACGCGGAAAAAATTATTGAATACTTTCAAGACTCACCCGTAGGAACCGTTACACACGTGTTCAGCAACGTGAAAACGGCAGGTGTTTTGGACCGAGCCAAAGCCCTAGGCGTAAGGACTTTTGTCTTCAACACAGAAGAACTCAATGGAGCGGCGGTATTGGACAAATTAAAATCAGCCAAGACGGACCTTATTGTCCTGGCCGGCTTTCTCAAAAAAATTCCAGCGAGCATTGTAGAAGCCTATGAAGATAACATCATCAACATCCACCCCTCCCTTCTTCCTGACTATGGTGGCAAGGGAATGTATGGCATGAATGTTCATAGAGCTGTTGTGGAAAACGAGGAGGAAGAAACGGGAATTACCATTCACTACGTCAATGAAAACTACGACGAAGGAGACATCATTTTCCAAGAAAGCGTAGAAGTGGATTACGAAGACACCCCAGAAGATGTGGCTTATAAGGTTCAGCAATTAGAACACCAACACTTCGCACCCATGATTGAGTGGGTAATTAATGAGTCAGAGGACTGACCCCCGACATCTCAAAAGACTACATGATAAATATATATACAGACGGATCGTCCCGAGGCAACCCGGGCCCCGGAGGATATGGCATTATTTGGCATAAAGACCCTTACTATAAGGAGGGCTCCCAAGGGTACCGCAAGACCACCAACAATCGCATGGAATTGCTCGCGGTTATCGTTGCCTTAGAAACGCTAAAAAGGCCGGGTTCTGATGTTACCGTTTATTCTGATAGCAAATACGTTATTGACGCCATCACCAAAGGCTGGGTTTTTAATTGGGCCAAAAAGGGCTTCTCTGGAAAGAAGAATCCTGATTTGTGGAGGCGTTACCTCAAGATACATCCCACTCACAACATTCGGTACGTTTGGGTTAAGGGCCACAACAATCACCCTCAAAATGAGAGGTGTGATACCTTGGCCGTCAATGCAGCCCTATCTTCTGACTTGTTAATCGATCAGGGATATGAAGACTCAGAAGGTCGATAAAAAACTTCGTCTTAAAAATCTAGAAACTAATGTAGTCCTGTGGGTTTACAGGGCGACCTTGATGCCACAGCTCAAAGTGTAGATGGGGGCCAGTGGTCTCTGATCCAGAATTTCCAATAATGGCAATGGCTTCGCCCGCTTGAACAAAATCTCCTTGTTTTTTGAGCAGCGCAGAGTTGTGTTTGTAGACGCTCAACAAACTACTCGGGTGTTGCACGATAATGGTGTACCCAGTTTCTGTAGTCCATCCGCTGTAAATCACCGACCCTTTGAGGCAAGACTTGATAGGAGTGTTCAGCGGCGCGTTCAAATCAATGGCGTAGTGGTTTTCTTTGGGGTCGTAGTCCGAAGAAACGGCTCCCTTTACCGGGGAAAAGAAAGTGTAATTGATCAGTTCCTCGTCCAAATTGGAGATGTTGAATTGCTCTTCCTCTTCAACATACTGTCTCAATAAGGAGTCTTCCGGAGAAATTTCTGAACTGATTTTTGGAGGGTCCGTCAACTGTCCGTCGTCATTGTGAGTAACGGGATCAATGGGTTCTCCGTTGAGAATGTTGTTTATGTTCTGAAGGTAGGCTTGGTTTTTCACCAACTCGAGTTCCAGGCTGTCGGTTTTGGCTGCCAGTTTAAGGGTGTTCCTCCTCATGTCCGTACTGGCGTAGCCAGGAATGTACTCTCTGAGCGGCGTAAAGGAAATGAGGAGAGTGGTTCCTACAATGAGAATAATAATGGTAAAGCCCAATGAAACAAACACATTGAGTCGACTCAGTGTTACACTGACTTTTTCCTCAAAGGTATCGTCATTGATTATTACTAGACGGTACTTATTTCTTAGCTTTTTTAGCTTTTGTTTTTTCTCACTCATGGGCTGCTGCAAATATCGGAATCCGATTTACATGGATAAGAGTAAATAAAATAAAATATTTTTGCCAATTGTTAGTTATGGTCATACATTTCGGGCCTGCATGAAGAAACAGCACATTATTCTCTATTCTCTATCCCTGTTGGTGATATTGGCGTGTAGTCGCAAGAAGGATTCATTCACTTCTCGTACGTACCACAATATGACCAGTCAGTTCAATCCATTGTTTAATGGAGAACAGGCCTATTTAAAAGGGGTGGAGAGCATCGAGCGCTCCCATAAAAACCACTACGAGACCTATATTTCCGTTTACAAATGGGGAGATGAGGAGTCTGCCCAATCCGTTTATGCAGACATGGACCGAGCCATTGAAAAAGGGTCCAAGGTCATCCGAGAGCACAGTATGGTTATTAAGGGCAAGCAAAAGAACCCTTCCATTGTTCAGGCGTACATGCTGGTAGGAAACGCTCGATTTTATAAAAGAGACCTCTTTCCCGCATTGGAAACCTATAATTATGTCATTCAAGAATTTCCCAAAACTGACGAATCTTACGAGGCCTATATTCGTTCCGGCCAAACGCAGTACTTGATTGGTAACTACGAAGGAGCTCTCAATGTCCTCGATGAGGTTTACAACAACCGTCGCGTTCCCGAAAAAATGAGATATCACGTTGACGCCACACGCGCGATGTGTCTTATTAAAAAGAAGGAGTTTCAGGAAGCAGCTGAGGCCTTGGTGGATGGAATTGACAAAAACCCGCCTAAAGAGACTAAGATTCGCATGAACTTTTTGCTGGGTCAGGTGAATCAAACGCTCGGCTTGCGCTATGAAGCCTCTATGGCTTACGCCGAAGTGGCCAGACTTCGTCCCAACGACTACGAAATGTACTTCAAGGCGAGGCTCTTTAGAGCGAAGACCTTTGACGTGTTTATGGAAAGTTCTGCCAAGATCTACAAGGAATTGGAGGAGCTCATCAAGGACGAAAAAAACAAGGAGTACCTAGATCAGATTTACTACGCCATGGCCGAAGTCGCCTTGGAGGAGGAGGAATTTAGAAAGGCCGAGGACTATTTAAAGCTCGCCATTAGAAACAGCACTAACAATCCGGAGCAAAAAGCATTGGCGTATTTAAAGATAGGAGACATCAATTTTGACTTTAGAGATTATGTCCCTGCGGCTGCGTATTACGATAGCGCAGTAGCCACATTGCCTCCCTCTCACCCAGATTTTTCCGAGATTCAGAAGAGAAACAATTCGCTGAGCCGTTTGGTAGAGAATATTGAAGCCGTGGAGTTGCAAGACAGTTTGCAAATGATGGCTGCGCTTTCACCGGAAAAGCAGCGAGAGAAAATTGAAGAGTACATTGAAAATCAGCTGGAAATTCAAGAGAAAAAGCGCCGTCAGGCAGAGCTCAAAGAATTGAACGCAAACTTGGCAGCAGCAAGTGCAAGCTCTGGCCCCACGGCCGGAGGGTCTCAAGGTTGGTATTTCTATAACTCAGGGGTTCGTGGCAATGGTCGCGCTGCTTTTGTCAATTATTGGGGAAGCCGAAAACTGGAAGACAACTGGAATCAAAAGAGTCGTGGACCAGCGGGTTCATTTGCCGGACCAGGCTCCAATTCTCCAGAGGCCAATACTCCGGCCAAAACTACTGGGCCTGTCACCAAAGTTGCAGGAGGAGGAAAAGCTACTCCTGCCTTGAATGTGGAGAGCATGATGGCTCAAATCCCGTCCAATACCTTCGCATTAGACACCTCCAACTTGATTATCCAGCAAGCGCTGATCAATCAAGGACAGATTTACCAGCTTGAGCTCAACGACAAACCCAAGGCAGTTGAGGTTTATGAAGAGTTTTTAAAGCGCTATCCCAAAGAGCCAACCTCTCCCAGGGTTCTCTTTGCGCTGTACAGAATCTACATGGACCAAGGAAAGAACGACAAAGCAGAGGTTGTCAAAGCACAATTGGTTAACGGATTCCCGGAATCACTCTACACGCGCAAAATCGTTGACCCAGGGTCCATCTCTGCTAGCGATAAAGTAAAAGTGGAAATCACCGCGAAGTACGACAAGTGTTACGCTGCTTTTGCCGCTGGGAAGTATCGCACTAGTATTGCCATGATTGATGCCCACCTCGCCAATTCTACGGAGGCGTATATGAGGCCTAAGTTTATCCTTCTCAAGGGATACAGCTATGGAAAGCAGGACAAGCAGGAAGAGATGTTGGTAGAGTTTAACAACATCAAAAACGATTTCCCCAACACGCCGGAAGCGGCCCTCGTTGCCAGTGTGCTCGGTCAAATTGACAACCCAGAGATCGTTGCTCCCAATGAAATCTTCCCCTTCACTTACAACGAAAAAGAGAAGCACAAGTACATTATTGTCTTCCCAAACAAAGGGGTTAATGCCAATCAAGTTCGCAACAGCATGGCGGACTTTAACAAGCAGTTTTACAAGTTTGAGAACCTCCAGGTTTCCAATATTTTCCTTGACAAAAAACGTCAAATCATGATTGTCGGAAGCTTTAGCAATGTCGTTAAAGGCAAGCAATACATGAAGCGAATTAGGGAAAAAGGAAAATTTTGGGGAAATTTGCCCCGCAAGAAGATTCAAATCTTCATTATTTCAGAATCCAACCTTCAAAAATTGTACGGTACCAAAGATGTAGAACAATACCTCAGGTACTACAAATTAAATTACGAGACAACGCCATGATAACTTCAGCAAAAAAGAACCCTGACCAAGCGCAAGCTTCTAACCGAATCTTGTTGGGAACGGAAATCATTGGAGACATTAAGTCCAATGGTGATTTTAGAATTGATGGTCATGTGAAAGGAACCATTACCATAGAAGGAAAGTTGGTAGTGGGTGAAAAAGGATCTGTAGACGGTCAAGTAATTTGCGAGAACGCTACCATCTCTGGCGAGTTCAAAGGCAAGATGCAAGTCAAAGAGTTGTTATCCTTACTGGCTTCTTCTAAGTTCCAAGGAGAAATGGTAACCTCCAAACTTTCTGTTGAGCCCGGAGCAGAGTTTACCGGAAGCTGCAGCATGGGTGCGGTGGTAAGAGACCTTTCAAGCGACAAAGAAGACAATTCATCAGAAAAGACCGCATAAGGCGGAACCCCTTGAATACCTTTAGAAAATCCTCCTTGCAAATGAGTCTATGGATGGCTTCTTTTTGCTTGGGAATTTGGGCTGTATACCCAAGGCTAGATTGGTCGGCATGGGTAAATTCCTCCTTGGCCTTTATCGTTATTGCCTGGGTTTTTGGCTTGGCCTCCATGGGATTTTTGGGATACCTCAAAAGTCATGGCGCGCAAAGCCTTCACAAATGGATGCGAAAGATTCTGATTTTTCAATCCATTAATATTGTGTTTGTAGCCATTGCAGCCATGGTTACCGTACAGTGGTCCCTTATGGCCTTTTTTGTCGTATTGACGGGTTACATTGGACTGGTTCGATTTCAAGTGGGTGCAATAAAACCCAATTCTCCCCATGGAAAGTAAAAAACCGAAACCCAACAAATTTTTGCGACTCGCTTCTGTGGGAGTGCAAATGGCTGTTCTGATTTACTTGGGATCAGAGCTTGGCAAGTACCTTGACGAGAAGTACGCCTCAGAAAACAAGATGTACACCACCATTTGTACCTTAGTAGCTGTTGGACTTTCTTTTTACTACCTAATCAAAGAGATACCAAAAGATGAGTGATAAAGATTACAACCCCTTTTTTGAAAGAGCCTTTTATTGGATTCTGATTGGATCTTCTATTGTAGGATTGATTTTTCAGAGCGTGATTATGACCGAGCCCATTTTGGGTGTTTTGGGCGGATCCTATCTAATGAACGCCATTCTTGCAGGGGTCATTTACGGAGTTATCTATAAGCTCAGAATAAAACATTCTGAAAAGCTCGGTTTTATCTTTTTGGGAGGCAGTGGACTCAAGTTTGCGGTTTTCTTCCTGTTTCTCTATCCCATCTTTACTGCTGACGGCGAAATGTCTAACCGAGAGTTCGCCATCTTCTTTATTCCTTATGCACTGACAACCGCTTTGGAAACGACCTCATTGGTCAAGGCTCTCAACAGGGCTTAAACGCGTTCAGAAAAAGCGACTTATTAACAATTTCGAGAATATTTTTTCTTGCGCAACCCATTGAATATTAACAGGTTTGCGGTCTGATTTCAGGATGAGCGCTGGGGTTATGAATAAAAAGTCACTTTTGTTTTATTGGGTTGAGAATTATAGTTAATTTTGCAGCGCTTTTAAGCCACCAAGTATTTAGTCAATAATTGACTCGGTGATTTAAATCTTTATCTGAGTGTTTTTATCTGAGTGCATTGTTGAATAGGGTCCAATTGGGCTTAACATGACTCAAATAAACTAGAAATAGGTAATGCAAAAAAATATGTTTTCTAAGACCGCTGCCTTTTTTGCCTTTGTAGGGCTTGTGTTTTTTACTACTCCCGCAGTAGCACAACACGACAATCACACTGAAGAGACTCACACCGAAGAGGCTCACGAAGAAACTCACAAGGCGGATACTCACGCTGAAGATCACTCAGACGCCCCTGGAGCATCACACGATGCACACGGTTCACACGGCGAAGGTTCTGCTGACTTAGATGACGCTGAGTACAGAAAAGGTGTAGTAAAAGAAACCATCGATCATCACCTTGTGGACTCTTATGATTTCCACATTACAGATGGCGTTGGATTTCCTCTTCCTGTAATTCTTTTTGACGACGGACTGAAAGTTTTTTCTTCTTCTGCATTTAACCATGGACACGACGTGGCTGAGGTAGACGGAAACTATTACGTTCTTCACCACAGCAAAATTTATAAGACGGACGCTAAGGGTTCTCTAGAATTTGACGCGGACCACCATCCAACCAATGCTATGCCATTGGATTTTTCTATTACCAAAAACGTATTTATGATTTTGGTAATGGCCATCTTTATGTTCTTCCTCTTCAGAGGAATGGCTAAGACATACGTTTCGGGATCTTCACTTCCCAAGAAAGCGGGTCGCTTTTTGGAGCCTATCATTGTATACGTAAGAGACGAGATTGCCATTCCAAACATTGGAGAGAAGCACTACAAGAAGTACATGAGCTACTTATTGACTGTATTCTTCTTTATCTGGTTCTTGAACCTTGTAGGTATGACACCGCTAGGGATTAACGTAACCGGTAACATCGCCATTACATTTGCTCTCTCTTTGATGACATTTGTAATCACTCAGGTTTCTGGAAAGAAAGACTACTGGATGCACATCTTCTGGATGCCAGGCGTTCCTGTTCTTATCCGTCCTGTTTTGGCCATTATCGAATTGATTGGATTGGTGGTTAAGCCCTTCTCTCTCATGATTCGTTTGTACGCGAACATGTTGGCGGGTCACGTAGTAATCATCAGTATCCTTGGTTTGATTTACATCTTCGGTAGCTGGGCTGCATCGCCTGCTTTTGCCGGATTGACTTTGTTCCTATCAGTGCTAGAGCTTTTGGTAGCCGCACTGCAGGCATATATTTTCACCATGTTGACTTCTCTGTACTTCGGTGCAGCAGTGGAAGAGCATGATCATCACTAACAATTGAGTATTCATTAAATTTTATATACTATGGAAATTCCAGAAATCGTAGGTGCAGGTTTGATCGTTATTGGTGCCGGACTAGGTATCGGTAGAATCGGTGGTTCAGCAATGGACGCTATCGCTCGTCAGCCTGAAGCTGCAGCAAAAATTCAAACTGCAATGATTATTGCAGCCGCTCTTATCGAGGGTATCGGTTTCGCCGCGCTTTTCGCTAAGTAATGAATTCAAAAGGTAGTTGTAACGGTTGGTTGCAACTGCCTTTTACTTCCTCTACAGTAAAATTTGATTTGAGATAAAAAAACATGGATAAGTTAATTAATGATTTTTCGGTTGGATTGTTTTTCTGGCAGATGTTGGTTTTCATCGCCCTTATCTTCTTGCTTAAGAAGTACGCTTGGAAGCCTATCCTAAACGCTGTTAACGAAAGAGAAGAGTCCATCGAGAATGCTTTGAAAGCTGCCCAAAAAGCTCGTGAAGAGCTCAAGGGATTGGAAGCTGACAACGAAAAAGTTCTCAAAGAGGCTAGAGCCGAAAGAGATCGCATCGTTAAAGAAGCGAGAGAGATGAAAGAAGCTATGGTTGCAGAAGCCAAAGAGCAGGCTACAGATGAGGCTGCCAAATTGGTAGAAGCGGCTAAGATTCAAATCGAGAACGAGAAGAACGCTGCGGTAATTGAGCTCAAGAATCAAGTAGCTCAGATTTCTGTAGACATGGCAGAGAACATTCTTCGCCGTGAGTTGGCTGATGCCGATGCGCAGAAGCAACTCGTTAACGAGATGATCAAAGAAGTAAAAATCAACTAAGAACTAGGGTTCATGAGACACCCAAAGGTTGCCAAAAGATACGCTAAATCAGTACTTGACCTCGCCATTGAGCGCAAGGAAGAGGAGCTAGTGTTTAACGACCTAGCCTTGGTTGAGCGTGCCATAGAAGAATCAAGAGACTTGCGTCAGCTCGTTAACAGCCCCGTTGTTAACATCGACCGCAAGGAAAGAATACTTGCTGAAATTTTTAACGACAAGGTGGGTGAGGTTACTCAGCACCTACTCAAAGTTCTTACGTCCAAGAACCGCGAGATGTTGATTCACGAAATTTCAGAACAATATCAATTACTCTACCTCGCGCACAAGGGCATTACTAAGGCCACTGTTCGTAGCGCAACTGCTCTTTCAGATGCAGATCGCAAAGAGGTTATCGCCTTAGCGAAAAAGATTTCTGGACTCGAAGTTCAGCTTACGGAGAGCGTAGATGCCGACATGATCGGAGGATTCGTTCTTCAGGTTGCAGGAAAAGAATTCAACGGATCCGTAGCGCACCAGTTGCGTCAGATTCGCCGCTCTTTTGACAGTAACCACTACGTAGCAGATTATTAATCGTCAATTCGATATAACCGTTTAACACCGTTACAATGGCAGACGTTAAACCCGCTGAAGTATCAGCAATTTTAAGACAGCAACTTTCTGGATTTTCTTCAGAAAAAGACCTTCAAGAAGTAGGAACCATTCTTCAAGTAGGAGATGGTATCGCAAGAGCTTACGGACTTCAAAACGCCCAAGCTGGGGAGTTGGTTGAGTTCGAAAATGGCCTTCGCGGGATCGTACTTAACTTGGAAGAAGACAACGTAGGTATCGTACTTTTGGGTGCCTCAACAGACATCAAAGAAGGTTCAACCGTAAAGAGAACCGGTTTGATTGCCTCACTTAACGTAGGTGAAGGTATGTTGGGCCGCGTGGTTGACACGTTGGGTAACCCCATAGATGGTAAAGGACCTATCGAAGGTGAAACAGTAGAGATGCCACTTGAGCGCAAAGCTCCCGGTGTAATCTACCGTCAGCCTGTAAACGAACCTCTTCAGACAGGTATTAAGTCAATTGACGCCATGATCCCCATTGGTAGAGGTCAGCGTGAGTTGATTATTGGTGACCGTCAAACAGGTAAGACTACTGTTGCGATTGACACCATCTTGAACCAAAAAGAATTTTTCGACAAAGGTGAGCCCGTATACTGTATCTACGTGGCTATCGGTCAAAAAGGATCTACTGTAGCAGGTATCGCTAAGACTCTTGAAGAAAAAGGAGCCATGGCATACACTACTATCGTTGCGGCCAACGCCTCGGATCCTGCTCCAATGCAGTTCTACGCTCCTTTCGCAGGTGCTGCTATTGGTGAGTACTTCCGTGACACCGGTCGTCCCGCATTGATTATTTACGATGACTTGTCTAAGCAAGCGGTAGCATACCGTGAGGTATCTCTACTTCTTCGTCGTCCTCCAGGTCGTGAGGCCTACCCAGGGGATGTATTCTACCTTCACTCACGTCTTTTGGAGCGTGCGGCAAAGGTAATTGCTGATGACACCATCGCATCTCAAATGAACGACCTTCCAGAAGGCCTTAAAGACAAGGTTAAAGG
>CBFHSF010000020.1:0-23502 GCA_965658445.1 uncultured Schleiferiaceae bacterium | reverse complement strand
TCTCCTGAGTTAGCATGCTGCGCCACAAGCGCCTCTCCAAACGATGAATAAAAGAACATTTGATAAGGGTATCCTCCAATGTCGGTAATATATTCGCCAACGCGGCAGGCTGGCTCCTCGCGAAAAGAGTCCACTGGACTCTTTTTGATCGCTCGGCCCTCTAGGTAGTCTGCGTCGTTCCAACTTGTGAAAGTGGCCTTCAAAGTTTTGGTCGGTTTAGGTTATAGGGTTAACACTCCCCTAAGATAACGTTCTAGACTAAAACCAAGCCAGAGGACACCATAAAATCAAAGAATAAACGGGAGGTGTCTACGGGGTTTCTAGGGGGAACTTTGGGGAACTGGCGTTCCCACCCCGCAACAAGGTAAAAGTTCTTTTTATTCAAAGTCGTCAAGTAATCGATTACAGCCCACTCCATTCGCTTTAAGCAATAACAAACGCCTACAATTGATTAAATGACGCAAGCAAAGAGATGCCTTCGTAACTTCACTTGGGGCGGGAACGGTGGTTCCCCCTTTGCCACATGAATCGAAGAGTTTCAATACCTGTCCCGATAACTATCGGGAGAGTCAGTGTTGGGAATAAAAAAAGCCCCACGAAAATCGTGAGGCTTTAACCGTGGTCCCACCTGGACCATATGAACATTCTTTCAATTTCCCTATATTTCACCTAAAGTCTCGATATAATTGACATTTATGGAATTTCTCCCAAATGGATAGGTACAACAAAATGAATAAAAAAGAGGCATTTGTTGTACCTATGTTGTACCTATTCCTATCTTTAGGGTATCAAAAAACGACATTTTGGCCACCTATAAAATCATTCAAAGAATTCAGAAGAAAAAGGCAAGCGGAGAAGCTCCCTTGTACTTGAGAATCACCCACAACAGAAAAACTACATTCAAATCCACGGGGATTTATGTATTACCAAAGCACTGGGATGCTGAAAAGAATATTGTTTCCACTGCACATCCCAATTCAAAAAGAATAAACTTCAAGCTATCTTCAGAACTTAACAAAGCACAAAAGGCAGCCCTTGATCTAGAAATAGTTGATAGTTCTGTAACCAGTAAAGCGGTAAAAAAGAAACTCACCATCAATGGGAGCTTTCTGAACTACTTTGAGAATTATGTGTCGAGTTTGGGACAAACGGATCGAATAGCATCCTTTAAGAAAGCCAATACCGTCTTAGAAAAGGTGAAGTCATTCTTAGGTGAGGCAGACCTTAAGTTTGAAGAGGTGACTGTTTCTTGGATAAAAGAATTTGAGGAATATTTAAGAGATGAACTAGAAAATGGAGTCAACACCATTCATTCCAATCTAAAAATTCTTCGAAAACTGATGAATGAAGCCATTCGTGAAGACTTATTTCCCTTTCACTTAAACCCATTTTTGAAGTACAAACTAGTATGGAAGGAGGTGCCAAAAGAATACCTAACAGAAGAAGAGCTCAAGCAATTTGAATTACTCTCATTCGACAAAGAGGACATCCGGTTCCATCAATGGAACATGTATGTATTTGCATGTTATGCTGGAGGCATTAGAATTTCGGATCTATTAAAACTACAATGGAAAAACTATAATGGTACACATGTCACTTTTCAAATGCTTAAAACAGGCGACACCATAAGTGTAAAACTACCTACAAAAGCCAAAGACATAATTGAGCAATATTGGGACAATCAAAATCCAGAGCAATTGATTTTTCCCTTTTTACAACCTTCTGACTTATTATCCTCCCAAGCTCTTTATGATGCTATTTCAAGGTCTTCTGCGCATGCCAACAAAAACCTTAAGGAAATGGCAAATTCCGCCGAAATCAATAAATGCCTAACCTTTCATACCTCAAGACATACCTGGGCTACAAGGGCCTTAAGGAAAGGCATGAGAATTGAGTATGTTTCTAAAATTCTTGGGCATAAATCAATAAAAGTGACTCAGATATATGTAAAGATTGTAAACTCTGAACTTGACCAGGCAATGGATGTCTTTGGATAAATAAACACCCCATTAAAGCAATAATTTAATTGTTTTGCACATAGATTATTTTAACCCTAAACAATGACTTTGGATACAATACTCACTTTTGATGTCGATTTCGACAAGGACACATATAATGGCTTCTCGGATCTTATTGAATTTAAAACCTTCCTCAGAAAAGAATTACGGATTCTTAAAACGGAAATTGACTATAGCGATTTAAATGAAATCGTTGATTTTAGGGCGGGCTTTATCGACTCGCATAGAATAGACTTTGGAGTATCGCTCATCAAAGGTTGGTCACATTTAGACTACCCCATCAAACCAGAATCAAGTAAAATTTCCTGTATTTCTGAAATGACTAGGTTGAGTCATTTCGTCAAAGAACATATCACCTTTCTGGATGACCTAATTTCTTATGTAGAAACCCTAAAAGACAATCCTGAACGAAACTCCTACAGACTGAGGTTGAAACCAAATATTGATAAGGCGTTATTTTCCATTGCAATGAGATTGTTCATAGAGGAGTTTATTGATATCCCTCCAAGAAGTAACAGCAAAACATCTAAACTCATTGCGTCAATAATTGAGACCTCTGATGGTGAGAAGTTATCCGAAGAAAAACTGAGAAAAAACCTTTTTGATTCTGTGGCGAGTCTCTCTAATAATCAAAGAGAGGTTTTACATCAAAAGCTGACAAACATGTATCAACGAAGAAGAGAATTTTAATTTTTTATCTCTTTGACAAACAGGATTTTAAGCCAATGTCCAGGACATTCTTGGACCCTGTTTTCCAAAAACCATAACGTACCATTGCTACGAGTTAATACTAAAAACAAAAGCAATGCAGCTAAATTTGATTGAACAGGATGAATTTAATTTCATCAAAAAGAAAATTGAGTCCATAGAAAAACAACTCAATAAAAAGACTACTAAATCTAAAAACGACTTATTAAGCAACCAGGAGTTTTGTCGTCTCTTAAGAATTACATCCCGAACAGCGCAAAAGTATAGGGATGAAGGGAAGATTTCATTTGTTCAGATAGGCTCTAAAATCCATTACACTCAAAATGATGTAGATGAGTTTCTCTCTAAACATAGAAAAAAAGCATTTTACCATGGCAGCTAATCCCTATTTCCCATTGTACGCCTCCGACTTCATGTATCAAACTTTAATGATGGAGGATTGGCAAATATCTGTCTACATGAAAATCATTTGTACTGGTTGGCTACATGGCAAAATCAAAGCGGATGCCAATGCACTTGCTAAGATAAATCCCATGGCACAGGCATTCTTAAACGACATCCCAGAGTCGGTGAAACATCAATTCCGTTTGGAAGATAACCATTGGACTTTCCCCACATTCGATGAACACAGAGCCAAACAAAATGAGGTAAGGCAGAAGAAAACAGCGGCTGGAAAGAAGGGTGCAGAGGCTCGCTGGAGGAAAGAAAAAAATTTAAATCCTATTACTTCTTCTTCCTCATCCAATAGCAAACGCATTGCAGATGCCAATGCATTTAATGAGAATGATAGTGAGAATGACAATGTCCCTGAGAATTTTGAAGGGGGACCGGGGGAAACTTTGGTTACTCAAGAGGATATTCAATGGCTAATAACGACATACAATTCAAAATGCCCTAGCCTAAATTCCGTTAAAAAAATTACCAATGAAAGGAATAAGGCTATCAGCCAAATTCTTCAAAATTTCTCCAAGTCTGAAATTGAAAAAACTTTATTAATGGCAGGGCAGAATGAATTCCTAAATGGCGCTGGAGAAAAAAAATGGAAGGCAACATTTGATTGGATAATGCGTACCGAAAACTTCCTCAAAATAGCTGAGGGAGGGTATTACACTACGCAAGAAAAAGAATCTACTCGAAAAGGAAAAAATAGACGAGGATGGAACCAATAGGAAAGCTAATAAACACCCAGAACCAGAGAGCTCTATTTAGGAAGGAGGGTAAATCGAAGAACAAGGATTTCAAAAGAGCTACAACTACTATTACACCAAGTATTCTATTCAATTCCTTTTTACAGGTTTTCAAAGAAATGTCTGGTCGCAACTTTGTGGAAAACGGAAATAATCTCGAAGTCGTAAAGGCTCTATGTCAGTATTTCGCAAGAGACCCTAAATTTTTAGAAAACCCCATTCTGCCCAAAGTAGAAATCGTTCCATCTCTAGATAGAGGGATTGCTTTGTTTGGCAATAACGGAACTGGAAAAACAATCATAATGAAATGCTTTAGCAACATTCTACACCGGTTCCAAAATCAAAAATTTAATGTGAAAACAACTAGATCAATAACCAATGAATTAAGTCCATTCTGTACCCCTGGCTACTTGATTAGTAAATACAGTGATCACAAGAGATGCTTTGATGATTTGACCTATGAAAAAAACATAAAAAATTACGGAAATGAGATAAATATTCTTGAAGACGCTCTATTCAATCGGTACGCAAATAAAGTTCTCACACATATCACATTAAACACTCCAGACAACTATTCGGGAAGTTTTGAGGAGGTTGTGGACCAAATTTATGACCGCTATGGAAAAAGAGTGTTTGATAGAGTATTCGAGATGTGTAATTTCATCGAATTAACTGGGAAATCCCTTAGGGGTTTATGATATGATAAAAAGGTTGATGATTCTAACCCTTCAACATAAGTTCATTTATTAGAGGAAAAGGTATGGCAAATGATCACTGCCTCACTACCACCCTCTCAACTTGAACCAAACCATCATCCCCTCTAAACTTCAACAAATACATTCCCTCCGCTAGTGGTGGAAGTTGAATGCGCTCTGAGTTGATGGTCATTTCGTGAAGCGGTCTTCCGGAGAGATCCATGATGATAAGATTTGTAGGTAGGCTATTCTTGTCTAACCCTTTTACCGTAATGCTTCCATTCGTTGGATTGGGATAAAACGTCATCCACTGCTCAGGAAGGACGTTCTCGTCCAAGCTGACCTGATTGTACACTGCACAGTTGGAAGTGTCCACACAGCCGTCCAAAGAAATGATTACGGCATAGCTACCGTTGGTGGTAGGTTGGTAAATAGAATCCGTTGCACCTGTCAACGTCACTAAAGGGTTGTTACAGTCTATCCACTGGTAAGTGGTTCCTACGCTCTGCTCTAATGCAACTATATATGGGTTTTTGATTGTAGCTGAGTCGTTGATTTCTGTTAACACCAATACACCCGTTGAGTCCAAGGTTCCCAAGGCATTGTAAGCACTGTCGGTGTACGTTCCGGCATGTGAATACGTATTTCCCCACCAGGTGATTGGCCCGCAGACTAAAAAAGAATCTGCAAGTAAAACCTGCCTTTCTGCTGCTCCAATATCGCGTATTCCAAAAATCGGACTATTTTGCGCAGGTGACAGATCCAAAGGGTTACCTGCATTTATTGCGGGACTTGCCGGTAGGGGGATACAAGTTGGCGTGATTCCGCCATAGTTGCCGAGAGGTTCAAGCATCAGTGCGGTCTCTGATATATTTACTTGATCTGTACCCTTGCTAAAAGAAGGATTGTCAGAAAAAATATTATATCCTGAATTAGTCCAGGTGGATGGAGAGGTAAAAGTTGGAAAAATTCCTTGATTTACTAATATGGAATTGTAAACCAGTGTGGTGCTTTCCGATGGTAAATATCTGGTGTCCACAAGAGTACCCGAGAAATTTGTGCTTCCCCCAACAAGTGTAGAACGAATAATTGAAGTTATAGATTTGTACTGCAGGATAGCAGATCCCTTGAGAGCCTCATTTCCAACAAACGTAGATTGGTAAATGTTACAAATTCCTAAACTGTGGGAGACCGCTCCACCTTGCTCATCATGAACATTATTCACAAAAGTAGAATATGAAATATTGGTAGTATGGCCTTGAGCATAGATAGCTGCTCCTGAGCCATTATATTTTGAACGACTTTCATTTCCTTCAAAATAGCAGTTCTCTATTTGGAACTTTTGAACCGCTAAAGTATCTGACTTCACCAAACTAACGGCACCTCCATATTCCTGGGCGTAGTTATCAATAAAATTTGATTTTTCAATAATGGCTCCACTGTCACTTCGGAAAGCAATAGCACCTCCTTCTAAAGCTAATGTTTGATAGTCATTTAACACTTGATTCCTCAGAAAAGAAGAATTAAAGACTTCCAACTTACCACCAGACTTTACAATAGCTCCTCCTCTTGAATATGAATAGTTGTCTCTAAACACACAATTCTCAAAGATACTGGTGCCTTCTGACAAATGCTGATTTGCATACAGAGCCCCTCCACTCCCTCCAAGAGCTGGATTCTGCACACTATCCTGCGTGTGATTGTGTTCGAAGAGACAATCATACACTCTTAAATTTGGAGTCTGCCATAAAAAAATCGCTCCTCCCCTTCCGAAACCCTTAACTTGGTTGCCCCTGAAAATTGAATTCCTTATTTCAAAAACCCTTGCCTCATAAACCAAAATTGCTCCACCTTGTGACTTATAATCGGTACCTGAACTTGCATATTGATTGCCCTCAATAAAAGCCAGATCTTCTAGGTAAACATCTGCATTGGCGGCTCCCTCAAAGTCCATGTAAAAAATACGCGAACTATCCTGCCCGCTTATGTACAAAGTGTCCCCTCCGGCAAACAAACCTTTTATCGTCAACCCGTGATTGAATATTATCGGGAAATCCACCTTAATAGTGTCACTCCCATTCGCTAAAATTGACGGATCAAAGACAATGGTATCATTCGCGTTACTATTGGTTACCCAATGCCTCAACGACCCCGTAACGTAGTCGTCAGAAGTGGTCACCACATGGGTTTGGGCGGAGAGGTTGATTCCGAAATATAGAAAGAGGGCGATAAGGGAACTTAGGGCTTTTAGGGTTTTCATTTTGAATGAGTTGTTTGAGTTTGTAAAGATAATCCATCCATTGCTTTCTTTTATAAATCTTTGCTGATAACAAAACCAAATGAGATCTTATAACTGTCATAGGCTTCGCTTTTGGTTTGATACAAGAGAGAAAACAAATAATGTCTCTGGCTTTACTATGCTTTTACTTTCATCCCTGAGGTCACGGAGCGAAGACCAGGTCTAGGTTAAAGTGTTAAACGCTAATCATTCTAGTTGGATGATTTCCCCACTTAACTGCTTTTACTAAGCCTAGTAAAAAAAGCTTTGTTAATGGTTCTTTTATATGCGGTAGGTAAATCCATGATTAAACAAAACCACATTTCCGGTTCACTACCTAGTTTTTTGTGTTGAAATTCAAATAGTTAAATGACTTGAATGTTAACACCCACAAATCTGGAATACTACCTAATACTTATTTGGGTCTCAAAAAACTTAAATCCCCTCAAATCGCCATTATCTTCAACAAAGTATAATACATTTAGAATTTTGGAACCAGCCTCATTCTCTCTATTTGGAATAATTTGAGCCACAAAAAAATTTCTCACTACTGGCGTTACCCTTATTGAATAACAGGGCAATTCGGTTACTCCACAATTGACATTAAAGGAGGGGATCCAATCAGAGCTTAAGTTTTCCCTTAAAAATACTTTAATACTATTGTTGACATTAATTATTGAGTCCTCAATAAACAAACTCGAATCTGAACTAAATAAACTTTGTAGAAGTTTATTGTCTGTTGGAAACGGAAAAGTATCCAACAAATAATCCTCATTAAGAACAAAACTTATGGGTAGAAGGTCTTTCAATCCATAAAACGAGTTAATATACGTTGCCTCATTCTTTAATCTGTGATTCATAAGACAAAATTGACCGTCAGTAACAAACTTACAAACCTGCCCCTTCGTTTGTTCGGAAAACAAAATCAATAATAAAACAAAAACCTTTTTCATCTTAATTTAGAGTACCTTTAATGTATTTATTCTGTGGAGTAAAACCATTTCTAAGATCTAAAAATGTACCCCTTGAAAAAGGGATGTATGATTCGCCTGTGGATTTGTCTAATTGCTTAAAGTAATATCTCTCCCCCCATCTTGCTTTTCCAAGTTGCTCCCTAATTTTATTCATACTTTTCACATTTGCGCCATTATCATAATGCAGATTATAATCTTTTAGGCCTCCACCTAAATCGGTATGACCTAACTCATGTAAAAATGTCATTCCAAACCCCAAGGTCCTTGGATCCAAATCGCTTGAGGTGTTGTCAATAAAGCCTTTTATTTGACTACGACACATTCCCAATTCGTCAGTCGATGCAGCACTTTCGTCATAAGTTACCCATGCTTTCACGTGTTTTTCTTTATCCCCAAATGCAGTAACCATTTTATCTCTGGCCTCTTGACTAAAATCTTCAGCAGATTCGTCTATTTCGAATGTTATATTTCCTCCTTTGCTTTCACTTATTTTAAGTCCTCCAATAAATTCCAAATCCTCTTTTATGCTCTTCCACATTGTTGGGTCAACTGTCATAATATGAGCTACATTAACACTATCCCCATTTGGATCCATTAACATTATTGGATTATTTCCACTGAATACATAAGGCGAACTATTAGGATATTTTTCTGCTAACCTATCCACACTCAACCAAATACTAAACTTATTCTGATAATACCGTGCTCCATAATAAGCCAATCCTGTTTCCTTATCAAGCTCTTTCCCGTTAAATCGATACGGTGAATCAAATCCAGGAGTTGCTGGATTGTACTCGTAAAGATTCTCACCCCATGCATTGTAAAGGAAGAACTGATGAACTTCTCCAGAGGTATTGGTTACAAGATCTACAGAACCAAGGTAATTATTGTGATACCAATATACCTCCGTAATCAACCCTTCACAATACTCAACAGTAGAAGACCCATTCGCAGCTGCATACGGATGCCCAGCAATCTCAATTTCCGCAGTTCCACCTTGTTTATTTACACTTGAAGTGGATGAGAACTCAGGATAAACTGTAGACAAAGGTACAGGCTTCTCTAAAGATTCACGAGTGTAATCCTTGCCTTCTTCATATCCAAAGTGAGTTAGTATTTCTTCTAATTGATCCAACACGGCATTGGAGGACTTAGGGTTGTTAGGGGTTTTACTATTTAACGCTTCGTTATCGGAAGTTCGTGTCTCCTCAATTGCGGACGTTGAAGAATTGGCATCCATCATAGAAGTCTTTTCTGAGCTTCTACCTTCATTACCTTCTTCACTAGGACCTTCTTGAATGTATCTACTGAATTCTCCACTAGCCACCCTTTCTGCCCCTACGTAGTAATGTAAGGTTTTCTTATTTAACAATTCTTCGTTTTCCTCATAAGAGTTTAACACAAGATATGGATTTACATAAACAGTGTACGCATCCAAATCTCCAGACGAGCCTGCAGAGTTACCATCTTGCCATAAATTTGTGGCAGAATACGTAGACTTCATTATCCTTTCTCCGGAATAATCATAGACATAGTGATGAACTCCGTTTTGATTTTGGTCAGCCACCATCCATTGTTCTTCATTCCAAAGCATATCAATCTTATCAATTGTGCTTCCACCTAGATTGGTGTAGATTGATGTGATGGATCCCGAATTATTGTAACCAAATGAGGAATTAGCTCCGGATATATTATCAGTGACGGAAAGGATTAAGTGCGCGTTGATCGGCTCTTTATATTCATATGATAAATCGTAGTCCATTGAATTGTCAACCAACGAAGTTGCTGACCCCTCGGAACTATTTTTTGAAGTGATACGTCCAGCACTTCCGTATCCCATATCTACAGAATACATGGTTCCGCTGTATGAATTAAATATCATCCCAGGCTCAGGATCGGTTCCAGGATCGTATTGAGCAGCACTAATGTTAGTAGTCGCATTCTCTAGGCGTAACAATCCGTCGTAGGTAAAGTTTGTACTCAAGGTAGAAACTGAATTCATGAAAGACCTATGGGGTGTGACTTTGGCATTAGAAACCATTCCTAAGGTATTGTATGAGTACTGTCTAGACATCACGTTTCTGTCCGTATACCCACCAACTGGGGTGGCCAGTACATTACTGGACATGAGGCCTCTTGTAATAGGATGATACCCATAATTAGTCTCAGTTCCGTTTCCGTATTTTAAATATACGCGATTTCCAAAACCATCATAAGACAGCTCTTCAATTACATCTGGCAATCCCGTACAAATCCCATCAGAAACACTGACACGTGTCAAAGACCCTAAGCTAGAATAATGATAATTCAACACCTCATTATCAGGATAATCTATTTTGATCATACGACCGAAGGAGTCGTATTTAAAGGAGGTTACAAATGAACTAACTCCAGCCTGTGGAATATCAATATTTCTTGACTGTTTAATGTTTTGACCGAGTTCATCGTACTCAAATGATTCCACAAGAACGGGGTCTGTTGTATCCCCTTGTTCCACAGCAACAATTCTTCCTGCACCATTTACCCCATCTCCTAAGACTCCATAAGAATATTTTACATCGTACAGGCTCTTATCTGAAGCACTTGCTTTTGGCATAAGCTTTCTTATAAGCCTTCCATGATTATAGCGCATGGTTATGGTTCCTCCACTTACATCTTGAGAAGTTCCTGGGGTTTGAATTTCAGTGACATTACCCAATAAATCATACGTGTTGCTTGTAATTCCTCTGTCAGGATGGTTTTCCTCAATTACCCGTCCAAAGAAATCGTATGTGTATATAGTCTTCATCCCAGCGGGATTGGTAGTTTCTGTCATTTGACCAATATCATCAAATGTAAAACGGGTGGTTTCTTGAGTTCCCAACCATGAATCCCCTTCGGATTCAACAGCAACTTGACGGCCCTTAGGGTCTATGTAAGATCTGTTGATGGACTTACCATCCAAGTTGGTCTCTTCCATGTACCTAGAAACACCATCAAAATCAGCCCATTCTCTTACCTGCGTGGTGGTAGACCAAGCAATAGAGCCATCGTCAGTTGAATAAACAGATTTGGATTCAACCGGGCGGCCCAAATAATCATATTCTGTCTTTGCAACTTCATCTGATGCATACGTTTGGAAAGTTCCAAAATCCGCAGCATTTACTAAATGATCATTTCTTTGAGATGTAACGTGACCAAAGATATTGTAATTAGTATGACCCGACACTTGTGTTTTGGTTACCATAGAATGGTCTGCCGTAGTGGTTGGATCATCCCAGTCCGTTTGAGTTTGAACCTGTGCGACCCTATCCATTCCGTCAACAAATGTTGCAGTACCAACACGGCTTGCCATAGACTTATTCCAACTTGAAATATCATTTAAGGATCCACAAAGAGTAGTACTAGATCCAAAAGTTGCATTGGGAGCAGAAATACCTGTGTTGTGATAAGTATATGCTACTGGAATGGAAGCAGTGAGGTCATAATCAAAAGATATGGTTGGACCATTACTTGGGTTGTTCACCTCACGGGGTGCCCAAATATGTTCGGGTCGTCTGTTCGCATCGTAAGAATAACGCATCACGTGACCATTTACCCCAGTGTTTTGAAGTAATTGTTGATATCCATAATCGTAAACATTACAAACAAACTCACCATAGACGTTGTCAACCCTTTCTACAAATTGATGCACCTCTGTATCGTAAGAATAACTGGTAATAGCCCGTTGTCCTTGATGGTTTTCTGGTGATGTTACGTTTAGAACATTACCATAAGCATCATAAGTCAAATCACTAACGGCACTTTCAGCCGGATCTGGAGACCAAGAAAGGTGATTAGTTATTTGGTCCGCAACTTTCCCGTCTTGCAAAGAAGAAACTTCTGTAAACCTCCTAAGATTAGATGGATTAGTGTTTTGGGCGTAAACTTTGTGAACTTCTAATGCATTGGTTCTTCCATTTGCTGTAGAAGGGGTAAAGTATCCCATGGTTGCAATAATTCTTCTATCATACATAGAATTATCTTGTAACTCGTAAATGATAATTTCATCTACAACCCATTTTCTGTGAGTACTTGAAAAATAGGCGGGCTCTTGTGCTGTATCACAATGTGCCAATGGACCATATCCTAAAAAATAACCACAAGATGTTGAGTCTGAATGAACACCGTAAATGGTATCGTTAGAATAACCAGAGCCTATACTATCTGACTCAACTACAACATAATAGTGATTGTTGCCTAGGTCGGTAATATTCGAATCTAAAGAATTACAATTATTCTGTTGTGTTTGGAACACGTAGTGTCCATAGTAAATGGTATCTAATGGGACGGTATCAATTCTGGGTTGAATAACCTCGCCAAAATCTTCGAACCATACAACATTAAAATATTCATCATATTTAATGTGGTACTTCTGAGTATTGATTCCGGTTCTATCTTCAACAACTGGGAAATTAATGTCACGTTTATCGGTGCTTGCAGGAAAGACTGTGATGTTTTCAGGAATAAGCGACAAAGTGGGGTAAATTTCATCCACAAGAAGCCAATCGTCATTGGATTGATCTACATCAACAACTTGCCCTAGATTATTTGAATTACTCCAAGAACCAATTCCAGTAGAAACTAACCTAAGCTCGTAATCTATGGATTTGTCCGAGATTAGCTCGACATGAACATGCTCCCATTTATCAGTCCTTTCAAATTTTGGGTCTTCTGGATCACTTACATTAAAAACATCAACTGAATCTCTCCAACTATGTAAATGTAATTCATACGTATTCAGGAGAATATCTTTTGTATATAGGTACTTCTTATATTCCTCAGGTGACAAATTAATAGGTTGGACATAATCTTTTACAGAGTAATTGTATCGCCCTAAAGCCTTTACAGAAGTTTTGGCTTGGCCATTATTACCTGGTTGATAAGGATGAGAATACAAATGTTGCACATCTCGGGAGTTTTCAACATTAAAGTGCTCCGAAGTCTTACAGTAGTCTTCCAAAACTCCTTCCGAATTGGGCGAAATGGTCGCGATACGAGTAAATCCTACAAAATCGCGTTCACGTCTCAAACGGATTCCTCCGTCATAGGCGAATTTGGTTTCGTATTGGTCAACGCCATCCAAATCATTGGTGCCATCGTTTACATCCAAACCATCATTAACCACTACAGAGCTCAAAACCCACTTGGAATTTGACATGTCCCACAAGATCTTCTCATTGTTTTCCTCGCTTAGGTGAGTCTTAATTTCAGGCTCAAAATATCCTCTTTTATTCCCTACCACCTCATAATTTAGGGTAAAGGAACCACCGAGTGGGTTGTTAACTGTTTTGAGTTTATTTACCTCTCCAAATTCTGCGTAATAAATTTTCAAATTACCATCCTCTGCATGGACGTAATCAGGTGCTCCGTCTCCATTCATATCCATAAAAGAGGTTTTAACACGGTTCATGGAAAAATTATCTGAGTAACCTCCACTAATTGGAAACGTTATGAAGCTTAGAATAGGTCCAAGGGTTAGAGACGCTTGTGCAGAAATTCCCGTACTACCTGATTTATTAATGTTTTCATTAATGGGTAAATTATAGTTGGCACTCATTTTCTCGAAACCGACACCTGTATTTAAATACAAATCATTTGCGCCAAATAAATCGACATAATCCTGAAGCCCATCACCATTGAAGTCAAAGTAGAACTTATCTGAATAGTTCCCTACAACATTAACATTCAACCCTGCACTCCACGAATTTATACATTTAGTCCACGAGGCAGAAAAAGGTGCAAAAACACCCAAGCTGGCACCAAAGGCTTGATTGCGAATAAAGCCAATTGCGGTGAATGGATTGTCTTCAAATCCGTATCCATTTCCCAAATGGAAGGTGTTGTTGGTTACACCATCCTCATAAGAATCGGGAATACCATCGCCATTAATATCAATCAATTGGGTACGTGATTTAGAATAACTTTGATTGTATCCTAAGCTTCCTCCAACCTTAAATCTTTTGTCTTCGGTGCTATACTTCCCTCCAACTGATGCATCAAAACCCAATTGAGTTCCCTTTCCTAAGCGGTTGAGGTTATCAATAGTTACTTGACTATTATACCCTCCAAGCTGGGTAGTAAACTGTGCTTTGATACCTGAATCATCTTGAAGAATATCAGGGTAACCGTCCCCATTTAAATCAATGAATTGATTCTTTTGTCTAGAAAAGAACACCAATGGGTCGGAAATGGTCACAGAACCAGATACTTTCCCAGCACCTCCATTGATTGAAAGATTGTGGGAACGTCCTCTACTTAGAACTCCACCTGCCGTGTAAATAGGATTGTTGTTTGATTCATCAATACCAGGTTCACCCTCTTCCAACTCCATTTCACCTAATATCATAGGAGAAAATCCACCTTGTTTCCTGAAGGCCGCAAGGGGATGCCCAGGAAGAGCGTATCTATCCATTTCACGTACCGTAGGAACATATTGTTTTTGATATTCCCACAGATCCCTTTCGTTTTCACCTCTTACAGCCTGTAAAACCCAAAACTCAAAGTCTTCTGCATTGTAATTACCTGGGTTGTTTTCAATAGAAGCTAGATCGTAATCATTAGGGTCTTGATTCGCTAATTGTTGAAGTGGAAAATGTAAATCACTTGGGTTTATAGCAAAGTTTTCTTCACCTTCCCTAGGACTCCACGCAAATACACCCCAGTGTTTGTAGTGCATTTGCAACTCATTAGTTTCGCGTAAATAATAACTCACTTCGCTTGCTGGCTCTGTAGAAACAGCACCCAATTGCTCAGAATACAATCCAAAGCCAGTCAAATTAGATTGAAGAAATGAAATCATTCCTGCCGCATAGGGTCCTTTTGCAAAGAACTCGACATAGACTCCTTCGCTTGCTTGATTGCCAGAAAAATAAGACCCTGTAGCTAGATTAAAACCATTAGGATTGAAGCTATTGCCGCCAATAAAAGACGGGTCTAACCACTCATTTCCTACGGACATATCCACTGTCTTCAGTTGGATTTGTCCTGTCGCTCTATCAAAAACCAAAGCCATTTTTTGAATGGTAGTTCCTTGCGATTTTATGGTCATGTAGGTAACTCCCTTTGGAAATGAATTTTCTGTAACGATGGAGCCAACATCTCCCGAGCTTACAGAAATATTTGGAATTAATTGGTAGTTGTCCTCATTATCTAAGCGACTTAGGGTTTTAACTCCTCCATATAAATCCAACTCATTGTAGGTCATGTAGTCAGGGACTGGATAATATTCCTCAATGGGATTTCCACAATCACTAGCCATCTCTACAATGGGCATCCATTTAAGACTATTCCATTGAACATTGGACGAAGACTCAACTCTAAAAAACAAAGAAACTATATCTGAATTCCCCAATGTTGGGAACGAGTGAAAGTTTTGAGCGGAATAATTATCAGCTAGAAACGGTGCAAAATTCCCAACGGTTCCCATCGTTCCTGCTGACAAGGTTGTTGAATAGGTGGCGTTGTGATCACCATTAATGTAAAGGTCAATGATGAGATTGACATCATCTGACAGAGTAGCCCCATTTAAAAAGTTTGGATGCACTTTAAAGGCTCTATCTCCCTTAAAAGATACTGCATTGGTGCTTGACAACACATAACCAGCATGAGATGAGGACAATCCCCAATTAGTTCCTTGACCATCTGTTTTAAGGCCGCTAGAATACCTCACCACAGGATTCCATTTTAACAGATCCTCGTTCGATTCTTCACCGCTTCTAACTCGGAACATTATAATATCGCCTTTAGTGACGTTTAAATATTGATTAAAGGTTTTGGAGGTCGTAGAATTAATGGCGGAAAAACCTCCTCCAACAATAGAGTCATTGTGCTGCAAAGCAATCTCAACCTCTCCCGACGAACCCGCCTCTAATGATGCGGTACCAGTTATCCGAATCTGCCCCGTTTCAAAAGCCTTCCAAACCCTTACAACTTCCATTGGCTTCTTGAAGTCATCATCATCTGAATTGGGAATTACGGAAGCCCCTTTTAACACGGGATTGTGACTGTCTTGGCTTGAAGACCTAAACACTAAATCACCATTCTCGCTAATACTTCCAAAAGCAATTTTCACGATTCCTGATTCACGGTAAACCAAATCTGGAAAACCATCTGCATTATAGTCTACCAAACTTCGAGTAGATTCTGATGTTCCTCTTGAGTAATTAATCCCTACCTGAACAGGTTCCTCTCCAGGCCCTGCTACTTCGACCTTACCTCCTAAGGAAGTGGCAAAGGAACTAGAAACAGCATCGGTATGAATCATATGCTTGGTACCTATTTGAAGTGATCCATCGCTATTTCTGACCAGGGAATTGTAGTAAATATTGTCCCCTTCTCTAAAGATCAAATCCTGTATTCCATCTCCATTTACATCCATCATTTGACGGATTCCATCAGTGTTATTTTTACTGCCTGACATTCCAATGTTTACACCTAGGGATTTGTCAAGTTTAATTCCCATAAACTTCTCACTTATTCCAAACCCAACACCACCATGCCCTCCTGATCCATCTGTGATTGAAGTATTAATGGGTGATGGTTCCTTACTGGAATACAATGGGTTTACCAAATCACTGGCGTACCAAGGCGCAGTTGACAGATAGTTATACACTTGTGGAACAACAATTTCTTCCTCATTTGATCTGTAAGTAATTCCCCCACTGTAATATTCAAAAGTGTGCTCATAAAAATCCGCTCCATTTCTAACTTCAGCAATACTTTTTAGCACAGTTTTAAAGTGGGTCTGGTTGTTGTCAAAACTGGGATTATCACTAAAATACCTCAGGTCGTAGGTAACCAGTGTGTCTGTTTCGTAAAACACGTGTACTTTGTCTAGAAGTAAATTATCGACAACCTTAAAACCATAATTCATAGACACCCTTCCATCAAGCTCATTATCTTGAGTTACAAACTCGACAGAATATTTTCCTGGAGTGGTACCATGTCCTGTATAGGTTATCCTTGAAGGGTAAATATTCTTCCCTCCCAATAGCATAAGGTTGGAATCTCCTGGTGCAATAGTATGAGTATCATACTCATATTCAATATAATTACCCCATTGATCTTCTACTCGTGTTAAATACCACTGTGCAATGGGCCCACTTGACCCTCTTCTAAGAACACAAGAGTTGTTCACTCTTTCTCCATCCGAACTCCCATAATATCTAACAGTTTTTGAGGCATCAATAACTTTCCAGAAATAGTCACTAGGACTGTTTCCTACCCTAACTATCCGTTGATAAGAATTCTGAACTCTTGGAAAGAAAGCGCTGGAATCAGATTGTCTCGGATAAGAGATTAAGTTACCTGACTGATCAAAGGAGGCTACGTTTGGTCTAAAACCACCCTCCTGTAAAACAGCTTGACCCTCAACAAGATACCCCTCACTTTCAATGGTGGAAGAATACGTTGGAACACCCCATTTTGTATCTACAGAAATAGAAGAAGTGCTCACGTTCCATCCATTTCCCGCCCAGCTATAGCCGCCATCAGAACTATAAGAAACAGCCAATGAAGGAGTCATTCCTTGACGTCCTTGAGGAACCCAAAGTGGGTAGCTTACGTTGGCGGAACCTTGGCGGTTAATACTCGGGGGCTGAATCAATCGCATTCCCGTTGCAGGATTGGCAGGTTCAACATCAGAGATGTTGGTGGGCACAAAAGCTCCTGCCTCGGGCATATCCGGAGTTTTAATCAAACCGGCAAAGTAGTCCGTTTCACTGGGGACCATGGCCTCAACTCTCAGTCTAGCCATATCCACCTTGGTTACCTTAGAGACCTTCCAACGGGCTTGTTCCTTGTCCCAAAAGAAAACCTGAACTTGGTTCATCTGACTTTGAGAATGAATCTTTGCCGCATCAACCCCAATGGCAATTGAATAGTTTTTGACCAATTCTGCAGTGTTGTCTTCTTCTGCTCCACTGGATAACCTCCATGCATAAGAACCCCTAGTTACATTGGAATATTGGCCCGGAATAGGATAGCTTTCTGCAACGGAAACTGCATAAATCGATACTCCCTTGAGGTTCGCGCCTTCCGCTGAAGCGGCTAATACCTCAAAATCGAGAACCGCAGATCGGTCAATAACTTCTTCGTTGTTGTTTGTGGGGTGAATCTCAACGGGTCCGAGTAATTCCCCTTCCAAAACTGCAGATTCAGAAGGAATTTTCTCCAAATCCAAAGCCGAATTAAGGTCAACTAGAGGAGCCATCAAAGTAGGTTCATATGATTCCTTTTCTTGAAACTGATAACCGTTAAACAACACGCGGGTTGTGGCCATCAAATCATTAGAAAGAAACAAACAAGCTAAAACAACGGATGCGAAGCGAGTGGTGAAATCTATGTTCATTTTCATTGGGCTATTTGAACTTTCTCCGAATCTCCCCATTTGTTTCTATAGGAGACGTTTTTATGGAAGACATAAGGAGAAAATCCTTGTGGGATTATGTTTTTATTGTGCGCTAACTATGAGCTTTTGGGAATACAGGCTCTCTCCTTGAATGGCCATTACCGTGTAGGTTCCAGGCATTTCAAGCGTAAGGGTTTCTAGAATTTCCGGAGAATAATTCAGCACCTTATTGTACATCCTCCTTCCTTTGGAGTCAACAACCAAGAGATTGACATCCCCTTCTGAAGGAAGGTTAGTGATTCTAATGGAAACCTCCATGCCTCTGGCAACGGGGTTGGGGAAAACCTCCAACTGAGGTTTTATTCCTGCAACATCCGCTTGAAGTACGGAAGGTTTAATGCTTACCACATTGGATTTCTCATACTTGCCATCTCCATCAACTAGAGAAACTATGTACTGTCCTTGCGAAAGAGATTGTGAAAATTGATTTTTCTCAAGAGGATTTAATGTGGTGTAACCAGTCTCCAATGACTGGATTTCAATTTTCTTTCCGAGGTCCCCTTCTTCAAGGGTTACCGTCAATTCCTCATCTAGGGTAGTAATCTCCAATTCCTCACATTCCTTAAAATGTGACCTCTTAAAGAAGTAATGTCTAAAACCCTTGAGTTCTTTGAGTGAAACCGAATATGTAATCTGTGAGGTAGATGCTGAAATCACAGGTAGATACTGAATAACCTCTCCATCGAAAAGGAATAAAGAATCCGTTGCATCGAACTCGCCATCAATGGCTACAGATATAAGCAGTTCGTTCGTTTCAGATGACCAATCTTGTAATTGGAACTTCCAATGCTCCAGAGGATGGGTTTTGGCATTGGCACATTCCAAATTGGAAGTTTGGGCGTATTTCTTTTCAGAAAAAACCAAAAAACTCTGGTCTTCCATTTTTACTTTGGGCATGGTACCTAGCGTCTCAAATCCGCCCAAGGCAATTTTTACTTCCTCTCCAGAAGTAGTAATAGTTTGAGACTGGAAGAAATCCTCACGATCAGATCTCCCTAGGGCAATAACCCGATTTTTGTATAATCTATCGATTTGGGTATCCCAGTAAAAACGACCCTTTTGATCTTGACTCGAATTACCTGAAGTAGACTTGGAAGGGCGCCAATAATCTCTCCAAGCTGACTCATCATTTTCCGTGATGGTAATGGAGTACTTTAAAGCGAGGTAAGAACTTACCTTGCGCAACTCTTCTCTTTCCAAGACTCGGTCAAACAAAACCAACTCGGCCATATCAAACAAACCCATATTGACGATCTGAATGTTTTGTCCTAACTGCATCCCATAATGTGAAGGCTGCTGAACTTGCATGGCAATGATTGTGGGCTGACCCTTAGTATTCTCTAATGGAAATGAATCTTCTCCTTGTTGAATATGATCTCCAAACACCACGATATTTCCCAATTGTAAAAAGTCCAGTGCAGAGGGTTCAGTGGTGGGTTGTAAAACAAAAAAGGCCGTGTAATTCTGAGGAAGGGTTATTTCTTCTTCTATCATTTCGGCCTGAAGGTTTAAAAGATTTAGGGAATGATAGTTTCCAACGGTGCCTAATCTATTATTTGCATCATTTTCATTCGCTATCCAATAAGAAGGGGAATATACTCCACCAGGAGTACTTTGCGAAAAAGCGAAACACGATGACAATAACAAAAGAGCTAAGCCTACTCTTGTTAAGTGGGTTTTGGGTGATTTCATATTTGAATTTTGGGACCCCGAAACTACTACACAAATCCTTATAAGTCAACTCATTGGAAAAATAAATTTTTTATAATCAACTGAACGTCAGTGATTTATCCAAATATTTGGATAACTATGTCCTCTGATTGTCCCACCTAACACCCCTCCTTGATTAATAATGTTGAGAAAACATCATTACATTAAACAGACATCAAATTAATTGATGTTTAATTCCTCCCCACTCTTCAAACATCAATTCCATCAATTATCGTATTGACGTTTTGGTGCTCCATCACAGAATCCATCTAATTTATTAATAAATCATCAACGAACCATCAAAACAACACCGATTGAAACCTATGTTGCTTCGTTTTGGTAATTAGAATTTAGTGATGATTATTTGGTGTTTTACTAAGATCTATACTTCTTAAAATTCTCCGCCTGTTCAAAAATCTCTTTATACACTTCATCGCGGTCCACAGGGGGGTAGTCATTTTCAGCAAGGAGAATGATTAGATCTACTTTAAGCTCAGCTTTGATGTCATCACGTTTGCTCCAATCGGTATACTTTGCTTTGTCATCCACAACACCTTTTACTTCTTGAGCTAAGACGACTAGTTTGTCTTCTGAGTAGTCAAAGTCGTATTTGTGGGCTAGGGCTTTTAGGATGTCATAAAACGCTTTTTCCTCGAAGTCTATGCCCATGTCTAGGAACGAATCTTTTTCTTGTTTCAGGGCGTGGTAAAGGTCTATGATTTCGTCTGTGAAGTCTTCTAATACTTCGCTTCTTAGGACATCGGATTCTTTGCGCTCGTTGTATTTGTCTACGAGGGCTTGCATCTTCTGTGAGAAGTCAATCCCCTTGATTCTATTAACTTTTTTCAGGTCTCCGATGGCCTTGGCGAGCATTTTTTGAAGGAGCTTAATCTTTGTGTGAGGCAGTTTGATTTTATCAATTTTGGCCAAGTAGTGATCGTCAAAGATGTCTACTTCGGTTTGAGCGTCTTCTCCGAGTTTGAATATTTCTTCTACGCCTTCGCTTTCAATGGCCTCTTTGATCATTTCCTGAACACGGGCGTTCATTTGTGCCGTGTCTGGAGCATCTCCCTTGGTGAGTTTAAAGACGATGGATTTAACGGCAATGTAGAAGTGAATGAGGTCTCTTTCTTCTTTGTCAAAGGCCTCTGAGCCTGAGCAAATATCATAGGCCGCTTTCAGTCGCTTTACCAATTGCATAAAGCGCTTTTCTTGTTCTTGGGTTACTTGAACAAACTCTGCAGCACGGTTTAAAGTTTCCAACTGCTCCACTGGCGTTCCGTGGAAGTAAAGAGAAGCATTGAATTTATGGAATATAGCATCTAGCAACGAGAGTTGATCTTTAACCGCAATGATGGACTGTTGAATATCTTCAAAATTTTGACCATCTACTTTGGAGTATTGCGCAAGCGCCATATTCATTTGACGTTTGATGCCAATGTAATCCACAACAAGTCCTTTTTCCTTGCCTTCGAATTTCCTGTTTACACGAGATATGGTTTGGATAAGACTGTGTTGCTGTAAAGGTTTGTCTATGTACATAGTATCCAGGAAGGGAACATCAAATCCCGTGAGCCACATGTCTACCACAATGGCAATTTTAAAGTTGCTCTTGGCATTTTTGAATTGCCTGTCCAGTTCCTTTCTTTCGTCTTTTGTGCCCAAAAGGTCATACAAGTCTGATGGGTCGTCTTTACCCCGGGTCATGACCATTTTTATCTTCTCTACGGGTTTGAGCTCTCTTTTGTCCTTGGCCGTTAATTCCTCACCGGTACTTTTAAGCCATTGCTCGTCATGAGTTTTTATTTCTGTCCACTCAGGTCGCAATGCAATGATCTCTTTGTAGAGGTCATAGGCAATGAAGCGGTTACTACAAACAAACATGGCTTTACCCTTTAAGGTAGCACCTTCTTCTATCCGACCTTCGTGGTGACTTACAAAGTCCTTTGCAATGGCTTTGATTCTATCCGGATCACCCAAGATGCTACGCATCTGGGCCATTTCCTTTTTGCTCTGTTCTATTTGATGCTCATTGCTTCCGGCTTCTGCCACCTGGGCATAGTAGCTTTCTATCTCTTTGAGCTTATAGTTGTTCAAGATGACCTTTGCCGCTCTTCCTTCGTACACAATACGCACGGTAATGTCGTCTTTAACTGACTCGGTCATAGTATAGGAATCCACAATGTCACCAAACACATCCATGGTGGCATCTATAGGCGTTCCTGTAAAACCAACATAGGTTGCGTTGGGTAAAGAGTCATGCAGATGCTTTGCAAAACCGAATGTCTTTTTTACTCCGTCTTTTGTGAGTTTTACCTTTTGATCTAGGTTGGTTTGGCTGCGATGTGCCTCATCAGAAATACAAATAACATTGGTTCTATCCGTAAGTAATTCTGTATCCTCATTAAACTTGTGAATAGTGGTTAAGAACACCCCGCCACTGTTACGTCCCTTTAGTTTAGCCCTCAGGTCATCGCGACTTTCTACGCTCATTACCACATTGTCTCCAATGTAGCCTTTTGCGTTTGTGAACTGACCCGATAATTGATCATCTAGGTCCGTTCTATCTGTAATCAAAACAATGGTTGGACTGGCTAAATCCACACTCTTCATCAACAAGCGCGTTAAGAAAAGCATGGTAAAACTCTTTCCACATCCTGTAGCACCAAAATAGGTTCCTCCTTTACCGTCTCCTATAGGTTTGCGGTGAGCAATAATATTGTTGTAAAGTTTGCGAGCCGCATAATACTGTGGATAGCGGCAAACAATTTTGACATCTTTTTTTGAACTGTCTGGTATGTATATAAAATTGTGGATGATGTCGAGCAGGCGTTCCTTTTGAAACATCCCTTGAATCAACGAATGCATGGCATCAATGCCGTCTACTTCGAGTTCGTTGCCTGTAATTTTGCGCCAGGCATAGTAGAACTCATAAGGCGCAAAGAAAGAACCCGCCTTGCTGTTTGCCCCATCGCTGATGACACAAAAGGCATTGTATTTAAATAACTCTGGTATGTCGCGTTTGTAGCGTGTGGTGAGCTGAACAAAAGCATTATGCATGGTGGCTTCTTCTCGGATGGCGCTTTTAAACTCAAACACCACCACAGGTATGCCATTGATGTACAATATACCATCTGGAATGCGTTTGGAAAACCCTTCTATTTCTAGCTGATTGACAATGTGATAACTGTTGTTCTTAGGCTCCTTAAAATCGATGAGCTCGATGAACACATCTTTCTGGCTGCGGTCTTCACGCTTTAAAACAAAACCATCTCTAAGCAGATGCATAAAGGTCTTGTTGGTCTCGTATAAATCTGAAGCCGGCAAGGCTTGCAACTGACGAACAATACCGTCTATTTCTCCCGTGCTTATTTTGTCTTTGGCGTAGCGTTTCTGCAAAGTGTAGCGCAACTCTTTTACCCACAGCACTTCTTCCTCATGGGCACGAGGAATGTTCTCACCTTTTGCATGCACATGCCCTTCTTCTGAAAGTAGATCTATAA
>CBFHSF010000019.1:0-26833 GCA_965658445.1 uncultured Schleiferiaceae bacterium | reverse complement strand
CAACTTTCCCGTCTTGCAAAGAAGAAACTTCTGTAAACTGTAAGTCTTCAGCATAAGTTGGACTAAAGTTAGTATTTTCAAATGGAGACTTTTCCCTGATCAGGGAAAAGTCTCGAAAAACTTTAGTCAAATGAAAAAAGCACCTGGAAGGCCTAAAAAATCAGAGGCCATAATCAAAGATGTTAAAAGACGCACCAAGCGTCAGTTCAACCCCGAAGAGAAAATTGCCATTGTACTTGAAGGCATGAGTGGCGACGATTCTATTGCGGCCATATGCCGAAGAGAAGGCATCGCTCAATCGGTATATTATAGTTGGAGTAAAGCTTTTATGGAAGCTGGCAAGGCTCGCCTTAATGGCGATACCAAACGAGAGGCTGATAGTTCAGAAGTAGCCGAGATGAGAAAAGAGAATGGCGAACTTAAAGAGGCTTTGGCTGAACAAATGCTCCGTAATCGCTTTTTAAAAAAGCTATCCAAAGGCATGGAATAGATCCTTATCAACGATTTATGAGATATACAAAAGACGAAAAGATGGAAATCATTCGCATCGCAGAGCGATCTGAACTTCCATTAAAGCAGACGATAAAGGAGTTGAACGTGAGTAAGTCGACTTTCTATAACTGGTACAACAGATATCTTGATGGTGGACCTGACGCGCTTGAAGACCGAAAGTCACGAAGCACTTGGAATAAAATACCAGATAGTTATAGGGCTAAGGTTATTGAAGTGGCCTTAGATAGAACCGAAGACTCACCAAGAGAAATAGCCACTTTTATGACGGATAATAGTGGTCACTTTATCTCTGAGAGTTCTGTTTACAGAATACTTAAGGCTGCAGACTTAATTACCAGTCCTAATCATATTTTGATTAAAGCTGCTAATGAGTTTACGGACAAAACCACAAGAATTCACCAGATGTGGCAAACGGATTTTACCTACTTTAAAGTAGAAGGTTGGGGGTGGTATTACTTGTCGAGTATTATGGATGACTATTCTCGTTTTATCATACACCATGAACTTTGCTCATCCATGAAAACGCCTGATGTAGAAAGAAATGTAAAAATGGCTCTTAAAAAAACGGGGCTTCCTAAAGGTCGTCGACCAAAGATTCTTTCTGATAACGGCTCGTGCTACATCTCTGAGGACATTAAAGCCTTTATGAAGGAAAAAGACATCACTCAAGTACACGGTGCACCTAATCATCCGCAAACGCAAGGAAAAATAGAGCGTTATCACCGGTCTATGAAAAACGTGGTTAAGCTGGAGCATTACTACAGTCTATCAAACTTAAACAAGGCAATTGATGACTTTATTGAGTACTATAACAATGAGAGGTATCACGAATCCCTCAGCAACTGTACACCAGCGTCCGTTTACAACGGAACGAACCGTAAAATCTTAGAACAACGTACTATTTTAAAACAAAAATCTATGAAGCAAAGAAGAAGAAATCACTTGAAAGTAAAATCACAAAATAATTTGTATTTTGCTCCTTATTAAAAAGTCCAACTTCTTTGAAGACTTACAATCATTTCTGCAATAAGGTTAACGATACTCTTTGGAGTGTAGAATTCACCTTTTCCTTTACCTTCCGCCAAGGCGAATTTGCTTAAGAAGTATTCATAAACCCGCCCAACAATATCTTGTTGAGGGTCAGCAATTGTGTCGATATTGTTTATCGTATCTAATAAAGCCGCCAATTTACTCACGTCCATATTGAGGCGCGAGAAGTAATTATCAGGTAGTGCACCTTTGAGTGATGGGTTGTTTTTCTCAACTGTATGCAAAGCCGTATCAATGATCAAAGCAATGTCATCTTGCTTGGAGTGTTCAATAACAAAAGACCAACGCGACTCTGCCGGAAGAAAGAAGATGTTCTTCATGTTGTAGAACTCCTTCATCTCAAGGTATTTGTCTTTGCCTTCTGCGATGAGCTCTTCTCTGCGTGCTTCAAATTTGTCGCTCGCAAACTTGAGGAAGATGAGTCCGAGCACCACGTGTTTGTATTCGGAGCTTTCTACCGTACCACGGAGTTTATTGGCAGCATCCCATAGCTGCTCTTCCATAGACTTATGGATTGTTTTTTTGGCCATTAACTAGATTTGATTTTTCGTTTTGAATTATTGCAAGGGTTAACTATCCTTCAAAGTAAGGTTTTTTTGACGGAAATAGTTATACTGGAAAGTAGGGAATCTTACCCTCTTATTCACAAGAACAATAACATAGTGGTCATGCCTCTTTCAACGGAAGGATCGTTCTGAACATCAATTTCAGTATTAGGTAAATGGGGGAAATACTATGATATTAAGACGCCTCAAATCCAGGACAGCAAGCCCCTGGTAAAGTGTCAAAAGAGAAGACTCAGAGAAGCTACAACCAAGCTCAATTTTACCTAAAAGTTGTACCCATGTTGTACCTGCGGAATAAAAAAACCCTCAAAAACTTGCGTTTTCAAGGGTTTTCGAATTTAAACCGTGGTCCCACCTGGGCTCGAACCAGGGACCACCTGATTATGAGTCAGGTGCTCTAACCAACTGAGCTATAGGACCATTTCGACCTACTGTCCCGATAACTATCGGGAGAGTCAAGTGCTCTACTCCCGATTAAAAATCGGGATGAGCTACTAAAGAAGTCTGTAAAACAGTCCCCTTCAGGGGCGACAAATCTACATTAATTTTTCTTTTCCGTGCAATTTTTTTGGGGTCTATGGGGTCAAAACCAAAAAACGTTTTTTCTTTGCAGCAAAACTCGGAAATGACAAAGAAACACCTACTCCTAGACCTTGGCCAAGTGCTGTTACCACTGTCTGAAGAGAACAGCATTAAGGCGTTTACAGAGCTCACCGCGAGCGAGGAATTGCTCCACCAAAAAAACCTCTTTGAATCCATTGAGAGAGGTGAGATTTCTCCAGAGGATTTTAGAGCACAAGTGCAAAAGCATTTGTGGAGACGTGTGTATCCGGGTGAAATCGATGCGGCTTGGAACGCCTTGGTTTTGGAAATGGATCCCGAGGTCATTAACTGGCTCAAGAGAATGAAGAGAAAGTATTCCCTTCACTTGGTTTCTAACATCAATGTCATTCACCACCAGTACATCAAGCGAGCCATGGGTCCCTTTGCCTACAACCAGTTTATGGGTTGCTTTGAGAACACCTTCCTCTCGTACGAAATGGGCACGAGAAAACCCGAGCCTGAGTTTTTTGAAAAAGTTTTGGAAACCATTGGTTGCGAGGCCGAAGAATGTCTCTTTGTTGACGACAGAGAAGACAACTTAGAAGCCGCCTTGGCCATGGGTATTGAAGGAACGCCTTTTACTTTGGAAGAGGGAACTATCCTCGATCTTGACAAAGTTCTATTAGCACGCCATTCGTAGTCTTTGGGTGTAAGAACATCACCCATTTGTTGTCGGCTCCTTTTTTGGGCTCTTCATTGAGAAGAGTGAATCCCTCTGCAGCCAAACGTGCGGCTTCGGCTTTGATGTCTTCTACAGCAAAGGCAATATGGTGAATGCCCTCCCCTTTCTTTTCGATGAATTTTGCGATGGGAGAATCCTCTCGAGTCGCTTCCAACAATTCAATTTTATTGGGACCCGCTTCAAAAAAGCTCGTGGTCACACCTTCCGATTCTACAGTTTCTGACTTATAAGGAGGCTGTCCAAAGAGCTTAGTAAAGAGTTCATTGGAGGTAGCCAGATCTTTGACGGCAATGCCGATGTGTTCAATTTTTTCCATGCTAGACAAAGCTTTGCATTTGACATAGTTTGTGATAGAGTCCGCCTTGGGCGATAAGGCCCTCGTGATGTCCGCGCTCCACTATGCGACCGTTGTCCAGTACAAGGATTTCGTCGGCATGCTGAATAGTGCTCAGCCTGTGGGCGATGATCAAACTGGTGCGGTTCGCCATCAGTTTGTTGAGGGCGTCTTGAACCAGACGTTCAGATTCTGTATCCAAGGCGGATGTGGCCTCGTCCAAAATCATGATAGGAGGATCGGAGAGGACGGCCCGGGCAATGCTCACCCTTTGCTTCTGTCCTCCGGACAATTTATTTCCACCTTCACCAATATTAGTGTGAAGGCCATTTTCTAATTTCTCTATAAACTCCCAGGCGTTGGCCACTTTGGCCGCCTTGATAACTTCCTCTTCAGTGGCATCGGGCACACCCAAGCGAATGTTGTTGAGAACGGAATCGTTAAAGAGGATGGACTCCTGATTCACCACACCCATTAGCTCGCGCAAATCGTGAAGTTTAAGGTCCTTGATTTTGTGACCATCAATGGTAATGTGTCCTCCCTGAATGTCGTAGAATCTAGGCAACAAATTGGAGATGGTCGTCTTTCCACTTCCGGATGGCCCTACCAAGGCGATGGTCTTTCCTTTGGCCAATTCAAAATTGACATCAGACAAAACATTGGGAAGGTTGGCATCGTAAGTGAAATCCACGTGATCGAAAACAATCTTGTCTTCAAAAGCCGGCAGGCTTTCGGGTTTTGCAATTTCTTGAATGGTGTTTTCGGCATCAATGATCTCGAAGATGCGCTGACCACTGGCGTTTCCTTTCTGAATGTTGTAAAAGGCTTGCGTAAGCGATTTAAACGCTGGGATAATTTGGTAAAATAGCCCCACATATCCTATGAGGTGGCCTCCTCCAATGGCTTCGTCAACAATGACCAAGCGACCCCCGTACCAAACCACTCCCAACATTACAGAAGCACCTAAAACTTCACTGATGGGAGAACTCAGGTCTTTTTTGTTGAGGACCTTGTTCATGGTCTTGCGGAAGGTGTTGCTGTTTTCAGAAAATCGCTTGTGTGTTTCTCCTTCAGCGTTAAACGCCTTGATAACACGCAAACCACCCAGGGTCTCCTCTATCATGGAGAGAACGGTTCCCAGCTGAGATTGTGCCTTGTCCGAAGAACGCTTCAGGCTTCTTCCTATCGTAGAAATAATAAAACCGGAAATGGGAAGTACCAAAAACACAAACCAGGTGAGTTGTGGACTGATGAAAATAAGAGCTGTCAACGTCCCAATGATCATCAAGGGCTCGCGAACTACCATTTCTAACGACGTCAAGATGGAGTGTTCTACCTCGGTTACATCCGAAGACATCCTCGCCATAATATCTCCCTTGCGCTTCTCAGAGAAATAAGAAATGGGCAGGTGAAGACATTTTTCCAAAACGGCTGTGCGCACATCGTGGATGATTCCGTTTCTAAGGGGAGCCAAAAAGAATAGTGCCAAATATCGGAAGATGTTTTTGAGTAGGAACATCCCCGCTGCCAACATACAGATGTACATCAGCGTCTCCATTTCTCCGTACTTATCGAGGAGAACGGTCAATTGATAGTTGGCCCAATCTTGGACCCCTTCACTTGAAAATTCAAATTCATGCTTCTCTGTCACCCTTTCCTCTTGACCAAAAATGATGTTGAGGACGGGAATAATAACGGAAATAGAAACGAGAGAAAAGAAGGTATAGAAGATATTAGACACCATGTTGCCGACGGCAAAAATGCGATACGGCTTCATGTATGAGAGCAGTCTAAAAAAGTATTTCATTCAAAATTTGTTTTTGCCAGACATTGCCCTAAAGGCGAAACGCTGGGAGAGTGCACAAAGTATCGCCTATATCCACGAAGTACCTCATTCACTTTTTTTCGATGAGCAAAGGTAGGAAAAAGCCGAAATTCCGTGTGGTTCCTATTCTTTATTCCTCTGCAGATTTATTTATCTTTACTTCAACATCAAACAAACCTCGCATGCAATCGCTAAAAAAAATGCTTCGCAAAGTCCTACTCATCGTTTTGGGTTTGGGTATTCTCGTAATGATTGGCTTATACTACATCAACAAATCTGAGGGTTATCGCGTGGGCGTTCCTGTAAAGGTGAGTTACAAAGGGTATGTAATTAAGACCTACGAAGGCCAGCTCAACATTGGTGGATTGACGAATTCTGCGGAAGGCGTATTGCCCACACAATGGGAATTTACGGTTAGAGATTCCGACCAGCAGGTTTTGGATGATCTAGAAAATGCCATCGAAAACGGAGGTCGTGTAAAAGTCTTTTACAAGGAAAAACTCGTGCACCTACCCTGGCGCGGAGACACCAAGTACTTTGTCTATCAAGTAGAAGAGGTCAAGTAAGACCACCCTTTTACTAGGATGAGGCGGGATTCCCCACCTTGCGAACTGCCACGGCGGTGATTCCCAACCCTATTACAATTACAGTAATCGCTACTTGAAGAATGTCCGTTAGATAGAGGTCAACAGGATAGGCTTCCACCACATATCCTTGCCCCAAAATAATCAGGCCGACTTCTTTTTGTAGGTAGTAAATTCCTATCCCTAAAATCATTCCCAAGCCAAGCCCCATGCCGGTAATTAAGCTTCCTTCCAAAAAGAAAATACGGCGCAAGAAAGAACGCGTGGCTCCAAAACTCTTCAGGGTTTTTAGGTCTTCTCGCTTTTCCAGAATCAACATGGTCAAGGATCCCAAAATGGAAAAACTCGCAATGGCCATGATAAAGCTGAGGACGAAGTAGGTGATCAATCCTTCTGACTGCATCACCTTGAACAATACTTCCTGTTGCTCATCGCGATTCTTAACGGTGTAATTATCGCCCATGATGGCGGCGATTTGAGATTGGATTTCCTCCACGGGAAACTCAGGACTGACTTTGATTTCTAGTGAGCTAATGGCCGAGGGACTTCTCAATAGTTTTCGTGCGAAAGAAAGCGGTACAATAACGTATTTGTCATTGTACTCCGGCTGAACGCTAAAAGTTCCCACTGGGGTAAATCGTTGTTCAGTAAAGGCGTTGAGAGGATCCTGAACGCCTGGCCTGGGCACAAAGGCGGTAATGATGTTTTGATCTAAGGGCGAGTTCAAGGACAAATGATAGGCCACACCCGTTCCAATGACGGCGACTTGGTCTCTACCTCCGTAGGCAAAATGCCTTCCCACCTGAATGGATTCTTCGAACTGAGTGACCTTTCTAAAAAGAGAGTCTACGCCTTTTACGGTGGCGATGTACTCTTTTTCTCTGTATTGAAGGAGGACTTTCTCTTCTAGAATTTGCGAAATCTGTTCCACGCCTTCAATGGCATAGAGCCCTTCAAAATCAACCGCATCGGCGTCAAAGCTCTTGCCTCTAACGATTTCTACTTTGATGTCTGGATCAAACTTGGAATAGAAGGAGCGAATGAGCCCTTCCATACCGTTAAATGCAGATAAAACCACAATCATAGCCGCCGTCCCTACGGCCACTCCAAAAATGGAAATGCCCGTAATGAGGTTGACCGCGTTGGTTTTCTTCTTAGAGAAGAGATACCTACGGGCTATGAAAAAGGATAGATTCACGGATGACTATTTGATGGGGTTCTCACCTTCTCCTCTCAAGAGTCTCTCTATGTTCTCTTGGTAGTCCAGAGAATCGTCTACGTAGAAGTTGAGCTCTGGAATCTTTCGAACTTGATTCTTCACCAATTGAGCCAATTCGTTTCTGATGAACGATTGGTTGGCGCGGATAAAGGCCATAACCTCGTCAACGTTGTCTGTTGGAAATAGCGAAATATAGATTTTGGCCAACCCCAAATCTGGAGTCACCCTCACTTTGGTCACCGAAAAGATGACACCTCTAAAGTGATTTCTTCCGATGCTGCCCAAGATATCTGCAAGGTCCTTTTGCAGCTGCTTAGATATTTTTTGTTGACGTGTAGATTCCATAGTGATAATATAGGTGCAAATATACGGGAATCCTAATCGTGGAGATTAATAATGGGAAATTAAAACCCCTTAAAAAACTCACTGGGAGAGACCTCCAACGCACGGAGGACTTTGAGAAGACTGGAGATCCTCAAGTCTTGACCGCGCTCGTACCTTCCGTACTGCGCCCTGGGAATGTTGTGGTCGTAGGCAAACTGCTCGTAATTAGAATAGCCCTTGGCGATGCGCAACTCCTTGAGTCGTGCCCCCATCTTCTCTAGCTCTTCTGTCGGTTTTTGACTTGCCTTCATATTAATACAAAGTAAAGCGTTGAGCTCCTGATGTGTTACCACTTTTCGATACGCACTTATAAATAGTTACTTATTAGTTCATATTTCAATTTTATTTGTATATTTGGAGAGTCGTTTACGGTAAATCCCCTTGAGAAAAGCGCTCATTGTCTCACCATAGGATTTAAAGCGGGCCCTAAACCTCCTAAGCTCAAATCCCTAACATTTAACCCGTTGCCCGTGGAGCTTCTGGTGACGACAAAACCGCTTTATTTATGAGAACGAATTCTCGACAATCGCTCCTGCACCGTAACATGGTCTTGCCAGGAGCTCTCGCCCTCTTTGTCCTAGTGCTTTACTCTTGTAAAAAGGACATTACCCAAAACCCTTCGAGTGTCTCTAGCTACTCGACCCAAGACGCTAACAATTCAATTCCCGAATCCGGTGACGACTGGTGGTGCTTTGTTTTTGATTACGGCGCCAATGGCACCGATGACTGGTGCCCTCCCACTTCTATCGTCTGCAACTGCCTCAAGGAAGTGGTCGTTACTGCTCCCGGAAAACAAGTGGGGCATCCCTTGATTGACAATCTAGGAGACGCCGAGTTCTTGGCTACCTATGCCGCTAGCGATGCGTGGCTAGAGACCTTCTCTGACATAGATGTGGAAGAAAACACCTTGTTGCCCGTTGCCCGACAAAAAATCATGGATGGGGCCTACACTTCCACCCATGACTACGTCAATGCAGAAGGCGTGCATCACCTAAACTTCCATGAATCCAATGGAGAAAGCTTTACGCTCCGTTTGCGCGTAGAGTAAACAGCGCATCAAAACAATGTATCCAATGCAAAGCCCTAGGAGGCATTCCCTCCAGGCAGCCATTGGGTTAGTTGGGTTCCTACTTTGTACCGAGTTACATAGCAGTAGGTATAAATAGGACTCATAGGTGGGCCTCGTGTGGTTGGTTGGACGGTTGAGTTAATACAATGTGTCCGAAGACATTCGTCAGAGCACGAGGCCCTTTTTTAAAAAATCAAGGCTAAAAAATCGTCTAAAGCAATCCATTCAAGCCCATCCATTCACCCCACCATGAAGAGATTCTATCCCCTTTTTTTCTCCTCCTTTCCCCTGCTTTGCGGCCTTTTTGCCTTTGTAGGGATGTTGAGTTCGTGTAGCTCGGACAAATCGATTGATTTCACTTTTGATAAACCGCAAACCACACTTTACATTCTCTCGGATCAGGACACCCTTTCGTGGAGTTCATTGAGTGTCTATCAAAATCAACTCTCTGTGTACGACAGAAAAAGAGGGCGTTTGGGCCAGCACGTGTTTTCTTCAAATGGGGTTCAACCACCTGGGGACACTTTGTCTTTAACGACTACTCAAGTTCCTCCCCATCGAGCTTCCGTAGGCAAAAGCGAAGTGGGACTTTGGGAGGTTACGCAAAGGTCGTGGCGATATGAAGCCAAAAGCAAAAAAACATACTTTGAACCCCGTCGTAGAAAAGACCTGTTTGAAGACTATCTCTACATTGAACACAAATCCGCTCGTCAAGGAAAAATCAACGATTCCACTTTTATTGTTGGACTCTTTCCAAAGTACCGCGGTAAAGCGCTTTCTGAGGAATGGATAAATCACAAGATGGAACGATTTCCCATAGCCCTAATCCAATCCGATGCTACCGTCGTCCCCATCTTCAACCCCGATGTTTTTACCTTTAACCCCTTTGCGGAAAACCCCATTTTCACCGCCAATTCTCAATTTGTCTATGCGAGTTACGCCCACCATCCGGAGTTGATCAGATACGATGTAGCAGAAAGAAGCACATCGGTGATCTCTCCAGGAACGGGTTCTTTAAGGGGTTCAAAAATCTCGGTTCCAACGGTCATACTAGACTCCATTCACGAAAACTCATATCGCAATGCCTACTACCAAAAATCCAAAATCGCACTATGCCTTCACACCTCAGAAGTATTTCCATTGCAATGGATTCGTTTGGTGAAAGACGCGCAAGAACCACGCGATGAACAAGGGTTGATCAATCCACCCAACACGGCTCCATTCTTCATAGAAATCTCCAACCGTGAAGGCACCGAAATTCACAAAACTTTGCGATTGGACGGCGCGCAATACGCAGCATTACAATCGTTTTATAAACCACCCTTTCTCTATGTGTACAACAGGAAAAAATCTACTCCACATTGTGGGGTTTTTGATGGCTTTCGGGTGGACTAGTTGTCAATCCGACGCTACCCAATCGCCCCTTCCTCAGCGCTATTTGGAGTTCTATCCTCATATCCAAAATGGATGGGTTTTTGTCCTTCCGCAAAACGCCTGCATTCCTTGCAACCGCAAGGCCTACCAATGGTGGCAAAAACAAACAGAATCAGAAAACACCTATCTGATTGCGGACTACCCTCTTTTTGAAGAGGCCCCAAACCTCATCATTGACACCATCCCCTTTCGGATGGCTCAACACAACCCCTACGTCAGTAAATCCTTTGCGCTAAAGGTGGTGGACGGGTCCGTGGTCCATCACTTTCCCATTGACCCCAAAAACGTCAACCGTCTGGATTCCCTTTTGGAACTTCACGTAAAGTGAAACAACCAACCCCTTCATCAAACCACAACCAATACAAAACGCTTTTGAACCCAACTGGTGATGACTGAAAGCGTTTGTAAACGAAAAGAAACTGCGAGAGAATTCCATTCAAAAGCACTTCGTTTTTACATCAAAAAAAGAGGGGGGTAAAAGGCTTACGCCGAAGGATCTTCTTCCATTTCCAAAAACCACTTTAGGGCAAAATGACCTCTTGATTTTTGAGGTTTGGACATCCACTTCCCGGCCCAATAATCTGCGGCTTGATCATAGGATTCTGCAGAAACATCCATCCCAGAAAGCGCTTTGAAAAGCGGATATAAATCCACCTGCCACCGGGGATGCAACCCGCCTACTTTCTCCATGGAGAGTACAAGGGCTCTGGCTTTAAGGTCTTCTTGTAAAATGTACAAGGTCAAGTCTGTGCGCGCGGGAAGACGCACCAAGGGTTTGGAACTGTGCAACTTCATGCCTATTCATTTTAATTCAATTAAAAATATTTGATGAGTGGCTGCCTGACCTAATTCAAAAAAACCTAAAAACTCAAAAATCCAGACACACCCAAGAGAGAAATCTTGAGTGACTTTTGAGTGGGCAATCACTTGTCTAAATATAAGGAATTCTGAATCCTTAGAGCGTAAATGTTCGGGGGAAATGGGTGTGTTTTCCTTTAGATTCGTAGACAAATTGTTACCCTAATGGCATTATCACCCAAAGAAAAAGAGTTTGTGCAAGAGATTGGAAAAACCATTGTGGCCATACGTCATGAAAAAGGTCTTAAGCAAAAGCAACTCGCAGATATCTTAGAAATAGAAGATAGCTCACTTCGCAGAATAGAATCGGGAAGAACCAACCCGACGGCTGCGACCCTCTACCGCATCGCTCAGGCGTTGGAGGTAGAGGTGAATGAGTTGGTTTTGGAATATGGGAATACAGGGAACGGGCAACGGGCAACAGGGAACGGGGAATAATAGGTCTCCGAAAAAAACCTACCTTAATCCCATGAAACCTCAACCCTCAATTCATCAACCCTCAAACACCGAGCCTTTGCCTACCTCGCAGATCATCAAAGAATACTACGATGAGTTGGCCAAGGACTACGACCAAGATCGCTTTGACAACACGTATGGTCAGTATATTCACCAGCAAGAAGAACGGATTTTAGACAAGGTCTTGGAGCCCTTAAAACAGGATTCTACATTGGACTTGGCGACGGGAACGGGGCGGTTTTTACATCGTGCACAGACAGGAGTAGACATCAGTCCCGAAATGATTGGGGTGGCTCAAAAGAAATTTCCAAACGCTGAATTACACGTGGCCAGCGGGACGGATTTACCCTTTGAAGATCAACGATTTTCGCAGGTTTTGTCCTTCCATCTCTTTATGCATTTGGATGAGGAGACTATGGATGATATCCTCAAAGAGGTCCATCGCATTACAAAGCCCGGTGGACTTTTTGTCTTTGACGTGCCTTCAGAAAAAAGAAGGAAACTCGTCGGTTACCAAAGCGACAACTGGCACGGTGGATATCAATTGAAAGTATCTGATCTCAAAAAACGAGTGAACGGATTGTGGACGGTGAAAGAATTCCACGGCATCGCCTTTTTTCCGCTGCACAGAATTCCAAAATCCATGCGTCCCATGATGACTCGCTTAGATTCTACTCTGGGAAGTTCACCCTTGGGAGAATACAGTTCTCACTTGGTTTGCGTTTTACAAAGGGATGTTTCTAGAGAAGGAAGGGAAGAGGAAGGAAAGAGGAAGAAGAGGGGAAAGTGAGACATAAAGATCCAGCATGGTAAAACGAACATTGAAAAAACTGCTTCCGGCGTCTTTAAAAATTGCGCTTCACCAAACGAAAAACAATTTTCGGGATTGGAGGCGTGGACATGTTTTTTCAAAACCCAAATCCCATGCATATCCTCCCGTTTTTACCTTGACCCAGGACTTGAAACACACAGACGCCAAAACGCATAACTTGAAATTGGCCACGGGATCCATTGCTAAAGTAGTTGTGGAACCGGGGGAGGTCTTTTCTTTTTGGAAGGCCGTAGGGCCCGCCACAAAAAAACGTGGGTACGTATCTAGCCGTTCACTATTAGATGGAGAAATCAGAGAGTCCATTGGCGGTGGACTTTGCCAATTGGCGGGCATGGTCTACTATGGCGCCTTGCACTTGCCCACGCAAATCATCGAACGCTACCCTCATTCACTAGACATATACACACCCGAAACTCGGTTTACTCCATTGGGCTCTGACGCCACAGTGGCTTATGGATACAAGGACCTCAAAGTAAAAAACACCAGTGATCAACCACTTGCCTTCTCTTTTGAAATTTCCCAAGACAAAATCACATTACACGTGCATTCGGATAAACCTCTGGACGCCCTTGACGTAAGTTTTGCACCGGAAGTGGCCGCTCCCAATCGCGTGGCGGTAAGCACCTGGGTCAATGGAGAAAAGGTGGCACATTCTGACTACGGGCTTCCCCCAAAGGCATAGAAAATAACAGGTTCTCCAGAATTTGTTATTAATAATACAGCTCTCCGTTAGTCGACCTAACGTTGCTTTGTATAGACTTAAGGATTGAGTAACTTGCTGGCCCAAAACGAATTAATCCTCCATCATACCACACTCAATCCTTTGGAATGAAAAACCACCAAACCCTTTGCTAATTCATTTGGCAAAAACGCTGGCGACACTCTAACGAATGGTGAAAACCCAATGGATCAAGCATTTCTAAAAGAATACTTATTTGGATACTCCATTCACGAGAACTATTCATTACCTCCCTACACCCACCCAGCCTACACCTGGGGCGGACATATGAAAACGGACTCTCTCTTTCTCTTCAGCTTTACGCATCTGGACGAGTCGTGTTGCAATACGACTTACCTCGTAAGTTCTTCATTAGAAGAATTCCGAATTATAGACATCACCGAAGTAATTACGGAAGGTGGTGATGGGGGTTGGGACCTATAATGGGATTTTTTCCGACTCCATTATTAAAAAGGTTGAGACCGAAAGGTGGGAGAAATACGGGGAGTAGATTTTTTGACCCACCAAAAAATTTTGCCGGTTCAAGAAGGATTGAATATCTTCATACCTTGAGTCTCACGCTAGTTGTTACCCAAAAAATTACCCAAAACCATGAAACCTCTCTTTACCCTCTTCGCACTACTATTGTGCTCTGTTTCCTTTGCTCAAAGCGCCAATGAATTGTTTGAACCCACCGTGAAAGAAGGCTACCGTCTGTACAAGGCAGAAATGGCGGCTTGGCATGGATCGGATCTCTTCAATGCAAAAAACACAGAGAAAATTACCTCGGGAGGGTATGTTGCCTACCCAGACGGAGAAAAGGAAACCGTATGCGTATTCTTTGATAAGGAGGATTCGGATGTGGTGATTTTTGAAGTGACCTTTGATGAGGAATTCTCTCTAGGGACCGCTGAAGTTAAATTCAAAGAACGCAAAGCCACACGAAAAGAAAAGAAGCTCTTTACCATGAGGTCGTTGACCATTGAGCAGTTTCAGTCCGACACACTTTTTAAGTTTTATCAAAACACCAGTCCCAACATCATTCCCATTTCGGATGAGTTGGGGGAGCGCGTTTACGTTCTTACCGGGCCGCAGCAATCGGGTGTAATTCTCTTTGGGAATGACTATTTGCTGACTTTTGACGACGATCTCAACCACCTCAGTACAGAAGCTCTGCACAACAGTTTGATTGCCGTTTTCACCCATGAGGAAGATGTGAAAAAACATTTTCACTCTCACCTACCCGATAAAAACCCATTTATGACGGCCACGGATTTGTGTACCATTTTGTTGTATTCAAAGTATTGTGACATTGAATCTTTCTCCGTGATTTCAGAAAAGTACCTCTCTTGGTGGGACCGATCCAGTGGTAAACCTTTTGCAATGACTCGCGAAGCATTAGACAAAATTGAAAAGTCGCAAGATTCTCTGAAAATGGTAAGGGATTCCATCCGAATCAATACACCCATCAACTCAATAGATTCTGTTTCTGAAGCGCCTTAAACCCTTTACCTGAGTAGCAACACTCTTTGAAGAAATTCCCTCGAGAGAGTTGGCGAGAATAATGTATTTTTCAGATCAGAAACCAGAATAGAATCGGAATCGGATAACGAAAACACCATGATTAACTTCTTTCTTCGCGCTAAGCATTGGCAACTTTTTCTTTTGCTTTTTGCCCTTCCCTTTGTATTTCAATTTGTAATGTTTGGCTCCATCTTCGCCAGTATTGGCGAGGGTTCCGAACCCGATCCCACGGTTCTGCTCTCATTCTTTCAATTCTTCCCTTTGATCATTCTCGTCCCAACCTTGGTCGTTGCCGGATGGCAGTGGTCTATAGTGGTTGGCCTAAATTCTAAACTTCCCGAAGGAGCAACGGTCAAAATGGGGCGATTTAAATTTTTCATAATCTTCCCACTTATCTACATCCTTGTTCTTTGCTTGGGAATGATCATGTTATTTGACGGAATGATGGAAGGTGGCATGACGGGAGCCCCAGAAGAAACCTTCCTCTCCAGCATGCTCATTTCGTTTGCCTTGGTAATTCCCTTCCATTTATTGTCTATGGTTTGCCTAATCCTCGCTATGGGTTCTGTAGCGAAAACCATCAAGTCCATAGAAATGGGCAAAGAGGCAACAGTCTCAGATTACATTGGTGAATTTATCCTGGTTTGGTTCAATTTCGTGGGTGTATGGATTCTACAGCCCAAGATCAACCAATGGTTGGACACACCGGATGAATTGGACGGTGGTTTTATTGTGAGAAAGTAAACTCCAAATCCCTTTCAAAAAATTTTTGCACGGTAATTGTCGTTAGAGTGAGGTAATCAAAACACCTTACCTATGCGCCCATTCTCCGTTGTAATGTTATGCTTTCTGATTTTTGGCCTCAACACTTCTGTTTGGGGTCAGGATTCTACTGCCACGCCTCCGCCCATTCGAGAATACTACCCGGGAGAAAAGCCCTATAAGATGGTGTATGTGCAAGACCCCTTTGGGATTGTTTTTGAGATCTACACGCACAGCTATGAGTTGACGTATTCTTCTGGGGCGTATCAGGACCAATAAAAAGAAAAGTCCCTTCCCCGTTATACGGAAATTGAATTTCTTCCGTTACATAATCACGTATTACCCCATAATCTCAGTAGAATGAAAAACCAAACGAGCACCCTCATCATTGCCATCGCCATTGTTATCTCTTCCATCTTCTTGGGTAAGGCCTATGTGGAGCGAAGTCAACGAGACGGAGAAATACAGGTCACCGGATTGGGAAAGGCCGATTTTGATTCTGACCTCATCGTTTGGGAAGGCAACTTCAGTGCTGAAAGTAAAAATCTACAAGACGCCTATGCCCTTCTTGAGGAGCATAAAACCGTAATTCAAAAATACCTTGAAGATAAGGGAGTAGCTACTGCCGAAATTGTTTTCTCGGCAGTAGCGGTCTCCAATAAAACCAAGAACATCTACTCAGAGAGTGGTAGCTACATGGGCGAAGAGTTTATCGGCTACATTCTGTCCCAGGAAGTGGTCATCGAGTCCAAAGAAGTGGAAAAGATAGAGACCATCTCTAGAGAAATTACCGAGCTCCTCAACCGTGGCGTCAGCTTCTACTCCCAATCTCCTCGCTACTACTACACGCAACTCGCAGACCTCAAAATCGAAATGATTTCTAAGGCCACAGAGGACGCGCGTCTTCGTGCCGAAAAGATCGCAGAGTTCTCGGGTGGCAAGCTGGGCAAATTAGAATCTGCCCGCATGGGCGTATTTCAAATTACGGGTCAAAACTCCAAGGAAAGCTACTCCTGGGGCGGGACGTTTAATACCTCCTCTAAAAAGAAGACGGCGTCCATCACCATGAAATTGGTGTACAAATCAAAATAGTCAACCTAAGCCACTTCAAGACCCTTTAGGTCCTCAGAGAGCCTCTTGAGGCCCGTGGTAATTTGCTCCATTTTCTTCCCAGAAAGAGGCGCAAGACCTTTTGTGTAGCGCCTAAACAAACTCTCATTTACTCCAATATATCGCGCAAAGGCGGTCTTATTGATCAAACTGAAATAATCAAAGAACTGTTCCAAAGCCACCAAATAATTGATTTGGGTTCGTTGCGAAAAGGGGTTGAATTCACGCGCTTCGTCCAAATATTTGAGATGGTCTTTAAACGCCAGTTCCATTCTCTCCTTTATTTGAGAAAATGTGTCAGCAACGGCAATTACTCCGTCAACCTCTTTTATATAGGCAGAAAAACCGGTGTCGGTCTTTTCAATCACAACGTTAATTTCAACTCCTTTCACAACTTCAGCATGTTACAATTTACTTTAGGCCCGCCAGTAACTAATTCAGATACTTTCGGCATTGGGACTCATTTTCATGTAACAAAACTGTTACAACAAACCAACGGATTGTAAAACAACCCATCACCGCGCAATCTATACCAATACCAGAGATAAAGCCGTCAACTAAATGATTCTATCCGTTTGCAAATGAATTCTGCGGTATTAAGACACATATCCCTATAAAAGATGTTAGCATTTGAGACAATTAACTATCAAACGTGTCTAAGGAAATGTATTACTGAATGGGATTTACATTTGAAAACTCCCTGGTCAATATTCATACACACACAGAATAACACTCATAGATGAATGTGATCGTAACGATTAATGGCTTTCCATCCTAACACGCCGAATCACCAAGGAACCAAACTCAAGAAAACATATCCAAACATCTATATTCCAATGGGTTATTTTTGAAAAAGTGAAGAACGGTTCACTTTCCAATACTGAGAAGATTCGAGGCAAAAGCTTAGAAAAAAAGAAAGAGGTGCAAGAAAAGAGCTCAATACAATGTCCCAGTAGTTAACGTTAACCAAATTGCAAATTCAACGTTCAGATATAACTTACTCCTATAAAACAAAGTTGTAACATGAAAGATTCCTCATGTTTCAGACGGTTGACTTTTTGTTCAGTTGATGACGAAAATTGACGTTTTTAAGAAAAAATCAATTTACTCTGTTAACATTAAATATTTTGGAGCTGTATTATTTCAAAAAAAGAACAAATACTACCAAAAAACGAAATAACGTCCCTGTATAAAAAATACTTAGTTTTTTCGCGCAATAGATGGCACCCAGTGGATATTAGCAAGGTGCTTATCCGAATCTTCAGAGTAATCCGAAAATTCGACTTTTGGTTCTTTGCCTTCATTTTTTGGTTCGAATACTTCGATTTTTACACGAATTATCTCTTTTTTCTGTAGTTCCTCGAAGATTTTGGACAGCACACCGTTCTTGCTCCAACGATTCACCCTCGTGTATATGGTGTGCCAATTCCCAAATTCAGGGGGTAGATCACGCCATTGTATACCTGTGGTGGCCACGTGAATCAAGGCGTTAATCACCTGAATATCTGACACTTCCGGTTCTCTTCTTTTGACAGGGAGTAGGTGAGAGAACTCTTCAAACTGCTTCTGACTAATAGACATGTAAAAACACTGAGTTTTATGTTAACAACAAATAGCATTTTTTGGTGCTTAAATATATAAATTTTTTATTAACTAAATTCGCTCGACAAAAAACAATTTAAGCTCTGTATCTCTTTGTAGGTAAGGGTTTACAGAATATTTCTGTTTTGTAATACATAACTTACCTCGAATAAAAATTACCAACTTTTTGGTATATTTTTTTGAGTGAAATATCTGACGGTTTTTCTACTATTTTTATTCCCGCATTAACATAATTAATTAACCAATGAAAAGAATTCTATTTTCCCTTGCGGCGGCCTGTTGGTTGGCAGCCCCCGTATTGGCTCAAACTACGGGCTCCGTTGAGACCCAGGTTTGGGATGACAGAAACGCCAACAAGACCCGACAGGGTAATGAACCCGGCATCGCTGGAGTCAGTGTTGAATTGTATTCACAATCTGGCACACTCGTAGCGACGTCCTCTACTCTAGCCAACGGTAAAGCCATTTTTAGTGGAGTAGCCGCAGGCAACTATTACCTTAGATATAGTCTTCCAACGGACTATAAGTTTACCCCCAAGGCCAACGGATTGTTGACAGATAACAACTCGGACGCCAAAACCAACGCTAGCGTCTTAGGACGCACAGATGTCTTTGCCGTAACCGCCGGCCAAACACAAAAGAATATCGATGCTGGGATGTGGTCTCCCGGTTCGATTACCACTCGTGTGTTTGATGACCAAAACGCCAACAAAACACGTCAAGGAAACGAGCCCGGTATCTCTGGGGTAACGGTTTCGCTCTACGATGCAAATGACGTATTCCTAACCTCAACAGTTACCAACGCCAACGGAGATGCAACATTAAGTCCTGTGCCCGCCGACAGAGGCGTCTACTTGAAGTACGACGTTCCTGCCGATCACAGATTGACTCACAAGGCAAGCAGCCTGTCTTCCGACAACAATTCAGATGCTAAAACCAATGCTTCTGTTTACGGTAAGACGGACGTATTTAGCTTGGCCAAGGGTAACGAGCACATTACTTATGTTGATGCCGGTATGTGGACCCCAGGTTCTATTACCACCCGTGTGTTTGATGATAGGAACGCCAACAAAACCCGTCAAGGAAATGAGCCGGGAATTAGCGGAGTTACTGTTTCTCTTTATGACAATGCAAACAATCTATTGGCAACCACCACAACCAACGCCAATGGAGACGCTATGCTGAGCCCTGTACCTGCAGACAGAAGCGTGTACTTAAAGTACGACGTTCCTGCAGACCACAGATTGACTCACAAAGCGAGCGGTCTATCGGATGACAACAACTCGGATGCGAAGACCAACGCTTCTGTATACGGTAAGACGGATGCTTTCTCCTTGGTAAAAGGAAACGAACACATCACTTACGTAGACGCAGGAATGTGGACTCCAGGTTCTATCACTACCCGAGTATTTGATGACCGCAATGCCAACAAAACTCGCCAAGGCAATGAGCCAGGGCTAGAAGGTATTTCGGTGACTCTTTACGACAATGCAAATACCGAATTGAGTACGGCCACTACCAATTCTAATGGTGATGCAACTTTTAACAATGTACCTGCAGACAGAGGTGTGTACTTGAAGTACGACGTTCCTGCAGACCACAGATTGACTCATAAGGCAAGCGGTTTGTCTAATGACAACAACTCAGATGCAAAGACCAACGCTTCTGTTTACGGAAAGACTGATGTATTTTCATTGGTTAAGGGAAATGAGCACATTACCTACGTAGATGCAGGTATGTGGACACCCGGTGTTGTAAAAGCCAACGTTTGGATGGACGCCAACGCAAACGGTACCAAGCAAGGTAACGAAGAAAGCGTTTGGGGTTTTGAAGTTCAAATGTTCGAAACAAACGGGAACCCAGTTCTCTACCCTGCGGGCCACAAAAAATCAGGAGACCCCGTTGTGGGATACACTTCTTGTGGAAACGGTATCGCTGAGCTCTACATGCCAGCAGACCGTTCAGTATACTTGAAGTTTGCCGAAGCAGGAGCCAGCTTTACTTCTAAAGGAAGCCTTGCCTCCAACAACAATTCAGATGCAAAAACAAGCGCTTCTGCCTTGGGTAAGACTGACGCATTCAGCGTTGATAGAGGAAATAAAACCATTGATTACGTAGACGCGGGAATCACTTCTCGTACAAACGTAGTAACCGACGCTTCTATTACCACATTTGTTTGGGACGATAGAAACAACAACGGAGATCACAATGGAGAAGGAAACAAAGGTGTAGAAGGCGTAAAAGTTCGCCTTGTAGACATGAACGGAAACACTTGTACATGTGCCACTACTGGCTCTAACGGACAAGCAACCCTTCCTGCTTCTTCTACTTTGGAAAGCAAGTACAGACTTAAGTTTGATCTTAAGGACGATCACAAATTCTCTAAGAAGAAGGGAAGCCTTACTTCAACCAACAACAACGACGCTAACTCTAGCGGTTTAACCGGTAAATTCTCAATCTCTGCAGGACAGAACATTAACTACATCGAAGCCGGTGTATGGGTTCCTGGTTCTTTGGAAACTTTTGTATTTGATGACAGAAACAAAAACGGAGATCACAACGGAGAAGGAAACCACGGTGTAGAAGGCATCACAGTTACTTTGGTAGAAAAGGACGGAGTTACTCCTGTAACCTACCCTAGCTGGCACGCCAACTCAGGAAACCCCGTTGCTGTAGCAACGACTGGAAGCAATGGAAAAGCGAGTATTGACTACATTCCTGCCGACAGACAAGTGAGACTTCAGTACGGAATCCTAGACGGAACCGTAATGGGCCCTAAAAAGAGCTCTATTTCAAACACATCTAATAACGATGCCAATTCTAACGGATTGACCGGTAAGTTTAGAATGCAAAAAGGTTCTGAATTTATCCAGTACGTAGAAGCGGGTGTATTGATGCCAGGTTCTTTGGAAACGTTTGTATTTGATGATAGAAACGACAACGGAGACCACAACGGAGAAGGAAACCACGGAATTTCTGGGGTGACTGTTACCTTGGTTGATGCCAACACCTTGGCCGTTGTAAACTACCCTTCTTGGCACACAAATGCTGGAAACCCAGTAGCCACTGAGACTACAGGTTCTAACGGAAAAGCTTCTTTTGACTACGTTCCTTCGGACCGCAATGTTAGACTAAAGTTTGACCTTCCTGCAGACTACCGCTTTGGTCCTAAAAAGGGAAGCATCAAGACAACGAACAACAACGACATCAACTCCAACGGTCTTTCTGGCAAGTTCAAAGCAGAAAGAGGTTCTGAATTCATCCAGTATGTAGAATGTGGAATGATTGCCCCAGGTACGCTTACCACTTTTGTATTTGACGATGTAAACGGAAACCGCGATCACAACGGAGAAGGCAACAAGGGAGTTGCTGGTGTAACTGTTAACCTCGTAGAGAAAAACAGTCCTCACACGATTCTTGCTACAACCACAACGGGAAGCAATGGAAAGGCCACATTTAGCTACGTTCCTTCTGACCGCCAGTTTAGACTGACTTACGAGCTTCCTTATGGATACTCTTTTGCAGGAAAAACAGGATCTATCACTACGACTAACAACAGTGACGCCAACCACAATGGAATGACGGGTAAATTCCGTATTGAAAGGGGAAGCGAGCACATTGAGTACGTAGAATGTGGTGTATTTGCTCCAAGCACGCTTAAGACATTTGTTTGGGAAGATGTAAACGCCAACGGAAACCACAACGGCGAAGGAAACAAAGGAGTTGACGGAGTAACCGTTACCCTTTACGACAACAGCGGTGTGGTTCTTGACGACATGGGCAACCCTGTAACTGCAGTTACTGGAAGCAACGGACAGGCCATTCTAGGTTTTGTTCCTGCCTCTAAAAACTTGCGCGTTAAGTACGAGCAAACAGGTGCAGTATTTACTACTCGCAATGCCAATGGCACAAACATCACCAACACCAGCAACAGCGACGTATACCCCAGCGGAAACAAAGAAGGGTTTACGGGTTGGTTTAGCCTCAACAGAGGAACTCACCAAGTGGAGTACGTAGAAGCCGGTATGACGACTGTAGGAACTAACTGTGCTACTCTTTCTGCGAACGCAATTAGCGGAACCAAGAAAGGACAAGCTCGTTGGAGAAACCTAAGATCGTCAACAGCTGGATGGGATGTAGGCGCTGGATCAGATGTAGGTGGCAACGCCTCTCTATACGACAATGCTGACTTTGGCAATGTTTGGAACATGGGTACGGCAAACGCCATCTCTATGACCTATGACGCAGCTACTCAGACCTTGTCTACAACTACTACGCACAGCACCGGAACGGCCACAACTTCTTACAACGTAGGAAATGTGGGAAGTGTAGATTACATGAAGATTTACATGAGAGCGCTTTCTAATAGCACTCAGACAGTTTCTTTCAACAACATTTCACTTACCGTAAACGGAAACACTTGTGCCTTGGGAGACATCACCGTTACGGATGCTAGCACCAACCAATACATTTCCATGGACCTTACCAATGGATTTACATTGTCTGGTGACTTGGTATTTACAGGCGATGCCAAAGGGCAAGAGCACTCTAAATTGGATATTGAATTTGGAATGAGCTCTGCCTCTAAAAATGGTTCGGAGTCTAGCTTTATCGCGGTTAACCCCGTTTCTGAGATGAAGTTATTCCCCAACCCCGCCGGTTTGATCACAAATGTTCAGTACACATTGGATTCTGAGCAAAAAGTGGACATGGCTATCTACAGCCCCACCGGTCAATTGGTAGATGTATTGGCCTCGGGAACTCAAGTAAAGGGATCGTACGAAGTTCGTTACGATGTTTCTACTCTTCCTGCCGGAACCTACATAATCAGAATGGTTACTCAAGGAGCCGTTACCACTCGTAGATTGGTAATTGCCCACTAGGTAATACTTGCGGAAGCAAACAAGTTTGGTTAAGGCCCCGCCCCTGTGGCGGGGCCTTTTTATTGGGGATTTGGTCACGTTTTTGAAAAAACGTCTGACTTGAATTTTGTACTTTTCGTTCTACCTAATACCCAGAAAAGTAAATGCCCCGAACCTCCCGACCTCAAAAACAGACTTCACTTTATCAACGCCAAGACTGGAGACAAACTCCTGAGTTCTTGGAGATTCCCGCCAAGCGCAAAGTCATTGGAATTATACTTGGCGCGGGGTATGCCATTGCGCTGTACGGTTTGATGCAGGTCTTTAGGGAATCCCTACGCGTTTTACCCTCGCTTTTGGCAGATTCTCTTTGGGAACTCACCCCTTCAGAGAACAACTATTACGATTGGATTTACGCCGCCCTTTCCGTTATGATGGGGCATGGCGTGATGTGGAATTATTGGTTGGAAAGACCTCGTAGATTCCTCACTAAAAACAACAGAAAGAGGTATTCCATCCTAACCGATCACAGAATTCTTTGGGCGAGTTTTTTATGGTTTACGCGTTCTGCCTTCACGTTTGCAATGGTGTTGGGAATCACTTTTAGTTATGGCTTTGAGGAATTGTCTTTTTACGAGGAGTTCCGATTTCTCTTTCCGTTGATGATGGTGGTTTTTTACTTGCAAAGCTGGAATAGCCTCCGAAAAATCTATAGGAGGAAAATATGGAAGCGATTTGGGGTAACCACCTTTGTTCTTTTGGTTTTCACCTATGGCTTGACTCGATTTTCCCTTGTTGACCCCGTGGCGATAAACCAAAGTTTGGTGGAGAAAAATCCCATATTGGGAATACAACTAGACCTTCCACAGAGCAAGCTGGGTGAAAAAGTCCGCAGACTGTCTTTGGCCAAATACGTATTTGTAACGCATTCTGATGAGGGGATGGAGATTTATATCGATAGATTAAAAGTAAATTCCCGTCAGTTGACAACGGCTCTTGACATTTGGAAACAGGGGATTTATGGAATGGAAAGAGATATGGCCTACGTAGTCTTGTTTATGGACAAATCAGTACCCATGGAAGACGTACACCGAATTCATATGTCCATTGCCAAGGCCAAAATAAGGCGCATTCAAGCAGCAGTGACTTGGGACGATAACTCAAACAAAAATTCAAGCTTCAGGACGGCCTTGCGATATACCAAAACCTTCAATTACATCAATCCTAAATGGCCTTATATCGCGCCAGACGCACCGCCTCCTCCCTTACCTCCAAGACTCCCTATTTCATTTTACAAGGATGTCCTTGCCTTGGATTTCAATTCAGTCGGAGGAAAGTCCAGCTGCCGAATGGTCAAGGGAAAAAACGAGAGTACGATGGCAACGTCTGACTTATTCATTGCCCTTGAAGACAGCCTTAGGCGTAAGCCAAAGACCTTACTTATTTTTTCTCCCCATCCCGAAATGAATTACAGTGACTACTTAAGCGTTTTGGAGACTCATAGACAAGTAGTTTACGGATTGCGAAAGGAGTGGTTTTCTGAGAGAAGCTCTTCTAATTTTGAGGTAGTTCAAAAATTTGCAAACCGGAGATATGGCGGGTCATCAGGAATCGAGAGGGAATTGTACCGTGAGGCCACCAATGCATTTCCCATTAGTATGTACGAAGAATAAATTCAAATCAAAATACACCATGAACCAACTAACCCCCACCCTTTGGCTTTCCTTTTTTCTTGTCCTTCCTTTCAGCGTGCAATGCACCGGAAGAAAAAACGGAGGTGCTTCCCGAGGTTACAGAAACCCCTCCTACTGCCGAAATGACTGAAGCGAACGGATCAGAAAACTTGGATGAAAACCTCGAAAACGAATGCATCTTTGACAGAGAGACGCAAACCGATGAATTCATTCAAAATGTCGAGGCCCTTAAAAACTACAGATGGGATGACGAGGAAAAGGTTTCGTATGTAACGCTTTATGTTTTGGGGTTCCAACATCGGGGAATACACCGGTGGGATTGAACTCGTTATTAGCAAAGTGGACGAGGGGCATTCGGTGATTTTTGGGTATGGGATTAATTAGTGACTAGTCACTAAAAAAGCTTTGCTTTTATTCTTCACCAAGGCCGCGGGTGGGTCCTAAACTGCTCTCTGCTTACTTCTCACCCTTACAAACATTCCCCTTCGATGGCGAAGGGGTGGTTATCCGCCTAAGGCGGATGAGCGGGGTAGTTAAACAACGAGAAACTAATTTTTGGTAGTTCTAACACGCGATTGAGTCGTGCTTTAAAGAGTATAAATTCTCTAACTTAAAACCATGAAAAAAACCATTATAACCACCGTTCTCCTATTGTTTTGTATACTGGGAATCGCCCAAGAAAATGAGCCTACCCAATATTCACCCAAAGTGTTTTTCTCTATTGGGTTTGTGACGCCACAATTCTACAATGGCACGGAGTTGATGCGCGCCAAGGGGTTGAGAGATCAGGGGTTGAGTTATTACGAAGACTCCAATGGCGATAGAGCACAGGTCGGGTCTTATGGGAGCAACACGGGGCTGGCGTTGTCATTGGGTTACTACTTTCCCATAAAGTCAGTTCGTGGTTTGATGATTGGACTGTTGGTCAACAGCGGTCAGACGGGCTCGCAACCCTCAGAAGGAGGATATGCCGAAGGCTATTACTTCAACTTTGTGAACTTTGGTTTAGGAATTCAATACTATCCCTTTTCTCGATTTCCGCTCTATGTGAAGGGCGATATTGGAAGCGGATCGGTCTTCACTAAAAACCGCTTTTTGGATGAAAATGGCAATCAGGATTTCTACCACCATTTTGGAATTGGCTGGGAAGCCGGCGCAGGCCTCGGTTACACCCTCCACCCTTTTTCAAACAAGAGGCTAGGCATCAACATAGAAACCTCTTACCAATACTACAACCCACGTGTAGAGGTCTCCGGCCTTGGCGACGATATCTGGAATTTTGGCGCCTTTAACATTCTCCTTGGGGTAGAGTTTTAACAGGGTTAGGACCTTCTAGGTCTATGGATTGTCTTGTTGAGTCTACGGATTGTGCCTTTTAATCCTTGATTTGGGTGGGTAAGTTTGGGTATTATTTATTTTTAACTCAATAATTATGCGACTTACCCTCACCTTAATTACTGCATTAACAATTGGTTTTGTCTCTTGCAAAAAGGATACTTTTCAAGATTCTTCCCAATTGTCCTCACCAAAAAGTTTTGCCTTAAAAGAAGGAGAAGACTTGATTTTAGACTTACATGAAATCTACGAAGTGCCCGATGAAGAAACTCCTTACCTACACCTAGAAGACGGTTTAGAGGACCTCTTTGACTCCAATGCCCCAGAACCCAACATCAGTATAGAAAAAGGTGTCTGGCTTTGGGAATCTGGAATTAATTACAAGCACCCCTTGGCGGGAGAAGAAGACGGCACTCAATTCCTCTCTGATCAATCTCTTGCCTTTGAGCTTTCTCGAACGGTCGTCCTCAACCTCTCCGATGGCCTTCTCAGTAAATCCGAACTGGAAAATCAAATCAGCCTTACGAATTCGGATATTGTAAATACCGTGACCGCAACGACCCATCATCAGGTCACGGATGTTCGCTTCGAAAGCGAAACCACCACGGATATTACCTTTACGGTGATTAGCTATTTTGTGGAGAATCCGGTGTTTTCCTCTTTTTCACAATCCAGCGCTACGCCTATTTCGTATACGTGTGATTCTAGAATGGTAGCAGAAAAATCCATATGTGGAGGGGGCCCAGCTAACTATGAAGTTTGGAAACAAATGCAAGTTGGTGTTAGGGGGCATCTTCCTAATCCCCATCAATCAATTT
>CBFHSF010000018.1:43103-45562 GCA_965658445.1 uncultured Schleiferiaceae bacterium | reverse complement strand
GGTTGGCGTGAGTACATAAGGGGCATTTATGAAGTGAGAGGTGTAGAACAGCGCACAACTAATTATTGGAATTTCACCCGAGAAATGCCGGCTAGTTTTTACGATGGAACCACTGGAATTCTTCCTTTGGACGATGTCATTAAAAGGGTTCTTAAAACGGGCTACAGTCACCACATAGAACGCCTAATGGTTTTGGGGAACTTTATGCTCTTGTGCGAAATCAAACCCAACGCCGTCTACCAATGGTTTATGGAGCTCTACATAGATGCCTACGACTGGGTAATGGTTCCCAATGTCTATGGGATGAGTCAATTTTCAGACGGGGGGCTCTTGGCCAACAAACCTTACATCAGCGGCAGCAACTATATCCTAAAAATGAGCAACTACCCAAAGGGGGAATGGACAGAAATTTGGGATGCGCTGTTTTGGCGTTTTATGACGGTACACTCTCACGTATTTTCTAAGCAACCCCGTTGGTCCATGTTGCTTTCTTCTTGGAATAAAAAAGGCCCTGAGAAACAGAAGCGCCTATTAGACACTGCGGAAAATTTTCTCGCCAAACTAGACTCCGAAAGCTCTGCGTGATAATCTGGCACGTGGGCCTCGAATAATTCGAAACCATCGTAAACCAAATACAACCTGAGGTGTTGATTACTTACCAGACTTGACCTATACTTGCACTTTCTGCAAAACCTACTCAGAACAAACCGCTTTATTAAATTTACATGTCTCAAAAGTTCGAGAAATTAATATATGTATTTGACCCACTATGCGGCTGGTGCTACGGCTTTGAACCCGTCATGGAGAAAATCCAATCGGAGTACAAAGACCTCATTGAATTTGAAGTGTTTCCCGGAGGGATGGTTCTTGAGCCCAATGCACAGCCCATTGGTCATATGATGGACTACCTCAAAGAAGCCATTCCCAGATTGGAAGAAACTACGGGTGTGAAGATTTCTGAAAACTACCTCAACAACATATTGGAGCCCGGAACGGCCGTATTAACTTCTGAATTGCCCAGTATGGTGTACTCTGCCTTACACAAAATCTATAGCGGACGAGAGGTTGAGTTGGCAAGAAAAATTCAAGACATCTTATACCAAAAGGGAAAAAACACCAATGATCTGGAAGTGTACAGAAACCTTATCAAGGAATCTAAAGACAAGGAAATTAAGGAAGTAGCGGCTTGTATTCTTTCGGACGAGAACCGTGCGCAGACGTTTAATTTCTTTAAAAAATCATCTGATTTAGGGGTTACAGGATTTCCATTTTTAGGCATTGTAGACGACCAAAATCAGGTCTACAAAGTGGCTGCGGGCTATGTGCCACATGATACACTCAAGGAGTTTATGGACAAAGTAACGGCCTAGAAAAACCTTCATTCGCAGAATGTTTTCTTATTGATTACATTTGGTAGACAACAATACCTAACAAATCAACAGCGAATGGATGCATCCGAGTATTTAGCCTTTGTTCCTCTTTTAATCTACGGCATTGGGTTAGCGGACCTCCTAGGAGAGTGGAAAAGGCTCTTTGAGAAATCTCAATGGTTTTTCCCCTACGCACTATTTACCGTGATTCTCACCGAGGTCGCTGTGTACAATGTCTTTATTTATGTAAATCTTGTCTACGAATTACCAGGACAGAGTTACTTTACCTACTTGGCATTTTTGGTTCCTCCGTTCTTATTCATGTTGACTACCAACGTATTCACTCCAGATGAAGGGGCAGATACCAAGGAGTACTTCATGAAAAAGCTTCCTCTTATTTGCGTATTGTTAGCTCTCTTTGTGGGTTCCCATTTCTTTTATTCCTTTAACGAAGGTGGCAACGGGTCCGATTACGGCAGATATGTTTCTATTGCCATTATTTTAGCCACGGGTTTTTCCAGAAAAATTTGGTTGATCTATATTTTGGGAATCCTCTGGATTACCACCATTTTTATGAGAGGGAACATCATTTCTACACCAAAGAATCAGTCCACTCAAACCATACAGACAACGATTCGCGTAGATGCCCCCGTAAGTACTTCAATTACCAAAAACAAAGGCTATGATTTCTGATGGTGCAAAAAATTTAATGATTTGGATTCTGTCTATTATCCTCTTTGGTGCTTTTGCCATAGCAGGAGTATCCAAACTCCTTGGTGTGGAGGAACAAGTAAACGACATTGCCAGTTGGGATTATCCAACGTGGTCTATCTATCCCATTGGAATTATTGAAATTCTTTTGGCACTGGGCTACTTGGTTCCGCGAATGAGGAATTGGACCGTTAGAGCTACCTATATATGGGCCCTTGTTGCTTTTGTCACCCATTGGCAAGCGGATCAATTACACCTGGTTTGGGGTTCTATCATTTTTTCCCTGCTCGCTTTTGTTGTGGGAACCATCCACCGATCCAAATCCAATCTCGGAGCAAATATTTAAGCTCCCCTAATATGAGCTTTCTGAATAGGTTT
>CBFHSF010000018.1:4179-43003 GCA_965658445.1 uncultured Schleiferiaceae bacterium | reverse complement strand
TTTAAAACCGACTTTTTGGAATGTAATTTGTGAGGAGTGGTGCAAACCAAATTAACACCCTCATGAAAAAAGGATACGTCCCTTCACTCTTTATTGTTTCTCTTTTTCTTCTTGTACTTTCTATTTCGAGTTGTGAAAAACCTAAAAAGCCTGGAATCTATGGTGTTTGGGCGGTAGAAAAAGTCACCATGGGAGACCAAGAGGTAACGCCAGTAGACCGCTGGATGCAGTTCAATGAAGACGGAACCCAAATAAGCGGAAACGGGTGGTATCCTCATTCACGAGGAACTTTTTCTCTCAAGGATTCTATTCTCTCGACAGAGACCTCTAATGGACTCAAAGATCCTGCAGGTCCGTTTACCGTGCGCCCAATGGATTCAACGATGACCTTCCACAGAACAGAGGAAGGAATGCCACTAACCGTATACCTGAGAAAAATTTCTCAATACCCCACTTCGGGAAGAGATCACATCATTGGAGCGTGGGAAACCGACAGCAGCGAGACCGTATTTTTTAGGTGGGACCGAGTGTACAAATGGACCTACCCTGACGGTCACGTTGAATTTGGCATTTACAAATACCACAGTCACAAATCAGAAATTGAATGCGTTCCTTACCACGAACCAGAGTTCCACCGATTTACCATCGATGGGAATCACGACCAAATGCAGCTCAATTCTCTTGAAGACCAAAGCGTTAAATCATTTAAACGGACCTTTGAATTAAACTAAGTCAAGATTCAAGCAAACAGAGAAAACCATTTGGGTTTTGTAGCGTTATTTTAATAAACCCATATGATATGTTTGGATTCTTCAAAAAGAAAAGTCAACGAGAAGTTTTAGAAACACGATACAGAGCGTTATTGGAAGAGTCTTTCAAGCTCTCTACGGTAAATCGCGCAGAAAGCGATAAAAAAAGAGCTGAAGCAGAAGACGTCCTCAAAAGAATGGAAGCCCTTCCAGAATAACTGACCTCAAACAAAACTCCTTTGGAAGGTATTTGCGTTCTTTGCAATGAAATACACTTTCCATGTCTGACCTCGTTAGAATCAACAAATACTTAAGTGAAGTCGGCTATTGCAGCCGCAGAGAAGCCGACCGCCTTATTGAAGAGGGTCGAGTTACTCTCAATGGCAAACCCTTGGTCATGGGATCCAAAAAGGGTCCCAAGGACGTCGTACGAGTTGACGGAAAGGTTATCGAAGCCAAAAAGAGCGACTTTATTTACCTCGCCTTTAACAAGCCCGTAGGGATTGTTTGTACCACAGACAGAAAGCGCGAAAAGCGCAATATCATTGACTACATAAATCACCCGGAAAGAATCTTTCCCATCGGTCGCCTTGACAAACCATCAGAAGGTTTGATCTTCCTTACCAATGACGGGGATATTGTCAATAAGATTCTCAGAGCCAAAAACCATCACGAAAAAGAATACATCGTAAAAGTAAATAGACCCATTACAGATGACTTTATCCAAAAAATGGGAAATGGTGTGCCCATTTTGGGACAGACCACGCGCAAGTGTAAGGTGGAAAAAATCAATGCGTTGACCTTTAGAATTGTCCTCACACAAGGCCTCAACCGACAAATCCGCAGAATGTGTGAGTACTTGGGGTATGAGGTTAAAAAGCTTAGACGCGTTCGCATTATGAACGTGGAATTGGATTTACCGGTAGGAAAGTGGAGAAACCTCACTCCCGAGGAGGTAGTGGATATTCAAGAAATGGTAAAGGACTCTTCCAAAACATACGAGTAGAAGTCCGACTAGCCACCCTCCTTCATTCCTTCTTCATTTCTTTTCCTAAACATTTAGGCGGTTTTTCAGGTTGTTAAGACATGAAAAACACAGTCATTATCGGTGGTGGGTCAGGGATTGGCAAAGCCACAGTAGAACAATTGCTCAATGAAGGGCATCACGTATTTGCCACCTACAACAATACCCCCATTGACATTCATCACGCAAACCTTGAAACCGCAAAGTTCAATGTTTTGGAAGATGAGTTTCCAACCGAGTTTATGCCCGAAACCATAGACGCACTGATGTACGGGCCCGGAAAAATTGACCTCAAACCCTTTCACAGAATCCCCCTTGAGAATTTCTTGGACGACTACCAGTTACAAGTAGGTGGAGCTATCAAAACGCTGCAAGCTTGTTTTTCAAAACTCAAAAAGGGGACGGATCCTTCAGTGGTATTATTTTCTACGGTGGCCGTGCAAAATGGTTTCCCATTCCACGCTCAGGTGGCCTCATCTAAAGGTGCTATAGAAGGTATTACTCGGTCATTGGCTGCAGAATGGGCTCCAACCATTCGTGTGAATGCCATTGCCCCTTCCCTAACCCACACTCCCATTGCGGAGCGCCTTCTGAGTTCCGAAGAGAAAATTCAAGCCAATGCAGACAGACATCCGCTCAAGAAAATTGGTTCCCCAGAGAATCTTGCCAAAACTGCCGTGTTCTTGCTCACAGACGCTTCTGAATGGATAACAGGCCAAGTGTTGGCTGTTGACGGAGGAAAATCCTCCATAGCCTCCTAAGATGAGAAGGCCATGGAATCTCGTTGAATCCAGTGTCTATAGCTTAGCGACACGCAGCCCTCAAGGGATTCCCAACTACAATATTTGTACTTATGTAATGGCCATAAGCCGACAGCCCAAGCTGTACGCTATCGCTTTACAGAGTAATACCTTGACCTGTCAAAACGCACTTGATACGGAAACAGCAGTCCTTCAACACTTGAGCAGTGACCACACTCAATGGATCAGAAGGCTGGGAAAACAAAGTGGAAGGACGTATGACAAACACAAATCTCTCCAAAGGGCCAAAGCCCTCGAAAGTTGGAAGGAATTTGAAGTATTAACCAACTGTCTTTCCTATGTCCATTTGACTAAAATAGATAGTCGCGAAACGGGAGACCATCTACTTTTCACCTTTAAAGCCACCGGATACAAAACACTAAAAGACTCCGGCGGACTTACTTTTTCTGAATTGGTAGAAAACGGTTACATCTTATAAAATCACAGTAAGGAGAAGAAAACATCAATATACATGGCCACAAATTCCTCATTCGCTTCCGCTACCACCCAGTTTTCCCCGTTTGACTTTTCCATGGAAAAGTCTCTTGAAAAAATAGAAAACATCGATCCTGTGCGTTATGCCAGCACCCGAAATTTTCACAATGGAAGTATTACGAAACTCTCACCTTTTATTTCTAGGGGAATGATTTCTACGGTTCAAATTGTGGAATCTCTTCGGGACCGAGGATTCTCCTTTGAAGACTGCGAAAAGCTAATAAGTGAACTGGTATGGAGAGATTATTGGCAATCTCAATGGAACCTTTTAGGCGATGGAATTGATCAGGACATTAAACATCCTCCCTTGCGAATGACTCATAGAGAAATTTCCTCCGCCATTGTATTTGGCCAAACGGGAATTAAGGAAGTCGATGCCAGTATTCGGGAATTGATGGAAACCGGCTACGTCCATAACCACATGAGAATGTACATCGCATCCTTGGCGTGTCACTTTGGAGGCGCGCATTGGCACAACCCTGCTCAATGGATGTACTATCACTTAATCGATGGGGATTGGGCCTCCAATGCCTTAAGCTGGCAATGGGTTGCCGGCTCCAGCCGAAACAAGACGTATTTCTTCAACCAAGAAAACCTCAACAAATACTGGAAAAGCTATCAAACCAATACCTTCCTAGACAAGAGTTATGAGGAATTGGAAAACATGGAGATACCCCACGAACTATCAGAAACCAACCCTTGGAAATTGAAGAGTTCTCTACCCTCTTCAGAATCTCTTCCCAAAGACGACGGAAGGCCTGTGGCGATTTACACTACCTACAATCTAGACCCCAATTGGCTAAGAGACGTAGATGCCCATAGAATCTTCCTTTGGGAGCCTTCGCATTTTTCTCAATATCCCATAGCCAATGGAGTGGTCAACCATTATTTAGAAGCTGCAAAAAATCTCGGCCAACACACGGTATACGTGGGTGAATTTGAGGATTTGAAAAGAGTTTTCTCGGGGGATATTCACTTTAAAAGACATCCCTTCAGCAAGTACTTTAGAGGGATTTCTCACGAGTTTGACCGCTTGCATAGCTCCGCCAAAAATCATCGTTCCTTCTTCTCTTTCTGGAAGGAAGCCCAACCTCATATTCGCCGTTTGTGGGAGTAGGTCCTATAAATTGGGTTTAAAAAAGTTGTTTTGGGAATAGGTATCTATGAGCCGTGAAATACTATTGGATTGTCCTTATTCTTCTCTTTGGGTCATGCACCGAAGAAACACCTTCTCTCCTCCCCCCCCAGTCCGCTGGAAATTGTGGGGGTAGACATGAGTATTACTCCAGAGCTCAGGACCTCAGGATATGAGCTAAAGGAAGGAAATGAACTGGTGGTGGATCCCGTAGCCTTATTGCAATCAAAGGGTGTAAATACCGTGCGATTGAGACTTTGGAACGAGGACACGGACATTGCGGAAAAATCTCAATTTGCCGCAGAACTTCACAGCCGAGGAATCAACGTATTACTTTGCCTTCACTATTCGGATACATGGGCAGATCCCGGTCACCAAAACCCTCCTACTGAATGGCAAGGATTATCCCTTCAAGATCTTTCAGATTCTGTTTATGACTTTACGGCAAGAATGGTTCAGATTTTTAAACCGGAGTACATTCAAATTGGAAATGAAATCAACAGTGGAATTCTACACCCCCTTGGACATATTGACTCCACCGAAAACTTCCACCAATTGCTGAATTCAGGGATACAGGCAGTAAGAGATGTAAACCCTTCGACGCAAGTCATTTTGCATTGCGCAGGAGTTGAGAATGCAGACTATTTCTACACAGGACTAGACACTTTGAACTACGATTTTGCGGGCCTTTCGTATTACCCCATGTGGCATGGAAAGGATGTAAATGCAGTAGCCACTCAACTCTTACAATTTGAAGCTGTGGTTCAAAAACCATGGTTTATAGCGGAAACGAGTTATCCCTTTACACTCTCTTGGAACGATTGGCCCCACAACCTCTTAGGAGATGAGAGTCAATTGGCTTTGGGGTATCCCGCCACACCGCAAGGTCAGGTAAGCTTTATTGAAAAAATAAAGTCGACAGTTAGATGTTCTAACCATGGACTTGGATATTGTTACTGGGCGGGAGACTGGGTTGCCTTTAACGGCTCTGAATCAACAGAAGGTTCACCGGTAGAAAATCAGGCGTATTTCAATTTTTATGGGGGTGCCTTACCCATTGTCAATCACCTAGACTAAATTCTCTTTTCCTCTATGGCATGGTAAACGATAACTCCGTCGACCCGGTTTCATTGGCGTTGGGAAACACATGCATGGCCTTGTCAGGATCGTAGTAATCATTGCTGAAGAAGGATTCTGCCACGCTCTTCACATAAACGGTTTGACCCGAAGTAAAACCAAAGTCTTCTAGCTCGTCTTTAGAGATTTTTAGATTCCCTGTTGAGTTTCTAGAAATGTAGGTTGGAGTATATCCCTCTAATTGACTGAGAGAAACCCCCATAACATTGCTAAAAATCGAACGGTAGTAAATGTCATTGGCAACGGATCCTCCGGGAGTATTGGTTTCAACAAAAACTGTATCCCCTAACACATTCACCGAAAGGGTATTCACAGTATTTGAGGTCATTTGACCCAAGGAATTTATTTGACTAAACTGTAGGGGATAATTGCCTGCGTTAAGGTCTACATCAAACCTTTTAAACGTTCCATAATCTGTTTTCTCGTACATGATTACATATGTCCCAAAGGGGACATCTTCCAATGTATACCTTCCGTCTAAATCAGTAGTTGAGGTGATTAATGGATTCGTTCCCATAACTGTAACCAACATTCCCGAATTGTCCACTTGAGTACCCCCTGAATCATACAAATTTACTCCACCAGAAATATCACCACTCGTGGCAGCGGGTGGATCCATAGTATCATTGTCATCATCACAGCTTGCCAGAAACAGGGGCAGCACAAGTAATAGTAAGAATTTGGTTTTCATCTTTATCATTATTGAAATTCAGCACCATAGCTTTTTTAAAAATAATGGAATTCTGACAATTGAAAAAAAAGGGGATTGATGGCCAGTGAAAGGGATTAGAGCTTTGGATAGAAAAGGGCTCGGGTTGCTTCGCTCGAGTGAAACTTCGTTTCAGTAAATGGTGAGTTGTGAGTTGTGAGTTGTAAGTGGTGAGTGCTTTAATGGGAAGGAATGAGGAATGAGGAATGAGGAAGAATGAAGGAATGAGGGGAGGCAGATTTCCAGAACTGGGTTAACTTAAGATTCCTTTTTTCCAAATTCCTTTTTCCTTCTTTAGTCAGTGAGTAGTAAGTAGTGGGGGCCTACGGTCCCACCCCAGTTTAAATTAAGAATTCTATAACCGCTAGTCGCAAAACAGTCGATTGTAGCCGAATCAATCTTTTCGTTTTTACCTGAGATTCTGAAATGCGAATGGTGTCGTCTGAAAACGTTTACTTGACGGGTTTACTTTGCTGAAAGGCTTAACTTGAGACTGGGGACAGGGGTGAAGCCCCTGTTTGTAGGGACTTGGAACTGGAGACTTGTGACAAGAGACTAGTAATTGCACACTCAATCCATTAAGATTCCCGTTACCCGTTACCCGTTACCCGTTACCCGTTACCCGTTACCCGTTCCCCGTTACCCGTTACCTATTACCTGTTACCTATTACCTCCTATTCAAAAAATCTATCGGGGGCTAGGGGTAGTCAATGTTTAAACATCAATTAAAATATTTGTTCTATCTTTACACCATAGAAAAGAAGATACAAACAATACAACAACGCCAAAAGCACATCAATATGAAAACCATTTTTCACCCTGCCAACCAAAGAGGACATGCACAACACGGATGGTTAGACAGCCATCACAGTTTTAGTTTTGCCTCTTTCTACGACCCTTCTAAAATGGGCTTCGGAGTACTGCGCGTTCTCAATGACGACAGAGTAGCTCCCAGAATGGGATTTTCTGCTCACCCCCATGACAATATGGAAATCATCTCCATCCCATTGAGTGGCGCCTTGGCTCACAAGGACAACATGGGAAATGAGCACACTATTACCACAGGAGAAATTCAGGTAATGTCCGCAGGAACCGGAATCGTCCATTCAGAAATGAATAAAAGCGGTGATGTGGAAACCAAATTCTTACAGATTTGGGTACACCCAAAAGAGAGAAACGTGGAGCCACGATATGATCAGCGACCCATTGCTACTGAGCCCAATACCTTTCATCAAATCCTCTCCCCGGAGCCCAAAGATCCTGGAGTGTGGATTCACCAAGACGCCTGGTTTTCTATGGGTAGCTTTGACTCGGATCAATCCGGAACGTACTCACTGAACAAGAAAGGGAACGGAACCTATGTATTTGTCCTAGAGGGTGAGTTTACCATTGGAGAAAAAACATTGGGAAAAAGAGATGCCATGGGTATTCACGAAGCGGATTATTGGGATTGGAAAGCTCCAAAAGGCGCGAAAGTATTGATTATGGAAATCCCCATGAATGCGTAACTTTCATTCACTAATCACTGAACCGAAATCATCATGGAAATCATTGACAACACAGAAAAAAGCGTTTTGAAACGGAAGTAGACGGTTATATCGCATTGGTAGAATACAACCTTAGAGAAGAGGATATTTACCTCACCCACACGGAAGTCCCCAAAGAAATAGGGGGGCGTGGAATTGTGCATGATTTAGTGGACACCATTTTTGATATGATGGCGGAAAGGGACATGAAAATCGTTCCGCTATGCCCGTACGTTGCCGTATATTTGAAACGACACCCGGAAAGGGCGTCTCAACTAAAAGATGGATTTGGAGTGAAGTAAATCCTTCACCGATAGAAAAAAGGGATATTTCAAGAAATGTGTTACAAATTTAACACCCTGTTATATCCCTTCTTTTTTTCTTGTAGATTTGGTCACAAACAAACCCCCATGCCAAGACTAATACTATCACTCTTGTGTATTTGTTTTTTAGGTGCAAATGCGCAAAACGCCATTGATTTTGATGGAGTTAACGACGTGGTTCAAACCACGTATTCAGGAATTTCAGGGAGCTCAGCGCGAACCGTTGAAGCCTGGATTAAAACAACTACCGTAGCAGATCCGAATTCCGGTGGAACGCAAATGGTCATTGCCGACTGGGGAGATTTTGTAACCGGTGGCCGCTCCACGTTCAATGTACTTTGGGGCAATACCATCCGCTTTGAGGTAGGCGGTTCGGGAATCAATGGAACCACTGCAGTAAACGATGGACTTTGGCATCACGTTGCCTATGTTTACAATCCTTCAGCTACCGAGAAAATCAGTTTGTATGTCGATGGAATTCTAGAGACTTCTGGAAACATCACCACCACTGTCAATACTCAAACCACTACTCCACTTCGCATTGGAAATCGAATAGACAACGCCAAGCCTTTTGACGGGGTTATTGACGAAGTGAGAGTTTGGAATACCGCACGCACGGCTTCCGAAATCCTCAACAATAAAGACATTGAGTTTTGTTCCCCACAAACGGGATTGGTAGCCTACTACCGCTTGAATCAAGGAGTAGCTGGTGGAACCAACACTACCGAAACTGTTGCTTATGATGACGCAGGATCCAATAATGGAAACCTCTTGGGATTTGCGCTTTCTGGCACCACATCCAATTGGGTTACAGGAGCAACTCTTTCGGGAAACAGTTTCCAACAATTTTCAGATACTGCGTGTCAACAGTACATCACACCTGCAGGTCAAATCATTACCCAAACTGGAGTGTACGCTGACACCCTTCCTGCAGCCAATGGTTGTGACAGCATTTTAGAGTACGCCATTACGATTAACAGTGTAGACACCTCAGTATATTACGATGGTTTTCTGCCCTCATTGACGGCTTCCAGCAGTCCCAACTCTTACACGTGGATTGATTGCTCTACCGGGATGCCTACGGGTGATACTACGGCAACTTTTGTACCCTCCTCCAATGGAAATTACGCCGTTGTTGTTGAAGAAAACGGATGCGTAGACACTTCCAATTGCTATTTGATAACTACGGTTTCACTTCCTGAAATTCAGGATGTAGACGTTACAATATACCCCAATCCCTCAACCGCCCTCTTCGTTGTCGAGTGGCCCTTTGACCTCTCTCCTTCTGTTACCTATTCAGTCTTTACCCTAGACGGAAGAGAAGCACTCACTGGGAAACTCACCCCCTCAGAAAACAAAATTGACTTAGGTTACTTCGATCCTGGCATTTATTTCTTGCAACTAAGAGGTCCGTTTACGCTCACCAAAAAAATCGAAAAACAGTAAGTGAAAATCCTCCACCAAGCGGTTGGAGGATTTTTTTTCACTTCGATTTCTAAACCCGCCTTTCACCCAAAAAACTTTGTGGGGAGGTAGCCGCATTCGTCCAATCACATTGATTATATTTGTGCCTCGCAAAAATCTGTGGTAGTGGTCTATCACCGGTTTTACCTAATCACTAAAAATTCTGAGTTAGATGTCAAAATCAACCATTATCTACACGCACACAGACGAAGCCCCCGCATTAGCAACCTACTCATTCTTGCCCATGGTAAGAGCTTTTGCTAAGACTGCAGGAATTGACATGGAAACGCGTGACATTTCATTGTCAGGAAGAATCTTGGCAAATTTTCCAGACTTTTTAACCGAAGATCAGAAAATCGGAGATGCCCTAGCAGAGCTAGGAGAAATGGCAAAGACCCCAGAGGCAAACATCATTAAGCTTCCCAATATTTCTGCATCGGTTCCTCAACTTAAGGCGGCCATTGCAGAACTTCAAGCGCATGGTTACGCCCTTCCTAACTATCCGGAAGAACCTCAGAACGACGAAGAAAAAGACATTAAGTCTAGATACGATAAAATCAAAGGTAGCGCCGTAAACCCGGTATTGAGAGAGGGAAACTCTGACCGTCGCGCTCCCAAGGCCGTTAAGAATTACGCCAAAAAGCATCCCCACAGAATGGGTGCCTGGTCTTCGGACTCAAAGTCACATGTTGCGAGCATGTCTGGCAATGATTTTTACGGTTCAGAAAAGTCAACTACCATTTCTGGTGCCACTTCAGCAGATATCAAATTTGTTGGTGACGATGGCAACACGACCGTTCTCAAATCGGGCATTGCCCTTCAGGACGGTGAAATTATTGATGCTTCTACAATGAGCATCTCTACACTCAAAGAGTTTATCAAGGAGCAAATCCAAGATGCAAAGGATGCGGGAACCCTGTTCTCCCTTCACATGAAGGCGACTATGATGAAGGTTTCTGACCCCATCATTTTTGGAGCCGTTGTAGAGGTATTCTTTGAAGATGTTTTCGCCAAGCACTCAAACACATTTAACGAACTTGGAGTGGATGTAAGAAATGGATTGGGTGATATCTACGCCAAAATTGAAAAAGCCTCTCCTGAGGTGAAGGCAGAAATCATTGCAGACATCGAGGCGCAATACGCTTCTCGCCCAGCCTTGGCTATGGTAAACTCTGACAAGGGAATTACCAACCTCCACGTACCTAGTGATGTAATTATCGATGCTTCTATGCCCGCGATGATTCGTACCTCCGGTCAAATGTGGAATGCTGAGGGCAATCAACAAGATACCAAGGCGGTAATTCCAGACCGTTCATACTCTGGAGTATACCAAGCGACCATAGACTTTTGTAAGGAGCACGGAGCTTTTGACCCATCCACAATGGGATCGGTTTCCAACGTAGGTTTGATGGCACAAAAAGCTGAGGAGTACGGTTCTCACGACAAGACCTTCCAAATGTCTGCCTCGGGGACGGTTCGCGTTACCGACACAGACGGCAACGTTCTCATCGAGCAAGCCGTTAAAGCAGGAGATATCTTTAGAATGTGTCAGGTAAAAGACGCACCTGTCAAAGACTGGGTTAAGTTGGCAGTCAATCGCGCAAAAGCAACTCAGACTCCTGCTATTTTCTGGCTAGATATCAACAGAGCTCACGATGCTCAGTTGATTAAAAAAGTAGAAGTATACTTAAAAGACCATAATACAGAAGGCTTGGACATTCAAATCCTTGCTCCCGTTCAAGCCACTCAATTCTCTTTGGAGAGAATGAAGAAGGGATTGGATACCGTTTCTGTAACAGGAAACGTATTGAGAGATTACCTAACCGACCTCTTCCCCATCTTGGAGTTGGGAACTTCTGCAAAAATGCTCTCTATCGTTCCCTTGATGAACGGTGGAGGATTGTTTGAAACGGGTGCTGGAGGTTCTGCTCCAAAGCACGTTCAGCAGTTCAACGAAGAGAATTACTTGAGATGGGATTCTTTGGGAGAATTCCTGGCACTTGCGGTTTCTTTTGAGCACCTTGGACAAAACAATGACAATGCCAAGGCATTGATTTTATCAGAGACATTGGATGAGGCCACCTCTAAATTCCTCGACAACGATAAGTCTCCTGCTAGAAAGCTGGGAATGATTGACAACAGAGGATCACATTTTTACCTTGTAATGTACTGGGCACAAGCGTTGGCTCAACAAAACAAAGACGCAGAACTGGCGGCTACCTTTGCCCCTATCGCGGACCAAATGTCTTCTAATGAGCAAACCATCGTCGATGAATTGAACAGCGTTCAAGGCTCAGCATGTGACGTGAAAGGTTATTACCAGCCTTCTTCAGAAGCTGCAGAGGCTGCGATGAGGCCTTCTACAACGCTCAACGGAATCATTAATTCACTGTAACTGATTCATTACCATATTTCTAAGCCGGTCCATTGGACCGGCTTTTTTATTGGAATTATGTATCTTCAAAATCCAAACTTTCGGATAAAATGATCATTTCAGTAACCAAACTTGAGCTCAAATCTCCTCTCTTGTATTTCTCCATGATGTATTGGGCTGTGCGCATTATGAAGCAGTTAAAATCCACCACATACCTCAAGGTGAAAACACGTGGCTTAGGATCCAATCACCACACACTTTCCGCTTGGGAAAATCAAGAGGACCTCAACGATTTTTACCGAAGTGGTGATCACGCTCTTGCCATGAAAAAACAACCGTTTTGGAAAAGCGAGTGATTACCTATTCCTATTCTTCCTCAGAAATTCCCAATTGGCGTGACGCTAAAAAAAGACTCAAAAAGGGGAAAGTCATCAGTTTTCAACTCATTACGGATTGAAATAAGAAAAATCCGCTCCGCAATTACATCTATGTCATTTACTAACTGTGACCCTAAAATTAGATTTTATCCAAATAAATGGATGTACAAAGATTTGTAAATCATATGATTGTGTGGATTTTTAGATTTTAGCGCGGTCTTTAAGGTTCCCTATTCTTTTTTCTATAATTTGGTCCCAAGCACTAACCAAGCAGTTTTTTTTACCTCCACCACCCGGGATTTGAAAAGCTGAAAAGACTAATTTGACCATGACAGAGTACACCTTGCGCTCTTTCTCCATGGACGACATGGAGTCGTTGGTTCACCACGCCAACAACGCCAAAATTGCCCGATTTATGACGGATCAGTTTCCTCATCCTTATGAGATGGGGAATGCCAAAAGTTTCATTGAATTTGCCACCAGTCCCCAATCTGCCAGTAAAATTTTTGCCATTGATATTGACGGGAAAGCCGCAGGAGGCATAGGCCTTCACTTTCAGAAAGATATTTACCGCAACAACGTCGAGTTAGGATATTGGATTGGCGAAGATTTTTGGGGAAAAGGAATCATCACAAAAGCCATTGCAGAAGTCATTGAATACGGTTTTACCTACTTACCTATCAACCGAATATTTGCTCGCCCCTTTGGCAGCAATATTGCCAGTCAAAAGGTGCTGGAGAAAAACAGTTTCGTCCACGAAGTCACCCTCGAAAAGACCTTGATCAAAGACGGTGTTCTGGAAGATGAAATGATTTATTCCATCCGCAAGCCGCAATAAGCCGACTTTTTTTCTCGTTGTATTTATACAACAACATCTAAATTCCATCCATATGAAATCCCTTTATTTTGGACTGGCCTGTGTGGCCGCCATGGTCATCTCCGCCTTCTCATTTGCCAATCACACAGAGGCTCCTCTCATCGTAGTCGTAGACGCTGGTCACGGTGGCAAAGACCCCGGATACGAGGACGAACATCACGTGGAAAAAGCATTAACTCTTGCCTGGTCCAATGAATTGGTGGCTCTGAGTAACTCCCAAGTAGTTTATGTACCCTTGAGAAAGGGCGATGAGTTTATTTCCTTGAGAGATAGAGTAAATCGCATCAACGCCATACAGGCCGATAGGGTGATCAGCCTTCATCTTCACAATTCTGAAAAGCCTGAGTGGGAAATCCGATACAAGGACAAAGACGCCTCAGAAGCCACAAAAGAGTTTATAGATGGATTTTCTCTAGAACTTCAGGCCCACAATCAAGAGGTGAAAGTTTTACCCATGAGTAGTTACCTCCTAAAAAATTCCGAGGCTCCGGCTCTTTTAATTTCTATCCCTCAAGATGCCGAAGGTATTGAGGTGGAAAAGGCCAAAGACTGGGCAGAAAAGGTAAACGCCGCACTATCGGAGAAATAATCCGCGGGACCAAGTAACTTTTTGATCCCCTTTACATAGAGCGCAAGACCATTGGGAGTATTCCCTCTGATTCTTGTGCTTTTTTCGTGTTTTTCAGGTAGGTTTTAGGTCGGGAAATTCCTACCTTTCTTAGACATTAGAAAACACCTTACTCCTCTAAAAACGCACACAATGAAAGAGAAAATCGTGGTTATTGGCGGTGGATTTGCTGGCATACAGTTTATTAGGAACACACCTAAAAACGAGTATGACATTACCTTGATTGACAAAGTTAATCACCACCAGTTTCAACCGCTATTCTATCAAGTGGCCACTTCACAGATTGAACCCTCCAGTATTAGTTTCCCCTTCCGGAAAATCTTCAAAGGCCGTAAGGATTTAGACATACGCCTTGCGGAAGTTCACAACGTAGAATTCGATAAAAACAAAGTCTTTACCAACCGCGGAGTTTTTGACTATGACAAGTTGGTGATCGCTACGGGTTGTTCTACTTCATTTTTTGGAAATGAATCCATAAAAAAAGAGTCCTACGGTCTAAAATCAACTTTTGAAGCCATTAAAATTAGAAACCGAATTATTGAGAGTTTCGAAAATATGATTTCGGGATCGGAGGCAGAAAAAGAAGAACTTCAAAACCTGGTCATTGTAGGCGGTGGTCCCACGGGGGTTGAGCTCGCAGGGGCTTTCGCCGAAATAAAAAGAGACATACTCCCCGTTGACTATCCCAACATTGATTTCTCTCACTTCAACATCATATTAGTAGAAGGATCTCCCAATACACTCAACGCCATGTCTGAGCTGGCGCATCAAGGTTCAAAGGAATATTTGTCTAAGTTGGGGGTTGACATTCGATTACAAACCATTGTAAAGAATTACGATGGCCATGTGGTGGAACTCAGCACGGGAGAAAATATCAAAACCTCAAATGTGATTTGGGCTGCGGGAGTTCAAGGAAATATCTTTCAGGGAATCCCCGAAGACCTCATCATCAAGAATCAAAGAATTAAAGTCAATCGATTCAATCAAATTGACAGCATAAAAAATGTATTTGTCCTAGGGGACATCTCCTACATGGAAACCCCTCTCTACCCCAATGGACATCCACAGTTGGCGAATGTGGCCATCAATCAAGCAAAAAACTTAGCCTCCAACCTCAAGACGGAAAGGTTGAAGAACTGGAATCAATACGAGTACAAAGACCTGGGTTCCATGGCAACCATCGGGAGAAATAAGGCCATTGTAGATTTGTCCTTTATTCAGTTTAAGGGATACTTTGCTTGGTATGTTTGGATGTTTCTTCACCTCATGCTCATCCTCAGCGTTAGAAACAAGTTGATTATCTTTATTAACTGGGCTTGGAACTATTTCACCAAAAACAGTTCTCTGCGATTAATCCTAAAAGAAAACAGGTCAGGTGGTCCAGAATAAAGCATTTGGTTAGTACATTTGAAAATCCTAAACCCACCACGACAACGCCAATACCAAACCATCAGTTTCGACTTGTTTTAGGTTGAGCGAACAGAGATATATTATTTTGAAAACCAAAGCATAGAGAATGGCATTAGACCTTCAAAATCCGTGGCATAAAGTATCCGTTGGTGAAGACGCTCCCAACGTGGTAACGGGAATTATTGAAATTCCACAAAATACACGGGCCAAATACGAGTTGGACAAAGACTCAGGAATGCTAAAGCTGGATAGAGTCCTCTACTCCAACATGTACTACCCGGCCAACTACGGCTTTATCCCCAAGACTTACTGTGACGACAAAGATCCATTGGACATCTTGGTACTTTCTCAAATTACAGTGGTCCCCATGTGTTTGGTAGAAGCTAAAGTAATCGGTGTTATGAGGATGTTGGACGGTGGAGAATTGGATGATAAAATCATCGCAGTAGCTGCGCATGACATGTCCGTAAATCACATCAACGATATTTCTGAATTGCCCGAGCACTTTTTAAAAGAAATGAGGAACTTCTTTGAGGGTTACAAGAAGCTGGAGAACAAAACGGTTCAGGTAGAGCAATTCCAGGATGCCACTATAGCCCGAGAGATTGTAAAGCAATCCATGGAAGACTACAACGATAAGTTTCTGTAGAAAGGGAAATCACGCAGTAAAACGGAAGCCTAAACTCAAGAATTGAGATCTAGGCTTTTTGTGTTTTTATAGTATTGCATGGAGATGTAAGAAATCAACACTCCAGAGGCCAACCCCTCGAACAAGAGAGAAAATGAATATTGAACCACGCCCAAGCTTTCGCCTCTGATAAAGAGCGGAGAGGACAATTCCTGTAAATGAGCCTCACCTACTATTAGTCCTACATAAAGCACCAATCCAACCACACTAAAGAGGATTCCATAGGTAGAGGTCGATAAGGCGGATTTGAACTGATCAAAGTATCTGTCCTTGCCATTTTCCAAATTGTGCCTAAGCGATCTATTGATTCCGTAGAGAACAATAAGCGCATTGCCAAATCTCAGATAAGGGATATCCGATAATTCCATGATGTCTAGGGCGATGAAGTAAATTCCGAGTAAAAGAGTAATGAATAAACCGTTGCGGACTTCCGTTTTCATAATTGAATTGTTTGGTGTGAGACAAATAATTGAAGGAAGTAGAGCTTTCGCAAACGACTTAAACATAACACCTTACACCCAGCTTTTGTTCTCCCAAAAAACTCCGATACAACATCATTCATAGAAAAGGGAACAAAAAAAGCCATGGAAAGATTGTGGGTGACGGGTGTTCATCGTAATATTGCAATGAAATAATGAACAGTATAGGACACAACGCTAAAACACCTAGTATATGGGACTTGTAAAAGCTGAAATATTCACAGAAAAACAAAACCAAATTGCCAACTACGCCAAGGTATTTGGCCATCCAGCACGCATTGCAATTATAGAGCATTTGGCGAAAACAGATACCTGCATCAACGGTGACTTGGTAGATGTTATTGGATTGGCTCAGCCCACCATTTCTCAACATTTAAAAGAATTGAAAAACTTGGGACTCATCTCTGGATCTGTGGAGGGAACCAGTGTTTGTTACTGTATTCACAAAGAAAACTGGGAAGCTATGAAGACTGCCTTGGGCGAATTCCTAAATCTAGAAACGCAAACGGACAGCTCTTGCTGCTAACCGAATAGAATAGAATAGAATACGATCATTTACAGAACTTTGAAAAATCATTTGTCATGAAAATTTCAGAAATCAAAAAACAACTACAGGGAGCCGAAACCATTTTGTTTACGCTCCCCAACGGGGACACCGTACCCAATCACTTTCACGTGACAGAAGTAGGTGTTGTATCCAAACACTTTATTGACTGTGGGGGCACCGTAAGAAAAGAAGAGGTTGCCAATTTCCAATTGTGGAATGCCGACGATTACGACCACCGTCTTCACCCAGAAAAATTGACCAAAATCATTGAACTGTCTGAGCAGACACTTGGAATGGGAGATTTGGAAATCGAAGTGGAATACCAAGGTACTACCATAGAAAAATACAACCTAGAAGGAGAAAACGGAAACTTCCGCTTGACTTCTAAGCATACAGATTGTTTGGCTAAAGACAATTGTGGAATCCCTGAGAGCACAGAGAAACCTCGTGTAAAACTCAGAGATTTGGAAACGGCAGGAGCTTGTTGTTCACCTTCTTCTGGATGTTGTTAAGCCGGTAGGCATGAAATTAATTCCTCTCCTTCCTAAACATTACTCTGAGGTTGCTAAAATCTACCAAATGGGAATAGACACTGGACTGGCAACATTTGAAACCGAGGTCCCTTCATGGGAAATTTGGGATCAAAAACATCATTCCAATTGTCGTTGGATTCTAATGGATGAGGAGAAAGACGAGAAAAGTCCTAATGGAAGCCTGAGGGGATGGGGAGCGTTGGCTCCCACCTCCTCTCGGCATGTTTACCGAGGAGTTGCAGAAGTTAGCGTTTACATTGATCCGGCCTACCCCAGAAAGGGATATGGAGAGATCTTATTGCGAAAACTCATTTCAGATTCTGAGACCCACGGATTCTGGACCTTGCAGTCTAGTATCATGAGCGAAAATATTGCCAGCATAGAGCTTCACAAAAAATGTGGATTCCGAGAAATTGGATTTCGCGAAAAAGTGGGAGCCCTACACGGAAAATGGCACGACAATGTATTTTTGGAAAAGAGAAGTAATCTACCACGTTGAGATGAACCATTCAAATCACCTTCAATAACACCTAAAACAAAACGTATGACGCCTCTATTTGGTACACTTACCGATTACTTACACGATTTGGACCCTCATATTTCTGCCGAGAGACAGTCCGCCATTGCGCCACTTATTGAGTACATTCAAAACAAAAAAAATGCAGGTGAAGACATCAACCTCATTTTTATTTGCACGCACAACTCAAGGCGCTCTCACCTAGCTCAGGTATGGGCACAGACTTTAGCAGAGTATTATAACATCTCAAAAACAACGTGTTATTCAGGTGGAACGGAAAGTACTGCTTTGTATCCAGAAGCTGGAGAAGCTCTTTCGCGTGCAGGCTATGAGGTCAAAGCACTTTCAGGTGGAGACAATCCGGTTTACAGTATCAAATTCGCCCCCAGCAAGCAACCCATCATAGGATTTTCCAAAGCTTTTGATCATACTTTTAATCCGCAAAAGAATTTTGCGGCGGTAATGGTGTGTTCTCATGCCGAAGAGAATTGTCCCTTTGTTCCGGGTGCAGAAGCAAGGATTGCCCTTCCTTACGACGACCCCAAAGACTTTGACAACACGCCTCAAAAAAGCGCTAAATACGACGAGAGATGCAGAGAAATCGCCAATGAGCTACTCTATGCATTTTCTTCTATCAATAAATAACCTGACCTGACAACAACCATGAAAAAGAAACTTGGATTCTTAGACCAGTACCTCACCCTTTGGATTTTCATTGCCATGGCTTTGGGTGTGGGCTTGGGATATTTTTTCCCTTCCGCCGCCGAGACCATTGGAAATATGGGAGGAGGTGGAACCAACATCCCCTTAGCCATTGGATTGATTGTAATGATGTATCCCCCCTTGGCCAAGGTGAACTTTGCCTTGTTGCCAGCAGTATTCTCAGATGTAAAGACCTTGAGCTTATCCCTGGTTCTCAATTGGATTATTGGGCCTTTACTCATGTTTGTTTTGGCGATAACCTTTTTGGCGGACCACCCAGAATACATGGTGGGATTAATCCTCATTGGCTTGGCGCGATGCATAGCCATGGTGTTGGTTTGGAATGATCTTGCCGATGGAAACCCAGAGTACGGAGCAGGATTGGTAGCATTAAACAGTGTTTTCCAAGTTTTTGGCTACAGCTTTTATGCCTGGCTATTTATCACCTACCTCCCCCCTGTTTTTGGGTTTGAAGGTGCTATTGTTGATATCTCTGTGGGCGAAATTGCCAAAACCGTAGCCATCTACCTGGGAATCCCCTTTGCCTTGGGAATCCTCTCTCGATGGATAGGTGTAAAACTCAAGGGAGAAGAATGGTATCAAAATAAGTTTATTCCAACCATCTCCCCACTTACACTCATTGCCTTATTGCTAACCATTGTATTGATGTTTAGCCTCAAGGGCGAATTGATTGTGCAAATCCCAGGAGATGTATTCTTAATTGCCATTCCATTGCTCATCTACTTTGTCATCATGTTTTTGGTGGGCTTTGTCATTTCAAAATGGGCGGGAGCTCCCTATGATAAAAATGCAGCGATTTCCTTTACGGCTGCGGGTAACAACTTTGAATTGGCCATTGCCGTAGCCATTGCGGTTTTTGGCATTGGATCCGGACAAGCCTTTGCCGGAGTGGTTGGACCCTTGGTGGAAGTTCCTGCTTTGATTCTCTTAGTAAGAGTCGCCTTTTGGCTGAAAAAGAAGTGGTATCCCTCCGAAGGTTAAAATGAAACGAGTCATAAAAAAAACGGCCCACTCCTAAGAGCGGGCCGTTTTGCGTTTAGAGTGAGCTTCCTTGCTTAAAAGTGGAAGTTAAATCCAAAGTTGATAGAAGAGAAGTCCATAATTACTTCAGTTGAAGAAGTGGTGCTTTCTGCATCAGAATTGTCATCGCTGCGAGTCACTGTGCTGTAACCCAAATTACCCACGGTGGCATTCATGGACCATGATGGAGTAAACCAATATTGAATTCCTGGAGCAATACCGAAACCAAAACCACTAATGGAAGTGCTCGCGGTTTCTGTTCCAGCCACCTCAGTGGTAGACCCACCGGATTGAATATCAATTAGCAACTGACCGTAAATAGCAAAATTAGACCCCAACTCTTTGTAGTATCTCGCATAGGGCTGGAAGTGGTAAGTGTTGGACTTAACGGTTCTGTCCTCGTCCTGAGCTGTTTTGTCATTGTAAGTATCTGTAACAAGACTAAGTCCCAAACCCACACCAATTTGAGGGTTTAACATGTAAAGCACACTTGGACCAAAAGTCAAGGTGTTTCCGTTTTCGTCATCGCCATAATTATTTCCTTCATATCCTAAAGTTCCACCAACCCACCAGGGACCAGCAACTTCTTGTGCGGATACTGTAAAGGCGAATCCGAGAGCGCATGTAAGTAATAATAACTTTTTCATAATGAATACGTTTTGATTTCCATTTAAGTTACAGGAGATTTCTACTTTTCATTAAGTCCTTGATTTTGAGTTATAAACACAGAATTGTTAATAGCATCATGTTTTCAATCGACTAATTTTCAATGCTTTAAAACCACTTACTTTTCAGGTTGTTTTAAGTACTCTCTTCCCTGTAAAACACCTCCTATTTCAAACCCCACAAAAAACTCTATAAACCCCATAAACACTGAGGTTACCAAAACTTTACACTTCCTTCTATCAATCAAAATCAAATGAATCCTTGCCCCATATTGAGCAAGGTGGAAAAATGACGATTTTGAAGGTCGCAAATGGGAAAAAATTCAAAAGACAATGGATTATTACAGGGATTTTTAGAAATTGAAATCTCAGAATTAGTCGCAAAAAAACGGCAAGTTTTATGGCTTTCACCCTTCAAAGAAGGCCAAAAACCAAAATGGAAATCCTTTATAAAACCAAAAAAGCCCAATAATATGACCTCATTAGATGCTCTCAGATTCCCGATTGGAAAGTGGAAACGCCCCGAAGATTTTGATTTGGTACAAGCTCTACAAAATGTATTGTCCATTGCTCGATTACCTCAGCAACTGGATGAGTGGGTAGAATCCTCTGATGAGGGTGCCATTGAAAAGACCTACCGACCGGACGGTTGGACGGCAGCACAAGTAATCAACCACCTTGCGGACAGCCACATGAATGCCTTTGTGAGATCTAAACTCACAATGACAGAAGACAAACCGAGTATCCTTCCTTATATGGAGGCTCTGTGGGCAGAGCTTCCCGATGGAAAAACCGCAGATGTTTCCGCAAGTCTTTCGTTAATCAATGGGCTACACGCCCGATGGGTACTCTTTTTTGAATCTCTAGAAGCCGAAGATTGGAAGCGCACATACTACCACCCGGAATCCAAAGCGGATTTTGCATTGTACGAGGTGGCCTCGCTCTATGCATGGCATTCAGAGCACCACTACCATCACCTCCTTTTGATTCACAACCCCTCCTAATGTAAAGACATGTCAGACTTACTTACCATTCAAGAATTTTTTGAAAAGAGCCTATCTCGTGGCGGAAGCTCCTTTAAATCCAAGGGATCCCTACCTGGCAACATTGAGTTCTCTGGAACCTTTGAAGTTATGCAGGGAAAGCAAAAGGTAGATGGCCATTACTTTGCTTCGGTAGTTCCCAAGCCCAAGGACATTCGTTTTTACTACTTCCCCATCTACACTCACGTTTCTGAATTTGGAGAGCTCTCCCCAGAGATGAAAAAATGCCTCAAGGGGAAGTCGTGTTTTCACGTGAAAAAGCTCACTCCAGAGTTGGAAGCAGAGTTTATTGATTTGATAGATCACGGCATTAAACTCTACAAGCGCGATGGACTCATCTAAAAATCAAAAGCCACTGGAGTGGGAAGAGTTTGAAAGAGTGGATATGCGCATTGCTACCATCCTTGAAGCTGTTCCCAACCCCAAAGCAAGGACCCCATCTTACGTACTTACGCTAGACGTTGGTGATCTAGGGCAAAAGACCTCCTCAGCTCAAATCACCAAAGTGTATTCTCCAGAGGAGCTTATCGGAAAACAAGTTGTGGTGGTTGTCAATTTTCCTCCCAAGAGAATCGCAGGGGTAAAATCGGAATGTCTGGTTCTAGGTGCCTACTCCGAACGCGGCGTGGTTCTTCTGTCCCCTACCCATTCCATTCAGAATGGGGATGTGATTGGGTAAATCCCCCTAAGTGACTTAGGTCGCAATGTTTTATATCCTTTTTCCTATGAGCTGAACCCCAGTGTTTTACGATCTTAAAACATGACTTTAATCATAGTTTTAGCTATTGCTGAGTTCTACCTTTAGGGTATTGTTAACGGCCTCGTTAAAAAGACATCAAAAACAGGCCAACAAATAATACCTAGAACTCATGAAAAAGAATGTAGTCATATTGGGAGCCGGTACCGCGGGTACCATGATGGCAAACCACCTGATCAAAAATGCCGGAAAGGACATTCATGTAACCATCATTGACGAAGCTGAAGCTCATTATTATCAGCCTGGATTTCTCTTTGTGCCCTTTGGAATCTACAAAGGCCATGAGGTGGTTAAGCCCATTGACAAGTACATTCCCAAGGACGCCTTGTTTCTCAATGAGAAGATTACGGATATCCAACCGGAAAAGAACTTGGTAATAACCGGTGGTAACCGTGAAGTTCCTTATGACGTTTTGGTCATAGCCACAGGAACTCAAATTGCCCCTGGAGAAATTGAAGGAATGGAAGGTCCCTATTGGCATAAAAACATCTTTGACTTCTATACTTATGAAGGTGCAGTTGCCCTCCACAAAGCTTTGGAGAACTTTACCGGAGGAAAGTTGGTCATCAACATCGCAGAAATGCCCATTAAATGTCCTGTAGCTCCTTTGGAATTTGCCTTCTTGGCCGACGATTACTTTGAGCAAAGAGGTATTAGAGATCAAGTAGAAATCATTTACACAACTCCATTGAGTGGGGCCTTTACAAAACCCAAGGCAACGGAAGCATTGGCATACTTACTCAAGGAGAAGAACATCAAAATCATTCCAGACTTCGCCATTGCAGAAGTAGATGGTGAAAACCAAAAGATTATCGACTACGGTGGTGAGGAAGTGGACTACGACCTCTTGGTTGCCGTGCCCACCAATATGGGAGCTGAAGTTTTTGAAAAGACGGGATTGGGAGATGAACTCAACTTTGTTCCTACCAATAAACACACCCTCCAAACCGAAATTGCCCCCAACATATTTGCCATTGGTGATGCCACAAATATTCCAGCCAGTAAGGCCGGTAGTGTTGCTCACTTTGAAGGGGAATTACTCTTGACGAACGTCATTAACTACTTGAAGGGCGAACCTCTAAAAGACAGCTTTGACGGTCACGCCAACTGTTTTATTGAAACTGGAAAGGGAAAAGCTCTTTTGATAGACTTCAACTACCATCAAGAGCCCGTAACAGGAACCTTCCCCATTCCCGGTTTTGGCCCTCTGAAACTACTGGAAGAAAGTCGCCTGAACCACATGGGAAAAATGGCCTTTAAATGGATCTATTGGAACCTTTTAATTCCAGGAAGACATATCCCAATGGTAAGTCCAGAAATGACGATGAACGGAAAAAATGTTTAACCAAATACAATCACTATCATGGAAACACTCACAAACATCCAATTCAACCCCGAAGGGTATCTCACTGACTTAGAACAATGGAACCCTGAGGTAGCAAGAGTCCTAGCCCAAGAAGAGGGCATTGAACTCACAGAAGATCACTGGAAAGTTCTGGATTACTTGCAAGATCAATACAAAAAGGAAATCCCTCTAACTATTAGACGAGTGGGAAAAAGCGGAGTAGTTACTATTAAGGAGTTTTACCAACTCTTTCCTAAGGGCCCTCTAAAAATCAGTAGCCGTTTGGCGGGAATTCCCAAGCCTGCGAGCTGTATCTAATGGAACCGATTGTAAACGAATAAATCACCTGTTATGAAAACCTTAGAAAGACCCGGAACAGCAGAAGTAAAACAAGACAAGAAAGTAGAGAAAATGATGCTTATCCTGTCTAAAGCCACAATAGAAAACGTATACGCCGCCTTTATACTGGCCAACGGTGCAAGAATGGAAGGAATTGAATCAGAGATCTTTTTCACGTTCTTTGGCCTCGAAGCTATCGATAAGGATAAGCTCGAGCACTTGCACGTGGCCACAGTGGGAAATCCCGCCATGCACATACCGACAATGTTGGGAGGGCTACCGGGGGTTGAGGCCTTTGCCACTTCTATGATGAAAAAGGAAATGGAAAAGCTCGACATACCACCCATTGGTGAGTTTCTGGAAATATTAACGGCGAGTGGAGTGAAGCTATGGGCTTGTAAGTTGGCCATGGACATGTTCCACAAAACCGAGAAGGATCTTATAGATGATCTGGACGGTGTTCTTACCGTTGGAGATTTCTATGAACGCGCCGGAGGCGATGGCACGCACTTGATGTTTATCTAAATCACTAAAGGGAGCCGAAAGGTTCCCTTTTTTTATGTCCTTACTTGAAAACTAAACCTACCGCTTTCCCTTGGGAGGTGAGTTTTAACAAACCTTTATCCACTTAGCGTTAAAACATATTGACTTTCTGTTCGTTGTCTCTACAATGAAAAACACTTTAATCCTGGCAACCACCGCGCTTCTGTGGCAATGTCAATCCGCTACCGTGAATACAAATACAGATTATAAACCTCTCTCTGAAGATCTCAACGCCAAAAAAGAGGCGTTCAACGCCAAGGCCTCAGAAGAAAAGAAACAAGCGTATGCTGATGGTTTAGACTTTGTCGTAGAACAAGGAATATTGGAAAAGGCCAAAAACATAGGGGATAAAGCGCCTGCCTTTTCACTCTCCAACGCACAGAGAAAAGAAATTGCCCTCAACGCACTTTTGGAAAAAGGTCCCGTAATTCTTGTTTGGTATAGAGGAGGATGGTGTCCCTATTGCAATATCACTCTTCATCGACTACAAGAAGAACTGCCCAATTTTGAGGCTCATGGAGCTCAGTTAGTCGCTCTGACCCCAGAACTTCCCGACTCCTCTTTATCCACTGCAGAAAAACACGATTTGAGCTTTGAGGTACTTACGGATCTTCACAATGAGGTAGCCAAAGACTACGGAGTGGTTTTTAGCTTAACACCAGAAGTAGCTAAAATCTACCAAGCGAGTTTTAGACTCCACGCTTACAATGGAGACGAATCCAACGAATTGCCCCTCGCGGCAACGTATGTAATTGATACCGACGGCACCATCACCTATGCATTCTTAGATGCTGATTACAGAAATCGCGCGGAGCCCTCAGATATTATTGCTGCGTTGGAAAAACTCGAACAAAAGAATTAAAAAAGTAACTGTCCATGGATCTAGCTTCTCCACTATTAACAGCAATAAAGGACGGCAAGGACACCGAGCCCGCCCTTAGAGAATTGCAGTTGATCAACGAGGCCCGACTCCTTCTCACCCTGAGGACAGAAGAACAAAGACTCTCCTTCTGGATCAACCTTTACAATGCACTCTATATTTTGGAATACAATTCTGGAGGTACCGAAAAGATTTTCACCAAAAAGGAATTCGCCCTTGCAGGCAACCCCATTTGTTTAGATGACATTGAGCACACCATCTTGAGAAAACGCCAGTGGAAATATGGATTGGGATATATTAAAAATCCTTTTGCAACAAGGGTATTTGACGGCTTTGCGCCGAGTCAAAAACATCCCAAAATTCACTTTGCATTAAATTGTGGCGCTGTCAGTTGCCCTCCCCTACACATATACCATCCAGAAAATCTCTGGGAAACACTAGATCAGGTAACCGAGCATTTTTTGCAAGCGGAAACCGATATAAACGAGGCCCGAAAATCCATTTCTACCAATAGAATTCTAGGTTGGTTTATTGGGGACTTTGGCGGAAAAAAGGGCGTGAAAAAATTGATTTCGAAAGCAGTCAACAAGGACCTCAAGGGCTTTTCCTTGAGTTTTAAAAAATACAATTGGACACCAAAGGTGGGGGTTTTTGAGTGAGTGGGGAGCAATGAAGCTTCGCTGCTGTGGTTTTTTTTCCAAATGGGATTACGCCTCATTTCATTCGGCGTGATCCCGGAGTTTCCGTCCCTACTCCACCCAAAACGAATTGCCTACGGAACAGCCCAGCTGTTCGCACTGCTTTCGCAGTGTGGTTTTTTCATTCTAAATTTTTACTCAAGCGAGCTTGGCAAAAATTTAAAATGAAAAAACCCCCACGTTTTCACGTGGGGGTTTTGGTTGTGACTCTGCAGGGATTCGAACCCCGAACCTCCTGATCCGTAGTCAGGTGCACTATCCAGTTATGCTACAGAGCCCTGTTTTTGGTAAACAAACCCTATGGGGTGTTTCCCTTAGGGGGTGCAAATATAAAACGCTTTTTGGGTTTAAAAAAGAAAATAAAAATAAAAAAGCGCCCGGCGTTGGCCGAGCGCTTGATAAACAATTGACGTTAACGTCCTAACTATTTAAACTTATTAACTTTAACTGTTTTTGTTTGACCGGATTGAGTCACGGTAACAAAGTACATTCCTGCAGGTAGACCTCTACCCATATCAGGATTATTCATTGGATCGATGTCTTTGTACTGCTCAACAACCTGTCCGTTCATGTTGTGAACCATAATGGTTACGTTTTCATCGAAGTCAGATACGAAATCAATGGTGAACGTCTCAACATAAGGATTCGGGTAAGCTACTACATCGAAGTCAAGTACGTCATCTTCAAGTGCTATTGGAGTATTGTTCTTGCTGCTTGGAGCGTTCTCCTTTCGCATCTCAGCCACTTCTGAACTATCTGCTTCACGTTTGGTGTCCCCATTAAGACGAGCCTTGCCCGCCTCCATAAACGCTTTACTCCAACTGTAATATACAGATTGGGCAATGCCTTCTCTGCGGCATATGGCAGCAATGGATTCATCTCCACTCATACCCTCTAATACAATGGCAATTTTCTCTTCAGGGTTAAATTGACGTTTGGTGCGTCTTTTTACGTCTTTGATAATGGCTTCTGATTTTTTTGGCCTTCCAGGTGCTTTTTTCATTTGACTAAAGTGTTGGAAGCCTCTCATATACACTTTTAAGGTCTCCATTTAAAAATAATAACCTTAGTCCAACTTATGTTGAATACTTACAAATAACTAAATGAATAAAGGCTATTGACGAGGATAGTCTTACTGAATCTCCGCAGATAACCCTCTATCCAATAAAGCGGTACATCTGGGTTCCAATTCGTCATAAGGACCTGATTTGACATCGCACTTCCCCTTGTGATGAACGATAAGGGCACATTGAGCGGCCTGCTCTTCTGTGTGCTCACAGATTTGAATTAGGGAAATGATAACGTGATCAAAAGTGTTTACATCGTCATTAAACAGGACAATGGAATGCTCACTGACCTCTTGAGTCAATACTTCTTCACTGTGTTCTTCTTGGGGATTCCAGCCACTCATTCTTGTCAAATTTCGCTGCAAAGTTACTATTCTTCAAATTTACTGAGGAACAAACGCATTTTTCCTTTAGATGCTTGATTGTAGGTAAAGGGTGGCTTACCGTCCTTGGCCTTAACCGAACGATCGTTTGTATCGGTCTCTTGGAGAATCTTCATCGTGGGTTTATCATCCGTGTAGAAACTTAACACATTTCTCTTGTATTGGAAGTAATACTGTTTGTTATCCAAGATAAAGTACAGGTAGAACTCATCCCCTCTTCTCTTGTGAATGACCTCGAGATACCCTTCGACTTTCCGGTTAATGGGAGTTCTTCCTATGGAACCAATTCCAATATCCGAAACACTCACGAAGGAACTAGTTTCTGGATTGTACTCCATTTGAACGTCTGTAAAACTGATGGTGTGGGAAAGCTCACGAGGCATTTTTTCTGGAAATCCTGTGTTGTTGATTTCTGACCAGAACTCCGCTCTGTCCTTTTCTGAGGAAAAGGCTTCTCCCAAATAATCTCGGTAGGCCTTTCTGCTTACATCGGCACCCGATAAGTTGGTAGCTTCTTTGAGCTTGAGTACAATGGCTTCTAGCAAGGGCTCACTGAAGTGGAAGTCCATATTAATGACCACGTCACCCTCAATATACCCATCATCCAAGTTGTGTTGTACTTCACCATAGGGAGCAAATTCTACCTGCCCCATGTCCTTTCCAAAAGTCAAGGCACCACGTCCTACCGTTACACAGTTGTCATTGTCTAGGGCGAGGTAATTTCCAGGGCCGTCCGGATTGTCAAGCTTCTCTTGGGTAGTTACAATATAACTCGATAGGTCATTGTCGTAAAATAAAACTCCGGTAGCAGAAACGATTTCCATATCGGCTTTGGAGCTTTCGCGCGACAAGAATGCCGAGTATCCTGAAGTACTATCGGGAGAAATGTAAATCCCATTGTACAAGTTGTCTGCTCTGGTAGAAGGATTGTCTTCTGGAAGAATAATTACAATCTTGTTGGGGTCAATCTCTGATTTGAACTTAAACCAGGTGGTAGAAATGTTGTCACACACCTGCTGAATAAGGGTATATCCATTAAAGAACAAATGTCTTCGCTTAGCATTGAGCTCCACTTTTCCATAGAACTCAAAGAATGGAGACATGTAAAATCCGTCTTCTTGTGCCACGGTAGCGTTACCTACTGTGGTTCCCGAAGTATCTACCTTAATGGTCTTAAAGTGGAGTGGCCAAGGCGTACCTTCGTCATCTATATATTCGTAATCGGCAGATCCTGCGTATTTCTTGCGGCTGGAGATTTTAATAGAACCTTCAAAGAACTTGTGGAATTGATTGGCTCTCTGTGCAGTAATTTGAGCGTGCTCCAAGGTTCTCATTTGCGCTCCAGGATCAATGGCTACATAACCAGAATCGGGAACAATACTGGCATCCGCCACCTCGATTACCGGAACCCCGAAGCCCTCTAACAAACTGTTTTCTAAATAGAATTTAGCCCCTGAAGCCATGTATTGCAGACTGTCTTGACGCTTGTGAACAGAAATCATTTTGGAAGCGGGAACTCCCGGAGCGGCTTGCTTTTTAACCTCAACAGACTTTTCTGGAATCTGCCATTCTGCAAAATCCATAAAGGCCGTGTATTGGTTTATGGGGAAGCTCATAAAGGAGGCAGAATCATTTATTGAGAACTCACCTTTCTGCAATTCAAAATTCACAAACCCTTTGGCATTGTCAATGCTAAAGCCCCAAGGAGCCGTTTCATTGGCGCGAACCCTAAAGCTCATTTCTGGAGACTCGAACATTCGGTTTTTAAAGGTGAAGTCCTTGGATTTGTTTTCCGCATTTAAATAAGAAATCAAGGCATCTCCACCCAAACGTTGTGGTGAGTAGTCCAAGGTTCCTACGGCGGTCATTCCAATGTCATCGTACATGGAGAAAGCGGAATCCCTTGAAGTAGTGTACAAAATGTCCACAAGAGGTTCCCAGTGATACTTCACACCGCTTCCCACCACATGGGGATATTCCACATTGGCCATTTGAGCTTGTATTTCAAAAGACTGCGCAATTCCATTCGTGGAATCTGGGAAGAAAATAAAGTCATTGGATTCTGCGTGGGAAGTCAGGTAATCAATACTTCCATCTCCGCGAAGTCCCTGATTGCTCAAGGTCAATTTATTGGTAAACGTCCCTACCCCTCCATAGGCCACTAACCCCGTGGTAGGTGTGGTCGTTTCAAATCCAAGAGAGTAGTCCTTCTGAACCGTCATCTCCTGTTGCATTTCTGGGAAAATTCCCGCCGATGTAAAGGTTCCGTCAAATTTCAAACCCGCGGTAGACGCGTTGTCCAAGGAGTCAATTTCAAAGGGAGCAATCTCTACGTAGAAACGCTCTCTGTCGTAGACTCCACCGTGAATATCCTTTCTGTCGTAATAGATATAACTCTCCCGACCTGATTTAAATATTGGATACTCGTGATACTGTTCCAATCCGGACTTGTTATTGGCCTTATCGATGAGCAGCTCTCCATTGATATTCTGAAGAACCGTTTTTACGTCCACAAGACTTCTTCTTCCGTCGGAGGTAGTGGTAAAGGATTCCACCTTAAATCGCATGGAGTCAATGGCGGACATGTTAACTCGGAATTGATCGTAATCAAAGAAAAACTCCTGCCCCCAGAACGAGAATCTACCAGCAGCAATTTTTCCATCAAAATCAAAGTCCAAGCCTTCGTGAAGTGTAATGATTTTCCCATAGGGATACATGACTACTTTTTGCGAATCCGAGAGGGCAATTCCAGAAATCCCTTGAATTTCCATGTCATAATTGAGAAGCGACACCGAGGCATTTACCCCAGATTGCTTCGCAGAGACAAATCGAATAACATCGTAATCTCTGTCCCCCTTGTAATTGAGAATGTAATCAAAGGTCTTTTTCTTCACGCGAATATCACCGGTTTCTGTATTGTAAAACACAAAACCCTGAATGGCCATCTGCATCATCATGCGGTGGGCAGAAAGTCTATCCAATCGCAATCCATCGGCCATTTGATCGAGGGTGAGTTCATCTCTTCCGTAATACCTGGTGACATCGGCAATATTTACCAAGGGGTTGACATCTGCCAATCCTTGAACCGCAGAATATCGCTCGCCTCTAAAGTAGTTCTCTGATTCAAAAAACACCGGTGAAACCGATCCCATATTGAGATTACCTAGGTAAAACTGAGCATCCGTCAGTTTCCAAGTAAGGTTCTCAAAGTAGATATCTACATCGTGGTAGGTGTCCCCGTACGGCGCTTTGGCCATGCCTTCTGGAACTCTTGTAATGGTCAGCACCTTTTTCTCCGGAACGTATCGCATGGTTGATTTGGGATGGAAAAGAGAATCCGAATCACCGAGTTTTATCCAAACATAACCCTCTTGAGCAGAGAAATAATTTTTATTGAGAAGGAATCGATTGGCTCGAATCTTTACTTGTGGGTTGCCTTCATATTTAAAAATAAACTCTGCTTTCTGTCCTTCGGCTCCTGAGGCAAACACCTTGTTTCCCATAAGCGAATATCCTCCCTTGTAATCAACGCCTGGCACAAACTCTGAGACAAAGACATTGGATTCATAAGATGTAAATCGAGGATAAATGGCCTTATCGGCTCCGGAACGAGAAGTTAGACGCTCTTCAAAAACTCCGTAAATAGGTTCAGTAACGTAATATGACGAATAGAGAATGGTAGAATCTGAACGGTAACTCCCCTTGGTCATATCTACCGTAAAGGAGCCTAATTCTGCATACAAACTGTCTTTGGAAATACCTGCTCTCACCCAGTAAATCTCACCACCCAATCCTCTGAACTCATTGGTCTTTGGATAGTAAACCCCAGCCGTTGCTACGATTTGTGTAGAATCTGTCTTGTAGTATCCCCAGAGGTCAATGTCTTCGTAAATAAATTGAGGCGTCTCATTTTCAAAGGCAAATTCATAACCTCCCGTTTCGTTTACCCAGCGGATTTTTCCATCGTCAAACAACGCAGAATCCGAAACACAAGTAAGTAGTGTTCTCAAATATCTATCCGTATCTCGAGCCTTGTTCTTTTTAGAAAAGACCGCCAAATCTTCCAGAAAAGGGCTGTAAAAATCGACGTCTGCAACGTCCTGCGAAAGGGATTGACAAACTACAAACAAAGCTCTCCACACCTCTAGATCAGTAACCCTCTTCTTGAGCATGTTGTTGGAAACATCCACCAAGTGATTGAACTGAGTTCCTTCAAACGTTCCGTTATTCAGGGAGGGAGAAATTTCATTAAAAACCGCTTCTCCCAAATCTTTGTCCTTATCGGTCAAAAACTTTTGAAGTTCTTCACTGTACTGAACGGGATCAGAGGAGAATTTCTTGAGGCGCTGTGCTGAGGCTGAAATCGAAATCAGAAGGGTGAGAAGTGGTATGAGTATTCTTTTGTTCATGCAGTTGTATTCGAGCAACGGGTTGGGTAAATCATTGGGTTCTTAGGGAAAACGCAAAAATCACGCCCTCATTATTATGGATTGTATTGCCAGTGAAGCGAGGTCCAATCACCAAAGTTCTTTTGACCGATAAAATCGTAACCCAAAGGCGCTCCAACCGCTTCGAGAACTTCTCGATCTTCTGGGTAAAATCCAGATAAAAACAAGCTCCCTCCTGGTTTGAGAACTCGGGTATAAGCGGGCAGATCTTCTAGCAAGATATTTCTATTGATGTTGGCAAGTACGTGATTGAATTCACCATCGGCGTATGCTTCCAAAGCGGAGGCATCACCACAAATAGCCTCTATATCTGCGCAATTATTGGTTTTGCAATTGAGAACGGCATTTTCATAAGCCCATTCATCAATGTCTATTCCCACAATTCTTCCTGCACCTTTGAGGCGAGCTAGGATACCCAAAACCAATGTTCCGCATCCCATGTCCAATACCGTCTGACCTTCCCAAGAATTCTCGAGAATCCATTGAGCCATCATATGAGTGGTTTGGTGATGTCCCGTTCCAAAGGCCATCTTGGGATCGATTACGATTTCAAAGGGAATTTCCGGTTTTGCCTCGTGAAAAGAAGCACGAATGTAGCATTGGTCATCGATGAGAATGGGGTCAAAATGACTTTCCCACGTCTTATTCCAATTTTCAGTCTGTACTTCTACCCGCTCCCAAGAAACCTCTACACCAGGCATCAGGCTAGTATCCAGATTCTCCAAGAGGTCAGGAGAATCCAAAGAAGACTGTATGTATCCTTGAATTCCAGTCTCTGTGTGCTGAAAAGTCTCAAAAGGGTATTCGGATAAAATGGAAATCAGCACATCCTGCCAAGGCTCCAGCTCAGAAAGGGTAAACGTATATTCCGAGTAATCCATTACTCCGCGTATTTTTCCATAATGCGGATGAGCTCAATAAAGTCATCGGCAATAAGAGACGCTCCACCAATCAATCCACCGTCTACGTCGGGCTGACTAAAGAGGTCATTGGCATTGCTGGGCTTACAGCTTCCTCCATAGAGAATGCTTACGCCTTGAGCCGTTTCAGCGTCATACGCCGTCTCAACTACAGATCGAATGTAAGCATGCATTTCTTGAGCTTGCTCTGGCGTTGCCGTTTCTCCCGTTCCAATGGCCCACACGGGTTCGTAGGCAATTACAATATTTTCAAAGTCGTCGGCACTTAGGTGAAATAGAGCTTCCTTAAGTTGAGAGGCTACTACTTCTTGGTGCTTTCCTGATTTTCTTTCTTCCAAAACTTCACCAACACAAAAGATGGCCACCAATTCGTTCTTGAGAACGGAATCTACTTTTTGAGCTAGGATTTCGTTGGTTTCACCAAAGTATTGACGTCTTTCTGAATGTCCGAGGATTACGGCATCAACGTCTAAATCTGCCAGCATGGGTGCTGAAATTTCTCCGGTAAAAGCTCCACTATCGGCTTGGTGACAATTTTGTGCTGCTACAGCAATGGCTTCGTCATCCCAAAGCTCGGTTACTACAGATTCCAAAGCCAAGGATGGGGGTGCAACAATTACCGTTGTTAAATCCAATCCCTCTGATTCTATGGCATCTGAGATTTCTCTAACCATGTCCGCGCCTTCTGCTACGGTCTTATTCATTTTCCAGTTTCCGGCAACAATTTTTTGTCTCATCTGTAGAAATAGTGTTTTTCCAAAGGTACGTTTTGGTAGGTTTTTAGAAAGTATTTTGAAGGGTTTTGTGGGCTGAGTTATGAGCAAGGCGTTGTGAATACTCGCCTTTGTGTTGCATTTCTGAAAATCAGAACCGCTTAGCGAGTTCTGACCTTGGGATCCAGCCAAGCGTAGAGGATGTCCACCACGGCATTGACGGCAACAAACAGCAGAGAAATCACCAAGACTGCCCCCATAACCATGGGAACGTCCAATTGATTCAGGGCCTCCACAATTTGTTTGCCCAAGCCGTTCCATCCAAAGATGTACTCCACAAATACGGCTCCGGCCAGCATGCTGGCAAACCACCCTGACGCGGCGGTAATTACCGGATTCAGGGCATTTTTAAGTGCGTGCTTTCTCACGATTTGAGATTGTGACAATCCCTTGGCTCTTGCCGTGCGTATGTAGTCTTGTTGCAAAACCTCCAACATAGAAGATCTCGTGAGTTGTATGATTACTCCCAGCGGACGAATCCCCAGCGTTAAGGCGGGCAAAATCAAATTCTTAAAGGACCAATACGACTGCTCACCGTAAGGGTCGTAGGTTCTCAAGGTTCCCGTCATGGAAAGTCCTGTGAACTCTGAGAGCACAAACCCAAAAATCCAAGCAATGAGAATAGCGGTAAAAAAAGAAGGCAAGCTCATGCCCAAAGTTCCTAGGACGGTCGCCAATCTATCAATCCATGAACCTTCGCGAAGAGCACTGATGACTCCAATTAAGACACCGAGTATCATGGCAATGAGGATACTGGAAAACGCCAAAACCATGGTGTTGGGAAGCGTTTCTGCAATGATGGACCCCACAGACTTTCCTTCCTTTTGGAAGGACTCTCGCAAATACGGCCATTTGACCGCTAGGGAGCCACCCACCGTGGTAAAAAAAGAAACCGCTTGAGGGTACTTTTCTAATCGGGTAAAGTGATCGGGCGCACTGGAATGCCAAGAAATGGGTGAGAGATCATTGAGGAAATAACCGTACTGTACGTAGAGCGGCTGGTCTAACCCATATTTGGCTTTGATGGCTGCCAATAGCTCGGGGTCTTCCCTTTGATCCAACATCATTTTAGCGGGATCGCCCGGCAGCACGGAGAAGAGTAGGAAAACCAGCGTGGCCACACCCCATAAAACCAATAGAGTATATCCCAGCTTGTTTAACCACTTTCCTATCATAGGATCAAATTACAATGAATTTTTAGGAAAATTCTACAACAATGTGTTTTTCATTTCTTCTACAGATGGAGAATCATCAAGAGTCCATTTTCCTTTTACAATTCCTCCACGAATCAACAACACTCCTGGATTGGCACGGACAATGGTCTTCACCGTTGTCTCATCCATCAACCCAAAGTTAAAGTTGGGATGGTATTTTTTGTAGAAGTCCAAAACGACATCTTCGGAGGTACTTGTAATGACGATAGAAGGCAATTGTGCATTGGTTGCATCGTCTACCAATGCAATCACAGAAGCAACTTCCTCATCAGAGAGAACGCTAATGTCCTTTGTGAAAATCAATAGATATTGCGGCGCCCAGATTACAGATTTGGTTACATCGGCACCTTGGTAATACATGGCAAAATCGTGAATGGGAGGCTCGTACCCTTCTGCAATCTTGCGGCTAGAACTCAACTCAGGGATGAGCTTTAGCGCTTTGTTCTCGTAGACTTTTTCTTCTACGTATTGCGTAGCGGTAACTTCTACTCTCTCCCCAGTCTCTGTGTTCTCCAACGTGTAGAAGGTTTCAAACTGAGGCGGCTCAAGGCCGAGTTCTTCAGCAGACATCATTCCCTTAACCAAATCGTTCCCCACAGCGTAGGGTCTAAAATCCATTAAGGGTAGGTGATTGAGAACGTAGTTTCCGAAGAGGATACTTGCCAAGGTGAAAAAGCCTACAACGCCCCATTGAGCCTTGCTAGACATTATGGGGGTAATGGTCTTGTTCTTCCACGTCAACCAGGCAATCATCACCAACAAAATCAAATCCTTGTAAAAAGACTCCCATGGAGTGAGCGGAATGGCATCTCCAAAACATCCACAGTCCGTTACCTTGTTAAAGTAGGCAGAGTAAAACGTCAGAAAGGTGAAAAAGACAATCATTGCGGAAAGCGAGTACGTCGTCAGCTTGGGCTTGAACCCTACCAACAGCGCCACTCCTAAAATGATTTCAACAATGACCAATATCACAGAGATGGCCAAAGCAAAATCCATCAAGAAAGGCAAATTGAGAACATCGGGAGCAAAGTACTCCTCTAACTTGTAGCTGAATCCCTTGGGATCGTTGAGCTTTATAGCCCCTGAAAAAATGAACAGGACGCCAACAAAAATTCTAAAGAGTGAGGTGATGATCTGCATATGCTGAGTGTTTTCTTTTGTGTTCTAAACTCGTTTTTTTCTCGTACACTTCAATGATTTAGACAAGAATTAAGTATTTATTTCATGAGAATCAGTGCAAAAACGGAATAATTGATCATATCCATATAATTCGCATCGACTCCTTCAGATACAAGAGTTTCCCCTTGATTGTTTTCTATTTGCTTTACGCGGAGCAACTTTTGAAGGATGAGATCCGTAAGTGATGAAACCCTCAAGTCTCTCCAAGCCTCTCCGTAATCGTGGTTTTTGTCGAGCATGAGCTGTTTGGTAATGCCAATGTGCTTGTCATAGGCTTCTAGCGCCTCTTCTACATTGAGGTCCGGCTGGTCTACCACGCCTTTCTCCAACTGAACCATCGCCATCACACAGTAATTGATGATCCCGATAAATTCAGAATCTATGCCCTCCCCCACTTTAGAAACTCCCTTTTCTTGGAGACTTCGTATGCGTTGGGCCTTGATAAAAATTTGATCCGTTAGGCTGGGCAATCGCAGGATGCGCCATGCCGAACCATAGTCCTTCATTTTCTTTCCGTACAAGGTTCTACAGGTATCAATTACCTGGTCAAATTCTTTGGATGTGTCGCTCATTGTAATGCTTTATATTTCCAAAAACTACAGAAATACAACCCTTTGGCAATGGATTGCAAAAGGAACGATTCACTTTTGTAGTTTTACATGGGTATAGCGAAGTGCTTATTGGACCGGAAAGATAAGTTTTTTGATGGTATTCAACTGTGGATTCCCTCATTAAAAAACTCTTAAAAAGCCCAAAAACGCTTACCCCTTCAATACGTACCGAAAACTAAAAGTAATTCTGTTGAAAACCACCATCAATTGCGCAGGAAGCCTTCTCGATTTATCCACCGCCAAGGTTATGGGTATTCTCAACATTACACCGGATTCATTTTACGACGGTGGTAAATTGTCAGGTCCCGGACAAGTTTTGGCTCAGGCCCACAAACTCGTCGCAGAAGGAGCTCACATTTTGGACATCGGTGCCTACTCTACACGACCTGGCGCGGAAGACATTTCCATAGCCAAAGAATGGGAGCGATTGGAATCCGTTTTGGATCTCCTGAAAGAAAACCTTCCCAACACCCCACTTTCCGTGGATACCTTTCGTTCAGACATCGCGAGGAAGGCCGTAGAAAAGGGGGCTCATATTATCAATGATATTTCTGGAGGAGACTTGGATCCTGAAACGTTTGACGCCGTGGCCGAAATGAGTGTCCCTTACGTATGCATGCATACCAGAGGAACTCCTCAAAACATGACGCAACTGACGGACTACGATGATTTAGTGGGTGATATCATTTTGGACCTTTCCAAAAAAATCAACACCCTACGAGATAAAAAAGTAAACGATGTTATTGTAGACCCAGGAATAGGTTTTGCCAAAACTCCCCAACAGAACTTTGAACTCATTGCGCGTCTGGCGGAGTTTTCCGTTTTGGATGAACCACTACTCATTGGCCTGTCAAGAAAATCCATGATTTACAAGACCCTAGGCGTAACTCCTGAAGAATCCCTCAACGGAACCTCGGTTCTACATGCGCTTGCCATAGAACGCGGTGCAAAAATTTTACGAGTTCACGATGCAAAAGAAGCTTCTCAAGCCATCGCACTCCTAGAAAAAACCCTACCTTTTACCCAATGAATACACTGATTGACATCGGTTTTTTTGATATTCTAGACATCGTATTGGCCTCTTGGCTGATCTACCAACTCTATAAACTGGTCAAGGGAACTGCCGCTATCAATATCTTTATTGGAGTTACTGCCATCTACCTGATTTGGAAACTGGTAGGCGCCTTAAACATGGAACTTCTCAGTGAGGTTCTCGGCCAATTTATCGGGGTGGGGTTCATTGCTCTTATCGTAGTTTTTCAGCAAGAAATCCGAAAGTTTTTATTGGTCCTGGGTTCTACGAACCTCAGAGGAAAGAAGGGTTTTTGGAAAAATCTCATCAGCCTAAAAAAGACAGAGATATCCACCAACGTTACCGAAGTGGCTGAGGCGTGTAAGAACTTATCCGCCTCTTACACGGGCGCCCTCATTGTCATCACTCGAAAAATGCCTTTGGGATTTTACGTGGATACGGGAGACAAATTGGATGCCGTACTCAGCCATCGCCTAATTGAATCCATTTTTCACAAAGAAAGCCCACTACACGATGGTGCTGTTATTGTCAATGGCAATCAGATTCTCTCTGCCCGATCCATTCTGCCCGTATCTGAATCCACTACCCTTCCTGCGCGATTTGGCTTGCGACACCGCTCCGCGGTAGGTCTTGCCGAAAAGACCGACGCCCTGTGCATTATTGTTTCGGAAGAAACGGGAGAAATCAGCATTGTAAATGACGGTGAGGTAAAACCCTTAAAGCCGGAAGAATTGACCGGTGAACTCAAAAAGGAAATTTCTGAAGCGTAGGGTTGCGAATCACAACTTCACCTTCTCCACTTCCTCCATCTTATCGATATCATCCAAATCAAAGAGAGTGTGGCCTTGGTCTGTATTGGAGTACGCAAGGGTAAACTTCTTGGAATCCGTAAAGTCTTCTGAGACGTAACCGAATCGAGTGTAGACCGGTTGATTGTAATGCTCGTCAAAGCCCTCAAAGTGAATCATTAGCTCTGCTTCGCGTTTTTGCAGTTCCTCCAATGTCAACCCATTCATGGGGCTGTCCTCATCAATCTCATGGACAATCCTCCAGTTGAGTGGAAAGAATACAATCTTGTTGATGCGAAGGGTTAGATTGTAGAAATGTCTCCGTTGAGATTCCTTCTCACCCAATTTTAAAATGACCATTACCGAAGGGTGATTGATAATATTGCGCTTGTTATTGGCAATTTGAAAGTGAAGTTCGGGATGGTCCGGCCCTTGAACAATGGCGACCTTATTGGAAAATCGAATGTTCACAGAAGGTCGGCTGAATCGCCCATACAACAGACCGGTAAAAATCGCGAAGTGCATGAGTCCAACAAAGGCGGCGAGTGAAGCAATGATATTGGTGACGGGACCTTTGGGAAACAGAGCGCCATACCCCACTGT
>CBFHSF010000018.1:0-4080 GCA_965658445.1 uncultured Schleiferiaceae bacterium | reverse complement strand
GGTGGTCGTTTGTACACAGAAGAAAAAGGCATTCCAAAAGTCCTTTTCTACCGTGGGCATACCGCCAATGTTTTCCATTCCCGCGGCGTAGATTAACCCAGCAAAAAACAAATTGATCAGGATAAACATGAGAAGGGCGATGGCAAAAAAGCGAATCCAAGTGGTTGTGATTAAGTGCTGATAAATATTGTGAGGTTTGCCCCCTTTCTTAATCACATTAAAGCTGCCGTCGGGGTTGATGACGCGTAGCGTTTTGCCGCTGTACTTTTCTCCTAATCCGGAAGAGGTAAATTTATTTCTCCTAGCCATTCTTTCTCCACAAGAGATTTACATATCCATGCGTGCAGTCCTTCCACTCCGCAGCGTATTCAAATCCAGCAGCCTCTCTGTGGTCTGCGAGCATTTCTCTACTAAACTTTTGGCTGACCTCAGTAAAGATGGCCTCACCGCGTGCAAAGGAAACGGTTTCTTCCAATTCAGAAAAATGAACGTCTTGCGCTCGGGCGGAAACCAAATAGCTTCGCACTCCACCCAATACCGGATCGTAATTGGGGTAGAAGTAAAACTCATCCGGATCAAAGTCCGCGCCCAACTCCTTGTTCATTCTCACCAAAAGGTTCTTATTGAAGGCCCCCGTAATTCCTTGAGAATCGTTGTATGCGGCCAAAATCGTTTTAGGGTCCTTCATCAAATCAACACCCAAAAACAAACCATCTCCACGGTTTTGAAAACGTGAAATCTTGGCGAGTATTTGCGATATGCCTTCCGATTCGAAATTACCCAGATTGGACCCCAAAAACATTACCACCATGGGCTGTTGATCGCTCTTTAGGTTTTCAAGAGCCTCAAAGTAATCCGCGGCCATGGGTGCCATGTTCAACTCTGGAAACTCCGACTTAAAATTTGAGGAAAGCTCCTCGAGAACGTGGGCAGAAATATCCACGGGCACGTAGGTGAATTCAATGTTTTGTTCGAGCAATTCTCTAATTATAATTTTTGTCTTCACGCCATCACCCGCACCAAGCTCTACCAATCGAAAGGCTCCGCGAGAAGCCATTTGCTTAGCGATGTCCGACTTGTTGAAGGTGAAAATCTCGAATTCTGCTCGGGTGAGGTAGTACTCGGGGAGCTCCATTATTTTTTGGAAGAGCACATCGCCTTCCTCGTCGTAAATATATTTGGTGGGAAGCTCTTTTGGGTTTTTACTCAACCCTTCTAAAACTTCTTGTCCAAAAGCGCTAATGGCTTGTGTAGGTTCTGATTTCATGTGGTTTATCTTGCCAATCGAATCCCCGAATACATCCATTGCAAATGGGGGTGAAAGAAGTTTCTATAGGTGGGCCTTACGTGATTTTCTGGAGAAGCGACGGAACCGCCTCGCAATACTTTTTGGTTGACCATGAATTTGCCGTTGTATTCTCCAAGAGCACCTTCGGCAATGGTAAAACCAGGATAGGCCGTGTAGGCGGACTGTGTCCACTCCCAGACTTTTCCATGATCTAATTGTGACGAAGCCAATTCCCATTCAAATTCTGTGGGAAGGCGACACCCTCTCCATCGAGCGTAGGCGTCCGCTTCGTAATAACTAATGCATCGCAAGGGCTCATCGCCGATCAAAGGGATGTTTCCGCCCAAAGTAAACTGATGCCATTCGTCATTGTGCTGATTCCAGTAAAGGGGCTTGTTAATATTTTCTTTCTGAACCCAATCCCAGGCTTCGGCTAACCAAAACTCAAAACGCTGGTAACCCCTGTCATCAATGAATTCCAAAAATTGATCGTTGGTCACGAGCTCCGTGCAAATTTCAAAGGGAAGTACCAAGGCTTCGTGAGCGCCCTTTTCGTTGTCAAAACAAAAATCTTCTGACTGATGTCCTATGGTGGTCAAAGTGCGATCAAAGGAAAGCCACTTTTCGTATTCATCCGTGGGTTCAATGTGAAGCGGATCTTTGCTTTTGTATTTGGGATACAGTGGATTCTTGCTCAAACAATAGTGAATGTCATACCACAACAACTCTTGATGCTGCTGTTCGTGCTGAAGTCCCAAGGCCAGCCGGTTCAACTGTTCCTCGTTAAAACCCTTGAATCGCTTTTCTACCTCGGTATCTACATACTTTCTGTACGCATAGACCTCGCTTACGGTAGGACGCGTAATGTGACCTCTTTCATAGCGTATGGTCCTCTGCCCTACGTGGTTGTAATAAGAATTAAATAAAAATGAAAAATCTGTATCGTGAACGGTGTAATCGTCTTCTAGAGACAGGACAAAAGTTTCAAAAAACCATGTAGTATGAGCGAGATGCCATTTGGGCGGACTCACAAATTCATCCGGCTGTATGACGTAATCTTCTATTTCTAAGGGAGAGCATATGGATTCGGTCTTTTGTCGGACCGCTTTGTATTGCGAAATCAGAGACATGCCTTGAGACATTGCATTTTGTTATACATCACAAGTTACAAAAAAAGCCTGCCCGCAAGGGGTTGCGTACAAAGAGTTCTCAACCGTTTACCAACTCACTCATTCACAAGGGTTAATTTCACTTTGCTGTAAATTCTACCATGAGAAAGGTCCGATAACCTTTGGTAAAAATGTGCGGAATCTTCAGGTTGTGCCGTCACGTGAAGAATTGAATTTTCTACGGTCCAAGTGACCTCTCGACCCCTATTACAGAATGTCTCCGTTGGGTGATCCCCAGGAAAATACGTCCACGGCAGGACGATTAAAATAAAAACCGCCAGGCAATTCACCCAACGAATACTTCGCAAATACAATAGTGAAAAAATGACCAGAGCCAGTAACAAACAGAAACTGACTGAAGGATACAAATGTTCTAATTGAGCATAGGGCCATTGCGCATGGAAGGTTATAAGGTTTTCCAGCTCACTTATAAAACGGGAAACCCATCCAAACCACTCTTCCTCCAAAATGCCCAAAAAACTTAAACCACATCCCAGGATCAAACCGTAAAGAAGAATGGTAAATGCAGGAATGGCCCATAGATTGTTCCACAAAAAATAAGTTGGAAAGGCGTTGAAATGATAGAGAATCAAGGGTAAGGTTCCCAATTGGGCCCCAAGTGTAACCCATGAGGAAAGTAGAATCTTTTTGAGGACAGAATTTTTGATTTTTTGATTCCACGGTGCCGTGACCAATAACATTCCGCGTATTCCCAGCACTGCACCTATGGAAAGGTGCAATCCCATTGAAAACAATAGATTGGGAGCAAATAGCACTAAAAACAAGAGAGAGGTCGACAATGCAATTTCCAAGTAGAACTTTCGGAAGTAAAGTTTAGAAAACCAGAAAAACACCAAGGCCCAAAGGGCTCTTTGTGCCGATGGCGGAGCGCCCACAAAATGGACAAAAAAAAGGCCCATAGCAAGGGTGGCAATCACCCGAACCACAGGCCAACGAGCCAGTGGCAAGAGACCCCAGTAGAGTCCCAAAACCACCAAACCCACGTGCAAACCCGAAATGGCCATTACATGAGAAATGCCCAGTATTTTACATTCTTCCTTGAGTTCAGAAGACATTCCTGATTTGTCTCCTGTGGTCAAGGCCAGAGCCAGTCCCCAATGTTGGGGAAGGTATTTTTTAAATATTTTGGCTATGACAACGTTTCTTGAATTTGGAATCTCTTCCTGGGAAAGCGCTTCACATCTCTTTAGGTACACCGTTCCTTCAAGGCCTTGACCCCTTAAATATTGGCTTTGCGAAAAACCTCCGGGCATAGGGTCATCACAAGTGGCCATGTAGTTTGCACGTGAAGAGAAGAACTTGGTTTTGGGCGGCGAGTTGGCAATACCTGTAAACTCACCTAGAAGATATCTCTCAGATTGCGAAAGCCCCCAGAGGCGGACCCGACCAACCTTTCGAGATTTACTCCCCCAACGTATCACCTCACCCCATACGTGCTCTGGAAAATCCTGAGCCGCGCGCTGTTGAACCCTTTTGACGCAAACACCTGTGAAAACGCAAAACATCAATAGAACTCTGGCGTAGGTAAAAACCTTGTGGGATAGAATAAGGGCGATCGAGGCCGCGACTCCAAGGACTAATAAATGTGGATTGAATATATCT
>CBFHSF010000017.1:50900-52521 GCA_965658445.1 uncultured Schleiferiaceae bacterium | reverse complement strand
CCCATGTTGGAGGGGATTTCTGAGGAGGGTGGAATAGAGAATGCATTGAGATACAAGCCCGGTTTACGAAAGGGAATGTACATGGCCAATGGCGTTTTGACCAACAAAGCCATTGGAGAGTGGTTTGACCTTCCCTATACAGAAGTTAATTTGCATTTCGGCGAATTGTAATCTGCCAAATCTTATTTTTGCCCCGTCTATGTCTTTCCCAACAATGGAGGACTTAAATTCTTTGCACTATGGCTTTATTAAAGCGATTGGGATATTACTCTATAGGGCTCGTACTGGGGTCTATTATGGTTTGGGTGTTTTTTGGAGACCGTGACATCCAATGTTCCTACTTTCCCAACGATCGCGTTTTATCCGATCTGAGAAAGAAGGAAATTTCGTTTTCTGAGAATTCTCAATGCCTTTGGGATTGTTACCAATTGGATTCTACCGCTTATCACCACATCCTCAACAATGCAATCATTGATTTTGGCAAGTCTCAAACCCGAGATACGGCCGCAAAGGTGTATTATTTGGAGACAGGTAATTTCTCTCCAGCCTTCGCCATAGAAGTTGAAAACAGAGACTCTACCGCTGAGGTAGTTTCTTTCCTTTACAAAGGAGATAACAAAGAAGATTGCGATTGCCCCTAGGCATCACAATCCCTAGGGGAATTATCCGGAAGTCTATCGATTTTGCTTTCTTCTGTCCAGCTCATTTTCTAGAAGCGTCAATTCCCTTCCGGTTTGACCGGCAACGGAAGTATTTTCTTCTGCACGTCGGAATAGATAAGGCATAACGTCTTTTACCGGTCCAAAGGGTAGGTATTTAACCACGTTGAATCCCAAGTGAGACAGGTTGAAAGAAATGTGATCAGACATTCCGTAGAGCTGTGCAAACCAAATTCTTGGATCGTCAAGTTTAAGACCCTTTTCCTCCATTAGATTGACTAGAAGTTGAGAAGACTCCTCGTTGTGTGTTCCGGCAACCAAAGAGATTTCATCGATGTGTTCCACGATAAAGCGAAGAGCTTCGTCATAGTCGCGATCGGTCGCATCTTTAGTCGGTTGAATTGGGCTTTTGTAGCCGAGTTTTTCTGCGCGGTCTCTTTCCTTTTCCATGTAGGCACCGCGAACCACTTTAACCCCAATTTTGTAGCCATGGCGGTTGGCATGTGACCAAGCGTTTTTCAAAAATTCAATGCGATCCCAACGGTACATTTGTAGTGTGTTGTAGACGATGGGTTTCACCGTGTTGAACTTCATCATAAGCTCTTGAACGATGTCATCGATACAATCCTGAATCCAAGACTCTTCTGCGTCGACCATTACGGGATTTCCCGATTCATGAGCCGCTTCGGCAATGGCGTAAAAGCGTGCCATTATTCTTTCCCATTCAGCAGACTCTTCTGCGTTGAGAGATTCTTTGCGATTGACTTTTTCGTACAGACCAAATCGCCCCAATCCCGTGGGTTTAAAAACGGTAAGGGGCACTCCCGAATTGGTTTTGGAAACTTCAATGGTTTCGATAATAGTATCACGAGTGCGATCAAAATCAGATTCAGAGTCCTTTCCCTCCACAGAGTAGTCGAGGATGGTGTACACCTTTCCTTCTAGTAATTTCAGAATGGCGG
>CBFHSF010000017.1:50218-50890 GCA_965658445.1 uncultured Schleiferiaceae bacterium | reverse complement strand
AGATTCAGAGTCCTTTCCCTCCACAGAGTAGTCGAGGATGGTGTACACCTTTCCTTCTAGTAATTTCAGAATGGCGGCATGACATTCTTCAATGGTTTCTCCGCCTACAAAATGTTCGTAAACCGTTGCCTTTATTACTCCTTTTACGGGAAGGCCCATTTTAAAACTCATCTTGGTGAGCGCCTTTCCCGAACTTACTAGGAAGGGATGAGAAAGTGTTTTAAACAGAAAGTACGCCTGTCTGAGCTCTCTGAGGCTTTTGTTGGCAAAGGCCACCTCAGTATTTGAAAAGTCAATCTTCATAGCTAAATGTTTAACCCTAAAAATTGGGCACACAAAGATACTGCGTAAATGGTAACTTTGCAGACATATGGTTCAAAATACATCCTTTTTCTCTCCTATTTATTTTGGAATTGATGCTCTGGAATCTTGTGACAAATGGTTACAAGAGCGCAATGGCGACTTTTCTAAAATTTTCATTCTCGTAGACGAGAACACACAGCAGTTTTGTTTGCCCAGGTTCTTGGGGAATATTCCCTCCATCTCCGATTACGAATTATTGGAAATTCCCTTTGGGGAAGAGAGTAAATCCATAGACATAGCACACCAATTATGGCAAGTTCTTATGGAGTTGGGAGCCGATCGCAAATCCCTGCTTATCAACTTGGGCGG
>CBFHSF010000017.1:0-50118 GCA_965658445.1 uncultured Schleiferiaceae bacterium | reverse complement strand
GGTGTGGTTTCTGATTTGGGAGGATTTGTTGCGGGTACCTACATGCGCGGTATTGAATACATCAATGTTCCCACCTCTCTATTGGCCCAAGTGGATGCTTCTGCAGGAGGGAAGACGGGAATTGACCTAGGGAATGTAAAAAATGCCATTGGGCTCTTTAATTCTCCAGCGGCTGTTTTTGTGTTCCCCCAATTTATCGAAACCCTTCATCCTGAAGAAATTAAAAGTGGATATGCCGAAATTCTGAAGCACGGTTTAATCGCAGATGCGGACCATTTCTTTCACGCAATGGAAGAGCCAGAGTTGGGGACCGACAGCTTTATTACCCTTATTGGAAGGAGTATAGAAATCAAGAATGGCATTGTCAAAGAAGATCCAAAAGAGGCGGGGCGTCGCAAGGTCTTAAACTTTGGGCATACCGTTGGACACGCCTTTGAAGCCCATTTGATGCCTTCGGACAGACCCATTTCCCACGGAGAGGGTGTAGCTGCAGGGATGATGGTAGAAACCGTACTCAGCATGATCCACAACGGATTGCCACAGCGCGAGGCTGACGGTATCCTGCAGGGGCTTCACGCCTTGTACGGCCAACTACCCGTTTCTTCTTCTCACATCCCGGATCTATTGGACTTGATGGGTAAGGACAAAAAGAATCAATCGGGAAAACTCAAGTTTTCTCTTCTCAAAACCATTGGTGAATGTTCCTATGACGTTGAGGTTCCCCGAGAATCTGTAGAGGAGGTCCTCAAGGAGTATTGCGTGTAATAGATTCGCTATCCCACCTCAAGAACACCCCTACAGAAAAATCTAAACTTCCATCGGAAGACAGTTTAAGAGTGCTTCTGATTCTGGACCCTTTAGGGGTCTGAACCCTCAGTCCGAATTCAAAAAAATCTCCACTTGCTGCTCCATACGGAAATCCAGTCCCCAACATTAATTGCGGTCTATACAAGACGCCGGTGGGCGCATGAGTCCACCCCATAAGCGAATGAATCCTCCAGTTTCTGGAATCCAATAACTCAGCTCTTATTCCTAGCCAATGGTTCCATTGGTGATCCCTCCAAGATTGAATGTAAAAGACTTGAACATTTCGGTTGGGAGCCCATCGAATATGACTGCGAAGGAATGAGGAATGAGCCATTCTAAATTGCAAGTCGAACAAAGGAACAGGATATTGAATTTCTAATTGATAAGGCCGTTCCAAAAGGTTTTCATCCCCGACGTAGGCCTTTCTAATATTCACAATCCAACCGTTTGGGCTACTCACGCTGAGCTGAGCCGACTGCGATCCCTCTTCAGAGGAAACCCAGAACCCACCCATATCCTCATTTGACCCCACAGCTCTTTGGGTAAAAACAAATCCTATTCTATGGTGGGATGTCGTTACCCATAGAAGTTGGGAGGTTAGACTCATTCCGCCTCTAGCTTGCCAAGTGCCTTCCCATTGGGCATACAGATGTTCTAGGTTAAATTGGCCATAGGAAGAGAGTCTAATCGTTGGACAGAAATCGGCTGTTTTGGAGATCTCCATTGGCCCGCTACTCCAATGGTTTTTCACCAAACCCGACAATCCCCAAAGGCCCCATTTTTTTCTCTTCTCAAAATAACCACAGAAGAGCTGTTGTTTCCATCGGTTGTACCCTGAATAGGTAGGGTCTTTTGGTAGACTCATTATGGACCCATTATCTGTGTTTTGTGTTCTGGATCGGATTCCCCAATGTACACCCCACTTGTAATGTGGAGCGTTCCACTCCAAGGCGAATCCGCGGAAAGCTCTTTGCTCTAAAAATCCGCCATAGCCCCTCATCCTTGAACCCAACCTCAAGACTTGGGTCGGTTGGTACAATCGGTTCATGGAAAAACTTGTTTGTAAGCCAATTCCCGTCCCAAGTGTAGTCTGTATGTCTCCACAAATAATTTTCAAAGGAGGAAGAGAGGAAGGACCATAGGTTATAGAAAAAGCGTGGTGATTTAAGCCTCGAGCACCGACCCAACTTTCATCGGAATCCCTCTCTATTGAGGCATTGTATCCAATCCCTTTCCAAGTGCCTACCAAACCCCACCTCTCGGGCCTTTCTGTAAATGATGTTTCAAGGGCATTATCAGAAGACCAGGTACTTTGATAAAAACCTTTCACATCAATTCGTCGCCTTGGACTTTCTGGTTTTTTAAGTGTATAACGATTTCTAAGTGCTTTTACCTTGTCCTTCCCAAATCCCGGTAAATCATACAAGGGCCACCAGCTATGGATTTTAGGCATCTTTTTAAGGTATTGCCACAGGGTGTAGGCATCGTATTCAGAAATCCCCTCAGTTGATGCGAGCCCAGAAATATCAACAGATTTTATATAGATTTTCTGAGTCCACTCCCTTTCTAAACTAGACATGTCTTCGGCCCATTGGCCCAATGCTGCATTTGCAAAAAGGAAGGCGCAAACCGCAAATCGAGGTTTCAGTACCTTAGATTCATTATAGTTCACGCCAACCTCCTCCCAGATGATAGGACCAAAGTCCATGGGTAGAGTAAGACCATCCCAACAAAATTGTCCAATGGGAAGAATTCCAGGAGGTACTTACTTCTACCCTCTGACTCAAGGGCGACCAAATCATTATTCCTTGAATGTATTGTAAAGAGGATATGATTCCCGTTGAGTAATCCCAAAAGGGGTATCGATCTTGAATTGAGAATTCTATGTAGGGTTTTACAACTGCATTTTTGGAGTGAAAATTCCACTGAATTCCACCCGACCACCTCGAGGGCGATGCGGCCACTGAGGCCCACTGGGCCGCAGTGGCCAGGGAGTAGCCCTTGGCGTCCCACTTCCAACTCAGGTAGGAGGTGAGTTCCGGATGATGAACATTCCCATCAAATTGATGATTGGAATACGCCAAGGCTACTCCCCATTTACCCCAATCTGTCTGCAGGCTGGTTCCCGCAGTCCATGTGTTTTGGGAGTAAATGGCATCGCCCTGAAACTGTGATTCCAAGACAATTTTCCAAGATGCATCGGCCCAAGCCCACTGCGCCGATCCTCCTTGAGAACCGGGCAGCGAAGAATGGGCACTCATCCAAATCCCAACGGAATGCCCTTTAGAAATCCAATGCGGAATACTCGCTCGCCCGGTATTTTCCATTGTGAATAGAAAACCCGCCTGTTGTGAAACAAGGCGCAGGGGCAGCGCGCAGTAAAGGATTACGCATAGAATGGCATGACATGGGTTTTTCATAAGGCTAGGTAATTGGGCCAGAACTTTTGATTTGCACTTTTTGATTTTATTTTTCGAGAAATCAAAACTGGTGGGATTTTACTCGGTGGACAAAACACATGTGCTCGGAAAAGTCTATTTTCATGGAGTGAAAAACGCCCTGTTACTTCTTTTTTGCGCCTGCTTTATTGCAGGAAATTCTCAGCAGTATGCCTTCCAATCCAGAAATGTGCAGGATGGTTTGCCGGTGTCTACCATCAATGCCATAGCTCAGGATCCCAATGGTTTTTTATGGCTGGCGACCGAAGGAGGGGGTGTTGTTGCTTTTGATGGTAACTCATTGGAAGTTAAAGATTTAAATCTTCCGTCACCTTTTGTGTCCAGTCTATTTATTGAGGGGGATTCTCTCTGGATTGGTACCGAAAAAGGCTTGGTCTTACGCGTGATGTCTTCTGAAGAATCGGCAAGAGACACCTTGTATTCGGATTTGGGTAGGGTACATTTTATAGAGAGAAAAGATGGTGCCCTTTGGATAGGAAGTAGAACCGGTTTGTACCAGAAACAAGGGTCCAAGGTTAATCGCTTACAACCCATTGAAGATGTTTATGATTTTGAAATCGTAGGAGAAGTCTATTGGACCGCTTCTAGAATGGGGCTGTATAATACAGAAGATTTTAATGAATTCACGCAAGTGAGTTCCCTTCCTCATAGAACCTTAACCCAAACAGAAGCTCAGGGTCTACTTACCAGTGATCCGGATAAGGTGTACAGTCTCACGAATTCTGATTTTGAGGAGATTCGAGCACGTGAAGTTCGATCGGTTGAAGAGTCTGAAGGTCAAATACTTTTGGGGTCATATTACCAAGGACTCTTTGTCATAGATTCTGAAGGTGTATCCAATTATTCCGTAGCCAATGGTCTTTCGGATGCCAAGATACGAGTGGTTTTTGCCGATGCTCAGGGTACCGTTTGGTTGGGAGGATTGGCAAGCTTTACGCGATGGACAGAACCCGAACTATCGCTTTTCACACAATCTGATGGATTGCCCGAATCCGAAGTTTGGTCTGTGTATACAGGAACAAAAACTTGGTTGGGGCTTTCTCAAGGCATTGTCAATGGATTTGAAACCTATACTCAAGCCCAATTTGCAGAAGCTTACACGGGAATTGTACTGGGGATGACAGAGTGGAAGGGAAGGTTGTACTTGGCCACAGAAAGTGGACTTTGGATGCAAAAATCCAATGGAGAATTGGAACCTGTGGGCCCTTCCATGGGACTGCCCATTGACTTTGTGTTTTCGGTTTGTACGTACAACAACCAATTGGTGGTGGCTACGGGATCCGGATTGTTTATCACCCAAGCGGGTAGATTCCGATATCTAGAAATGGAGGAATCCATCATTACTCAGGTTCTCTCCAATTCGCAAAAGCTATTTATCGTAACCGCCAATAATGGATTGTTTGTCTATGACAACGGTGAAATTGAGAATTATCCATTGAAAGATATTCCCTTGGACTCTACCACCATTACTCATGTGGCCGTTTCTGAAAGGGGTTTGTATGTAGGAACTTCTAGTAAGGGGTTGTATCTCTTTGAGCGGGGTAATGTTCAAAATTTATCACCAGAAACAGGGCTGAACTCTAGTTTGGTTTGGTCTGTGGTCGCCGTGGATTCCAATCAAGTTTGGGTGGGGACGGAGAAAGGTGTTCAGGCCATTTTAAAGGAAAATGGAATTTGGAAGACGCAATCGGTTGTGGGGGGACAGGAATCGGAAATCACCTTGGAGTGTAACGTTGGGGCGGTGTCTTACGACGAAAAAAATCGAATTATATATTGGGGTACCACCACAGGACTGGCCCAAATTGAACTTTCCAAGCACCCCTTTGCAGAACGCGTAATTCCCGTTCAGATCACTCGCATGGACCTGTTCTTTAATGCCGAAACGGATTGGTCCGAGTTCGCAGAACCCAGCGACGCCTGGAGTTATATCCCAAAAAAATTGAAATTGCCCTACGATCAAAACTACTTGCGCTTTCGTTTTGTGCGTCCCTTGGCATCTTCAGAAGCGGAGTATCGCTATCGCTTGATTGGTCAAGATGCGTCTTGGACGTACGCGGGTGCTTCGCGTGAAGCGGTATTTACCAATATATCTTCTGGTAAGTACACATTTAGTGTGCAGTCCCGCGGAATTCATGAAGATTGGCCCCAAGAGCAAACTCTGTATTCCTTTGTAATTCAACCTCCCTTTTGGTTTACGTGGTGGTTTATTACTGCCTTTGTAACGTTATTGGTGGGATCCACTTTACTCTTTATTCAATACAGAATAAAACGCGCCCAACACAAATTGGATCTTGAAAATCAAATGATGGAGCTGGAGAGAAAGGCCCTCAGACTGCAAATGAATCCACACTTTGTATTCAATGCATTGGACGCCATTTCTGGATTTATCTTTAAGAACGAGCCACAGTCTGCTGTCAAATACCTTAACAGCTTTGCTAAATTGATGAGGTTGACTCTAGAAACCAGCCGCGAACACTACATCCCATTACAAAGTGAGGTCAGCTTATTGACTCATTATTTGGAATTGGAGGCCCTTCGTTTTAAGGGAAAATTCACCTATGAACTCAGCGTAAGCGATGACTTAGACGAATATGAAGTTTCCATTCCTCCCATGCTCATTCAGCCTCATATAGAAAACGCCATTCTCCACGGACTTAGACCCAAAGAAACCGAGGATGGCTTTGTAACGATACGCTTTGAGCCAGTCAATGGGGACACGTTGCAATGTGTCATTACAGACAATGGCATTGGTCGCGAAAAGGCAAAGGAGAAAGCCGTAAGAGAAACCGGTAAAAAGTCACTAGCCACGGAGATTACCCAAGAGCGAATCGCTCTTATGAACAGGGGCAATACCCATAAATTATCATTTGATGTTTTGGACTTAAAAGACGATTCTGGTGAAGCCATTGGAACTCAGGTGATTTTGATAATTCCCATAGAAGAGGATTTCTAAAATAGCGCAGGGAGTTCCCTCGTTATAAGAGGGTCAGCCCTTTCGTTTACTCGTAATTTCTCAACTTTTAATCATTGCTGAGAGAGGGTATCCTGGGGATTGACTACATTTATGAGTAAATCCAGATACCATGCTAAAGGCACTTATTGTAGACGACGAATCAAACTCAAGAGAATCCTTGAGTGGCAAACTCAAATTGTTTTGCCCAGAGATCACTGAAATTTACGAAGCAGAAGATGTAGCTTCTGCCGTAGCTTTGATTGAGGCTCATAGGCCCAATGTGATTTTTCTCGACGTCAAGCTCTCTGGTGAAAGTGGATTTGAAGTGATTGAACACTTCCAAAAGAACGATGAAGACATTCCCGCAGAAATCATCTTTACCACAGCTCACGATGAGTATGCCATTAAGGCGATAAAGTTCAGTGCCTTAGACTACTTGCTCAAGCCCATCGATGCAGAAGATTTGGTAAAGGCCATGCGCAAACTGGAGCCGGCCTCACAAGCGTCTTCTTCCGCCAATATCAATGTCCTTTTGGAGAACTTTAGGCAAGCTCAGGATTCTCCCAAGAAGATTGTGATTCCTTCTTCTGACGGTATGCACATCCTTCGCGTAAGTGAAATCATGCGTTGCGAAAGTTCTTCTAACTACACGCAATTTTTCTTGACCAATGGAAAGAAGCTTCTCGCTTCCAAAACCCTCAAGGAATTTGACAACATGCTTACGGATTACAACTTCGAACGCATTCACAAAAGCCATTTGATCAACATGAACTTCGTTAAGAAGTACGTGCAAGCGGACGGCGGCTATGTAGTTATGGATGACGATTCTCGCATTCCCGTGGCCAACCGCAAGAAAGAGCATTTGGTGACGTATCTCAAGAGCATGTAGACTGCAGTCTATTTTTCTCTTTCCCTTTAGTATCTCAGTTTACTCCAATCGATTACAAACGGTAACACGAGTTTAATTGACGCCTTGTTGTTTGAATTTGTTGGAGATTTGCCTCGTAGAGTCTTTTCGGGTAAACTGATATTTGTCATTCCAAGTGCCTTGGAGTTTTACGACCTTTTTATTGTGAAAAGCGGGAAACGAACCCTTGTCTTTTCTGAAAAAAGCAATCAAAAAACATCATTAAAACGCCATTGTCATGAAGAATACAAAAGTCCATATCCAAGACCTGCACGATGATCACGCCATGTGGATTAACGAATTGGGTTTCTTTAATCAGCAGTTAGACTTTTTCAAACGAAGGTTGGAAGAAGTGGTTCAGAGATACACCAATAATGATATCCTGAAGGAAGTTGAATTCTTTCAAAATCAGTTTATCATTCAAAAAGAAGTCTTGCAAACACTTATGCATCACTTTAAAGTAGAAGAGCAGAAATTGAGCAATTTGGCCATTCAACATCCTGTAGCTATTGATAGAGTACTGTTTGAAGATCATCCCACAGAACGGGATAAAATGAAACAATTTGTAACCATCTACCAAGACTTGCGTGATAAGTATTTGCTTTTTTTGGAGCGCTACATGTAGCCTTCCTAGAGCGAGTATTTAACGAAAAAGCGCCCCGAAAAGGGCGCTTTTTTGGTTTTTCTCTTGTATGTATTTCAATGGATCACACCAGGGAGTGAACGGTTTTATTCACAGCCAAAGTCAAAACGCTATTGTTTGGACTCTAAGTCTTCAGCTGATTTTAAAACTTTCGCCTTGAGGCCTTCCTTGTAAGCAATCATTTTGTCTTGAACTTCTTGGTTTTGGCTTCCTACAATTTGAGCGGCTAAAATGCCTGCGTTGAGTCCTCCATCCAAAGCCACAGTGGCAACGGGAACACCACCTGGCATTTGAAGAATGGAAAGAACAGAATCCCAACCATCGATGGAATTTCTTGATTTTACGGGCACGCCTATCACGGGAAGGGGGCTCATACTCGCCACCATTCCTGGAAGGTGTGCAGCACCACCCGCTCCAGCGATAATAGCCATAAGTCCTCTTTTGTGGGCGTTGTTGGCGTAATCGAATAATCTCTCAGGCGTTCGATGTGCAGAAACAATGGTGATCTCATAAGGGATTCCCAATTCTTTGAGGAAATTTGCGGCGGGTTGCATAACGGGTAAATCACTTTGGCTACCCATGATAATTCCAATCATAATGTCGCGGTTCTTTGTTTGAATATACTGTATTCTTTATTCCCCATCTACACGAAGGGGATTTGTATTCTATTTGGCTTCCACGCGAATGTGTTCTTTGGCAATTTTAGCCATCTCGCGGGCTTCTCTTACGGTGGGGCCGATAACGGTGACGTGACCCATCTTTCTAAAGGGACGGGTATCTGCTTTTCCGTAGATGTGAATGTTTACTCCTTCCATCCCCAGAAGATCTGCATATCCAGCGTATACTACTTTTCCGGTGTGGCCTTCTGCACCCACCAAGTTAGCCATTACCGCCGGGGTTTTGATGCGAGTGCTTCCCAAAGGCATGTCCATTACGGCTCTTATTTGCTGTTCAAATTGAGAAGTGTAGTTAGATTCTATAGAAAGGTGGCCCGAGTTGTGCGTCCTCGGCGCAACTTCGTTAACCAAAATCTCACCACTTTGGGTAAGGAACATTTCTACCGCCATCAGGCCTACAATGCCAAAGGCTTCTGCCGTTTGTTTGGCGAGGTTTTGCGCCTTTTCTTCAAGCGAAGAGGAAAGTGAAGACGGGCAAATCACAAACTCTACTTGGTTGGCCGTGGGGTGAAATTCCATTTCTACGGTAGGGTAGGTCTGAACGGTCCCCGAGGGTGTTCTCGCTACGATAACAGAAATCTCCTTCTCAAAGGGAACGAGTTCTTCTGCCAAGCAGCTACCGCCGCCGAGTTTTTGAACATCTTCTTCGGTCTTGACAACGTGTACTCCAAAGCCATCGTAACCACCTTCCGCGGCCTTCCATACAAAGGGAATGGAAAGCTCTCCCGCAGAAACTGCTTCCTTGAGCTGCTCCGCCGTGTCAAACACTTTAAAAGGAGCAGTAGGGATTTCTTTTTCGGCATAGAAATTCTTCTGCCTAACCTTATTCTGAATAATTCTCAAAACATTGGGCTGAGGATATACCTTAACACCACGGTTTTCTAGTTCTTCCAGTGCATCTACGTTTACCGCTTCGATCTCTATGGTGAGGACGTCTACGTCTTTTCCAAATTCAATAACCGTATCGAAATCCTTGAGATCTCCCTGAACAAAAGTGTTGGAAGCCAAACGGCCTGGAGCGTCCGCAGAAGGGTCCATTACCTTAGTGGTAATATCGTACTTGCGGGTTTCGGTTAGAATCATTTTTCCCAGTTGTCCTCCTCCAAGGATTCCCAGTGTAAAGTCGCGGTTAGAAAAAAGGTCTTTCATGCAGATGGTCTTTTTATCGAGTCTATGTCTTATAAATTGTCGTGCAAAGGTACAATCTCTGCGAGAGGATGCACAGAATAAATTTTTCCTGTTGATTTTTCTATGCATCGATATCGCGTTCTCATCTTTTTAATCTTGGTCAACACCATGCCATTGGGCAGTTGAAACGTGGCGTTTTCGGGAGTAGAATCCAAAGTGATGCCCGCTTTTTTTCCTCTTAGGGCGGCGAGGAGTTCTGCGTCATAACATGAGCTAGATTTTACGTTCTGGAAGTACTTTGCCAAAGCGCGGCGCTGCTTTTCGGTGTAAACCTCAGATGAAAAATGGGGTGCAAAGAGTTTCCTAAAAGTGTTTTTCCACTCCACTCCATGGGGTTTTACCCTTCTTTCGTAATCCAAAAAAACGCGATAGTGGGCGAGTTCATGAACGAGGGTGAGTAAAAACTCCCCTTGGCTCAAATCGTTGTTAACAGTGATGGTTGGAAGCTTCCCATTGTGTGGGTATCTAAAATCCCCGAGCTTAGTCTTTCGAGGCCTTGAAGCCCTTAGTGTAAAGGCAGGCCAGTCTTTGCACTGAGATTGAAGAAGATGGACGGTTTCCTCCGGAAGGAATTCTCTAAGTCGGTTGCTGATCATGTGCAGCTTCAATTTTTGAAAAAGAAGGGCAATCGCAATCAGAGGCTTTGCAGCCCGTTGTTAAGGCTGCAAGTCCCAGAGAAATAGCGGTATATAAAAAGAATTTCTTCATTGCGTAAGGGTTGTCAATATAGCAACAAAATTAGTTTAATTTAGCAGTATGATTTACCGAATGATTGATGGCGTAGGCCACTATTTCATTTTATTGTCCCGCGTCTTCAAGAAACCTGAAAAATGGGTGGAATTCCGCAAGAGCTTACTCCGTGAAATCGATCACCTGGGATTGGATTCCTTAGGTATTGTTTCTATTATCTCTTTGTTTGTGGGGGCGGTAGTTACGATACAGACGGCACTGAACCTCGATGATCCACTGATTCCAAATTACTACGTGGCCATTGCGACCAGAGAATCTATTATTCTCGAGTTTTCTCCCACCATGATCAGTTTGATTTTAGCGGGAAAGGTTGGGTCAAATATTGCCTCCACCATCGGTACCATGCGCGTTACGGAACAGATCGACGCCTTGGAGGTGATGGGAATCAACTCTTCTAGCTACCTCATTCTCCCCAAGATTGTCGCCTGTCTTCTCTTTAATCCCTTGCTCATCGTAATTTCCATGTTTTTGGGATTGTTTGGGGGGTATCTCGCGGGAAGCCTTACCGGAATGGTAGGGACTTCTGATTTTTTATTGGGACTTCAAATGGGTTTTAACCCCTTCTATACTTGGTACGCACTGATTAAAACCATCGTATTTGCCTTTATGATTTCTTCCGTGTCCGCTTATTACGGTTACACGGTAAAAGGGGGTGCCATTGCGGTAGGAAAGGCGTCTACCGATGCCGTCGTTAACAGTTCTGTGACCATTATTTTGGCCAATTACATTCTAACGGATTTATTGTTGAGCTAATGATAGAGGTTAAAGGCATACACAAGTCATTTGCAGACAACCACGTTCTCAAGGGTATAGACGTGATTTTCGAGAAGGGGAAGGCCAACCTTATCATCGGTCGTTCGGGCTCGGGGAAAACGGTTTTTTTGAAGTCAACCTTAGGACTTCACCCCGTGGATCAGGGAGAGATTTTCTTTGATGGAAGATCCCTTTCTGCCATGAACAAGGAGCAACGCAAGGAGCTTCGTCAAGAGATTGGAATGGTATTTCAAGGGGGTGCTCTATTCGATTCTCAGACGGTAGAAGAAAATGTGATGTTTCCGCTCAACATGTTCTCAAAGATGACTACTGCGGAGCGCAAGAAGCGTGTAGATTTCTGTTTGGAGCGCGTAAATCTCGTAAAGGCCAATAAACTTTTTCCAGCGGAAATTTCGGGAGGAATGCAAAAGCGCGTGGCCATTGCTCGTGCCATCGCAATGAATCCTAAGTACTTGTTTTGTGACGAGCCCAACTCAGGTTTGGATCCAGAAACCAGTATAGTAATAGACAACCTCATTCGAGAAATTACCGTGGAGTTTGATATCACTACAGTGATCAATACCCACGACATGAACTCCGTACTTGAAATTGGAGATCACGTGATTTTGCTCAAAGAAGGTCACAAGGTTTGGGAAGGATACCAATGAAGAAGTTTTGACTTCTGATAATGCCGATGTAATCGATTACGTCTTCAAGTCCAATCTCTTCAAGAAAGTGAGAACGGCCTTCTTGAACAATCAGTAATTCTAAAGGGCGTTTCTCGTAAAAATTAATGGGGACCAAGCAACCTGTCTATCTGCGAATTCCACTTTTGGGAAGGTGCACCACCGCTTTCGTTTCGAAGAAATCTTCCTTGAAGAAATCCGGAAGAGGATAAATTCGGCATCTAGAAAAAGACGAGAGCTCCTCTGACAAATCACCTCCCTTGAGGTAGAGAATTCCATTTTCCAGTTTGTGCATAGACTCTTTGGCAAACTTGTTTTTTACCCAGGTCACAAATTTGGGCATGGCCGTAACGGCTCTTGACACCACAAAATCAAAAGTCCCTTCGGCGTTTTCTGCGCGCATTTGATGGGCTTCTACGTTTTTGAGTCCAAGGGCTTGTGCCACTTCATTGACCACCTTTATTTTTTTTCCGATGCTATCCACCAAAACAAAGTGAGTATCTGGGAATAGGATAGCCAGTGGAATTCCAGGGAATCCGCCACCTGTTCCGACGTCTAAGACCCTAGAGCCCGGTTTAAAGGCAAGGACCTTCGCAATGCCTAAAGAATGCAGTACGTGGCGAATATTGAGCTCGTCAATGTCCTTTCTTGAAATGACGTTGATTTGTTGATTCCAGTGCGAGTACAATTCTCCAAGCTGATTAAATTGTGCTTTTTGCTCTTCTGAAATATCAGGGAAATATGAAGTGACGACTTTGCTTACCATCTTTGAGGTTTTCCGAACGACAAATTTAGTAATTGTTGAGCGGAAGTAGCTCCTAGAGAAAGGGCTTCTATCACCGGGAAGAGATAAAGGGCTTTACTTCTTGACAGTTGATAGTTGAGAATGGCATATACTATCCAAGCAATACCCCATCGGGACAAGGCAACTGCCAGAATCCAAGGGGTGAGATAACCTTCCAAAAACAATGCGGGAATCCAACCTACGTAGGATAAAATCAACGTAGAAAAATAGAGTCCCAACCACAATCTATGGATGAACTTATACTCAGAAGAGGTAGAGTAATGTCTTCTCTTTTGTCGAAACCAATCGGCGAAGGATTCCTTGGGGTCACTCAAAGTATGTGATTCTCTATCCAGAACCACTTTTACATTTTCTTTGGTCGCAGCGGATTGGATAAATAAATCGTCGTCTCCCGATGGGATGTGCATGTGGCGGACAAATCCCTTGTGCTTGAAAAAGAGTTCAGAAGTATACCCCATATTTCTTCCCACTCCCATGTAGGGCATCCCCCAGAGTGCAGCCGACAAATAGTGTACGGCGGTTTGTGTCGTTTCCCATTGAATGAGCGCATTGAGCAGGGTCGGTTGGGTTTTGTACCCTCCGTAACCCAACACCACTTCTTTCTGTGTGAAGGAAGTTGCCATTTTTTTAATCCAATGCTCTCCTCGGGGCTGGCAATCTGCGTCGATAAACAATAAGTTGGGGTATTTAGCAGCCTTAATACCCAATGTCAGTCCAAACTTTTTTCCCTTCCAAAACTGATCGTTCTCGGGCACATTGACCACTCTCAATCGGGAAGTTGTCTTGGAGATTTTATCCAATACTTCTTCAGAGTCGTCGCGGCTTTGGTCATTGACGGCGACCACTTCAAATTCTGGATATTTCTGATTGAGGAGAAGGGGAAGGTTTCTGGCGAAGTTGACTTCTTCATTTCTTCCACACACGATAATGGAAACCGGCGGCAAGTGTTGAGGAGAAGACCCGTTTTTTCCCTTCCTCGAAGCCAAGGCAAGTCGGCTAAAGAGGAGTGAAAATAGGATTTGGATGCTCAAGGCACCCGCCCAGATATACGCTATGCTTTCTACGGTCATTGGGAACGGTTCGGTAGGACGAAAGTAGTATTTTTGGATGAGATGCTGTGCGGGGTTTAAAGCAAAAAAAAGCCCCGCTTTCGAGGGTATCAAAAGCGAGGACTTTTTAGGTTGAATAGAGTATTGCTTATAGCGTCTTTAGTCAGTCGGCGTTGTTGTACGCTTCCTGTATCTTTCTTATTGGGTTAAATTTTGACAGTTATCATAATTTGACTGGCAAGGTTCGTTTGTGTTGGCAAAATCGAAACATACCGATGTAATTTGTACTCACGAATACCGTGTGAAAAATTACAGTTGTATTACCCTTACACTAGTATGACGCTACAAACACCCAGGGGGGTTGGGTAAAAGTTTAAAATTTTTGAAGTTTTTGGTGGGCAACTCTACCGTTACTCTCGATTCTAATGATGTACGTTCCTGATTTCCAGACTCCTATTTCTACTTGGGAACTTATTTGTCCCGTAGAAAAAAAGTTGCCTTCTGCCACCTTTTGTCCCAAAACGGTGTAGGCTTCCCAAGTGTAGTCACCGCTTTCGTCGACGGCAATTTCAAAGTAGTCACCTGCTGGGTTGGGGTAGAGAGAGGCGTAGAGTTCATGTTCTTCAAGACCAATGGCGCAAGGCATGTGGTAAGAGTCTCCGTGAAGATTTAGTTTAATATGTGGTGACATTAGGGTGGATGAATTTGCAAATCCTTCATACCATCGATCGCCTCCAATATACATCAATGAGGAATTGGCGATTTGTGTTACGGAAGCGTCATTTTGAATTCGCACTTCCCCATTTGCATTGGACATTCGTATCACTGCGTAGTAAGCACCTACCGGTAAATAGGGTATATTTCCATTGGCATCGGAAACGGGAATGGAAATTTGAGTACCGGGGTCATTGGGGCCAAGAGTATAACTACCATATGCCAGATTGGTACCGGGAGTGGCTGCGGTTCTATCAAACCCAGTAGTGTCATAAAGTTCTACCTCAATAAATCCACCCGCCTCCGAAAGACTTGAAAGATTTACTTTGGCATTGATCAGTCGCTCATCGCATCTGAGGATAATTTTTGAGGCAATGGCCTGAATACCGCTCATATCCGTTCCAATGGAATTGGAAACCACCCCAAAGTCTTGAGACATTATGGAGTCACTGATGCTGATTCTCGTAGTGTCCCTAAGCTTAGGGGCATTCACATCGTTCATGGAATCACTTTCAAAAGTCCAAACACAGGTATAGTCACCATTGCTTAAGGGCTTGTAAATGGTAGTTTCTAAATCCGCATGAAGAAGAGAGTCTCCTGGCAAAAGCTGTGGAGCAATGGGAGAGGAGGAGGTGTGAACCAAGGATCCGCCCAACCACCATTCCATGGACAGTTTACAGTTGGTTTGTGTATTTCCACCGTTGTTGGCCACCGCTGAGGAGAATCCGTAATGCCTGTTTTCTCTTGTGGTCAAATGACCGTAGGCGGGGCTATGAGGGTTTTGGTCCTGCTCGATGTGATGCATGGGCGCTTCATTGGCAACCACCCATTGGACGTCATTGGCCGGGAGGTCTATGATTTCTATATCGTCCAACATCCAAAAATAGTAGGCGTCTTCACCACCCATTTCCCAGCGTATCATCACATCAGGGCTGCCCGCAAGGTAGACGGGAAGGTTGAGCGTTTCCAAGTGTTGATTGCTTCCATTAACAGAGAAAGGATCATTAAAAATATAAGTAGTATCTCCCCAAGTTTGTCCTCCGTCTGGGGAAAACATTACCCTGAAAAAAGCGGTAAACTTCCTTGCGTAAGAATAAAACTGAAGTCTATAGGCCGTTCCTGTACTGAGCCCAGAGAGGTCAATGGTGTCTGTGGTCAATTGTCCCAAATGAGGAGCGGGTGCCAGGCCGTTTCCAAAATTGCCAGCTACACCTCCGTTGTCCAAGTAATCAGAATCAAAAATCACAAAACCATTGCCTTGCGAAGGGGACAGTATGGGGTCAAAACTGGAATAGCCACCAATAGAACCTGTGTCTTTATTGGGTGAAGTACTGGGGCCTCTGTAAACCCAACGAGCCTCTGGATCGGGGTTCACAGTGTTGTTTGTGTCCAAACATACGGAGGTCCAACCCGTGGGTATTCCTCCGGCAAAATCCTCTGACCAGTGAATGGTTGCGGAAGTGGTTTTATTCGAAGAAGAATTGTGCTGTTTCGTAAATAGGTTTTCAGCTAGGTTTTCCGCTTTGTGACGAGGTGAATTGTATTCTGAGGGTTTCTGTCCCCACAGAGTTTCCACACAGAAAAGAGAGAGAAGGAGTAGAATTTGTTTCATCAGTTAAAGAGCAGATTGAGTTAGAGTAATAGTCGAGTCGTAGTAAGTTACTCAATACTAGGGTGAAAATCAAAAAATCATAACTGGTTTCGCCTAATGCTACATCTATTGTCTTGGTAAATGAAAACGAAAAGGCATAAAAAAACCCCGACCATTTGGTCGGGGTTCTGAATATATAGAAAAGTTGTTTTCTAAATATTAAAGTCTATTGCTAGAGTCTTTTGCATTGGACTATTTCTAGTCTATGCGGTCGATTCTTATTGTACAGTCAACTTGAAAGTACCTACTCTCTCTCCGTTAACGATGTTCAAGAAGTAAACACCTGGAGTCAAAGTAGAAAGGTCAAGTCTTTCAACACCGTTAGCAACAACCTCTACCTCGTTAGAGATAACAGTTTGTCCTACCATGTTGATAACGTTCAATTCGTAAGAACCAGCTTCTTCCATGCTGATGTTGATGAAACCGTTAGTTGGGTTGGGGTAAGCCGCAACACCAGTCAATTCAGTTTCTTCCTCGATGCTTACAGACATACAAGCAGCAGCTGTAGCAGCAGGACAAGTGATAGCGTGGATCCATGGAGCTTCAAGAGTAGTAGAGTTAGAGAACCCTGTGTACCACTGAGCACCACCGATGTACATGATAGAAGCAACACCTGGTTGGTTGAAAGTTCCGTCGTTAGCGATACGAACCTCACCGTTAGCGTTAGACATTCTAGCAACGATTACGTAAGAACCTTGAGTCAAGTAAGGAATGTTTCCGTTTGCATCTTGAACTGGAATGTTAATTACAGTACCAGGATCAGCAGAAGCTAGGGTGTAAGAACCGTACGCCAAGTTAGTTCCTGGAGTAGCTGCAGAGAAATCAAATCCTGCAGTATCGTACACTTCGATTTCTATGAAACCACCTGCTTGAGATACAGTAGAAAGTCTCAAGTCTACAGAGAATAGACGCTCATCGTTAAGGAAGTCAAACTGAGATCCAATTGCTTGGATTCCTGACATATCTGTACCGATAGAGTTAGAGAATGTTCCAAAGTCTAGAGACATTACTGAATCAGAAACAAGGAATGCAAAAGTATCTGTCAAGTAAGGGTAGTCAACTCCGTTGATAGAGTCAGAAACGAACTTGTATACAAATGTGTAAGTACCTTCAGCAGTTGGAGTCCAAGATGGAGTTACCAAGTCGTTGTAGTTAAGAGTGTCTCCAGAAGCCATTGTAGCAATTGTAGGAGAAGCCAAAGTAGTTACGATAGAACCACCTGTCCAGATTTCTACATCCAAACGACAGTTAGTCTGATCAGCAGCACCTTTGTTCAATACGTTAGAATCAAATTCAACCGAGCGAATTTGCTTCAAAGTAGAACGACCGTACTTAGGACCGCCACCGTTTGCATCAAAGATGATGTCATGCTCAGGAGCACCTTGCCATGGAGTCCAATCTACAGCGTGCTGTGGAAGGTCAACAATAGCGATGTCATCAATCATCCAGAAGTAGTATCCATCAGGACCAGTCATAACAAAACGCACCATAGCATCTGATGCACCAGACATAGCTGAAGGCAAAACAAAAGTTTCAACAGCGTCAGAAGAAGTCGCGTTGTTTACACCCAAGTTTGGGTATACGTCAATTGTATCTGTCCAAGTAGTACCTCCGTCAACAGAGAAAACGATCAAGAAATCAGCTGTAAACTTTCTCGCGTATGAAGAGAAAGAAAGCTGAAGTGATCCAGTAGCTGCAGAAAGGTCAATAGTATCTGTTGTCAAAACTCCTGTGTGTGGAGTTGGAGCGATACCGTTTCCGAAGTTACCAGCGATACCTGCGTTGTCAAGGAAGTCAGAATCAAAGATTACGAATCCGTTTGCAGCTGTTGGAGATACAATAGGATCGAAGCTTGAGTAACCACCCAAAGAACCTGTATCGTTAGCAGGTGAGGTGCTAGGCCCTCTGTAGTTCCAGTCTGCGCCAGGAGTAGTGTTTACGTTTCCAATAGCGTCAAGACATTCGTTTGTCCAGCCAGCAGGTACTCCAGCAGCGAAGTCCTCAGACCAGTAAGTAACTGCCGATGTTTTTGTGGCAGCTTGTTGGTTCCATGATCTTTGACCTTTGTCGGCTTTGAACTTTGTAGCAGGAAGCTCAGTAGCTGTTTGTGCCATCAAAGCGGTACCCGCAAAGGTAAAGAGAACCAGATTGGTAATTTTTTTCATGATTTACGCGGATTTTAATTTGTAACAAATTTAATCTTTTCACAAAGAAGAGGAAAATTTTTATTGCTTCAAACACAAAAATGCATTTTGTGCAACAAAAAACTCCGCCAACTCTGCTATATTATAACGTTGACGGAGCTCAAAAGGTTGAAAATTCTCTCACTTTTTTGATGGAGAGCTATTTTTTCAATGTCTTTTATTGATTCTGTGACCTATTCTTCTGCGTATGAAGAAATGGGTTCACAAGTACAAATCAAGTTTCTATCGCCATAGGCGTCATCTACTCTTCTTACGGATGGCCAGAATTTATTGGGCATCAAATAATCAAGAGGGAAGGCAGCCTCTTCGCGGCTGTATGGGAACTCCCATTCGTTAGCCGTAATCATGGGCAAGGTGTGCGGAGCATTTTTTAATGGGTTGTTTGCCTCATCAGCATTACCCAAAATGATGGCGTCAATTTCTCCTTTAATAGAAATCATGGCTTCACAGAATCTGTCCAATTCTCCTTTGTCTTCACTTTCCGTAGGTTCTACCATTACAGTTCCTGCAACGGGGAAAGAAACGGTAGGAGCGTGGAATCCATAATCCATCAATCGCTTGGCAATATCAGTTACTTCCACTCCAGCAGCTTTCTTAAACGGGCGACAATCCAAAATCATTTCGTGCGCACATCTTCCATTTTCTCCAGAGTAAAGAACAGGGAAGTGTGGCTCCAACAACGCCTTCATGTAGTTGGCATTGAGAATGGCAAATTCTGTAGACGCCTTGAGTCCGTCTGCACCCAACATTTTAATATATGCGTAAGAAATGATGAGAATCAAACCCGATCCGTAAGGAGCTGCAGAAATTCCAGAAATGGCCTGACCACCTCCTGTAGAAATTACAGCGTTTCCTGGAAGGAAGGGACGCAAGTGTTCTTTAACACAGATAGGACCCATTCCAGGACCTCCTCCTCCGTGAGGAATGGCAAAGGTCTTGTGAAGGTTCAAGTGACAAACATCGGCTCCAATAAGACCAGGACTTGTCAAACCAACCTGAGCATTCATGTTGGCACCATCCATATATACTTGTCCACCGTGTTGGTGAATGATATCGGTCACTTCTTTTACAGAAGCTTCAAATACTCCGTGTGTAGAAGGATAGGTAATCATCAATGCCGCCAACTCATTGCTGTATTTCTCGGCTTTTTGACGAAGGTCCTCTACGTCAATATTACCCTTTTCATCACATTTAACAACCACTACTTTCATACCTGCCATTACAGCAGATGCTGGGTTGGTACCGTGAGCAGAAGATGGGATGATGGCAATATTCCTGTGACCTTCACCACGACTTTTGTGGAAGGCTCTAATTACCATAAGTCCAGCAAACTCTCCTTGTGCTCCTGAGTTGGGCTGAAGAGAAACGGCATCAAACCCAGTGATTTCTGCCAAGTCTTTTTCCAACTCCTGAATGATGTACTGGTATCCCTTTGCCTGATTTTTAGGTACAAAGGGGTGAATGTTTGCGAAAGAAGGCCATGTCAAAGGAATCATTTCCGTTGCGGCGTTCAACTTCATGGTACAAGAACCCAATGGAATCATGCTGTGGTTTAGAGAAAGGTCTTTTCTCTCCAAGCTCTTGATGTATCTCATCATCTCAGTTTCTGAGTGGTAGAGGTTGAATACATCGTGCTCCATAAAGGGAGAAGTTCTTTCAGCATGACCCGGCAATTCATTGGTAGCAACCAACTCGGAAATAACCGTGGGTTCTACTCCTTTTGCCTCTGCGAGTACTTCTATGATGTCGTTCAACGCCTTGAGGTTGGTGGTCTCGTTGATAGAGATTCCCAATAGGTTGTTATTAATATGTCTAAAGTTGATTCCCTTTTCATCAGAAAGTGTTCTCAATCTCATGTAATCTACATCTGCAAGATCCAATTTGAGGGTATCAAAGAAGTATTGGTTCATTTGGGTGTATCCCAATTTCTCCAACTCAATAGAAAGAGTAATGGCTGATCGGTGAATCTTTGAGGCAATGTGCTTAAGTCCTTCTTCTCCATGGTAAACGCCATACATTCCGGCCATAACGGCTAAGAGAACTTGTGCAGTACAAATATTTGAAGTGGCGCGGTCTCTCTTAATGTGTTGTTCACGAGTTTGAAGAGCCATTCGCAAGGCCTCTTTACCGTCCTTGTCTATAGTCTTTCCGATGATTCTACCTGGGATCAAGCGCTTAAATGACTCTTTGGTGGCAAAGAATGCGGCATGAGGCCCACCGTATCCCAGAGGAATTCCAAAACGCTGAGTAGTTCCCACTACTACATCTGCGCCCCATTCTCCTGGAGGGGTTAAGAGAACCAAACTCATAATGTCTGCAGCCACAGCCACACCCATTTCGTTTTCCTTGGCTTTGGCAACCCAATCTGCATAATCGGGAACACGTCCGTTTACTGTTGGATATTGTAGGAGACATCCAAAGAAGTCTGCAGAAAATGCAAAGTGTTCGTGGTCTCCAATTACTAGGTCAATTCCCATGGGAATGGCGCGAGTCTTTAGGAGATCAATATTTTGTGGAAGCGCATCTTTAGAAACAAAAAACTTGTTAGCACCTGCCTTGGCTTGAGCTCTTGATCGTGCATTGAATAACATTAGCATCGCCTCAGCGGCTGCAGTCGCTTCATCCAAAAGAGATGCATTGGCCAATTCCATACCCGTCAATTCGGTGACCATGGTTTGGAAGTTCAAAAGGGCTTCCAATCTTCCTTGGGCGATTTCTGCTTGGTAAGGAGTGTAGGCGGTATACCAACCTGGGTTTTCCAAAATATTTCTCTGGATTACGCCGGGAAGAATGGTGTTGTGGTAACCCAATCCAATATAGGTTCTGTACACCTTGTTTTTTCTCGCCTGCTCTTGTATGTGAACCATGAATTCGTGCTCGGTCATGGGCTCGTCCATATTCATGGAACCCTCGAGTCTAATTCCCTTGGGAATGGTCTCAGAAATCAACTGTTCCAGAGAGTCCACTCCAATGGTATTAAGCATTTCATTTACGTCCCCAGATTTGGGTCCGATGTGTCTGTGGGCAAAAGAATTAATATCCATGTGCAAAAGGCTTCTAATAATGGGTGGCAAAGGTAATCTAAATCCCTAAATTTACCCTGCGTTAAACATGAGAACTTTTCCGACTATAACCCACTGCACTGTCGGTTTGTTTTTGGCTTATAAGGACAATGAAATTTATTAGACAAATAACGTATTCAAATCTCGTGGTAAGCCTTTCTGCTACTGCGCTTACTGCCGCTACCTATATTTACAAGGGGCAGTGGAATTCTGCCTATCTGGGTTTGGTGTTTTTTGCGACGCTCTTTGTTTATTCTTACGCTCGTTTTTTTGAGGGACAATCCGAGGATTTTGAAAACTCCCAAATCACCAAATGGCACAAGAGAAATCGCAGATTGGTTTGGGGGGTGATGATTGTCTCGGTTCTGGCTTCTTGTGTGTTGGCGTATCTCTCCTTGAGTCCTGAACAATGGGCTACGGGGTTTATCTTGGCTGCGGTTTCTATGGCGTATCCCTTAGGTCTTAAGTTTAAGGAGATGCAAACCACCGTCAAGCCCCTTCGAGAACGCCCCGGGTTAAAACTCTTTGCCATTGCGGTCGTTTGGACTTTTGTGTCTGTGGTCTTTCCCGCCTGGGAGGAATTAGAGTGGACAGATGCGGGATTGATTTTCAGTCGATTGTTTTTTATTCTTGCCATCACTATACCCTTTGACATTCGCGATTATCACGAAGACGCCAGAGAAATGTGGACGCTTCCTAGGATTTGGGGCCGAAAGAAAGCTTGGCATTTGGCCTTGGCGTTTGGTGCCATCAGTGCATTTTGCTTGATTGGATACGGTGTGCAAGAGAGCATCCCCCCTCCATTGATTGGTGGGGAGCTGATAGGGCATATCTATGCTTTGGTTTTGGTATTGAGAAGTCCCAAACAAACTGAAGACATGTATTTTAGTTTTTGGTTGGAAATTTCTCCTATCATCTTGTTTTCCTGCCTCTATTTATTCTCTTACATTTAGCCCAAATTTACTAGGAATGAACTATCGTTACGACGAGGCCTTTGCCAAAGAAATGGACAGTCAAGATTCATTGGCATCGTACCGTTCGCAATTTCATGTTCCCCAACACAACGGCAAAGATGTGCTGTACTTTACGGGGAACTCACTCGGGTTACAACCCAAAAAGACAGAAGAATACATTCAGCAGGAGCTGAAAGATTGGAAGGAGCACGGAGTGGAAGGTCACTTTCACGCCAAGCGTCCGTGGATGCCCTACCATGAGCAGTTCACCAATTCTCTTGCGAGATTGACAGGTGCAAAACCCGAGGAGGTGGTCGCCATGGGAACGCTTACTAACAACCTTCATTTATTGATGGTTTCTTTCTACAGACCCACAGAAAAGCGAAATAAGATTTTATGCGAGGCCAAAGCCTTTCCCAGTGATCAATATGCGTTGGCTTCTCAGCTGAGGTTCCACGGATACGGAGAAGATTCACTTTTGGAAATTGCACCTAGAGAAGGAGAGTTCACGATCAACGAAGCAGATATTTACCAAGCCATTGAAGAGCAGGGAGATGAAATCGCGCTTCTCATGATGGGGGGTGTAAACTACTACACCGGTCAGAAATTTGATATGGAAGGCATTACCGCCGCAGCCAAGGCAAAAGGCATTGTGGTGGGTTGGGATTTGGCCCATGCCATGGGAAATATAGAATTGAAACTACACGATTGGAACGTGGATTTTGCTGCGTGGTGTACCTATAAATACTTGAATTCCGGCCCAGGAGCCATAGCCGGAATCTTTGTGAGAGAACAGCATTTGGGAAAAGCAGATATTCCTCGATTTGAAGGATGGTGGGGTCACGACAGAGAAACTCGTTTTGCCATGCCGGACAAATTTGTCCCTATGCAAACGGCAGAGGCTTGGCAACTTTCCAATGCGCCTGTATTCTCTATGGCGCCCCAAAGAGCTTCTTTGGATATTTTTGATTCTGTGGATTTAGACGCTTTGCGCGCGAAATCAAAAGCCCTTTCAGGGTATTTAGAATATGTGCTTACGGAAGTAGGTAAATCTAAGGGACAGGCTTTTGAGATGATTACCCCAGAAGATTGGAGTGCACGTGGAGCTCAGGTTTCTGTATTTCTTCACGGTCAAGGGAGACCCGTTTTTGACCGCTTAATGGAGGCTGGAGTCATTGCCGATTGGCGAGAGCCCAACGTAATCAGAATGGCTCCCGTACCCCTTTACAACACATTTATGGATATATATGAATTTGGAAAAATTCTAGAAAAAGCTATAGACTAATGAGTAAGAATGTAACCATTGTAGGCGCAGGTTTGGTAGGTTCTCTATGGGCCGCCTACTGTGCAAAAAGAGGATATAACGTAGAGGTTTTTGAAAGAAGACCCGACGTGAGAAAAACCGGAGGCTACGGAGGAAAATCCATTAATCTCGCACTATCAGACAGGGGCTGGAAAGCCTTGGAAGGCGTTGGTCTTGGCGACGAAATCAAAAAGATGGCCATTCCCATGCACAAGAGAATTATGCATGCCGTTGACGGAACCATTACGGAGCAGGCCTATGGAAAAAAAGGCCAGGCCATTTACTCGGTTTCCAGAGGAGGTCTCAATGAGCGACTAATGGATTTGGCAGAACAAAGCGATAAGGTGAATATCACTTTTGATTCCAAGTGTATGGGTGTTGATTTCAATACTGGGACCACCACGTTTGACCACAAAGGAGAGCACAAGAGCGTAGAGTCAGACGTAGTTTTTGGAACAGACGGTGCCTTTTCCGCAGTCAGAGCGGCCATGCAAAAGACTTCTCGATTTAACTATTCTCAAGAGTATATCGAGCACGGTTATAAAGAATTGAACATTCCGCCTAATGACGACGGTTCTCATAGATTGGAAACTGAGGCCCTGCACATTTGGCCCAGAGGCGGCTATATGTTAATTGCTCTTCCCAACTTGGACGGATCTTTTACGTGTACGCTTTTCTTTCCCTATGAAGGAAAGGATAGTTTTGAGGCTTTGAACACAACAGAAAAAGCTACGGCCTTCTTTAAAGAGACTTTTGCGGATGCATATGATCTCATGCCAACCTTTGAACAAGACTGGGAAGAGAACCCGACGGCACCTTTGGTAATCATCAGATGTGCGCCGTGGACAAAAAATGGAAAAGTGGCCTTAATGGGAGATGCCTCTCATGCCATTGTTCCCTTTTACGGGCAAGGGATGAATTCCGGTTTTGAAGATTGTACCATCCTCAACCAATTGTTAGAGGAGATGGGAGATTCTGACATGAAATCTGTTTTGGAAGCCTATCAAACGGAGAGAACTCCCAACGGAAATGCCATTGCGGACTTGGCCATGAGAAACTTTGTAGAGATGCGTGATTTAACCGCCAATCCAAGGTTCTTGTTGCGCAAGAAAATCGAAGCCAAAATTTCCAAAAAGCACCCTGAAAAATGGTTGCCGCTTTACTCTATGGTAACTTTTAGCCATATTCCCTATCACAAAGCCTTGGCCATTGGTCAAAAGCAAGATGAGATTATGGAAGCCATTATGGATAGACCAGATATCAAAGACCAATGGGACTCCCAAGAAGTTGAGGATGCGATTTTAGCACAGGCGAATTTCTAAATTCAGTTTGTTTAAAGAAAGACTGATTAGATAAGTTTTGATACAAAAAAGCCCCTCATTTGAGGGGCTTTTGCATTATAGAGTGTTGATGTATTTTGTAACGAGATATCGTTACTTTACCAACTTGTAGGTCTGAGTAAAGGTCATGATCATTCCCTGGCCAATATCTTCAACTTCTTCTGAAGTGAAATTAAAGTTGGTTCCGTTGAGAACGTCAATTTCAAACGTATCCTCAAAGAAAACCAAGTCGTTGTTGGCCAATACGTCCCAGTCAAAGTACTCAATAAGAATACCTGAAGAATCCACTCTTCCGGTTAGGTTCTCATTGAAAGTAAGGGTGTAGTAAGAAATGTTCAAGGTTTCTGAAGTGTCAATGATTCCGGGAATTACCTGACGCAATTCAACTTCATCTCCATTCCAATCGCCAATGATTTGTTCTTTCGTGTTAGGTGTAGTGGTGCCTCCTCCGTTGTCGCCAGAGTCATCGTCACAAGCAATAAGGGTAAGACCGGCAAAGGCAAATAACAGGAGCTTTTTCATTTGTTTTCTCATAATGGTAGTTTAATTAAGATAATGTGAATTAGTTTGTTTTACGAGGTCAAATATAGACCCTTCAACCAACCAAAAAAGCCCCAAACCTCAATTTACCTAAATTAGGGTAGGCGCATTTGAAAGGGGTAGGAATAAAAAAGCCGCCCAATCGGGCGGCTTTCGAAAGTGAAAAATCACTTCTTATTTTGTCAACATGATAGTTTGTCTGAAAGTCAACTCAATACCACCACCAAGGTCTTCAACATCTTCTAGGTAGAAGTCAAAGTTGGTTCCTGAAAGAGTTTCGATCATGAACGTATCACCATCAAAAATCATAGAATCATCACCGATCAATGACCAGTTGAAAGTTTCAGGTGCAACTCCCATTGAGTCGATAGAACCTGTGTTGTCATCGTTGAATTCAACGTTTAGGTAAGAAATGTCAATAGTCTCTGTGGTGTCAAAGATACCGGGAACGGTTTGGCTTACTTCGAATTCGTCACCCATCCAAGAGCCAACAATTTTTTCTTTAGTTGTAGGTGTGGTAGTGCCACCTCCGTTATCGCTGTCATCTTCGCAGGCAACCAATGCAAGACCTGCGATAGCGAAAAGTAATAGCTTTTTCATAATAATGGATTTGTTTTAGGTCCCCAAATGTAAAGTTTTTTTGAAAACTAGCACCCGGATTTTTTGACAACAGTTTTTAGCAAATTGCGTTAGTATTATTGTAAATTAGTTCGTTAAACTGAAACATTTGAAAAAAGTACTCCTCATTCTCTTAACTGCCTTTTTTCTGGCGCCTCTATCTTCGGAGGCACAGTTTTACTATGGTCTCTATCAGACCTATGGCAAGAATAGGGTGCAGTTCAACAAGTTCAAATGGAACTACTATCGCTTTGATCGCTACGACGTATACTACTATAAGAACGGTAAAGTAGTCGCCGAAAAAGCCTCTGAGCTCGTTCACAAAAACCTCGGTCAACTCGAGAGATATCTCGATGCAAGACTTTCGGATAGAATTCAAGTTCTCGTCTTCAACAGCCTTACCGACCTCAAGCAGAGCAATGTAAACCTCAATACAGACGAAGCCTACAACACAGGAGGTGTAACCCATCTTGTGGGTTCAAAGATGTTTGTGTATTACGATGGGGATTATGCTCATTTGGAGCAGCAGATTCGGTCGGGATTGACGGATTTGATTTTGCAAAGTCAGATTTATGGGGGCTTCACAGAGAGTATCAAGAACTCTACATTGCTCAATCTTCCCTCTTGGTTTATGGAGGGTGCCATCTCTTACATTTCAAATCCTTGGACTACGGAAATGGACCAATACGTCAGAGATGGAATTGCCACGGGTAAGTACCACCGACTCAATGTTCTTACAGGGGATGATGCCGTGTATGCCGGACACGCCATTTGGAGGTACATAGCGCAGACGTATGGAACTCCCGTTGTGAAAAACGTCATCTACATGACGGTGATCAATCGATCCATTGATGATGGATTTCTCTATGTCTTGGGCGTTGATTTAGAAGAGCTCATAGAGGGCTGGGAGAATTATTACAAGCAGATTTACGCTCCGGCCTTTCAACTTCAAGACCAACTTCCTGGAGAGCAAGTCGTCAAGGGGCATAAGAATCAAAAATTTGGTCAACTGAAAATATCAGATGATGGCCGTTATGTTGCATACAACACCAACAAGCTAGGAGAATACAAAGTCTACATATACGATACACAAAGAGATCGGAGAAAGCGAATCATCAAAGGAGGATATAAGATTTCTCAAAACACGGATTACTCCTTTCCCGTACTGGCATGGAATCCCAACAATACCATCTTGGCCATTGTAACGGAGGAGAAGGGGTTTCTCTGGCTTTATTTCTACAACGTAGAAGAGAAGAAACTAGATAAAAAGAGTCTTTTTGGTTTCGAAAAGGTCCTCTCCATGAGCTATTCTTCTGACGGAAAGCGAATGGTCATGTCCGCGGTTAAGGCGGGTCGTTCTGACATTTATGAATACACCTTGCTGTCAACCACAATAAAGCCTCTAACACAGGATGAGTGGGATGACCACAATCCAAGTTACGTCAAGGGGGACAGGCAAATTGTGTTTACTTCTAATCGATTGCACGACACCATCAAGTACGACGATCAAACCATGGAGTTTTCTCCATTCCACGACTTGTTTATCATGCGTGACATTGAAGAGATCAAAAAGAAGGACAAGTCCAAGAGGATGCTTTGGCGCTTGACCAATACCCCATACGTTCACGAGACTTTCCCCCAGGAGTACGAACAAGGCTATATTCAATATCTGTCTGATGATGTGGGCACGCGAAACCAATATTTAATCGGCATAGACAGTTCTGTGGCCTACGTAGATACCATTACACACTACGATTATCACTTCAACAAATTTCAAGTCACGCAGAGTTCCCTAAACGTAACCCAGATGGCTTCTAGTTTTAACGGTGAAAACCAAGTGAGTTTACTCTACAAAGACAAGAGGTTTAGATTGTATTTGGAAGAGAAGCTTCCCGCTGAAGATTTGGATCTCATTCCATTGGATGGTGCCAGAAGGCCCAACAGTCCCACGGAGAGCATAGATGTATCTATTGACGAATTGGAAGTAGTAGAAAGTCATCGCGATGAATACGAAATTAATATCGAGCAATACGATTTTGACCCAGATATTCTTGCCAAGTACAAGTTTATTTCCAAGAAGGAACTTGAAGTCGCAAAAAAGGAAGAGGAAAAGAAGGGAACAAACCTAAATGCATCTGGAAACAAGCCTGCGGATAATTTGGCCTCAGTCGCAAAAGAAAAGCCCTTTGAACTTCCCGGTTCGCGAGTATATTTCCCAACGTTCTACAGAGATCAGGTGGGTATACAGATTGGATTCGTTTTTGATAACCCAACGTATCAACCTTACACGGGCTCCCCGCAACCCGGTCTCTTAAACCCCGGATTTAATGCCGTGTTTAAATTGGGAATTGTAGACCTTTTCAACAATTACACTTTGGTGGGAGGATTTAGAACGGATTTCCAACCCATCGCCGGATTGTCTCTAAGTCCCAACTCTGAAGTAATGATTCAGTTGGTGAACAACAAGTATCGCTTGGACAAGATGCTGACTTATCTCCGCAGGTCTCAGGTAAATTACGAGGGCATCTACTTTATGAGGTATATCACCAATGAGGCACATTACAAAATTTCATGGCCCTTCAATCCCGTGGCATCCATTCGGTTTTCTGCCGGAGCAAGACATGAAAGAGCCATTACACTTTCTGATGGTCAGTTCAATGCGCTAGAGCGCGAAGATAGAATTAACGCCTACGGGATCTTGAAGGCTGAGTACGTTTACGACAACACCATTAAAAAGGGAATAAACCTCTACAATGGATGGCGTTGGAAGGTCTTTACGGAGTTCTATGAGAACCTTAACGTATCGCCCTCAGGTATGTGGACTGCCGGTATTGATGCAAGACATTATCAGCCGCTTTGGCGTGAAATGATTTGGGCCAACCGCTTTGCCTACGGAACGACCTTTGGTCAAGAGAAGCTATTGTACTTCTTGGGAGGGGTAGACAACCAAGTAAACCCGAGCTTTAAGAACAACACGCCCATTGCGCAAGACGAGAACTACATCTTCCAGACGGTAGTTACCAACCTTCGTGGGTTTACTCAGAATACTAGAAACGGAACCAGCTTTGCCGTCATCAATTCAGAAATTAGAGCTCCTATTTTTAGAATGATGTTCAACCGTCCCATCCAATCGGATTTCCTAAATACCTTCCAAATTGTCGGGTTTGGTGATGTGGGAACGGCTTGGAACGGAGCGACGCCTTATTCTCAAGAAAATGCTCTCAACAATGAAATCATTGACAACGGACCCATTAAGATTATCGTTGACAAACAAAAAGACCCCATTGTGGGAGGTTACGGATTTGGTTTGAGATCTCGTGTACTCGGTTATTTCTTGAGAGCGGATTGGGCCTGGGGAATAGAAGATGGCGTTCAGTTGCCTAGAGTATTTTATTTCTCTTTGAGCACGGATTTCTAGATATTTACTGACCTTTTTTAACCCGCATTTTTCCACTCGGATTTTCTCCCAATGGTTTTACTAATTATGTCCTTGTCGAGTTTCCATCCTCTGGCAGGTGAGTATTCCCTTCCGTAAAAAATAATCTGAAGGTGCAGTTTATTCCAAAGCTCTCTAGGGAAAAGTCTCTTGGCATCTTTCTCTGTTTGATCAACGGATTTGCCGTTGCTAAGATTCCATCGATACATCAATCTATGGATGTGGGTATCTACTGGAAAAGCGGGGATGCCAAAGGCCTGACTCATTACAACGGATGCAGTTTTATGTCCTACAGCAGGTAGTTTCTCTAAGGCTTCAAAGGAGGCGGGAACTTCTCCATTATGCTCTTCAATAAGTATATGACTGAGTCCATAAATTCCCTTTGACTTCATTGGAGTCAATCCGCAGGGCCTAATGATTTCTGCAATCTCCTCTACGGATAGCTTCGCCATGTCGTAGGGGTTGTCGGCGACTCTAAAGAGCAGTGGCGTGATTTTGTTGACTCTTTCATCTGTACATTGAGCAGATAATAAAACCGCTACCAACAAGGTGTAGGGATCTTTGTGATCAAGAGGGACAGGAGTTTCTGGATACAACTCCTCTAATGTGTCTATGACGTACTGGACTTTTTCTTTTTTTGTCATGCGATAAAAGTAGTTCAATGGCCTCCACAAAACAAAAACTTAAGTACATTGGTTTGGAATATGAACAGTCGCATGGAGTCGATTGTTGACGATTAAAATCAGATTAAACTTTTCAGAAAATATGACACATTTAAATGAAGGCGATAAGGCCCCAGAATTTTCAGGAGTAGATCAAAACGGAAATGCGATTTCACTCTCTGATTTCAAAGGGAAAAAAGTGATTTTGTACTTCTACCCAAAGGATATGACACCGGGTTGTACAACCCAGGCGTGCAACTACAGAGACCATTACTCTGACCTCCAATCCAAAGGGTACCAGGTAATAGGTGTGTCCGCTGATTCTGAGGCTAGACACCAAAAGTTTATTGAAAAATACGATTTGCCCTTCCCCTTAATAGCAGACACAGATCGCAAGATTATTGAGCAATATGGCGTCTGGGGAGAGAAGAAATTTATGGGAAAAGTCTTTGATGGAATCCATCGTCAAACCTTTGTGATTGGCGAAGACGGAACCTTGGAAAAAGTCATCAAAAAAGTAAAGACCAAAGAGGCCACAGAACAACTGTTCGCCTAATAGATTTCTTAAAAACTAGTGAATAACTTACGCTCTACGACGCGTTTTGTCGTAGGGCGTTTTTTATTTTTGCTATACATTGAGTGGCAACGAATTGGAAACAGACAAAAAACTGATCACTCGTATCGATTTTACATTAGATATTTAACACTATGAGTAACGATAAAACAGCAAAACTAAAGGCCTTACAACTTACCATGGACAAGTTGGACAAAACCTATGGTAAGGGTGCCGTAATGAAGATGGGAGACAAAGCCATTGAAGAAGTAGATACTATTTCTTCGGGGTCTTTGGGATTGGATATCGCTCTTGGAGTGGGTGGATACCCACGTGGGCGTGTCGTAGAGATTTACGGTCCAGAATCATCTGGAAAAACAACTTTGACTTTGCACGCCATTGCAGAAACTCAAAAGGCAGGCGGTATTGCAGCTTTTATTGATGCAGAACACGCTTTTGATAGGTTTTATGCGGAAAAGTTGGGCGTTAACACAGAAGAGCTCATTATTTCACAGCCAGACAACGGAGAGCAAGCACTTGAGATTGCGGATAATTTGATTCGCTCAGGTGCCATTGATATTATTATCATTGACTCGGTTGCGGCTTTGACACCTAAATCAGAGATTGAAGGTGAGATGGGGGATAGTAAAATGGGACTTCACGCTCGCCTTATGTCACAAGCCTTGAGAAAACTGACGGGTTCTATTTCTAAGACCAATTGTACCTGTATTTTCATCAACCAGCTAAGAGAGAAAATCGGTGTGATGTTCGGAAACCCCGAAACTACAACGGGTGGAAATGCCCTTAAGTTTTACGCATCGGTTCGTTTGGATATCAGAAGATCCAGTCAAATTAAAGACGGGGATTCTGTAGCCGGAAACCGCGTAAGAGTAAAAGTGGTTAAGAACAAGGTAGCTCCTCCTTTCCGTCAGGCGGAATTTGATATTATGTATGGAGCAGGAATTTCTAAGGTAGGAGAGCTTCTGGACTTGGGTGTTGAACACGAGATTGTGAAGAAAAGTGGCTCTTGGTTTAGCTATGGAGAAACCAAGCTAGGCCAGGGTAGAGACGCTGTGAAGCAATTACTTGTGGACAATCCTGAGCTTGCAGAAGAGATAGAAGAGAAGGTTCTTCACAAAATAGAAGAAGAAAAATAGCCTTCGATACTCAGTTAATTGCCCCGGTAACTCCGGGGCATTTTTTTAACAGCGGTTTAACAATTGATTTTGGTACTTTTGATCGCAAATCACATCGCATGAAAAGACAATTTATTCTATGGGGCCTTGTGGCGGGTTTTGCCTTTCTCTGGTCTTGTAATTCTGGAGAGTCTACGGAAGTGGTAGATACCACAGCAACCACTGAAGTTCCTGTTGATGCATTTGCAAGAGCTGTGGATCCCTACTTAGATTCATTGACTTCTTGGATTTTTGAGCACCCAACTGATACAAAGGCCTTGAACCTAAGAGCTATTGAATACCTCAATAAAAAGAATATCAAATACGCCTTGGCGGATGCTCAGACGGCTTTGTCTTTAGATTCTACCAATGCCCAATATTGGGATACTTGGGCAGAAGTAAATATGGTATTCAATAAAACCCGCATTTCTAGAGATTCTTGGTTGCGATGTATAGAATTAGACCCTCAATCCATTGACTGTAGATTGAGTCTTGCGAAGCTTTACACGACAGTTGGAGAGTACGAGGACAGTGAAATCCTTCTCAAAGAGGCCATGGCCATCAATCCCAACAACGAAAAGATTTACATGATACAGGCCACCAATTTGTTGAGCCTTCAAGCAGATACTGTTAACGCGATCAGAATGGCACAAAAAGCCATTGATATCAATCCCGATTTCTGGGAAGCCATTGATATGGTTGCCGTATTGTACGCCTCACAAAAAGATCCCTTGGCGGTTTCTTATTACAAGAGATTGATTGAAATTGATTCTACCCGAGCAGACATCTACTACAAGCTGGGATTCTACTACATGAAAAACCAAGAGTGGAATGAATCCATTGAAGCCTACCTAGAGGCTACAAAGTACAACCCCGCTGATCCTGAGCCTTTCTTTAGCTTGGGATATGTACACATGCAGCTGGGAGACTACCGCAATGCCATCGAGTATTTTTCTAGAGCTATCAACGTTCAAGAAATCAATCACAGGGCCTATTACGGAAGAGGTTACGCGTACCAGAAGTTAGGTGATGTGACCAAGGCAGAAGCCGATTACCGAAAAGCTTTGGAGTACAATCCTCAACACAAGCCAAGTCAACAAGCCCTGCAAAATTTGCAGTCGTACAACTAAGGCTTTTTTTAAAGGGTCAAACAAAAACATATACTGAAAACATAAAAGAGGAAGCAGCGCTTCCTCTTTTTACATTTATATAGTAGATGTCAATCTGTTTCTTCTGTTCAATAGAACCTTTGGTAAATACTCAGAACTACTTCGATTTCTTGGAAAGTGAAATAAAGAAGTCCCACATCTCAGGGGTGACAGCATCTAAGAAGTTCATCTGACCGGCATCTTGAAGCCATTCCCCTCCGTCTAAGGTCACCACTTCGCCATTCATGTAGGCGGCAAAGTCAGAAACCATGTAGGCACAGAGGTTGGACAATTCTTGGTGCTCGCCAGCTCTTCTCAACGGAATTTGGTTGACTACATTGAGCTTTTCAGTTAAGTCACCGGGAAGTATTCTAGACCAAGCACCCTCTGTGGGGAAGGGGCCAGGAGCAACGGCATTACTGCGGATTCCGTATTTGGCCCACTCCACGGCAAGAGAGCGCGTCAAGGCCAAAACACCCGCCTTGCTGATGGCAGAAGGCACTACGTAACTTGACCCAGTCCAAGCGTAAGTGGTTACGATATTGAGGATGTTTTTGTTTTTTTCCTTTTGATCAATCCAATGTTTCCCAAAGGCCAGGGTACAATTTTTTGTCCCCTTAAGGACGATGTCAATAACGGCATCAAAGGCGCGATGGGAGAGCTTTTCTGTTGGGCTGATAAAGTTTCCCGCCGCATTGTTTACCAATACATCTGGGGAACCTGCTTTCTCAAGGGTTACCTTGAGCAAGTTTTCCACTTGGTCGTAATCACGAACGTCACAGGCTACAGGAATAATGGTTCCACCGGTCTCAGCAGACATTTCTGCTGCTGTCTTTTCTAGAACCTCAAGCTTTCTGGAGGTGATAACAATAGTGGCTCCCAACTTAGAAAAGTAGGTGCTCATGGATTTTCCCAAACCCGTTCCACCACCCGTTACTACAATGACTTTCCCCTTTAGGGCATCATCTCTCAACATAGGTTCTGTGTAGTTCATATATCCTTATTTTCCATGAAAATACAAACAATAATGATATGCATTAAGTTGAAGGCGGTCATTCTTTATATTTACCGAAATATTATTGAAGCCCTATTTATTCAATTTCAAACATGAAAAAACTATTTTACACATTATCAGGTCTTTTTCTCTTCGCGAGTTGTGCCTTTAATTCTGACTTTTATTTTGACGATGACTTTTCTGGAAAAGTAGTCAACCAGATAGACATCAGTGGCCTTATTGCCTTTGCTGACGATGAATCCGATTCCTTGGAGCTAGGGATTCAGGAAGGGATTGATGAAAAGAAAGATTCCCTTGTAGATGCCTTCAACCAAAAAGAAGGGATTTCCAATGCTGATGTTTACTACCGAGAAGGAGTCATGACCTTTGAATATGAATTTGAAGATTTGGAATCTTTGAATTCTTTTGGTTCTTCCGTGGGAGAGGCTGATGAAAACCTGAATGGTTTTATGCTTTCTCAAGGTAACTTTAGTATGGAAGATGGCGTGTTTGAATTCGTGGAATCACCTGATACAGACGAAATGCTTCAAGACACGAGCTTCACCAAAATGTTAGAATTTATGGAACTCACTAACACCTTCCACTTCGAGGATAAGGTAAAGAGTACAAGCAACTCTGAATACATTATTTCTGAAGATGGAAGATCGGTTTCTAACACTCAAAAAGGAGAAGAAATCACCAATCCTGAAAAGGGATTTGGAACCAAAGTAGAATTTAAATAATGAGAGCCGCAGCTGTACTCTTGGCATTGTCCGTCTTGAGTACGGCTTGTCAAAACAATCTTTCGCCAAACATGACGCAAGAACCCATAGCCAAAAAAGTCCCCAAAAGACTTGAGACCCACGGAGACGTGAGGGTAGATCCCTATTTCTGGATGAACGACCGTGAGGATCCTGAGGTAATCGATTACCTCAATAAGGAAAATGCCTACCGAGAGTATGTCATGAAGGAGACGGAACCGTTCCAGGAGACCCTTTATCAGGAAATGATTGGTCGCTTGGTTGAAGATGATCAATCCGTACCCTACAAAAAGAGAGGTTACTATTATTACACTCGATTTGAGAAGGGGCAGCAGTATCCCATCATTTGTAGAAAGAAGGAAAGCCTAGAGGCCCCCGAAGAAATTCTTCTCAACGTCAATGAGTTGGCAGAGGGAAAAGACTACTATCAAGTTGGCTCTGTGGTAATTAGTCCAGACAATCAAAAAATGGTCTTTTCTGCCGACGAGGTCAGTAGAAGAATCTACACGTTGTACGTAAAGGATTTAACGACGGAAGAGATTTCTGAAGAGAAAGTTGAGAACGTGGTAGGTGATTGTGTTTGGGCGAATGACAACCAAACGGTCTTCTATTCCAAACAAGATCCAGAAACCCTTAGGTCTTACCAAGTGTATTCTCACGTATGGGGAGGTGATACGCCGGATAAATTGGTTTTTGAGGAAACAGATGAAACCTTTCACATCGGCGTAAGCAAGACCAAAAGTGATCGATTTATCATCGTCCACTCCTCGAGTACAAAGAGTGATGAAGTAAGGTTTCTCCCCGCCAATGAGCCGGAAGGTTCTTTTGAAATTTTCACGCCTCGTGTAAGAGGATTGGAGTATTCCATTGATCACGCAGGGGACCAATGGTATATCAGAAACAATTCTGGTGATGCCAAGAACTTTAAGTTGAGCGTGGCCTCTGAGAACGCTACGAATGTGTCTCAATGGATGGATTTGATCCCACACCGCGAAGGTGTCTTTTTGGAAGACATTGATGTTTTCAAAAATTACATAGTGAGTGAGGAGAGAAGTAATGGACTGACGGAACTCATCATTCGATCCACGTCTTCTGACGAAGTAAAAAAGCTTCCCATTGAAGAAGAGACTTACATGATGTCCATTGGCTCTAATGCGGATTATGACAGCGATTGGTTGCGATACAATTACTCGAGTTTGGTCTATCCCAATTCGGTGATTGATTTCAATATGAAAACGGGGGAATCAGTGGTGCAGAAGAGACAGGAGGTCAAGGGTGGTTACAACCCTGAAGACTATACTTCTGAGAGATTGTGGGCCACGGCCAGAGACGGAGAGAAAGTTCCCGTTTCTATCGTTTACAAGAAATCTACAGGAAAACAATCCAATGCCCCTCTGCTATTGTACGCATATGGATCGTACGGTTATACCATTGATGATTATTTCAGTGCCACTCGTTTAAGTCTTTTGGACAGAGGTTTTGTAATGGCCATTGCCCACGTTCGTGGCGGTCAATACTTGGGACGTGATTGGTACGAAGACGGCAAGCTTCTCAACAAGAAAAACACCTTTACGGACTTTATTGATTGTGGGAAATTCCTCGTGGAATCCAACTATACTCAATCCGACAGAATGTTTGCCATGGGTGGAAGTGCAGGAGGCCTTTTGATGGGAGCTGTTCTCAATATGGAACCCACTCTCTTTAGAGGGGTTATTGCCGCAGTCCCCTTTGTAGACGTGGTAACCACCATGTTAGATGAGAGCATTCCGTTGACGACAGGTGAATTTGATGAATGGGGTAACCCCAAGGATTCAGTGTACTATGAGTACATGAAGTCGTATTCTCCCTACGATCAAGTAGCTGCTAAGCGCTATCCAGCGATTTTGGTAACCACAGGTTTGCACGATTCTCAGGTTCAGTACTGGGAACCCGCAAAGTGGGTAGCCAAGTTGCGAGATATGAGAATGGATAAATCTCAACCCTTGTTGTTGTATTGTAACATGGATACTGGGCATGGTGGTGCTTCGGGACGATATGAAGCCTACAGAGAAACGGCCATGGAATACACCTTTATTTTGGATTTAATTGGGAAGGCGCAGCCATAAGTTATTGACTTGTATTTAGCTTGTAAAATATGAGCCGAGCCCTGCAAAGATGGCTAGCCACACCAGTCCTTTAATAAGGAAGAACATAAAACCGAGGACCCCGAATTTTTTCAGGGTCCTCTTTGTTTTTGTATTGAGAATGTTTTTCATTCTGAAACCCAATTACTCTGAGATCACATTGTAGGTTTTAAACTGAGAAGTCATAGGAGGTTCGAGGCCCTTTTCTCTTGCTTCAACAATATCAGCAAACCCTCTTTTGTGCCCTTTGATAAAAGCCTCTGAACGAGTCCATGTTTCAAAGTCCTCTTTTTTGTCCCAATGGCTAACAATGAGGTAGGGGTCCTCAGAGGTTGCAGGTTTGAGTACTTGCATGTGATGAAATCCAGGCATGGTGTCAATGGCTTTTGCACGTGTGGCGAATAAATCTTCGAATTTTTGAGTGTAGTGCTCCTTGCAGGAGATGTAGTTTATAGCAACAAACATTTGAGTAGAATTGCGTTAGACATAAATTTTCTATGCAAATCTATATTTAATTAGACTAATTCTAAATAAAGAACTGTAGTTTTTTTCATGTAGTGTAAGAAGTCGTGCTTAATTTTTTAAAAATGAGCGGATTGAGTCGAACATTTTTTGAGTGGCTCCGCTATGTGATTGAATGAAGTCCAAAGCTCGAGAGCGTTCCTTCTGGTATTCAAAGTCTTCGCGAAAAAAAGAAATCCACTCCCTTAGGTCTGCCGTGTTGTTAATGATTTTTCCTCCACCGTTCTCTGCCGCAGCGTTGGCTTCCCAAAATTTCTCATGGTTGGGTCCATATGCGGTCGGCACTCCATGAGCGAGAGGTTCTAAGATATTGTGAAGGCCTTGCTTAAAGCCACCTCCCACAAAGGCGAGATGCGCATAGGCATACACTCTACTCAACATCCCAATGGTGTCCAGAATAAGAACTTGAAATTCCTCGGGTTGAGGGTGTTCTTTTAGTTCTGAATAGGTAAGAACCCTAGTGGGAATGGATTCTGAAATTTGACTAACGTGCTTTGCAGATATGTCGTGGGGTGCAAAAATGAATTTGTACTGAGGAAATTGACGTATCAATGGATAGACTTGGTCCTCATCTTCGGGCCATGAGCTACCCATAACTATGGCCTTTTGCCCATCGAGGAAGCGTTCAATTTCTGGAAATGAGATTTCTTCCGAAGCGATGCGTTGAACATTGTCAAATCTACCATCTCCAGAAAGTTCTCCATTGCGGAATCCATGAGTCTGCAGCAATTCTTCGGAGAGAGGATCTTGAACAAATACTCTTTGAGCTTTGGCCACACGACTTGCTATGAACTTTCCCCAGGGTTTAAAGAGGAGGTGATCGCGCCTAAAGGTCGCACTGGCTATGAAAAAGGGTATGTCTTTAAGAATGATTTGATCCAATAGATTGGGCCAAAATTCATATTTGACAAAAATCGCCAATTTGGGATTGAGCAATTCCAAGAACTCTTTGGTTTCCTTCTTTTTGTCTATGGGAAGGTACAAGGCCAAATCAATGTCTGAGTCATCTACTAAAGCGTTGTAACCTGAAGGCGAAAAAAAGGTAACTACTATTTTATCCTTGGGATAAGCATTTTTCAGTTTTTTGATCAACGGTCTGGCCATCTCAAATTCTCCAAGTGAAGCTGCATGTATCCATAGTATTGATTGCGCTTCAGGCCCAAATGCCTTGAGCCTTGCCATGATTTCTCTTCTCCCCTTTACCCAATCAATGGCCTTTTCATTGCCTGTCAAAGCCACCCCTTTTACAAGAGTGGAGTAGGACTGGATAAAGAGAGAATAAAGCCCCTTCATGTTGCTAGTCTTGGAAGTAGTAGTACTTCTGTTCGTTTTTGGAGTAGACAGGGAAAATCCATGTGATTTTAGCCCCTATGTACAGATCCAATTTGGATCCTGTGTCGGCTTGCCCCGAAGAATAGTTGTAACCTCGTGCATTGGTTGTAAAGCCCTGCATAAATTCAAAACCCGCCGTGAAGTTTACCAGTCTGCGGTTTCCAAGGTGAGCGTATGCAATGTATTGTGAGGTCAAAAATCCCGTGTGCAATTCGTCATAGCCCTTTTCGTATTCTCCACTGATGTTGGGCATGGTTTCTCCCGGGTTGGTGATGTTGAGTTTATGTCTCACATAACCCGCTCCCATTTGCAAGAGCAATCCGCTATTGGGGTTGGGTCCCATAATGGGGAGAATCTTTCCCACGTTGGCCTTAATGGTCCAGCCGGCCTGATTGGCACGAACTGAGGCGTAGTCTCCACTGAGGGCTAACAATTCACCATTTTCCAAACGGATGTCCGCAAAGGGGTCACTTCCGGTAAAACTCTCTCCAAAGTGGTAGAGAAAGGATCCTCCAAAAAGCCAATTCCCTGTGGTTTTGTAGTCGTAACCGGCTCCAATGCCATAACTAGAATTGTAACGCCCCGCCCAGTCACCTGCGGTGGCATAGGCCCCAAATTGGGCGCTGTACAAACTTCCGGAAACGGTGGAGTCTCTATTCCTTATTTGCCCGTTTACGGTAAAACAAAGGATAGAGAACAGGAGTATGAGTATGGGATTTTTCATCAAAAAATGCGATTTCACTGCGAAGATACTTAATTCGACCTTCTTTCTAATTCTTGCAAAGGTTTGGTTACATTTGCGGTCAATAAAATCTGATAGATGGAACCTATACGAATGGTCGACCTCGTTCGACAGTACGACAAAATAAAACCCGAAGTTGACAAGGCCGTATTGGATGTTATAGAATCCTCTGCCTTTATCAACGGTCCGGAAGTTAAATCATTTCAATCCGAACTAGAAGAATACCTAAATGTTGAGCACGTCATTCCATGTGCCAATGGAACGGATGCCCTTCAATGTGCCATGATGGCTCTGGGTCTTCAGCCCGGAGATGAAGTTATTACTGCAACGTTTACTTACGTAGCTACTGCTGAAGTCATTGCACTTTTGCAACTCAAGCCCGTATTGGTAGATGTAGACCCTGATACTTTCCTAATAGATACGGAGGCCATCAAAAAGGCCATCACTCCCAAGACAAAAGCCATTGTCCCCGTTCACCTATTTGGTCAGACGGCGGATATGGAAACCATTATGCAAATCGCAAAGGACCACAACCTTTTTGTGATTGAAGATACCGCTCAAGCCATTGGTTCTGATTACACATTCTCTGATGGTAGAGTGATGAAGGCTGGAACCATTGGAGACATTGGTTCTACTTCTTTCTTCCCTTCAAAGAACCTCGGTTGTATGGGAGACGGTGGAGCCATCTTTACCCGCAATGGAGATTTGGCTGCAAAGTTGAGAATGATAGTAAATCACGGACAATCTAAGAGATACTATCACGACAGTATTGGTGTGAATTCAAGATTGGATTCCATCCAGGCGGCTATTTTGCGCATAAAACTTCGTCAGTTGGATTCTTACAGTTCTGCCAGAGCAGCAGCTGCAAAAGCCTACGATGCGGCCTTCGAAGGTCACCCAAAGTTAACCATCCCGGTCAGAGCGGATAAGAGCACACATGTATTTCATCAATACACACTTAAAATTGAAGGTGCAGATCGCAATGGTCTTATTGAGTTTTTGGCAGGAAAGAATATCCCTGCAATGATTTATTATCCTGTGGCCCTGCACATGCAATCTGCTTACAAAGACGACCGATATGGTGCAGGTGCATTTCCCGTAACTGAGGATTTGGTTAACCAAGTATTCTCACTGCCCATGCACACAGAATTAGACTCAGAACAGTTAGAGTACATTACCTCTAGCGTATTGGAATACCTCAATAAATAATACAAACTGAACTTTCACAGTTGAGATTTCACATCTCTCTTTCTGATAAAATAATAAACCGATGAAAATAACCGTAGTAGGTACAGGATATGTAGGATTAGTAACCGGCGCCTGTTTGGCAGACGTTGGAATTGACGTTACCTGTGTAGATGTTGACATCAATAAAATTGAAAACCTCAAAAAAGGGATTCTTCCCATTTACGAGCCCGGTTTAGAAGATATCGTAGAGCGCAACACCAAGAAGGATAGATTGCATTTCTCTACCAATTTGGCGCAGAGCATTCAAGGAGCCGATGTAGCGTTTATTGCTGTGGGAACGCCTCCGGGAGAGGACGGGTCGGCAGATCTCAAGTACGTTTTGCAGGTGGCGACTTCCATAGGAGAGAACATGAATGGCTACGGAGTCATCGTTACCAAGAGTACTGTGCCCGTTGGTACCGCAGAGAAGGTTAAAGGCGCCATCACAGCGGCCTTGGCCAAGCGTGCCGCAGACATTCCCTTTGACGTAGCCTCTAATCCAGAGTTCCTAAAAGAAGGAGCGGCCATAGAAGACTTTATGAAACCCGACCGCATTGTGGTAGGAGTAGAGTCTGACCGCGCCAAGGAGGTTATGGAAAACCTATACAGACCTTTCACCTTGAACGGTCACCCAGTAATCATCATGGACATCCCCTCTGCGGAGATGACCAAGTACGCCGCCAACGCTATGCTGGCGACTAAGATTAGCTTTATGAACGATATCGCCAACCTATGTGAGATCATGGGAGCGGACGTGAACTGGGTGAGAAAGGGAATTGGATCGGATCCAAGAATTGGAACACGATTTATTTACCCAGGCATCGGATACGGAGGAAGCTGTTTCCCCAAAGATGTAAAAGCATTGATTCGCACGGCTCGTGAGAACGAGTACGAGATGCGCATTCTCCAATCTGTAGAAGACGTTAACGAGGATCAAAAGAGCGTTTTGTTCAACAAGGTGATGAAGCATTACAACGGCGACATCAAGGGCAAGACCTTTGCGATGTGGGGATTGAGTTTTAAGCCACAAACCGATGACATGAGAGAAGCCCCGAGTTTGGTATTGATAGACAAGCTTTTGGCAGAAGGTGCCAAGGTAGTAGCTTATGATCCCGTAGCGATGAAGGAAGCCAAGCATATGGTGGGAGACAAGATAGCCTTTGCGGGCAATGAATACGAAGCCACCATGGGAGCTGACGCCTTATTGCTAGTTACTGAATGGGGAGAATTCCGCTCACCACAGTGGGACAAGGTGTCTAACAACCTAACAGAAAAAGTAGTATTTGACGGAAGAAATATTTATAACGCATCAGAGATGCAGAAAAGAGAATATACCTATTACTGTATAGGTAATAAATAATTTGCGATGCCAAGAATTTTAATCACCGGTGCAGCGGGATTTTTAGGGTCACATTTATGTGATAGATTTATTAAAGAAGGTTATGAAGTTGTGGGGATGGATAACCTCATTACGGGTGACCTGAAAAATATTGAACACCTATTTCCCCTAAAAGAGTTTACCTTTTACAATCACGATGTTTCTACGCATACTCATGTATCAGGAGATCTTGATTATATCCTACACTTTGCTTCACCGGCAAGTCCTATAGATTATTTGAAAATACCTATTCAGACCCTAAAGGTGGGTTCTTTGGGTACTCATAATCTTTTAGGATTGGCCTTGGCAAAAAAGGCGAGAATTCTAGTGGCATCAACTTCTGAAGTATACGGTGATCCCCATGTTCACCCTCAGAAAGAATCTTATTGGGGAAATGTGAATCCCGTTGGACCAAGAGGTGTATATGACGAAGCAAAAAGGTTTCAAGAAGCCATTACTATGGCATACCATACTTTTCACGGATTAGAAACTAGAATCATTAGGATTTTTAATACCTACGGACCTAGAATGAGACTAAATGACGGTAGAGTTTTACCGGCATTTATTGGTCAAGCTTTACGTGGAGAGGATCTCACCGTATTTGGCGACGGTTCTCAAACTCGATCATTCTGCTACGTAGACGATTTGGTAGAAGGTATTTACCGACTGCTCCTTAGTGATATTGCCGATCCAGTAAACATAGGTAACCCCGATGAAATTACCATTGGAGATTTTGCAGAGGAGATCATTAAATTGACAGGAACCAGTCAAAAGGTTATCTACAAAGACCTTCCCAAGGACGACCCTACGCAGAGACAGCCAGACATTACAAAAGCCAAGGAGCTTTTGGGATGGAGTCCTAAGGTAGGAAGAGCGGAAGGGCTTAAGATTACTTATGAATATTTCAAGTCTCTCCCGGAGAAGGAACTGTACAAAAAGGAGCACAACAAATTCGACAACTTTATTAAAAGACCCAACTAGTTATGCCAAAAGTACTCGTAACTGGAGGCCTGGGTTTTATTGGTTCCCACACCAGTGTTGAACTTCTAGAAAGAGGATTTGACGTGGTTATCGTGGACAATCTATGTAATTCCGAAGGCTGGATTCTAGATCGCATCAAAGAACTCGCAGGAGACAAAGGTCAAATTGACTACCTCAATTTAGACATGGCAAATCCAGCAGATGTGAAGAGACTTTTTGATGCGCATCCCGACGTAGAGGGAGTCATTCATTTTGCAGCTCACAAGTCCGTTGGAGAGAGTGTAAAAGACCCTCTTAAATACTATCAAAACAACATTGGTTCTCTGGTTTGCCTCCTAAAGGAAATGACAGAGAGAGGGTTGGATAATATTATTTTCTCTTCTTCGTGCACCGTATACGGAGAGGCAGAAGAATTGCCCATTACAGAGAATGCTCCCGTTCAATTGCCCATGTCTCCCTATGGAAACACCAAGCAAATTGGAGAGGAAATCATTTTTGATACCACAGTAGAGCAGTCTTTAAACGCCATTGCCTTGCGATACTTCAATCCCGTTGGGGCTCATAGCTCTCATCGCATTGGCGAATTGCCCATTGGAGTGCCTCTTTACTTGGTGCCTTACATTACGCAAACGGCAGCGGGAATTAGAGAGGAGTTATTGGTTTTTGGAAATGACTATCCAACAAGAGATGGCACGTGTATCCGCGATTATATTCACGTAATGGATATTGCCGAGGCGCACGTAATTGCCCTCGAGAGACTATTTCAAAAGAAGAATGAAACCTCTTTCGAAATATTTAACTTAGGTACGGGCACTGGATCTACCGTTTTGGAAGTTATACAGTCATTTGAAAAGATGACCGGCGTAAAAGTGAACTATCGCATCGTGGACAAAAGACCCGGAGATGTAGTGGCGGCTTATGCCGATACAAAAAAAGCCAACGACGTATTGGGTTGGAGTGCGCATCGATCATTAGATGACGCCATGCTCTCCGCTTGGCTTTGGGAAAAAGATGTTAGAGGACTAAAATAAAGGTTTTACAAATGAAGATTTTAATAACAGGAGGCGCAGGATTCATTGGTTCACACGTAGTGAGGTTAATGGTTAACAAGTATCCTAATTACGAAATCTACAACTTGGACAAGTTGACCTATGCAGGAAATTTGGAAAACCTCTCGGACTTGGATTCAAGTTCTAATTACCACTTTGTAAAAGGCGATATTGTCGATGCTGATTTTATCAATGGCCTTTTTGAAGAGCACTCCTTTGATGGAGTCATTCACCTCGCTGCAGAAAGTCATGTAGACCGCTCTATTGAGAATCCATTGGAGTTTGTGATGACCAACGTCATCGGAACGGTAAACCTTCTCAATGCAGCTCGCAAGTCTTGGAATGGAAACTACGAAGGCAAGCGTTTCTACCACATCTCGACGGATGAGGTGTATGGAACCTTGGGTGAAACCGGTCTCTTTATGGAAACTACGGCCTACGATCCCAACAGTCCTTACTCAGCCTCTAAGGCCAGTTCTGACCACTTTGTCAGAGCCTACGGAGAAACCTACGGTCTTCCTTACGTAGTGACCAACTGTTCTAACAACTACGGGCAAAATCAATTTCCCGAGAAATTGATCCCCCTGTTTATTCACAATATCAGAAACAACAAACCACTTCCCGTTTACGGCGATGGAAACTATACAAGAGATTGGCTCTACGTAGTGGATCACGCACGAGCCATTGACTTGGTATACCACGAAGGAAAAAATGGTGAAACCTATAACATCGGTGGGTTTAACGAGTGGAAGAACATTGACCTCGTTCGAGTGATGTGCCGCCAAATGGATGCCAAGTTGGGCAACCCAGAGGGAACAGCAGAAAAGCTCATCACGTATGTAAAAGACAGACCCGGACACGACAAGAGATATGCCATCGACGCCACCAAGATCAACGAAGAGCTGGGGTGGTCTCCCAGCGTAACTTTTGAAGAGGGATTGGCCATTACCATTGACTGGTATCTAGACAATGAAGAGTGGCTAGAGAATGTGACTTCTGGAGCTTATCAGAATTACTACGAGAAAATGTATTCTAACCGATAGCGGAAGGGCTATAGGTTTTTCTCCCTGGGTTTTTTATTCACCAGCCATACTCCAATAAGGATGGCAGTGCCGCCAATGAGGTGATTCCATCCGATGTTTTCTCCGTCAAACCAACCCCAAAGAATGGCCACAATGGGAATGGCGTAGGTTACTGAACTCGCAAAGAGTGAAGAGGAGAGCTTGATCAATCGATTAAAAAGCACCACCGCAATAGAGGATCCTACGATTCCCAATACAGAAATGTAAGCTAGGCTCTTAAACCCTTCTGGATCATTCTGTAAAACCTCGATACTTCCGGTTGCAACCGCTCCAATGAGCAGGAAGGGCCCCGTGGTCATCAAAGACATTAGGGTAATGGTCATGCTGTTGTATTCGGAGAGTTTATTCTTGATGGTCGTAATGGATAATGCGTACATGATGGTTGCGGCAATGGCAAATCCTGCATACGTTAGGTGCGAAGATATTTCCGCTCCCACACCCGAAGGGTTGATCAAGAAAATGGCTCCGCCCAACCCGAGAAACAAGCCTAGTATTTGAAGTTTTTTAACGGGTGTCCTGTAGAGAACCACCGCCACAATCAATGTAAAGAGAGGAACCAATGAATTGATGATTCCCACCACAGAGGTATCCAGTTTGGTCACCGCCAAGGGGAAGAGCAGGTAGGGTAGGCCATTGCCCAACCAACCGACAATGAGAAAGGGCACAAAGTTCTTTTTTGTGAATTTGACAAGGTGCTTAAAACCGATGAGCAAGGTAAATAACCACGCAAATCCAACTCTTAGCGCACCTACTTGATAGGGAGAAAACGAAATCAATCCTCGTTTCATTAGGATAAATGAGCTCCCCCAGATAAGGGCGAGAACGACAAAAATGGCCCAAGCCAATTGGCTCTTGTTTTCTTTCATCAGTGCTTAGTTGGTTGCAAATTACGTTCAATTTTTACGAATGATGCACGTTTACTGTCTATTAAATACCCAATGGGCAAGATCCTAGTCTTTTTGAGTGTATCTTTGTGAAAAATTACATCATGAAAAAATCGATATATCTCCTTGTAACCGTTTTCGGTATGTTTAGTTGTAACAATGCGCAAGAAACTGACGCAGCATTGGCAACAGAAACTTCAAAAACAGAAGAAACTGTAAAGGTTGCTGTAGTGGCGGATTCTGAAGTTGACCTTGAAATTGGTGGAATGACTTGCGAAATGGGCTGTAAAGGCGCCATTGAAAAAGCGTTGAGCAAAGCCCCCGGAATCGAAGTAGCCACAATTGACTTTCCTTCCGAAACGGCAGTCGTAAAATATGACAGCAAAGTAACTTCAGAAGAAGAAATTATTGAAGTAATCCAAACCGTTGCCAACGGTGCTTACACTGCAAAGGTTGCCGAGGCGGGATCTGCTGAAGAAGAAACAACAGACGAGTCTATCGAATCTGAGAAAATTGAAGTGACGGAAGAAACGGCTGTTACTGAAAGCTAAGAAGCGACAAATTCAAAATCCTCATGATAAGAAGGGTCCTCTTACGATTGGCTCAGATTGAGTTGATTCTTTTATTGCTCGTTGTAATGGCGGGTAGCATTGTGCGCATGACGGGATCCGGAATGGGTTGTCCCGATTGGCCTAAGTGTTTTGGATACCTAATTCCTCCCACGGAAGAATCTCAAGTTATTTGGGCTCCAGAAAGAGAGTTTGCCAAAGGTCAAATGATTGTATATGAAGAGTCCTTGTGGTCCGCCAAAAGCGATTTTACTGCGGGATACTCCTACAACCCTGACAACTGGGAAAAGTACACTCGTCACGACTATGCCATTTTTAATCCCTTTCACACTTGGGTAGAATATATCAATAGATTGTTGGGAGCTCTGTCAGGGGTACCCATGGTTTTGATGTTCTTCTTGAGTTTTGCCATGTGGAGTAAGAACAAGTGGTACGTTCTGTATTCTGCATTGGGCCTATTTGGATTGGGATTTGAAGCTTGGTTGGGAAAAGTTGTTGTAGACGGAAACCTGGTTCCTCATCAGATTACCTATCACATGTTGGGTGCGCTCTTTTTGATCGCGTTGATGGTGACATTTATCTTTTCTCTGCAGAGAGAATCCAGTGAACATGTGGAGTACAATCTTCCCAAGAAAAGCGCCTATTTTGTATTTGTGCTGGTTCTCCTTTTACTCGCCCAAATTGTAATGGGAACTCAGATCAGAGAGCAAATAGACCTCCTGGCAAAGTCCATGTCTCCAAGAGATTTGTGGATAGATCAAATGGATATTGTGTTTTACGTCCACCGTTCCTTCTCTTTGGTATTGATTCTCGCCTCTCTGTTTTTGGCTTGGAGTTGGAGACAAAAGGAGGTTGTCATAAAAGCCTTTGACGGCGTAGTGGTCATAATGCTTATTTCGGTTTTGACGGGAGCTATTATGGCGTATATGGGAGTGCCCAAATGGTTGCAGCCCACGCATCTCTTCCTATCTATGATCATGTTTGCACTTCTCTGGTACGTGGGGTTAAAGCTTCAGTTTTCTCCCAGTCGCAAATCCGGTGAAGCCATCCCATCAGATAATAACCCTTCCTAACTCGAATTTCAATGTACATATACAACGTAACGGTAAACATAGACGAGGACATTGCTCAGGACTGGGTACAATGGATGTCGTCCGTTCACATTCCCGAAGTGATGGCCACCGGAAAATTTATGGAAGCCAAAATGAGCCGAGTAATGGTGGAAGAGCAAGCGGGTATTACTTACTCCATTCAGTATACCGTGGAGGATATGCCTACGCTTTTGGATTACAATGAGAATCACGCTCCTGCACTTCAAGAAAAGCACACCAGCCGATACAAGGACAAGTACGTTGCCTTTAGAACGGTTTTGGAAGTTGTAGAGACACATACCAAGAAGTGATTTAACAAACAACTCAACACCACCCTCTCCATGTTTTCTGAACTCACAGTAATAGATGCTTCCTCCGTTTTGGCAGGGCCATCTGTGGGAACTTTTTTTGCAGAGCTTGGCGCCGAAGTCATCAAGGTAGAAAGCCCCCGAGGAGACGTCACCCAAAACTGGCGCACTGCAGGGGAGAGCCTTGGTGGTTGGTCTGCCTATTACTCTTCCGTAAACTATGGAAAGACTCTTCAGAACCTAAATCTCAAATCCGTTGAGGGAAGAAAAGAACTTCTGAATCTCATATCCACAGCCGATGTTTTGGTTACCAATTTTAAGTCTTCCGATTACGAAAGATTTGGATTGGAAGAATCCATTGTGTTTTCAAAAAATCCCAAATTGATTTGGGGTCGCATAAAAGGTTTCGAAAGAGACGAGGATCGATTGGCTTTTGATGTTGTACTTCAGGCAGAAACCGGATTTATGTCCATGAACGGTCAACCCGGTTCACTTCCTACTAAAATGCCAGTGGCCTTGATGGATGTCTTGGCGGCGCATCAACTCAAAGAGGGCATTCTCTGTGGATTATTGGAAAGGGAAAGAACCGCTCTCGGCGGAAAGGTGGAAGTTTCTCTAGAGGCTGCTGCCATTTCTTCTTTGGTCAATCAGGCGAGTAATTATCTAATGAATGGAGTAGTCGCCAAGCCCATGGGTTCTCGACATCCCAACATTGCACCCTATGGAGATTTGTTTACCTGTAAGGACGGTGTTCAGGTGGTAACCGCAGTGGGTTCTGATGCACAGTTTGTCTCTTTTTGTGAATTGATAGAATTGACAATTGCCCCGGATTGGAAAACCAATCCACTTCGCGTAGAAAATCGCGAATCACTCCTTGAGGCCATAGCCCAGAAACTTTCCAATTGGAATCATGACTCCCTGTTAAAAAAAGCGAAAGAAAGAGGAATACCCATGGGAGCGGTAAAAGATCTCAAAAGGGTATTTGATTCTTCCGTGGCTCAGTCTCTTGTGCTAGAAGAGCAAGTGGTTCAAAAATCGGGAGACGACCAAAATACCAGAAGAGTAGCTCAAAAGGCTTTTCATTTTACCCCTTACCAAGGACGCTAAGTCCCATTTTATTACATTTACGGAAATTCAACCAAGCACATGAATTCTTTGGGTTCATGTCCTCTATTTTAAAATTTTTCAAAGATGAAATATTCATTTCTTCTGGGATTGGGTCTGTTGAGCACAGCGACTCTAACAGCACAAACTCAGGTAATGACTCCAGAAAAACTATGGGAGTTAGGCCGTGTAGGTTTAGAAGATGTATCTCCTGACGGCAAGACGGTTCTCTACGGAGTAACTCGTTACAACACAGCAGAAAACAAAGGATCAAGAGATCTTTACATTGTCGATTACCAAGGAAATACAGCCACTCAAATCACCAGCACTCCGGGTTCTGAATACGGTGCCCATTACATGATGGACGGAGAGAAAATTGGCTTCACCATGGGAGGTCAATTCCACATTATGAATGCGGACGGTTCGGATGTAAAGGCCGTTACTGATGTTGCTAATGCAGGCGGTTGGAAGGCCTATGAAATGGAAGATGGCAACCTCGCCCTTCTTCACACACAATCGGTGAAGATGATGGAAACGACGGCGGATATGTACCCTTCATTAGACAAGGCAGATGCCATGGTTATTGATGATTTAATGTACAGACATTGGGATCATTGGAACGATGCCGAGGTAGATCACTTGTCATTGACAACCGTTGATATGCAAACGGGAAAAACCGTTACCAAGGACTTGATGCCCGAAGCTAAGTTCGATGTGCCAACTCCTCCCTTTACAGGATCAGAGGCCTATGTGATGAGCCCTGACGGCAAGAGCATTGTGTACTCTGCCAAGAAGGTAACTGGAAAGGACTGGGCGGTAACCACCAATACAGACCTTTTTGTAATGGATGTTGAATCGGGAGAGGAAGTAAACTTCACCGTAGACAACAAAGGATATGACGTGTCTCCTTCTTACGATGAATCCGGCAGATACCT
>CBFHSF010000016.1:0-66071 GCA_965658445.1 uncultured Schleiferiaceae bacterium | reverse complement strand
CTCACCAACTAGCTAATGGGACGCATGCCCATCCTATACCGCCGAAGCTTTAATAATCAATCCAGGTGAATCGAAAATATTATGGGGTATTAATCCGAATTTCTCCGGGCTATCCCCCTGTATAGGGTAGGTTGCATACGCGTTACGCACCCGTGCGCCACTCGTCATCAAGAGCAAGCTCTCATGTTACCGTTCGACTTGCATGTGTTAGGCCTGCCGCTAGCGTTCATCCTGAGCCAGGATCAAACTCTCCATTGTAAAAAGTTTAATCTTGTTTGACTCAAAGTGAATCTTCAAAGTAAGCTTATTTGCTTTCTTTTCTTCTTTTAAATCTTCAATATGTTAAAGAACTTTTCTTTCCTTTTTTTGAGCCCTAAACTCCGCTTTTAAAAACTCGGCTTGGATGGGCTTCCCGTATTGGGGCTGCAAATATACAACCACTTTTCAATCTCACAACACTTAATCAAAAAAATATTCTCTTTTTTCTTAAGCGCCTCAATCTGTTGTATCAGCTACTCCCGTAAGGGGCGGCAAATGTACAACTGATTTTGTTTTTCACAACCTTTTTGAAGTCTTTTTTCTCCTTTTTTCAGAAGAAATTTTCAACCTCTTGATTTACATTGAATTAATGTAATGGTTGCGCAGAAATGATTTGAGATACTAACGTAAATAGGAAGACGACCTTCTCTGTTTACTGTTGTTGGCATCCGCGATCGATGCGTTGTATAGTATGTGTCAGAACTCCCGTAATGGGGCGGCAAATGTAGCTTGGATTTTGACATCCACAAGGCTTTTGAACCTTTTTTTTTCGAAGTTTTTTTTACCCTGTTTTGACCGCTTTGAAAGTCAGCGTTTTACACGGGATGGGCCCGCTACACTTTTTGCAACGTCTAAAGTGAAACCTCACCCTATGGAGTGGTTCTGCTCACGGGTAAAATCTTCCCTCTAATAAAGGTGTTGCCTGAAAGGGTGAATTCAGAAATGTATTCTGCCATCTGTTCTGGAGAAAGTGGCGCCACAAAATCGGGGAAGGCTTGAGAAAGCATTTCGGTTTGGACGGCTCCAAGGGCGAGATAATTAAAAGACCACCCTCTTTCTCCAAGTTCTTCTTGGAGACATTCGGTTAATCCAGCCAAAGCCATCTTACTCGAACTGTAGGCAGAGAGCCCTGGGAACTTTTGCGCCCCTTGCACTCCACCCATAGATCCTATATTAATAATGTGTGCGTCCTCAGAAAAATGAGGCATGAGCTTTTGGATGAGTTGGGCGACACCCAATACATTCACCCCGTAGCAATCTTTAAAATCACTTTCCGTTAAATCGGCAAAAGGCTTATTCACCAAATAGCCGGAATTGTTAATGAGGTATTTTACTTGAACGCCTTCCTCAGAAATCTTTTGAGAAAGGGCCGATATGCTTTCGACGGAAGTCAAGTCCAACGTCACCCATTGACAACCGTCAAAACTTTGGGTTCCTTTGGTGGAAGTTGCCCAAACGGAAATGGATTTCGACGCAAGTCTCTTGACAAGCTCCAAACCGATTCCTCGGCTGGCTCCCGTCACAATAGCAATAGATTTCATCCAGAATAATTATTAAAAGGATAGTTTTTATTTGACCGATGTTCTTTTAACCACGCCTGAAGCGAGATGAGTGGGTTTTTCGCAACCGCAATCGCTTCCACACCCCAATTCTGAAGAAGTGGGCTTGGGTCTAAATCGAATATATAGATAATACGCGGCGGCAATACCTAAAATGACAACAGCGATGGATTGAAATGAAAAACTCATATTATTATGATTAACACCTTTGCTATGACAATAGTTGATAGGTCGCAAAGGACATCACATAGGCAAAGGTAGTCATAAACACCAATTGCAATAATGGCCAAGTCCAAGAGTTGGTCTCTTTGCGAACCACGGCAAAGGTGCTCACACATTGCATGGCAAAGGCATAGAATATCAAAAGTGACATTCCTACGGGCAATGAGAAAAAGGGAAGTCCCGTTTTGGGATTTACTTCTTGGCGCATTTTATTGATAATGGTCTCTTCATTGTCATCGCCTACACTATATATAGTGGCAATGGTTCCCACAAAAACTTCTCTGGCGGCAAAGGAGGTAATCAGAGCAATGGCCACTTTCCAATCATAACCCAAAGGCTCAATGGCGGGTTCTATGAATTTACCCATATAACCTATATAAGAGTTTTCCAATCGATAACTCTCTATATATGTAGAAGCCTCTTCTCCAGAAAACACTTCTGTAGTTTGCGCCAAGATATCATCATCGGATTTTTCAAACGTAGAATTTGGGCCATTGGTGGCCAAAATCCAGAGCAATACGGATATGGCCAAAATGATTTTTCCCGCATTGACCACAAAGCTCTTTGACTTTTCATATACGGTCAAAAACAAATTTCTAGGAAGCGGAGCTCGGTAGCTCGGCATTTCTAAAATAAAAGGAGCTTTTTCTGAAGTCCCCAACCACTTGCTCATCACATAAGAACTCAAAAGAGCGGTTGCAAATCCGAGAAGATACATCGCCAACAAGGCCAATCCTCTATATCCAAATCCCAACCAACTTCCCTCCGGAATGACCAAAGAGATCAATACAATATAAACGGGAAGACGAGCACTACAAGTAGTAAAGGGAGTTACGAATATGGTAATGAGCCTCTCCTTCCAACTGTCAATGGTTCTGGAGGCCATGATGGCAGGAATGGCACAGGCCGTTCCGGAAATTAGAGGAACTACACTTTTGCCACTCAAGCCAAACTTGTTCATGATCTTGTCCATTAAGACCACTACCCTCGCCATATATCCGGATTCTTCAAGAATTCCGATAAACGTAAACAGAATGGCAATCTGTGGAATAAAAATGACGACCCCTCCCAATCCAGGAATAATCCCATCGGACAACAAATCGGTGAGCGGTCCGGCAGGAAAGGAATTGGAAACGTATTGAGATAGTTTAGAAAATGCCAAGTCTATGAAGTCCATAGGAACCGAAGCCCACGCAAAAACCGCTTGAAAAATAACCGCCAACACAGTAAAGAGGATCAAAAGCCCCCAAACTTTATGCGTTAGCACTCTATCTATACGAGCAGAGATAGACTTGTCCTTTTTGGGATCTACCACAACGGCTTTGTCCAAAGCCTTGTTTACTCTTTGGTATCTGTAGATGGCCTCTTTAGTTCGTTGCTGGTTTTTGTTCACCTTGTAGACGTCCAACACCCTTTGTACCGAATCTTTTGCGCTTTCCGAAATGCGAGAAATTTCAGTTTCTTGAACCGCCAGCAACCAGGCGGCATATTCTGAGGTTTCCCCAAAATATTCCTTCACCTCGGATACCCACTCCATGTTTGAAACCGAAAAATGTGAATCTCTTTCTATGGGTTCAATGTCTGTGATTTCTGATTTTAACTCCACAAAGCCCATGGTCTTTCTGGTGCTCATAGCCACGAAGGGAATGTCAAAAATAGATTCCAAGGCTTCAATATCAATAGCAATTCCCTTGCGCTCTACCCTATCCATCATGTTGAGAACCGCAATAGTGGGATAACCCAAATCCAAAACTTGGGAGAGCAGATAAAGATTTCTTTTGAGGTTGGTCGCATCCAATACCACTACGATACCATCAGGTTTTTCTTCGGGATTGGGTTGGGCCAGATAATTGAGAACCACGGCTTCATCCAGAGATGAAGGATTGAGACTGTACGTACCCGGAAGATCAATGACTTCAACAGAAGTAGAAGAATCAATGGTAAACTTTCCTAGCTTTTTCTCAACGGTAATTCCTGGGTAGTTACTTACCTTTTGATTGAGTCCGGTTAGTGCATTAAACAGGGAAGACTTCCCCGTATTGGGATTGCCGACAAAAGCGATGCGAAGAGAGCGTTTGGAATCCCCCATACAGTTATTCAAGGATGATTTTGGAAGCCAAATCTCTGCGAATGGCAATTTCTGAATTGGCAATTCTCAAAACCAAAGGGCCGTTAAAGGGAGCGGTGTATTTCAGTTCCATCTCTGTCCCGGGCAAGCATCCCATTTCTAGGAGTTTGCCAGGGATGTCTTCCGTAGTGAAATTAGAGACTACTCCTGTCTCTCCCACTTTTAAATCTATAGCCCGCTTTGTCATTTGAATTGGTTTCATGAAATCAGCCTATCCTTATTTAGACTGATTATACACAAGTGCAAACATACCACTTTTTTCGGTCAAAAAACATGATATATCACAGGGGAAAAACAAAAAAAGAGCTGTAGAAGTTCACAGCTCTTTTTTACTTTGAAATAGTATGTATTCCGAGATTTCTAAATGCACTTAGAGCAACATAGAAAGTGGATTTTCTAAATATCCTTTGAGAGTTTTCAGGAAGGCAGCACCCAAGGCGCCGTCTACCACTCTGTGGTCACAAGAAAGAGTCACCTTCATGGTGTTTCCGGCAACTACTTCTCCGTTCTTAACCACGGGAACTTGCTTGATTCCACCTACGGCCAAAATACAAGCGTCGGGTGAATTGATAATGGCAGTGAATTCTTCAATACCAAACATTCCCAAGTTAGAGATGGTAAAGGTGTTCCCTTCCCAGTCGCTAGGCTGAAGTTTTTTGTCCTTTGCCTTCTGAGCGTAGTCTTTTACTTCTGCTGAAATTTGACTGAAAGACTTGGCTTGAGCCTGTCTTACTACGGGAACCAACAAACCTTCGTCAACGGCTACTGCAACTCCCATATTTACGTAGTCGTAGTAACGGATGGTATCTCCGTACCAAGAGGCGTTGAGTTTGGGGTGCTTCATCAAGGCCTGCGCAGTGGCTTTGATTACGATGTCGTTGAAAGAAATTTTCACATCGCTCATTTCGTTGAGAGCCTTTCTCGCTTTAATAGCTTCTGACATTTCCATTTCCATAGTCAAGTAGAAATGAGGAGCAGAGAATTTAGACTCACCCAAACGACGGGCAATGGTCTTTCTCATTTGAGATACGGTAACGTCAGTGTAAGTATCTGAAGTTGCCGAAGTATTTACAATAGGAGCTGCGGTTTGTGTAAGCGCAGGGTTAAAGAAGTCAATGTCTCTTTTAACGATGCGACCGTTTTCTCCGGTTCCTTGTACTTGGTTAAGGCTAACTCCTTTTTCTTCGGCTAATTTCTTGGCCAACGGAGACACCTTAAGTCTGTCATCTCCTGATTGAGCAACCGGTGCAGCGGCAGCAGGTGCAGGCGCTGGAGTGGGTGCTGGTGTAGGAGCAGGAGCAGCAGGCGCTGGAGCGGCAGGAGCAGCTTTGTCAGCAGCAGGGGCAGGAGCAGGAGTTTCTTCTGCAGCGGGAGCTGCCTCTGAAGATCCGCCGGCGTTGTGAGAAGCGATGAGTTCTTCAACGTTCTCCCCCTTTTCTCCCAAGATGGCCAAGATGGCATCTACTGGAGCGGTTTCTCCTTCGTTAACACCAATGTAAAGAAGCGTTCCTTCTTGGAAGGCCTCGAAGTCCATGGTGGCTTTATCCGTTTCGATTTCTGCTAGCAAGTCGCCTTCAGAAATAGTATCTCCGATCGATTTGTGCCATTTAGCAACAACCCCTTCAGTCATGGTGTCGCTCAGGCGCGGCATGGTTACAATTTCTGCCATATCTTAAATCTTAGTCCTTAATAAATGGGTAATCAGCTTGTTCGTATACGTCTTCCCAAAGTTGAGAAGCCGGTGGGAATTCAGACTTCTCTGCAAAATCAACACATTCTGCAACGAGGTCTTTTACCCTTTGGTCTATCTTTTCTATCGCCGCTTTGCTGGCGTACTTTTTCTTTTTGATAATGTCCAAAGTAGTAAGGATTGGATCCTTCTTCTGGTACTCAGCTACCTCTTCTTTGGTTCTGTAGTGCTGTGCATCGGACATTGAGTGACCCTTGTATCGGTAGGTTCTTACTTCCAAGAAAGTAGGACCGCCGCCGCTTCTAGCTCTTTCAATGGCTTCGTGCATTGCTTCAGCTACTTTGATAGGATCCATTCCGTCTACTGGAGCACAAGGCATTTCGTATCCCAATCCCAACTTGTAGATATCCGTGTGATTTGCCGTTCTCTCTACAGAAGTTCCCATGGCGTATCCATTGTTCTCAACAATAAATACTACCGGAAGGTTCCAAAGCATGGCCAAGTTGAAAGTCTCGTGAAGAGATCCTTGACGAGTAGCACCATCTCCCATAAAGGTCAAGGTAACGTGCTTCTTGTCATTGTACTTGTCGGCGAAAGCCAATCCAGCACCTAGAGGAATTTGTCCCCCTACAATACCGTGTCCTCCGTAAAAGTGGTGCTCCTTAGAGAACATGTGCATTGATCCACCATTTCCCTTACTGGTTCCAGTAACCTTTCCGAGAAGTTCTGCCATGATCTTTCTGGGATCAACTCCCAATCCGATGGGCTGAACGTGGTTTCTGTAGGCAGTGATCATTTTATCTCCTGGCTCCATGGCGTGAAGACAACCCGCCAAAACGGCTTCTTGACCATTGTATAGGTGAAGGAATCCTCTAATCTTTTGTTGGATGTAAAGGGCAGCTGCTTTGTCTTCAAACTTTCTCCAAAACAACATGTCCTCGTACCACTTGAGGTATACTTCCTTATTGATCGGTTTCATCGACATAATCTTTAGTCTTAACTATTATCTGATAAATAGAATGGCAAATTTAATACAAAACCCCTTTCGCCAAAGAACTTTTGTCGAAAGGGGTGCAATATTTTACTATGAGATTTATTACGAGGGCATCAAGTGTAATCAGAGGCTTGCCTCAAAGCGTTAGTCTCTACTCATTTCCTGCCGAAGCCAGGCTGTTCAAATCAAAGAATAACGTAAATCTCAAGGTGTTTTCTAGTGGTGACCTCACGGACTGATCCGCAGGTATCAGATAGGCAAAATCCAATCCGAATACGTTGTACTTAATACCCAATCCCAAGGTGAAGTATCTACGGTTTCCTTTGTTGGGGTGCTCGTACTGGAATCCTCCACGGAGGGCAAAAGTCTGATCGTACCAGTACTCAATACCAATATTGGTGTTGATTTCTTGAAGTTCTTCTTTCCAACCTCCGGGAGCATCTGCGAAAGATTGGATAATCCCTGTAAGTACGGGAACGTCATCGTCCTTTCCGAATTCTACTTCTCCCGTAGATTCATTTCTAACAGGAGGTGTAGGAACCAAAAGCTTGTTGAAATCCAATAGGAAGGTAACCGCGTTGTATTTGTCAAACTGCCAGTTAAAGGCTCCACCCAATCTCAAGTTTGCGGGTAAAAAGTCCTCTTGGCCGCTTTCAGAATATGAAATTTTGGCACCAACGTTTGAGATGTTCATACCGGCAGAGAACTGTCCTTTTTGACCTCTGTCAATGTTGAACTGTCTTCCTTGGTAGTACACACCTACATCAGCAGCTACTGAAGATCCTGGATTGGTATTCACCCCGTTTACAGGCTGTCCTTGCGTAAGGTCAGACCAAATAAAGCGAAGTCCCACACCCGTTGACCATTGCTCAGAAAGCTTAAGTGCATACGCACCGGTAAAGGCAAACTCATAGGGGCTAAACGTTCCTTGAGCCGTTCCTTGATCATCTGTGTAATTGATTTCTCCCAGTGAGAAATATCTCAATGAGAATGCCAAACCTTGGTTCTTTCCGATTTTTCCGTACCCACTCAAGAAGGCCAAGTCAATATCGGGAACCAATCTGGATAGCCAAGGAGTGTAAGAGATCGATCCCCCAAGGGTTCCATCTTCTAAGAATGCCAATTTTGCTGCGTTCCAGTAAATGGCATTTCCATCAGGGCTTGCTGCCACACCGGCGTCTCCCATACCTCCTGCTCTTGCGTCAGGCGAAATGGTCAAAAAGGGAACGGCGGTATTGATAACGCGCAACTCGTCAAAGTAGGCGTTGTCAGTGGTAATATTCCATCCTTGTCCAAAGGAGCTCACTCCTAGGAGGAAGGTAAAACCAAGTAAGGCAGTGGCCTTTATTCTATTCATCATTCTCTTATACTGTGTTTGGTGCCAAATATATGGCTTTTACTTTATTCGTGTTTTAACTTTCGAGGGGTTAACGCAAAATAACTAGTTTTTCGTATTCCTCAGCGGTAGCTCCATCCAATACGGACTTCACTTTGAGTCTATATATATAAGTACCCTTTCCTATAGGGTCTCCAAAATCATCCAAACCATCCCAAGAAATTCCTGTAACGCGATTGCCATCCGAGGAGATTTGCGCATTGATGGTTTTCACCAATTCACCGGCTACGGTCAATATCTGAACTTGAACTTCCAAAGGTTGGTTCTCGCGGTTGTGTTCAAACTGAAATTCTGTGTACGTAGTAAAGGGGTTGGGATAGTTGAGTACATGCTGAAGTGCCAACTCGCCACTCTCTGCCACAAAGAAATCTATAGTGGCTTCCGAAGGGTTATTGTATACATCCCAAACTCTAATGAGCAATTGATGCTCTCCAGGGGGCAAGTCATAGAATGGGTATTGAACGGCTCCTTTCTGATAAGAATCCAATTCGGCTTCGTAATAATCATTGAGCACAAAAGTCTCGGAAACATTGCCGTCCAAAATCCCAACGATGTCATGGCCAATACTGGAACCAAGGGTATTGATCCCACTGGAATCCGCAACCCTTGCTATGCTCAAAGGATCGGGTCCCGTAAGACCGCCGTTCACAAAGTTTTCGGAATTGATGAAAAGCTCGATTTCGGGACCGATTTCATCGGGGTTTGCGGTTGTATCCAACCCACCTATATAGATGCTGTTGTCAAAACCTGTGGCTTCCGAGACCGGAGAATGGCCGTAGTAACTGAGTTTTCCCAAACCGTACGCATAGGCGATGTCGAGGGGCACTATAAATTCAAAGGAGAACTTTCCATTGACAGCAGAAACTTTACCTCTGTAGAGAACATTGTCTTGAAGCGTAAAGGGAAGAGGTCCTCCTACTCCATCATTGACCAAGGTAGTCCTTGAATACATTTTATCGTAGACGGCCGGATAAACAAAACCGTTGAAATCAGAAATCAAATTTCCCGCTCCGTCTTGAACCTCCCCTTCAATTACCACTTTGGTCAGTGCTTTTAAGGTATCCATGGCCCCACCTACAGGAACCCCATTAACAGCCGTTGTAACAATTTGGTCATTGGGTTTTCTAAGACGAATAGCGGGATCACCCAACAAGGAGAATCTAGGTCTATCAAATTCACCAATAATGGTGTTTTTAGAACTGGTGACGATATCCCCAAGTCTCATGGACTCGCCGTTGACTTCTCCAAATAAGGTGTCAAAAACCGCATTGTTCATGCTGATACCAGATGCAGCAGAAACTTCGCGGGTGGTCGTAATCAATGCCACGGAACCGCCGTTGGGGTTCAATAACAACTGCTCCCCTGCAGAAACACGCGTTGGATCGTCGTATCTAGAGAATTCACAGGTAATGGTAATGAAAACGGGCATGTTGGGAAGGTTGTTCCATCCGTTAACATCGGCCAACTGCAGAATTCTTTCGAAGGCCCAGCCCACTTCTCCACCGTGACCAAAATAGGTGGTCACCAAGTTTCCGGATTGGACCTTATCGAAAATATCTTTTCTAGCTTCGGGATAGCGCTGAGAACCTGAAATGGTCACTTGCGTGTACGCATCGGCATATACCTTTTCAAAATTGAGATAGGGATATCTCGCCAAGGAAGTGACCGAAAGTCCTTCCATCCTGTTCACAAACATGGCTTCCCAACCGGTGGGATCATCGTTGTCATCGGCAACCATGAGGACTTTGTTTTGCCAGTAGCTGGAATTATCAGAATCCAGTGTTCCATAGTAAATGGTTTTGTCTACTACTTGCTGGGCCTCTGAGGATGACTTCACCACAAAACGCCCGACACCTATGTCCAACGTTCCGGACTGAAGAACTTCACCTTCGTTATCCGAAAGCAAACCGAAGTAGTCATCTGATGCTACAGAAGTTCTCAAACTAAAACTGAGAACCGATTGATACGTGGGAACAAAATTGTGGTTGATACCATCGATGGCCTTGTAATCATAAGTTGCATCCCCCATCATCAAGGCGTATTGCAAATCTCCGGATTGGTAATGATGTCTCAAGAAATCTCTAATGGAAGTTGGATCTCCTGATCCCGAGCCAAATTCATTGAAAATTTGGTTTGTGGTAACCACTTCCACAGACAAGCCTTGCGCTCTGTGAAAATCCGCTAGCTTTTCTGAGGCGGTAACAAAATTGGGATGAGATACGATAAAGTAATTGGGCGTATTCATACCCAACAAATCTTGATTTTGCATTTTGGATACAAACCCAGGGGTTGGATAGCTCGACCCGGAGAGGGCCACAAAGGTTCTCAAGGAATCGGTTTCAGCAGAAAACTCTAGGGCACCGCCGGTAACCTGGGACTCAACCTCAAAGGTGGCCAATGGATCCGTTACATCCCAAACCACGTGATTGGCGTTGGCGTTAGAAAGTGAAAACTTCGTAATGTTCCCCGTTCCAACGGTTTCAGCATCTCTAAACTGAAGGTGACTGCCGATGAGTTGCATGGGTCTTCTGACGTTCAACTCTATGTAATCCATGTAGGCAATTGCCGATGGGTTGCTATTGTTTTGATAGGTAGCCGTTAAGGCGATTGCGGGTGAAGTTGCGGTAAAAGTGGCGTTTACAATATTTTCGGTTACAAAGTCCGCACCGGGCCATGAGCTTACCGCTGGAAACTGTCCAGATCCTACCGTGGATCCGTTGTAGCTGTAACTCATAAAAGTAGATCCTGTTGTAGACCTTCCCAAGGCTCTTCCTCGCATAAATACGGGTTGACTTACGTCGAGTGTGGGGAAAGTAAACACAAAGTTGAATGCCAATGTGAAATCAAAGAGTTCACCCATCCACTGACGTCCAGTACCTAAGAGGTTGGTTCTCTCCTCTTCGTGAAAGGCAAAGTCATCAAAGCCTGAACAAGTCTTATTAAAACTTCCTGAAGGTCCGTTGACTACCTCAATGTTTTTGGCGCGACTTCTGTCTACGCCTACAAAGAAGTACGTGTAATCAGAGTATACATTATATATGTGTTCGTATCGGTTGAGCCCAGAAAGGTATTCCCATTGATGAGGACCCTTGGCAAAAAACAATGCATAATCACCGCCATTGAATATTCCATCGCCATTGGCATCCACTACTTCTAGTGGAACTTCTTGCAGGCTATTGGGCCTTGGGGCATCGGTTCTCTCCGGCAAAAGCCCTACCTGGTTTCCAAAAACAGTTATGGAACCAATGGAGTGGCCAGAACCCATGCCGTTGTCGGATAAAAATCCTGGGGTTATTTTATAAATACCATCAGCAGAAACGGAAATTTTTGCCCAATTGCCCACAGCTAAGGGGCTAGACATCATGGTTTTGTTGGTGCGAACCTGAGATTCTGAAATAGAGATAATAGATTCAGAGGCACTGTATGTGAAACTATTGAGTCGATAAGCTTGTCCATTTTCCACTCTATAGGCGAGGACGTGAGCTATTGACTTTCCAAATTCTGAACCGTAGTACAAAATGCCGTATTCATTGGACAATTGAGAAACCACCTCAGGAGCTACATTCACTGCGGTTTCAGAAATCCCAGAAAGCACAATGCGATTATCGGTCTGAATCTTAACAGCAGGGGTGAATGGGTATGCTTGGGGGTAAACCGCGTTCGTAAAATAGGGAAGAGAAAGTCCCTCATGGTCTATGGCGAAGGGCATTTCTGTGCCCCAAGAGAGGGTAATCTGGGAATCTTCAATTCGTTGACTCCATCCTGTAATGGATAGAGAAATAAGTAATAACGTGAAGAATCTTTTCATTTGGCGTTTCTTATTAATAGCAGAGTCCGATTAGCTGGTAGTATGATGATTTCAACAGAAAGGCTTCTCCGTAGAAGATCGCATTCCTTATTATACAACACAATATAACACTTGAGGCCGCGTGTTGTTTGAAAGCGCAAACACCTGATTACTGTATCGATAGTCCGGTTCTACAACGGCGAAATCCCTTTCGTATTACAACAAATGTAATCCGGCTTTTTTATCGAACGTAATTTCTGTGCAAAAAATGAGTTTTAATGAGTGTGGTAGCAAACAATTTTTATTTTTGACCCACAAAACTTAACACAAATGCATCACAAAAAATATTATTTTGTATTATTGTGAATTGAAAAGATTAAGTCTGCATGGCTAAAACAACCAAAGGAGTAATCCTTGCAATCACCCTAAACTTGGCAAGCTGGCTCGCAATGGGACAAGACCCCCATTTCTCTCAGTTTTACGCCAACCCCTTGTACGTGAACCCTGCCTTCGCTGGGGTTGACCGTTGTCCTACCGTACACTTAAATTATCGAAACCAATATCCCGCAATGGGAGTATACCAAACCTACTCTGCCTCTTACGATCAGTACGTTGAGGGCATTAAAGGAGGCCTTGGTTTTATTGCGTTACAAGACGAAGCAGGGGATGGAGCTCTGTCATTAACGGAAGTATCGGGTGTGTACTCTTACCACTTGGCGGTAAGCCGTAAATTCTCCATTTTGGCGGGTTTCCAAGCAACGTTCAGACAACGTGCTCTTCAATGGGACAAATTGACCTTCCCGGATCAAATTGATGAATTTTACGGTTTTGTGAAGCCCACTAATGAGCTTCCCCCTACAAACCAAAACGTCTACAATTTGGACCTTTCGGTAGGTTTTATCGGATTTACCAAAAACTTCTTCGTAGGTGTTGCTGCGCATCACTTGACAGAACCCGATGAAGCGTTTTTGACAGAGGGCAAACTTCCCTTTAAGTTTACCGCCCACGCTGGAGCCTCTATTCCATTGGGAAGAAAGAGACTTCACAACTCAACACAAAACATGCTGATCCCCAACGTGATTTACCAAAATCAAGGAGGGGCCTCTCAGACAACTCTTGGACTTTCCTTTAACCGCTCTGCGATTTCTGGAGGTTTGGGATATAGATTCGGTCCTAGAAACCCGGATGCCATTGTAATCTTGTTAGGTTTTGACCCCGGTAACATTCCTGTATCTTTTGGATATAGCTATGACTACACCGTGAACGACTTGACAAACAACGCAGGGGGAGCTCATGAGCTTTCTTTAAAATATAAATTCCCTTGCCGCGTTCCTAAGAAGAGGTTACAACAATTACAGTGCCCTAAATTTTAGTCTACATAAACCTGAACAACATGCGAACAACAATGTACAAGAGCATTTCTAAGATCGTCCTAGGCGTAGGTGTGATTGCCTTGATAGGATGTTCTGGCAAGTCCTCAAACACCACAGGATGGGCTTACAATGATTCCGACAACGGCGGATTCAACGTAAATACAAAATACAAAGGCCAGATGACTGGACCCGGTTTGATCTTTATCGAAGGGGGGACTTTTATCATGGGTCAAGTAGAAGAAGACTTTTACAAAGATTGGAACAACACCCCAAGAAAGGTAACTGTATCTTCTTTTTACCTCGATGAAAATGAGGTAACCAACGTAGATTACCGCGAGTACCTTTACTGGTTGCGCCGCGTATATGACTACGATTACTACCCCGAAATTTACAGAGGAGCTCTTCCCGATACTTTGGTATGGAGAGATGAGCTTTCTTACAACGAAGTATACGTAGAGAACTACTTCAGACACCCTGCCTACAACTACTACCCCGTAGTAGGAGTAAACTGGATTCAGGCCATGAAGTTCTGTTCTTGGAGAACGGACCGTGTTAACGAACAGATCTTGATTGACCAAGGTATCTTTAACGCATACCCTGACCAGCAAGATGCAGATAACTTCAACACTGAAGTATACTTGTACAAGTCTGGAGAATACACTCAACAAAACAAAAAAGGTCTTCCTGATTACGACCCCAACAGTCCTTACGGAAAAGAAGGTCGTCCAGTAAACCTTTCTGACGGTATCCTTTTGCCGAAGTACAGACTCCCAACAGAAGCTGAGTGGGAATACGCAGCTTACGGAGATATCGGTAAGAGAATTTACAACCGCGTTGTTGACAAGAACAAGTACTCTTGGAACGGTTCATCTATCCGTTCTGGAGAGAAGTCAAACAAAGGAGAAATCATTGCCAACTTCAAAAGAGGTAAGGGTGATAACATGGGAACCGGTGGATGGTTGAACGATCAAGCAGACATCACCATGCAAGTTCGCTTCTACCCTCCAAACGACTTTGGTTTGTACGATATGGCTGGAAACGTTTCTGAGTGGGTATTGGATGTTTACCGCCCTACTTCTAACGAAACAAACAACGACCACAGAGCTTACCGTGGTAACCAGTTCCAAACGTTTGATGAGAACTACGAGGACGCAGGTTCTTTGGAAGTTCTTCAAGATCCTCAGTACGATGCGGACAGTAACGTAATTAGACTTCCAGGTCAATTGCCAGTGCGCGACGTAACCGCTGAAGAAAACCTAGAGCGTAGAAACTACCAGTACTCTGATTACAGAGATTACGAAGACGGTGACCTACAATCTTCTAAGTACTACGAAACTGGAATCGACGAAGGTCAGGCTCCTATGTACGAGTACGGTGTAACTACTTTGATTGGAAATACTTCTCGTGTATACAAAGGAGGAAGCTGGAAAGACAGAGCGTACTGGTTGTCGCCAGGAACTCGTCGCTACCTTGACGAAGACCAAGCAACCGATGACATCGGATTTAGATGTGCCATGGACAGACTTGGTTTCCAAAACAAAGAAGGAAAAGACAAGGAGCACGACAAGCCAGATCGCAAGAAATTCAAGAGATATCAAATGGATTAATTCCTATATTTAAGTCCCACTTCGGTGGGACTTTTTTTTACCTCATATTTTCATCTCCACGCAGACGACGACCCATGACGACCCTGTATCAGCACTTTCAAAAAAGCGGTAGCGTTTCTACCGACACTCGCAAAATTTCTGAAGGTTGTATTTTCTTCGCCTTAAAAGGCCCCTCATTTAACGGGAATAAATTCGCATCAAAAGCCATTGAACTGGGAGCCTCCCTAGCCGTTATTGATGAAGAAGAATACAGTGGTCCCAATACGTATTTGGTGGATGATGTACTCTCTGCCCTGCAAGATTTGGCAAGAGAGCACAGAAGTCATTTAAAATGCCCCGTAATAGGCCTCACTGGGTCCAATGGAAAGACCACCGTAAAAGAATTGCTGGCCAGCGTTTTAAAAACGACTTATGACACGGCCTTTACCTATGGAAACCTCAATAACCACATAGGCGTTCCCCTTACCCTACTTTCCTTCCCCCTAGATACTGAAATGGCCATTGTAGAAATGGGCGCCAATCACCAAAAGGAAATTGAATTTCTATGCACCATTAGCCAGCCTACTCACGGTTTGATTACTAACTACGGCAAGGCCCATTTGGAAGGCTTTGGAGGCGTTGAAGGCGTCATCAAAGGCAAGTCAGAACTCTACGCCAACCTCCGAGAAAACAACGCCACGGCTTTGGTCAATGCGGACGATGAGATGATGATGGAAAAGTCAGAGGGAATCTCCAGGGTAACTTTTGGATCCAAAAATTCAGCAGACTATTCAATCCAAGCCCTATCACAAAATGGCTATGCCGGAATTGAAGTGGAAGGCACCTCTATTCAGAGTCATCTGTTGGGCGACTTCCAGGCCACCAACTTGGGATATGCCTATACGGTAGGTCAAGTGTTTGAAGTGTCTTTGGAAAATATTAAAAGAGGCATTGAGTCCTACATTCCTCAAAACAACAGAGCGCAACACAAGGCCACAGAAAACAATTCCCTATTATTGGATGCATACAATGCCAATCCAAGCAGTACTTTGGCCTCTCTGCACTCCTTTGACAAAACTCCTATGAACCATCCCAAATGGGTGATTCTGGGTGATATGTTTGAGTTGGGCGAATATGCAGAGGAGGAACATCAAAAGGTGGTAGATACAGCCTCACAATTGGAATTTGAAGCCGTTATATGCGTTGGAGAACACTTCGCTGCATGTACTTCCCATAGCGAACGCGTCACTCTTATTCCAAAGAAGGTCCAACTCACCAAGTGGCTGTCTCAAAATCCTCCCAAAGAAAAAGCCATTCTCCTGAAGGGCTCCAGAGGAATGGCTTTGGAAAGTTTGGTAGAACTTCTGTAGAGAACGATCTACTCTTATTTTTTATATGTCGTAGCGGATACCGAATTGACCACCGTACTGGAAGAGAACTTCACGGGGACCATTGTTGTCAATCAAGGGCAAAATCATGTATCTGAGTTTTCCGCGAACGAAAAAGGATAGCTTATCGGTCATCCAGTAACGACCTCCTACCCCAATACCAACCGTCCAGTTCCACGTTCTGGCTTGATCCGTTAAATCTCCGAAGCTAATGTCGGTATCCGTGCTGTCAGAAATCTCCCCATCCCCAGTGTAATCAATTCCTCGGTACAAACGGGTGAGGTAGTTAGCCTCGATGGCGGGTGCGAATTCCAAAGACCAATCGTCATTCATGCGTTGGTGAACGATAAAACTAAAGGGAATGTTGATGTGCTCCGCAGTCGTAGTTGACTTGAACGTAATGTCGAGAGTATCTCCGCCTCCCTGAATTTGGTCAACAATCTTAATGAAGTCCCAAGTGTAGGAACCTCTAGATCGCGAAACCCCCAAGGCAAACTGAAAACCATCAGATGGCTTGTAAATAATATCCAAACCATAGTCGTCCGCATAAGATCCCGTGGTGCTCTGATCTAAAAAGAAGAAAGCCTGTGTGGGGAAAATATCGTCAGAAATCAATGAACGATTACTGTACATGGGGCTATAATATCCTTGAAAAGCCCAGTTACTGTGCACTACCTCGTCGTCTGTGAAGTACTCAATGTCTTCGGGTTGCGCAAAGGCGGGCAAGGCCATCAATAATGAAAGGGTCAATGTGGTGGCACGAAGCCAGTGATTTGGTTTTATCGCGTGTTTCATTTCTCTAAGATACTAACTATGATACTAAGGTGATGGCTTTATTAAAAGCATTGGTCATTCCCTCTGGCTTTTTTCCTCCTGCGGTAGCAAAGTAAGGCTGTCCACCTCCCCCTCCACCGATCTCGGCTGCAAGGTCTTTTACAATTTTGCCAGCGTGCATACCCTTGCTCTCAATAAGGTCCTCAGAAACCATAACGTGCAACTGAGCCTTTCCATTGGATTGTGTTCCCAAAACCATAAAACAAGATTCTCCCTTTTGCTTGTAAGCAAAGGCCAAATCCTTAATAGACCCAGCATCCAAGTCAGTTTCCGAAACAATAACACGGATGTTATTGATGACTTGAGCGTCGTTCCAAAGAGCGTCTTTAGCACTTAGGGCCTTCTCTTTCTGAAGGGCTTCGATTTCCTTTTGAAGTTTTGAATTTTCGGCCTTGAGCTGATCAACCGCAGTCAATGGATTTTTTGGATTTTTAACCACCTCGGCGATTTTGTCCAACTGCTCCAATTTATCCTCAATGTATTCCATGGCGGCTTCTCCCGTAATGGCTTCTACACGACGAATACCCGCAGCAACGGCAGACTCGTGAGTGAACTTGAACAGTCCAATCTCTCCCGTGGCCTGGACATGCGTTCCTCCACAGAGTTCCACGCTCTCCCCAAACTTAATGGCGCGAACCGTGTCTCCGTACTTCTCACCAAACAACGCCATGGCACCCATGTCCTTGGCCTCTTTAATGGGAATTCTTCTGTATTCTTCGAGCGCGAAGTTCTGGCGAATGCGCTCGTTGATTTGCTTTTCTATGGTGTTGAGCTCTTCTGTGGAAACCTTTTGGAAGTGAGAAAAATCAAATCTCAAATGATCTGGTGCCACCAAAGATCCCTTCTGCTCTACGTGGTCTCCAAGAATCTCTCTAAGCGATTGGTGAAGCAAGTGAGTGGCCGAGTGATTGGCCTGACTGCGCTTTCTCTTGGTTGGGTTTACGGAAGCCGTAAAGGGAAACTTGGGATTGCTCGGCAAGTCCTTTACAAAGTGAATAATCTTTCCGTTTTCTTTCTTCGTATCGAAAATAGATACCACCTCTCCATTGGCTTCAATGGTTCCCGAATCTCCTACCTGACCCCCACCTTCGGGGTAGAAAGGTGTAATGGTAAATATCAGTTGGTAAAACTCCTTCTTCTTGGCAACGACCTTTCTGTATTTCGCAATGCGAACTTCCGTGGTTAAGTCATCGTACCCTACAAACTCTTCCGTCTCGTCTTCGATAAGCGTTACCCAGTCATCGGTAGTGAGTTGTGTAGCGGCTCGGGAGCGATCTTTCTGCGCTTTCATGTCGCGCTCAAATCCTTCCTCGTCCAAAGAATATCCACGCTCTCTCAAAATTAGAGAGGTCAAGTCTACAGGAAATCCAAAAGTGTCGTACAATTCAAAAGCTTGGGCTCCGTCTACAACATTACCTTGGGTCTGCTCCACAATCTGCTCCAAGCGCAATAGCCCTTGAGAAACCGTTCTCAAGAATGAGGCTTCTTCCTCTTGGATTACCTTTTCTATCAAGGCCTTTTGAGAATTCAATTCTGGGAAGAATTCTCCCATCTGATCCGAAAGTCCCTGAATGAGTTTGTACATGAAGGGTTCTTCCAATTTCAGGTAGTTGTACCCATAGCGGATGGCTCTTCTCAAAATTCGGCGAATCACATACCCCGCTCCTGTATTGGAAGGAAGTTGACCATCGGCAATGGCAAAGGCCACGGCGCGAATGTGATCGGAAACCACTCTAAGGGCAATATCAATTTTTTCATCCTCGCCATATTTCATTCCTGAGATTTCAGAAATGGATTTGATAATGGGTTGGAAAATATCTGTGTCGTAATTGGATTGAACTCCTTGCAATGCCATACACAAGCGTTCAAAGCCCATACCGGTGTCTACGTGTTGTTCGGGAAGAGGCTCCAGCTCTCCGTTGGCCTTGCGATTGTACTGCATAAACACGAGGTTCCAAATCTCAACCACCTGTGGGTGATCGTGATTGATAAGATCTCGGGCATCTACCTTGGCTTTCTCTTCATCCGAACGAAGGTCAATGTGAATTTCTGAAGAGGGGCCACAAGGTCCCATATCTCCCATTTCCCAAAAATTGTCCTTCTTATTTCCATTGATGATTCGGTCTGCTGCAATGTGCTTTTCCCATTCTTTGGCAGATTCGTTATCTCTTTCCAATCCTTCGGGAGCATGACCTTCAAATACGGTTACGTAGAGGTTGTTAGGATTGAGGCCAAATTCCACAGTCAAAAGTTCCCAAGCCCAAGCAATGGCCTCTTCCTTAAAGTAATCTCCAAAACTCCAGTTCCCCAACATCTCAAAGAGCGTGTGGTGATAAGTATCATGTCCTACCTCATCCAAGTCGTTGTGCTTTCCGCTTACGCGCAAACACTTTTGGGTGTCCGCAATTCTTGGAGAAGTTGCAGGGGCATTTCCCAAAAACAAATCCTTAAAGGGGTTCATCCCCGCATTGATAAACATAAGAGTGGGGTCATCCTTATTTACCAAGGGAGCGGAGGGAACGATTTCATGCCCTTTAGAGGCAAAGAAATCTAAAAATCGCTGACGAACTTCGCGAGATGTTAACATGTTGTTGTTCAATTACTTGATATCCTATAATAATCCGACTGTTAAAAAGTTATTACTTTTGCATCTGATACAGTCCCGGATTCTACTGAAATTTGGGCAAAAATAACAAAATACACGCCAATGGCTAAGGTTAAATATTATTATGATCCTAGAACGCTCAGCTACCGAAAAATTGAGCGCACGTGGAAGCATAGACTTAGAGAAGTAGGAGTCTTTGTGGCTTCTTCAGCCATCATGGCGGTTGTGCTATTCTTGGCCATCGACTTTATGGTGGACAGTCCCAAAGAAAAGAAACTCAAGCGCGAGCTAGACAATATGAAATTGCAGTACGAATTGGTAAACAGCAGAATCCACCAGTTGGATGAAGTGGTTGCCCAATTGGAAACGCGCGATGACGATATTTACCGAGTTATTTTTGAAGCCGATCCCATTCCAAATGAAGTGAGGAATGCCGGTTTTGGAGGAGCCAATCGCTACAAGACATTAGAGGGTTTTCAAAATTCTGACTTGTTGATTGACACCAAAAAGAAATTGGATGTCCTTACCAAAAAACTCTATGTACAGAGCAAGTCATACGACGAGGTGATTGAATTGGCCAAGAAAAAAGAGGAAATGCTCGCTAGCATTCCCGCCATCCAACCGGTTTCTAACAAAGACTTAAAGCGAATAGCTTCAGGTTTTGGATATAGAATTCACCCCATTTACAAAACGCGCAGAATGCATGCGGGTCTCGACTTTTCTGCCCCCACAGGAACTCCGATTTTTGCGACGGGAAATGGAAAAGTGACCAAAGACAAAAATGCAGGAAGAAGAGGGTATGGAAAATACGTGGTTATCGATCACGGTTATGGTTACCAAACTTTATACGCCCACTTGAGTCAGGTAAGCGTGAAGACAGGACAGAAGGTGCAACGCGGTGATATTATTGGATACGTGGGAAGCACGGGATCCAGTACCGCTCCTCACCTTCATTACGAAGTGATGAAAAACGGAAAAAAAATCAACCCCATCAACTTCTTTTATAACGATTTAACACCGGATGAATACGAAGAGATGATTAAATTAGCTTCTCAAGAAAATCAATCTTTCGATTAATGAGTGAGCTGCTGACTAAGCATCCAGACAAACGATATTTCTCAATTGGCGAAGTGTCCAAGCACCACGGTGTTAATTCTTCCTTGCTCCGATATTGGGACAAGGAGTTTGACGTCATTCAACCCAAGAAAAATGCAAAGGGCAATAGACTCTTCACCCGCAAGGATGTAGAAAACATTGCCATTATTTTTCACCTGGTTAAGGAACGTGGTTTTACCATTGACGGTGCCAAGAGAAAACTCAAAGAAAATGCTTCGGACACGGTATCTAACGTTACCATCGTCCAAAAACTAGAGGCTATTAAAGCCGAATTGATCAACATTAAAAAACACCTATCATGAGTAATTCAACCAAAATTTTAATCGGAGTAGTCGCCTTATTCTTATTGTTAGGCGGATGTTCCATTTCTCGATACAACTCATTGGTGAGAGCCGATGAAGCCGTTAATGGACAATGGGCCAATGTAGAGTCTGCATACCAAAGACGCGCTGACCTCATCCCTAATTTGGTAAACACCGTAAAGGGTTATGCAGATTTTGAGCAAGAAACTCTTACCGCAGTAATTGAGGCGAGAGCCAAAGCAACCTCCGTGACCGTTGATCCTTCTAACCTCGATGCCTCCTCCATTCAAAATTTTCAAGAAGCACAGTCTGGGCTTTCTCAATCTTTGGGAAGACTCTTGGTAACCATTGAGCGTTACCCTGACCTAAAGGCCAATCAGAATTTCTTGGCGTTGCAAAGTCAATTGGAAGGCACGGAAAACCGAATAAACGTAGAGAGAAACCGCTACAACAAAATGGCTTCCGATTTAAACGGTAATATCAGAGCTTTCCCTAACTCCATTTTTGCTGGAATGGCAGGAGTTGAGAAAAAGGGTGTTTTTGAAGCTGAGAAAGGTTCAGAAAATGCTCCAGAAGTAAATTTCTAATGGCTTTTTTTACCGAGCAACAAGAGGCTCAAATAATAGCTGCTATTCAAACGGCGGAGAAGCAAACCTCCGGAGAAATTCGAGTTCACGTAGAGGGAAAAACGGGAAGTAAGTCTTCCTATGATCGTGCGGTAGAGGTTTTTGAAAACCTCAACATGCATCAAACGGAAGCGCGAAACGGAATCCTCTTTTACGTAGCCACTAAGGACCACGCCTTTTCTTTGATTGGAGACCTAGGGATTCACGAAAAAGTCGGGGGATCCTTCTGGGAAGAAGTGAGAGATCACGTAATTGAAGAATTTAAGAAAGGAGACTTTACCCAGGGCTTATGCCGTGGCATTGCCGAAGCTGGTGAACAGCTCAAGGCTCACTTCCCCTATCAGTCTGACGACGTCAATGAACTCCCCGATGACATTTCCAAAGGAGAATTGTAATTAGAATGAAGAGACCCATCACAGAAACAAACACTATGAGTTTCCCTAAAATCAAAGTCCTTCTTCTCACATTGATCACAATCCTAAGTGGATTGAGTTCCCTTGGAAAGGAGATTCCCTCTCCCATGTCACCCCCTAGATTGGTAAACGACTTTGCGGGATTGCTTTCTGAATCCAGAAATCAGTCATTGGAAAATAAGCTGTTGGGCTATTCTGATACGACCTCAACAGAAATTGCCATCGTCATTATCAATTCCCTAGAAGGGGATGAAATCAATAGGTTCACGGCCGAGCTCGGACAAAAGTGGGGCGTTGGCCGAAGGGGCAAGGACAATGGGTGTGTTATCCTTCTCTCTGTGGAAGATCGCAAGGTGAGCATTCAGAATGGATACGGTTTGGAAGCCTACCTAACCGATGCACAGTCCAAGCTCATCATTGAGAATGAAATGATTCCTGCCTTTAAAGAGGGCAACTATTACCTCGGCCTAGATCTTGGAACAACGGCTATCATTCAGACATTAGCAGGCACCTACGAAGGAAGTGGAAACCGACGCGGCAATGAAAAATTCAACCGAAGGAGCATTATCTTTTTAATCATCATCTTCTTTGTCGTCCTTAGCATTATCAGAAACCGCAGAGGCGGGCCTGGAAATCGCGGTGGCGGTGGTGGCTGGATATTCTTCCCCATGGGAGGCGGCGGCCACACCTACGGCGGTGGTGGCTTTGGAGGCGGCGGCGGTGGTGGCTTCGGCGGCTTTGGTGGTGGAGGCTTTGGAGGCGGTGGTGCTTCTGGAGGCTGGTAAACATCTAACCTCTAGATGGTTTTGCATTTTTGTCTATATTTAGAGCACTAAACCTAAAAAATCTGTTAGTATGCGCAACGCAAGTATTTGGGCCTTAACGCTTGGTTTCTCATTGTTCTTAGCCTCATGTTCTCCCATGAAACTCGCCTCTTCTCAAGGAGAAATCCAAACTCCTGATGGAGCCAAAAAAGCGATTGAGGTTTACACCTTTAAAGTAGAAAAGAGTGCAGACAAGGTGATTGAAATCGACGAAGTAAAACTCGTAAACACCGAAACTCAGTGGTCACAGCAAGTCGGCTTTACCTTAAAAAATGAAGGGGGTAAAGAATCCATCCTAAGCACCAAAGGATACAGCACATTTACCATCGTTTGTAAAAATCCCAACACTTCAGGAGATCAGGTGCAGGCAAACAAAGCCATTGTAACCTATCACGAACCTGAGAAAGGGAAAAAGAAAATGGAATTTGACATTGGTCAAGAAAAAAAGTAAAACACTCGAGAAGTCATCTTCATCGAAAACCATACAACAAAAAAAGCCGGCGAATGCCGGCTTTTTTTATATGTAACACCATTGAGTAACCAATGGAATGCAATGTCGGTTTACATGTATTGGTGATTCATTAAATACCCCTTCACGTAATCCGTAACGCCTTCTTCTAAGGAGTAAAACGGTTTGTCATATCCCAATGAGCGCAACTTGTCCATGTTGGCCTCAGTGAAGTATTGGTACTTGTCGCGAATGTCTATGGGAGTATCAATAAAGGAAATGTTTTCTTCGACGCCCATGGCCGCAAATGTGGCTTTGGCCAAATCTAGGAACGATCGAGCCGTTCCCGTCCCCAAGTTGATCAGACCATTGTAGGTTTCTTCTGTTTGCAAAAAGGTAAGTACAGAAACCACATCCTTTACGTACACAAAGTCACGAAGTTGCTCTCCGTCCTTGTATTCTGGATTGTGCGATCGGAACAACTTCATGGCTCCTGTAGATGACACCTGATTAAAGGTGTGCATAATCACACTGGCCATTCTCCCCTTGTGGTATTCATTGGGACCGTATACGTTGAAGAACTTTACGCCCTTCCAATGAGGAGGGGCTTGATCTTGTGCCAAGGCCCATAGGTCAAAATCATTTTTGGAGTCTCCGTAAGGATTGAGCGGAATGAGTTGCGAAGGCAAATCATTGCGATCGTCATAACCGTGCTCTCCCAAACCATAGGTAGCCGCAGAAGAAGCGTAGACGAGAGGGATGTTGTTCTCAGCACAAATCTTCCAAATCTCCTGAGAATAGGTAACGTTGAGGGCGGTAAGCAATTCGCGGTCAAACTCCGTAGTATCGGTTCTCGCTCCAAGGTGATAAACAAAATCTACCCTTTGGGCATTCTCTGAAAACCAAGCGATAAACTCATTTCTATCAATGGCTTCGGCGTAAGCCTTATTTGAATAATTCTCTTTCTTTTCTTCCTTGCTAAAATCATCCACCAAAATGAGATCACTGTGCCCCATTTCATTGAGTTGAGATACCAAACAACTGGCGATAAAACCAGCGGAACCCGTTACTACTATCATATTCCTATTGTATTCTTTAGTGTGCACTGGGTATACCATTAGTATGGAAACTATGTACCCGACCGCAAAGGTAAATGAAACCCAGAGATTTTAACGCCAGATTGGCAAAAGAGGAAATTATTGCGGTTTGGTCACCCAACGAATTATGGTTAATTTTGCACCGAATTTCAGGGGAACTTGAACCCCCTGAAGGATTGACGAAAGAACCACAACTATGGTCTACATCGAAAGAACGGAACATTTTTGTTCTGCACATAAACTGGAAAACCCCAAGTGGTCCGCTGAGAAAAACCTAGAGGTTTTTGGCAAATGCGCCAGCCCTAATTTTCACGGTCACAACTACGTCCTTACCGTTGTAGTAAAAGGGGAAATAGATCCCGACACGGGATTTGTTATGAATTTCACCGATTTGAAAAAGATTCTCAAATCAGAAATCATTGACAAAGTAGATCACAAGAATTTAAATCTCGACGTGGACTTTTTAGAAGGTATTTTGACTTCCGCAGAAAACATGGTAGTGGCCTTTTGGAAAATCCTAAAACCCGAAATTGAAAAACACGGAGCCCAGTTGCACGCTATAAAATTGGGAGAAACCGTAAACAACGTAGTAGAGTACTACGGATAAAACTGAAAAAAAAACTACGACTCGCTGAAAACAAAAGCGCGTCTAAAGACCTAAAACAGTAATACACATTACCAATGAAAGCATACGTTTTTCCAGGACAAGGAGCCCAATTTTCGGGCATGGGAAAAGATCTTTACGATTCTTCTAGCTTGGCTAGAGAAATGTTCGAAGAGGCCAACCACGTATTGGGCTTTGACATTTCTAAAATCATGTTTGAGGGAACTGCAGAAGAACTCAAGCAAACAAAAGTAACACAGCCCGCCATCTTTATCCACTCGGTAATTAAGGCTCGTCTTTTGGGCGGATCATTTATTCCCGATATGGTTGCAGGTCACTCCTTGGGTGAATTTTCTGCATTGGTAGCTGCTGAATCTCTCTCTTACCTAGACGGACTCAAGCTCGTTTCTAAGCGTGCTGGAGCCATGCAAAAGGCTTGTGAAGCAAGACCTTCTACCATGGCTGCCGTTTTGGGAATGGAAGATGCAGCCGTTGAGGAAATTTGTCTAGACACAGACGGTATTGTGGTTGCAGCAAACTACAACAGTCCTGGCCAATTGGTTATCTCTGGAGAGTGGACCGCAGTAGAACAAGCTTGTGCTTTGGCCAAGGAAAGAGGAGCTAAGCGCGCCTTGATTTTGCCAGTAGGTGGAGCTTTCCACTCACCCATGATGGAATCGGCAAGAGAAGAGTTGGCCATCGCCATTAAGGAGACCAACTTCAACACGCCTCTCTGTCCCATTTACCAAAACGTAACAGCTACGCCCGAGCGCATTCCTTCTCACATTCAAGAGAACTTGATTTCTCAGTTGACGGGTGCCGTAAGATGGACGCAGTCTGTTCAGAATATGATTGCTGACGGTGCTACTGAATTTGTAGAAGTAGGCCCCGGAAAAGTCCTTCAAGGATTGGTTAAAAAGATTGACCGCAGCGCAGAAGTATCAAGTGCCGAAGTATGAGCATAACTTGGAAGAGTCCTAGCAACATTGCCCTTGTAAAGTACTGGGGAAAATACGGCAACCAATTGCCGGCCAATCCCTCTATAAGCTTTACGCTGGAGAATTGTCACACGACAACTACTCTAACCACTGAGGACAGAGGACTTGCCCAAGACCTTACTTCCCCTTTTTCTTTTGAAGTCTTTTTGGACGGAGTCAAGACGCCTTCTTTTGAGCCAAAAATCGCGAGTTACCTCGAAAAGATTTCAGGAATTATTCCTTGGCTAAAGGACGTTCACCTAAAAATCGAGACCAGTAATTCCTTCCCACACAGTAGTGGTATTGCCTCTTCCGCCAGCGGAATGAGCGCCTTGTCTCTTTGTATTTTGGACGAACACCTCAAAAGAGGTGGTGAAGTGCCCGACTTCTTCAGAAGAGCTTCTGTGATGAGTCGCATTGGATCGGGATCTGCTTCGCGATCCGTGTATGGCGGTTTGGTGGTTTGGGGTTCTCATGAAGAGGTTCCCAATTCGCACCAGGAATATGCGGTGCCGTTGACCACAGAAATCCACCCAGACTTCACAACCTACCAGGACGTTGTACTATTGGTAGACGTTGGAGAAAAGGCAGTTTCTAGTACGGTTGGACATGGACTGATGAACAATCATCCCTACGCACAATCTCGCTATGACCATGCGGTTAAGAACCTATCTGAACTACTTCCCATTCTCAAGGAGGGGAATCACCACGATTTTGGAAAATTAGTAGAATCGGAAGCCCTCACGCTACACGCTATGATGATGGCCTCTGACCCCTACTTTATTCTTATGAAGCCCAATACTCTCAAGATCATTGAGACCATTTGGAACTTCCGAAAAGAAACGGGAATTCCCGTATACTTCACCTTGGATGCGGGTGCCAACGTGCACATGCTCTTCCCTAAAGCCTTTGAACAAAAGGCTATGGAGCTTGTTAAGACGGAGTTAGTTGCATTTTGCAAGGACTCCTCGTATATTTGTGATTACGTGGGCTCCGGTCCCACAAAATCTTAGGCATGAAGAAAGACCCATTGTTCTACGCGAAAATCCTTCTCTTTGGAGAATATGGAATTATCAAAGATTCCATGGGGCTATCTATCCCCTACAATTTCTACAAGGGAGCCTTTGTATTTGACAACCCCACCTCTAAAAAGAGCGTGGAATCCAATCATCACTTAGCAAAATATCTAGACCATCTCAAGGCTCAAGCCGCTAGTGGCGAAGCTTTGGCTGAAATAGATCTCAAGGCCTTTGAGGCCGATATCAACAAAGGTCTTCACTTTGACTCTTCCATTCCTCAAGGATTTGGTGTGGGTTCTAGTGGAGCGTTGGTCGCTGCCATTTACGATAAATATGCGGTTAAAAAGATCGACTCGGAAATGGATATCAGCAAGGAAAACATCGTGAGACTGAAGGCCATCTTCTCTCAGATGGAATCCTATTTCCACGGCAAGAGCTCTGGAATTGACCCTCTTATTTGTTACCTCAACCTGCCCCTTCTCATCAAATCCAAAGAGGAATTGGGAACGGTTGCCCTACCTCAAGAATCTAAAGCGGGAGAAGGCGCAATTTTCCTATTGAATTCTGGACAACCCGGAGAGACTCAACCCATGGTAAACATCTTTATGGAACGAATGAAACAAGAAGGTTTCCGCTCCATGCTCAAGAATCAGTTTATCAAGTACAATGACGCTTGTATTCAAGCTTTCTTGAAAGGAGACATCAAGCCCCTTTTCAAAAACCTCAAGCACCTGAGTGCTATCGCCCTAGAAAACTTCACTCCTATGATCCCCAATGGTTTTGTACACTTGTGGGAAAAGGGTATAGAAAGTGAGGCATACTACCTCAAGCTATGTGGCTCTGGAGGCGGAGGATACATCCTGGGTTTTACCCGAGATCTCGAAGAAGCGAAAAAGCATTTGGAAGGACATAATCCAGAGGTAATCTATAGGTTCTAATGCCTGCGACTGGGCAAATACTCAAAGAAAATTCCTTGAAATTTGTTGCGCTGTTGTCCATAGTCAGGTGGTACAACATTTTATTGCTTGTGGTTGCGCAGTACTTAGCCGCTCTGTTTTTGATGACGGATTACCACGACTTCAAGCATACTTTACTCAATACTACCCTCCACAAAATTGTATTGTCCACGATTTTCATCGTAGCAGCGGGTTTTATCATCAATAACTTTTACGACCACGAAAAGGACTCCATTAACCGACCTCAGCAAACCGCCTTTGAGCGCTTGGTTAGAAAGCGCACTAAGCTCAACTTTTACTTTTTGTTCAACACCATTGGGACGCTATTGGCTTTGAGTATCTCTTGGCGTGCCTTTACCTTTTTTGCCGTTTACGCATTTGCCCTCTGGTTTTACTCTCATAAACTCAAGCGCATTCCCATCGTTGGCAATTTTACGGCGAGCGGATTGGCCGTAGCCCCTTTCTTTGGCATCTTCTTTTACTTTACCATAGAGAACTGGGTTGTGTTTCCGTTGGTGGGAATCTTTTGGTCCTTAAACTTCTTTAGGGAAATGCTCAAGGACATGATTGCCGTAAAGGGAGATACCCTGTCTGGCTACCACACATTACCAGTTGTTTCAGGAATGGAAAAGACTAAAAGGGTTGCCTTTGCGGCTTTGATCCCTTCGGCGGCTTTTACTCTTTGGATTTGGCCAGAAGCAGGTTCCTACTTACGACTCTTTTTGGTGATTCAATTTGGAATTTTGGCATTATCCGTTTCTCTACTACAAGGAGCGAAAAACCAACAAACACTGAAAATCCTCAACAACCTATGTAAGGTCATGGTGGTGCTAGGTGTATTTTCAATACCCCTATTTTCCCTGTAAAATCAGATTCCTGTAAAATCAGAAAGGCGTCTTAGGCTTTCTCTCTTATCGGCTTAGAATAAAGGTGCCTTGCTTTTCTATCACCTCACCCGTTACCGGGATGGTAATGACTACTCGATAAGCATACACGTCCGGTTTGGCACGAACCCCATTGATGGTACCGTCCCAACCTTCTTCGATATTACTGGTGTGGTAAATTTGATTTCCCCAGCGATTGGTAATCCACATGTCATAGGTATCAAAACCTACTCCTTTGGCAATAAACGTTTCGTTGAGTCCATCTCCATCCGGAGTAAAGGCGGTTGGAACATAGAGGTAGTAATCGGTTTCCACCACTACATCGTAAGTGAAATCATCCATACATCCCAATGGGCTAACCACGGAAAGCGTAACCGAATAGGTTCCAGGTCTTTCGTAATCCATGGTTGGAGTAGTGTCTGTAGAAGTTACCCCTCCCCCAAAATCCCATAAATAGGTCGCTGCATTTTGTGAGGTATTGCTAAAGAACACCTGCAACGGATTGGTAGGATTCTGATTGTATCCAAATCGAGCGACGGGCTCGGGAGCCACAGCGACTCTTACAGAATCTGTAAAGACCTGTGCACATTGATCAATGGCTGTGTAGTAATACCAAGTGGTATCGTTAGGAGAAACGGTTTGCGTCGTTCCACTTACACCGGTTGCCCAATCTACTTGATAAGGGGGTGAACCATTGATAGGAGTTGCCGTAATGGTGGCATCCTCACCCAAACAAATTAAGGCGGAATCACCCGTAGACGACATGGGAGTATAATTATCCAAGTAAATGGTAACAGAATCAATAATGGTATCCGTCATACATTCTGCAATGGAACCGTAGTAATAAGTGGTCGTTGCCGAAGGGCCCACTTTTCGGGTACCGGTAAGCGCTGTGTTGTCTAACCAAAAGCCTTGCGCATTGCCTTCCCCACCCGAGTAGGACCCCGTGATTTCCACCGAGTCTCCAGGACAATAAATGGTATCGCTACCGTTTACAGTAGCTGCAACGGGCAAAAGTGGATCGGCGTCTCTTATGAGGTATGTAATTTGTTGCGACGGATAACTCCAACACAGCGTAGAGGTAGACAACATCACGATGTCCAAAGTGTCGATACCTTCTGCTACCCCATCATTGGGAGCGTAAAAAGTAATGGTATCGGCTGCTTTACCTGCAGGAATATATAAACTGTCTGGAAAGTTCAAGTAATCTACTCCATCAACTGCGTTTCCGCCTTTGATAAAGTGAACGGTCATATCTGAGTTGACATTTCCATTTTTGTTAACCACGAGTTCCTGGCCTGGACATCCTTCTACAATCATGGAATCATTTACAGAAGATCCCGTATTGGTATTGGGCGTCAATCCAATAGTGGGCACGGTAAAACTATTCGCCTTCAAGAATACGTGAGAATTAAGCGCTCCATCCGAAACGTCAGCAATCAACATTTTGATAGTGTAGACACTACCACATTGAACCTGAGCCTTGGCTGTAAATTTAACAGTGTGACCTGTTATTTCTGAAGTATTAAGGCCTGTGGGGGTTCCCACAAAGTATACGCTACTTCCCGTGTATCCCGGGTTTACGTGGGTACAATAGGCAGGGTTACCACCCGCTCCAGAGTTTACGGAATTAACCGATACGGGAATGGGCGGTGTGGTATTGGGAATGGAGGCCAAGTTAACGGTATCCACCAACGGGTTCCCATTAATTCCGGATCCAATCAAGAAAAATCCAAATACATCATTGTATTGACTACAAGTGTAGGATGCATATTCTGCTGAAGCAAAAACATACTCAAACTGAACCGTGTCACTCGGTGCAATAAATGAAAAGGCCATCATCACCTTATCATTGATATCGTGAAATGCTGCATTGTATTGATACATAATCTGCGAAATCACAGAGGTTAGATTTGCAGACGGAGTAGCCACGTTGGGGTTAGTAAACGTTGAACCCGGTACAGGGGCTACGGCAGCTCCGGTTGACATTACAATTCCTGAATCAATACCCAGTGAAGTACTGTTACCACCGTAGAAAACCCCAATCTGGTTAGTAGAAGGTTGACTGATAAATGCCCCTGTAGAGAAGTTTACCGGAGTGGTTACCGTAAAGTTGGAATTCACCAATATATTTTGCGCCAACCACAGTGGATCACTGTAGTTTCCTCCTGTGAGGACTCCAAAAGTTTGTGCCTTGAGCGGGGCAACAAAAAGGCCGAGGAGAGCGGCTAGAAGTACAATTTTTTTCATTTTTCCCATAGTCGATTGCAAAGTAGTCATTTAGACGGATTTTAAAAAACCATATTGAGTAATCGAGCGCTGAAAACCTTGAGATTCGTTGCGTTGTTTACTACCTTGCCCCAACTCAAACAACAGGTAAAAAAATTTAACAACATATTCGATATATGAAGAGCTATATAGAGGAAAACAAGGATAGGTTTTTAGAGGAACTTTTTGAGCTTCTTAGAATCCCCAGTGTTAGTGCGGACCCCGCCTACAAGGGAGATGTTCTAAAAACCGCTCAAGCGGTTGCGGACAGCCTTACCAATGCAGGTGCAGAAAACGTAGAAGTTTGCGAAACGCCCGGGTACCCGGTAGTGTATGCAGACAAAATTTTGGACCCGTCACTACCTACCGTTTTGGTATATGGTCACTACGACGTGCAGCCCGCCGATCCCGTTGACCTTTGGGATTCTCCTCCATTTGAGCCCGTAATCAAAAAGACAGACATTCACCCTGACGGAGCCATCTTTGCTCGTGGAGCCTGTGATGACAAGGGGCAAATGTTTATGCACGTAAAGGCTTTGGAGGTTATGGTAAAAACCAACAACCTTCCCTGTAACGTGAAATTTATGATAGAAGGTGAAGAAGAAGTAGGTTCTGAAAACCTTGCTTGGTACGTTGAGCGCAACGTAGAAAAGCTTTCTTCAGATATCATCTTGATTTCAGATACTGGCATGTTGGCCAATGACACCCCTTCTATCACTACCGGTCTTCGCGGATTGAGTTATGTAGAAGTGGAAGTAACCGGTCCCAATAGAGATTTGCACTCGGGATTGTACGGTGGTGCGGTGGCAAACCCCATCAACATTCTTACGAAAATGATTTCTTCTCTTCACGACGAGAACAACCACATTACCATTCCTGGTTTCTACGATGACGCTGAAGTAGTTTCTGAAGCGGAACGCGCAGAGATGGGCAAAGCTCCCTTCTCTTTGGACGATTACAAAGCGGCCTTGGATTTGGGTGACGTTTGGGGAGAAAAGGGATACACCACACCCGAAAGAGCGAGCATCCGCCCTACGCTAGACGTCAATGGAATTTGGGGAGGATACACGGGAGAAGGTGCCAAAACGGTTATCGCCTCTAAGGCCTACGCAAAGATTTCTATGCGTTTGGTTCCCGGTCAGGATCCTGAAAAAATCACACAACTCTTTACGGATCACTTTATGAGCATCGCTCCTGATGCGGTAAAAGTCCACGTAACGCCACATCACGGAGGACATGCCTACGTTTCTCCAACAGATAGCAAAGGGTATTTGGCCGCTTCTGCAGCCATGGAAGAATCTTTTGGCAAGAAGCCCATTCCCGTTCGCTCTGGAGGTTCTATCCCCATTGTAGCGTTGTTTGAAAAGACTTTGGGAACCAAATCAATCCTCTTTGGATTTGGCTTGGATTCAGATGCCATCCACTCACCCAATGAGCACTACGGAGTATTCAATTACCTGAAAGGAATTGAGACCATTCCGTTGTTTTATAAGCATTTTAGTATCTAGTTACTAGTAACTGGTAACTAGTAACTAGTGGTGATTAGTAGTGGTTACAAGTCACAAGTCACAAGTCACAAGTCACAAAAAAAGCCCACTCTCACGAGTGGGCTTTTTTTATGCCTGATCCCTGAATGCGTATCGGGCATATATCTTAAAGATTCTAGCGGAGAGGCTTAAGGTAGATTTGATCTCCATCATGATAAACAACTGGAGGTTGCCTAAGCGATTGCTGATCTCACCGGTTTGGATCTTTTGAATTTGATTTTTGATTTCTACATCGAGCTCTGAGGACAGTCGTTTTCTCTCTGCCATGTGCGCTTCGTATTGCAAGAAATCCGTCTTTTCTATTTGACGTGCCATCAATCCCAAGAACTTGAGGTACTTCTCCTCGTTGTGCATTAAGAAAGTAGTGAAGTCTCCTTTGGGAGGGTCGTGGTGATTTGAGAAGTGCTGTGAAATTTCGGTAGAAAGCCTCAAGTTGGTCTCTTCCAAGTCGCGCGTTAATCGGTTGACTTTTACGACCACGGCGCCGGCCTCCTGATGGCCTTCTCCCATTTGCTTGAGGACCTTGGCCAACTTACTTTGAGACTTCTGGTTTTTCTTGGCGTTCTTTAGAACCTCTCTCTGGTTCTTACTCAAAATATCCGAGTTTTCGCCAATCAAACCCTTGATGTTCATAGAAAGAGAGTGAGATACCTTGGAGATGCTCTCTACGGTGTACTCACGAGTTTCCTTTGCAATTTGATCTAGGTTGGGAACCGAAGTCATTACTGCGACCTCTCCGTTGGCGTGTTTCTTTTTGAAATTCACATGAGAGCGAATCAGCATAAAAATGGCCAAAACAAATAAAGCCATCACCCCGTAAAAGCCGGTGAAGTACAAAATCGCTCCAAACGCTCCCGCGGTAATAAAGGCTACGATGGCCGTCATAAACCATCCACCAATTACGTTGAGAACTCCCGCCACTCTGTAGACTGCGCTTTCTCTTCCCCAAGCTCTATCGGAAAGTGAAGATCCCATAGCCACCATAAAGGAAACATAAGTGGTTGATAGAGGAAGTTTCAAGGACGTAGCCCAAGAAATAAGAATGGAGGCTACCATAAGGTTTACAGAAGCTCTCAGCAGGTCAAAGGCAGGAGGGTCATCTGATTTATCAATGGGTTTAACCGAAGAATCAAACTGCTTTCCAATTTTATCCTTCCACGTATTGGAAGTCATGCCGCCAAAGCTCTTGCCTATGGCCATTGCGCCTCCTACGATATATCTAGAAAGTAAATTCGGTTTAAAGCGCTCCTCCCCTTCGTCTTGACGAGATAGGTTTACTTCGGTTTCTGTTACTTTTTTGGCCTTGGCACTAAACCAAAGCGTAATCACCATAATGAGTCCGGCTCCTAAAAGCAAGATGGTAGGTGTGGGAACTTTTGCTGCTAAAGAATCCATATAGAACTCTGAAGGCAACATTCCACTTAAACTCCACGCTTCATACGATTGAAAACCGGCAACGGCAACCCCAATAAAGTTTACCAAGTCATTTCCTGCAAAGGCCATTGCCAAAGAGAACGTCCCCAGTAGAACTACCAACTTGAGTGGGTGAAAATTGGTCGTCCACATAATTACATACGTAACAATGGTCCAAAAGACAAAAGACACCAAGTTGATAATGGTCGCATTGTCCATAATCCAGGTGTACTGATCCGCCGTTAAAAAGGAAGATCCCTTAGCACCTTTCACCAACAAAAAGTAGGTAATAAAAGAAATGGCCAAACCGGCAAAAATTCCTCCGTAGAGCTTAAAGGTTCTCTCCAAGTCAAAAGAGAAAATAAGACGGGTCACATATTGGACCAAGGCACCCGCTGAGAAGGAGACCGCAATGGACCCAAAGATTCCCAGAATAATCTGTTGTGCTCGAGTAAAATTCAAAAACTCAGAAACATTAATGGAGCCCTCTTGTTCTCCTGAGAAAATAAGTCCCACAATAAATGCAGCACCCAACAATTCAAATACAATGGAGACGGTAGTAGATGTAGGCAGTCCCAAGGAGTTGTATATATCCAGAAGAATAATGTCCGTAAGCATAACGGCCAGAAAGATGATCATGATCATCTCAAAGGTGAAGAATCCGGGATTGAATATGCCTTTTCTAGCGACCTCCATCATACCACTACTAAAGGTGGCTCCTACCAGTATACCCAAACTGGCAATAATAAGTATAGTCTTGAAATTGGCTACCTTTGAACCAATGGCTGAGTTCAAAAAGTTAACGGCATCATTACTAACTCCCACAACAAGGTCAATAATTCCCAGCGTAAAGAGGAGTATTACCAGAACCAAATAGGTGGTCTCCATGTAGAATATTTTTGGCAAAAGTAGACCCGACGAATCGGCCTATTGTTAACGCATCGTTAAATCAAAGTTATTTAAAATTTAGAACGCTTGAAGACTTCCTCACCTGTGATTTTCTATTCCCTTTGGATACTGTGCATGGGTGTTTGGAGTTGCTCCGAATTCAAATCACAAAACATGGAAAATAAACCCAACGCACTGATAAATGAAACCAGTCCATACCTCTTGCAGCACGCCTACAACCCCGTAGATTGGCATCCTTACGGTCAAGAGGCCTTAGACCTCGCCAAGGACTCCGGAAAGCTGGTGATCATTTCTATTGGATACTCCACTTGTCATTGGTGTCACGTTATGGAAAGAGAATCTTTTGAAAATGATTCGGTTGCCGAATTCATGAACCAACACTTTGTCTCCATAAAAATTGACCGAGAAGAAAGACCGGATCTGGACAACTATTACATGAATGCCGTGCAACTCATGACGCAAAGAGGCGGATGGCCGCTCAATGTGGTCACACTACCGGATGGAAGAACCGTATGGGGAGGGACTTATTTCCCTGCGGACCAATGGGTAAAATCCCTTCAGGCCGTGTGGGACGTATATCAATCCGATCCCGAAAAAGTAATAGAATACGCCGGAAGATTGGAACAAGGCATTGCACAGACACAAGGCATTGCCTTGCAGGCAGAAGCTAAACCCATGACCTCAGAAATTTTTGAGAACGCCCTAAAGGGATGGAAATCGCGATTTGACACAGAAAACGGAGGTCCCAACCGAGCGCCCAAATTCCCCATTCCCAACAACTACAGCTTTTTACTACAGAGAACGCAAAACCACCCGGATGCTGAAGTCGCTGCACAAATCAAAACCACCCTGGACAAAATGGCCTTGGGAGGGATTTACGATCAAATGGGTGGCGGTTTCTCTAGGTACTCCGTTGATGTGCTTTGGAAAATCCCCCACTTCGAGAAGATGCTTTACGACAATGGGCAGCTCCTCACTCTATACTCAGAAGCATATCGCGCCTCAGGAAATCAAAACTACCTAACAATAATTGATGAAACCGCAGAGTGGATTGAAAGGGAGATGACTCATGAGTTGGGAGGTTTCTATTCTGCTTTGGATGCGGATTCTGAAGGTGAAGAAGGTTTGTTTTACCTGTGGACCCCTAGGGAACTCAAAGAAATTTTGGGGGACGAGTACGACGAGTTCGAAGCCTTTTACCGAGTGGAATCCGATGGCTTTTGGGAAAAGGGACGGTCTGTTTTGTTCCCTGCTCAATTTCCAGCGGATTTCGCGCAAGCCAACGATTTGGACTTGGATGCTTTCAATGAACGATTGGCCGAGTGGAAATACGCGCTGATGGAAGTTAGAAGCGAAAGAATACGCCCAGGATTGGACGACAAGATTTTGACTTCTTGGAACGCCTTGACCATTACGGGATTGTTGGAAGCATACCGCAGTACCCAAAACCCCAACTACTTACACAGAGCAGAAAAAGCTTTGGCCTTTATTCAGGAAAAGCTAACGGTTGATGGGCAGCTCATGCACACCTTTAAAGAAAAAGCTTCCATACCTGCATTTTTAGATGACTATGCGACGTTGGTTCAGGCCGAAATTTTGGCCTATCAAATTACCGGGACAGAAGATTATCTTCATTCGGCGCAAAGCCACACCCAAGAGGTCGTTAAAAAATTCTCCATAGAGGATCAACCTCTGTTTAACTACACAGAGAATGGCGGTTTGCAAATAGAGACGGATGACAACGTAATTCCATCTCCCAATGCCATTATGGCTACCAATTTATGGACATTGGGAATCCTCTTGGATCAACCCGAATACAGAAAGCACGCGGAAGCCTTGGTAGAAAAGATGTCTTCTCGCATTCCGGATTACGCCGAAGGGTATTCTCAGTGGTTAAAGCTGGGTGACTGGATGGAATCGGGCACACAGGAAGTGGCCATTGTAGGTCCTAATGCCGCAGCATTATCGGCCGAAATCCAAAGGGAATTCCTGCCTCATGTGATTTTCAGTTTTTCTGAGGATGCCAGTGAACTTCCCCTTTTAGAAAACAGATATCAAGAAGGCAAAACGCTGATTTACGTCTGTGAAAGCTACGCCTGTCAACTACCGGTAGAATCGGTGGAAGAAGCGCTTTCGCAACTGAAAAAATAGGCACAATGAAAAAGGCCATTCACTTTGGGAGTAATCCCTTGGCGAATGGCCTTCTGTTTTTGCTTTTGATCTCCTTCCCTACAGCACTTTTCTCATACTCGATGGGAAATCAAAAGTGATATATTAAACCCAACTGATTACATCATTCCGGGCATGCCGCCTCCCATTGGAGGAACTGCCGGTCCGTCGTTTTCAGATGGAATTTCAGTAATGGTAGCTTCTGTAGTCAAAAGCAAACCTGCGATAGAGGCCGCGTTTTCAAGAGCGACACGTGTAACCTTGGTAGGATCGATAATTCCGGCTTCGTACATGTTGCCGTACTCTTCTGACTTGGCATTGAATCCAAAGTCACCTTCGCCTTCTTTAACCTTGGCAACGACTACAGAACCTTCAAGACCTGCGTTTCCAACAATTTGTCTCAACGGCTCTTCAATGGCTCTCAAGATGATCTTGATTCCCGTGGTCTCGTCTTGGTTATCTCCTTCAAGGTCGGCCAAGATTCCTGCAGTTCTTACCAAAGCAGTACCTCCACCAGGAACGATTCCCTCTTCGATGGCTGCACGCGTTGCGGCAAGGGCGTCATCTACTCTGTCTTTCTTCTCCTTCATTTCAATTTCAGAAGCAGCACCTACGTAAAGTACAGCAACACCGCCGGCCAATTTAGCCAAGCGCTCTTGAAGTTTTTCTTTGTCGTAGTCAGAGGTAGTGCTCTCGATTTGAGCTTTGATTTGGTTGACGCGTGCCTTGATATCTTCTTGGTTACCGGTACCGTTAACGATGGTCGTGTTGTCCTTGTCAATGGTTACTTTCTCGGCGGTACCCAACATGTCGATGGTTGCATTCTCCAATTTAAAACCACGCTCTTCAGAAATTACTGTACCTCCTGTTAGGATGGCGATATCTTCTAGCATGGCCTTTCTGCGATCTCCAAATCCAGGAGCTTTAACCGCAGCAATTTTCAGCGCTCCGCGAATTTTATTTACTACCAAAGTAGCCAACGCTTCTCCGTCTACATCTTCGGCGATAATTACCAAAGGACGTCCAGACTGAGCTACGGGCTCCAATACGGGAAGAAGTTCCTTCATGTTAGAAACCTTCTTGTCGTAAATCAAGATATGTGGGTTCTCAAGGTCTGCCAACATCTTGTCTGTATCGGTTACAAAGTATGGAGAAAGGTATCCTCTGTCAAACTGCATTCCCTCAACAACATCAACGTAAGTTTCTGTTCCTTTGGCTTCTTCTACAGTGATTACTCCTTCTTTCTTAACGCGGCCCATGGCCTCGGCGATCAACCCACCGATAGAAGCGTCGTTGTTTGCAGAAATAGAAGCTACTTGCTCAATCTTATTGTCGCTATCACCTACTTCTTGAGAGATCTTTTGCAACTCTGCTACGATGGCAGAAACCGCTTTGTCAATTCCTCTCTTGAGGTCCATTGGGTTTGCACCCGCTGCAACGTTTTTAAGACCTTGTGTTACGATGGCCTGAGCCAATACGGTAGCGGTAGTGGTTCCGTCTCCAGCAACATCTGCTGTTTTAGAAGCCACCTCTTTTACCATTTGAGCTCCCAGGTTTTCGATTTTGTCCTCTAGCTCAATTTCTTTGGCTACAGAAACTCCGTCTTTAGTGATGTGTGGAGAACCAAAAGAACGCTCAATGATTACGTTTCTTCCCTTGGGTCCTAGTGTTACGCGTACAGCATTTGCCAACGCATCAACACCTCGACGCAACGCGTCTCTAGCTTCGATATCAAATTTGATGTCTTTTGCCATGATGATTAACTATTTAAAAATGTGTTTTGAAAAATTTGATTGAATTAAAGAATCGCAAGGATGTCAGATTCTCTCATGATTAGGTAATCAGAACCCTCGAACTTAAGTTCTGTTCCTGCATACTTTCCGTATAATACGGTATCGCCAACTTTAACGGTTAACGGCTCGTCTACTTTACCGTTTCCTACGGCAACAACGGTTCCTTTTTGAGGTTTCTCCTGAGCGGTATCAGGAATGATAATACCCGAAGAGGTTGTGGTTTCTGCAGCGGCGGGTTCTACAAGAACTCTGTCTGCCAACGGACGAATATTCAATTCAGCCATTTCTATTGAATTTATAATTGATTGTAATAATTAATTTATCTGTGCTACTCCTAGCACATGGTGTGCCAATGGAGTTTTATGCCATGCTTTCTGACAGCCTGACACCAGAGACCAAAAGCAACAAAAAAACCCTGCCAAGACTGACAGGGTTTTCTGATATTTTTTCAGTGTGTCTTAAAAGCCAAGGACTTCAGACGGCTGTTGACTACTCTTCTGTTTCGTCCAACTCACTTCCCAAGTCTTGGTTCAAGTCTTGGTTTTGTGCAGGCGTAGAAATAGGAGTTACTGGAGTACTTACGTTTTCCAATTGGTCGTTAATGGCAGAGTCATCGCTGATTGCTTGAGGAGCTTGCGTTCCTCCAATGTTGATAACCAAAACCAAAGACACCAAAACAATGGCTAGAGTCCAAGTGGCTCTGTCCAAAAAGTCATTCGTCTTTTTAACTCCACCCAACATTTGAGCGTTTCCTCCACCAAATGTAGAGCTCAAACCACCTCCTTTGGGGTTTTGTACTAGAATAACCAATACCAACAAAAGGCAGGTAACGATGAGTAGTATGGAGATCAATAATGCCATGATTGTCTATTTATTTTCTTTTAACTTCTTGATTTCTAAAATTCGGTCTGCAAATAAACCACTTTTTTCGGGATATTTCAAACGAAGAATTTCATAAGCCTCAATGGCTTTGTCATAATGTTTTTGTTGTCTGTAGACCTGAGCTAGTGTTTCGGTGATAATAGAAGAATCACTTTGCTCAGAAATCTTAGACATATCTAATGTATTCTGATTCTTTTTGTTGGGCTTAAAGCGAGGTGGCTTGCGGATGAACTGATCAATGAGTTCCATTTTTTCATCCAAGGTTTTTGGTTCCGGACTTGCTAACTTCTCTTTTTCTTGACTTTCGGTGTTCTCTACCGTTTTATCACCCAAATCCTCACTGAGATATTGTTTTTGGTCTTGGTCTTCGGCTGCCTCTTCAATTTCTTGAACATCTTCTCCCTTGGTCATCTGCAACCAAACGGAGAAACTGTGTTTGCCATCGGCATCTGTGACCTCTATGGGTTGAGCTTCCGAAGAGGGCGTATTTTCCAATTCCTTTTCTACAGCCTCAATAGTTTCCTCTTCTCTTTCTTCCTCTCCTTCTTCGTTTTCCTCTTCACGTCCTTCTGTCGATTGAACACTCTCCTGTGGAGTGAAAGACAAGAATTCCGCTTCTTCCTCTAAAATTTCCAATCCTACCTCATCGGCAGCATTGCTTGGTGGAGACTCTAGAGTTGTCACCTCAACCTCCTCTACACCAATGTCAGGAGTTTCTTCCTCAGAAACTTTCGGTTCTATTTCTTCCGCATCATGGATTTTTCTCTGAATGGATCTTGACCGTTCAATAACAGCACGTACTTTTTCGGGTAGGTGGCTCAGATCGTCTCCCAGTTTCTTTGGTGGTGTGTCATCCAAAGGCTTTGCCGGTTCGGTTGTTGGAGCTTCAACTACAGGTGCGGTATCGATTTCCTCTGTAACCTCATCTTGGGGAATTTCTGCTTCTGTGTTGGTCTCTAAAACGGGTTCTTGAATCGCCTCATTAGTTGATTCCGAAACCGACGTCAAGTCAGGTTCGGGAGAGGGTTCAGGAGTTGGTACAGGTGTTGGTCCAACAATGGGTCTATCCACAGATTTACTATTCTGTACGGCAGATTTTTCTGCGGCGTTCTCAATGGACACTTCAGAATCTTCTCCCTCCACCCATTTCCACAACTTTTCTCTGTCGGGAGACAGAAGAGCGGTTTGACTCAAGGCCGATTGATACATGTAGGAATCCTGAGCCTTGAGGTGTAGCAACTTTAACAATGACAAGGGATAGGCGTACGGAAACTCGGCGTGGAGCTTTTCCAAGCCCACAAAATCTTGCTCATCAATCTGAGAAGGATCTCTAAGTAACCGAACGAGTTGGTCTTTTGTCAAGGATTACCAGTTTACTACCGATTTATTAAATATGTCTTCCGCCAATTCCTCAACCATTTCAGAAACCAAGCTGGCTTCCACTTCAGAAAGCGACTGGTCCGAATCGTAGTCCTTAAATCGCGAGAACTTGGATTCGAAACTCTTGTCGGGCTCGAGCTGGTTGGTAAAGACCACGTTCACAGTAATGGTCAATCGGTTTTGGGCCGAGGTCTCATTTGCCTGAGCTGAAATATACTGAATTCTGTAATCTTGAATGGACCCTTCAAAAATCAAATCGCCTCCATCGGATTCGGCTACCAAATCAGTACGATTGATAAAGATATCTCTCAATCCCTCAGTAAACTCTTGACTCAAGGTGGGATTGATTAAGGGGGCGTAATTGGGAAACTGCTTGATGGTGATAGTTTTGGCGCCTCCAACGTCTCCACCGGTAAATGAATAGCCTCCGGTACACGCGGCAATGATTACACTGGCAAATAAAACCGAGAGGAATTTCTTCATGGTGATGTAGGGCGTAATACGTTTTATTACTTCTCAAAAGAGTTACCGACAAAGGGCAATCTAAAGGTCGTACTGTTTTATTTTTCTATACAAAGTGCGTTCCGAAATACCTAGTTCATCAGCGGCGTTCTTGCGCTTGCCGCGATTTCTTTCCAAGGCCTTGCGGATCATCTCTATCTCCTTGTCCTGAAGACTGAGGTTTTCTTCCTCAACGGGTTCGGGTTCGTGATAGATGTCTGAAATATACTCCTTTTTGGGCTCAATAATGGGAACAATGGCCTCGGGTTCAGAAGTGGCTGCTGGCGTTGAGGCTACGTTGCTTTCTCCAGCGTAAACGCTCTTGACCAATTGTGGATTCTCTGCGATTACACTTTCCAAATCCTTGTTGCTAAGCATCTGGCCTACCAACTCTCTGAGGTTGTTCAAGTCCTTCTTCATATCAAAGAGAACCTTGTAGAGAATTTCTCTTTCGGTGCCGAAGTCACCAGAATCTGAAGATTTCTGTCCTCCCTCCTTGTAAATAGCCGGTACATTAGAACGGCCCAAGTCAGGCAAATAAGTCAAGAGTTTTTGCGAACTGATTTCTCTTTCGGTTTCAATAACGCTTACTTGCTCCGCAAGGTTTCTCAATTGACGGATGTTACCCGGCCATCGGAACGATTCCAATACATCCACGGCATCGGGAGTGAGTCGTATGGTGGGCAAGTGGTATTTCTCTCCAAAGTCCGCTGCGAATTTTCTAAAGAGAAGGTGAATGTCATCCGCGCGTTCTCTCAGCGGAGGGAGTTGAATTTCTACGGTGTTGAGTCGGTAGTACAAATCCTCTCTGAACTTGTTCTTTTCTATGGCCTCCATCATGTTGACGTTGGTGGCTCCTACAACTCTTACGTTGGTTTTTTGAGGTTTGGAGGATCCTACTTTAATGTACTCTCCCGTTTCCAAAACGCGCAACAATCGCACTTGGGTAGAATGGGGCAACTCCCCTACCTCGTCCAAGAAGATGGTTCCGCCATCGGCTTCTTCAAAATATCCCTTGCGCGCTCCTGTAGCTCCTGTGAAGGCGCCTTTTTCGTGACCAAACAACTCCGAGTCAATCGTTCCTTCTGGAATGGCACCACAGTTTACGGCCACATAGGGCCCGTGCTTGCGGTGAGACAATTGATGGATGATTTTGGGAATGTTCTCTTTTCCCACACCACTTTCACCAGAAACCAAAACCGAAATATCGGTAGGAGCCACTTGTATGGCTTTTTCTAATGCGCGGTCTAGCAAGGGAGAATTCCCAATAATACTGAAGCGTTGTTTGACCTCTCTTACATTCATTTTCTCAAAGAATAAGTGAGCGTTATGGGCTCGTCTTGATAAATTCGATTTCCGGTCGATTTGTTCACCACAAAGGGCTTAACCGCTCGGATCTCTAAGTAGTCGGCATTCGGGTATTTCTTCTTGAACTTCAATTTCATCTTCATGCCCAACCAAATGGACTTGGCGATGACCTTGTTGTTGGCGTCGTAGATGAATATCTCAAAAGACGTCATCAAATTTCCTACGCACATGTTCTTGCGGTCCGAAAAAATACAGATTTCAATTTCTCCATATTTCCTCATTTGCTCGCTTAGAACGTAGAAAGACAACTCATTGTCGTAAATGGTTGAATCCGGCTTAGGCGACACAAATTTAGTCTCCTGGCTCAAGGCCGAGGTAGACAAGAAAATCAAAAGTAGTATGGTGGTTATCTGCTTCATGAAAGGATTTTAAGTAGGGTTTGCGGTGGGTTTGTATTCTGAATTTAGATTCCTTCTTTTTTCATCCTAAGTTTACTGTTCAACGGCTGTTCCCAAAAGGGTTGCCGCAGTACACGATTCAATCTTAACATTGACAAAATCTCCGGGCTTGAAGTTTTCTCGAGGGAAAACCACAACGGTGTTCTGTGTATTTCTTCCAAACAAATGCTCATCGGAACGCTTAGAAACCCCTTCTACCAGGATTTCTTCCACCTTGCCAACGTGCTGTTGGTTTCTGATCAAAGAATGTGCTTGTTGCTTGTCAATGATTTCATTGAGTCTTCTCTTTTTGACTTCTAACGGAATATCGTCTTCCATCTTGCGTGCCGCATAGGTATTGGGACGTTCTGAGTAGAAGAACATGTATCCAAAGTCATACTGCACGTAATCCATCAAAGACAACGTATCCTGATGATCTTCTTCAGTCTCCGTGGGGAAACCTGCAATCAAATCATGGCTAATTCCACAGTCGGGAATGATTTTGCGAATGCGATCTATCAATGCAAAGTACTCCTCGCGGTTGTGCCCTCGGTTCATCAACTCCAAAATTCTCGAGGAACCTGACTGAACCGGAAGGTGAATGTAATTACACACATTTTTATTGTTGGCGATGGCGTGAAGTACCTCGTCAGACATATCCTGAGGATTAGACGTAGAGAAGCGGATTCTCATATTGGGCACCGCCTCAGCAACTTTGTTGAGCAATCCACCAAAGTGAAGTGCCGATGCCTTAGCGGCATCAGAAGCTTTGTCGAAATCTTTTTTAAGTCCTCCTCCATACCACAAGTAACTGTCCACGTTTTGACCGAGAAGGGTTACTTCCTTGTACCCTTTTTCCGCCAATTCAATGACCTCTTGAACGATGGTCTCTGGATTTCTGGAACGCTCTCTACCTCTAGTAAAAGGCACTACACAGAACGTACACATGTTATCACATCCTCTGGTAATGGAAACAAAGGCCGTAATTCCATTTCCGCCCAATCTCACGGGCTCGATGTTGTCGTACGTCTCCTCTTTAGAAAGGATAACGTTTACTGCCTTTCTTCCGCCGTCAATTTCTTTCAGCAAGTTGGGAAGGTCTCTATAGGCATCAGGACCTACTACCAGGTCAACGAGTTTTTCCTCATCCAACAACTTGCTCTTTACGCGCTCGGCCATACAACCTAGCACGCCGATTTTTAATTCGGGGTTTTCTCTTTTGACCTTGTGAAACGTATTCAGACGATTTCTTACGGTTTGTTCCGCTTTTTCTCGAATTGAACACGTGTTCAGAAGAACGAGATCCGCCTCGTCCATGTCGCGGGTAGTTGAGTACCCTTCGGTCGCCAAGATACTGGCTACGATTTCTGAGTCAGAAAAATTCATCTGACATCCGTAGCTCTCTATGTATAGTTTTTTAGAAGCTCTAAAGTCAGCCGCCATTTCAAGGACTTCGCCTTGTCTGTCTACTAATATATCCTCCGTCTTTCCACTCATGGAATATTCATTTCTGTGTTAGCGGTGCAAAGGTATTAAAAAATGCCTTTTTAGTGACAGTTTGTCAGCCCTCAATTTTATGGATATTGATAATTAAATAACATATAATCCCAATGCCTCTTGAGGATTTTTCCCTCACTTTGAAAAACATTTCGTTTACTTTGCAGGTTGAAACCAGTATAGAAAAGTAATTGTATGGGCAAGAATTTAGTCATCGTCGAGTCACCCGCCAAGGCGAAAACCATCGAAAAGTTTTTAGGAAAAGACTTTGTCGTTGAGAGTAGTTTTGGGCACATACGTGACCTGGTTTCCAAGGATATGGGAGTTCAGGTAGAAAACCAATTCACCCCTATATACGAGGTTCCCTCCGAAAAGAAAGATGTCGTTTCCAAACTCAAGAAACTCGTTAAAAGCTCTGATCAAGTTTGGTTGGCTTCGGATGAGGACCGCGAAGGAGAAGCCATCGCATGGCACCTTGCGGAGACCTTGGGACTAGACGTGGCAACCACCCATAGAATTGTCTTTCACGAGATTACAAAACCCGCCATCTTAAAAGCGGTAGAAAACCCGCGCAGAGTAAACCAAAACTTGGTAGACGCACAACAAGCGCGTCGCGTACTCGACCGATTGGTGGGTTTTGAACTCTCGCCCGTACTTTGGAAAAAAATTAAGCCGGGTCTATCTGCCGGTCGCGTACAATCTGTTGCCGTGCGACTGATTGTAGAACGCGAAAGAGAAATTCAAAACTTCACCAGCAAGGCCACCTACCGTGTAGTGGGAACCTTCGTGAAGGAAAATGGCAAAAAGTTCAACGCAGAACTCAACCACAGATTTGAGTCTAAAGAAGAGGCGTTGGCCTTCCTTGAAAAATGTAAGACAAACGACTTCTCTATTAATAAGGTAGACAAGAGACCGGGAACCAGAAATCCTGCAGCTCCATTTACCACATCTACCCTGCAACAAGAAGCGTCTAGAAAATTAGGGTTCTCAGTATCTCAAACCATGTCTTTGGCACAGCGCCTATACGAAGCGGGTTTGATCACTTATATGAGAACGGACAGTGTGAATCTCTCTGGCTTAGCCATCAATACAGCCAAGGACGAAATCATATCTCAATACGGAGAAAATTACTCCAAGGTCAGAAACTTTAGCACCAAGAACAAAGGTGCGCAGGAAGCTCACGAGGCCATTCGCCCTACTTACATGGACAGACATGAAGCGGGAGCCGATAGAAATCAACAGAGATTGTACGACCTTATTTGGAAGCGAACCATTGCCTCTCAAATGGCACAAGCCAAATTGGAGCACACGACCGCTACCATCTCAGGGCCCAACCTTGGCGAGCATCACTTTGTTGCCAAAGGTGAAGTTATCGTATTTGACGGTTTCCTCAAGGTATACTTAGAAGGAACCGATGAAGAAGAAATCGAAGAGAAAAATGCATTGCCCGCATTAGAAGCTGGTGAAGCTCTTTCTCCGGGCTCCATTAACGCCACACAAAGATTCTCTAAACATCCACCGCGATTTACGGAAGCGAGTTTGGTTAAGAAACTAGAAGAATTGGGCATTGGAAGACCTTCTACCTACGCACCTACCATTTCCACTATTGTCAATAGAGGATATGTAGAAAAACCTGTAAGAGAAGGTGTTATGAGAGAATACCACTTCTTATCTCTAACAGGAGGTGAAATTTTGGAAGAAACCAAAACGGAAAGAACCGGTGCCGAAAAAGGGAAACTCTTCCCCACAGACATTGGTATGGTGGTGAACGACTTCCTCGTTGAGCACTTTAATAGAGTATTGGACTACAACTTTACCGCTCAGGTAGAATCTGAGTTCGATGAGATTGCAGAAGGCCAAGTGGCTTGGAATGCCATGATAGAATCTTTCTACAAGGACTTCCACCCCAACATTCAAGAAGTTACAGAAAACGCGGATCGCGCCTCTGGAGAAAGACTGCTAGGAGTTGACCCCAAATCGGGCAAAAACGTATACACCCGAATTGGCCGCTTTGGACCCTTGGTACAGATTGGAGAAGCTGACGACGAAGAAAAGCCTGCATTTGCCGGTTTGATGGAAGGACAGCAAATTGGAACCATCACCTTGGAAGAGGCCTTGGAGCTTTTCAAATTCCCAAGAGTCCTTGGTGATTATGAGGACAGCGAGGTGAAAATTGGAATTGGAAGGTTTGGTCCTTATGTACTTCACGCCAAGAAATTTACTTCCATTAAAAAAGAAGACGATCCTGCGACCATCAACTTGACTCGTGCCATTGAACTCATTGAGGCCAAGCGTGAAGCGGATAAGAATAAGTTTATTGCCACTTTTGATTCTGAAGACCCCATTATTGAGGTTCTCAACGGAAGATTTGGCCCATATATAAAACAGGGGAGAAACAACTACAAGATCCCTAAGGATGTAGATCCCAAGTCACTCAGCCTAGAAGACTGCAAGAAGATCATTGCCGAAGGAGGAAAGAGCAAGGGCAAGAGAAAGACGACGAGAAAAGCAACCCCTAAAAAGAAAAGCACTAGAAAAACCTCCAAATAAAACCCCATGTTAAGTCACTACTTGGCCCCCGTTAGAGGAAACATTTTAGACAGCGCAGAATCCCTGCATCCAGAATCCCTCTTTCACAGACTCAAAATCCACGAAGAAATTGAAGGAATCCCTGAGTTAGAAAATGTCAAAGTAGCCATTCTTGGGGTTATGGATGACAGAGGTTCTAAGTACAACCACGGAAGCGCCGAAGGCCCAGATGCCATTCGGCGTTTTCTATATCCGCTCTTTGCGGGCAAGTGGAACTATGAGATTGCCGACCTTGGCAACGTTTACATGGGCGAAGAGATAACGGACACCTACTTTGCGCTCCAGGAGATTTGCGTTGAGCTTCTCAAAAAACAAATCATACCCTTGATCATCGGCGGAAGCCAGGACCTCACGTACGCGAATTACAGGAGCTACGACAAGTTGGAGCAAACCGTAAATCTCGTTTCTGTGGACAGCCGGTTTGATTTGGGAAAACACGAAGACGGCCTTCACGACGAATCCTACCTCAGTCACATCATAATAAACAAGCCTTACAACCTCTTCAACTTTGCCAACATTGGGTATCAGACCTACTTTGTGAACCAAGAGGAAATTGCCCTTATGGAAAGACTCAACTTTGAGATTTCTAGATTGGGACAGACCCATGGCAACATTTCAGAGGTAGAACCCATCGTTCGCGACGCGGACATTGTGAGTTTTGACATGGGGAGCATACGCTTTCCGGACGCCCCTACCTCTAGACGCTCATCCCCCAATGGTTTCTCTGCAGAAGAAGCCTGTGCCATTGCGCGATATGTTGGGCTGAGCGATAAGGTGACTTCTTTTGGTCTTTATCAATACAACCCTTACCAGGACGACAACAAACAGGGAGCTCACCTCGTAGCGCAGATGATGTGGTACTTCTTGGAAGGCGTAAGTCAGAGAAAGGGGGACTACCCCTTCTCGCCTAAGAACGACTACCTAAAGTTCAATGTATTGTTAGAGGAAGGCGATCACAATTTGATCTTTTACAAGAGTCCACTTTCAGAACGCTGGTGGATAGAAGTTCCCATTGGTAACAAAGCCTCTGAGAGACACACGCTCATCCCCTGCTCCTATTCGGATTATCAAAGCGCCCTCGAGGGTGAAATGCCCCAGAGATGGTGGAAGGCGAAACAGCGCGGTATTTGATTTGACAGTACTTTGCTGGGTTTCAACTTATCAAGAACTAAATGTTTGTAAATTTTGCATTTAGGGAGCGAAAAAATTCGATAAAAATTATTTTTACCTATCTTTAGCGGCTATTAGGATAAAGAAAATTGAATAAAAATTCTTTATGAGAAGAATTATTACCCTTTTCCTTAGTGTAATGAGCTTTACTCTTTTTGCGCAACAGGAAGTGCAATTCACTCAGTTTGAGTGGAATAAACTATTTTACAATCCGGGGGTGGCTGGAACCTCGGGAAGTATTTGTGTAAATTTGGCCCACCGTTCTCAATGGGTGGGATTTGACAATGCACCCACTACTCAAAACTTAAATGCAGAGATTCCTCTGGATATTTTACATGGTGCACTGTCTCTTTCTATCACAAACGATCAAATTGGATTTTTTCAAGACATCAATGCAGGTATTGGATATACCTACACCACTCAAGTAGGGAATGGAACCCTTGGTTTGGGGATTATGTTGAACTTGAAAAACAAGGCCTTGAACAATGCCGAATGGATTACACCTGGCGTGCCTGAATCAATGGACCTTTCTATTATTCAAAATGGAGCTTCGGGGATTGCAACCGACTTGAACTTTGGAGCTTACTACAATACACCAACATATTACGTAGGAATTTCTTCGGGTAACCTGATTGCCGCGAACACCGAATTGGATGGTACTGCCGGTGGCGTGACTCAGTTTACTTACGACAGACATTACTACTTAATGGGAGGATACAACTGGCAAATTCCCAACACAAACTGGGCCTTACAACCCAACATGCTAGTTAAGTATTCATCCGTTGCACAATTCGACCTAAATGTGAATGCCCTATACAACAACCGCCTTTGGGGTGGTTTAACGTATCGCCTTGAGGACGCTATTGCGGCCCAAGTTGGTTACTATGTCATGCCGAATTTCAGGTTCTCTTACTCGTACGACATCACCACATCTGCACTTTCGCAGGCGAGTTCAGGAAGCCACGAGATTCTATTGAGCTATTGTTTTAAAATCGAAATTCCACCACGAACTCCTGAGAGATACAGAAACCCTGTTTTCCTATAATTTTTCAGGACGAAGAAATTTTAAAAGAATTTTGACGTTTATTTAACAGTTGAAACACCAGACCTTATGAAAAATAAATTGTTTTTAGCCTTTGGTATCGCCGCGTTAGTGGGCTGTTCTAGCTCCGATCACGGTGAGTTGACCGGGGTGCAGGATAGGCCCGAGTGGTACCCGTCCGAGCCCTACGGAATGGTATTTATCCCCCAAGGATCTTTTAACATGGGTAACGCGGATGAGGATATTCCTTTCCAAATTGCCTCCCCAACCAAAACCGTTTCGGTTCCTCCTTTTTATATGGACCAAACCGAGATTACAAACAACGAATATCGTCAGTTTGTAGGATGGGTACGTGACTCTATCTTGAGATTCAGATTAGGTGAAGGCCTAGTTGAAGGATATGAGTTTATCGATTACGCAGAGATGGAAGAGCCCTCTTTCTACGAAGAGTACAGAGCGCTTAACTACCCTGACTCTATGACTCGCCACCTGGATTGGGAGGCTTTCTTGGAGTGGGACATCAACAACTACCCCTCTGCAGAGTACACAGAAGTTATTGAAGGTATGTTCCTTCCACCCGAAGAGCAATTCTTGGGAGGTCGCATGATTGACGCTCGTCAATTGAACTACATGTACTTCTGGATTAACAAGCAAAAAGCTGGACGCAAAGAGAATCGCGTAATTTATGATTACCGCGATGAGGATGACGATGGTGAATACTTCTCGTACCGCGATTACATCAAGGACAACCAAGAAGTTTCTGACCGCGCGTCGTTCTTTGAGAAAGAAATCATTAACATTTACCCTGACACCTTGGTTTGGGCACATGATTTCACCTACTCTTTCAACGAACCCATGCACGACAAATACTTCTTCCACCCTGCATACGACGAATATCCTGTTGTAGGTGTGAGCTGGAAACAAGCCAATGCTTTCTGTAATTGGAGAACCCGCTACCGTGCGAACTTCTTGATCGGAAATGGAATGTCTACAATGAGTGAGCAAGAATTCCGCCTACCTACGGAAGGTGAGTGGGAATATGCAGCTCGTGGTGGTTACGAATTGGCTACTTACCCATGGGGAGGTCCTTACGCGACCAACTCTTCGGGATGTTACTTGGCAAACTTTAAGCCATTGAGAGGTAACCTGACTGCTGATGGTGGTTTCTACACTGTGAAGGCAACGAGCTACTCTCCCAACGGTTACAACCTATACAACATGTCAGGAAACGTTGCTGAGTGGACGTCTACTGCCTTTGAAGAGCAGTCTTACCACTTTGCCTCCGACATCAGTCCTAACTTCCAATATCACGCAGATGATGAGGAAGATGAGACATTAAAGAGAAAAGTTATTCGCGGAGGATCTTGGAAGGATGTTGCCATGTTCTTGCAAGTACACAACCGCGACTTTGAATACCAAGACACCGCAAAGAGTTACATTGGATTTAGAACGGTTCAGTCGTTCTTGGGTCGTGACTTGGGAGACTTTTAATTGACCCCCTATACTTTAACACAAACAAACATTAAAACATTAAATCATGGCTTTGATTGACGTAAACGGAAAGAGATTTAAAAATTTTATGGCGAAACTGTACGGTATTGGTGCAGCTATCGTAATTCTTGGAGCGATGTTTAAAATCCTCCACTTGCCAGGTGCGAACGAAATGCTCGTAATTGGTTTGACTACCGAGGCAGTTATCTTCTTGTTCTCTGCATTTGAAAAACCACATGAAGAAGTGGATTGGACTCTTGTTTACCCAGAATTGGCGGGTATGGAAGATCCCGATGCTGACTTCGATCGTTCTAGAAACGCATTGTCCCCAACTCAAGAGTTGGACAACATGCTAGAAGAAGCTAAAATTGGACCTGAATTGATCGAGAGCTTGGGAACAGGTCTTCGCAAATTGGGTGATGCTGCTGGTCAGTTGAGCACTACAGTTGACGCTGCTTCTGCTACTAACGAGTACAGCAAGCAATTGACTGACGCTGCTAAGCACATGGAATCTTTGAACGCATTGTACGCGGTTCAATTGGAGAACACTAGCAGCCAGGTTGAAATTCAAAATAATATGATGGACAAGCTTTCATCATCTGTAGAAGATTCTGAGAAGTTGGCCGGAGAGGTTTCTCGTTTGGCTACCAACATGTCTTCTCTTAACAATGTATACGGCAACATGCTGTCTGCAATGGGAGGAAACAAAGCGTAATTAGACTAACTCAGTAAACTACAAAACACAGAACCATGGCAGGAGGAAAATTGTCACCAAGGCAGAAGATGATCAACATGATGTACCTCGTGTTGACCGCTATGCTTGCCCTTAACGTATCTAAAGACATTCTCTTGGCTTTAGATAGATTGGACGCCGGCTATAACGAGACTACAGCTACTGTAGAAGCTCAGAATGCCAGTATCTATAATAAACTAGAGAGCGCTTATAACGAAAACGCTGCAAAAGCAGGTCCTTGGAGAAACAAGGCGTTGGAAGTACAAAAAGCTGCTAACTCAACTTTCGAATTGATTGACGAAGTCAAAAAAGAATTGGAAGCTGAGTCTAGAGGTCGCGATGAGGAAACTGGTAAATTGAAAAGACCAGATGATTTGGAAGGACCTGCTACTGTTCTCTTAACTCCAAAATCTGTTGGAGGTAAAGGACGCGCTAAAGAAATCAAAACTTCTTTGGAAGCTTACCGTTCTACATTGGTTGAAGCTGCTGGCGATGACGAAGCATTGGTAGCTGACATCAACAAAATCTTTGATACTGCAGATCGCAAAGTATCAAAAGATGATCCTAACAAAGTATCTTGGGAGTCTGCTACTTTTGAGCACTTCCCATTGATTGCCAACTTGACTTTCTTGTCTGACTACCAAGCCAAAATTCGCAGAATGGAATCAGAGACCATCGCGAGATTGAGCGCTAACGTAACCGGAAAGGACATCAAGGTTACAGGTGTACGCGGAATTGTAATTCCAAAATCTACTTACGTAACACAAGGTGATGAGTACGAAGCTCAAGTTCTCTTGGCTGCTTACGACGATACTCAGGATCCAGAGATCACAATTAACGGAACTCCACTAGACGCTGAAGCTATTACCAACGGAATTGGTAACGTTAAATTCAAAGCGGACAGAGTTGGTGAAGTTAAGTGGTCAGGTATGATTAAATTGAAACAAGTAGGACAAGAAGATACAGAGGAACCTGTAGAAGGTGTTTACTTTGTAGCTCCTCCTTCAGTTGTTATTTCTCCATCAAAGATGAACGTATTGTACCGTGGGGTAGACAATCCACTAGAGATTGGCGTTCCCGGTGTTGATCCTAAAAAGATTCGCGTTTCTGGACCTGGAGTTTCTGGTTCTAACGGAAGCTACATGGCTCGCGTAGATAAAATCAAAGGAAAGAAAATCAAGATTGCTGTTTCTGTTGAAGAAGAAGATGGAACAGTTCGTTCTGTAGGTTCTAAAGAATTCAGAATCAAGGGACTTCCACCTGCAACAGGTGTTATGTACGGTAAGGCGACTTCTGTTCGTTCTGCCAGTGCCATTAAAGCCGGTAAGGTTGAAGCGAAATTCTTAGACTTCCCATTCGAATTGAACCTTAGAGTAACTTCTTTTGAAGTAGTAGTTCCTGGTTACCCTCCAAGAACTATCAAAGGAGATAAGCTTGATTCACAAACTAAGCAACTAGTCGATAAGCTTAAGCCGGGTTCTACCATTACTATTCGTAACATCAAGGCTCTTGGGCCGAAGAACTACCGTGTAGATAATGTTGGAATCATCTCACTAGATGTCAACTAATTGAAAACCCCACGTCTATGAACAACATCAAAATAACCATAAGAACCCTGTTTTTGCTATTGGTAGGCTTTTTACCCAGCCTCCAAGCACAGGTACTTACCCCTGAGGATGATGGTATTATTGCCGATCCTCCACGTCACTACCACAACAATCGTGTGATTCCTTATCCATTTTTGAGAGAGGCAGACATGCTGTGGTCAACCCGTCACTGGGAGCGTATTGACGTGAGAGAAAAAATCAACCTTTCTCTCTTTTACCCAGAAGTTCCACTTCCCGGAAGAAAGAGTCTATTTGATGTACTCGTAGACGGTATTTTGGAAGAAGGAACCATCTCTGAAGTATTCCTTGACGACCGCTTTGAACTTCCTCTTACGGATACCGAAGTAAGAAGAATGGTTGAAAAATTGGATACCGTAAGAGATCCCGATGATCCCTCAATCATCATCTTGGTAGATACCATCCGTATCAAGACTAAGGATGTGTTGGCTTGGGAGATCAAATCGGACTGGTACTTTGACAAGCAAAGAGGTGAAATGAAAAACCGCATCATCGGTATTTCTCCTCGCGTAAAGAACCCGAGAAACGAATCTGAGGTATTTAACCTTTTCTGGATTTGGTTCCCTGACGCTCGTTACGCGTTGTCTACGCACCAAGTATACAACGAGAAGAACAACACGAAGAGAATGAACTTTGATCAACTCTTCCACTTTAGAAAGTTCAACTCTACGATTTACAAAGAATCAAACGTATACGACCGATCCATTCCTGATTACAAAAGAGTTTCTGCAATGGACCAACTCTTAGAAGCGCAACGCATCAAAGAGAACCTAAGAAACATGGAACACGATCTTTGGGAATACTAGACATTCCATAGAAATATTAAAACTCTCGCTTCGGCGGGAGTTTTTTTTTCTCCCTACTTTCGCATTGTGAATAGTCATGATTCCAAAAATCACCCCATAGCCATTGTAGGTTTAGGCATAGCCGGCGCGTCTTTGGCTATGCGTTTACACCAACGCAATATTCCCTTCGTGGTATTCGACAAACCTGAATTGTCATCCTCTTCTAAATTGGCCTCTGGCCTTTGGAATCCCATTGTTCTAAAGAGGATGAAATGGGTTTGGAAGGGATCAGAAATGATGGAGGCCCTCCTCCCCTATTACCGAGAATTGGAAAGCGTCACCAAAAGCTCCTTTGTCCATGAAGATCCCATTTACAGAATCTTTGCCACAATGGAAGAGCAAAACAATTGGTACGCACTTTCTGATGACCCCATATTCAAACCGTATTTAGAGACTCCTATACGCTCAAAAGTACCCACGGGCATACATGCGCCCTTTGGTTTGGGAAAAGTACGAGGAACAGGCTGGATTGAGACCGAGACCATGCTGGATGCCCTTAGGAATTGGTTGGGAGAAAACATTCACACGGAAACCTTCCAATACGATCAACTTGAGGTTGATTCAGACTTTGTGAATTACAAGAACCAGGTCTTTTCAAAAATCATTTTTTGTGAAGGACATAGGGCTTCCACAGAAAATCCATGGTTTAAATACTTGCCGTTTAGAACCACTAAGGGTGAGGTCATGTACGTGAAAAATCCACAGTACGAAATAGAGAACATCCTTCACAAGGGGCAATTTCTATTGCCCAGAAAAAATGGGTTGTACAAAATCGGCGCTACGTATAATTGGAATGAGAAAAATGAGGAAGTCACCCCAGCCATGAAGGAAGAACTCTTGGAGAACCTCCAAATGATTTCTCCACAAGAATGGGAGGTGCATTCTCAGGAAGCGGGAATAAGACCCAACGTGGCAGACAGAAAACCTCTACTAGGTCAACACCCAGGAGAAAAGCCGCTGTACATTTTCAATGGATTGGGAAGTAGAGGGGTTCTGATGACACCCTGGCTCAGTCAAATCTTTTTGGACTTTGTACTCGACGGAAAAGAATTGCCTCCCGAAGCCAATATCCAAAGATTCAACAAGCGCTATCGCTCTTCCTTAGTCGAGGGGTCGTAATGAATGAAGATATTCAACCAGGTTACGCGGCTCAGTCTAAACAAGTAAGGGGTAAGTAGCAACATCGCTCCAACAATCACAAAGAAGATATTGAGAAGACTGAGGTCGAAAACGTATTTTCCAATCACCCAACTCGCCACGAAAATAGCCACGGAATACGCATAGGAGACGTACATAGATCCGTAGTAAAAATTCGGTTCTGGCTCGTACTTCTGACCACAGTGTTCGCAAGAGTCATTGATCTTAAACAAATTGGAAAAGTGGTAGGGATTGGGATCCTGAAAGATGTCACCCTTGTGACATTTTGGACATTTCATCCCGAAAATACTGTAGAGCTTTGTCCCCTTAAACATAATACTGGTTATTAGAGTATTTAAATGTTCCACAAAGGTAATATACAATTGCTTCTATTGGGTTACTTTTGTCACATATGGTAGGAATAAATAAGGTTCACCTCCACTATTCTGGGAGGGATATTTTTAAAGAGGTTTCTTTTTTGATCAATCCCGGAGAAAAAATAGGATTGGTGGGAAGAAACGGTGCAGGAAAATCCACTTTGCTCAAGGTGATTGCTGGGAGAATCCCAACAGACGGAGGAAACATTTCCACGCCTAGTGATTGTAAAATTGGATTTCTTACTCAGGATATTCACCTTAAAAAGGATAAGACCGTTTGGCAAGAGACCGAATCCACTTTTACCGAAATCAAACATCTGGAAAAGGGAATTGAAGAAATTACCCATCAACTAGAAGTTCGGACTGACTACGAATCCGATGACTACCTAAAACTCATTGAAGACCTCAACCACAAACAAGATCGTTTACACCTTATCGGTGGGTATACCTATGAGGCGGACATGGAAAGAGTTCTTACCGGATTGGGATTTACTCAGGAGGACTTTCACCGCCCCATCGCTGAGTTTAGTGGTGGATGGCAAATGCGTGTGGAGCTCGCCAAAATCCTGCTTCAGAGAAACGACCTCCTGCTGCTCGATGAGCCCACCAACCACTTGGACATTGAATCTATTATCTGGTTGGAAGAATTTTTGAAAAACGAGCCCGTGGCGGTTATGCTCGTTTCGCACGACCGTGCCTTCCTCAATAGAATTACCACCCGTACCATTGAAATCAGCCATGGAATGGCCTATGATTTCCCGGTGCCCTACTCAAAATACGTAAGTCTGCGCGCAGAGATTCGCGAAAAGCAAATCCAATCTCGAAAAAATCAAGAGAAAGAAATCAAGCAGACAGAACAGCTCATTGAAAAGTTTCGTTACAAGGCGTCCAAGGCCTCTTTTGCCCAGACGCTGATCAAGAAACTGGACAAGGTCGAGCTGATAGAAGTCGATGAGGAGGACAATTCTGCCATGAGAATTCGATTCCCGCAGCCTCCACGATCGGGAAAAGTGGCCGCCTTGATGGAGAAAATCCACAAGAGCTATGACGACAATAAGGTTCTTACTGGCATTGATTTGGAAATTGCCCGTGGAGATCGTGTGGCTTTTGTGGGTCAAAACGGCCAGGGTAAGACCACCCTTATAAAAGTTATTATGGAAAGAGTCGCCTTTGAAGGAGACTTGACCATTGGGCACAATGTTAAAATTGGCTACTACGCCCAGAATCAATCCGATGAACTGGACGGAAATAAAACGCTACTAGCCACCATTGAAGATGCCGCCAACGAAGAAACTAGAAAGCGTTCGCGCGACATGTTGGGTTCCTTTATGTTCAGTGGTGAAGATGTAGACAAAAAGGTAAAAGTGCTTTCTGGGGGAGAAAAGGCCCGCCTTGCCCTCTGTAAAATGCTTTTGGAGCCCTTTAACTTGTTGATTATGGATGAGCCTACCAACCATTTGGATATGCGCTCTAAAGACATTCTAAAGCAGGCACTTCAACAATACGAAGGCTCCTTGATTCTCGTATCTCACGACAGGGACTTTTTGGAAGGTCTCACCGACAAGGTGTACGAGTTTAAGGGAGGAAAAACCAAGGAATACCTGGGCGATATCAATTTCTTCTTGGAGCAAAGAAAGCTTCAGAACATGGTGGAATTGGAGAAAAAGCAAAAAGCCAAGGCCCAGCCTGCCGAGAAGAAAAAAATGTCCAATGACGCCTTTCATCAGAAAAAGCAATTGGAGAAAGATCTCAAAAAGGCACAAAACCAATATTCAAAAATAGAATCGGCAATCTCGGAATTAGAATCTCAGATTGCGGATTGGGACCAAAAGCTCGCCGACCCCGAAGAATTTAAAAAACTCTTCAAGGATCCCGATTTCTATGCCCCTTACGAGAAGCTAAAAGACCAATTGACTCATGAGATGCAGGCATGGGAATCTTGGTTGGAAAGAATCGAAGCCCTAGAATCCGAACTATCAGAAATTTCAGAATCATGAAAAAGTACCTTGCCCTTATCCTAGCTATTTTCTTGAATTTAAATGCCTTCTCTCAGGACAAACCCAAACTGGTTGTGACCATTGTGGTAGACCAATGTAAGGCGGAATATCTCAATCGATTCAACCCTTACTTTGAAGCCGGTGGCTTCGATCGTTTTTTCATGCAGGGTTACACATTCGAAAACGTTCACTACAACTACGCTCCCACCTACACAGGTCCAGGACATGCCAGTTTGTTCACAGGGGCCACACCCAGCGTGCATGGAATCATTGAAAATGATTGGTACGATCCCTTCTTAAAGCGCTCTGTTTACTGCGTGGAAGACGACGCGGTAGAGCCCGTAGGAACCTTGGACGAAGGATTTAAGCGCTCTCCAGCCAATCTAAACGCCACAACTTTTTCGGATGAACTCAAATGGTCTCAAGGGAGCAATCAGTCCTATGCCATTTCCATTAAAGATCGATCGGCCATCCTTTCGGGAGGCCATACGGCGGACGGTGCCTTTTGGTTTGACTCCGAAACCGGAGACTTTGGAAGTAGCTCTTTTTATGGCGAGGCTCTGCCTCAGTGGCTCAGTGATTTCAACGCCAAAGACCTTCCCCAAAACTACATGAAGGAGACTTGGGAACTCAGCGTAGAAAGCGAGGAATACGAAAAATGGGGTTCCGATAATTCGCCCTTTGAGATGCAGTTGATTCCAGGTGCACCCACCGTTTTCCCCTACGACTTGAACAAGGCGGCTAAACTCAGTTCTATCAAATCAACTCCGTACGGAAACCAGATCATTGTTGATTTGGCCAAGGCCGTGGTCAATGGTCAAGACCTTGGCAGTGGTGAATCTACAGACTACTTGGCGGTCAATTTCTCCGCAACCGATTACGTGGGTCACGCTTTTGGTCCTCGTTCGTGGGAGGTTATGGACACCTACATAAAATTAGACGCTCAATTGGAAGAGCTCTTCTCCTTCCTCGATTCTAAATTGGGGAAAGGCACCTATGTTGTAGCCTTGTCTTCTGACCACGGTGCTGCAGAAAATAGCGGATTTATGAATTCTCAAAATTTCGAAAAAACCGCATTGGATATGATTTCCATTGAGAGTTCCATAAGGGATTGGGCCGAAGAAAAAGGACACCCAGAAATCATTGACAAAGTCTTCAGCGACCGTATATACTTAGATCACCAAGAAATGGCAAAATTGAAACTTTCCTATGATGCCATTTATGCAGAAATGGAAAGCCTTCTTTTCACGCTGCCCTATGTGCATTCTGTGTACAATAGGAGAAAGCTCCCCTACCTTTCAGACAACGATCCCGTGGGCAGTAAAATCAAAGCAGGATGTCAAGACCCTAGGGCGGGGGATATTCTGTTTGTAATGAAGCCTGGGTATATGGTTTACAGCTCCAAGGGCACCACGCACGGATCCGTATGGAACTACGATACGCATGTCCCCATCCTCTATTACGGTTGGAACATTCCCGTGGGAAAGAGTTATGCCTATTACCCCATTACAAGTCTTGCGCCTACCCTCAGTCACCTTTTGGGGACCGCCCTTCCTTCGGGTGCATTTAGCTCTCCTATGACGGAGGTATTGAATGAAAAATAACGTAGTGTTTAACGTTTCACGCCGTAAAGGCGTTGGGAATGTATTCCATGATTAGAGGGTCCCTGGAGGCGATGGCTAAGAGGTCAAACTGGGTATCGCCTTCCCATCGTGTGGTTAGGATATACTGATGAGTTGCCTCAACAATTCTTCGCTGCTGCTGAGACGACAACCATTCTGAGGGTTTCCCTATAACTCCTTCTAATCGAGTTTTTACCTCTGTAACGTGAAGGATGCCATCGTGGATGGAAAGAACGTCTATTTCCAAATGACCCAAGCGCCAATTGCGGATGATTTGCTGATGGCCTCTCTCAAAAAGGTATTCAGCAGCAATTTGCTCTCCCCAATTACCGGTGCTTTTCTTGGTCTCCAAACGCATCATTTACCATTTAAGATGAGTAGTATTTCCTACCGTTAATGTAGCCTCCTGCCCCATTATTAGCGTTCTATTGTCGTCCAAATGTCCTGCCGGAAAGCCGAAGGCCACGGGGATTCCTAAATCCTGAACATGCCTCGTAATGATTTCTTCAGCTGTCTCTCCAAAGGGAACCGCATTGTCATTCATGTCCGTCATGCCGCCAACTAAAATTCCTGACAAATCATCCAATACACCGTTTCTCTTCAGGTTGTACATCATTCTATCGATGTGATAGAGGTACTCATCCAAATCTTCTAAAAAGAGAATTTTTCCGGAGGTAGGAGGCATACTGGGAGAACCCAGTACAGAGTACACTATACTCAGGTTTCCCCCAATAAGCTCCCCTTGACAAGAGCCCTTTATATTGAAGGGATGGCTTGGAACCTCATATTCCAAGTCTTCTCCAAAAAGAGCTTTTCTCAAGGATACCAATGCACTATCAGAATTGGATGCAAAATTGATGGGCATCGTTGCATGGAGAGTGGGAATCCCAATTTGAGCCGCACAATGCAAGTGAAAAACGCTTACATCACTATAACCAACAATCCATTTGGGATTTTTTTCAAGTGCAGAAAAATCGATTTGATCGATGATTCGAACACTTCCATATCCACCTCTTACACAAAGAATCGCCTTGATTTCTTCGTCCTCCAAAAACCTCTGAAATGCCTTAGTTCGCTTGGCATCACTGCCTGCAAATTGATTTTCGATTTCATAAATTTCAGGGGACACCACAGGGTCTAAACCCCACGACTTCAAGAGGTTAATTGCGGGCTGCAATTCACCTTCAGAAATCTTTCTAGCGGTAGAAACTAAACCAATCTTGTCCTTTTTTGATAGATGCATGATATCATTTTCGTAAATTGAAGGAATAAATGTAGAACTAATTTAAACTCATTAGATATAAAACAACTTTACACTCTCGCCTTTTTGCTCCTTTTCTCGGGAGCACTTTTTGCTCAAGTCCCCAATTACAGCCATACCGATTGTAACGGTATGACGCGTACCGTTTGGGGAGAACTTCAGTCTGGAAAGCCCCTATTGGTGGCCTCTCACGGATTGGATTGTTCTATTTGTGCAAGCCAAGCAGGCTCTATGCAAAACTGGGCTGCGGCCAACTCTTCCACTGTAAATGTTTGGGGAGCCATGGTGCGTTTGTATTCGGGTACAGCCGACTGTGGTCAGGTAAACAACTGGAATAACACTCACAATTGGAACGACGTATGGAGCTTTGTTGACGCCAACGAAGATTGGTTAAACGTAGGAGCCCCGAGGTATTACGTAATCAACCCCATGGATTCTACTTTGGCTTATGAAGGAACGAGCTTCGCTCAAGCGAGCTCAACAGCACTTTCTTTGGCAAACAGCGTGGGTATTGATGAGCAAGAGCCCCTCAAGTTTGCGCTTACCAAAAATCGAATTGTAATCTCTGACATCCAGAGCGATGCAACGATTACCATCCATGATTTGACGGGTCGCACTCTTTTTGAAACTACCGTTCGCACAGGAGGAAGCCAAGAGTTTTACTTTAACAATAGCTTGCACTCAGGCATTTACTTGGTGACTACACACTCAAACGGAAAAGCTTCGACATTAAAAATCTCTCTATAAAGAATCTGAGTTCTCAAGTGTTGGCTTAAAGGCGCACTGGAGAATTTAAAGAATTAACACCGTTTTTTCTCACAGAACACCTCGCTTTGGCGGGGTGTTTTTTTTGCCCCTAATTTGGTCACATAACCATGATAGACTGAAGGGGCTTTTTCCTATTTTTGCGTCAAATACACGGTAATAAAGCATGGATTCCACAAAAAAGCATTTGATAACGGCAGCTCTTCCCTACGCCAACGGCCCCATTCACATCGGTCACATGGCAGGGTGTTATTTGCCCGCAGACATCTACGTGAGATACCTTAGACAAAGAGGTCGCGACGTCAAGTTTATCTGCGGTTCTGACGAGCACGGAGTAGCCATTACCATCAAGGCTAAAAAAGAAGGTATTACACCTCAACAAGTCGTAGACAAGTACGATGGATTGATGCGTTCTACTTTTAAAAAATTTGGAATCTCTTTTGACGTATACAGCCGGACTTCATCCGACCTTCACAAGGAAACCGCTGGTGAATTTTTTAAGGACCTCTACGACAAAGGTGTTTTTACAGAAAAGGAAACCGAACAGTACTACGACCCTGAGGCCGATCAATTTTTGGCGGACAGATACATTGTGGGCACTTGTCCCAACTGTGGGCACGATCACGCCTATGGGGACCAATGTGAGAATTGTGGGACTTCTTTAAATCCTACAGACCTCATCAACCCTAAGAGTACGCTAAGTGGTTCTGAGCCCATTCTCAAGAAAACCAAAAACTGGTTCTTGCCGTTGGACAAACTCAGCCCAAAAATTAGAGAGTACATTGAATCTCATCAAGGCGATTGGAAATCCAACGTTTACGGTCAGTGTAAATCTTGGTTAGACGCTGGTGACGGCCTTCAGCCTCGATCGATGACGCGTGACTTAGATTGGGGAGTTCCCGTGCCCGTAGAAGGTGCTGAGGGCAAAGTTCTCTACGTGTGGTTTGATGCCCCGTTGGGTTACATTACCGCAACCAAAGAATTACTCGGTGACGATTGGGAATCTTACTGGAAGGATCCCAACACCGAGTTAGTCCACTTTATTGGAAAGGACAACATTGTTTTCCACTGTATCATCTTCCCTTCCATTTTGATGGAGCACGGTGGTATGGTTCTACCCTCGCAAGTTCCCGCCAATGAATTTTTGAATTTGGAAGGCGAGAAAATATCTACTTCAAGAAACTGGGCTGTTTGGTTGCATGAATACTTGGAAGACTTTGAAGGACAGCAAGATGTATTGCGTTACGCTTTGTGTGCCAGCATGCCAGAAACCAAGGACAACGACTTTACTTGGAAGGAATTCCAAACTCGAAATAACTCCGAATTGGTAGCCATTCTCGGAAACTTTGTAAACCGAATCTTGGTTCTGACCGCTAAGTACAACGGACAAAATTTACCCTCCAGCGCGATGCTGTTGGAAGATGATTTAGCTGCGTTGGGTCAAATTCCTGAGTTGGTTAAAAAAGTGGAAGACTCTTTAGAAAAATACCGCTTTAGAGATGCGCTTTCTGAGCTGATGAATATCGCCCGATTGGGTAATAAATACTTGGCGGATCAAGAGCCTTGGAAAGTCATTAAGACTGATGAAGCACGCGCACACACAATTTTGTACACCGCAGCTCAGATAGCGGCTGCATTGAGTGTTGTAAGTGAGCCTTTCCTTCCGCATACAGCGAGCAAGCTAAAACACTTTTTCAATACGGAGGATAAGACTTGGGAAGATTCCAAAAAAGGCGTTCTCCTTCCGGAAGGACACCCTATTGCAAAAGCAGAACTCCTGTTCTCAAAAATTGAAGATGACGCCATTGCCGCCCAATTGGAAAAATTGGAAAACACCAAGAAAATGAACGAAGGCCAAAATCAGAATACTTCAGAAAACTCTGGGGAGAATACTTCGGCGCAAGCCATTGAACCCGCCAAAGAAAACATTTCTTTTGAGGATTTTGTTAAATTGGACATTCGGGTGGGAACCATCACAGAAGCTGAACGCGTTCCCAAAACGGATAAGCTCTTAAAGTTCACCGTAGATACTGGGATTGACAAGAGAACCATTCTCAGCGGAATTGCAGAGCACTATGCCCCCGAAGATTGTATAGGACAGCAAGTGTCCGTTCTTATTAACCTGGAGCCGAGAAAGATCAGGGGAATTGAGAGCTGCGGAATGATCTTATTGGCAGAAGACACCAACGGAAAATTAATTTTTGCATCCCCAAAATCCCCTGTGACAAGCGGTTCCATAATCGCTTAGCACATGCGAAAAATTATTTTTTTGTCCCTTCTTTCCCTGGGCTTTTTAGCAGCCTGTGACAAGGAAGACGACGACAACCCCGGAGGCGGATCTACCACGACCAATCGCTATTCGGAAGCCATTTTTGATTCTGTTGATGTAACCACGGTTACCTATTCAGACACCTTTGCACTGGATATGGACATCTACCAACCCGTAGGAGACAACGCCACCAACCGACGCGTCATTGTCCTTGCTCACGGTGGTAGTTTTTACAGCGGAACAAAGGAGAATCCTACCATTGTGTATTTGGCGGAAGAATTCGCCAAGATGGGTTACGTTTCTGTGAGTATTGACTACAGAAAGGAAGGATCCATTGCCAACCTTTTGGACTCAACCAATGCTGTAGGAGCCGTATCCAGAGCGGTAAACGACGGAAAAGCAGCCATTAGATATTTGAGAAAGTCCTCGTCCAGCGGCAACCCCTTTGGCATCGACGAATCTAAAATCATTGTAGGAGGAAACTCTGCAGGTGGGGTTTTGGCCTTGCACTTGGCCTACTTGGACGATCAGTCCAATCTACCCACTCACGTAGATTCCATTATTCAAGTAGAAGGTGGATTTGAAGGAATGAGCGGAAACCCGGGATATTCATCGGATGTTTCTGCCATTTGGAGCTTGGCGGGAGGAATTCACAGAGATTATTGGATTTACAACAAAGGCAAGACCATCGTAAACGCTCATGGCGATATGGACGGTATTGTTCCCTTTGGTTGTGACGATATTTACAGAGGATTTTACCCACAATTCGAATTGGTTCAACTCTGTGGTTCAGAAGCCGTTCAGGCACAAGCCGACAACGCGGGTGAAACGAGCTACACGCTGGTGTTCCCCGGTGCGGATCACGTGCCCTGGTGGGAATACGATCCTGCGGGTGGACCTGGAATGCCCAATGCGGACATGGCCTCAGTATTGGAATTCTCTATACCTAAATTAAAAGCCGCACTGGATTAATCCAACGTCTTATCAAATCATAAAAAAGCCCCGCCGATAGCTATCGGCGGGGCTTTTCTGTGGAACTGCCCTATTGTTCTATAGAGTCTGCTTGCAGAGAAACCACCTCGCCTTCATCTATATCAACAGTAAACTCTATGGGGTTGCAGCAGACCTCGCAATCTTCTATATAGTTTTGATGAGCCGGTTGTAGCTCCACTAGAATGGAAACCGACTGAAGGCAATGTGGACAGGTGTAAAATACTTCGTCTTGACCCACAGGCTTTACTTTTTCAATTCTCTCATTGTGGCTATCAACTCACAAAGCCCGCGGCTTTGTGAGAACCATCGCAATAAGGTTTGTTAGTACTTTCACCACAGCGACAAAGAGCACATTTTTCTTTTTCCTCTACGAGATTACCCTCCGCGTCAAAAACTCTGATTTTTCCCGCGACCAAAAGAGGTCCATTGACTGCTAGGGTTACGTCTACAGTGGTTTCGGCGGAAGCCTCTACATGGCTGTCCATTTTATACGTCAATGCACCTGAAGGACATTTGTTGACTTGACCGATAATCTCTTGGGTGCTAGCCCCTTGTGCATTGATCCACGGTCTCTTTTTGGTGTCAAAAACGCCAGGCAACCCCTTTACACAATTGGCTGCGTGGATGCACACATCGGATTTCCAGATGATGGTTACTTCTCCGTTGGAATACTCTTTTGCTTTGGGTTCTAGGCTCATGGTTATTGTTGTTTTATGATGTATTTATTTGGGTGTATTTAAGGTACAAAATAATAACACTCAAAGGGTTGGGTTGTTTGCCTCGCAATATTAATGAGCTGAAAATCAATGTTTGGCAATAATTAGTCTATCTTTGCCTCGAATCTCTGAAGCCATTCTGAGTTCAGTAGAAAAGATTCGCCTTGAGGAAACATATTTCAATTTTTAAAAGATTATAAAATTGAACTCGAGAAGAGGGATGATTCAATGCCCTGATTCAAAAGAGAAATACTCCCATTAGAATTTATTATTGAATACTCTTCGCGAAAATGAATTCGCGATGTAATAGGTCATTGACCTTAACATTATGAGAAATTCGAAACCTCGCACATCGGCTCCAAGCCGAGCGAGAAAAAACTGGTCTAGAGCCATGAGTGACAACCAATCTACCAATGCGTCCGCTAGCGCGGAATCGGGTGATTCAAAGAAACGTCCAAGGAAAGGACC
>CBFHSF010000015.1:47980-74002 GCA_965658445.1 uncultured Schleiferiaceae bacterium | reverse complement strand
AGAATCACTCAGATTTTTACAGGATTTATATTCATAGAGAAAACCCAACATCACAGAATCCACGAAATGAATATTTATGGGTTTGGAAAGAATTTTTGTGCGAAGTAGAATAAATTACGAAGCTATTTTTTACTGAAAATTAACAAGTCGTATTTTACCACCATTTGAATTACAAAACATGTTTACTAGAATGAATCAAAAATTAACTAGGTAGTATTATCCCTTCCTTTTTTCCACGAAACCAAAAAACAACTCACTCAAATTGATTCACGTAGAATGAAAACCCTAAAAGCCCTAAGTTCTCTATTCGCCTTTTTATTTTTCGGAATTACCCTCTCCGCCCAAACCCACGTGGTGACCACCTCTGACGATTACGTTACGGGGTCATTGAGACATCGGGTAACCAATAGTAGCGCGAATGATACCATTGTGTTTGATCCGTCCATTTTAGCGAATGGGAGTGACACGATAAAAGTTGATTTTCCGATAATCTTCAATCATGGACTGACGATTAAAGGTTTGTTCTTGGGAGGGGATACGTTGTACTTAAGTGGTCAGGATAGTTCGCGGATTTTCTACATGGATTTTGACGGGGTGTCTGGTGTAGAGATGTATTTAGAAGACTTGGCGATTATTGAAGGTAATCAATATGTGAGTGATCCTACCCAAGATAAAGACCACGGCGGGGCTATCATGGCATATGGGTTAGATGTACTTCATTTAGAAAACTCTCTTTTTAGAGCAAACCGCACAAAGTTTAAAGGGGCAGGAGGTTCTATATATTTTAGGAGCGGTGGTGATATTACTGTGTCTAAGTCAATTTTTCAAGATAATGTAAGCACTTTTGGCGGGGCTATAAGGGTAGGGTTTTCTCAGCAAGTTGTGGTTTTAGACTCAAAGTTCAATAATAATCACGCGGAGGATTTTGGCGGCGCCATTTCAGTTTATAATGGCAAGTTGGTAGTCACAGGTTCCAGGTTTGAAAAGAATATTGCTGATGGCCAAACTGGAGGGGCAATCAATTATGCGGGCGATTCAACAATGATAGTTAGAGAATCTGTTTTTTTTGATAATTCATCAGAAGGGTTCGGAGGTGCAATATTTTATAATGGTGGACTCTGGCCCTATGGACTTAATACATTCTTAGAAATAGCTCAATGTGACTTTCGTAATAACCAATCCGATGAAGGAGGTGCTTTAAAGGTAACAGATGGTGGTTTACAAGTACATCAAAGTTCTTTTAGTCGGAATAAAGCGAAAATTGAAGGAGGTGCAATTTCTTCAGACGGTTTAGAAATTCAAATTTCAAACTCTACGTTTTATGATGACTTTTCTCCCATAGGTAATGAAATTTTAACCTTCGAGGTTGATGTAATAATCGAGAATTCTACTATGGTCGCAGGAGACTCGGCCACAAATGCTTCTTTGGTAAAAAGTTTTGACCAAACGGGTGCCTATGCCTTTAAGCCTGGAGGCTCCATTTTTTGCCATAAAGGGGGTAATATACCAATAACAATCAGTAGCCCTTGGGTAAATTCCGGTTACAATATTTACTCGAACAATCCTTTGTATAAGGTGGGTACAGATCTTTTAAATGTAAGTATTACCAACTTAGATTTAGAATCTTTACACAACAACGGAGGGACCACGCCTACCATGATCCCCAGTGCTACCAGTCCGGCCCTTAACGCCGGAGACCCCACTGACTTTTCTGACGCCCAAAACAGCCCCATCTATGGGGTTAGGGATATTGGTGCAGCGGAAAGACAGACCATCAGTGCGGATACGACCTTGATTTGTGGCCCTATCACCTGGTGGGGTAACACGTATTCACAAGCCGGAACGTACACCGACAGTGCTTACAATGCCATGGGAACTTTGGACTCAACGGGAGTCTTAGTGCTAACAGAAATCAACGACTCAGCTACAATCAAAAACCCATACATCGTTGCTTTAGAGCAGAGTGTAGGAACCACTTACCAGTGGATAGACTGTAACAACCCCTTAGTGACGTTGACGGGTGCAACGGATTCTATTTACCAACCTACCACCAATGGCACATACGCGGTAATCGTTTCTTTGGACGGCTGTGTGGACACTTCCAACTGTGTAGTGTACAATCAGGTCAGCTTGGACGAGAACGTCCTTCCTGAGCAGTGGATGACGTTTTATCCCAATCCAACGAATGGAAGCATTACAGTAAAAGGATTAGATAAGAATAGCGTGCCCACAAGCCTTGTCATCATGGATCTCTCCGGAAGACCGCTTCACGAAATGACCATCAACTCAGAGCGCATTCAACTTCCACCACTAGCGGAGGGAATGTACTTGTTGAAGTTTAGAGGAGACGATGGTTTGGTTCAAGTTGAGAGGGTTGTTTTTGGGCAGTAACCCGCGGCCTCGTCGAAGTATTCGTAAATCGACTTTGCAAACAAAAGACAAACACTAGGTGCGGTCCAGGTCTGATTTCTATAGTTTGGAACTCACTGAATGATTTACCAAGGACCGACATCTACAAATCAAGCTGGGACTGAACCCGCGACCTTGGTGAAGGATTCGTAAATCGACTTGAACATGGAGCATACGATAAATCCCGAAGCCGAAGGCTTATTGGATTTATCCGCGACATGTGATTAGCGATTAGAATGCTGAGGCGGAGGCGCAAAGGGCGGTTTTGTATCCTTTTTCCGCCCCAGCAAAAAGGATAAGCCGATGGCGCAGTGGCTTGAACGGCGCGAAAGGTTGGGAAAGGGTAGAAGGCACGGATTTTAAATCCGCGCCAGCGGAACCTGGGGTTTCAAGGGGATAAGTTCCCCTTGAAAACAAGAGTCTAAAAAAGTATTTCTACACAAAAAACCCTCCCCCGCAATTGCGAAGGAGGGTTTTGGTTTCTAAAACAATCTAATCTAGTCCGAAAGCTCGAATTAGCGTTTTCTTGTCTTTGAATGCTTGTTACTGAACGTAAAGCTCAAAGTCCAAGTCAAAGTCAGTATCTCCGTCGTTAACGGTAGAACCGGCTTGTTTGATGCCGTCAGGCTGGTGCTGAAGTCTTACGCGGAATGAACCCATGCTAACGGTGTTGGAACCTGTAGTCCAAGTAGTGTTAAGACCCAATGGAAGGTTGTTTCCGTCAAAGTCGTTGTAGTTTACTGGATCGGCGTAGTCATCAAAGTTTCCGTCGCCCATTGGATCAGAGAATGATCCGTCTGTAAAGCTGAAGAAAATTTGGTGCTCGTCGTCTTCAGCGGCAATCTCTGCGCCTATGTCCTCGCCCGGAGATTCTAGATTGTTGAAAATCTCCATAGTCAGCGTATAGGTCTTGTTGATTCCTAGGTAAACTGAATCCAAAATTTCCAATTCCAATACACCGTCTCCGTCAGGATCTTGAGCTGCTGCCATAACAACATCTGAAGGATCTTGAGTGTTGGTGAAGATAAGTTTCAAGTCAGTGATAACCTCTTCTTCGTTTTCGATGGGTGGTGTGGTAACGTCATCATCGTCATCACAGCTTGTCAATACAGCTGCTGAAAATAGCATAGCAACCAATCCGAATTTTCTGAATTTTTCTGTTGTAATCATAGTTTATAATTCTCTGTTTAGTGTTTACTGATTTCTGTTATTAATTATCGTTTAATCTTTATTGAATTAATCGTGATGGTGTCCAGCATGAGGGTCCTGAGTGCGCTTTCCTTTGAAGGTGTAATGCAGGGTGAACAATACATTGGTTCCTGGCTCATCGGCAAAATATCTCATCTCGTTGAGGTAGTATCTGTAGCGCGTGTTAAACACATTGTTTACGGCAATACTGGCATCCAAGTTACCCCAAGAAACCTCCCATGCCAAATCAAAAAGGAAGTAGCCAGAGGGAGCGTCCTTAAAATCAAAAATTTCTGACTCGGGTGTAATTTCTACGGTCCCGTCAATCAGGTCTTGGGGAGAAACCGTTCTAGGAGCTTGGTACTGCTCAAAGGTGTAGCTGGGTCTAATGGAAATTTTAGAGCTCTCGAAAAACCATAAATCACTCTTCTGCCAAGACAAATTGTAATTGACGTTGATGGGCGCTTGGTTGATGAGCGGTTCGTCTCTTTCCACATTATGTGACCACAAATAACTAACTCCTAAGGTTCCTGACCACTGACGAGTCCAATTGCGTTGCCAACTGTAATCCAACCCCAAGAAGGCCGCGTCGTATTGCTGGAAGATAAAAGCAGGCATGGGACCTCGTATGGTTCCGAATACACCGAGTGGCCTTTCGTAAATAAAGTTTTCTATGTAGTGAGCATAGGCCGTAAAAGTATGAGTGTTCTCTCCAAATTGAGTTCGGTATTCGTTGATGAACTTGTATCCCTTTTCTGGCTGTACGCCGCTTTCTACCCAGGTTAAGACTTTGTCAGTTCTAGGGTCTCCCTCCTCGTTAAAGTAGTATCTCAACAGTCCGTAGGACGTCTTAAACCCGTGCTGGCCAAAGGTGTAGAGCTCCGCCATATTGGGAGTTCTCCAAGCGGTTCCTAAGTGAGTTCGGAAGGTTGAGTTTTCATTGAGCTTTCTGATGTATCCAAGAGAGGCCGTCAAATTCACAAAGCTAAATTGGTCTCTGAAGAGGTCTTGATTAGTTTCTCTTCCTGCCACATTGTTGGATTCGGAATCTACGCGAACTCCAAATTCAAAGGTGTTCTGGTCTTTTTTGATGCTCTCAATGATAAATCCGCTGTATCTCTTGGTGAGGTAATTGGGGATTAGAGCCGTCGTGTTTGTACCTGGATTGTTGAGGTTTTCTTGTGTGAAATATTGGACGCCTACCAACCCGGTCATCCCCAACCAAGCGGGGTGTTTCCACTCCAATTGGTAATCGTTAGTAGTGAGGTCCAAATCAATGATGGGCAAATCTGCATTTCTCCTCACGTCGAACTCTTGACGCTTGTTGAGCTGGACCCCATAACGGAAAGTAAGTAGGGATTTCTCTGATATCCACCAATTGATTTCTGCCTTTCCCAGGTGGTGCTGCGTCGTCTGTTTTGGTTCATTGATGTCGTAAGAAAAGGGTCTGATGAAGTAGGGTCTATCCGATTCAATGGCATTGATAAAGGCAGCGCCACTGGACGCAATGGAAGATCGCAACAAGGCCAAGTCTTGTTCGATGAAACTGTAAAACAACTTGACGTCCAATCCTTTTAGGTGATAGCGAACTCCTGTGTTGAACGAGAACTCTTCCTTTCCTGAATTGGTAAGGCTGTAATCAGGGGTGTGTTTGTCACCGCTTCGCATGTAATTGGCAGCGGCGTGATATCCCCAGTTAGAAAGCCCTTGACTGATTTCTGATTGCGCAAAATACCCTCGGCCATTGGTCTGATACCCACTTCCCACTCTGACTTTTAAGGGATCATTGAGGAGTAGTGGATTGTTTTTAATACTTACGGCACCTCCCAAGGCCTCGGGGCCATAGCGAGTACCGGCGGCTCCTTTGATTACTGTGACCTCGTGAGCGGAAGAGATGTCGATTTCTGGAGCGTGGTCCCTTCCCCAATTTTGGAAACCGTGTTTGAACCCGTTGTTCAATACCAAAATGCGGTTTCCGTACAATCCATGGATAACGGGAAGTTGAACATTATTTCCTGCAGAAGTAAAGGTAACCCCTTGTTCTTGAGAGACTACAGAGGCCAAATCTTGTGAGGAGTTTACGCTGAAGTCTGAACGGTCTAAAGTGGTTTGAGAGAGCGATGCGGTACCGCTTTCCACCAATTTTTCCGCTTGAATGGTAACGGATTTAAGTTCTGTAGTTTCTTGCGTAAGATAAATGTTTGGTCTTTCGCCTCCGTGATAATAACTTTCACAAGAGGTATCGCAATATCCAATACAGTGTACGATCAAGGTGTTTTTGGGGCTACAGAGCCCTTCAAAATAAAAAGTGCCCTTTACGTCTGTTATAGCAACCTTTTCACTGCCCTTAATTTGAACGGTTACATAAGGAATGGGCTCTTGAGTTTTCTGGTCAAGCACATTTCCAGAAAGGGTGTATGAGCAGTTGTTTTGCTGACCTGCCGCCACTGATGAACCCAAGAGACCCATTGTGAGAAGAGTCCAAAAGCCTACTTTTTGAATGGAATTTTTTCTGAGACCTTTCCCAAAGTAAATCCCGAAATATGTAAGGCGGTCTGTTCTCATAGTGCGTTTAACCGATGAGTAACTTTTTGTTTTTATTTGTGTGGGTTGATAATGAGTCACATAGCGTTTTTAATGCAACTCGGGTGCAAATATACTTCTTCCGTTTGTAAATGCAATTAAGTTGCAATAAATTTGCCCCATGGGAATTGTGAGGAAAACCAAATCTTTAGTTATGATTCAGGAGTCTTTTGACAAGGCAGAAGGCGCCTTGTCTGTGGTTGAATTGATCAATCAGCACCAGCCTCATATGAATAAAACTACGGTCTACCGGGTTTTAGAAAGATTGGAAGACGAAGGAATTCTCCATTCCTTCACCGGAAAGGAAGGTCTTAAGTGGTATGCCAAATGCCATAGCTGTTCCTCGCATCACCACGTAGATACTCATCCACATTTTCAATGCAATACTTGCGGAAAGACTGAGTGTTTAGAGGACACCGTTCCCGTTCCCAATGTCCCGAACTTCAAGGTAGATAAGGTGGAGTTTTTGGTCTATGGGCAATGCTCAGAATGCATGTAGCAAATCCCTCGTCTGGATTTTCAACAAGGGTTTAAATCAAAAAATCAATGGAGTCTAGAAAAGTCTACTTGAGTTTAGACTTTAGGCTCATTAGCATTTTCTTGAAGAAATTGTTCTTTCCTGAATTCATGTAATTAATCGCCGAGTGCACAACAATGGACTTTGTTGTGTAAAATTCGCTGAAGAACATTCCATCTCGCTGATCCTCGTCAATCTTTTTAAAGACAATGATGTTTCTCAATGGAGAAGGCACTTGAACGTATTCTTTACGGTTTTTTACGATGAATTTTTCAATCAAACGGGTGCTTCTCATCCATGTATCGTGAAGCATTACATAGCCTCCCTTTTCTAATAGGAAATGAGAATAGTAAAAGTCAATAAGTATTCCATCAAACTTATGGTCGCCGTCAATGAAAATGAAGTCAAACTTCTTACCCTCGTTTTTGAGTTTAGGCAATAAGTCGTGGCTAAATTCTGGTCTAAAGTCCAATTGAGAATCTAACCCCAATTTTTTCACGTTTTGCAGACCCATTTGCTTGTAATTGTCCTGAAAGGGATCACAGGCAATATGTGGTTTTTCTGTAGCCGCCATAATGTGAGAAGCCGACATAGAAAAGGCAAATCCTACTTCTAGAGTTTTGGAAAGATTGTGCTCTTTGATAAAACTGTAGATAAATTCAGCCTCGCTGGGCTTAATAGCCGACGCTGTGTCCCAATCCGGGATTTCTAAAGTAGATAGTATATCGCTAGGAGTCATTCTCTTGTGCCTTGTTAGAAGCCCCAAAAGTAATCCTTTTTGTCTTATTTGCTGGGGATTGCTAATGGGATGTGAGGAAGTTTAGTCGCCTAACGACCCACAAAGCGCAACTGGTCCTTTTTATAGGCTTCAAGCATAGAGGTTTCGGCTAAGGCGGATCAGCTTTTTTGAGGTCTTTTATCATAACAATGCACGCATAGATTCCGCCCAAAACAATGCTGATGGCCAATCCAATAAAAATTCCGGTTACACCGTAAAAGCTTCCTACCAAGGCGAGGATAATAGATCTAAAGCGCTAGCATAAATGCTTCCAGTTGTTCTTTTTCTTCTTCAGACAGATTTAGTGGGTCCGGAGGTAGAGTCTGATGTGGGATGTCCAATCCTGCACCTGCACCTCCTCCCAAGTCGTAGAAGTCAATAACTTCTCGTAGCGTTTTGTATTGGCCGTTGTGGAAGTAGGGTCCTGTCTTGGCAACGTTTCTCACCGTTACCGTTTTAAAGCTAAACTCGTACATGTAGGCCTCATCTTTTAATTTTCCACTGCCCCCACGCCCTTGGTCAGGATCTAGAACACCTGATTCGGGAGCGGTCATTACTCCGAGGACCTCCGATTCATTTTCTTCAAAGTTGGGCGGTACCAATCCAGAGAATGTGGGAGCAAAGTGACAGGTACCACATGTTGCCTTTCCCATAAAGAGGTTCATGCCAGCATACGCTTCTTTGGATAGTTCATCGGATTCCCCGCGCAAATATTTATCTACGGGGCTATCAAAGGTTTTGAGAGAGAGCACGTAATGAGAGAGCGCTTGGCTCAAAGTGTTTCTGTTGATTTCTCCCTTGTATTCTGGGAAGGCCGACGCAAATTCACTGACATAGCTCGAGTCATCTTCCAATCTCATAAAGATGAGTTTGTAGTTGGAGTCAAATTCTTCAGGATTAAAAATCACGTGTTCTGCTTGTTGGTCGATGTTTTCGGCTCTTAAATCATAAAAGAATGCCTTGGCCAGCCCTGCGTTGAGAAGCGTTGGAGAGTTTCTTTTTAATGGACCTGTAGTCCCTTTGCTTGTAGGCAAACCATCAGAGAATCCCTTGTCGGGGTTGTGGCAAGAAGCACAGGATTTGTCAAAGTTTTTGGAGAGTCTCCCTTCGTAAAACAACCGTTTTCCCAAAGCGATTTTAGCGTGCTCATTGCCCTCTCTGGTCATTCCCAGAAAGGCTCTGTCGTCAAAAGTGTTGTTGGAGAACATCGTTCTCGATTCGTAGTTAATGGCCAAAGGAGATTCATAGACCTCGTGGGGTAGCTCAATGCCCAAGGCCAATTGCACGTCCAAAAGTCCCCCGTACATACGATCCGCGTAGTTTCTGATAAAGGCAACTCTGTCAAAAGAATTAAAATCATCTGCTTCGTTCAACATTTGACTGCCGCCTTCGGCGTAAGCCAAAACTTTGTTGGCAATAGAATCCGGAGCCATTAGTATGTAAGGCTTCGTGATTTTTACCATTTGGTCCCAAGCGGTCTGAGTTTCTTTCAAGCTCTCGCCAGAAGCGGGAGTGTCAAAACCTGTAATACCCATGGAGACGATTCTAATCGTTTCAAAACGCATGGCTTCAAAGATCTGATGATCGTAGATTTTTACTTGTCTTTGGTAGGCATTCAACTCACGGGTTCTGCTCAACAAAGCATCGCTGAGTTTGTATAGCTCTGCACAGGATATCTCCTCTTCAAAAACCACCTCTTCCATTCGCTGTAAGCCCTTGGGCTCAAGGATAATGATCTTTGGTGCATTGCGCTCAGTCTTGGGAAGGGGCGCTCCGTTAAAGTAGTCGTTGGCGTCTTCTGTGTGAAGATATGCCAGTAGCCACTCTATTTTTTTATAGTCTTCTCTAACTTCTAGAAAAGCCGAGCGCATCGCTTCGACTTCTTTAGCAGTGAGAGTATGCTCTCTTGATTTAGAGACCGTATTTGTAAATTCCTCAAGTCTTTTTTCGAAGTCTAGACATTCCACGGTGTAGTCTGACCATATTTGGGAGGATGGACTGGGTTTGTAGTAGGCGTTCGTGAAGATGAAAAGGGCTATTGACAGCGAGATGATTAGTTTTTTCATTTCAGTTGTGTTTAGCGGAGACAAGAAATCCCCGGGGGTTAGAAACCTCCGGGGAATTCAAAAGATTAAATCAATATTGCTTCATTAAAAAAGCGCGCGAAAACAGAAAATTTGTCTTATTGAACGATCAACTTTTGAGTCGTTCCTTCAGCGTTTTGTACGTAGTAAGCACCGGGCTTCAAAGTAGAGATGTTGATCTCTTGTACCTCACGGTATACTTTGATTCTTCTGCCCGTGTTGTCGTAAATCGCGATGTCTTGAACGTTGTCGAAGTATAATACACGAGTGGCAGGGTTAGGGTACATTCTAAAACCTTCAGCACCTTGCCAGTTGTTCTCCTCAACACCAATGGTTGCGTTGTCCCAACCTGTCATTGCAATAGTCAATGAGTTGTTGAAGGGGAAGGGGTTAGAAGTGCTAGGGTGCTGTACGTTGAAAAGAATCGTCTTTCCGTCAGGTGTAGGACGAGCTCCTGTAACCTCAGATCCAGCAGGACCTACCGCAATTCTTACCAAGTCGTTAAGAGTAGGATTTGCGATGTCAAGATCCAATAGGTAGATTTCACAAGCGCGGTTGGAAATTCCAGCAGGAGTTCTTCCTTTAGAAGTACCGTTCAAGTCTTCTTGGATGATCAAGTAGGTCTTGTCGTTAACTTCAAAAGTGGCCAATCCGTCAGGGTTAGAAAGGTGGTTTCCAGGGTAGGTAGAAGTTCCGGGATCTACAGAGAAGTAAGGTCCTCCTTCTAGGTAAACAGTAACTTGTTCTGTGGCAGGATCGTACTCAAGTACGCGACCGTAGTAATCCCAGTATTGAGCAGAATCAGGAGTCAACGCCACACCAAACTCGTCGCTTTGGTCTGTAGCTCTATCGATGTGATGAGGAGCATAAACTGCAGGTGTGTTGGTCTTAAAAGCGGACCAGCGAGATGCAGGGTTATCTCTACCTGTTTCTGTGAAGTATACTTTTCCGTTGGCTTCCGTAACCCACTCAAGGCGGTTGTACATAGTTGCACCGGCCATAGCTGCTTCTTCTGTGAAGTTTAGCATTTTAGTTAGGTCCGTGTTGTCGATTTCTACCCATTTGGTGCTAGAACCATCGTGCTTGTATACGTAAGTAGTACCCGATGTAAAGTCTCCAGGAGTTGTGGCTACGAACTTGGTGAAGAATCCAGGAGTGTTGTCAGCTCCCAAGTAAACCGTTTGGTTGTCGGGCATAACACATCCACCTTCAAAAGGCTGACGTCCCCAGTTGTATTGTTTTCTGATGGCAACTGCTTCGGTAGGATCGATTTCTACCATGTAGTTGTAGTTCTCATATTTCTTGATGGTTTGTCCGTCAAATCCAGGGAATCCGTTGGGAGCCGCCTGGCCGTCAGATGTACCGGTTCCGATTGTGAAATCAGAAGTATCGCGATCAGCAATAGAACCGTTGTTTCCTCTAAACCACTCTTCCGCAGTCCAGATTCTTCCGTCGTTTGTAGAGATACCTCCACAGTTCATTCCCGTTTCACCTACTGTGTTTACGAAGTCTACAGCAAAGAATTTTCCAGTTCTTCCGTCAGAAAGTGTTTGGTTAACGATGATGATAGAATCCGTTGCTGGGTCGCGAGCGATTTTGAAAACCGTCATACCACCACCGTCACCGATAGAGTCATTCTGAACAATCATTTCGTGGTTGATAGATACCCAGCCCAAGTCAGAAGAGTTGTTGTCTGGAGTAAATCCAATAAAGTCATGCCATTGCTTGGCCAACGCCTCTCCTGCTGCGTTTCCGTAGGTAGGAGCGGTTTGTACCTTGTCGTATCCTCCGATAAACAAGTACTGAGTAAGGATAGGTGACGCAGGAACAGTAACTGTTGTTGAGTTCCAGTCAGTCAGGTTTACGTGTGGTGTAAAAGACCCTTGCGCAAAAGCCACTACAGATACGAGTAGTGATGCGGCAAAAAGTAATGTTTTTTTCATGTTGTAATTCCGTTAGAGGTTCACCACAAATTTGACTCAGTCATGTTGCGTAAACTCCTCTTTCGGATTAAACGTCGGTAAGTTTTAGGTTACCTACTTTACCGTGGTTTTAAGAAAAAATCGACCCCTTAATTTAGCCGTAAAGATTTTTTAAAGTAGCTACTCAATCTATTTAACGTCCTTTGAGCTTGGTTTGTTAACAATCAGCTGCGAACGCTTTATAAACAACCAAATAAGGGCTGCGCTTGTCACTACAGAAATCCCAACCAATGTGTAATCCGGGGTTGTGACCTCGCCGGTGTACGCTTCGGGCTGAAAATCAAAAAAGAAGATTTCAATTAGCAAAGTGCCATTGTTTATTAGGTGCAGGAGGATGGGAACCCAAAGGCTGCCCGTCCATTCCTTGAGATATCCAAATAAGATTCCCAAAGCCATCAGGGCCAAAAGATGTGAGGGCTGACCGTGGAGTAATCCAAACAAAAGACCCGTGATTAAAATGGAAAGGTGCATTCTCTTTGTTGTGGAGATCAAGAGTTTTTGCAAAACCCCACGGAATAGGAACTCCTCTCCAATGGCAGGAATGATTACTATGATGAAGAAGGTATACAAAAAGCTTCCCCAGCCGTCCATTTGGGTAATCAGGTTTACTTGAGCATTGGCCGCTTCTTGATCGGCCATATCCTGTAAAAAGCCCAGGGCAGACCACGTTTCGTTTACATATCCCAGAAGGTCAACAATGGGGATAAATGCAAACAACAACCCTATGGACAAAATCCATCCAAGGATTTTGGGGAGTTTGTTCAGTTGTAAGTATTCTTCAGGGATGGGATGCAGTAGCTGTGTAAAGACAATGCTTGGAATAACAAACGTGCCCAAGGCCGAAATCAGCTGAAACAGCTTAAGCGCCTGGCTGTGAGATAGGGGTGTCTCGGGATTGGAAAACTGCATGAACTCCTCGGCCGAAAGGCCATACATTCCCTCCACCATGTAAAAGGCAAAACCGCTGGAAAGCCCAGCGAAAAGCAAAACGAGGAGTAAAAACATCCACAAGTGATATCCGGCAGAGCGGCTTCTGAAGACTTCTAAGAAAGAGTTCATAGATTGTTGTAATTTTGCATCAGCAAAGTTAAATGACGTGGTAAAAATAGGAAATGTAGAGCTTGGAGAATTCCCTTTGTTGTTGGCGCCTATGGAGGACGTAAGTGATCCCCCTTTTAGAGCGCTTTGCAAGGAGAATGGTGCAGACGTAATGTACACGGAATTTATCTCGTCAGAAGGTTTGATTAGAGACGCGGCCAAGTCCGTTCAAAAATTGGACATCTTCGAGTACGAGCGCCCCATTGGAATTCAGATTTTTGGAAATGAAATTTCTTCCATGCGCGAAGCGGCTGAAATCGCAGAACGCGCCAATCCCGATATCATTGACATCAACTACGGTTGTCCTGTGAAGGCTGTGGCTTGTAAAGGAGCTGGAGCCGGAATCTTACAAGACATTCCCAAGATGGTGAAGATGACTTCAGAAATTGTAAAAGCCTGTAAAAAGCCCGTTACCGTTAAGACCCGACTGGGTTGGGACGAGAATACAAAGTACATTGTTGAGGTGGCAGAAAGGCTTCAGGATGTGGGTATCAAAGCCATTTCTATTCACGGTCGTACGCGCAAGCAGATGTACAAAGGAGAAGCTGATTGGAGTCTGATTCGCGACGTAAAGCACAACCCGAGAATGACCATTCCCGTATTTGGAAACGGAGATGTGGACACGCCAGAAAAGGCCGTTCACATGAAGAATACCTACGACGTAGACGGCATCATGATTGGAAGAGCTTCTATTGGATACCCTTGGGTGTTCAATGAGATCAAGCACTACATGAAAACGGGTGAGCATTTAGCGCCTCCTACCATTGCACAAAGAGTACATGCAGCACGTCGTCATTTTGAAATGTCTATTGAATGGAAGGGTGAAGTGAAGGGTATTTATGAAACTCGTCGTCACTACTCCAACTATTTCAAGGGCATTCCTCATTTTAAGGAATATCGCATTGGATTGGTTACGGCCAACACCTCTGACGAGGTACGAGGACTTTTGAGCGAGATTGAAACTCGATTTGCAGCGGTTAGCGCCCTGTAAATTTGTAGACCCAAAACCAGATGAACATGGGCAAAGACGCAAAGATTAAGGATCCCATATCTACTAAAGGGAATGCGAACTACCTAGAGCTCAACCAAAAACTATGGGACTCCAAAGTGGATGTTCACGTAAAATCTGAATTTTACGATCAAGATTCTTTCTTGAAGGGTAGGTCCAGTCTCAACTCCATAGAGTTGGACAGCTTGGGAGATGTTTCGGATCAAAAGATTCTGCACCTTCACTGTCACTTTGGTCAGGACAGTTTGTCGTTGGCCAGAATGGGAGCTCAGGTAATCGGAACTGATTTTTCTTCAGAAGCCTTAAAAGTGGCCCGCCAAACCAATGAAGCCCTCGGACTCAACGCAGAATTTTTGGAAGCTGATACCATGAATTTACCAGAAGAACTCCTCTGCGGGGAGTTTGACTGGGTATTTGCCAGCTATGGCGTCATCGGTTGGTTGCCCAATATGGAAAAGCTGATGTCTCAGGTTTATAGAGCCCTGAGGCCGGGAGGTAAATTCTTGTTGGTGGAATTTCATCCCTTTGTGTGGATGTTCGACCATGACTTTACACAGATTACCTATGCATACTCTAGCAATGAGCCCATAGAAATGGTAGAAGAAGGTTCTTACACAGATGGTGACGAGGGTATTGAGGGCAAGACCATTTCTTGGAACCACGGTCTCTCCGACGTATTGACTCCCATGATGGCCAGCGGTCTAGACATCACAGAGTTTGTGGAGTATAACTATTCTCCGTACAACTGCTTTGCTCACATGGAAGAAAGGGGCGTGGGATGCTTTATAGTACCCAAGTTGTCTGATGATTTTCCTCTGGTTTACAAAGTCTGTGGGCAGAAATAGAGATTAAGGAAAAAGTTTTCTCCAATTTACCAGCTCATCAATTCTTCTACCCTTTTTTGAAGTTTCCCTTCTTTTCTAAGTTTGATGAGATAGTCTAGGTCTTGGTTTTTTCTCACCCCATTGCCCATGGCATAGATGTCTAACATGGCCAATAATCCAGAGTAGTAATAATCCTCTGCCTCGCCTTCAGGATCATTAAAATAAGCGTCAACCCAACCAGCCAAAAAGACTTCGTAGAGGTCGGGATTGTATGAAGTCATTTGGGTGATAAAAGGATACACCTCAATCTGAATATACGGTACGCCCTTACACCATTCCTTAAAGTAGCCGCTGACCTCAATTCGCTTGATGGGGTCGCCGCCAACTTCTGTGGTTTTGAGAAAGTGTACACATTCTTTTATAAGAGGTTCTGCGGCGGTAAAGTCTCCCTCGTATCTAAAGGAATATTCCGTGGGGATTTCTTGTGCCACAAGCTCCACACAATGGCCCAAAAGGGCAAAAAAAGCAATAACTTTGAATATGGATTTCATAGAGGTACTTTTGTCTTTGCGCGCTTAGCGCTTGTAGTAGCAGGTGACCAAACGTTTCCAAAGTACAAATAAATAAAACAATCAAAGACGCACGCTTTCATGAGTAAAGCCGAATACAAGGGTCGTGAACTGGATTTTTATTCCCTATTGCAATGGGGAAGAAAGCACTGTGCTCATGTAGCCGGTTATCACAGCAATGGCCATGAGGATCCCTATGGCAAGTACCAATGGATTTGTGGTTTTGCCAAAGAGGGTGCTGAAGTGTTCACCGGTGCCCCTACGGATGCGTCATGGGATGAGTTTTATAAAAATCGCTGGGTTTTTGGCGGTATTTCGTACGAAGTCAAAAACCACATTGAGATATTAGAATCGCCTACCAGAGATTATATTCAATGGCCCACATCACATTGGTTTGTGGCAGATTGTGTTATTGGCTTACGCCGAAATGGTGAGTTGGAGGTATTGGGCAATGTTCCAGAGGATTTACAACCCTTTGCACCTCAAATTCAAACTCCCTTTGAATTGAATCCCCTATGGAGTCGTGAAGAGTACGTCGCCAAGGCGAATCAAATGTTGGCGGCCATTCAACGGGGCGATATTTACGAGGTGAACCTCTGTCAGGCCTTTGAGGCGCAATTAGAATCAAATGTAGGTGCAATGGATTCTCTGTCTTTGTTTTATCGCTTAAATGAAAAGGCAAAATCCTCTTTTGCCGCCTATTTTTCTTTTGGTGACGAGGAAGTTATGTCTGCGAGCCCAGAACGCTACCTGAGAAAGGAGGGAAGTCGATTGATTTCTCAGCCCATAAAGGGAACCACCCCTCGGTATGATGATTTGGAGAAAGACGCCGAAAGTGCCGCTCACTTGCTGGAGTCAGAAAAGGAGCGTTCCGAGAATGTCATGATTGTAGACATGGTCCGCAATGACCTTTCCCATACGGCTCAGAAGAACAGTGTGGTGGTGGAAGAGCTCTTTGGAGTGTATTCTTTCAACACAGTACATCAAATGATTTCTACCATTTCTAGTCAGGTAAGGTCGGATGTGCCTTTTTCAGAAATTATCAGAACGACTTTTCCCATGGGTTCCATGACGGGAGCGCCCAAAGTAAGCGCCATGAAGCATATTGACCAGGTTGAGACCACTCAGCGCGGTTGGTATTCTGGCAGTTTAGGGTATGTAGATCCCGATGGAAATTTTGATTTGAACGTGGTGATTAGAACGCTTTTGTACAATAACAAAACACAAAGGGTGCAAACCCATGTGGGCTCGGCATTGACCATATTGGCCAAGCCTGAGCAAGAATACCAGGAGTGTTTGTTAAAAGTCCAGGCGCTCAAAGAAATTACTTCTCAGGAAATCACGTCTCAAAAAAACCGTTCTCGAGAATCAAAAGCTCAAACGCCCATTCATGACAAATAATAAGAACACAGGCACCGTGGCATTGGTCAGTGGAGGTGTTGACTCCATGGTCATGTTGCACCTTCTGCATTCGCAAGAGGTCGAGGTGGTTGTGCTTCACATCAATTATCAAAAACGAGGATTGGAATCCGATGGTGATCAAGAATGTGTGGAAGCGTTTTGTCAAAACCACAATATTCCCTGTCGAGCTCTTCGCGTTGCATTTGATGGTCTCGGTAATTTCCAAGAGTGGGCCCGCAACATTCGATACAAGGAGGCGAGGAAATACGCCTCAGATTTGGGGTATTCTCAATTGGCTACCGCGCATCACCGCGGCGACGTGGAGGAGACCTTTGTGATGAACCTTCTTCGAGGAACGGGTCTGGAGGGTTTGGTTCCCTTTAAGGAGACCCAAGGAATGATCAGACCGCTTCTTCAATGGCGCAAAGAAGAGATTTTGGCTTACGCCGAAAAGAACCATGTGCCGTGGAGAGAAGATGCCTCTAATTCAGAAAACGACTTTACAAGAAATCGCATTCGCAATCAATTGCTGCCGTTAATGCGAGACATTGACCCACGCTTTTCCAAGAGTTTTGAATCCACGTATCAGAATTTGAAAAAGGCGCAAGAAGAGTTGGCCGATGAGCATCAGAGTTGGTTGGATGAGCACCTAGTAGTTTCCCCCGAAAGGGAACAAATAAAATTAGAAGCCCTTAAATCCCATCCTGAAAAAATTCGCCTTTTGGCTCAACGCTGGGGCGTTCCCGAAGATTTTATTGCCAAGAGAATTCAGGCCAAAACCTATTCTACAGAGCGATTGGGAGAAGTTGAATTGCAAAATGCCAACCCTTGGCTGGTTAAACGCGTTTTCTTTGCAGATGAACTATGCGTGGAAGAAGGTTCTCAAGACGTTTCTTTTGAAGGAACGGTTTTGCAATTCTTTAACGCGCCACCTGATCAGCCAATAGAACTTTCTGCTAATCAGGGCGTTTTTGATGGGAGTGCGATAGAATTCCCGTTGGTCCTTCGCAGGTGGAAGGCCGGCGATTATTTTTACCCCAGTGGGTTTGGCAAGAAAAAGACGGTAAGTCAATTCTTAACAGACCAGAAACACCCCCCAGAACAGCGAAGAGAAGTATTGGTTTTGACCTCAAACGACGAGGTCATTTGGGTGGTTGGTATGCGTCAAGACCAACGCTTTTTGCTTGGTAGTCAAAGTAAAATGGGGTACATTGCCCGCGTTTTTTAGAAACAAAAACACATAGGGTCTCAAGTCAAAAATTGATTATTGCTTGAGACGCGCCTAATCTGATAGATTAAAGTCCACATGAAAAAGCTATTTACGCTCGTATTACTGTCTCTTACGTTTGGGGCATTTGCACAATTTCACAATCCCGTTTCTTGGAGTTTCTCTGTAGAGCAGGATGGAGCCAACGCCGAATTGGTTATCAAGGCAACCATTGATGAAGGTTGGCATTTGTACTCTCAAAAACTTCCAGAAGACGGTCCCATCCCCACAAGTTTCTCATTTATTCCAGGAGCTCAGTACACCTTAGACGGTGCCGTTTCTGAAGGAGAGCCCCACGTGGAATTTGATCCCAACTTTGACATGGAGTTGGCATACTTTGGCGATCAAGCCGAGTTCAGACAGAAGATTAAAGTAAACTCAGAAGCCGATTTTACCATCAAGGGAGAATTGGAATTTATGGTGTGTAATGACGAAATGTGTTTGCCACCCGAGTATGTAGATATGGAATTTAAGGTGGCCGCTGCCGCTGAGGAAACCAAAATGGACGGTTCCCTTTGGGGAATCTTTGCCCTTGGATTTGGAGGAGGTTTGTTGGCTCTTCTCATGCCTTGTATTTTCCCCATGATTCCTCTGACGGTAAGTTTCTTTACCAAGCAGAGTAAGACCAAAGCAGAAGGAGTTCGCAAGGCCATTATCTACGGTTTGAGCATCATTGGTATTTACGTAGCCTTAGGTATGGCGGTGACTTTGGCCACAGGAGATTCTTCTGCCCTCAATGCCCTTTCTACCAACCCATGGTTTAACCTCTTGTTCTTTGCACTATTTGTGGTATTTGCCATTTCATTTTTTGGCGCCTTCGAAATTACATTGCCTAGCTCATGGGTAAACAAGGCTGACGAAGCTTCAAACAAAGGAGGACTTGCCGGAATCTTTTTCATGGCCTTCACCCTTTCTTTGGTATCGTTTAGTTGTACGGGGCCCATTATTGGATCGCTTCTTGTGGACGCTGCGACCAAGGGTTCGTATCTAGGACCCGCCATGGGAATGTTTGGTTTTGCCTTGGCATTGGCTATTCCCTTTGCATTGTTTGCCGCCTTCCCTGGTTGGATGAACTCACTTCCCAAATCGGGAGGTTGGTTAAATACAGTAAAAGTTACCCTTGGTTTCTTGGAATTGGGTTTTGCTATGAAGTTCTTGTCTACGGCAGACCTCGTATGGCAAGCTGGTTGGTTGCCTAGAGAGGTATTCCTTGCCATTTGGGTAGGATTGGCCTTTGTAACGGCGCTTTACTTGTTCGGAACCTTTAGAATGCCACACGACTCACCCGTAGAAAAAATTGGAGTGTCCAGAATGTTGATTGGACTCTTCTTTGTGATTTTTGGATTTTACCTTCTTCCCGGAATCTGGGGAGCGCCTGTAAAACTAGTTTCTGGTTTCCCACCCCCTGAGTTCTACGCAGAATCTCCAGGAGGGATTGGTGGCGGTTCTCACGGAGCTGTAGCCATGCCCGCGGAATTAGAAGGTCATGAAGTAGGACAGCACTGTCCGCTAGGACTCAATTGTTTCAATGATTTTGAAGAGGGATTGGCCTACGCCAAAGAAGTTAATAAGCCCATTATGATTGACTTCACGGGATGGGGATGTGTTAACTGTCGCAAGATGGAAGAAAATGTTTGGACGGATCCAGCGGTTAAGTCGCGATTGGCAGAGAACGTAGTATTGATTTCACTATATGTGGATGAAAGAAAAGAGTTGCCACAAGACGAACAGACCGTGTCTGCCACAACTGGAAAGAAAATTAAAACGGTAGGAAACAAGTGGAGCGATTTCCAAGCCTCTAACTTTGGAGCCAACTCTCAGCCATATTACGTAATTTTAGGCCATGACTCACTCGAGCCATTGATTGAGGCGGCGGCATACGACCCCGACATTGACAAGTTTGTCGATTGGCTAGACCGAGGAGTTGAGGCTTTTAATTCCAAATAAATGAGCAACCAAGACAATATATTAGCCCATTTAAAAGAAGCCAGTGATGTACTGGCTTCTTTTATTTCTGACCCTTCCAATATCCAATCCATTGAATCGGCGGGAGAGCTTCTCGTAAAATCTCTCTCCAAAGGTGGCAAGATTTACTCCTGCGGAAACGGGGGCTCCATGTGCGATGCCATGCACTTTGCAGAAGAGCTCACTGGGAAGTTTAGAGAAGATAGACCTTCCATTGCAGCCACTGCGATTTCTGATCCTGGCTACTTGAGCTGCGTGGGCAATGACTATGGTTACGAAGAAGTCTTTGCTCGCTACTTATCTGGCTGGGGCCGAAAAGGCGATGTCCTGGTAGCTATCAGCACCAGTGGCACGAGCAAGAACGTGGTCAAAGCCGCAGAACGCGCCAAAGAGATGGGCGTTCACGTAATTGGCCTTACGGGAAATGGTGGCGGTAAACTTTCCGCTCTTTCAGATGTTGAGGTTAGAGTGCCCCACAACGGCTACGCCGATAGAATTCAAGAAATTCACATCAAGGTCATACACACCTTAATAGACTTCATAGAAAGAAATTATTCAAACGTCCGGTGAGACATACAGAAAAGAAATACAGACTTCGCAATACCGATACCATCGTTGGGTACATGAGAAAGGTAAACGAAGGCTCCTATTTCTTCTCTAAGGACAGTTTTTGGTGGTCTGGGCGCAAACTTCAATACCAACAAGTAGACGAGTGGACAGGTTTCTACGACAAGAATCGCAAGATGATTTTTGAATTGGACATCATCAACTACAAAGTAGACCCCGACGACTCCACCTATCGCCAAGGTGCCATTCTCTGGAACCACAAATCCGAAAAGTTCGTTATCTGTGACCTCGAACACGAGGCGTACTTTCCCTTGCTGTTAGACGGCAACATAGAACTCTTTAACTCCCGTCAACTAGAGGTTTATTCCTACCTCTTTATCAACCCTCAGCTCATGGAGCACTTCGGCATAGACGAGTAAAAACGTTTACACTCATTTATTTGACGCCTTTTTCGCTCCATCCCCCATATTTTTGGGCATGATCGTAAAAGTTTTTGGAGCCGCTGTTACGGGTATCGAGGCTCATGTAATCACTGTAGAAGTCAATGTAGATCAAGGAATTCGATATCATTTGGTCGGGCTCCCCGATAAGGCCGTTCAGGAGAGTAAGGAACGCATACAAGCAGGACTTAAGAACAGAGGCTGGCGATGGCCTGGTAAGCAAATTACCATCAATATGGCCCCAGCCGACATTCGAAAAGAAGGTTCTGCCTATGACCTTCCCATCGCTCTCGGGCTTTTGGCTGCGTCAGAACAGGTTACACTAAAGCATCTCGATGCTTGTTTAGCGATGGGGGAGTTGTCCCTTGATGGCGGTTTGCACCCCATCAAGGGCGCTCTCTCTATTGCCATCGAAGCGCGAAAACGCGGAATCGAAAAACTCATTCTTCCGCAGCTCAACGCCCGCGAAGCTTGCATCGTTGAGGGAATAGAGGTCTATGGATTTCAAGAGATCAACGAAGTAATTGCCTTTCTCAAAGGGGCTGAGAAGGAGCCCATCAAGGGGGACTTAGCTTCCCTGATTCAGGAGAAGTATTCGGGAGATGAATTTGATTTTGAAGATGTAAAGGGGCAGGAAAATATTAAGAGGGCTCTAGAGATTGCCGCCGCAGGAAGTCACAATGTACTATTGATGGGACCGCCGGGAGCGGGAAAGACCATGCTCGCCAAGAGAATGCCCAGTATATTGCCCAAACTGACATTGACCGAAGCATTGGAGACTTCCAAGATTCACAGCGTCAGCGGATATGTTCATTCGCAGACTTCCTTAGTGGTGTCTAGGCCTTTTCGTTCACCACACCACAGCATTTCTGATGTGGCTTTGGTCGGAGGCGGATCCAATCCGCAGCCAGGCGAAATCAGTTTGGCCCATAACGGTGTCCTGTTTCTCGATGAATTGCCTGAGTTTAAAAGAGCTGCTCTCGAGGTATTGCGACAGCCATTAGAAGAGAGGGAGGTCACCATATCTCGAGCAAGGTCCTCAGTGGTTTATCCCGCCCATTTTGTTTTGGTTGCGAGTATGAATCCCTGTCCTTGCGGATTTTTTAATCATCCAGAGAAGACTTGCATTTGCGGTTCGGGGGTTGTTCAGAAGTACTTAAGCCGAATTTCGGGTCCGCTATTGGACCGAATGGATCTTCACGTGGAGGTTACTCCCGTGAGCTTTGAAGAAATGCACAACCATCCGAAAGGGGAGTCCAGTGCGGCCATCCGGCAACGAGTTGAAAAAGCGAGAGAAATCCAAACCCTCCGGTTTGAAAAGTGTAAAGGAGTAACCTCCAACGCTCAGATGACCTCTCGACAACTCCGTCGGTATGGTGCATTGGACGAACCTTCTTCCCAATTGATAAAGAAAGCCATGGACTCCTTGGACCTAAGTGCAAGGGCATATGACCGAATCATCAAGGTCGCCCGGACCATTGCCGATTTGGAATCGTCTACCGACATCAAAGCGCCACATATAGCCGAGGCCATTCAATACAGAAGTTTAGACAAGAGTGCGTGGGTATGAATCGCATTTCAAACGTCCTTATCTCTTGCGAGAAAACCGGGCGTAGAAATCATCAATGATGTTCTTCATTGAAAGTGATTTGAGAAAGTAACGGCCCTGTACTTTCTTTCTTCTAATGGCATGTACCACAAGTGTGACAATGACAAAAGAAAGAAGAAAATACTTGTTCATGCTCTTATCGTGTTGTTCAAATTGAATACTCAAAACGAGATAAGCTATAAGGAGTATCGCAAGGAAAACAAGTATTCTGATATAGTTTGTATGGGTCATGATAAGTTGATTTGATTATATATATATTGCTGAGCCAACACCACAACCGATAACAGCACCTGCAGCCACAGCGCCTGCACCAGCTCCTCCTGTAGCTAAGGTAGCACTCGCACCTAGAGCAACAAAGGTTGCATCATTTGATAATTCTACAAGACAATCCAAAGTGTGTCCCGCCCACTCTCCTAGGGTACTCCAAAAGCCAGAGGATTTTCCTGAGGTAAACTCAGAGTTAATGAACGAAAAATAATAATCATTTCCATTGTCCCTTGTGAGGGTTGTAAGTAGCTCCCCAGTGGGTAGGTAGTAATGAGCTTCATCGAAACTGTTGCCATCAACACCTGAAAGGGTAGAGAATAATAGGGTTTTACTGTCTCCATCAGTTAAGATAAAATACTCTTCTTGATTTAGACCTGTCAAAGTCGCAATAGCTCCATTTACGGTATTTCCAAAATAATCATAGCTTACAGCCTGGTATGAAGACAGTGTTGTGTTACCTGTTCCAAAAGTTGTTTCCAGGCTTGATTTATCCTCTAGGAAATCTGAGAAATAATTGGCTTGGTTAATGGAAGTCAATGAAACATCAATGCTGTTTTCGGGGTTATTCGTTTGGCATTCAATGACTTCTTCGTTCACGGGATGGTGTTTTTCACAAGACAACAATAAGAGTCCAGCGAAAAGAAACAAGAACATTTTCATATCGATAAGGTATTTACGCACCAAGCTCAGAGGACAGGGTTATTAATGGGTAAAATTGAGCTCTAACGAAATTCGAATACCAAATGATAAGGAGTTAGTCTTATGAACCAAAGAAAAGCCCATAGACAATGTGGTGACTGTTTTTGGATTTACCGTAGACAAATAAAAAAGAGACCCCGTTTCGGGGGTCTCTTTTAAGGTCTTATTTCAGGTTTCTTAAATATTTTGAGGAAATGAAATGAGTATTTCCAGAAGAAGTGGACTACCTCCACGTCCTGTCCTTAGGATCCGGTGGATTTTTGGTCCATTGAAGGGGACCATCACAAAGAAGTTCAATAACCACACTGTTGTCATCTCCAAAGTAAGAGAGCATTTGAGATCTCCATTCTCTATACATCTGCACGTCGTATTGAGAACATTCAAAAGTAATCAGAGATATATTGGTTTCGTTCACAATGACGATACTCGGTTTTGCGTAGGGGTATCTCTTGGTTTCTCTTCCCGGTCTCACAGAATTGTCTTCAAAAAACTCTTTGAGCCAATCCTTCATGGCATAGTTTAGGTCGGAATTATCATCGTAAGAGAAGAAAGCGAGGTAGTAACTGTACTTGGAAGACCTCCCTAGGTTGTTTTCCTTTTTCTCCTTTGCCTTGAGAACAAATTCATGCGTATAGGAGGGGTAAGTGTCAAAAATCATCCCGATGTCTCTGGGGGAAATATTGAGGGTGGAAATCTTGTAGTCAGCTTCCATATCCTTAGAAAAAGCCTCAATTTTCATTTTGAACTCTTCGTGCTGAGAAAACCCTAGAAAGGGTAGGGTCATTAAGAGGAGAAGTAGGCGGTACGCCATTTTACAGGGAGTTTTAATTAGTAGTCTTTTAGCAGGAGCTAAGGTAGGGTTTGCATTTATTTGTAACAACGGGTATATATGACGAAAAAAAAGTCAAAATGGTTTGGCGTATGTTAATATTTTTTTAAATTTGAAGTGAGTAGAGTTTTCATTGTTTCATGACTTTGCCTCTTCGGAGGCAACGAAACCCTTCCAAGAGTGGAAGGGTTTTTTGTTTTTGGACCTTTCTGTTCCTTTCATATTTCTTCTACTATTGCCTTTTTTCCTCATTCCGAAAAGTCCAAAAACACGAGTCATGAAACTCTCCAAATTTTTGGATATCAAGCGAGTACACCGAATAAACATAACACGTCAGAAATGGCTTAACTGCGCAATTAGTGTATATTGTAGGTCAAATTAACTCGACTTTGAAGAGATTACTGTGGTTGGTATTGTCCTCATTGTATGCCTTGACATCTCATGCTCAGGTAGATACCCTATTGCTTTCTCCCGACGCCATTTTTGATCCCGGTGACTCCGCCATGATTGATGATTGGTTGTACTTGGCGGGTTACGCCGAGGAAAGCGATTCTGCCATCAGTTATGCGCACGCGGCCTTTTTTATTGCCAAGCAAATTGAGAACGAAAACGGGCAAATCAAAGCGCTTTCTTTCTTGGCCCCTGCCTATTTAGAAATGGGCGAGAACACCAAGGGCTTGCGCAAATACCTTCAGCTTTCTAATTTTCTAAATCGAACCAATCGCTGGTCCGAGTTGTACGAGGTTTACAACAAGATGGCGGATTTCTTTTCCAGCCAAAGCCAGTGGTCCAATGCCCTTATGTACAGGGAGCGCGCCTATGATTTGGCAAAGAACCATTATTTGACCATTGATTACATTCCGCTCTATAAGAATCTCGCCTCTCTTTCTAAGGAGGCCAATCAATTTGCCGAAGCCTTGGGGTATTGGTCTAACATAGACAGCTTGGCGTCTTTGGAAAATGACACTTCTCTGTTTTTTGAATCGGCGCACAGCAAGGTGAGTATTTACTACGATATGAAGGATATTGTGAATTCTCTGTCGGAAATTGAAAAACTCACGCCTTTTGTTTCCACCTCTCCTGAGTTGACCAATGTCTATTTTCCAGAATACTGGTCACTGTTGCCCATTTTATATTTGGATTTAAAACTTCCCGAGAAGGCCTTGTACTGGTTGGACATCAACGAAGGATATGCAGATTCCATCCAATTTTATTCTCAAACCCTTGAGGCCTTCCGATTGCTCCGAGGAATTATTTACCTCCAGTTGGACAGGCCCGAGGAGGCCAAAGAGCTCTTTGGCGGCCTGTTTGCAGAGAACGTTGTGTTTTCTGATGACGAAAATTGGGGTGCCGTCCTTTTTGACCTTACGCTTATTGGTGATTTGAAGGAGGCCAATAGAACCTTGGATCAAACCCAAATCAATCAACTCAAAGACATAGAAAACCGCAGGGGTCAGAGAGGATATCAGTTCCCATTAACACCCGTCTGTATTTATCTGCAAGAGGACAATTATGCCCAGGCCTACAATAGCTTCCGCGATTTTATGACCTATGTAGATTCCATAGAGGCGGAAATTACCCTGCTCACGGTGGAGGACACGGGAGCTCTTCCTTCGGTTCCCTACATCTGGGTTCGTCAACAGATTTCTCAGATGAAGGAAATTCTGTTTAACGAATTGTTGAAGGAAGCCAAGATGAGTGTACTGAGCAAGGCCGATCAACGCATTTTGTTCAGTTTGGAATCTCTTTGGGAAACCTATTTAGAGGCTCGAGAGAATCGCGCCAAAGCCGCTTCGAGATTGCAACAGTTGCAAGCAGAAAACAAACGACTGGCAGAGCGCGAAAGAGAACTCCTGGAGCGCAACCGCATCAAAGAACTGGAACTTCTCGAAGAAACCAATAGAAATCAAACTCTAACCATAGAAAAGGACCGCGCC
>CBFHSF010000015.1:42641-47881 GCA_965658445.1 uncultured Schleiferiaceae bacterium | reverse complement strand
GTAAAGCACCGCCTTATTTTGATTTTGGTATCTGTCCTGCTCCTCGCCGGATTGGCTATTTACTCTTGGCGCAAGGTGAAAATGAAAAACATTCAATTGAGGGAAAGTCGAGAAATCATCAGGATGGAGCGCGATCGCTCAGATCAGTTACTCCTGAATATTCTGCCTGAATCCACTGCCGATGAACTCAAGGTAAACGGCTTTGCCACCTCTAAGTTTTATCAGGAAGTTTCCATTCTCTTCACTGATTTTAGCGGCTTTACCAAATTGGCAGAAGGGCTCAAGGCCGAAGAATTGGTTGAACAACTCAACGATTATTTCAAAGAATTCGACAAGATTGTAGATGCGTTGGGGTTGGAAAAAATCAAAACCATTGGAGACTCCTACATGTGTGCCGGTGGATTGCCTAACCCATATGACGATCACGGCGTTAAGATTGTAGAGGCCGCATTTAAAATGAGGGAGATCACTCAAAAGATCAATCAACGCAAAGAGAAAAACGGATTGCCTCCATGGCCATTGAGGATTGGCGTTCACAGTGGTCCCGTAGTGGCCGGTGTGATTGGAACTAAGAAGTTTGCCTACGATATTTGGGGTGACTCAGTAAATGTTGCCGCTAGAATGGAGCAGACCTCTACGCCGGGGAAGATCAATATTTCTGCCAGCACCAAGGCTCATCTCAACGGTTCGTTTACTTTTGAGGAAAGAGGCGAAATAGAGGCCAAGAACAAAGGGAAAATCAAAATGTTCTTCGTAGAAAAGAAGGCGTAAATTGCAAGTGACTTCCCATTGTAGAATAGAAAAGAGAAGACATACCAGAGATGAGGACGATTTTTAAATACATAACAACCGCTATAGTTTTTGCTGCAGGTTTGTTTGCGACGTCTTGTGACGATGATACTACCACTAATTATACGAGTTCTGATCCCATTGAACGCAAATATTCATTGGGTTCGGTTTCGGAAAATGGATTTACCGTAACCCTGTTTATGGACGAGGAGCCTTACGTAGGCGCTAACAGAACGTACGTTAGGGTTTATCGCAATAGCAACTCTTCACAGGTAACGGATCGCCCCGTTTACATGCTTCCGGACTTTGAAAAAACAGGAGGCGCCACTTCTTCTTACACAGAGCCTTTGACTTTTGACACCAAGTTGCAAGCCTTTGAAGGCCTCGTGAGTTTTTACGCCCCTTCAACGGGAGGGAAGTGGACCATGATTATTTCTTTTGAGACGGATCAAGGAGTGACATCGGAATTTCTCTTTTTGATTCCAGTAATTGAAAAGACCACGCAGCACAGCTATTCCATTCCGTATGACGCGGATACCACGGGATACGTTCAGCAGTACATTGAAGAAGCATATACGTCAACAGGACTCAACGATTTTGAAATTCTCGCCTTTGGTCAAGTAAACGATACGACCTTCCCCGCATTGACTGAGATGTCTTTTGAGATGTATCCAGAAAAACTCAATACTGGCGAAAAGATTACTCCTGTTCTCCAGCCCGTTTCCATTGGTCCGGGTCATTACAAGGGGCAAATTGACTTTCCGTCCAATGGCATCTGGAAAATTAAAATTCACTCCTATCACGCCAACGGAGGCTCATTGATAGACTCCACAGGTTTCTTGCACGTTTACGTGCCCTAAATGTGACATACATTACTTGTTGTAGAGAGGTTTTTGGGTATCTTTGTATTACTTGAAATTCTGTGATTAAAATTCTCTCTACTTGAAATCACTTCTCTCCATATGCATTGCCTTTGCCTACTTCTGGTTACAGAGTAGCAACTCCATGCTATTGGTGAATTACCAGATTCAGAAGACGTATTACATAGAGGTTCTCTGTGAAAATCAGGACGAGCCTGAGATTCAATGTGAGGGAAAATGTCATTTATCTAAGCAATTGGCAGCGGAGAATTCAAACTCCAATCAGGAGCCTATGCCTCCCTCGGCAGAGTCTTTCGAAGAAACCGTTCCGGTTCTGTATTCACAATTCGATTTTTCATTGGCTTCCCTTAATCAAGAGGAAGTTCACCCTTATTCTTCTAATGTTCCCTCCGAGCTAGAGGGACACGATTTTGACTTTTCTCCTCCTCCCCGGAAGGCGTAGTTCGATTTCTAAATCACACTACGATGACCTTTTCACAGGATTTTAGAAATTTTGGCCCTGCCGAAAGGAGTCTAAAATACAGTAATGGGAACCACTTAATTACATTTTTTCTGGTTGGAAAACGCTATAAAACCACCAGTACCCTAAAGTCAAATTCAAAAAACAAAAAAGATGACTAAGTCAATTTTTGGGTCTTTCTTGGCCCTTGCTATAATGCTTTTCACCACGTCATGTGACGACGATACTACCCAAAATGTAACACCTTCTGATCCGCTTAGCGGATGGACCAAAGTAGGAGAAGCGTCAGATCACGACGGTGTATACACCGTAGAGCTCTACGCTCAAAAGGACCTCTTTGTAGGATATCAAAAAGTAACCGCCAGAGTATACAACCTCGGAAAATTGGTTACGGATGCCAATGTAGTTTTTGAACCCATGATGACCATGGCCACCATGGAGCATTCTTGCCCTTCAGAGCAACCTGCATACGTGGACGCCAGTCGCGGATACGAAGGCGCCATTACCTTTATAATGGAATCTGGAATGATGGGAACCTGGGAAGTGACCACTCACGTGGATCACGACGGGAACCACGTTCACATGGACGTGCCGGTAATGGTTATGGCTCCAGATGAGGACAAGTTGCTCTCTTGGATTAGCCCTGTAGATTCTACGGTATACTTTATGGCATTGGTAGAGCCCATGAATCCAGAAGTGGGGGAAAACGATTATCAAGTAGCTCTTTACAAGCGTCAGTCTATGATGGATTTTCCCGCAGTAGAAGGTTTTACTATGACCATTGAGCCAGAAATGCCTACCATGGGTCATGGATCTCCTAACAATGTCGATCCCATGGAAATGGAGAACGGTCATTACAAAGGAGTGGTAAACTTTACCATGACAGGAATGTGGTACGTTCACAACGACGTTTACGACGGCGATAACAACATGGTTACCGACGGTCAGTACTTCCAGATTACTTTCTAGCAGTACCATACGTACTACCAAAAGAAAAAACTATCATATGAAAACAAGTGGATTGACCGCCATCCTCATGGGGATGGCGGCCACTACTTTGGCCCAAACTCAGGATACTTTGCATTCTGAAGTTTTGGAGGAGGTGACTGTTGACTTAACTGTCCAAGATCCCTTTGTGGAATCTGCGGAAGATGCACTAAAGGCCATGTCGGGGATCACTCTGATCAATAGAGGGAACTATGCCAAGGATCCTGTCTACAACGGAATTTCTGGGGACCGACTTCAAATTACCTTGGATGGCATTCGCGTTTTTGGCGCTTGTACGGATAGAATGGATCCGGTGACTTCTTATGTGGAGCGCGGCAATTTATCAGCTGTCTATTCTTCTGCTCAATTGGGAGGTATTTCAGGAATCAATTTGGCCTTTTCTCAGCCCTCCAAAAAAGCCTTTGCGGGAAATGTAAACACCTATGCCAACTATGGTCAACAGGCCGCTGGTTATTCCGTTCAGGGAAGTGGCACTCAAGACAATCACGCCTTTTTATTTCAATGGAGTCAAAGAGATCACTCGAATTATATGATGCCTTCCGGCGAAACCTTGGCTCATACGGGTTTTCAGAAAATAAACTCTAGACTCAAATATGCGTATTCAATGGAGAACTGGGTCCTGTCTACGGATGTCATTGTGGATGTAGCCAATAGCGTCGGTTATGCAGGTCTTCCCATGGATGTCTCACTGGCTGAAGCTTTTATTGGAAAGTTGGCCGCAGAGAATTACTCCCAAAGTGGAAAAACAGAAATCACGCTCTACGGGAATTCCATCTATCACCAGATGGACGACAGCAACCGAGACGTTGTTGTACACATGGACATGCCCGGATGGTCACAGACCTTCGGAGGATATTACTCCCAACTCAACTATAGAGATTGGGGGAATTGGATGCTGAAGGCTGAGGCCTTTACCAATTTTAGAAGGGCAGAAATGACTATGTACTTCCCCTCCGAGCGCCCCATGTACATGGAAACTTGGCCTGACACACGTTGGAATAGCGCCTTGATTTTTGGCAATGTAACTTGGGATCGCAATGATTTCAAACACATTTTTTCCAGTTCCATTGCTCTGCAAACTATGGGAGTAATCAATGATTTTGGTGCCCGTCAATGGGAGGTCTTTGGCTACGATGACTTAGAGCGAATGGATTGGGTGGGTCAGTTGGATTACCAAATTCAATACCGAAAAAACAATTATTTGCTCACGGGGAATGTACAGTTCGGCAACCGAGCGCCCAGCGTGTCTGAGCGCTTTGGCTTTTTCCTCTACAACGCCCAAGATGGATTTGATTATTTGGGAAATCCCGATCTTAAGAACGAATACTTGCTCAGCACCTCCCTAGCGGGAAAGTACATTGTGGACGGTTGGACGCTTTCTCTTAACGTCTTTGCCAATCAATACTACGATTACATCTTTGGCGACAGCACTTCGTATTCAACCATGACCATTGGTGCCAATGGAGTCCGTCAGTATCAGAATTCCGGAACAGCCTTCCAAACAGGATTGGATGCGAGGGTAGAAAAGTCTTTTTCAATGGGTATTTTCTTGTCTTCCCGAAGCACTGTTCAATATTCAACCTTGGAAAATGGTGATGCCATACCCCTGACTCCACCCATGGTTCAGGAGTTGACGCTAGGTTGGAAAAACAATACGTGGGAAGCCAGGGTAGACCAAGTTTTGGTTGCCGACCAAAAAAGGGCCAATACGGCATTGAATGAAATGTTGACTCCTGGCTATCAGACCACCGCTCTTGCTCTGGGGTACACTACGTCTTTGGGCGGAAATTCCCTTCGCTTGGAAGTGGGTGTGAACAATCTCTTTAACATGAATTATGTGGATGCCTTGGATTGGATGCCCATCATCCATCCGGGAAGAAACTACAGTCTTTCTTTGAACTACTCTTTGTAAAAACAGCCTGTGCTTACGGTTTGCGAAAGCGAGTCCAATAAGATTTGTTTTAGGACGATGGCTCTGTTGGAGTTTTCCAATTGACAAAGGTCGTAGGGTGTGTCCTCTGCGGCCTTTTGTATTTCGGGCAAAAGACGGTTGAGTCGCTTGAGACCGGATTTTAAGTGAACGTCTTTGACGGAAACTCCCA
>CBFHSF010000015.1:37130-42541 GCA_965658445.1 uncultured Schleiferiaceae bacterium | reverse complement strand
AAGTTGGCGATGTCTGCGTCGTTAAGGATTGAGCCGTTGAGGCTTGTGCCTTTTCGTTTTGATCTACTTTCTTCTGAATTTTCCGAAAACAACAAAGCCATGGCAACTCCTTCCAAAAGTGAATTGGACGCCAGTCGATTGGCTCCGTGAAAACCGGTAGAGGAGCATTCGCCCATGGCGTACAAACCAGAAATGCTCGTTTTTCCTTCGGCGGAAGCCTTTATGCCTCCAATGTAAAAATGTGTGGCGGGCCCCACAGGCAAGTACCCTTCAGAGGGTGGATGTCCGGCATCTTTCGCCAATTGTGCAATGGTGGGAAACTTTTCCTCAAAATTCTCAACCCCCGAAATATCCAACTTGACATAGGGCAAAGAATGACTTCTGATTTGTTTGAGAATGGCTCTTGAAACAATGTCTCTGGGTGCTAGATCTTTGAGTGGATGCTCATGCTCCATAAAGGCCACACCCTCTTCGTTTCGCAAAATAGCGCCTTCGCCACGAACGGCTTCTGAAACCAAGAACCCCTTGCCAACGGGACGGTAAAAGAACGTAGGGTGATACTGAATAAAGGCCAAGTCCGCCGTTTCTACTCCAGCTCGTAATCCCAATGCTATGGCGTCTCCTGTGGCGTTGTCAGGGTTAGACGTCTGGGCAAACAAAGCGCCAATGCCACCGCCTGCCAGGACTACTTTAGGAGCTGAAAGAAAATAGGACCGCTCACCGGAAAGCGTGTGCAACCCAATCACAGCGTCGTTTTCAATTTCCACATCGCGGGCAAATAAATGCGGCAACAATTGAATGTTTGGGTATTTGACTACCTCTTTGTGTAGCCCTTCCATTATGGATTTACCGGTGAAATCTTTGGTGTGAAGAATTCTCGGCACGCTGTGTCCACCCTCAAGCCCTACTTCCAGTTCACCGTCTTCCTTGTCAAAGCCAATGCCACAAGATTCTAGAAACTCCAAAACGGCCGGACTTTGAGAAATCAATTGTCGGGTGACCTCGGGATCGTTTCTTTGCGCTCCAGCCTCTAGGGTGTCCTGTATGTGCTTTTCTATGCCTCCCGGTGTATTGGGTAGGGTCAGAGCAATTCCGCCCTGTGCATAGTATGTATTGGCTTTTGTGGGGCCTCCTTTGGAGAGCACCGCTATGCGGAGTTCCGGTAGTTTTCTTGCAGACGCGATGGCCGCAGACAAACCAGAGATTCCGGCGCCTACAATAATGACGTCGTATCCAAAGGGTCCGTATGGAGAATCCGCAGCCACTTAAATTGCCATCATGCGTTCCAATGGTGCCTTGGCTTCTTCGATGAGAAGGGGATCCAAGTGAACTTCTGGAGCTTCGTTTTCTAGGGCGTCGGCAATTTTTTCGAGGGTATTCAATTTCATGAATGCACATTCTGAACACGAGCAGGTGTTGTCCTCGTCAATGGGGACGGGGATGAGTTCTTTGTGAGGAACGCGTTTTTTGAGCTCGTGAAGAATTCCGGCTTCTGTGCCTACAATGAATTTATCGTCTTCGCTATTCTCAATGTAATCTATCATCTTACTGGTAGATCCAATAAAGTCTGCGATTTTTAGAACGTCACTGCCGCTCTCTGGGTGGGCGACCAACTTGGCGCCCTTGTGTTCCATTTTTAGGTTTACGAGTTTTTCAAGTGAAAAAGCCTCGTGCACAATACACACGCCGTCCCACAAATCCATCTTGCGTCCCGTCTTGGCCATGAGGTAGGCCCCCAAGTTTTTGTCGGGTGCAAAGAGTAGGGGTTTGTCTTCGGGAATGGATGCGAGGATTTTTTCTGCATTGGAACTCGTACAGATATAGTCACTCAATGCCTTTACACCCGCACTTGCATTGATGTAGGTAAGTACGATGTGATCGGGGTTTTCGTCTTTGAAGGCCTTGAGCTGTTCTGGAGGGCAGGACATTTCCAAGGAACAACCGGCATCCAAATCCGGTACCAATACCTTTTTGGAAGGATTGAGGATCTTGGCCGTTTCTGCCATAAAGAACACACCCGCAAACACTATGATGTCTGCATCCGTGGTCATGGCCCTTCGCGAAAGCTCCAAGCTGTCGCCTACAAAATCTGATATTTCTTGAATTTCTGGGCGCTGGTAATAGTGGCCCAAAATGATGGCGTTCTTCTCTTCTTTGAGCGCCTTGATCTTCTCTGTGATTGCCTCCATGGAAGTCCGTTGTTTTAGCCGATGATGTGATGTAAAGTGATATTGCTCTTTCTGGCGGCAAATATCCAATTCACAAACCTTTTAAAACCTGATTATTATCTGGTTAGGACGTTTTAAATTTCCGTGATGTACTCACGTTGATTTTTGTTTATCTCAACAACCCGTTCGGGCGGGCTTTGTTTGAGCGTACTCATTGGTTTTTGAGTTCTCTGACTCACAAAAGTGCCTTTTGTGGGGAGGGTGTCAGAAGGTCGACAGCTTGTCTACAACAAATCTGCAATAACAAAGGTAGAACCTCCGGCGTAAATAAAGTCAGTAGGTGCGGCATTTTTTTTGGCGCTTTCCAGCGCTTGCGGAAGAGTATCAAAAGTTTGAAAATCGAGACCAATGGATTCGGCCACCAATTTTAAATCCTCCAATGCCATAGCTCTTGGGATGGAGGGAGCCGACATGTACCACTTGGCATCTTTCGGCATGAGCTTTATCAAATGGGCGGCGTTCTTGTCATTGACCATTCCCCAAACAATGTGGAGTTGGTCGTATTCCTCAGATTGAAGTTGTTTCGAGATGGCGGTCAACCCTTCCGTGTTGTGGGCGGTGTCTGCTACGATTTTAGGATGTTCTCCCCACAGTTCCCATCGTCCACGTAAGCCTGTGTTGACAGCAACCTTGGACAATCCCATGGCAATGGCAGATTCTGGAATGGTAAGTTCATTTCCTTGGTTCAACACGCGAAGAGCGGCGAGGGCGGTTTTTTTGTTTTGGGCCTGGTAACTTCCCAAGAGGTCTGTTGGGAATTTTTCGGGATCATATCCCCTTTCGGTTTCTGCCCAAATTATGGGGGCGTTTCTCTCTTTGGCTAAGGCCGAAAAAACGCCTTCCGTTTCCGAGATTCTTTGCCCAATGACCACAGGGGTATTGGGTTTTATGATGCCTCCTTTTTCTCCGGCAATGGCTTCCAATGTATTCCCCAAAAATGCGGTGTGATCCAATCCAATATTGGTGATTACAGAAACCAAGGGATTGACCACATTAGTGGAATCCAATCGTCCACCCATACCCACTTCAATGACGGCAACGTCCAAGGCGTTGTTTTCACCTGCTTCGGCAAATTCCCAAAAGGCGAGACCCACCGTCATTTCAAAAAAGGAAAGTTGAAGGCGAACAAAATCCTCTTTATACGTCGTGACGTATTCGATCACGCGCTCTTCAGAAATTTCGCGGCCATTGATTCTCACGCGCTCCCGAAAGTCCACTAAATGAGGAGAAGTGTAAAGGCCAACGTTGTAGCCCGCCTCTTGGAGAACGGACGCCAACATATGACTAGTTGATCCCTTGCCGTTGGTACCGGCTACGTGAATGCTCTTAAATTGATTTTGAGGATGGCCCAACAACTCCATGAGTTGCCAAGTCTTGGTCAAGTCAATTTTGTAATTCGCACCACCGGACCTCTGGTAAACGGGTAATTGGTTGAACAACCAGTTTACGATGTCTTCGTAGGATTCCACGGGGAAGGCTGGAATTAGTTCTTGTAGAAATTGTAAATGATGTATCCTACCTGCTTGTCAGGTGCATTGGGGTCACCTTGCCAAGTGGTTTTACGAGCGGCTTCTTCTGCGCGCTTGAACAGACATTCGGAAGTGGTATTTGAGGCAGGACCTCCGGCAATTTTCTCACCGGCTTCTACGCCAATTACTTTCCCACTGCGGTTCACATAGATTTTTACCACTACGCGACCTTCGTCCGGGCAGTTGTAATCGGGTTTGGGCTTGGCCAATGCCTTGCGGCCTCCCAAGCGGTAATTTCCTGAATTTCCAGTCCCACCATTGCCTGTACGATTGGCAGAGTTGGGATCTCCATTGGGATCTCCTTGGTCGCCACCGCCCTTGGTAACCCCTTCGCCTTTGGCATTGCCCTTTTCAAAATCTCCTAGGAGTTTGTTGAGTTCGCTACTGGGCTTGGGTTCTTCGGGTTTCTTTTCTTCTACGGGCTTTTTGGGTTCTTCTTTTTTGTCGGAGATGGAAGGGGCGTCTACCGTTTCTTGTGTGGCTACATCGTCCACTACGGGGTCGGGAGTAACCTCCTCAACGGGTTCGGTTACCGTTTCCTGAGGTTGTGTTTCGGCTTGAGCTGTATTGCCCGATCCTGAATCGGTGTACCCAAAGTTCACGGGAATTCCATCCTCAATAGGAGGGTCTTGAATGGTAAATCCGAAAAGAATGAAGAGGACAGTCAATGCTGCATGAAAGCTAACCGTAATGATCAGCGCTCTTCGCTTTCTCTTTTTTTCTTCTCCTGCCATGGCTATGAAGGATCTGTTGCCAGAACCATTTTGATTTTATTTCTGTAGGCGATGTCCATTACCATAACGAGTTTTCCCGCAGGAACGGATTCGTCAGCGCGCAAAATTACTACGGCTTGATCCAAGCCGGCTACTTTTCTCATCAAAGCGGACTCTAAAGTAGACTCGCTGATAATGTCCCCATCCAAGGAGAATTGCAAGTCTTTACTGATGGTAACCTGTACATCTTGTTTTTTAACTGTCTGAGCCTTGCTCTTGGGCAAAATGATGTCCAAGGCAGAGGTCGTAACCAGGGTAGAAGTCAACATGAAAAAGATGAGCAGCAAGAACACCAAGTCCGTCATAGAGGACATGGAAAATTCCGCACTTACCTTACTTCTCGATTTTAAATTCATAGCGCGCTATTAAATGGGTTCGTGAAGTAGGTCAAGGAATTCAGTAGCACTTACCTCGATCTTGTAAATCAAGTTTTCAATTCTCGCCACTAGGTAGTTGTAACCAAAGTATGCGATAATACCCACAGCCAAACCGGCTACGGTTGTAGTCATTGCAGTGTAAATTCCCTCCGCCAAAACAGCAACGTCTACCTGTCCACCCGCTGCGGCCATTTCTTGGAAGGCCAAAATCATCCCGATTACGGTTCCCAAGAATCCAATCATGGGTGCTCCACCGGAGATGGTAGCCAATAGCGGAAGGTTTTTCTCCATTTTCTGAACCTCGATTTTCCCTTGGTTCTCAATGGATGCCGAAATATCAGTCAAGGGCTTTCCAATTCTATCAACTCCTTTGCCCACCATGCGCGCAATGGGGTGATCTGTTGTTTTACACAGGCTCTTTGCGGCTTCCAACTTTCCGTTGACCACGTCGTCCTTGATGTGGTTCATAAAGTTCTGATCCAATTTGTTGGCCTTTTTAATGGC
>CBFHSF010000015.1:0-37030 GCA_965658445.1 uncultured Schleiferiaceae bacterium | reverse complement strand
AAGCGCTCAAAGAAAATGTAAACCGCCATGATGGAAAGCACAAATAGAACGGACATAATGAGAATACCTCCCACACCACCACTGGTGATGAGCTCCATAATGGAAAGGGTTTTTTCTACCGGTTCTTCGGTTAGGCCTTCTGCCACCTCGGCACCTTGGTTTACGTTGAGTTGAAGGAATGGACGCATGTGTATTGAATGAGTTTAGTGGTGTATACAATCTTTAACCCAGAGTGTACCTGTTTTATTGTGCACTCCTAGCCAATCAAACTTAACCAAAAGAAAAGTCCCCATTGCGGGGACTTTTATCAAATATTAACAATCGACTTTTAATAGAATTGAGAAAAACTCAATGTTTTATGTCAATGATTTCCGGGTAGTTTCCTGATGGTTTCTACATCTATAGGTGGAAAATACTTTCCTGAATAATGTACACAATGGCTCCGGCAAAGTAACCGAGAAGAGCCAACATACTAATCTTTCTGAGGTACCATCCAAAAGAGATTTTTTCCAATCCCATTACGGCAACCCCAGCGGCAGAACCAATGATCAAAGCAGAACCACCCGTTCCCGCACAGTATGCCAAGAACTCCCAGAAGAGTCCATCCTGTCCAAAGAAACCAGGCTCAATGGGGTACATACCCATAGAAGCCGCAACCAACGGAACGTTGTCCACAATAGAAGAGAGCAAACCGATAATGATACTCACGGCGTACACTCCATTCTCTGTATTGGTTCCAATGTTGTCGTCAAGGTAAGTCGCCATCTGTGTTAAGTGACCAGCAGATTGCAATGATCCAACCGCCAAAAGAATTCCCAAGAAGAAGAGAACCGATGCAATGTCAATCTTTTTAAGAACCCCAATCACTGAGTAATTCAATTTGTTGTTGAGATTTTTTGAGCGGTGCATCAAATCCGTAATCAACCAAAGCACTCCTAGAGAAAGCATCATTCCCATAAAGGGAGGAAGGTGAGTAGTGGTTTTGAAAACGGGAACAAACAAAAGGCCTAAAACTCCAATGATGAATACGAGGTTTCTCTCTTTGGAAGTGGTGGGGTCAATGGTAGACTCCATAGAAGGCTTTATCTCCGGTCTCTTTACATCGCCCTTGAAGCGGAAAGAGAGGTAAATCAATGGGATGAGCAAGGTGATTAATGAAGGGATGATCAGCTTAATAATGATGTTGGCTGTGGTAATTTGACCTCCAATCCAAAGCATGGTAGTGGTAACATCTCCAATGGGAGACCAAGCACCTCCTGCGTTGGCAGCGATAATCACAAGACCAGCAAACATCCAACGATCTTGTTGGTCGTCAATGAGTTTTCTCAAAAGAGAGATCATTACGATAGAAGTGGTAAGGTTGTCCAATGCGGCTGAGAAGAAGAAAGAAAGCAGACCAATGATCCAAAGCAATTTTACTTTTTTGGTGGTCTTAATCTTATCGGTAATAACCGCAAATCCTTCGTGGGCATCAATGGTTTCTACAATGGTCATGGCTCCAATCAAAAAGAAGAGGATGGAGCTAATCTCTGCGAGATGTTCAAAGAGCTGATGCTCGGTTACGTAGTGGGTGATGACCTCATGGTGGTCGTTGGTTGCCATTCCCGACTCCGCAAAGAGTCCCATGACGGCGGCGGATATGGCGTTAAAGTCTACGATTTCATAGGCGCCCAAAACGTAAACCGTCCAAGTAAGAACTCCTGTAATAAGCGCAGAAGCCGCTTTGTCTACGTGAATTTGATGTTCAAAGGCAATGGCTAAATAGCCCAGAACAAAAATGATGATCATTAAAGTGTACATCTATCTCAGTGATTTTTGGTCCATGTTGCCGGACCATTTACAATAAGTGAATCAAAGATACTTTTTACAAAGCCACCTTTTGAATAACCTATGTTTTTTTTACATCAATTGATTGAGGGCAATTTGATAAGCTGTTTCGGTAAGTCTCAGACGATCTGCACGCTGGGTGTGAGTGGCTTCCAAAGCTCCTTTGATGGTGTCCGATGCATCCTTAAAAATCGCTGTGTCGGTCACTTCGATTTTGGACTGCATGAGGTAACCAAATACTCTTGCCATACCACAGTTGGAGATAAAGTCGGGAATACAGCTCACCTTCTCATCGGCATAAGCCGCAATGGGACCGTAGAATATTTCTGAATCTGCAAAGGGAACGTTGGCTCCCGCAGAAATCACTTCCAATCCATTGGCAATCATTTGATCCAATTGGTCCTTGGTCAAAAGTCTAGAGGCAGCAGCGGGAATAAAAACTTCCGCACCTACGCTCCAAATGCTCTGGTTGATTTCGTCAAAGGGAATGATGTTGTCAGCCTCCAAGTAGTTAGAGCTTCTGTCGTTGAGAAGAGTGGTGATTTCTTCAAAAGTGAAACCTTCTTTGTTGATGAGACCCCCTACGCGGTCAATGATTCCAACCACTTTGGCTCCGGCTTGGGCTAAGTACCAAGCTGCGGCTGATGCCACAACACCCCATCCTTGGATGATGACTCTCTTGCCTTCTACGCTTCCGCCGTAGATATCATAAAAGTGACGAACGGATTCGCTAACCCCATAACCTGTGATCAAGTCTCCAGCTTTGTGCGTAGACTCAGGATCGGGAGTGAGGTCCGTATTGGTGACTTGTAGAGAAACTCCGTCTTGAAGTTGCTTTATCTTCTGTGCTTTTTCGTCCTCAGAAGGCTGGTAATGTCCTTGAAGAACTCCTTCTTGTGGATGCTTAATGCCCAAGGCAGAAGTCGTAGGGATCACTTCCGTTTTTTGATCCACGTTCATATCTCCTCCCGTCCCGTAGTAGTTGGTCAAAAGGGGCTTAACGGCCTTGTACCATCTCTCGAGAACGCCCTTTTTTCTGGGGTCTGCGGGGTCAAAATTAATACCAGACTTGGCACCACCAATGGCGGGTCCTGCAACGGTGAATTTGATTTCCATGGTCTTGGCCAAAGACAATACTTCGTGTTGAGTAAGTCCCTTTCTCATGCGGGTTCCTCCTCCGGCAGCACCTCCTCGTAACGAGTTGATAACTACCCAACCTTCTGCTTCGGTTTCTGAATCTGTCCAGTGAAATACAATTTCTGCGGGTTTGGCCTCATAGGCCTTGAGTTGCTCTAGCATAACTGTGATTTTGGTTGTCGCAAAATTACACGAATAGCCGAAATAATTGCTATTTAGCCGGCCAAATCACTCCTGAGCTGTGATCTTTTTTGGCTCCGGTTACCGAGGCCAACACATTGATTTCACCTCGGTATTTGAGAACCGCCAAAAAGGCAAAGATCAAAGCCTCTTTGTATTCAATGAGCTGGGGTTGAGGAATGAGAAGGGAAACGGCAGATTTGGTTCGAATTTTTTCAATGAGGTATTGGTTGTACGCGCCACCTCCCGTAACCAAAACGGGACCGCCTATTTTGGCCAGTTCCCCAGAAATAATCTCTGCCGCGTGTTCTGTAAAGGTGGCCATGATGTTTTCTACATTATTAGAAACATTGGCTTTGGAATGATCTGAAGCGTATTTTTCTAGTAGCGGATTTACTTTTTTCTCTATCCATTCTCTACCCAAAGATTTAGGAGGTGCCTCGCTGTAATAAGAAAGGTCATTGAGTTCGTTGAGCAAGGGCAAAATGATTTCGCCGCTGCGGCTGATGTTGCCGTCCTCGTCATACGGAACGTTGAGTTTGTTGGCCCATTCATTCAACACAAAATTGACGGGGCAGAGGTCGTAGGCAATGCGTTGGCCTTCTTCTTCAAAAGAAACATTGGCAAAGCCTCCCAGATTTAAACAGGCTGGCATATCAGAAAACAGCAGTCTATCCCCAATGGGCACCAAAGGGGCTCCTTGTCCTCCCAATGCCACATCGCCGACTCGGAAGTCGCAAATGGTGGTAATGCCTGTTAGGTCTCTAATTTCGGGGCCATTTCCAATTTGAACGGTACGACCTTTGTCCGGTTGGTGAAAAACCGTGTGCCCGTGGGCGCCGATGAGTTTGACTTTTGGAAGATTGTGCTTAGACAAAAAGTGATTTACCGCCTCTCCCGAAAAAACTCCCATCTCATGGCTGAGGTCTTTTAATTGGGATTCTGAAAGTTGATCAAAAGCCTGAATTCCCCTTTGTAAATCGGGCGGAAGGGGAGTGGTTTCTGCGTCAAGTAGGGAGAAATTCCAGCCCTTTTCTGAATGTTGAAATCGCACACAACATATATCGAGGCCGTCTAGGGAAGTTCCCGACATAAGTCCCAGAACAACATATTCCATAAAATCCATATCAGGGGTTGAATCTGAGGGCTTTAAATATGCGGTTTTCCCCATAAAAACAATTATCTTTGCAATCAGTTAAAAGTAAAGTAAAGATAAATCCCCCAGATAATGAACTTTGAACTTTCAGAAGAGCATTTGATGATTCGCGATGCCGCGAGAGATTTTGCTCAAAACGAGCTTCTTCCTGGCGTAATTGAGCGCGACGACAAACAAGAATTTCCACACGAACAAATCAAGAAAATGGGAGAGCTCGGCTTTCTCGGAATGATGGTTGACCCCAAGTACGGCGGTGGTGGTATGGATACCATTTCTTACGTGTTGGCCATGGAGGAAATTTCTAAGGTAGATGCTTCGGCTTCTGTTGTTATGTCCGTAAACAACTCATTGGTTTGTTGGGGACTTGAAAAATTCGGAACGGAAGAGCAAAAAGAAAAATACTTGAAGCCATTGGCTTCTGGAGAAGTGATTGGATGTTTCTGTTTGTCAGAGCCCGAAGCAGGTTCTGATGCAACCTCACAGAAAACAACCGCCATTGACGCAGGAGATCACTACGTAGTAAACGGAACCAAAAACTGGATTACCAACGGTAACACTTCTCAGTTTGCTTTGGTAATTGCTCAAACCGACGTAGAAAAGAAACACCGCGGAATCAACTGTGTAATCCTTGAGAAGGGAATGGACGGATTTGTTGTAGGTAAGAAAGAAGACAAGTTGGGAATCCGTGGGTCGGATACTCACTCTTTGATGTTTACCGACGTTAAGGTTCCCAAAGAAAATAGAATTGGCGAAGACGGATTTGGTTTCAAATTCGCCATGAAAGTTCTCTCTGGAGGACGTATTGGTATTGCTGCCCAAGCTTTGGGTATTGCTTCTGGAGCTTTTGAATTGGCTGTACAGTACGCCAAGGAGAGAAAGTCTTTTGGTAAGCCCATCGCAGAACACCAAGCCATTGCCTTTAAATTGGCAGATATGAGCACTAAGATTGACGCAGCTCGCGCATTGGTTCTCAAAGCAGCCTGGCTAAAAGATCAAGGACTTCCCTTTGACAAGGAAAGTGCTCAAGCCAAGTTATACGCTTCTCAAGTAGCTATGGAAGTAACTACAGAGGCCGTTCAGGTTCACGGTGGTTACGGTTTCGTAAAAGAATACCACGTAGAGCGCTTGATGAGAGATGCTAAGATTACTCAGATTTATGAAGGAACTTCTGAAATCCAGAAAATCGTGATTTCTAGAAGTGTGCTTTCTGAATAAGAAAAGAAAATAGACATCGTTCAAAAAGCCACTTCGCCTTGCGAGGTGGCTTTTTTTGAATAGATCGCTAAAAAAGCAAAAGGACAGAACCCTTGGATTGGATCAAGCAATTTTTCACTGAGATACTGTGGCTCTTTAACGAGATGTCGCCCTATCTGCTCTTGGGATTTTTTATCGCTGGGGTGTTGAGGGTTTTTGTGCCTCCAGGTCGCATGACTCAATGGTTGGGGAAACCCACTTGGAAGTCTGCAGTGTATTCTGCTTTTTTGGGAGTACCGTTGCCGCTTTGCTCTTGTGGAGTGATTCCCACAGGAGTTTCTCTTCACGCCAATGGTGCGAGCAAGGGAGCTAGCGTCTCCTTCTTAATTTCTACGCCTCAAACGGGTGTGGACTCCATCTTGGTGACCTACTCACTTATGGGTTGGCCCTTTGCCATCATCAGACCCATTGTGGCCTTTGTCTCGGGAGTGTTCGGTGGAGGTTTGACCAATGCCATGACTTCTAAAGAAAAGGAAGTGGTGAAGGACCAAGCGGTAACCTCAGAATTTAAGGGCAGTAAAGTCAAGGAGCTCTTTAGATACGCCTTTGTAGAATTCCTGGAAGACATTGCCAAGTGGTTGGTCATTGGACTAGTAATCGCTGCGGCCATTACCACATTTGTGCCCGATTCGCTCTTTACGGAATATCTCTCTTCTCCATGGTTGAGTATGTTGGTGATTTTGGTGGCTTCCATTCCCATGTACGTTTGTGCTACGGGATCCGTGCCCATTGCTGCAGCTCTAATGATGAAGGGTTTGTCTCCTGGAGCGGCATTTGTTTTTCTCATGGCAGGACCCGCTACCAATGCCGGAACCATAACGGTTATTGGAAAGTCATTGGGCAAGAAATCATTGTATGCCTACCTGATCAGCATCATAGGAATGTCTTTGGTGACAGGAGGAATCATCGATCAATTCTTGCCTGCGGAGTGGTTTCAGTTGGGAGCCATGGGGGCTCACGACCACCACGAATCGCATATGTTGCCCCTTTGGTTGCAGTGGGGAAGTTCTGCAATCTTAGGTATTTTGCTTTTGAATGTAATGTTCAGAAGGTATTTCCCAAAGGCCATTGGAAAATCCGATGCATCCGATTGTACCTGTACGACAGGAGATACGGGCGCAAACAATGGCTCTGAAACGGAAAACGAAAAACTCGAAAGAAAAATGAACTCAGAAATAGAAGTAGGAGGAATGACTTGCAATCACTGTAAGGCCTCTGTAGAAAAGAATCTTACCGCCTTAGATAGTGTAAGCGAAGCCGTTGTGGATTTATCCAATGGACATGTAACTCTCAAGGGAGATTCTGTGGACCTCAAAGAAGTAGAGTCTACGGTGAATAACTTGGGTTATGAATACAAGGGGGAGGTAAAGTAGCGATTGTCTTGACTATGTATCTATAAGCTTTATCTGGACATAAAGCCAGCGACGTAATCTTCTCCGGTGCCGTCGTTGACCGTCCAGTTGAACTCGATGTAGTCAATGTTGTTGTTGATCTGTGCTGTTCCGGAAAAGGAAAAGCCATCTACTTGTTGTTCGGGGATGGTCATGGTATTTTCTCCCACAATGGCATCGACAAAGAAACCTGGTCCTTGCCCGTATAGGCCTTCTAGACGCACCCAATCCTCATCGCCAAATTCAACGATTTCTACAGCGTAGACTTGTGGGGCAAAATTGCCTTCCACTTCGTTGCAAGTCCAAGACCCCACCCAGTTGAGGCGGAAGTCCTCGTCTTCAATGTCTTTTTGACAAGACGCAAAAGATCCCAGCAAGAGCAATCCAAGGACTGCTCTTGATAGAAATCTCAGGTATTTTTTATTTGTCGGCTTCAACGTCTCCTTCGTTTTCGCCTTTGTGGTATTCCTCGTTGAGGTAAGTAACCACTTGTTGTGTGATGTCTAGTTTGGGCCCCGCATACAATACGTTTCCTCCGGTTTCTTTAGAGAGAATGAGGTCTAAGCCCATTTCCTTCTGAACGCGATCAATAACCAAATCCAAATCTTCTTTGAGTGACATGGACAATTCTTGTTGTTTGATCATGAGTTCTTGCTGCGTTGCCTGAGTTTGTTGTTGGAATTGTGCCTGTAGCCTCTGCAAGTCCAATTCTGCTTCGCGGCGTTGCTCGGGGCTCAAAGTTTGCGCGCGTTGGCTGTAGATTTCAAAATCCTTTTCGATATCCGCTTGACGAGCTTTAAGTTTGAGCTCTGCCATTTGGGCCTCCTTTTCAAACTCCGCCGAAAGTACTTGATGACGCTCGTATTTTTCAATAAGCGTATCCAGGTGAACAAAGGCTACATTGGGAATGGTAATCTCTCCGGAAGCCGCTGTGTCGGGCCCCATGGTTTTGAGTTCCTCAGACCCTCCAGACAACTGAAGGAAAAACAATCCAATAACCCCCGCAAGGGCAATAAGAGCAAGGGGTAGTGTTAATTTTTGCATGCTGTGTGTTTAAAATAGGTCCTCAAGTAAAGAATCTTTGGCGACATTTGGAAGTGTTACCACCAAATTCGGACTTCTGTCCATCTCTCTTTGAATGGCAAAAAGGGCTTCGTCATTGCGCGCCCAAGATCTTCTTGCAATTCCGTTGTTTACGTCGTAGAACAACATGTTTTGTAGTTTTCTAGCCGCATCGGAAGAACCGTCGAGCAACATTCCAAATCCTCCGTTCATAACTTCTCCCCAACCTACGCCGCCACCGTTGTGGATGGAAACCCAAGTAGCTCCTCTAAAGCTGTCTCCGATGACGTTGTGGATGGCCATATCCGCTGTAAAGCGAGAGCCGTCGTAAATGTTTGAGGTCTCTCTAAAGGGAGAATCCGTTCCCGATACATCGTGGTGATCGCGTCCAAGAACTACGGGGCCAATTTTTCCTTCGGCCACAGCCTTGTTAAACGCCAAGGCGATTTTGGCACGTCCTTCTGCATCGGCGTAGAGAATTCTGGCCTGTGAACCCACAACCATTTTGTTTTCTCCTGCCGCTTTGATCCAGGTAATGTTGTCCTGCATTTGCAGTTGAATCTCTGCAGGGCTAGACTGCATAATTTCGTTGAGGACCTCTGTGGCGAGTTGGTCTGTGTAGGCCAAATCTTCTGGCTTTCCACTAGTACAAACCCATCTAAAGGGACCAAATCCATAGTCGAAACACATGGGTCCTAAGATGTCCTGAACGTATGAGGGGTATCTAAAGTCAATGTTGTTTTCTGCCATTACATCGGCACCAGCACGGCTGGACTCCAACAAGAAGGCATTTCCGTAGTCAAAGAAGTACATTCCATTTTCGCAAAGTGTATTAACCGCAGCGATGTGACGTCTTAAGGTATCTTGAACTCTTTCCTTGAACTCCTCGGGATTGTTGGCCATCATGTCATTGCTGTCCTCGTAAGATAGACCCGCAGGATAGTATCCTCCGGCCCAAGGATTGTGCAAGGACGTTTGGTCAGAGCCAATGTCAACGGCGATTTTTCTCTCTGCCATGCGCTCCCACAAATCCACAATATTACCTAGGTAAGCAATGGAAGAAGCTTCTCCTTTTTCTTGCAGTTCCAGGGCTTTATCAATAGCCTCATCTACATCTTCGATCACTCTATCTACCCAACCTTGCTCGTGACGCTTGTACGCGGCCAATGGGTTGATTTCTGCTGTGATGGAAACCACTCCTGCGATGTTACCCGCCTTGGGTTGTGCTCCACTCATACCCCCTAGACCCGCGGTAACAAATAGTTTGGTTCCCGTGGTTTGTCTTTGTTGGTCCAGCTTTCTGGCAGCATTCAAAACCGTAATCGTGGTTCCGTGTACAATTCCCTGCGGTCCAATGTACATGTAAGAGCCGGCCGTCATCTGACCGTATTGAGTAACGCCCAAGGCGTTGAATTTCTCCCAGTCATCCGGTTGTGAATAGTTTGGAATCATCATTCCATTGGTAACTACCACTCTTGGCGCTTCCGCTGAAGATGGGAAGAGTCCCATGGGATGTCCTGAATACATGTGCAAAGTTTGCTCCTCTGTCATTTGAGAGAGATATTGCATACAGAGAAGGTACTGCGCCCAGTTTTGGAAAACAGCGCCGTTTCCTCCATAGGTAATGAGTTCATCGGGGTGTTGGGCAACGGCTGGATCCAAGTTGTTCTGAATCATGAGCATGATGGAAGCCGCCTGCTGAGATACCGCAGGATACTCCTCAATGGGGCGGGCGTACATGTCGTAATCTGGCTTAAAGCGGTACATGTAAATGCGGCCGTAGGTCTTGAGCTCTTCGGCAAATTCTGGAGCCAAAACCTCATGCCATTCTTCCTTGAAATATCTCAAGGCATTTTTTACAGCCAGTTTCTTTTCGTCCGCAGACAAGATGTCCTTGCGATCGGGTGCGTGGCTAAATCTCTTATTTCTCCCTTTGTTTTCTGGGAGTTCGGATGGAATTCCGGCGCGGATGGCCGACTGAAATGCTTCCTTTGTCATCGTCTTATTTTTTATCAAATCGCCCAGTGGCCTTGTTGTAGCCATAGGGACAGTGCTTGCAACCACTCTGGCAACAATACCCACGTTTCTTGTGGTACACTTCGGTGAAGACTATGTAGCCCTCCGGAGTTTTGTAGAAATCCTCTTCTTTGAGTTCTTTGTTGGAATTTTGCATGCGGCGCAAATTTCGTTTTTTACCTTGACCTCACAAAATGAAACCCCAATGAGTTCCAAAGACATTGACCAGAATATTCCCAGTCCTCTTCAGGAAGTGAGGCCTTTTTGGGCAAAAGGGGAAGGGGCCTCTCTCTGGATCAAAAGAGATGACCTCATTGATCCCTATATCAGTGGCAACAAGTGGAGAAAGCTCAAGGGGTGGATTGATAACAATTCAGACCGCACAAAAGTTTGGGCCAGTGTGGGAGGAGGGTATTCCAATCACCTTTTGGCTTTGGCGTATTGGGGTCACTTGAACAGTGTTAGGACTCGAGGATACCTAACCCTCAATCCTGAAGAACGAACTACCTACACCACTTGGATGTGTCATCAGTGGGGTATGGAATTGGTTCCCGTGGGAAGACAGAATGCTCCTAAGGTGGCATCGGAAGATGAAATCCTCATTCCAATGGGAGGTGAAGGGGAGTCAGGACTTTTGGGAACTTCAGAAATGGTGAGCGAGTTGCCCTTTGCTCCCGATTATTTGATGACTTCTATTGGAACGGCGACCACACTTACTGGAATGGCTATTGGGGTAGCCAATCTGGGTTGGAGTTCAACCCGAATCCTCGGAGTTTCTGCGCTGAAGGGAGCAAGTTATCTAAAACCCACCGTGGAAAACTTTTTGAATTCTCAGCTATCTTCTGAACTCGCTAAAAGTACCTTTGAGCAAATTGATTGGTGGAACGATGACCACCTGGGCGGTTTTGGAAAAATAACCCCAGAGTTAATTCGTTTTATCAATCAGTTCTACACTGAGACGGGAATACCGCTCGATCCCATTTACACGGGAAAGAGCATGTGGGCCCTCTCCAAGAAATGGAAGGAAATTCCTCGTGAGGCAACCCTTGTGTTTTGGCACACAGGAGGTTTGTTTGGAGGAATGGGTGTCCAAAAAGCTTTAAAATCCCAATCCCTTGACTACCTTAAAAAACTATTCTCCCATTCTTTTCCTGATACTTTTCCTGAGTATCAACACCTCGGCGAAAGCCCAGAGAGATAACTACGCCTACATAGAGCGATTCAAAGACATTGCCATTGAAGAAATGCGGCAGTACGGCATTCCAGCTTCCATTACCCTTGCACAGGGAATTCTTGAATCTGGAGGTGGACAGTCCGAGCTCGCCAGCAAATCCAACAATCACTTTGGCATCAAATGTCACACGGGTTGGAATGGAGATAAGGTCTACCACGACGACGACAAAAAGGGAGAGTGCTTTAGAGCGTATGACGATCCCGAAGATTCGTACCGCGACCACAGTTTGTTTTTGACCACCCGTTCTCGATATGCCTTTCTCTTTGAGTTGGAGCCGGACGATTACAAAGGTTGGGCAAAGGGACTCAAGAAAGCCGGTTATGCCACCAATAAGCAATACGCCAATCGATTGATAGACCTTATTGAACGCTACAACTTGCATCAATTTGATCGTTTAGAAAACTGGGACGAGAACCCCGATTTGTTCAAGCACGTGGTGATGATTCATCAGTCGGACTTGGAGTACATAGAAGTTCAAGAGGACGATACGTATGAGAGCATCGCCCTAGAATTTGAAATGGACGTGGAGGACCTTTTGGAGTACAATGACCTGAGATGGGACGATCCGTTGAATACTGGTGATAAACTCTTTATTGAGAGAAAAAATAGAAAGGGCTACGAGAAGTATTACACCGTAAAGGCAGGGGATACTATGTACTCCATCGCTCAAAAATTTGGAATGCGCATTGAGTACCTCTACAAGAAAAATCTGATGTCTCCGGGAAGTCAGCCCGTTATTGGGCAGAAGATGCACCTGCGCAGAACCATCGGCAAAAAGTTCTTGTGGATATTTTAGAACTCTAGGGGAAAAGACCTAGAATCTTCCGGGTCGTCTTACCAACCCCACCTTGAGGCCAAAGGTTCTTCCTCCCAAGGTACTCACGTCCTTTCTGGCATGGGTGTAACCAATGTAGGCGGTGATTTCCCAGAAGAATTTATGACTGGCAATACCCTCATAAGAAAACCCAAGATTGAACCCCGGGTTGAGGTTAGGTACTTGGAAACTATCCAAACAAAGAAACCCTTCTGCATTAAAATACGTGGCCCCATGCGCTTTTTTCATGATGGCGTATTTGTAATTGGCGTGTACCAAGAAGTTGAGGGAAATTCTCGTCCTCCTCTCGTAATCAAACTTTGGATCCGAAGGGTCTACTGGGTTTTCAATCAGTCGTGTAGCTCCTATGCCCAGACCATATCCTATTTTGTTCTTGCTGTTTAGAGAATAGTAATCTCCAAAGGTTGAATTGAAGTTAACCCTTTTGGATATGATGAGGTCTTGATATTTGATGTCCTCATCCATAAAGAATTGAGCGCCAAAATCAATGTAGTATTGCCTGTCGTATTGCGCTTTTGCCGATATAGAAATCAACAGTGAAAAACACAAAAACCCCAGGCTTTTACATGAGTTTTTGAACGAGAGATACATAGGTTAGGTCGTTTTGCATGAACAATCTATGTATTCTTTGAAAGAATTCCTTTACTCAATGAGTAAACTATCGGATTGAGTAAGCCATCAGCGTCCCATCTCCGGTTCCCACCAATAATACAGGAATTGTTTTTTGATTGAGGGGACCTAGTGTAACGGCGGTATTTCCAAAGATTGGGAATCCGTCCACGACTTTACCTTCATGATTTACCAGGTAGACTCTGTCTGGAGACTCTGTGGTAACCGCATAGACTTTTTTGCCTTTGGAGGTGAAGGAATAGGGGCCCGCCACAGGAGTTCCTTCCAATTCTATGGAGAAGGGCGAAAGCTCATCTCGAACTGCCAGAGTAGGACCTTCCAAAAACACATACGATTGACCGTCATAGCTAAAGGTGATTTTTTCTGTTTCGTCAAATCCCAAGTCGGTTTCGTCCAAAGTGCCATTGAGGAAAACCGATACGAGTGTCGCATTGTCGCTAACCGTTACAACTCTTGGCTGTTGGTCTTTGTTGACGAAAAACCAGGGGTTTTCTGAAAGTGGAATCTTTCCACCAAGGTCTACTCGAGATTGTCCACGGCGATCTATGAATTTTACATTTCCGTCAGAAGCAGAAACAAGAATGAAGTCTCTTCCCTTAACGGCAAAGTGTTCCGGTGCGTGTTTTATGTCTGAGGACATGGCTTCGAATACCCAACCGCTGACGGCTTCCCCGTCTTTGTTGTAGTTGAAGAGATTTCCACCGGAGGGTACAATGAATCGGTAATTACGGGTTCTGTCATAGTCAAAGACGGCCATGGGAGCGGTGCTTTGAGTGGGAAGGATGATGGGGAAATTTTCTACATCACGCCCCAGTCTGTCCAACACCCAAAGTCGTTTTTTGGTGTTAAAGACCAACTGCAGTTTGTTGTTTTTGTACAAATCCACTTGATGAACTTCACCAAGGATGGCATCTTCTAGGGCTTTGGTCCAAAGAATTTTTCCCTTGCCATCAATGAGGTAAACCACGTAATTGTTGTCCTGAACCAAGATTTCATTTTTCTGAGTGTAGTGGTTTTTAACCAAGTGAGGCTTGCCAATCATGGGAGATTCCAATCGCATGGACCACATTTGACGAGCTTCTTCTTTGCGCTCCTCTTGGTAGGTGATGATGGACTGCAAATAACTCACTTCGCTTTTGTTGACTAGGTGAATTCCTGCCCAAGTGATTTTCTCAAGAGATTTGTTTTTTGACTTGGCTTCCGCGGTGGCCTCCAGGCTTAGGATTTTATCAAGGAGACTGAGCGCCTCTGGGTTTTTAGCCAAAGCAAAGAGATGTCCTGAACTCGGATATTGAGCCATGTATTGCTCAAACTGTGGATTCTGAGAAAGTGTCTTTCCCGCAGAGATATCGTTGATGGCAGACTTTAGAGAAAGCGGATTGTCCGCAAACAGAACATAGGAGCCCATGGAGACGAGATAGGGTTTATCAAACCCCTTAAATAACCTTCCGAAAATGAGAGGGAAGGCGCCTTTTTGAGAGGCGGGGTAAATCAGGTGATCGCGATAATTTTCGGGAGTGGGATCCGAAAGAAATTCAATAAGTGCATTCCTGTCTTCAACTCCGTTGCACTTGATGTATCCAATTTTGGTCTGAGCCAAATCGGATTGACCGTTCTGAAGGTAGAACACCCCCATTTCATCGTCAATAAAGGGGTAGATGTCCACCTTGGGATTGATGCCGAGGTCGCCCAAACCCAATTGTTGGGCACGGTGCTTCTTCCACTTTTTTAGGAATTGAACGCGTGCGTCGTAAAAATCTTCTCCGTCTTCAATACTCATACCCACCCAGAGAGCTACATGATTGGGCAGAATGGAAGGGGCCTCGAAGTTTCCCTTAGACAAATCGGAAAACACAGAAAGATATCCTCCGAAAGTATCGGGATGAAGGGCCAATCCATTCAATATCATTTGATTGGCTTCTACTGTGGCATCCAGTCCCACCCATGGTGATGAAACTTCAATCCAATCGGGACGCGTCTGTGGGAAAGTCGTCTTTAATAAATCTGGAAACTGTTGATTTTGAATAAACACATTGAAGAGATCCTTGCGGTTGGCCGTCTTTTCTATGGTGATGAAAAAGTTGTTCTGCAGCATGGAAAACTCAGATTGCAGCTGACGAATGCCCGCCTCAATTAGAGATTGCGCAGGAGACGCCATAACCACACCTCGAGAGGATGCGGCGTACCACGTGTTTTCTTTGTATTGGAAACTCACAATGCTCACCTTGGAATATACCCTTACCTCGGTAGCCTCTGGCAGGAGAGAAATCATACCTCCCTCCGAGGGATCTCTCAAAACCCACATCCATTGGTACTCCTTGGCGCCGGACAATTGTGCGGCCAACCAAATGGGTTCCTTTCCTTCCACACCGGCTTGGTTCATCCAATTTTTGATGCCTTCTACTTGTTGCATAAATTGGGAAAATCCGGAGAGTGTGTCCAGAGATTGGGTGACCTCTGAAGTTTCCCAACTGTCAATGGCATTGTCTAGGTCATTAACCCTTACAATAACTGGCGAAGTCATGGGTATGGCTTCCGCCAATTCGCTGATCTCTCCATCGGATGGAGAACAGGAGATAATGACAAGGGAGAGCAGGAAAAATGCTAAATACCTCATGGGGAAAGGAGTGATGGATTTGGAAATTTCAAAAGTAAACATTGTCTATCCGTATTTAAAGATCTAGCGTTAATTGTGAGGGCAAAAGTTGAAAACTCATTCTGTGGTGCGGAGTGGGGCCGTATTCTGCAATCGCCTTTCTATGGGGTGGAGTGGGGTATCCCTTGTTTCCGCCCCAGCCATATTCGGGAAATTCAGTTCCCAGTTCTTTCATGATGGCATCCCTTTCGGTCTTGGCCAAAATACTGGCCGCTGCAATGCTTAAAAAGCGACCGTCTCCCTTGATCATGCATTCATAGGGAACCTCCTTGTAGGGATTAAAACGATTGCCGTCAATCAATAAGTATTCTGGAGATTGACTCATTTGGTCAAGGGCTCTATGCATGGCCAGAAAACTCGCGTTGAGAATGTTGATTTCATCAATTTCTTGAGGAGAAACGATTCCTATACCCCAAGCTAAAGCTTCTTTTTCAATGATAGGACGAAGAATATCTCGCGTTTTCTCGTTGAGTTTCTTGGAGTCGTCCAAGAGATCAGATTGAAAATCTGATGGGAGAATGACTGCTCCCGCCACTACAGGGCCCGCCAAGCAACCTCTTCCTGCCTCATCGCATCCAGCCTCTAGGGCTTTTCCAGAATGATTAAGAATCAGCCCCATCAATTACTTTCATCAAAATGTCCCAAGCCTTTTCCGCGGAGGCGTCCCACGAAAAGCGCTCTCTTTGAATTTTTCCCTTGGCAATAAAATCACTTCTTACCTCGGGTTCTAAGGCCATGGTAGTCAAGGCACTGGTCATATCCTCTAAGTTGTAGGGATCTACGTAAAGTGCAGCATCTCCAGCCACCTCTGGCATAGAACTCACCGAGCTGGTAATCACTGGGGTCTCCGCCGCAAAGGCTTCAATAATTGGAATTCCAAAGCCTTCAAACAAACTGGGGAAAAACAAGGCCATTGCAGAGGCCAACCATTGATTGAGCTCATTTTCTGGACATCTTCCCATAAAGGCAATGTCGTCCTTGTGATCCAATCGGTTAAAGGCGTTTTCAATTTGTTTTGGCCAATACATGAGTTCACCAATGACAACCAGCTTATGAGGAAGGCCTGTTCGGTTTTTGAATTCGTCAAAGGCCTTAAAAATTCTACTGATGTTCTTTCTCGGGTTAACCGATCCCAAGACCAAAAAGTACTCAACTCCATCCGTCATGTACTTTCGGAAGGTTTGCGATTCTTCCGCGGTCATGGGTTCAAGGGAAGACTGTGGCCCATTGTATACCACGTCTACTCTTTCTGCAGGGATTTGGTATTTGTCGACAATATCCGACTTAGTGTATTCAGAAACGGTTATGACGTGCTTGCCTTTCTTGGCAAATTCAGGCATGTATTTGCGGTAATAATTGGCTACGCTTTTTTGAATCCACTCTGGGTGGTGTTCAAAGTTTAGGTCGTGAATGACCGGTACCGTAGGGATTTTGGTTTTTAGTGGAACAAATCCATCAGGCGAAAAATAGACATCGGGTTTGTGTTTGCTCAAAAAATATCGAACAGAAAATTCATTCCACGCCATCCATAGAATGGGGTGTCTCGCTTGTGGATAGGCTACATAAGGGATGACGTTGGGGCCATAGATAAAGGACTCATCGTATTCTCTATCAAAAATAAAGAGGAAGGTAACCTCTGGATGTTCTGCAACCCATCTCTTTACAATGTGATGTGTAAACCACCCCATTCCTGCTAATTTATTGGGAATAAGCCAGCGGGTATTTACGGCTATGGTTAGTTTTTTTGGAGCCATGGATTGAATATGTAGACTATAAAAATAGAAATAAAGAATCAACTCAATACCGTAAAAAGCTATTTTTGAGCCCATGTCTAAATCTCCAAGAGAAATCATTGCCAATCTTTCTCAAGACAACCGCTTGGTGTCCATGCTTTCGGGGAGTGGCGTTGTGCTGCTCTTTAAAGTATTGGGCGCCCTCAGTGGGTATGCATTTGCTTTTATTGCAGGGAAGCTATTGGGTCCAGAATCTTTTGGAACCTATGAATTGGCATTTACGGCCTTGATGATTTTGGGGACATTTGGACGCTTGGGACTGGATGGTGTTCTGGTGAGGTTTCTTTCAGAATGGCGATCTACAGAAGACTTTGGGAAAATTAGATTTCTCTACCGACGCATTGTTCTTCACGGCCTCGTATGGTCACTTTTGTTGGGGACAGGGCTATATATTTTAGCACCCTTTGTTGCCTCCTTTTTTGGAGGAGGAGATACCTTAATTCTAAGCTTTCAGTCAGCGGCCTTAGGGTTGCCTTTCTTTTTGTTTTTGACTTTGAATATCGAAGCCATGCGCGGTTTTAAGCAAATGGTGGCGTTTTCAATTTTTCAGAACGGAACGGTATTGCTCTTGGCGTCGGGGGTTCTCTATCTTGGGATTTCCAATGATTTGAGTGTGCTCTCTTTACCCATGAACGCCTTTGTTCTTTCGCTGGTAGTAGTTTCTCTGCTCAGTGGGGGAGTGTATTTCTCTCTACAGAGGAAAATCATCGGCAAGCCCTTGGAAGATGCAGTTTCCATGAAAGGGATTTATCAAGTCGCTCTGCCTATGCTGGTTTCCGGTGCCTTGTTTTACATTATTTCTTGGACGGATGTTTTGATGATAGGATATATCATGGACGAGCGGTCCGTTGGGATTTACCGCATTGCTTTTAAAATTGGCACTCTTATCACATTTACTCAGTTTGCTATTAATTCCTTTTTGGCCCCTGCCATTAGCGAATTGCATTCGGAGGGTGGAGAAACGCAATTCAGAAAGCTCATCCGCCAAGTTGGAGTCATTAACTTTTGGATGGCCATGCCTGTGGCTCTGATCATTTTTGTGTTTCCCAATTTCTTGTTGCAGCTCTTTGGTCCTGAATATCCAGAGGCCATTGACTCTTTGCGAATATTGGGAATAGGACAATTAATCAATGCGTTATGCGGTCCCGTGCTCTACATTTTAAATATGACGGGAAAGGAAAAAGACTCGCAAAAAATAATGCTTTGGGTCACCCTGGTAAACATTGTTCTCAATGGAATTCTCATTCCGATGTATGGAATTCTAGGAGCTGCCATTGCTACATCTGTTTCCATGAGCTTGTGGAATATTGCAGCCGTTGTAAAAGTCGTCCAATATTATTCCATTTGGCCCGTTTCTTTTTTGGACAAAATTCTGGGAGATGAATCCAAAGGCTAACTTATTCTTGATAGGTGCGGCAAAAGGTGGGACCACCGCCTTGGCCAAATGGCTTTCTGAGCAAGGGGAGGTCTTTACTCCAGCAATAAAAGAACCCAGCTATTTTGGATCAGACCTAGTACCCGAAGAATTTTCTGAGGAGTACGCCAAGCGCGTAAAATTGCCTAAGAATTATTTTTCTCAAAATCCATTACCGGATTTACACATGACCTTTCTCAGAGAATCGTCTCAGTACGAAGCTCTGTTTGCAGATTCCGATTCCTACCCTTACAGGATGGATTCCTCGACGGTTTATTTGACCAGTAGCCTAGCCGCGCAAGAGATTTACGATTACAATCCTAAAGCAAAAGTGGTTGTTATTTTACGGGATCCTGCGTATCGTGCGTATTCTCATTATTTAATGGGTGTACAAATGGGGTTGATTTCTTCCACCTTTGAAAAAGCTTGGGAAAAGGATTTACTCACTGTGGACAAAGGAATTGGTAAATCAGAAATGATTGTAGAAACGGGATTGTATGGAGAGAATCTCAAAAGGTTTTACGAGGTTTTTCCAAAAGACCAAATTTGCGTTCTTTTGCATGAACATTTTAGCCAAATGACACAGAAATTCTTGGACACCCTTCAAGATTTTCTGGGATTTGAATTGAAAGACCAGAAGGCTTCTCGAGAGAATGTTTCTTCTGAAACGAAATACAAAAACTTAAACAAGTGGATAAAGGGAAATTCCGCACTTCATGCGGCCAAACAAGTCCTTAGTCCAAAAGTAGTAAAGAGAGTAAAGAATTTAATGACTCAGGACGTTCGCCCCCTTTCGGCAGAAATGCGTTCCAAGCTCATTGATTTTTATTTGTCCGATATCGAGCAAACTGAGATTTTAACGGGTCTCGACTTAACCCAATGGAAAGAGTAAATTATGGATTTTGATTCGTCGAATTTAATCGTGTTTATGTTTAAGTGGAAAAAGCCACTTATCATCATCCCTTTTGTAACCGCCATTTTGGCCGGTGTTTTTAGTGGCCCTACATTTATTGATCCCTTGTACGAGAGTTCGGTGATTGTGTTCCCAGCGACTACAAACTCAGTTTCGAAAGCCCTTTTGCCCCAGCAGGGAAAACAAGGAGAGGATATTTTGGAATTCGGGGATGAAACGGAAGCAGAGCAATTACTTCAGATTTTGAACTCCGATCGCATTAGAGATCAAATCATCAAGAAGTACAATTTGATGAAGCACTACGATATTGACGCAGATGGGAAATACCCCAAAACGCTTTTGATCGACGCCTTTAATAGCAACATTAGCTTTAGGAGGACAGAATTTATGTCTGTAGAGATCAGTGTTTTGGATACGGATCCAGACACCGCCATGCTCATTGCCAATGACATTTCTAAACTCTTGGATGCGGTAAAGAAGAACATTCAAAAGCAAAGAGCCCAACGCGGTATTGATATCCTAGCCGATGAATATGCTAGAATTCAAATGGAGGTAGATACGATGAAGAGTTCTTTGACCTTAATTCGTCAGAAGGGGGTTTTGGACTATGAATCTCAGGTTCCTGTGCTCAATGAACAATTAGGCGTGGCCCTTCTCAATAAGAATCAATCTTTGGCCAATCAAATTCAAGCACAGTTAGATACTCTTGCAAAGTACGGTGGAGACTTTATTGCGCTGCGTGACGAGTTAACCGTACTCAAAGAAGAAGAAGTGAGGCTAAAGATTGCTTTGGATCAGGCCAAGGTGGATCTCAATGTAGAATTGCCGTCTACATTTACAGTGAACGAAGCATTTCCCGCAGAGAAGAAAACCTATCCCGTAAGGTCTTTATTGGTATTGATTTCCGCATTTGCCTCCTTTGTCTTTACGTTGGTAGTCATTCTTGTTTTGACCTCTCTCAAGGGGGCAAAGAAGTAATTCAGTAAGGAAACATGCCTTCTTCTCAATCTACAAAACTGCTGTTTGATTCTCAGGCCAAGTGGGTATACCTGGCCTCAGGCTTGTTTGTGGCAGTGGCCATTTTGGGATTGATTTCTGAAAAGTTTTGGGTTTTAGCCATTCCCTTCGCACTGTTGGTAGTGTGGTTTGCCATCTTCCGATTGGACTGGTTGATGTTGACCATTACAGCCTTCATCCCCCTGGGGATTACACTAACAGACAAGCGATTCAACCTGGGGCTCTCCCTGCCAACAGAACCCTTACTGTTCGGGGTGTTGTGCTTGGTGATCGGTAGATTTCTGCTGAATGGTCAAGTCAACACCAAGTTGTTTAAGCATCCATTGAGTATTGCCATTGGTGCTTACCTTCTGTGGATGTTTGTCACCACTTTGACGAGCTCCATGCCCATTGTTTCTTTGAAGTACTTTATTGCACGGCTGTGGTTTGTCATCCCCTTTTACGTGGTAATGTCCCAAGTTTTTAAGAAGAACATTAAGAACTACGATCGCTTTTTTGCCCTGTACTTGATATCACTTTGTATTGCTGCACTATATACTATATATATTCACAGTCAATACGGTTTCTCTAAACAGGCCTCAACTTGGGTCATGTTCCCGTTCTACAAAGAGCATACTTCATGGGGAGCTGCATTGGCTATGTACTATCCCGTGAGCTGGGTTTTCTTGTTGAGAACCAAATTGTCTCCGGCCATGAGATTGGCAGCGGGTTTGGCGGTAGCGATTTTGACAGTCGCCTTGATTCTTTCGTATACACGCGCAGCATGGGTTAGTGTTGTGGCTGCTGCAGCCGTCTATGTCGTTGTTAAGTTTAGAATTAAATGGTATTTCTTGGTTCTTGCGGGGGTAGGAGTCATTTTATTGGGGATTGCCAACCAAGATCTAATTCTAAAGAAGTTTTCCAAAAACACTCAAGATTCTTCTGAGAAACTAACCGAACACGTTCAGTCCATTTCCAATATTAGCACAGATGCCTCCAACCTGGAGAGAATCAATCGTTGGAATTCTGCCCTGCGGATGTTCTCTGAAAAGCCATGGTTTGGTTGGGGTCCCGGAACCTATATGTTCCAGTACGCGCCCTTCCAAAAACCTCATGAGAAAACCATTATTTCTACCAACGGAGGAGATAACGGAAACGCTCATAGTGAATACATTGGTCCAATGGCAGAAAGTGGCATATTTGGTTTGCTTACCGTTTTGGGATTGGTATTTGCCTTTTCTTACTACGGAGTAATAGTGTACTTCCATTTGGAGGACGTGAGACTAAAGAGTTTGGGAATGGCAGCACTTTTGGGTTTGGTCACCTACTTTACCCATGGTTTGCTCAACAACTTTTTGGACATGGACAAACTGAGTTTACCCGTCTGGGGCTTCATGGCCGTCATTGTGTCCTTAGATCTGTACCAGAAAAAAGCCATTTCACCAAAGAAGGCCTAATCTTATAACTCTTTTCTAATTTTTCAATTTGATGGTAGGTTTTTGAAAAAAAAAATGCAAGTGTTTGGGGTTTAATAATTGCTTTTCCCAATTATTTATCCCAATTTTAACACGCGTTTAACACAAATAATTACCAACATGAAAAGTAAAGCTTCGCTGTTTACAGTGCTGCTCTTTACCCTTTTCAGTACTTATGCTGTTGCCCAGCAGACGGTTTCTGGAACGGTTAAAGCTGCAGAATCCGGGGAGCCCCTGCCCGGAGTCGTCGTACAAGAAAAGGGGACAAACAATGCCGTCACCACCAATTTTGATGGTAAGTTTGACATTACAGTAGCTAGCTCTAGCTCTGTACTCGTCTTTACTTCAATGGGAATGGAAACCAAAGAGATGCCCGCGGGCTCCAGTGGTTTCTTAGTGGTTAATCTCGACCTTTCAACGTCTGAGTTGGATGAGGTTGTGGTTACTGCCCTTGGAGAAACGAGAGAGAAAAAGGCCGTTGGATATTCTGTCCAAGAGGTCAATGGTGGAGAATTGGCGGAAGCCAAAGAGGTTAACGTGGTTAACTCTCTTTCCGGTCGTGTGGCTGGGGTTCAGGTAAGTTCTTCTACTGGTAACATGGGGGGATCTTCACGTATCTTGATTCGTGGAGCCAACTCGTTAACAGGGAATAACCAACCACTCTTCGTTGTTGATGGAATCCCCATTGATAACTCTAACTTTACATCTACAGATCAATCTCGTGGAGCGGGAGGATATGACTATGGTAACGCCGTACAGGATATCAACCCAGATGACATCGAGAGCATGTCTGTTCTTAAGGGAGCAGCGGCTTCTGCACTTTACGGTAATCGTGGTGCAAACGGTGTAATTATCATCACCACAAAGAAGGCCAAGCAAGGTGCAGGAAACGAAAATTGGGGTGTTAACTACAAGTACTCTATGAGTGTAGATAACGCGTACATCCTTCCTGATTACCAAAATGACTACGGTGGTGGATTTGGTTTTGATACTCTTTGGTATGATGGTCCCAATGCGGCCGGACAAGAGTACTTTGCCAACCGCACTGCGGGTACGTACACTGCCAACAACGGTTTCTCTTATGATTTGATGCCCAACTACGCGGTAGATGAGTCTTGGGGACCTGCATTGGACGGATCTAAGAACGTACGTCACTGGTGGTCCTTTGACGAAGGTCATCCCGACAACGGAGTAGTGGCTCCATGGAAATCAAATCCTGACAACATCAAAGATTTCTTTGAAACAGGAATTACACAAAACCACAACTTGGTTTTGACAAAGGCTACTGATTTGGTTCGCTTCCGTTTGGGATACACCAACTTGAATCAGAAGTTTATTTACCCCAACTCTAAGTTGGTTAGAAATACCTTGAACTTCAACGGATCGGCAAACTTGTCTAAAGATCTTGAAGTGAACTTGGGTATTAACTATGTTGCTACTGAGGCTACAGGTCGTCCTGGAACAGGTTACGACGGTAACAACGTTATGCAGCAGTTTAACCAATGGGGTCAGAGACAGGTGGATATGGATAAGATGAAAGATTACATCCTTCCTTCTGGTCGTCAGCGTACTTGGAACCGTAAAGCATATTACGATCCCACACCAAAGTACACCGATAACCCCTACTGGACTCGTAATAAAAACTACCAAGACGATTCTAGAGATCGTATCTACGGTCAGTTTGGATTTAAGTACAGCATCAACAGCATGTTCAACGTAACAGCTCGCGCGATGACTGACTTCTACACAGACAACCGTAACGAAAGAATTGCTGTTTACTCTCAAAACATTCCTTCTTACATCAATGAGAAGAGAAACGTAAGAGAAGATAACTACGAGTTGTTATTGAACTTTGCTTCTGCCATCAACGAAGACTTCGGTGTGAGTGGTTTGGTTGGGGGTAACATTCGTATCAACAACTACGAGAGATTTACTGCAGAAACCGTTGACGGTTTGAACGCTCCTGATTGGTACAACATTGCCAACTCAGTATCGCCTCCTATCAACGAGCAGTACTCTGAGCAAAGAGAGATTCAGTCTGTTTTCGCTCGTGCGTCTTTTGACTACAAGAAAATGTTGTACTTGGATTTGACCGCTCGTAATGACTGGTCATCTACACTACCATCAGACAACAATTCATTCTTCTACCCTTCTGCGTCACTTTCTTATGTGTTCACAGAAATGGATGCTCTTAAAGACATCGACTGGTTTAACTTCGGTAAAGTTAGATTTGGTTGGGCTCAGGTAGGTTCGGATACCGATCCTTACCGCTTGACTCCTGTTTACATCGCAAACCCAGGTTTCGATGCAAACCCATCCGCTACTCTTCCTAACCAGTTGAACAATCCAAACCTTCGTCCAGAGATCACTACCTCTTGGGAAGTGGGTACAGAAATGAGATTTTTCGACAACCGTTTGGGAGTTGACTTCACATACTACGAGTCTAAGACTAAGGATCAAATCCTTCCTCTTTCTATCTCGTCTTCTTCAGGTTTCACCTCTGCAGTTATCAACGCGGGACTTATGTCTAACAAAGGTTTCGAAGCAGCTATGTCATTCGGAATTATCCGCAGCGACGATCCCAACGGATTCAACTGGGATATGACGGTTAACATCGCTCGCAACAGAAACAAAGTTGAAGAGCTTTACAGAGATCCAGAAGCAGGTATCGAGATTACTCGTCTATTGCTAGGTACTGCACCTTTCTCAGTAACTGTTAACGCAGTAGAAGGTCAGCCTTACGGAACCATCTGGGGATACGACTACGTATATGATGCCAACGGAAACAAGTTGGTTGATGCAGCTGGTCGCTACAACCGCTCAACAGAGCAAGTGCCCTTGGGTAACGCGATGGCAGATTACACAGGAGGTGTTTCAAACATGTTCACGTACAAAGGAGTTTACCTTTCTGCAATGATCGATTTCCAAATCGGTGGAGATGTATTCTCAACTACCAACATGTGGGCCAAGTACTCTGGTATGACTCAGGAAACTGTAGACAACAACATTCGTACTGCGGGTATCGTAGTAGATGGTGTTTACGCTCCTGGAACAATCATCAACGGACAGGACGTGTCAGGTCAGCAAAACCAGTCTGTTTTGGCTGCGACTTCACACTTCTTCTACAACCAAGGTTACCGTATCAACGCAGCAGACGTTTACGATGCTAGCTACGTATACCTTAGAGAGATTACTATGGGTTACACACTTCCTTCAAAGTGGTTTGAGCGCGTAGGTCTTAACAATGTTAGAGTTGGTCTTTTCGGACGTAACCTTTGGTTGATCCACAGCAACATTCCTCACCTTGATCCAACTGCGTTGGCTGTTTCTTCTGGAAACGTTCAAGGTATTGAAGGTGCTGCTACACCATCTGTTCGTTCAATTGGTTTCAACGTATCCTTTGGATTTTAATTAACCGAAAAACGAAGAAAACCATGAAATTATATACAAAGACAGTTAAGCAATCTTTAGTAGCATTGACCTTGGGAGGTCTTGTACTTTCCTCTTGTACTAAAGATTTCGAAGAAATCAATACAGATCCCAACAACCTATCCAAGATTCAATCGGGATGGTTAATTACCGCAGCTCAGAAGCGTTTGATGGACGAGCAGTGGGACGAGTGGATCAACGGACGAACCGGTATGTACTACGCTCAGTACTGGGCAGCTACTTCATACACGGAAGAAAGCCGTTACCAAATTCGTGAAGGTGTTAACGATGCATTCTACAACGGATTCTACGCAGGAGGTCTTATGGACCTTCGCCAAGCTGAGGTTTTGGCTGCGGAAGAAGGTTCAGGTGCAGAGCAAATGAACACCATTGCGGTTTCTAAATTGCTTCAGGCATGGGGCTTCCACGTGGTTACAGATATGTACGGTGACGTACCTTTCTCTGAAGCCTTGAGTGGATCCGCTTCAACACCTATTTTCTCACCAAAGTATGACGCACAGTCTGATGTTTACGCTGGAATCGTTTCTATGATTGATGAAGCCTTGGCATTGATTGATGTGAATACTTCTATGGGAAGTAACAACTCTAATGACATCGTTTACGGCGGTGACATGATGAGTTGGGCTAAGTTTGGAAACTCTCTTAAAATGAGAGTAGCCTTGCGTATGGCCGATGTAGATCCTACGGCTGCTCAAGCTGCTTTTGAAGCGGCGGGAAATTCAGCTGCTGGTGCTTTCACTAGCAACATGGACAATGCATTGTTCTACTACCAAGGAGCATCTCCTAACAACAACCCTCAGAATGAGAACTGGAAGACTCGTCAAGACTTCTGTCCTTCTGATGTTATGATGGGTTACCTATCTGATTCAGTTACTGATGATCCACGTAGAATGATTTACGCGGATATGGCGGCTGCTTCGGGTACTTACGTAGGTATGCCTTACGGTTTGGATAACGCCAATGCGACAGCTATTGACAACAGTCAGGTATCTATGCCTGGTGCTGCGGTTTTAGAAGCTACCGCTCCTGGTGTTTATATTGACTATGCAGAGATCTGTTTTGCAATGGCAGAGGCTATTGAAAGAGGTTGGACTTGGAATGGAGCCATGTCAGCTCAAGCTTACTACGAAGCAGGTGTTACGGCTTCTATGGAGTACTGGGGTATTACTGACGCTGCTGCCATTACAGCCTTTATCACAGCCAACCCTTATGACGCGGCGGATTGGGTTAACGTAATTGGAACTCAGAAGTGGGTTGCTCTTTACATGCAAGGACTTCAAGGATGGTACGAGTTTAGAAGACTAGACTTTACTATGCCAGGAGGAACTGCACTGTTCAAGCACCCAATCGATGGATCTTTGGATCCAGACATTACTCCAACAGGAGTTATGTTCCCAACGCGTATGACTTATGCTTCACAAGAGTACTCTTTGAACGCTGAGAACGTTTCTGCAGCTGCTGCCAACATTGGTGGTGACTCTAAAGCGGTTCGCGTTTGGTGGGATACCAAGTAATCGCAAAAATGCATGGAAACATGCCTTAAATAGAAGGGGCTCGCCAATGGCGAGCCCCTTTTTATTTGATGAAAATTGTTGTCAAAACAGTACTCAATATTGAGCACCGAATATCGCTTGAAATTCGACTTATTTAAACTTTTTCAAAAATTCTGGAAGTAATCTCAAGGCCGCCAATTCTCTGTGGCGAGTTCTCACTTCATCAGCAGGGTATCCAAAGTAGGTTTTTCCACCTTCTAAATCTTTAGAGACACCCGATTGACCGAGGACCACGGCTTTGTCACCAATGCTCACATCCGATCCCACGCCGACTTGTCCCCAGAGGGTAACTTCGTTTCCTACGTGAACGCATCCAGCAATCCCTGTTTGAGAGGCTATAAGGCATTTTTCACCCAAAACAGTATCATGGCCTATCTGAATTTGATTGTCCAGTTTAGAGCCTTTTCCTATGCGTGTTGAAGCGGTTACACCGCGGTCAATGGTACAGTTGGCACCAATGTGTACGTCGTCTTCAATAACGACATTTCCACCGGACTTTAATTGATCAAATCCCTCCGGGCGTTTTTTGTAGTAAAAACCATCTCCGCCAATGGTGGCGTTTCCATGGATAACTACGTTGTCTCCTATCTCTGTGTGATCGTATAAAGTCACATTGGGATGGATAACGCAATTCTTTCCAATGGTCACGTGATTTCCAATGATGACTCCGGGTTGAATCACTGTTCCTTCTCCAATAGTTGCCGAGGTGGCCACCTGTGCCGTCAAGGGAACAAAGGGACGGAATTTGTTGATCAAAGCAACAAAATCTCGGAAGGGATCATCAGTAATCAAAAGGCCTTTGCCTTCGGGTACGTCAACTTCTTTGTTGATGAGGACCGTGGTGGCCGCGGATTGCAAAGCTTTGTCGTAGTATTTGGGGTGATCCACAAAGACGATATCTCCGGGTTCAACGACGTGAATTTCGTTGAGCCCAGTAATCTCGTGATCAGCGGGTCCCGCAAAGGAACAATTGAGCCATCCTGCAACCTCTTTGAGGGTGTGCGTTTTAGAAAATCGCACTAGTCCTTCGCTCTTTCTTTGTAAGTACCGGTAGCGGTGTCAATGACGATGCGCTCACCTTGCTCAATAAAGAGGGGAACTCTTACTTCTGCACCGGTTTCTAATGTAGCAGGTTTGGTGGCGTTAGTAGCGGTGTTTCCTTTGATTCCAGGCTCAGAATACGTGATTTCCATAGAAACAGAAGCGGGCAATTCTACGCTCAAAGGTCTGTCCTCATCTGCGTGGAAAACTACTTTACACTCCATTCCGTCCAACAAGAACTGAGGTGCGTTGATCAATTCTTTTGGAATCATAATCTGCTCGTAGTTGTCGTTGTTCATGAAGTGGAATCCCTCAGGGTCATTGTATAGGAACTGGTAGCTTCTCGTCTCTACGCGGATTTCTTCAATCTTAGTACCGGCGGGGAAAGTGTGTTCCAAAACTCTTCCTGTGTTTAGGTTTCTCATTTTGGTGCGAACAAAGGCCGCTCCCTTTCCGGGCTTCACATGAAGGAATTCAATAATGGTGTAGGGATCGCCATTGTACTGAATACACAATCCGTTTCTAATGTCTGAGGTACTTGCCATTTGACTTATGTTTTATTGATAGTAATTTTCCTGTTTTCGATAATGTTATCCATGCAAAAGTAGCGTATTCGCACTACTTTTTGAAATCGTTCACCTCCAAGGTGTTTTCCGCCATAAAGTACTCTTCTTCTATGCGATTGGAGGCAATGACCACGGTTTTTTCTGATGCGTATTTTTCCATGGTTTCCCTATACCACTGTATGGCCTTTGCATCGAGGTTGGTGTGCGGTTCATCCAAGAGCAATACCGGCGTTTTGGACAAAATGGCTAAGCTCAATTTTACACGTTGCTTCATCCCAGAAGAATATCCTGAAATCTTTTTCTTCGCCACTGGGGTCAATTGAGAAATTTCAAGAACGTCCTTTGCGGTAATTCCGTCTTCGAAGGGTTTAAACTTCTGATGAAAAGCGATGAGCTCGGGAAAGGTAAAGGGCTCAATTACGTCTAGGTACGGTCCTGAAAAACTGATGTTTTTCACAATCTCTGATGGCGTTAGTACCTCGCCATTCGAGGTATAAGAAACGGTTCCAGAACTCGGAGACAGGGAAGAAGCCAATACTTTGAGTAGGGTGCTTTTTCCCGATCCATTGCCACCGAGAAGCGCCCATTTAGAACCCTCGGCAATGGAGAGGTTAACGCCTCTAAAAATGATGTGATGCAGAAAGGACTTTGAAATATTTTCTACTTCAATGTCCATTTATCCGGCAAACTTAGAAAGGCTAAAGCCCTTCATAATACCTCTTTGAGAGTTCTTGATAAAGGTCAAAATCTCATCGCGTTCCTTCGTGGGATGGAATTCGGTTTCAATGATTTCCATGGCCTGAGTGGTGTTGTAGTTCTTTTGGAAAAGTACGCGGTAGATATCCTGAATCTCGTTGATCTTTTCGTTGACAAAACCTCTTCGGCGCAAGCCAATAGAATTGATACCTGCAAAAGAGATGGGCTCCTTAGCAGCCTTTACATACGGAGGGATATCCTTTCTTACCAGGGATCCTCCACCTACCATAGCGTGAGATCCAATTTTAACGAACTGGTGAACGGCGCTCAATCCTCCTAGGATGGCGAAGTCTCCCATTTCAATGTGTCCCGCCAACGCAACACCGTTTACGATGATACAATTGTTTCCGATAATGCAATCGTGCGCAACGTGTGCATAGGCCATCAGGAGACAATTTTTTCCGATGGTAGTTTGGCCATTGGCCTTGGTTCCGCGGTTGATGGTCACACATTCTCTAATGATGGTGCCGTCGCCCACTACCGCTAGCGAGTCTTCGCCTTCAAACTTAAGATCCTGGGGAATGGCACTGATTACAGCACCGGGAAAGATGCGGCAATTTTTACCAATTCTAGCACCTTCCATGATGGTCACGTTGGAGCCGATCCAAGTTCCTTCGCCAATCTCAACATTTTTGTGGATAGTGGTAAACGGTTCGATGACCACTGTATCCGCGATTTTGGCAGAAGGGTGTACGTATGCTAACGGTTGATTCATTTCTTACTTTTCTTTTGTGATTTGAGCCATGAGGAGAGCTTCAGACACCAAGGTATTGCCCACATAGGCTTCCCCTTTCATCTGAACAATACCACGGCGAATAGGTTCGGTGAGTTTTAGAGAGAACGCAAGCGTGTCTCCGGGAACTACCTTTTTCTTGAACTTCACATTTTCCATTTTGAGGAAGAAGGTCAAGTAGTTTTCAGGGTCGGGTACAGTGCTCAAGGCGAGAATTCCTCCCACTTGGGCCATGGCCTCAATCTGAAGTACTCCTGGCATTACAGGAGTTCCGGGGAAGTGACCTACGAAGAAAGGTTCGTTCATTGTCACGTTCTTTACTCCAATAATAAAGTCGGGTCCCATATCCATAATCTTGTCTACCAAGAGGAATGGAGGTCTGTGAGGCAATACGTCCTGAATCGCCGTAACGTCCATAAGAGGCGTAGCGTTAAAGTCTACTGCTGGACCTTTCTGGGTCTTTTCTGCTTTTTTGATTTCTTGCATTACCACCTTGGCAAATTCTGTATTTGCTTTGTGTCCGGGCTTCGTAGCCAAAACTCTTCCCTTGATAGGACGACCGATAAGGGTCAAATCTCCAACAACGTCGAGAAGTTTGTGACGAGCTGCCTCATTGGTGTAATGAAGGTCTAGGTTGTCTAGGATTCCATTGGGTTTTACTTGAACAGAATCTTTGTTGAATGCCTTTTTGAGTTTGTTCAATGACTCAGAAGAAGGCTCCTTATCAACGTAAACAATGGCGTTGTTTAGATCGCCACCTTGAATCAGTCCATTGTCCAAAAGGAATTCCAATTCGTGCAAGAAGCTGAAGGTTCTGGCGCTGGCAAATTCCGATTTGAATTCTGAAATGTCGTTCATGTGAGCGTTTTGAGATCCCAAAACCTTGGTTTCGTAATCTACCATTACCGTCACTTGGTAATCATCAGCTGGAATAGCCATGATTTCAATTCCTGATTCATCAGAATAAATAATAGGCTCAGTGATTTCGAAGTAATTTCTCTCTTGATCTTGAGCTTGAATGCCCGCTTTTTCTAATACTTCAATAAAAGCAATGGAAGAACCGTCCATAATAGGAGGTTCGGGTGCGTTGAGTTCAATGAGACAGTTGTCAATTCCCAATCCCGTCAAAGCCGCCAATACATGCTCTACGGTATTGATGTCTGCACCGTTTTTTGAAAGCGTGGTTCCGCGGTCTGTAGTAGATACATGAGTGGCAAGAGCTTCAATTCTAGGTTGATTTTCTAAATCTGTACGCTTAAATACAATTCCGTGATTGGCAGCAGCCGGATTAAATGTCATAGACACATCCTTGCCAGTGTGTAGTCCAACCCCATTGAGGGTTACCGAATTAACGATGGTTTGTTGGTTGCTCATTTGCGTCTTAGGTATTTCTATTTTTTAGAAAATAGTTGAGGTAATTTTTTAAAGTAAACGTAGGAACGGTTAAAGTCTCCAATGTTGAAGGCGGGTGATCCCATGATGACCGCGTCATCTTTGACATTGCTGCCGATTCCCGATTGGGCCGCGATCTTAACGCGATCTCCAATTACTAGGTGGCCGGCAATTCCCACTTGTCCGCCAATCATACAGTCTTCACCAATCTTGGTGCTTCCTGCAACGCCTGTTTGGGCAGCGATTACGGTATTTTTTCCAATTTCCACATTGTGGGCAATTTGGATGAGGTTGTCGATTTTAACTCCTCGTCTTATGATGGTCGACCCTAAAGTCGCTCTGTCTATTGTGCTATTGGCACCTACTTCTACGCCCTCTTCGATGATGACGTTTCCGATTTGCGCCACTTTGTTGTACTGGTTGTCAGAATTCGGCGCAAAGCCAAATCCGTCACCTCCTACAATAACACCGCTGTGAAGAGTCACTTTATCCCCGATTTTACAATCGTGATACACTTTTACTCCGGCGTAAAGAATACAATCGTCGCCTATGGTCACGTTGTCCCCGATGTTTACTTGGGCGTAAATTTTTACGTTTTTCCCAATTTTCACATTCTTTCCAATGGAGGTGAATGCGTCCACAAATATTCCATCTCCGTACTCCACAGAATCGTGAATGTAAGAGTTCTCGTGAATTCCTTCCACGGCGTGTTGCATGGAATTATACAGTTCCAACAGCTTGGCAAATGAGGCATAGGCATCGTCTACAGCCACCAAGGTTGCTGAGATTTCGGCTTCTGCTTCAAAGCTTTTATTGACAATAACAATAGAGGCTTTGGTAGAGTAAATATGAGGTGTGTATTGAGGGTTCGCCAAAAAGGACAGGGTCCCTGGCTGGCCTTCTTCAATTTTTGACAAATTAGATACGACGGCATTTTCGTCTCCAATAACCTCACCCCCAAGGAGTTCGGAAATCTGTTTTGCGGTAAATTCCATTGCGCCAAAAATACTAAAAAAATCGAGGGAATTAAGGCCTTCGCATGTAATCCTCGGGGTAACAAACAAAGTGTTTGGTCACGCGTTTGGAGAGTGCAGAAATATTGAGTTGGTCTGCTGCTTGGGCAATGTCCTGAGTACTACCATCTTTAAACAATAAATAGATCTTGTCTTTGGAGGGATTGTAGGCGTGATTATCTATGTTTTCTTCTATCAAAAAGTATGAAGCTTCCTCCTCAGTAATCCCCTTGTCTCGGGCAATGGTTTTCAATATTTCCTCCCTTTCTGGGGCGGGCATTGCAGCATCTAGCATTTTGACCTTAAAGAGTTTGCGATTGAGAATGTCCTGGCTCAATTCAGAAAGTACCACGTCCTCACAATGCACCCATTCTTTGAGTGCCCCAATGATGTCGTAGTCGTCCATCCTCGCGAAAGTTCTGAGCAGCTCTGGATCCTTTGCAAAGTCCTCTTGAAAAATGTGCTGATTGAGAAATATCTTGAATGAACTCGATGCGAATAAATCTACTCCAGACAGGGCCAACTCACGAGCTCTCTGAAGGGTTTTTACAATCATAAATTCAGCACTGATAACCGTTTTGTGCAGATACACTTGCCAGTACATAAACCGTCGTGCCACGATAAACTTCTCTACGGAGTAAATTCCCTTGGCGTCGATTACGAGTTCGTCATTGTGAATGTTGAGCATGGTGATAAGGCGCTCGGAGTTGATGGCACCTTCTGTAACCCCGGTATAAAAGCTGTCGCGTCTGAGGTAGTCCAATCGGTCCATGTCCAATTGAGAACTCACGAGTTGATGCAAGAATTTTTTGGGGTGATTTCCCTTGAAGACCTCAATGGCCATCGTTAAATCGCCGTTAAATTCACGGTTTAATTCCTCCATAAACAGGAGTCCCAACTGCTCGTGATTGATGCCTTTTACGAGGGTGTGCTCCAAGGCATGACTAAACGGACCGTGTCCAATATCGTGTAAGAGTATGGCGATGCATGCGGCCTCTTCTTCCTCTTCTGTGATGGTATGTCCCTTACTTCTAAGGACTTGTATAGCGAGAAGGGTTAAGTGCATAGCGCCCAAGGCGTGGTGAAATCTCGTGTGGTACGCCCCCGGGTACACCAAATAGGTAAAACCCAATTGGCTGATTCTTCTCAATCTTTGAAAGAATGGGTGCTCTAATAAATCAAAAATCTTTTCGTTGGGAATGGTAATGAAACCATAGATGGGGTCGTTGAAAATTTTATTTTTATTGACTGATTTCAAAAAAGCGATTTTACAGTTGGTTTTTCTACCTTCCTCGGAATGCGACAAAGCATATTTGAAAAAAGATATTTCTAGAAGGCTAAGTTACAGGGAAATTACAAAATAGAACAAGATAAATAGAACAGCATGAGTGCAATACACATATTATGGGTAGACGATGAAATTGAATTACTGAAACCCCATGTTATGTTCTTGGAACAAAAGGGATATGAGGTAGAGACGGTAAACAATGGCGCCGATGCCCTAGAGGTCTTAGACGAGAAAGTCTTTGATATCGTCTTTTTGGACGAAAACATGCCAGGGCTCAACGGTTTGGAAACCCTCACCAAAATCAAGGAGAAAGACACGGAGCTTCCCGTAGTCATGATTACCAAAAGTGAAGAAGAGTCCATTATGGAGGACGCCATTGGATCCCATATTTCCGACTATCTCATCAAACCGGTTAATCCCAATCAAATCTTGTTGACCATCAAGAAGAATTTGGATACTCGCCGATTGGTTACGGAAAAGACAACTTCCAACTACCAGCAGGAATTCCGTCAGATTGGTATGGACTTGGGGTCTGTCAATTCTTTGGAAGAATGGGAAGACATGTACAAGCGATTGGTGTATTGGGAATTGGAATTGGACAATTTGGAGGACGATTCCATGAACGAAATTTTGGCCATGCAAAAGCGCGAAGCCAACGACCTATTTAGTCAGTTTGTCCACAACAATTACGAAGATTGGATCATCAATTCAGAAGAGGGAAAAGTGTTTTCTCACCAAGCCTTTAACCGCTTTGTAGGGCCTTCTTTGAGAAATAAAGAAAAGGTCTTTTTGATCGTGATTGACAACCTGAGATGGGATCAGTGGAAGGTGATTCAAAAGGAAATCAATTCTTGGTTTAGAACGGATTCTGAAGAGATGTATACCGCCATGTTGCCCACGGCAACCCAGTACGCAAGAAATGCTTTTTTTGCCGGTTTGCTTCCCACGGACATCAAAAAGAAGTTTGGTGATAAATGGGTGGGAGAACAAGATGAAGACGGCAAAAACCTTCACGAGGAATTCTTCCTCAAGGAGCAACTGAAGAGATTGGGCTTGGGAGAAATCAAGGCCAACTACACCAAAGTGACTCAACACCAATTTGGTAAGAAGTATGCCGAGAAGCTCTCCAACCTCATGAGCAATGATCTGAATGTACTTGTTTACAATTTTGTGGATATGCTTTCTCACTCCAAAACGGAGATGGAAGTGATTCGTGAATTGGCTGAAGGGGAGAAGGCCTACCGCTCTTTAACCTTGAGTTGGTTCAAGAATTCTCCTCTGTCTGAGGTGATCAGACAATTGGCCGACAAGGACTACAAGGTCATGATTACCACAGACCACGGTACGGTAAATGTAAGCTCTCCGGCCAAGGTGATTGGTGAAAAGAATTTGAATACCAACTTGAGGTACAAACTGGGAAGAAACATTTCCTACAACCCCAAGGAAGTTTTTGAAATCAAGGATCCACAAGCAGTAGGTTTGCCCACTTCGAGTTTTACAGATGTCGCTATCTTTGCCAAGGAGGATACCTTTTTTGCGTATCCCAACAATTACAATCACTACGTGAAGTATTACAGAGATACGTATCAGCACGGGGGAGTTTCTCTCGAAGAAATGATCATTCCCTTTGTTACGCTCGCCAAGAAGTAGCTTCTGTTTTTATGGAAATTACACGATTGGGCACGTAGTTAGTTAGGCAAGAATACCATGAGTACATCCCATGTTTTCTCTTTAGAGGGATTAGAGGATTTGCCGGCTGTGGCCGAAGCCATTGTCGAAAAATTAGAAGAGCCCGTCATCTTATTTTACGGCGCTATGGGGGTGGGTAAAACCACTACCATAAAAGCCTTGTGCAAGGCCTTGGGTGTGGTGGATGAAGTGAGTAGCCCCACCTTCTCTTTGGTCAATGAATACGCTACTAAAGACGGAAGTCCTTTGTATCACTTTGACATGTATAGAATTGATACTGAGGAGGAGGTCTACGACATGGGCTATGAGGAGTACTTCTTCAGCGGGGATACCTGTTTGGTCGAATGGCCAGAAAAAATCCCTAACTTACTGCCCGAAAAATTCGGAAGAATTTCGATCACAGAACACAACACAAAAAGGGAAATTGCCTTTGAGCCTTCCTGCACGATTGAATGATATATAGATGGTTTAACCGGTTGATTCAAAAGAAATTAGCCAAGCATTGGAAGGTTTAATCGCTAACCAAAAACGACAAAGATGTTTCCCTTTTCCGCCGAACAACTACTCCCTCAAGAAGAGAAATTAGCCATAAGCAAAAAGAAAGGAGCCTTACAAATAGGGATTCCCAAAGAGACCTGTCTCCAGGAAAACCGCGTGGGCCTCTCGCCTCAAGGGGTTCACCTTTTGGTAAGCAATGGTCATGAGGTTCTTGTGGAGTCGGGCGCCGGATTGGGGGCCAAATACTCAGATACGGATTACAGTGAGGTGGGCGCTCAAATTGTTCACTCGCCCCAACAGGTGTTTGAAGCCAATTTGATTTTAAAGATCGAACCCCCCAGTATGGAGGAGTTGGATTATATGAAATCGCATCAAACGCTGTTTTCTGCCCTTCAACTAAAGACGTGCACCAAGGAGTTTTTTCAAAAGCTCATGAAGAAGAAAATTACCGCCATCTCCTATGAGCACATGGAAGATGAGGACGGTATGATTCCCGTGGTGCGCTGTATGTCTGAAATTGCGGGTGGAGCGTCCATTCAGCTCGCCGCAGAATACCTCAGTAACGCCAATGATGGCAAGGGGTATTTATTTGGGGGCGTTACCGGAGTGCCCCCTACAGAAGTGGTAATTATTGGAGCCGGAACCGTAGGAACCTATGCTGCTAAAAATGCACAGGCGTTAGGTGCTTACGTCAAGGTTTTTGACAACAGTCTCAGCCGACTAAAGCGCATGCAAAATATCCTTCCCAATGACGTCTTTACGTGCATCCTATCTCCAAAAATTTTAGAGAAGGCCCTAATGCGATGTGACGTTGCCATTGGAGCTGTTCGAGCTAAGGAAGGCAGAACGCCTTGTATGGTCAGTGACGAAATGGTTTCCAAGATGAAGAAGGGATCTGTAATTATTGACGTCTCCATTGACCAAGGAGGTGTGTTTGAAACCTCAGAGGTTACCAATCACGAGCATCCCTACTTCGTAAAGCACGGCGTTATTCATTACGGCGTTCCCAATTTGACATCGAGAGTCAGTCGCACGGCATCCTTCAGCCTTTCCAATATTTTCGCTCCCATGTTGGAGGGGAT
>CBFHSF010000014.1:40821-75055 GCA_965658445.1 uncultured Schleiferiaceae bacterium | reverse complement strand
GCGAGAAATAAAACCTAGGACACTAGACCCTACCTACTACTAGTCAAACACTAGCGAAACACTGGTATAACAATTCGAATATAAAAGGCCTGATCTCCTCGGAGGTCAGGCCTTCTCTTGTTATGTGTACTTCGTTTTGCGCTCGTCGTTTTGTATGCGTTGGGGTTAGAGCGTCGGACTTCGCGTTTACAAATCGAATCCGATGTCCTTTCTAAAATAGATGCCTTCGTAACAAACCTTGCCAATGGATGCGTACGATTTCTCGAGGGCTTTTTCTTTCGTTTCTCCGTAAGATGTAAAAGCCATTACACGACCGCCGCTGGTTACCAAATCATCACCATCCATTTTTGTCCCCGCGTGGAAAACAACAGTGTCTTCTACGTTTTCCAATCCCGTAATGCGCTTGCCCTTTGGGTAGGCTTCTGGGTAACCGCCAGAAACTACCATGACCGTAGTGGCTGACTCCTCTTTAAACTCAACGTTTACCTCAGAAAGCTTTCCATCTTTCATGGCTTTGAAAACAGAGGTCAAATCCGTTTTGAGTCTAGGGATTACCACTTCCGTTTCGGGATCACCCATTCTTACATTGTACTCAATGACCTTGGGCTGACCGGCTACGTTGATCAATCCAAAGAACACAAAGCCTACGTAGGGAATGTTGTCCTTGGCCAATCCATCAATGGTGCGCTTTACAATTTCGGTTTCTACTTTGTTCCAAAGCGCTTCGTTCATAAAGGGTACGGGAGAAACGGCTCCCATACCTCCTGTGTTTAGCCCTTTGTCTCCTTCGGCAATTCTCTTGTAGTCTTTGGCTTCGGGAAGAACGATGTAGTCCACTCCGTCCGTCAAGGCAAATACTGAAAATTCAATACCGTCCAAAAACTCTTCAATCACCACGCGGTGAGAAGCAGATCCAAACTTGGCGTCTACCAACATGTTTTTGAGTTCGTCCTTGGCTTCCTGAAGGTCGTCCAAAATCAAAACTCCCTTACCGGCCGCCAATCCATCGGCTTTGAGCACGTAGGGTGCAGTAAGCGTTTCCAAAAAGGCTTGCCCTTCTGCCAAGGTGTCGGCAGTAAAGGTTTGGTACTGTGCGGTGGGAATATCGTGTCTCATCATGAATTCTTTGGCGTAGTCCTTACTGCCCTCCAACTGCGCGGCCTCCTTTTTGGGGCCAATCACGTAGGTATTTGAGAGTTCGGGAAGGCTGGCCAAGTGGTCGTGCAATCCGTTCACCAAGGGATCTTCAGGACCTACCACTACCGTGTCGATTTTGTTTTCTACACAGAATTTGGCAATGCCGTCAAAGTCGTTTACAGACAAGTCTACATTGGTTCCCACGTTTGCGGTTCCGGGATTTCCTGGTGCGATGTACAATGCATCGGTTAATTCACTTTGTGCGATTTTCCAAGAAAGGGCGTGTTCTCTACCCCCAGAGCCCAATACCAAAATATTCATGATGAAATGATTTCAAATTTTGGCAAAGGTAATATTTATGCCTCGTATCAAAAGAAAAAAGCGCTCCGGAGAGCGCTTTCTTTAGCTTTATAAAATAGATGCCAATACGTGGCCCTTATTTCTTCACTCGCTTGATAGAACAACCGATGTTTTTGGTCTTGCTGGGGCTGATATCACCAGATCGACCTGCCGCCAATTCCATCATGGCATCTTTTAACCAAAATACCGTAGGCTCTTTTGATTTTTGCTCGTATCTATCGTCAATAGCTCCTGTGTATACCAAGTTCATTTCACCGTCAAAAAGGTAAACGTGAGGCGTGGTGTTGGCTCCAAAGGCATCCGCCAATTGGTGATCCTTGTCAATCACGTAGGGAGTGTTGTAGTTTTTATCTGCAGCGTGAGTTTGCATGGCACCCATCTCATCGTCCCCAGGTCTCTTGGCCTCATTAGAGTTGACCAATACCATACCGATGTTGTTTCTTTCCGAAAGCGTTCCCAAAAAGGGATACACGTCTTCGGTTCCAATTACAAAGGGACAGGTATTACAAGAGAAAATCACCAAGAGGCCATTTTCTTTTTTTAGATCTGCTAAGCTCATAGAAGAACCGCTGATGTCTTCCATTTTTACATCTTGAAGTGGAGCTTTATCCCCCAAGGAGATTCCTTCATTTTTAAAGGCCCAAGCAAAGACTCCAACCGCAACGCTAAGGGCTATTTTCCAAACTAGTTTCATGCGATGATATTTTAAGTGTATTTCACGTGTAATGCAGAAAGCAACGAAATTTTAAGGGATTTTGTTCGTCAATTTTCTACCGGGTTTGCTGTAGAAAGGTAATCAATCTGTTGGTAACTTTCAAAGAGGCTGAGGTTGCAGAGGTTTACTTTGAGGTATCTTTTCAAAAAACTTTTTTTATGCTTTCAGGTATCGATTGGTGGGTAATGGCCATTGCCCTAATAGGTATGGTAGCCGTTGGACTCAGCGTTTCTAGAAATGCGGGAAACAGTTTAACGGACTTTTTCTTGGGCGGTAGAAATTTGCCGTGGTACGTCGCGGGGATTTCAATGGTTGCTACCACTTTTGCGGCGGATACGCCTTTGGCTGTTACCGAGCTCGTCGCCAATCACGGGATCTCTGGAAACTGGTTGTGGTGGAATTTACTCGCCGGAGGAATGCTCACGGTGTTCTTCTTCAGCCACCTCTGGAGACGCTCAGGTGTTCTCACGGAAGTAGAGTTTATCGAGATGCGATATTCAGGTCCTGCCGCGGCTTTTCTCAGAGGATTTAAAAGTATTTACCTCGGTCTCTTTATGAACGTCCTCATCATTGGATGGGTAAACTTGGCCATGATTACTCTTTTGGAAGGGTTCTTTGACGTGCCGTATACCACCGCATTTTGGATAACGGCAGGAGCCATGTTGTTAGTAGCTTTCTACTCCGCAGTATCTGGACTGTTGGGAGTGGTTGCCACCGATGTGGTTCAATTCTTTATTGCCATGACGGGCAGCATTGCCTTGGCACTCTTTGTGGTCAATTCGGAAGAAGTAGGTGGCCTAGACAACATGATCAAGGCCTTGCCGGAAGGCTCTATGGAGTTCCTTCCTAGAATTACAACAGACGCTGCTTCTGGGGATTACCTGACCATTGGTTTGGCGAGTTTCTTTGCCTTCTTTGGAGTGGTTTGGTGGGCCTCATGGTACCCTGGAGCCGAGCCCGGTGGAGGAGGGTATGTAGCCCAGCGCATGATGTCTGCAAAAAATGAAAAGCACGCTGTATATTCAACCCTATTTTTCCAGGTGGCGCATTATGCATTGCGTCCGTGGCCATGGATTTTGGTGGGTCTTGCCGCCGTGGTTTTGTATTCTCCGCAGATTGCTGATCCCGAAGTAAGAGCCTTTGAACAATGGGTGGAAAGCACCGGTGTCACCTGGTCAGCGCTTGAAGAGCAGACCTACGACCCTGCGACCATGGCCATTTCTCAAGATGAATTTGCGCTGAAACTCAATGAATACAATGCCTTAAAGTCAGATCCGGAACACTCGGAGTCCATGACTTTTGCACAAGACCCCAGATATGGATATGTATTTGCCATGAAAAACTTCTTGCCCGAGGGGTGGCGTGGCTTGTTACTCATTGCTTTTTTTGCCGCCTACATGAGTACGATATCTACGCAACTCAATTGGGGAGCCAGTTACCTGGTCAACGATTTTTACAAGCGATTTGTGGCTCCAGATAGTTCAGAAAAGAAACTGGTAGCCGTATCTCGAGTAACTACTTTCATAGTAATGATTGTAGGATTGGCCGTGAGTACCCAGATTCAAAGTATTTCTGGGGTCTGGAAATTCTTAATGGAATGTGGCGCCGGTTTGGGATTGGTACTCATCCTTAGATGGTACTATTGGAGAATCAATGCATGGGCAGAATTGGCCGCTACCATAGCTCCCTTTGTCGCTTATGCCCTTAGCCATTTTGGATTGGGATGGGAGTTCCCAAACAGTTTCTTTTTTACGGTCGGATTTACGACGGTTACCTGGATCATAACCATGCTATTGACGCGTCCAACAAATGAAGAAACCTTGAACGCCTTTTTCAAAAAGGTAAGACCTGACGGATTTTGGGGACCGGTTCACCAGCGAATGCAGGCATCCGGAAATGAAAAAACCCCAGACAATCCATCCAGAAGATTGCTCCACCTTCTTCTGTGTTGGGTGTCCGGGGTCGTGTTTGTTTACAGTGCTCTTTTTGGACTAGGGTATTTTTTGTTTGGGGAACCCCAAAGCGGAGCCATCAGTTTAATCACCATGCTGATGTGTTTCTTAGTTCTCCGGGCCTTACTTCCCAGGACTAAAATTCTCGACTAACTAACTTACTTGTTTTTGTTGCGAATTCCACTCCAAGCGACCGTACGAGACGGCAACGGAAAGCAGCAGAATTAGGCTCAGGGTACTCGGCAATTCTACGTACTGTAGGTCTAGCCGCTGAGCCAAGGGTAACAGGGAAGTGACTCCCGACCACCATATCACCAAGTGGTCAAAAGAACTTCTATTGGTCTTTCTCAAAAACCCAATAAACGAGGGGATCCAAATAAGAGGCCACGCCAAAAAATAGATGTTTTCCAATGGGGAAGCTGTCCAAATCTTCAAGAGATAACTCCCAAAGAGAATGGCTACTCCCAGCAAAGTAGTAATCCATTGCCAGCGCTTGTAAACCATATGCCTCTTATGAGCCAAAAAGAGAAAAAAGGGTAAAAAGAGAAGTCCCATATGCGTTTAGAGTTGGTTGGACTTCTAAAGTAGAATTCTAAACTTCTGATGGGCTGTGCTCACGTTGCAAACACCTCTCAAAAAGTTCCTCCAATTTTACGGATGCGTCCGTAACCCCCTGTAAACAAGGGCTTTTAGTCTTCTTTTTTAAAAGATTGAAATCGGGACCGAGAAAGAGATCTCGCCACGGGTTTAATAAAACCCAAGAACCGATTGAGGACTAGATACAAAGCAAAGGGACGGTAAGGAAAAATATTTTTGGAACCTCTGGCTACAGACGCAAGCGTGTTCTTGACCATGGGTTTCACCTTTTGCAAGGGCCATTCTACCGGAGTGTTTTTGCTGGATGCGGAAAAGAACTGAGTGGCGGTGGCCACCGGAAAAATCAATTGAATGCGACGTCCTCCTTCTTGTCTGTAGACATCTACAAATGAGTGTAGGGCCGCTTTGGTCGCTGAGTACTGTGCATATCCTGCCAATCCCCAAAAAGCCATGGCCGAACACGTAATTACCGTTTGGGCAGCTGGCGTTGTGTTCTCCATCGCATTCGCTGCTTCAATGGGCGCGTGGTAATTGACCTTCCACATGCTTTCTATGGCTTCCGCCGAAAGACTTTCTTGTGGACCATACAAAGCAAAGCCTGCGTTGGCAAAGAAGTAGTCCGGATCGCCTTTCCATAGTTTACAAGATTCTATGAGGCGTTTTGCGTATCCCTTTTCAGAAACATCACAGGGTATGGATTTTAGGTTAGAGTGGGAACGCTCTTCGAGGGCTGAGGTATTAATATCTGCCGCCAGCACAAAGGCTTGAGCACTTAGTAATTGACGTACCATTTCCAAACCAATGCCCGAACCGGCTCCGGTTACAATGATGATTTGGTCTTTATATCGCTTCATTTGATTCGGTTGCTTCATCGGGAACGGGAAATGTAAGTGAAAAGGGATTTACTTGAAGAGCGCCCAGAAGCTTCGTGGAACTCAGATCGAAAAAATGATCGGGATCGGAATAGAGGTCCTTGACTTTTGCCAAGCGGCCTTTTCCTTCGCCATAGGGATTGACCCAAAGATCCTTTTGATCACCGGGTTGGTGAAGTTTAATAGGAAGCCAATTGGTGTTTACCGGAAAGCGAAAGGCTCGTGGAGAGAGTTCAACAGAAAACAATAGTTGAGTGTCTTTCTTGAGGGCAATAAAAGTCCGCTTGTCGGAAGTGTTCCATTGAAATTCCCCGAGTTGTTTTGGGATATTCCAATTTTTACGCCCCTCTGTGCAACTCAATTCGCTATCTACATAGATATCCGTAATGCGGTCTGCCCAATGGTTGCCCACCGGAACTTTCCCGGGCATTATTAAGAGTTCCTTATAAGGTCCTACGGGAGATGAATGGTAGTTCACCAACATGACGGATCCAATTCTCTGTTGCCAGCTTCGGCCATCCGCAGGGAACAAAAAATAGAAAATCCATCCCTCTCCAGAGAGACTCCACGGCGGCGGATACGAAAGACCGGGTTTCATATAAAAGGTTTTTTCTTCACCTAAAAGGTAAAGCAAAAATCAAAAACGGCCCTATCTGTTTGATGGCTTTTGAGAGGAGGTGGAGTAAATGTATACGGGAATTCCCGTGTAGTCTACAATTGGTCCGCGGGTCATTCCGTTGGATTCGGCGACTTTTTGTGAAGGGATATTGTCGGGGTGAATGATGGAAATAATTTCTGAAAAATCCGTGTGAGCCATTCCCCATTCAATTAAATAAGAACTGATTTCTCGAGCAATCCCTCGGCCTCGTGAAGAGGGCAGTAGGTGATATCCTACCTCCAACATAGGGTGGCCATTGACGTCTTGCAGGAGAAGTCCTATTTGTCCCAAGGGCTGTTGCGTTTCCAAATCAAGAACGGCCAAGAGTCCAAAAGCATTTTCAGAATAGCGCTTGAGTTGCTTTTCTATCCATTGAGAAGAAGCGTTGGGTTTGTGCTTCATGGATGGAGGAAAGTATTGTAGGGAGCGCTCATCTTCAAAAAAGCTCCTCCACCAAAGGGCGTCTTCCATGACCAAGGGCCGTAGAATGCATCGCTCCGTTTCGTGGGGACTGAGGTATTTTTTAGTGATGTTGGATGCGTCCATCTCCTTTCAATTATTCCAATCTTTCTTTCATAAAAAAGCCCCCTTTGCAGGAGGCTCTTTCATAGTTTATGATTTACAACGGAATGTTTCCGTGTTTTTTCTTGGGCAATTTAACCGCTTTGTTTTCTAGCAGTTTAAAGGCCTTGATCAATTTTTCTCGAGTTTGTTCAGGAACGATTACATCGTCCACATAACCCCTAGAAGCTGCGCGGTAAGGGTTGGCAAATTTCTCTGCGTATTCCGCTTCTTTTTCTGCCAACTTCGCAGCGGGATCCTCCGCCTCCGCGATTTCTTTTCTAAAAATAATTTCGGCGGCTCCCTTGGCACCCATTACAGCAATTTCTGCTGAGGGCCATGCAAAGTTCATATCCGCACCAATGTGCTTAGAGTTCATTACGTCGTAGGCACCACCGTAGGCCTTACGAGTAATAACAGTAATTCTTGGAACGGTTGCTTCCGAGAACGCGTAGAGCAACTTGGCTCCGTTGGTAATGATGGCGTTCCATTCCTGGTCCGTTCCGGGCAAGAATCCAGGAACGTCTTCAAATACTAAAAGTGGAATATTAAAGGCATCACAGAATCTTACAAATCGGGCACCTTTTTGAGAGGACTTAATGTCCAATACTCCCGCCAAGAACGCAGGCTGGTTGGCCACAACTCCGATGGATTTTCCGCCTAAGCGCGCAAATCCCACTACGATGTTTTCTGCAAAGTCCTTGTGAACTTCCAAGAAAGAATCCGAATCGATAACCTCAGAAATAACCTCGCGAATGTCGTATGGTTGGTTGGGGTTGTCTGGGATAATGTCGTTGAGAGCCGGGCGCGTTTCGTCACTAGGAGTATAGGGTAGAGAAGGAGCGTCTTCCTCACAGTTCTGTGGGATGTAGCTCATCAATCTCTTAAGACCTTGAATGGCGGCAATTTCGTTTTCGTAGGTAAAGTGCGTCACCCCTGATTTTGTTGAGTGTGCGCTGGCGCCTCCCAATTCTTCAGAAGTCACTTCTTCGTGAGTTACCGTCTTTACTACGTTGGGTCCGGTGACAAACATGTAAGAAGAGTCCTCAACCATGGCAATAAAGTCCGTAAGTGCAGGAGAGTAAACAGCTCCACCAGCACATGGCCCCATAATGGCAGAAATCTGTGGAATCACTCCACTCGCCAAAGTGTTGCGGTAGAAGATATCGGCGTAACCTCCTAGTGAAACAACACCTTCTTGAATACGCGCCCCTCCAGAGTCGTTCAATCCCAAAACGGGAATTCCGTTTTGCATGGCCAAGTCCATAATGCGGCAGATTTTTTCTGCGTGGGCTTCGGCCAGTGATCCTCCTAAAACCGTAAAGTCTTGTGAGAACACGTAAACGGGGCGTCCGTTGATGGTTCCCGATCCGGTAACTACACCGTCTCCGTAAAAAGTTTGTTTGTCCAATCCAAAGAGTGTGGATCGGTGGGTAACGAGTTGTCCCATTTCTTCAAAAGAACCCTCGTCAAGTAGAAAGTGCAAACGCTCTCTGGCGGTTAGCTTTCCTTTTTTATGTTGTGAATCAATTCGCTTTTGACCTCCTCCGAGTAAGGCTTGTTCCTTTTTCTCATTGAGGTTTTTTAATGCATCTGACATGATCTATCCATTTGTTTGGAGCACGCAAGATACTTTAAAAAAACCTGTTTTGTAAGGCCTTTTTAAAAAGGGAATACAGGAAAAAATGGAGACAGCTTCGAGGGCGAATTCGCCTTAGTCATTCAGCTTGAGAACCGCCAAGAACGCCTGTTGCGGAACTTCTACGTTTCCGAGCTGACGCATCTTTTTCTTACCGGCTTTCTGCTTTTCGAGAAGCTTTCTCTTACGAGAGATATCCCCACCGTAACACTTGGCGGTAACGTCTTTTCTCAGGGCAGAAAGGGTTTCTCTAGAAATGATTTTCGCACCAATGGCTGCCTGAATGGCAATCATAAACTGCTGTCTTGGGATCAATTCCTTGAGCTTAGAACAGAGCTTGCGACCAATGCGCTCAGCGTTGGAACGGTGAATCAAAGCAGACAAGGCATCCACTTGCTCTCCGTTGAGAAGGATGTCTACTTTCACCAATTCCGATTGTTGGTACCCAATGGGGTGGTAATCAAAACTGGCGTATCCCTTAGAAATTGATTTAAGCTTGTCGTAGAAATCAAAAACGATTTCTGCCAACGGCATATCAAAAGTCAACTCTACGCGCTCAGAAGTCAAGTAAGTTTGGTTTTTCAAAATCCCGCGCTTCTCAATGGCGAGGGTCATGATGTTTCCAACAAACTCACTTTTAGTAATAATCTGGGCAGAGATAAAGGGCTCTTCAATGTGATCGAGCTTAGTAATATCTGGATAATCCGAGGGGTTGGTGACCAACAGTCTTTCCTCGGGATTGGCCTTCATGTACGCGTGGTAACTAACGTTGGGAACCGTGGTAATTACCGTCATGTTGAACTCGCGCTCCAAGCGCTCTTGGATAATATCCATGTGCAACATTCCTAAGAATCCACAACGGAATCCAAATCCTAGGGCTGCCGAAGTTTCTGCTTCAAAAGTCAAAGAGGCATCGTTGAGTTGGAGCTTTTCTAGGGAAGCTCTCAACTCTTCAAATTCCTCGGTGTCTACAGGGTAAATTCCCGCAAATACCATGGGTTTAACGTCCTCAAATCCTTCGATGGCCGCCTCCGCAGGAGTTTCTACTCGGGTGATGGTGTCACCCACTTTAACTTCCTTAGCATCTTTAATTCCCGAGATGATGTAACCCACATCTCCGGCCTTAATTTCTTTTTTAGGCTCTTGGGTAAGTTTTAGCGTACCGATTTCGTCCGCGAGATATTGGCGACCGGTGTTCATAAACTTCACCCTTTCGCCACTTTTCATGGTGCCGTTTACCACTTTAAAAATGGCCTCGATACCGCGATATGAGTTAAATTCAGAATCAAAAATCAAAGCCTGCAACGGAGCGTTGGGGTCTCCTTCTGGCGCTGGAATGCGATCTACGATGGCTTCCAAAATTTCCGGAACGCCCATACCCGTTTTTGCTGAGGCTCGCAAGATGTCAGACTCCTCACATCCTATGAGGTCTATGATTTGATCGGCCACCTCTTCTGGGTTGGCTGAGGGCAAATCAATTTTGTTGAGGATGGGGATGATTTCCAAGTCGTGCTCCAAGGCCAAGTACAGGTTAGAAATGGTCTGTGCTTGAATTCCCTGTGCGGCATCTACGATGAGTAGGGCCCCTTCACAGGCGGCAATGGAACGAGATACCTCGTATGAGAAATCCACGTGTCCTGGAGTGTCAATGAGGTTAAAGACGTAGCTTTCGCCCTTGTGCTCGTAGTTCATCTGAATGGCGTGGCTCTTAATGGTGATACCTCGCTCTCTCTCCAATTCCATGTTGTCTAGCAACTGGTCCTTCTTCTCACGATCAGAAATGGCTTGTGTTTCATCCAACAAACGGTCGGCCAGGGTACTCTTACCGTGGTCAATGTGAGCGATGATACAAAAGTTACGTATGTTCTTCATTGAATCTATTTCTTGCAGGATGGCAAAATTACGTCAAAATCAATGAATTTGAGAAAAATTCTTTTGGGGAGTGACTAGTGACTAGAAACTAGTGACTAGTAAGGTATGAAGACGGTTGGACAAATTGTTTTTATACCTTTCCCTTCACAAGTCACAAGTCACAAGTCACCATCAATGTCCAACCCCGTAGAAAAAATAGTAACCGCCCTTCACGAAGCTGAGCTTTGGGAGGGAACCCTTTCGCTAAAGCGAGGTGAGTACCTCTGTAAGGCGGGTCAGGTGGATAGGAAATTGTACTTCATTGATTCGGGGTGTATTCGTATTTTCTTTTCGCAGGGGGACGGCGGGGAATCCCGATCAGCCGGAGGAGATCAGGAACCGACCATACGATTGGGGTATTCTCAGAACTTGATTGTGGCCATGGACTCCTTTGTGTCTGGACAGCCCACGGATTTGTATTTGGAAGCCATCAAGAGTTCTGAGGTAAAGTATATGTCCCGAGAGGTGTATATGGATTTTGTTACCTCCGATCCCGAACTGCTGAACGCTTGGATGCGTGGCATTGAGGGTTTGGTATACCAACAGCTGGAGAGAGAAAAGGACATCTTAACGCCGTCTCCGCAAGAGCGATTGAACCGCGTCTTGGCGCGCTCGCCGCAACTCTTTCAAGAAGTTCCTCACAAGTATATCGCCTCTTATTTGAGAATGACTCCGGAGACATTGTCTCGATTGGACAAGGGGTAGGTTTCGGGATGGGAATTCTTGCCACGAAAATTTGAAAGAAAAAATCTTGATCTCAATCAATAGTTGTCTCTTCTGCTACCCCGAAATTTGAAGTATCGATTGGGTTGAATCATTAGGAATTTTGATTTGACCACAGGAGTAAACTAAATAACATCATCGCCATGAAGGGAAAACAGGAAGACTTAATCAATGACCTCGAACGCCGAGTTCGAGTGGGAATAGAAAAAGTAGCGCATTGGAAGGAACAGCCCCAAGAGTCTTGGCAGGCAAAACCGGCCCCTGAAGCGTGGAATGCCCTTGAGTGTATAGAACATTTAAATAGGTACAACGCCTTTTACCTCCCTGAAGTGGAACGCGTATTGGCTTCCGCCGAAAGCTCCCAGAAAAAGACCGGAAGGACAGCTCCTGAAATGTTTAAGAGCACGTGGTTGGGAGAGTATTTTTCAAAAAGTGTCATGCCTCGCACCGAGCCCGGCGAGAAACTCAACACCATGAATACCTTTAAGGTGATGAATCCCGCCAACCAAGCCTTGACCTCCGAAGTGGTCGAAACCTACCTCAAAGACCAAGATCATTGGCTAGCATTGCTGGGCCGCTGTCGCGCTGTAAATCTTACCCGCAACAAAACAGCCATCAGCATCAGCAAGATTATAAAGCTGCTATTGGGCGACACCCTCCGCGTGGTCATCTACCACCAAGACCGCCACTTAGTCCAAGCTCAAAAAGCACTGAAGTCTGCTCCTGTTTTGGAGGGGGTGGGGTAGAAAAAACGGCATTAATCTAGGAAGATGCCTTCCTGAAAAACGATTTCACCGTTTTGAATTTCTACCCAAACACCAAAGGAGTGAACCAGTCCATACCTCCTCATGTCTTCGAGAGAATATTCAATGCAATCGTAAATTTTGACGTTGGATATTTGGTCGCAATTGGAAAGTTTTGATTTTTCCTCTTTTGAATTGAATTCTTCTGGGAGGAGAAGAATGATGGGCCTAGAGTTTTTATCAATTCGGCTTTTTTCGATTCTTTGGTAAACTGATCTATTGCACGCTACGCAATCCGTATTTGGGAAGACTGCAATTGTAGATTGCTCCTGTGTATTGATTCCCAATTCGGCACAAAGAGTCAAGAAATCTTGGTCAAAGAATTGAGTGGTTGAGGTTTCTTTTGGGGAACAACCACTAAAAATTTCGAGTAGTAATGTAATCAATAGAGTAATTCCGGGTTTCATGATCAGGGTTTTTAGGATAGATTTCTAGTTTGACGTAAACCAATCGTCCTTCCCCATCCATCCACCAACTTTTTGATAGGTAGTATCGGCCAAAAGGGAGCTTGTATTGGTAGTGATTAGAGTCTTTGTGTGAGCAAATTATTTCCACCTTTTTATCGAATGTGGTCACATAGACTCCATCAGAATCTTTTTTGCTAGAACGAGGATAGTGGAAGCGAAGAAGGGATTCGTTCCTGGGGTTGAAAAAGGCCTTCCCATAGGATTCAAAAAATTGATTTCTTTCGTGCATGCTGATTATCTGAGCTTCTCTGTCTCCTGAGGACGTGGGGAGATTTTCAAAATCCGCATGGGTTGTGAAAACCGGAAAGGTTTCAATAAGTCGATTTTCATTTACATCCACCACAAATACGTCATTTGAATAATTGCAAGAAACTAGAAGTTTGTTTTCGAAGGCTTTTTCACTTGAAGAAGACAGGTAAACGGTAGGTTCGGCTAAATTCTTTTGAGAGTATATGCTTGGGTATTTGAGCTCGGGCACTACATCAAAATTTCCATCATAATCCATTATCCCAATAAATGAATAATCAAATAGACCTTCTTGTGAAGGTGATTCTCGGTAGTCGATGATTTCAAAGGCGAAATGTTTGGATTTTGGGAAGTCCACTAGGCTGGTTTGGTTTTTTACCACTATATCCGATTGACCTAAGTCGGTATTTAGAAAATGAAATTCTCCTCCCGAATACACACAAAATCCATCCCAGAAGTAAATAACAAACTGATTGGTATCGCTTGCGGTGAGATTCATAAACCGCCCGTATTCATGCGCAGGCAATTTCTTCCCAAAAACATATCGACCCTCATTCACACTGTAAAAAGAAAGGGAGTCTCCCTCATGCCAACAAGCAATGCATTCTAATTTCGCCTCTTGAAAGTAATCACAGTGCTTAATCGAAGAAGTGGTAAACCCCTCCAAAGAATAAGAGTCAATGTGGACTTCGCCAAATTTCGAATCCGGACACTTCGGTGGCTCAGAAAACTGACAACCCATTGCCAAAAGACTTAGTCCGGCCAGTTGAAAGAAGAATTTCATTTTTTACGGTCTTTTACAAAATTGGTAAATCTGAATTCTCCTTGAGCCATTGAAGTAGTTCCTGATTATCAATGGGGGAATTGGTAAGAATCATTTGTTGAATCTCATCCGTGCTGTAATAGCGACTGATTTCCGCCTGAACACCAGAGTTTCCAATTGAACATTCTTTGATAAGATCACAAGTTTGAGACCTACCTTTAGCGCATTCTAATCCATATCTACCTCCTTCCATTTCGCAATGAAAAACGGAGTAAAAAGTATCTCCAGCCTTCAAAGAAGGATCAGATGGTGTTTCGGAAGTTTCAAGGACCGTCTTAGTACAAGAACAAAAGAACAGGAGACAAACTGCGGCAATGCTAAAAATCACTTTTTTCATAGGGTAAGGGTTTTAATGATTAAAAAAAGATACTTATGAGTAACGCTAATTTTTCAGTAACCATTCGCTAACCCCCGCGACAAATTGTAGTCACACGGATTCCCCCCGCGCCGTCTATGAAGAATTCCTAGATCTCCCTGAAAAATTAAAAACCAAACACTAGGTAAGGTTCTGCTCCGGATTAAGGAGTTAGAACCTAATCTTTTGATTTCCCAAGGACCGACATCTACAAATCTAGCTGGGACCCGATGCCTGAAGGGAGCGAAACAAAAAAATAGACAGTTGTAAAAAAGCAAACGAGAGCTTGCTCGAGATCTTTTTTACCGCGACTGAAGAGCCATCGGGTAGCGGATTTGTGAAGTCTTGATTTTTTTTTGGGTTCGTTTTTTTCCATCAAGGGAAAAAAAGGAACGTACAAAAGGGGTTTAAGGGGAAAATTCCCCTTAAAAAACCAAAATCACCTTTGTTGTGTTACATTGGTTACCAAAAACAGATTTCGTACTTTTGCAGACCGAAACCATTCGTTTAGATTAAATCTAAATAAATGGAATTCAGGAAAGTTGAAAAAACAACAATTACGAACGAAAGGAAAGACAGGACATGGTAAATGTTTCGGAGCAAGCGAAGACCAAGATCATCTCTCTTTTAGGAGAAGAGGGCAAGTCCTTGGAAACGCAATATATAAGAGTAGGAGTAGCGAGTGGCGGATGTTCCGGACTTAGCTACCAGATGGATTTTACGGATGAACACAACGACGAAGACAAGTTGTTTGAGGACAACGGCGTTCGCATCTTGGTGGACAAGAAGAGTCTTTTGTACTTAGTGGGAACCATTTTGGAATACGAAGGTGGACTCAACGGAAAGGGATTTTCCTTTAACAACCCGAATGCGTCCAGAACCTGCGGATGTGGAGAAAGTTTTGCGGTGTAAGCACCCCCTAAAAAACGAAAAAACAGCATGTCAGAAGACCAAATATTAGATGAGGTAACCCAGTCGGAATACAAATACGGTTTTGTTACCGATATTGAATCCGACAAGGCTCCCAACGGAATTAACGAGGACATTATCCGTCTGATTTCTTCCAAGAAGAACGAGCCAGAGTGGATGACGGAGTGGCGCTTGGACGCCTACAAAAAGTGGACGGAAATGGAGGAGCCCGATTGGGCCAACGTACATTATGAGAAGCCAGACTTCCAAGCCATTTCGTACTACGCAGCTCCCAAACAAAAGAAAGAATTAGAGTCTTTGGATCAAGTAGATCCCGAGTTGCTCAAGACTTTCGAAAAATTGGGAATTAGCATCGACGAGCAAAAGAGACTTACCGGTGTTGCCATGGACGTGGTTGTGGATTCCGTTTCGGTTGCGACAACCTTTAAGGAAAAACTCAAGGAGCTCGGAATTATTTTCTGTTCTATGAGTGACGCCATTCAGGAGTACCCTGAGTTGGTAAAGAAATATCTTGGGACGGTAGTTCCCAAGACTGATAATTTCTACGCCGCATTGAACTCTGCGGTTTTCACCGATGGGTCTTTCTGTTACATCCCCAAAGGAGTAAAATGTCCTGTAGAACTCTCTACGTACTTTAGAATTAACGAGGCCGGAACCGGCCAATTTGAGCGCACCTTGGTCATTGCCGATGAGGACTCTTACGTGAGTTACCTAGAAGGGTGTACCGCTCCACAGCGCGACGAAAATCAATTGCACGCCGCCGTGGTAGAATTGATCGCCTTGGACCGCTCAGAAATCAAATACAGCACCGTACAAAACTGGTTCCCCGGCGACGCCGAAGGAAAGGGTGGAGTATTCAACTTTGTGACCAAAAGAGGAATGGTAGAAACCGACGCCAAGATTTCTTGGACTCAGGTAGAAACCGGTTCTGCGGTTACTTGGAAATACCCTTCTTGTATCCTCAAGGGCGACAACGCCATCGGAGAATTCTACTCTGTAGCGGTGACCAACAACTACCAACAAGCCGATACGGGAACCAAGATGATTCACTTGGGTAGAAATACCAAGTCTACCATTATTTCTAAGGGAATCAGCGCCGGAAAGAGTCACAACTCATACCGCGGTTTGGTCAAGGTGGGACCTCGCGCCAAGAACGCGAGAAACTTCTCTCAATGTGATTCTCTGCTGATGGGAGATCAATGTGGAGCCCACACCTTCCCCTACATAGAAATTGGAAATCAATCGGCTAAAGTTGAGCACGAGGCTACGACGTCCAAAATTGGAGAGGATCAAATTTTCTACTGTAACCAAAGAGGTATTGACGTAGAAGAGGCGATTGCACTCATTGTAAACGGATACTGTAAAGACGTACTCAACAAGCTCCCCATGGAATTTGCTGTGGAAGCTCAAAAACTTTTGGCCATCTCGCTAGAAGGTAGCGTAGGATAAGGGCTAAAAATCAGAAAGAATAGACGACGAGATCAACACAAACGACGAAAAACACTTCACATAGAATCGCTATGCTAAAAGTAAATAACATACACGCCAAAATCGAGGACAACGAAATCCTCAAGGGAATTAACTTGGAGGTTAAGCCCGGAGAAGTTCACGCCATTATGGGCCCTAATGGATCGGGTAAGAGTACACTTTCTTCGGTAATTGCCGGAAGAGAGGAGTACGAGGTTACCGAAGGTTCCATGGAATTTTTAGGAGAAGACCTTATGGACTTGGATCCCGCGGAGCGCGCTCAGTTGGGAATCTTCTTGAGCTTCCAGTACCCCATTGAAATCCCCGGTGTATCGGTTTCTAACTTTATCAAGACTTCCATCAACGAGATCAGAAAGTCTAAGGGACAAGATCCCATGGAGGCCAAAGACCTCCTCAAAATGATGAGAGAGAAAATGGCCCTTCTAGAAATGGACAAGGGTTTCCTTTCTCGTTCTCTGAACGAAGGATTCTCAGGAGGAGAGAAGAAGAGAAATGAGATTTTCCAAATGGCGATGTTGGAACCCAAATTGGCCATCTTGGACGAGACGGATTCTGGTTTGGATATCGATGCACTTCGCATTGTAGCCAACGGAGTAAACAAGCTCAAGAGCAAGGACAACGCAGTGGTTGTGATTACTCACTACCAGCGCTTGTTAGACTACATTGTACCCGATTACGTACACGTATTGTACAAGGGTAAAATCGTAAAGTCAGGAGACAAGAACCTCGCTTTGGAACTCGAAGAGAAGGGTTACGATTGGATTAAAGAAGACCTACAGACTGTATAAATAACTGCTCAGTGGAATCATTAAAAGAAAAACTCGTATCGTCGTTTATCATTTTTGAAAGCGACCATGCCAACGAGGTAGATACTGACCTTCACGAGAGAAGACAGTCTGCACTCAAGCGATTTGAGGGAGTAGGTTTTCCGACCAAAAAGGACGAGGAGTGGAAGTACACCAACCTCAAGCCCATCCTCAAAAACGACTTTAAGGTCTTTCCGGGAACGGAGGAGACCATAGAACTCAAGGACGTAAAGAAGTACTTCCTCAACGATATTGACACCTACAAATTGGTGTTTATCAACGGAGTCTTCAGCTCTTGGCTATCAGAAACCACTCACAACAACTGGGACATTTGCACCTTTGGAGCAGCTCTTAAGAAGTACCGTGACGTTTTGGATCAGTACTTTAACAAGACCACTCCAGCCGATCAGCCCATGGTAGATGTGAACACGGCCTTTGCCAAAGAAGGTGCTTTTATCCGCATCCCAAAAGGCAAGGTGGTAGACAAGCCCATTCAAATGATTTTCCTCAACACCGCAGGTGACAAGGAAATCATGGTACAGCCTAGAAACCTTATTGTGGTTGAAGAAGGCGCCCAGGTAGAAATCGTTGAGCGTCACCAAAACATCTCAGAAGAGGCGGTTCTCACCAACTCTGTGACTGAGATTTTTGCACATGCCAACTCCAAGGTGGACTTGTACAAAGTTCAGAATGACCACGCGTCGGCAACTTTGATAGACAATACATTTATTGAGCAGAAGAGAGATTCTGAAGTAACCATTGGAACTTTCTCCTTTGGATCCAAGCTCATCAGAAACAACCTGCACTTTTACCTTACAGAGCCCAACTGTGTTGCCAACATGGACGGGATTACCTTGATTGACGGACAACAAACAGTTGATCACCACACCTTGGCCGATCACCAAGCTCCGCATTGTAACTCCAATGAGTTGTACAAGGGAATCTTTGACGAAAAGGCTCACGGGGTGTTCAACGGAAAAGTAATTGTTCACCAAGCAGCTCAAAAGACCGATGCCTTCCAGGCCAACAACAACGTATTGTTGAGCGATACCGCACAGATAGACACCAAGCCTCAGTTGGAAATTTTTGCCGACGATGTAAAGTGTTCTCACGGTTGTACCGTAGGTCAGTTGGACGAGGATGCCATGTTCTACCTTCAGTCTCGTGGAATCGGCACTAAGGAGGCCAGAGCGATGTTGATGTACGCCTTTACCAATGACGCTCTAGAAAGAGTTAAGATTGACTCACTTAAAAAGAAACTCAATATTCTGATTGCAAGAAAGCTGGGGGTTAACCTGGATTTTGAACTGTAGTCGAACTGAGATATTCATACAGAATTCTAAGGCCTCGAGGAGTTTTCTTCTCGGGGCTTTTTGTTTCTGTCTGTCGGTAACCGCAGTTGAACACTTCACCTGAACACTTCGAGCTTTGAATTGTTGTTTTTACAGGTGGAAATGCATTGGTTTTAGAGTGGTTTTTACGGTCGCGAAGCCTTTTAAAATCAACATAGACAAATCCTATTTAGATTGAGTCTACTTTCCAAATCTATTTACGACCTTTGCACCGAATATTACAGTTATGAATCCAACATTGGACATATCAAGCGCTAGAGAGCAGTTCCCCATTCTCCAAAGAGAAGTCAACGGAAGACCATTGGTTTACTTTGATAACGCGGCTTCTACTCAAAAGCCACAAGTGGTTATGGATGCCATCACATCCTACTACAGCACCATCAATAGCAATGTGCACCGCGGCGTTCACCACCTCAGTCAAGAGGCCACCGAAGCCATGGAGTCATCGCGCGTGACAGTTCAAAACCACATCAATGCAGAAAAATCATCTGAGGTCATCTTTACCAAGGGGACTACGGATGGAATCAATACCATTGCCTACGGACTGAGAGAGCTAATCGAGCCCGGTCAAGAGGTAGTGATTTCTGCCATGGAGCACCACAGCAATATTGTGCCCTGGCAAATGCTGTGTGAGAAAATTGGAGCGACCCTCAAGGTCATCCCCATGAACGAGCACGGAGAGCTCATCATGGCGAAAGCCGAAAAGCTCATTACCGATAAAACTGCAGTAGTTGCGGTAAACCACGTTTCCAACGCATTGGGAACCATTAATCCCGTAGAGGAATTGGGAGCCCTAGCGAGAAAGGCAAACGCCTGCTTCGTAATTGACGGAGCACAATCGGTTCCCCACATGAAGGTGGACGTTCAAGCCATTGATGCTGATTTCTACGTGTTCTCAGGACACAAGATTTTTGGTCCTACGGGAATTGGAATCATGTACGGCAAGTCTGAGTGGTTGGAGAAATTGCCTCCCTACCAAGGCGGTGGCGAGATGATCAAAACCGTAACCTTTGAAAAGACGACCTACGCGGAAGCACCCTTTAAGTTTGAGGCGGGAACGCCCAACATAGAAGGAGCCATTACCTTGGGAACCGCCATAGACTTTGTAAACTCCATTGGCATGGATGCCATTGCCGCTCACGAAGCCGCCCTCTTAGAATACGCCATAGAAAAGGGAAAGAACTTCCCTGGATTGCGAATGATTGGAACGGCCCAAAACAAGGCCAGCGTTTTCTCATTTATTGTAGAGGGAACTCACCCCTATGATGTCGGTGTTTTGTTGGATAAAATGGGAGTGGCCGTAAGAACAGGACATCACTGTACACAGCCCATCATGGAGTTTTTTGAAATCCCCGGAACCATAAGAGCCTCTTTTGCGTTTTACAACACCTTTGAGGAAGTAGATACATTGTTTGAAGCCCTGGAGAAAGCAGTGTCTATGCTTAAATAGGCACCGGATAGATAAGGACGTTTTCTTCAGAAGAAATAAAATAGAAATGCAGAGCATTCCAGAAATACAAGAAGAGTTAGTAGAAGAGTTCGACATGTTTACGGACTGGATGGAGAAGTACGAGTACCTCATTGATTTGGGAAAGTCGCTTCCACTCATCGACCCTTCGTTAAAAACAGAAGACAACCTGATCAAAGGATGTCAGAGCCAGGTTTGGGTGCACGGAGAATTGGACGGAGACCGCATTGTGTTTACCGCGGATTCTGACGCCATTTTGACCAAGGGAATCATTGCCCTAATGATTCGCATATTGTCTCATCAAACCCCTAGAGATATCATAGAATCCAATATGGATTTTATCGACCAAATCGGACTCAAAGAGCATTTGAGCCCTACGCGCGCCAATGGACTGTTGGCCATGATTAAGCAAATGAAATTTTACGCCTTGGCGTTGCAAACACAATTAAATCAATCGTAATGACTAACGATCAAATGCAGAAGTTAGGAGAGGATGTAGTAGACGTTCTTCGTTCGATTTACGATCCAGAAATCCCCGTAGACATCTACGAATTGGGATTGATCTATGACGTTCACGTATCGGATGCTGCCGATGTAAAAATATTGATGACCTTGACCTCACCCAACTGCCCCGTGGCAGAATCACTTCCCCAAGAAGTCAAAGAAAAAACGCGTTCATTGGACGAGGTCAATGAGGTTGAGGTAGAGCTCACCTTTGATCCGCCTTGGAACAAAGACCTCATGAGTGAGGAAGCCAAGCTGGAGCTTGGAATGTTGTAGGAGGAACCATCCTTCTCAACGTTAAAAGAAAAAGACCCAAAGCCCCCATTCTTTGCGGACCTTTTAAATTTTGGTTAAAAAGTGATTTTTTCGATGTGGCTTTGCATGGCCTCTCTATATTCGAAATCACAATTGACCCGAAAGGATAGAGGATAGAACACAAGTAAAGAACTGATAATCTAACTGGAATTTTTCTCATGGTAGGAATTGACGCCATTGACTTTCACGTACCTTCTCTGGTAATGCCCTTGTCTGCATTAGCAGAAGCACGCAATATTGAATACGACAAACTCCGCTTTGGATTGGGATTGGAGGGCATGGCCCTTTGCGATCTGGACGAGGATGCCGTTACCCTCGGTGCCGAAGCCGCTTGGAAGGTAATTGACAAAAACGACTTGCGACCCGAAGACATCGGTCGCCTGTACTTGGGAACGGAAAGTGCCGTTGATGCTGCCAAGCCCACCGCCAGTTATATTTTAGAAATCTTGACTCAGCGTTGGCATGCCAAATACGGCGAGGCCACGACTTCTCATATAGATGTTACCGACATCACCTTTGCCTGTGTGGGCGGAGTAGACGCCTTGCTAAACTGTGCCGATTGGGTACGCGTAAAAAAGGACCGCAAAGCCTTGGTCATCGCATCGGATGTTGCCAAATACGAATTGGAAAGTACCGGAGAGTACACCCAAGGTGCCGGAGCCGTTTGTTCTCTGGTTACTCACAATCCAAGAATTTTGGTGCTCTCAGAAGAAGTAGGTGTGAGCACGCAGTCTGAAGCCGATTTCTTCAAACCCAGAAGGCGTTTTTCAAAGGCCGATCTGTGGAAAGATTTGATGTCCCAAGACAGCGACAGCAAAGAATCTGAAGTAAATTTTGACGAGGTAACGCATAAATCCTCTCACCCCTTTTGGTCTAGCAAGGATCAGGTGGTAGAGCAATTTTTGGAAACGCCCGTTTTTGACGGCCCGTATTCCAATGATTGTTATCAGGCCAGAGTTCGAGAGGCCCTTTCCAGATTTATGGATGAATCCGGTCAACATCCCGAAGAGTGGAATGGATTGGTTTTCCATTTGCCCTACGCTTTTCAAGGTCGCAGAATGTGGCCAGACATTCACTTTGATTTGACGCGTGAATCCAAGGAGAGCATAGGTGAAAAAGTGGGAGAACCGTATTGGGAAGAAAACCGCGCAGCCTTCGTCAAAGCTTGGTCCAAGACACCTGAGTACAAAGCGTATTTAAAAAATACCATCGCGCCCGGAGAAGTGGCGAGTCAGAAAATTGGGAACATGTACACGGCCAGTATTTTTATGTCCTTGATCAGTTTCTTGGCTTGCGCCGAAGGAGAATTATTCACTTTGGGTTTCTGTGCCTACGGAAGTGGATCCAAGTCCAAAGTGTTTTCCGGTAAACTCCAGCCAAATTGGAAGGAGTCTTTCTCTCGTACCACTTCCTTGGAGACGTTGTCTGAAAGACGCGAGGTGTCTTTTGAGAGCTACGAGAACCTACACGCCGGCCGATTGAATCAGCCTTTGTTTCCAGAAAAGAGTATTAAATTAGAGTCCATTGACCAAGGGGTCAATCGAGAAGGATATAGAAATTACGACCAGTAATTGTAGGAATAATAGAACGTAAGACCAAGAGTCACACCCTATGGAAGAAATCAAATCATCAACAGATACCATTGTCAACAAGGTCGCCAATAGCGGCTTGATCAATTTGGATTTGGAAGACTTTTATCCTTCGGGACCTCGTATGGGTATTGACTTGGCGGATTACCTCTTTCAGGGACTTATCCTCAGAGAAAAGGACTTTAGAACGGCCCTTAAAGAAGCCGATTGGTCTACCTATCAAGATGCCTTTGTCTATATTCATTGCAGTGCAGATGCCATCGTTCCCCTTTGGGCCTATATGTTATTGAGTAGCCAGCTGGCTCCCTTTGCCAAAAAGGTAGTCTTTGGCTCTTCTGAAGATTTGGAAGCGACCCTCTACCAAGAAATCATTGATGACATGGATGTTCAAGAATTCGTGGATCAACGCGTGATTGTCAAAGGATGTAGCAACAAACCCGTTCCCAATCAGGCGTTTGTGGCCTTGGTTCAGAAAATTCAACCCGTGGTTAAGAGCTTGATGTTTGGTGAAGCCTGTTCTACGGTTCCCGTTTTCAAAAAGCCTCGCGAGAAAAAGTAATCCTCGCTTCCATTACCTTCACTTTGTGTACGGAGTTTACCGCTGTTTTTCACGGAATTACAGGCAATATTTTGTAAACTTGCGATTCTAAACACAAAGTATTTCTACATGAAGAAAATGATAATGATGTTCCTAGCCCTTTACATGGGCTTTGGAATTTCCGTTCAAGCTCATGAGGGCATGTGGCTTCCCATGCTTATCAAGAGATTAAACTACGAAGATATGAAGGCCAATGGTCTTCAGTTGACAGCAGAAGAACTTTACAGCATCAACAACAGCAGCCTTAAGGACGCCATCGTTTCTTTGGGAGGTTTTTGTACTGGAGAAATCATTTCTTCAGAAGGTCTTTTGTTGACAAACCATCACTGTGGATTTGACGCCATTCAGAGCCACTCATCGGAAGAAAACAACTATCTCAAGGATGGTTTTTGGGCCATGACCAAAGCGGAAGAAAAGACCAACCCCGGTCTTTTTGTTAAGTTTTTGGTGAGAATGGAAGACGTTACCGATCAGGTAATGGCCAAGATTACTCCTGAGATGTCAGAAATGGAAAGACAGCGTGCCGCTGCAATGGTAGGTCGCGAGATTGCCAAAGAAGCTACTGAGGGAACTCACTACGACGCTCAGGTAAAGTCTTTCTTTCACCACAATGAGTACTACCTATTTGTTTACGAAACGTTTACTGACGTTCGTTTGGTAGGAGCTCCTCCTTCCTCTATTGGAAAGTTTGGTGGAGACACTGACAACTGGATGTGGCCACGTCAAACGGGAGACTTCTCTATGTTTAGAGTATACTCGGGACCTGACGGCAAGCCAGCTGAGTACTCAGAAGACAACATTCCATTGAAGCCTAAGCACCACTTGCCGGTTTCTACTGACGGTGTAAAAGAAGGAGACTTCACTATGATCTTTGGGTACCCAGGATCTACGGATAGATACCTTTCTTCTTACGGGGTAGATCAAGCTATCAACAAGTACAACCCTGCAGTGGTTGAAATTCGCGATGTGAAATTGTCTATCATGAGAGAATACATGCAGGCAGATGCTGCGGTTGATATTCAATTGGCTTCTAAGTACGCTTCTACAGCAAACTACTGGAAGTACTACATCGGTCAAACAGAGCAGTTGAAGAGAAATCAAGTATTGGCCAAGAAGCAAGCACTAGAAGGTGACTTTACGACTTGGGTAAATGCAGACGCTGCGCGCACTGACAAATACGGACAAACGCTTTCACTTTTGGAAGAAGCGTATTTAGCTACAGATCCTACAGTAGTAGGTAATGTATACCTATTGGAAGCCGGTCTTATTGGGCCGCAAATTCCACTTTTTGCTTGGAGAGCAGGAATGAGAGCAGAAGCCATCCTTAAATTGGATGAGAAAGTAGAAGCTCAATTGGATACGGTTAAAGACCGCGACGAGAAAAAGAAAATCAAAGCGGATTACGAAACGCAGAGAGAGGAAATGGTAGAAGCTCTTCGCGCTTACGGAGAGGAGTTCTTTAAGGATTTCCACGCTCCAACCGATGAGAAGTTGGTTGCCGTACTTTGGAGACAATACGCAGATAAAGTTCCCGCAGATCAGTTGCCTTCTTTCTTTGCAGAGATTATGGAGGATGACGATGACGACGAAGATCCTTTTGCAGACTACGCAGAAGATATGTTCGAAGATTCTTACTTCACATCAGAGAAGAGATTCAACAAATTCTTGAAGAAAATCAAGAAAAAGAAATTGGAGAAAGACGCTGCCTACATCGCAGGTAACGAATTGATCAATATGTACCGCGCTCAAGGTTCTGCCAACGCTGAGGCCAATGAGAAGATGGAAAGAGGTTACCGCCTTTTGACGGCCGGTCTTCGCGAGATGGATACCATCACCAAGTTCTATCCTGATGCAAACTCTACAATGAGAATGACATGGGGTAAAGTAGGTGGATACGATTCTAACAAAGAAGAAGGAAAGCACTTTGAGTTTTTCACCATCGGAGCTCAAATTTTGGACAAAGAGAAGCCAGGTGACAAGGAATTTGACGTTCCTGCCAAGCTCAATGAATTGCTTACCAACAAAGACTTCGGTGACTACGCCATGGAGAACGGAGAACTTCCCGTTTGTTTCATTTCTAACAACGACATTACAGGAGGAAACTCTGGATCACCAGTGATCAACGGTCGTGGAGAATTGATTGGTTGTGCATTTGACGGAAACTGGGAGGCAATGTCTGGCGACATTTCTTTCGAAACTGAAATGCAGCGTACCATCTCTGTGGATATCCGCTACGTATTGTTTGTAATTGACAAATACGCCGGTGCGACTCACTTGGTAGAAGAAATGGACTTGGTTTCTCACAAAGGTGAAGAAGCGATGCCTATGGAAGCTCCTGCTGAGAAGACACAGCAAGAAATGGAGACGGCAGAGTAATCTGGGAATTTCAATTTCACTAAATATCGAAAAACAAAAAACGCCCTCTTCGGAGGGCGTTTCTGTTTAAGGTGGCTTCTCAAAATCCAAATGCCTACCACAACACTTAAATCTGAGAAGCCGGAAAAGAGACCGTTTGTAGGCTCCGCTATGTTTTTCTGTGATTGATTTTTGAGCTTCACAAATATTCAACCTGAATGGTAATAGCACCTTAGTCATAGATTAACCTTTTGTTTCCTTTAGGTTACCAAGGTTAATTTAAGGTGAACTATGTTACGCAATCTGTATTCTATGGGTAAAAAGGATTTGGGTATGATGCCCGTACCATTTAAATAAACTACCTTTGCACGCTCATTTGAAACTGCTTATGAATCAGTCACTTCGCAACATCGCAATTATTGCTCACGTAGACCACGGAAAGACTACGTTGGTAGATAAAATCATGCACTACTGTCAATTGTTTAGAGACAATCAAGACACGGGTGAACTTATCCTAGACAACAACGACCTCGAGAGAGAGCGTGGGATTACCATTTTGTCTAAAAACGTATCTGTAGACTACAAGGGTACCAAGATCAACATTATCGACACTCCAGGTCACGCCGACTTCGGTGGTGAGGTTGAGCGCGTACTCAACATGGCCGACGGGGTTCTCCTTTTGGTAGATGCCTTTGAAGGTCCCATGCCACAGACTCGATTTGTATTGCAAAAGGCCTTGGAATTAGGTCTTAAACCCATCGTGGTCGTAAACAAGGTAGACAAGCCCAACTGTGATCCTGAAGCGGCTCACGAAGCGGTTTTCGACTTAATGTTTAGCTTGGACGCTACTGAGGAGCAGTTGGACTTCCCAACGGTTTACGGTTCTGCCAAGCAAAACTGGATGAGCTACGACTGGAAAGACAGAACAGAAACCATTGAGCCTCTATTGGACATGGTTCTCAAGAATATTCCTGAACCCACCGTTCCCGAAGGAAATACTCAAATGTTGATTACTTCTTTGGACTACTCTAGCTACACCGGGCGTATCGCCATTGGTCGTTTGCAAAGAGGTGACCTCAAAGAAAACCAGCAAGTTCTCCTGATCAAGAGAGACGGCGTACAGGTAAAATCAAAAATCAAAGAGCTATACGTATTCGAAGGTTTGGGTCGCAAGCGCGTAGACAGCGTTCAGGCCGGAAACATTTGTGCAGTAGTTGGTTTGGAAGGTTTTGACATTGGCGACACCATTGCCAACATCGAGAATCCAGAAGCCCTTCCTTCTATTGCCATAGACGAGCCTACCATGAGTATGCTCTTTACCATTAACGATTCTCCTTTCTTTGGTAAGGAAGGGAAGTTTGTAACGTCACGTCACGTATACGATAGATTGATCAAGGAAACCGAAAAGAACCTCGCTCTTAGAATTCAAGAGACAGAAAAAGCTGACGGTTGGAAGGTATTTGGACGTGGAGTTCTTCACCTTTCGGTATTGATTGAGACCATGAGAAGAGAGGGGTACGAACTTCAGATCGGACAGCCTCAAGTAATTCTCAAGGACGTTGATGGGGAGAAATGTGAACCCATGGAGGAATTGACCATTGACCTCCCGGAAGATGTTTCGGGTAAGGCCGTTGAGTTGGTTACCATGAGAAAAGGAGAATTGCTTTCTATGGCTCCTAAAGCCGACCGCATGATTCTCGAGTTTAAGATTCCTTCTAGAGGTTTGATTGGTTTGAGAAACAACCTTTTGACTGCCACTGCAGGAGAGGCTATTATGAACCACCGCTTTATCGCCTTTGAGCCTTACCGCGGAGAGATTCCAGGACGTCAGAACGGATCTTTGATCTCTATGGAAAAAGGTTCTGCCTTTGCCTACTCAATCGATAGACTTCAGGACAGAGGTAAGTTCTTTATTGAGCCTCAAGATGAGATCTACATGGGTCAAGTAATTGGAGAAAACGCTCGTCCTGGAGATATGGCCGTTAACGTAACCAAGTCTAAGAAGCTTACCAACGTTCGTGCTTCGGGTGCGGACGACAAGGTTAAGATTGCTCCGGCTATCAAGTTTAGCTTGGAAGAGGCTTTGGAGTACATCCAAGGAGACGAGTACGTTGAAGTAACTCCTCAGAGCATCCGCTTGAGAAAGATTTATTTGGACGAAAACGAAAGAAAGAGAATGGCGAAGTAGTCGATTTTATTGAATTGGCTATCGCTGAGTTTTATAGTTTTGAAAAAATCCTCCGAAAGGGGGATTTTTTTTTGTGGTAAACGCCTGGCTTTTTACCTTTAGTTTTTAAGCACTAAACAACAACAAATCTCACCTATGAAGTCATTTTTACGATTGAGTTTACTCGTTTTGTTCACATTGGTTTCGGCGTCAAGCCTCTTCGCACAACAAGATCAAATCACCCTAAACAACGGGGATAAGATTGTAGGAGAAATCAAATCCATGGACAAGGGAGTGGTTACCATAGAAACTCCCTACTCAGATTCAGATTTTAAAATTGAGTGGGACGGGGTTAAAGAAATAGAGACTGAGTCAAAATTCTTAATTACCACTTCTGAAGGGGCACGATACACGGGAACATTCAAGACGTCTGGAGAAGGCCAAATTGTCATTGCCTCCGAAGAGAAAGGTGATGTGACCATAGACATAGAGAACCTCGTATTCATCAAAAGCATTGATGACGGCTTTTTGAGTCGTGTAAATGCAAGTATAGATGTGGGATATTCTCTGGCAAAAGCCAATACGCAGGAACAGGTTAATGTAGGTGCTAGAGCAGGGTATTTGGCGGACTATTGGTCATTTGATTTTTTCTACAATTCACTGGTGTCCACTCAGGAGAACGTAGAAGATATTCGCAGAAATGACGGAGGATTGGGATATAGATATTTCTTGCCACACGACTGGTACCTGACCGCAGATTTGGATTTCCTTTCCAATACAGAACAAGCACTCGATTTGCGGACCAACACTAAATTGGGTTTGGGATTCTTTTTTATCCATACCAATAAAGCCTATTGGGGCGCTTCCATAGGAGCCTCTAGTAACGTTGAGAACTTTAGTCCTCAAGCAGATTCCACAGCCGTTAACAAGTCTTCTTGGGAAGGTTTTATTGGAACAGAATTAAATCTCTTTGATATAGGAGATCTCAACCTCTATACAACCGCTACGGCCTATCCTTCTTTTACCGAAGAAAATCGATTTCGTTTTGACTGGAGATTCGATGCCAAGTACGACTTGCCCATGGATTTTTACGTCAAAGCAGGGGTGACTTTAAACTATGACAATCAACCGGCGGTTGAAGGAGCAGAGACCGATTATGTCTTTACCACAGGATTTGGTTGGGAGTGGTAGGAGCGGAAGTCCCATTACAACAGAAAATTTAACAAGTCTTTAACTACAATCATAGGTGTCATCTGTTTACTTTGTTTGACCTCGAAAAATCACCTTTGAGGAGAATAACATAGTACCTATGGAATCACAAATTGACATCCAGGCGCTCAACGAAAAAATCACTGCAGAGAGTGCCTTTATTGATCAGATAAAATCAGAAGTAGGCAAGGTCATCGTGGGACAGCCCCACATGGTAGAGGCCTTGTTAATTGGGCTTTTGGGAAATGGACACATCCTGTTGGAAGGAGTTCCCGGTTTGGCCAAAACCTTGGCCATCAAAACCCTTTCTGAAGCCTTGGACGGAACCTTTAGCCGCGTCCAATTTACACCTGACTTACTGCCTTCCGACGTAATCGGAACTCAGGTTTACAATATTCAAGAACACGTTTTCAACACCAAGAAGGGCCCTATCTTTGCCAACTTTGTCCTGGCAGATGAGATCAACCGTGCTCCGGCCAAAGTACAGGCCGCACTCTTGGAAGCCATGCAAGAGAAGCAGGTGACCATTGGTGACACGACCTTTCAGCTGCCCAATCCCTTCCTAGTATTGGCCACACAAAACCCCGTAGAGCAAGAAGGTACGTACCCTCTTCCCGAGGCTCAGGTTGACCGCTTTATGCTCAAAACGGTAATTGACTACCCCAAGCTAGAAGAGGAACAATTGATTTTGCGTGCCAATGTGAAGAAGACCTTCCCCAAGATTGAGCCCATGGTTACCATGAAGCAAGTCTTGGATGCCAGAGAAATTGTTCGCGAGGTGTATATGGATGAGAAGATTGAACGATACATTTTGGACATCATCTTTGCCACGAGAAATCCCGCAGAATACAAATTGCCTCACCTGGAGCCGCTTATTGAGTTTGGTGCCTCTCCTCGTGGATCCATCAACTTGGCATTGGCCGCTCAATCGCGCGCCTTTATCAATCGAAGAGGATACGTCATTCCCGAAGATGTTCGCGCAGTCGCCCTTCCGGTGCTTCGCCACAGAATTGGAATCACCTATGAGGCGGAAGCCGAAAATGTCACCTCAGAAGACATGGTAAAAGATATCCTGAACCGAGTAGAAGTTCCATAAATACGCATCCTTGGAAACAAAAGACCTCCTAAAAAAAGTACGCGTTCTGGAAATCAAAACGCGAAGACTCAGTGACCATCTGTTCTCAGGGGAGTATCACAGCTCCTTTAAGGGAAGAGGTATGTCATTTGCCGAGGTTAGACAGTACCAAGTAGGGGATGATATCCGCAAAATTGAATGGAATGTCACTGCCCGTAAGCACGAGCCTTACATCAAGGTGTTTGAGGAGGAGAGAGAGTTGACTATGATGCTGCTCATCGACGTATCGGCCTCTGAGAAATTTGGTTCAACCCAACAGACAAAATCAGAAATCATCACAGAGATGGCCGCGACCTTGGCCTTTTCTGCCATGCAAAACAACGATAAGATTGGAGTGATTTTCTTTTCCGATCAAATCGAAAAATTCATACCTCCCGGCAAGGGAAAATCTCACGTCCTTAGAATCATCCGAGAGATGATTGAATTTAAGCCAGAATCTAAGGGCACCAACATTTCCAAAGCTTTGGAATACCTCAGCTCCTTAGTTCGCAAAAAAGCCATTGTGTTTTTGCTCAGTGACTTCCGCGATGAGGGCTATGAGAAAGCTTTAAAAATCACCTCCAAACGACATGACCTCACGGGAGTTCGTCTTTGGGATCCACTAGAAAAGGACTTCCCCAACATGGGATTGATTCCCGTTATTGATCCTGAAACCCAAGAGAAATCTTGGGTGTGGTCCAGTTCCAAAAAGTGGTTGAGGTCTCACAAAGAAAACTTCTTAAAACAAGAGGCACGATTCAATCAACTGTTCTCTAAAGCGGGTGCCGGAAGAATTTCCATTAGCACCAAAGAGAGCTACGTAGCTAAACTCTATCAATACTTTAAATCGCGATGAGAACACTTTGGTTTGTCATAGCGATGGGAATTTCCCTCTTGGGCGAAGCGGCTGTTATTCCGCAAGTAAGTGACCAAGTCTTGTCTACGGTTGAACCCTTTGAATTTAAAATGGGAGAACCCGTAACTTGGGAATTTAAGATAGTGACCAGCCCCAATGCACAGGTAATTTGGCCCGTATTAAAGGACACTACTTCCAAAGGATGGAAGGTGATTTCTGTAGGCGCCATTGATACGAGTTTTGAGAATGACGTTCGCAGCCTAACTCAAAAGATTACCGTTACTCGTTTTGACACCGTAATGGAAGAGCTCAAAGGGCTACCCTTTGTCATTGAAGGGGACACCGTGCACAGTGCGGCTCATTTGCTTTCCCTTATCCCCACAGAGCTGACCGGCGAGGATTATCACGGTCTCAAACCCATAGAAGACGCGCCCTTTAACTGGGGGAATTTCTTCTTCTGGTTTTCCATTGTCAGTGCCATTGGTATTGGAGGCTTGTTGGCGTATTATCACTTGTTCGCCAAGCCGGCAAAGGAGGAGGCAGAGCAAATCATTCAATCCCATTTGTCTGCTTGGGAAAGAGCCTTTAGACGCCTAGAAAAATTGGAAATGAAGCGCTCGCCCAATATGGTTCAAAAACCGTTTTATGCGGTTTTGACTTCCATCTTGAAGGAATACATGGAGGAGGTTACAGAGTATCCCGCGGTAGAATCTACCTCGGCAGAACTCATGGCCTTTCTTTCAAAAATGAGAATTACCGTAGAGCTCTACAACCGAGTAGAGGAGCTACTTCGCGATGCGGATAGTGTAAAGTTTGCCAAGGGAGAATTGGCCTTTGAAGAGCATGAGAAGCACATTCAAACCGTTAGACAGTTTATTCAGTTTGTACGTCCAGAACCCGTAATTGAAGAAGCGCATGTTTCCTGAGTCATGGACATTTGCCAATCCCCTTTGGTTGTGGGCCGCTGCGGCGACGCCCTTGCTGTTTGTATTTCTATTTTTTCAGCAGCGATTGGCCAAGGTAGAAATGACGACTTCCGGAAAACTCACCAAGGGGAACCCTACGGGAAATTACCTTTTTTGGGTGCCTGCACTGTTTAGAACGCTTGCTGTAACCTTTGTGTTTTTGGCCTTGGCCAGACCTCAAAATACAGACGAAGTCATACAGACCACAGACAATGAAGGAATAGACATCATGATGGCCATAGACGTCTCTACGTCCATGACGGCAATGGATTTCAAACCCAATAGATTGGAAGGTGTAAAGGCCGTGGCCAGAGATTTTATTGAATCCCGAGTGGGCGATAGAATTGGATTGGTGGTGTACGGTGGAGAGTCCTTCACTCAAACGCCTCTGACCACAGATCACAACATTGTTCGCGCCAATTTGCAGGCCATAAAATTTGGAATGGTAAAGGATCAAACCGCCATAGGAATGGGTTTGGCTACTGCTGTGAAACACGTGGTAGACAGCCCTTCAGAAGGAAAGGTGATTATCCTTCTAACGGATGGAGTAAACAACACCGGCTTTGTAGATCCCATTACGGCGGCGGAGCTAGCCCATCAATACAACATTAGAGTTTACACCATTGGAGTAGGAACCAACGGAATGGCGCCCGTTCCTGCAGGAAAGGACTTTATGGGTAAGACGGTCTATCAAAACTTCCCCGTAGAAATTGATGAGGAGTTATTGAGAAACATTGCCGATATCACCGGTGGTCAGTACTTCCGTGCAACGGACAACAACAAATTGGAATCTATTTACGAAGAGATTGACCAGCTGGAAAAGTCCAAGGTGGAGGAGTTGAGGTTTTACCGCTTTCAAGAAATGTTCTACCCATTGGCCTTCATAGCATTGGCCTTTTTGTTGCTGGAAGTATTGTGGAAAAGAGTATGGTTTAAAAATGCCTTTGACTGATGTATGAATTAGCACATTCAGAGTATTTGTGGGCCCTTTTAGGGATCCCTCTCTACGTTGTGGTCTTCTTGTACTACAGCTGGTGGAGGCGTCGTGCCATTGGAGTATTTGAATCCAAAGAGCTCTTTTACAAAATGGCACCAAGACAGTCCAAGTGGCGTCGTGGTGTAAAGTTCATTCTCCAGGCGGCGGCCTTTGCCTCCATCGTGATTGCGCTTTCCAATCCGAGGACGGGTTCAAAAATTGAAAAAGTCAATAGAGAGGGTGTAGACGTAGTTTTTGCCGTGGATGTTTCTATGTCCATGTTGGCGGAAGACATTACGCCCAGCAGAATACTCAATGCCAAAAATATAGTATCCAAGACCTTGGACAAGTTGGCATCGGATCGCGTGGGCATCATTGCATATGCCGGAGAATCCTATCCCATGCTTCCCATGACCATTGATTACAATGCCGCGAGATTGGCATTGAAGGGTTTGGAGCCCAGCGAATTTCCATCGCAGGGGACAGATTTGGAAAGGGCCTTTTCCATGGCCAATGAGTACTTCCAAGAGCCTTTGATGCACGGAAGAGCGTTGGTAATTATTTCGGATGGGGAGGATCATGGATCTCAATGGGAGGCTGGTTTGGGGTCCTTGGTAGAAGGCGGAGTAACCATCTTTACCATAGGCATAGGAACGGAGAATGGAGGCCCCATTCCCCTGTACAGAAACGGAAAGGTCCAAGGATATAAAAAGGATCGCTCGGGCGAAGTGGTAATCACACAACTTCAAGAGGATGATCTAAAGGACATAGCGGAGGCTGGTGGCGGTGAATATTTCCTGGGAAATAGCGTTACCAATGTGACGGAAAGATTGGTAGAAGACTTGATGAAGTTGGATAAAAATGCCATCGATACACAACTCTTCACTGATTATGAGGATCAGTTCCCATGGTTTTTGGGGTTGGCCCTTTTCTTTCTACTTTTAGATACACTACTCAACCCTCGAGCCAATGTGTGGTTCGAAAAGTGGGGTTGGGTTAAGAATAAAACAGACGATGAAGCGTAGTACAAATCTTGGGATATTCATTTTTTTACTATGGCCTGCCCTGACCTGGGGGCAAGCGCATGTGGAGTCTCTATCCGAAGGCAATAAAGCCTATGAGAAGGAGGACTACGAGAAGGCCATTTCATCTTACGAAGAGATTACCGCCCCCAAGGGACAGCGCTTCAAGGGCCTTTACAATGCCGCAAACGCCTATTTTAATCAAGGGGATTACGAAAAGGCTGCTGCCCTGTATGAAGAGTCCATTTCCGAAACGGAGGATCCTGCGCAAAGAGCAAAAGCCTATCACAACTTGGGCAATGCCAAGGTAGCCCAGCAGGATTTACAATCCGCATTAAAGGCCTATCAACAAGCTCTGATCAACGACCCTTCCGATGATCAAGCTCGAGAGAATTTATTGAGAACCCTCAAGCAATTGAGACAGCAACCGCAGGACCAAAGTGGTGGAGGTGGAGGCGAAGACCCCAATCAGGGACAAGACTCTCCCGACAAAGAAAACCCAGAAAACAAAGAGGACGGCGAAAAGAAGGACGACCCCATGGACACTTCAGAAAACGAACAAGAAGCCAATAAAGAAGAAGAGGACCAAACCACGGAAGATCAACCGGAGCCCGAACCCGAAAGTGAGGAACCCGCGGATGAGGAAGATGGCGGGGAAAATGAAAAACCTCAAGACGAGCGAGGCGATGGAACGGAAGGCG
>CBFHSF010000014.1:38730-40725 GCA_965658445.1 uncultured Schleiferiaceae bacterium | reverse complement strand
TGGAGATGATTGGTCGCGAAGAAGAAAAAGTAAAGGAGAAGGCCGATAAAAAAGCCAAAAAGAAGAAGGGCAAAAAATCAGAAAAAGACTGGTAGTTCATGAAGAAGTGGATAGCGTGTAAAGCCTTTTTATTGATGAGTTTGGGACTGTGGGCCCAACCAGAACTCACGGCAACCGTGGACAAAACCACTGTGGGTGAGTTTGAAACCTTCCAGGTAACTTTTAGCTTTAATCAGAACGCCGAAGGGTTAACCTTTCCCGATCTCAAAGGACAGTTTTCAATAGTTTCTGGACCGATGACATCGCTTCAGTCGCGCTCTATAAACTTCCAGCAAACCATTATTAAATCGTGGACCTACCAACTCAAACCCAAAAAGCGCGGTCAAATGGTTTTGGGTCCTGCCTCCATAAAATTCGATGGGAAAACCTATCGATCCAAACCCATTTCTATTCGTGTTATTGATCAAAAACAACGGGCAGCGGATCCCAATGATCCGGCGAGCAAAGCCGGTCAATACGCCATTGTGAAGGCTACGCTTTCCAAGCGGTCAGTGTATGTCGGAGAACCTTTGATTGGAGAGCTCAATTTGTTTTGGAAAACTCAAATCAAGCAACCCGTCATAGAAGAGGAACCTAAGTTTCCGGGCATGTATTCTCAGAATTTTGAATTGCCCAACCAGAAGGGAAGAAGGACCACCTTTGGAGGTCAGCCGGCCATTGCGGCAACGCTTAGAAAGTACGTCTTGGTTCCCAAGAAGTCTGGGGCCATTGACCTTCCAGAATCGGTTGTGACCATTCCCGTAGGGGTCCCAACGGGAAGACGAGATTGGTTTGACAATCCAGAATACCGCTTTGTAAACCACGTTGACCAAGTGGCTTGGCCAAAGATTACGGTAAAACCCCTTCCTGAAAAGGGCAAGCCAGAAGGTTTTGAAGGAGCCGTCGGGAATTACAAATTGGACGTTTCTCTTTCTAGGGAAGAAGTCAAGGCCAACGAATCGGTGTCTTTAAAAATCAGCATTTCCGGAGCGGGAAATCTCAAGTTGGTGGAGCTGCCCACAGCTCAGTTTCCCCCGGGCATTGAGTCCTATGATCCTAAGTATACTTCTGATGTCAATTTGACCTCTGCTGGTTTCAGTGGGTTCAAAAGAGAGGAGTACTTGTTGGTGCCCAGATACAAGGGAACCTATAAGATTGCGCCGATAGAGTTTTCCTACTTTGACGTAAATACAAAGACCTATAAAACCCTTAGCTCAGGGCCTTTGGAAATTACCGTGGTGGATGGACCTGCACCTCCATTAAACGTAACTGATCCTGGCGACGGGAAGTCCAGTGTTGCAAAGGACAACGTCGCTCAAATCGGCGAGGATATTTCCTTTATTGAAACAGAATTTGAAGGTCCCGTATCTCAACCCATGACGGTTTATGGAACTCGTTGGTTTTGGGTTGTGCTCATTGCGCTTTACCTGTCGTTTTCTGTTATTTTAATTTGGCCCATGATAGACAATGTTCGCAAGGTGGACAAAGTTCAAGAAGAAGTAAGAGGCGCGGGGCGCATGGCAAAGAAGCGTCTAAAAGCCACGAGAAAATCCCTAGATGCGGGTGATGCCTCTGGATTTTATGCAGAGTTGGAAAAGGCTATTAACGAGTTTATTTCTGCCAAGTTTCAAGTGGCCAAGGCGGAGATGAACAGAACCAAAATTGAAGCCGTCCTCAAAGATCATCAATTGGATTCCAAGGGGGCCTTGGATTTACTCAATCAATGCGAAATGGCTCGTTACGCACCCACCGCTGCCGCGGATATGACGGCTGTTTACGAAAAGGCCGAAAACTGGTTTAAATCTGTGGACTCATGATGCCAAGAAGATATATATACTCCATAGCCCTTTTGTTATTGACCTCTGCGATATCCTTTGGTCAAGACAGTCTGAAGGTCAATGATGCAGCCGACTCAGAGAACACGGTCATCAATTATGAAAGGATGTTTACAAGGGC
>CBFHSF010000014.1:0-38632 GCA_965658445.1 uncultured Schleiferiaceae bacterium | reverse complement strand
AACTTCGGAGATTTAAAGTGTTTGCACCCGAGAATTAAAAGGCCTTCCTTTGTAGGCACCTTTCTAGGGTAGTAACAACCACAAGCACATCATGGGGTTCTCTTTTCCAAAATCCACAAAACTCACAAGCGAGGTTCTTATCGACAAGTTGTTTGCCGAGGGGAAATCCACCAATGCCTCAGGGTTGCGTTGTGTTTTCTTACCTGTCGATTTGCCTGCGGAAGTTCCCTTTCAGTTCTTGTTTTCTGCCCCCAAGAGAAATTTTAAGAAGGCCGTGGACAGAAATCGAATCAAGCGTCAGCTGAAAGAAGTTGTGAGGCTCCATCCCGAGTTTTTGGAAGCCCTTGGAGGTCAGTCTTATGCCATTGCCATTCTCTTTACGGGGAGGAGAAAGCCCACCTACGCCGAATTGGAAAAGGCCTATAGGCAATGCACTGAAAAATTCGTACATTCGATAGACGCGACTAAGTCGTAAATCCCGCCTACAAATAGGCACCCTGGACTCATACTATATACTGCTATGGCTCGTTGTAAAATACGAGGCACACGACACATAAAAAACACTATGATGAGAAAGTTCTTCCTCTCCCAAAAAACCTGGGTCATTACCCTTGTCATTGTAATCTCCGGAGGCTTGTCCGCATACAAGCTAGATTACTTCGAAATCAACAAGCAGCTAGACATTTTTGCCAACCTCTTCCGAGAGGTCAATACGTATTACGTTGACGAAACGGAACCGGACGAAATGATGGAGACCGCCGTTAAGCGCATGCTCAAAGGATTGGATCCCTACACCACATACATTCCTGAGAATCGCGTAGAGGATTACCGCATACAGACCACTGGAAAGTACGGAGGTATTGGTTCTACCATTCGCAAGAAAGGGGACTATGTAATGATTTACGAGCCCTACCAAGACTTTCCCGCGGCAAAAGCAGGACTTAAGCCCGGTGATTACCTCATTGAGGCGGACGGAAAGAGTCTGAAGGGTAAGAACACAGAACAGGTAAGTGACATTCTCAAGGGCTCTCCCGGATCTGCCTTAGAGCTCAAAATCAAAAGAGGAGGAGAAGAGCAGTTGATTACCATAGAAAGAGAAGAGATTCACATCAAGAGTGTTCCCTATTACGGATGGTTGGAGCCGGGTATTGGCTACATCACATTGACTGGCTTTACTGATGGTGCTTCTGAAGAGATCAGAGATGCCTATAAGGCTCTGGAGGATGAGCAGGAACTCAAGGGATTGGTTTTGGATTTGAGAAACAACCCCGGAGGTCTCTTGTCTGAAGCCGTAAACGTTTCCAATTTGTTTATCGACAAGGGCAAAGAAGTGGTTTCTACTCGCGGAAAAGTTAAGTCGAGAGATCGCACATACAAAACGCCTAACCGTCCGTTGGATACAGAAATTCCATTGGTGGTATTGATCAACGGAGGATCGGCTTCTGCTTCCGAAATCGTTTCTGGAGTGATTCAAGATTACGACCGCGGTGTGGTTATGGGAAGAACTTCGTACGGAAAGGGATTGGTTCAGGAAACTCGTCAATTGAGTTACGGTGCACAGGTCAAGATTACCGTTTCTAAGTACTATACCCCTAGCGGCCGCTGTATCCAAGCCATCAATTATGCAGAAAGAGACAAGGACGGTTCGGTAACTCGCGTACCGGATTCTTTGCGAAATTCGTTTACAACGGCCAATGGTCGATTGGTAAAAGATGGAGGAGGTATTGATCCCGACGTTGAGGTAAAAGCACCACAAGCCGCTCAAGTTCTCTATAGCCTTGTGGGCAATGACTTGATTTTTGAATTTGTTAGTGAGCAGTTGAGAGGCGATCAGATGCCTGTTCAACCGGGACAATTCCAATTGTCTGATGACTTGTACAAGCAATTCCTAACTTTCCTTGAAGACAAGGATTACCATTACGAAACCGACACGGAAAAAGCCATCGAGCTTCTCAAGGAAGTTTCTGAGGAAGAGAAATACGCTGCCTTGGACGCTGAAATTGAAAAACTCAAGGCTGAGTTTACTAAGATTAAAGGGGATGACCTTTCAAGACATGAAGAAGAAATCAGACAACAAATCGAAGAAGAATTTATGGGACAGGCCTACTACCGCAGCGGCCGACTCAAGCAAATTATTTCTGAGGACGATCTGGTCGCAGAAGCGGTAAATCACCTAAAAGACAAAGAAAAGTACAACGGGATTTTAACCGCTGTGAAGTAATATGATATTGCCATTTAAACAAGAGCTGGGAGAGAGAATTATGTATTTCTTTCTCCTGGCTTTTGCTTTTTTACTGCCTTCTCAATGGGTTGCCATTCCCATCACCATGGCGGCTATTTTGTTCGCCTTAATCGGATTGATTTCCGAGGGGTGGAAAGATCGTTGGATAGGTATTATTACCAACAAGAGATTTGGATGGATGGCTCTCTACTACGCATGGGTGGGGTTGGCCATTTTCTATTCGCCCGATTCTCACGAAGGAGAGCGAGAGTGGGTCGTGCAAATTTTCCTCGTCCTCTGGCCGTTGGGCTTGGCAGCGTATCCACCCATGAGTAAATCCAAATTGTGGGGTGTTCTTAGAGCTTTTTTTCTCGGAACTATGGTCTCTTGTCTTGGCTGTCTTTGGCTTTCTTACATAGACTATGGGATGTCTGGAGATTCCTCTGTCTTCTTCTATGCAAAGCTGGCTCATTGGGAAATGGTTCCCATGCACTATCAAGCCATGATGGTGTCTTTTGCCTTTTTGGTGTGGATAGTGGATTTGATTGAAAACCAACACACCCTTTGGGTGAAGATACTTTCAGTTTTTGGAATTGTATTCCTTTTCGTCTTTATGGGTTTACTAAGTATTCGTATTCAATTTATTGCATTGCCCATAGCCTTCTCAGCCTATTTTTTAGTGAAATGGTCATGGCAAAGAGCCCTTGCCGTTTTTGGAGGTATCGTCGCGGTTTTGGCTTTGATGGTCGCCACCATGGAAGGTCCGAGAAAGCGGGCGGTTGAAACCATGGACGAAATTGCAAGTATTGAAGAAGTAGTCAATAAGAAACAGACGAATCACCGAGTATTTATTTGGAAGTACGGCTGGGAAGTGATTTCTGAAAATCCATGGTTGGGAACCGGTACGGGATCCACTCAGGCTACTCTAGGACCTAAGTTCAAGGAGTCAACGGCTGTTTTTTGGCATGGATACAAACCCTACAAACTCGATGAGTTTGCCTACAACTATCACAATCAATTTCTTCAATCTTGGGGGAACCAAGGCTTGTTAGGTCTTGTTCTGCTCTTGGGAATCTTTGTGGGATCTGCCTTTTCTTTTTGGAAAAAAAAGGACGCCTTGTCCATGGCTTTTATCAGTCTGGTCTTCTTTAGCTTTATGACGGAGAGCATGCTCCTGAGGCAGGCGGGAGTATTATTTATGAGCTTCTTTATTGCCGTCTTTTGGGTCAACCGATCTTCCTATGGCAAAAATCCAAGTAAAGAGCATTAGCCAATAGACACCCCAGTTTCTCTCGAGTATAGATTCCGTGAGAATGGCCGTGGCAAACAACACCCAAAAGACAAAGAGCATAACATTGCCTTCGCGCAAAGCCCAACGGAAACTCATCACAAAAAAGAGAAGCCAAAAAGCACTGCCCAATAAACCAAGGGCCAATTGATCTTGTAAAAAACCGTTGTGTGCATTGTAGCCTTCGGAAAGACCTACTCCAAATTGTTTTTCCTTGTACTTAACTCGTAACTCGGCTTGTGCATCTCCGGGGCTAACTCCCAACCAAGGATGCTCTGCGATAATTTCCAAAGCACTGTCCCACTGAACCAAACGAGACTGAATGGAATTGTAGGTCTCCTGACCTTCAACCACGGTAAATTGTTCCGAAGAAAGCACCTGTGTATAGCGACCTACTATAGAATCGGGAAGAATAAAAAGGGATAGAATCAATATCACAGGAAGTATTAAAATGGTGGCAATGATTTTCTTGGATCGCAATCTCAATGCAGCGTATATCATTCCGGTAGAAAGTGCAATTACCAAAGCCAACAAAACACCTCGGCTGCTCAGAAGGAAGGTGAACAACAACAGAAAACTGATCATTGCAATTTTGGAAACCTTCCAAGGGTTTCCGTCAAAGGCGAGCCAAATAATTCCCGCGCTAAAAAACATGGATAAATATCCTGGATGCATGATCCAAAGAGCCAGTGCACTGTAGGTAAAGTTAAATCCAATGGTCCCCATTACGGAACCTGCTTCAATAGAGATGTATGTGGCCCTTCCCAAACAAAGTAGTGCTGTGGCCAACAACAAGAGCAGGTATCCTCTTTTTAGTATGGGCATCCACTTTCTCCACTTTGCATCGGGAATACTAGAAAAAACGAGAGGAAGAACAATCAACCCCGATTTAATATCCAGTTTTGCCACCCCCTCGGAAAGGTTGTCCGTCCACAAAAGAGCCAAGATATGCAAGGCCCAATAGGTGATGTACAACAACGCAAAACGCTTGTGCCCCTGTTGTTCTTGTGATAGATTCTTTAGAGAAAAGTCTTTAATAAAAAACGTAGACAGCAATAAGGCGTAGGTAATCCCTGGAGAAATGCTGTAAAACCACAATTCCGAAGCCGTCAATACACCCAAGGCAATCAAGAAGAATTTATCGGTCCCAGGCAGGGACTTCCAAAGGTCTTTGAGATTAAAATTTGAGGTCATGGAATTACAGATCGGTATTTGGCGAATTATGGCTTCCCATAGGTCATTTTCAATGCGAAGGTAGAGAATTGAGAAAGATTACTCCTGATAAAAAACCCGTTTTACTCGAGAACTGATTCCGGTGAGAATCTCATAGGGGATGGTATTTGCCGCTTTGGCGATGTCTACCACAGACTGATGTCTACCAAAAATCTCTACTTCGTCCCCTTCATCAACGTTGAGTCCCGTAACGTCCACCATGGTCATGTCCATGCATACGCGGCCAATGATGGGAGCCTTTTGGCCTTTGATGATTACGTGTCCAACCCCATTGCTCAACGAACGCGGTAGGCCATCTGCATATCCTATGGGAAGGGTCGCAGAAACCGTTGGTCTTTGCGCCACAAAAGAACGACTGTACCCCACGGTTTCTCCCTTGTTCAATTCCTTGATTTGAGAAACTAGTGTTTTTAGAAATCCCACGGGCTGTAGCTTTTCTTCGTCCTCTGGAGAGGCAGAAAAACCGTAGAGGCTTATGCCGATGCGAACCATATCAAACTGCGCTTCGGGGTAAAAGCTAGTGCCTGCGGAGTTTAAAATATGTCTGAGGAAGGGGTAGCCCAAACTCTCCTGAAGGTCTCTTGTAAAGCGTGTAAATCTCGAAATTTGCGTGCGCGTAAAGTCGCGCTGCTTTCTCTCATCGGCGGCAGCCAAATGACTAAAGGCACTGGCCACTTTCAGTTTGTTGTATTGATGCAACAGCCCCACCAATTCCGGAAAGCGTCCCAACTCAAATCCGAGGCGATGCATACCCGTGTCAATTTTTAGGTGAATGGGGAAATGACTGATTTCTGGATATTCATCCAAGACATTGGCAAAGCGCATTAAGCTCTCCGTGGAGAAGATTTCAGGCTCCAATTTGTTCTCTATACAGGAACGCAAGCTACTGGGGTCTGGGTTCATCACCATAATGGGCATGGTGATGCCCGCCTTGCGAAGCTCAACACCTTCGTCCACATAGGCTACAGTGAGGTAATCCACGTTTCTCTGTTGAAAGAATCGAGCGATCTCATCGGTTCCGGCTCCGTACGAAAAGGCCTTTACCATGGCCATTATCTTGGTCTTGGGCTGAATTTTGGATCGCCAATATCCCAAGTTGTTTTCTAGGGCATTGAGATTGATTTCCAAAATGGTCTGGTGGATTTTTTCTTCCAGTTTTTGTGAAATCTTTTCGAAAGTAAAAGATCGTGCACCCTTGAGCAGAATGGCCTTATCCTTGACCATGTGCGTATCAAAGACGTCCATAAAGGCTTCTACAGAATCATAAAATTCACTACCCTCTGGGAAGAGGTTTCCGAAGGACATGAGTTCAGAGCCAATGCCCACAAAATTTTCAATGCCTCGGCCTTTGAGCCAAGAAGCGATTTCTGAATACACGTTTTCTGACTCGATTCCCGTCTGGAAGACATCCGAAAGAATGACCAATTTTTCCTTGCCCTTGGACTGCTGTCTCAAAAAGTCCAGTGCAATGCGTATGGACTCGAGGTCTGAGTTGTAGGCATCGTTGATAAGGAGAGAGTTTTCTATTCCTCTTTTGAGCTCCAAGCGCATGGCTACGGGCTCTAGGTTGGCCAATTTTTTCTTGAGATATGGGATTTCTATGTCCAACACCAAACAAAACATGATGGCGTGACAGGCATTTTCTACGCTGGAATCATCGGTAAAGGGCAAACTGAATTCAATATCTGCACCCTTGTAGAAACTCTTGAGCAGTGTGGTCTGTCCGCCTTTGACCACTTCGTGAAAAAAGAGGTCGGCTCTGTTGTCGTGAAAGCTCCACGTCCTGCTTTGGACCTTGGGCAAAACCTCGCGGACTCCATCAGATATAGCCACGTGATCCAGGCAATAAATCAATTCCTTGGAATGGGTGAAGAGCTTCAGCTTTTCGTAAATTTTCTCCTTAAAGGAAGAAAAGTTCACCTGGTGTGCCGATCCAATATTGGTAAAAATGCCCACGGTAGGGCGAATCACTTTTTCTAGGTTTTCCATTTCGCCGGGCATAGAGATTCCGGCTTCTAAAAGGGCCAAATCAAAATGTTGCTCCAGAGGCCAAATGGAAAGCGGTACCCCAATTTGTGAGTTGTAACTCTTGGGGCTTCTCAATACGTTTTTCTTGCTGTTGATGAGCTGATAAATCCACTCTTTAACAATGGTCTTTCCGTTGCTACCGGTGATACCTAAAACGGGGTTGTGGAATTGATTTCTCACAAAGGCGGCGATGTCTTGCAATGCGCGCAGAGAACTGTCCACAATTAAATACCCAGCGTCGGAAGGAAGGTCAATTTCTCTTTCTACCACAAAGGCTCTAACTCCCGATCGGTACGCACTTTCTATGTGGCTGTGGCCATCGTTAGAAGGCCCCACTAATGCGAAGAAAAGAGAATTTTTTCCCTCTCCAATTTTGCGCGTATCAATTTGCAAATCCCTAATGATGCGGTCCCCAATTCCATTGTGAAGAGGGGTAGACAAGAGGGCAGAAATCTGATCGAGTGTCATGGCATTTATGAATTGGCTTTCAGGAAGGCCTCTCGAGACAAGGGTTCATAGGTTTCCTTTTCTCCGAGCATTACCTGTCCTTCTGCATTGGTAATTCTATGAGAATAATGAGCAATTTTCGCAGTTTGCATGCAAATGGCATGCAGTTTAGTGACGTATTCTGCTGTGGCTAAAAGATAGGGCATGGGGCCAAAGGGATTTCCCTTGTAATCCAAATCCAGTCCCGCAACAATTACGCGAACCCCTCGGTTGGCCAAGGCGTTGCATACCTCAACAATGCCGTCGTCAAAAAATTGAGCTTCGTCAATTCCTACGACCTCCACATCCGTTGCGTAGAGCAATATTTCTGAGGAGTTTTCTACGGGTGTGGACATAATTTGATTTTGATCGTGAGAAACCACGTGTTCCTCATCGTAACGAATGTCTACTTTGGGCTTAAATATTTCAACTTTTTGCTTGGCAAACTCTGCCCTGCGCAATCGGCGTATGAGTTCTTCCGTTTTACCAGAGAACATACATCCTGCAATTACTTCTATACTTCCGTTGGAACGAAATGGATCCATTGACAATTGACTGTTTATACTTTCTTGTGGCCTTTTGTTTAAAAACCGTGTAGATTGGTTAATTTGCTAGGCAGATACTACCCTCTTGTGGTTTGGGTTTGTCTCTTGAAAGGCTCAAGGGAATTCTCTCCACAAAAAACGCAAGGACAAAATGAAAAAGAGCTTAGAAAACGCCCTCCAACAACTGACTCAACAAATTAGAGACATTGAAGATACACATGATTATTCTTCTTTGCGCAAAACCGTTGGACAAATTTATGAGGAGGTCATGCTCGAGGAATTTTTGCATGCTCGCAAGGCAGAACTCTCAGCCATTGTTGCCAGAGTCGAGAACCGCGTGAGTGGAGAAGCTTCTGCGACACCTGAATCTTCTGCTCCCAAAGTGGTTTCTGAGGGACCCGCAGCACCCCCTGCTCCGGCACCCTTGGATCCGGTAGTAAAAGAAGATCCTTCTACGGGATTTTTGTCTGATGAAATCAAGGTGGTTCCCATTCCTAATGGCCCCCCAAAACCTGTACACACTGAGGACAAGGTGTTAAATACCATTGCCGAAGAGCCTGTAAAGGCAGCCCCTGTAAAACCGGCCCCAGTGAAAGAAGTTCCTGAAGTTGCAGCTCAAGAAAAAATAGAACCCACTAAAAGTGCGCCATCTGTGGAGAAAGAAACCGCTCAAACGGTTAATTCTGCACCCAGAAAAGCCAGTGTTAACGACCGTGCCAACCGAGGTCCACTGAAGTTAGGTCTCAATGATAAAATTGCCTTTGTAAAACATCTGTTTAACGGTTCACAGGAAGATTTACAGCGCGTTCTCAACCAATTGAACACCATGAGTTCTTTGGAAGAAGTTCACGAGTTCTTGGGAGCTGTAAAGGGAGATTACAACCAGTGGGAAGGCAAAGAAGAGTACGAGGAGCGTTTGGTCGAAATGCTTTCTGCTCGTTTTGTGGAGTAGGGCCAAATCTGTTTGCCTATTTTTAGTGCGCCATTACTTTAATGGGATCGGGATTTCTCTCGTCCTTTTCAATCATACCATCCTTAAGTCTAATGATGCGATGAGAGTGTTGTGCGATGTCTTCTTCGTGTGTAACGAGGATTACCGTATTTCCCGCTTCTTGAATTTCTTGGAAAAGACCCATAATTTCAACGGATGTCTTAGAGTCCAAATTTCCAGTGGGTTCATCTGCCAAGATGATGGAGGGCTTGTTTACCAGAGCTCTCGCTACGGCAACGCGCTGTCTTTGACCACCTGAAAGCTGATTGGGCCTGTGGTCCATGCGATCGGAAAGCCCCACTTGTTCTAAGACCTGAGAGGCTCTTTCTTTTCTTTGCGAAGGAGAGAGGCCTGCGTAAATCAACGGCAATGCTACGTTGTCCAAAGCGGTTTGGCGCGGCAAGAGGTTAAAGGTCTGGAAGACGAATCCTATTTCTTTATTTCTGATTTCTGCGAGTTCGTTATCGGTGAGTTTGCTGACGTTTTGAGAATTCAAAAAGTAGCTACCACTCGTTGGGGTATCCAAACAGCCTAGGAGATTCATCAACGTGGACTTTCCGGATCCGGAGGGTCCCATCAATGCGACGTATTCATTTCTCTGTACTTGAAGATCAATGCCCTTGAGCACCTTTACGGTTTGGGCACCCAGCGCAAAGTTTCTGCGTATGTCTTTGAGTTCAATTACGTTTTTCACAGGTGTTTCGTTTTTTTAAAGATAGCGAATCGCGAGGAGGTTTTATGTGCTTTTTACATTAATACTCCGCTGATAGGCCCTAGCTTTTCAGGGACGGTTTCGTCACCTGCCATTTGTCGTAGGTTGCGATCAATGGTTCTAGAAATGGCCGTTACGGGAGTATCTGTAGGTTCACCGTCAAAGGGGTCTTGCATGCTAACCTCAAAAGTTTCTACCATCAAGAATACCAAGGCTAAAATTACGGTGAAGGGAACCGTTAGGTACTCTAGGTCGTTGATTACCCCAAGGGGTAAAATGTAGAGGAAGAGTAAGATAAATAGGTGAACAAAAAAGCTGTATTGAGTGGGGAAAACCGTGTTTTTGATTCGCTCACAACCCCCCATGTGGTTGGTCAGGCGCACGAGGGTTTGCTCCATCTCTAGGTATTGAAAATCGGTAATTTCCCCGTCTTCTTTTAAGGATTTTATAGTTTTAGCTTGCAGCTGCAAAATGGCGTTGGGCCTGTGGTCGTGAATTCGGATTTTGTCAATGTCGTCATTGGTTAGAAGGTCTTTCAATTCATTGAGTTCATCGCGTTTTCTCAACATATTGCTCAAAACGTAACACCATGCAATCTGGCGGTAAATCAAAAACTTTTGATATTTGGGAGGACATATGGTGCTTACCTGACGTGCCCAAGAACGACTGTCGTTAACAATGGCTCCCCACAACTTTCTCGCTTCCCACCAACGGTCGTATGCGGAGTTGGTGATAAATCCCAAGAAAAGAGAAATGGCCGCTCCCAAAAGGGCAGGGATAGAGGCAGGGATATCAATGATTTCTCGAATGTCAGTATCCGAGTAATGGTGAAGGATGGTTACGAAAATTGAAAACAGGGTAATGGAGACAAGAAGTTTCCACGTCCTGTTAAAGATGTCCTTTATGGGAACACGATTTTGAATGAGCATAGTGTAGCGCTATTTATTTCTTTCAGGGGTTAACCGTCTGGTGATGAGTTTAGTTGGGGTCGAGTTCGGAGAGCTCTAGCCACCTCATTTCCAATTCTTCAAGGGCCGGTGTAATGGCGTCCAATTCCCTCGATAGACCTTCAAATTCCGAAGAATCAATGGTCGGATTCTCAAATATAGCGGTTATTTCGGCTCTTCGGTTTTCCAATTTCTCAATTTCTTCCGGTAGAGACTCAAATTCTCTCTCTTCTTTGTAGGATCTCTTGGTCTTGGGTTTTGTGGCTTTGGGCTCTTTGGATTTCTTGGGCTCAACGAATTTTAGGAGGGCCTTTTCTTCGGCTTCTGCCACTTTTTTGGCCTCGCGATATTCGTGATACGTTCCGTTGTAATCCTTGATTTCTCCCTCGCCTTCAAAGACAAAGAGGTGGGAACAAATCTTTTCCAACAGGAATCTATCGTGACTTACTACCACGAGGACACCGGGGTATTCCATTAAGAAATCTTCCAGGATGTTGAGCGTGAGAATGTCTAAGTCATTGGTTGGCTCATCGAGGATTAGGAAATTGGGATTTTCCATCAAAACGGTACACAAATACAGCCTGCGCTTTTCGCCACCACTGAGTTTGCTCACATAGGTGTATTGGTCGTTGCCTTCAAAGAGGAAGCGGTCCAAGAGTTGGGATGCGGTGATCTTTTGCCCCTTGGCCATGGGGATGGCTTCGGAGATTTCTTTGACGACATCTATGACGCGTTTGTCATCTTTTCCCACGATTCCACCTTGCCCGTAATACCCGAATTTCACGGTATCACCAATCACGATTTTACCACCGTCCAACGGTTCTCGACCTGTGATCATTTTCAGAAAAGTGGATTTTCCGACGCCGTTGGGTCCCGCAATTCCCACGCGATCTCCCGTTTTAAAGACGTAGTCAAACTGATTGACGATGAGCTTGTTGGGATAGGCTTTTTTGAGTTTGTGAATTTCAACGATTTTGGATCCCAATCGCTCCATTTTGATTTCGAGTTCTACCTCTTCTTTTTTGGTTCTGACGTGGGCTTTTTTCTTGATGTCAAAGAAAGAGTCTATGCGAGCTTTGGATTTTGTGGTTCTTGCCTGAGGCGTGCTTCGCATCCATTCCAACTCTTTTTTAAAGACTTTTTTGGTCTTGGCGAGGTTTACCTTTTCCACTTCTTGTCTTTCCGTTTTTACGGTGAGGTAGTGCGAGTAAGATCCTTCGTATTTGTAGAGTTTGCCCTCGTCAATTTCCAGAAGCGTCGTACAAATGTTTTCCAAAAAATATCGGTCGTGCGTTACCATAAGCACTGAGCGCTGGGAGCCTTTGAGGTATTCCTCTAGCCACTCGATCATTTCCAGGTCAAGGTGGTTGGTGGGCTCGTCAAGTATCAGGAGATCGGGGTCGTCAATTAGGATTTTGGCCAGAGCCAAACGCTTGCGTTGTCCTCCAGAAAGCGTTTCCACATCTGCAGTAAAATCAACCAACTGAAGTTGAGTTAAAATCTGCTTTATGCGACTTTCTGTGTCCCAAGCGTTGAGCCTATCCATTTCCTGAAGACAGCGATCTAATTCATCTGCATTTTCGGGATGAATAAGCGCTTCCTCATATTCACGGACGGCTTTTATCATGGGGTTGTCTGAGGCAAAAACCACTTCGTATGGAGTCTTTGCATTGGCAAAATGAGGATCTTGCTCTAGGTAGCCAACGACCAAATTTTTTCTGAAGGTAACCTGTCCGGCATCAGGAGATTCTTCGCGGTTGAGCATTTTCAACAAGCTCGTCTTTCCCGTTCCGTTCTTGGCGATAAGGGCCACTTTTTCTCCCGCTGCAATTCCAAAGGTCAATTGATCAAAGAGTGTTCTTTCGCCAAAGGATTTGCTGATGTTTTCTACCGACAGAATGTTCATGGCACGAAGATACTAAGAAGACCTACCCCACAAAGGCGATTTCTGCTTTTTGGAGGGGATTAAAAACAAAAAACCCTCCACAGTGCAACACTGGGAGGGCTTTCTTATGAGGTTGGGGATGTTATTTTCCCTTGTTCACTTCTTTGATGTACTCTTCAATGGCTTTTGTCATTGAGGGGTATTCGGGTGTTGGCGCTGCGATGTCCAATCTCAAACCTCTTTCCTTAACGGCAGCGTGAGTGGTTGCTCCAAAGGCAGCAATTCTCGTATCGTTCTGCTTAAAGTCAGGGAAGTTTTTGTACAAAGACTTGATACCTTCTGGGCTAAAGAACACCAAGATATCGTAGAATACATTCTCCAAATCAGAAAGATCACTTACCACCGTGTTGTACAAGATGGCTCTTTGAAACTTGAGGTTTGAAGCTTCCAAAGTATCTGGAATGGTAGACTTGAGAATGTCTGAAGAAGGCAAAAGGAAAGTTTCTCCTTTGTTTTTCTTGAGCATTGGCACCAAGTCAGCAATCTTGCCGTTTCCAAAGTAAATTTTGCGCTTTCTGTATACTACGTACTTCTGTAGATAGTAGGCAATGGCCTCAGAAATACAGTAATATTTTAGGTCGTTAGAGATGGGGATGCGCATTTCTTCACATACTCTAAAGTAGTGATCAACCGCATTCTTACTGGTAAGGATTACTGCGTTGTAATCTTTTGGGTTGATTTTCTCTTTTCTAAATTCGGCTACATCCACACCTTCTACGTGAATGAAAGATCTAAAATCAATCTTAACCTTTTGGCGATCAGCCAATAAGGCGTAAGGAGAGTTCTCTGTCTTGGGCTCGGGTTGAGAGACCAAAATTGATTTTACTTTCAGGGCAGTAGAGTTTTCCATACACTAATTTTTCCTAAGAAATAAATAATTTCACCAGCACTAATAGGGGGCCTATTTCCAGCGTGCAAAGGTATAAAATAATATGTAAAACAGAAATATTTTGTGCCTTACGAATTTCGCGGCTTGCGATTAAAACACCTGATATATAGATGATTCCAATCACGACCCCAGAAATAATTACCCAAAGGTGGGTGTGACCCAGTGGAGAGTAAATTCCCAAAACCAAAAGGGGAATGAAAACTAGGGACAACCAATTCCTTATGGCGTTCTTCTGGGTCTGAAATCTTGTGAAGCCATCCTTTGAATTAAAAACCCAAGAAATACCGTACACCATGGCGGATTGTGTAAGGAAGAACAACAAAGACCCGATGATCATCCTAGAATACGGTATCCAACCCCCTTGCACCAACTGCTCTCTTCCATGCAAAGCATAGGAGAGGAAGAGTGGAAACGTAATGTAGAATAGGATTTCGGTCAAAAAACTAAATCCGCCCGATTGCGCTGCATACGAACGATCAGCAGTGGCCTTGCCAGGAGAAAAGGGAGTACGCTGAAAATTGGCAAAAGCCCTAGGACTATAATAATGCAAGGAGGCCACAATGCCACCTGCAAAAAGTAAAATCCAAAATATCCAGTCGGTTTCTCGGGTCATAGGTTCACAAAAATATCAATAAAAAAACCCGGCGAACCGGGTTTTCTAAAAAATCTCTAGGACGAATGATTTCGCCTTATTGAATTGTGATTTTCTGATGAGTTGATGACTTTTCTCCTTCAATAATTAGCAAGTACTGACCTGCGCTTACTGAGGGAATGTCAAAGGTCCATTCAAATGAACCGGAAGGCTGATTGTCTTTGGATAGTTCTGCCACCTTCTGTCCATTGATAGAGTAGAGGCTTACCTCCACTACGCAAGATTCAGAAAGATTTCCAGAAACTGTAATGTAATCAGTCGCCGGGTTGGGGAATGTTTTTACGCTAGTAATTGTGTTTTCCTCCAAGCCGATTCCCTGTTTGTTTAGGGTAAAGGTCTGAGTGGGCGTAAAATCACCGGCTGTTCCTCCGTCTCCGTTCGCAAAGTTTGCGGCAACGTATACGTTAACTGAAGGTGGAGAACCCGCACCTGTATTCCAAGTAAATTGGTAATCTTTCATACCACCAGAGGCAGTAGAACCGGCTTGTGTGTGAGAAACGAAGTAAGAACTAACCACTTTGGTGTCTCCTCCAACGTTTTGAACGGTTCCTACAGGACCCGAACCGTCTTCGATGGAAGCGTGCATTCCCATGCGGTTGGCAGAGGCATTACCAGCATCTAAAGAAACTGTTATGGTGTAGGAAGTATTGTCTTCATATCCCGCTGCGGGAATATCAGAAGTTACGTTAATAGTTTGTCCAGAATTTGAACCTCCACTGTGACATCCTGCATTACCACAAGATCCTGTGGAGGTCGGGGAATCAGAGAGGCCTTGGGTGGGGCCTGAGCGGAAGGTAAAACCTTCGTAAGATCCCGTCATAAGCAGTATGGATAAAGGAATTCCATACAATAGAGTAGTCGTTTTTTTCATAGCGAGGGGTGTGAACAATTAATGTTTAGCCGTCAATTTAAGGATTTTTTTTATTTAGGCTTATTTCTAGTGGGTTTTGAATAAATTTGCGCAAACACAAAAAGAAGACCATGGCTACAGATCTTTTTCAAGCCCCTGATTACTACCAATTAGATGACTTGCTCACCGATGAGCACAAAATGGTAAGAGACGCTACCCGTGAGTGGGTGAAGCGCGATGTAAGTCCCATCATTGAGGACTATGCCCAGCGCGCAGAGTTTCCTGAACAATTGATTTCTGGTTTGGGAGAAATTGGTGCTTTTGGCCCATACATTCCTCAAGAGTACGGCGGTGCCGGCCTTGACCACATATCTTACGGATTGATGATGCAAGAGATTGAAAGAGGAGACAGTGGAGTTCGCTCTACGTGTTCGGTTCAATCTTCATTGGTGATGTATCCCATTTTCGCCTACGGAAATGAGGAGCAACGCAAAAAATACCTTCCCAAGTTGGCCACAGGTGAGTGGATGGGTTGTTTCGGTTTGACCGAGCCCGATCACGGATCCAATCCTGGTGGCATGTTGACGAACTTCAAAGACATGGGAGACCACTACCTTCTCAACGGTTCAAAAACTTGGATTTCTAACGCTCCATTTGCCCAGGTGGCTGTTGTTTGGGCCAAGGACGAAAGTGGAAGAATCCACGGTTTGATTGTAGAGAGAGGAATGGAAGGATTTACCACTCCAGAGATTCACAACAAGTGGAGTCTTCGCGCTTCAGCGACAGGAGAATTGGTATTTGACAATGTAAAAGTTCCCAAAGAAAACCTTCTTCCCAACAAATCGGGATTGGGTGGCCCATTGGGATGTTTGGATTCGGCTCGTTTTGGAATTGCATGGGGTGCCATTGGTGCCGCTATGGATTGTTACGACACCGCATTGAGATACTCTAAAGAGAGAAAGCAATTTGATAGGCCCATCGGTGGATTCCAATTGCAACAGAAAAAATTGGCAGAAATGATTACCGAGATCACCAAGGCTCAATTCTTGACTTGGAGATTGGGTGTTCTCAAAAACGAAGGACGTGCCACGACGGCTCAGATTTCTATGGCCAAGAGAAACAACGTAGATATGGCCATCAACATCGCTCGTGAAGCGCGTCAGATGTTAGGTGGTATGGGAATTACAGGAGAGTACTCTATCATGCGTCACAGTATGAACTTGGAGTCTGTGATTACCTATGAAGGAACTCACGATATCCATTTGTTGATTACAGGAATGGATGTGACGGGTATTTCTGCGTTTAGATAATGTAGGGAGAGGGAGCAGGGAGCAGGAAACAGGGAACTGATTACTGCTCCAAAGCGCACTTTATAAACCCATTGACGGAAAGAACCCCTCGAGAGATCGGGGGGTTTCTTTTTGGGGTGAGCAGTGAACAGTGAACAGTGAAAATGAAAGGAACTCGGAACTCGGGACTGGGGACTAGGATTTTTAAAAGATAGAAGGGCTTATTGTATTTACAACTACCTCTCAATTCCGATTCTGACTAATGAGAATTAAGAAGCAAAGCTTCTCCCAGTCCCAAGTCCCCAGTCCCTACAAACAGGGGCTGCACCCAATCTCGACATTTGTCGAGAGTAAGTAGTGAGTAGTGAATGAGGACTGAGGAGCGGTGCGTTTTTCTTCCTAATCCCTGATACCCGTTGCCTGATGCCTGCTCCCTGTTGCCCGTTACCTGTTCCCAGCTCCCTATTCCCTACCCACCAATTTTCTCCTTCCCCCTAATGATGTCCCACCAAAGCATAAAATCACTGGCGAGACTCCAAAGTGGGTATCGAAACGTTGCAGGTTTGTTCTTTTCAAAAAAGAAGTGTCCCACCCAGGCAAAGCCATAGCCGAGTAGAGGAATGATGGCAAAATACACCCAGTCTAGGGTTAATAGGAAAAAGGCAAAGCACATCACCACCAAAGTGGTTCCAATAAAGTGCAGTGCTCTGGAGATGGGGTTAACGTGTTCGCTTAGGTAAAATGGGTAGAATTCATGCAAGCGTTTGTATTTCTTTTCCATAGTGTAGGTATGTTGTTTTTCGTCAGCATGGTATGATGTATTGAAAGGGTAATCGTTTGGGTTAGTTGTTGGTGTGCCTTATTTTGAGTTTGGTTTTGAAAGTTATTCGTAACAGGTCCTTCGGATAATTCTCTCGTAACATTGACAAGCGTGAACTACGTCCTGAGTCCAAATGCGTTCGTTGCGACCGTGAAGTCTTTTTACATCGGTCGCGCCCAATGGGACAGGCAAGAACCTAAACACATTATCAGACACCTTATGGAAATGTCTACCGTCTGTAGCTCCTACTGTGAGATAGGGCGTGATCAATGTTCCAGGATAGGTTTCTGTTATGGCCCTTCCAATTTTCACAAAGCTGTGGTGATTGTAGTCAGAAACGCCTTCAGACAGTTCAAAATCATCTTCCGTGGAAATGGTAATTCTCGGGTCGTTGATGGTTTGTTCTACGTAGGCCACCAAATCCTCTTTGGTTACTCCGGGGAGTATTCTAAAGTTTAATGTCGCCTGTGCTTGACTTGGGATGATATTGTCTTTAATACCTCCTCGCATAATGGTAGGAGCCATGGTCGTGTGAATCAATGATCTCCCCGAAGCCGATTCATTGTAAACCCCTTCAATGATGGATTTGAAAATCCCCGGATGGGCAAAAGCCATTCTTTGTGTAAAGGGAAGTTCGGGGCCTAAGTGGGCCATAAATCCTGAGATGGGTTTTGAGAATTCCGCAGGCAATGGGTTGGCCTGTAGGGCGGTGATGGCATCGGCAATAATGGTGATGGAATTTTCCAATTCTGGCATAGAGGAATGTCCTCCAGGATAGCGGGTAGAAAGGTTTACGGAGAGGTAGCCCTTTTCGGCAATTCCAATGAGTGCCACGTTTCCTTCAATTCCTGGGATGAGGTCGTTTCCGAGAACTCCTCCTTCGTCCATCACAAATTCAAACTCAATACCTTTGTCTAAAAAGTATTGGGAAATGGCCTTGGCGCCAAGGGTTCCGCCAATTTCTTCATCCTGCCCAAAGACGAAGTAATGTGATCTTTGAGGTTTTTCTGACGAAAGTCTTTCGGCAGCTTCCAAGAGGCCAAAGACCCCTAGCTTATCATCCAATGTTCCCCTTCCGTACAAACTGTCATTTACGATTTTACCTTCAAAGGGAGGAACAATCCATTCGTGTGGAGAAGGTGCAGGAACTACATCCATATGCCCCATAAAGAGGGCTGGCATCAATTGAGGGTCCGAACCTTCGATATAAATCAAAAGACTGTGCGTCCCAAAAGTATCTACCACGTTGGCGTAGGTATTGGGATAGGTAGCGCGCATGTACTTTAACAAGCCGTCAAACGCTGCGGTATCCAGCATTTCTACGGCATGAGAAACGGTAGGGTGAGTCAAGGCAGTGGACAGGTTCTCCACGGCTTGGGGGTATTCTCCCGCTTCAATGTTGTTTTCGGCTACATACAATTTTTGCCATTGGGGCTGCGAATACGTAGTGGCAACGATGTACGCTATGCCAGCAAGTAGGACAATGAAAAGGAATAATAGTGCTTTTTTCATGGGCGCGGTTTCTTTAAAGGTACTTATTATAAGTTAAGCAAAAGAGAAATACCCAAGGGAGTTCTCTTGAAAAAATGTAAAAATTCGAAAGAACCTATCCAACAAAAGGGCCTATCCAGCAGAAGGGTCTATTTGAGGTGCGCCTCCAATTCTTCAATAAAGGGCTTCATGGCGTCCACGGTAACGTGATCCATAATCACGATTTTGAACCATTCTGCACCTTCGCCATGAGAATCCGGTACCAATCCGTATTTGTTGACCAATTCTATAGGAACAGCCTTGGCATCCATGGTGAGGATATTGGAACCAGGCGTTCTAAAGAATCCAACGCCCAAGCGCTCCAATTGTCTCTGAAGCCAATCTCCGCGGTAGGAGAGAAGGTGGATTTTTTCGTGCCAACCGTTGGGACCATAGGTTTGAAGAATCATCCAAACACTTATGGCGTTGGCGCCAGAGCGACTGCCTGAAAGGGTGACATCCAATCCTTGTACGTATTGAGCTTCGTCTGTGTAGACGTTGTGAATCAACCCTTTTCTCACCAAGAAAATTCCCGTTCCGTAAGGAGCTTGTACCATTTTATGGGCGTCCAGCGTAACGGAAGAAACGTGTGGATTGGCAAAGGTCAAAGCGTCATTGTCGCTGATAAAGGGATAAACAAAACCGCCGTAAGCACCGTCTATGTGAATTTTGAATTCCATGTCCTCGGCAGTAAATGCATTTACAAAATCCTCTACGGAGTCCACAGAGCCAAACATGGTGGTCATCATATTGGCCACACCGATGATGTGCTTAATACCCTCTTTTGAAACTTCTGAAACAGCCTTCTGAATGTCTTCTGGCAACATGTTACGAGTCTGAGAATCAACGGGTACTTGAATCAATCTTACGCCTAATAGGTTAGCTGCCTTGTTCATGGAGTAATGACTGTCTTCAGAACAGATTAAGCCAATTTTGTAAGGGCTTACGCCGAAGGCATTGACAAAGTAGTTGCGATAAACCCAGATGGCCTGAATGTTGGCCTCGGTTCCACCTGCAGCGATGTAGCCATCGTGATCGTTGGCTTTTCCTTTGAGAATATCTTCTGCACAGATGCGGATGACTTCGGTCTCTATGGCGTGTGTGCCTTCAAAGAAGGATTCACTCTCTCCCAACGTATGGCAACCAATGTGATTGGGGTTCTGCACCAAACTGCTTAGGTAGGGTGCATCTTTAAGCATAGGCATGTCCGTGTAAAACACTTTGGAGTCCAGGTGCGAACCGGGAATCCCTAGGGGTACTCGGGTTTTGTAGTCAATGGTCTTATCGAGAGCAGTAAAAACTCTTTCGTTGATTTCTGCGGGTGAGAGTTTCTTCCACATAGTAGTGCGTCTTATTCTTATCGTCTGATTCTAGTCGTCTTTTTCTTGACGAGGGGGCAAAAATACAGTGAATCCTCGGATAAAAACCTGATAAATGGCAGATTCTGCGGGAAATGGAGGGGACTTAGTTGGTGATGCGAATGCGGTTGATACCGTCAAACTGTACGTTGTAGAATTTAACAGCGGGAGCATTGTTGCCTTGAAGTGGTGAACCATCAAACAAAACCCACTGGCTGCTATCGCATGGACACATTAAATATATACCGTCCTCAACTTCTAGCTTTCCGCAGTCTTGATCAAAGTGAAGGGGACAGGCTTGTTCGTAGGCTGCAAAGTCATTGACACCACCGGTTGCATATCTTCTATACACAATGATACCGCGGTATCCAGCGGGAATTGACAAGTAACCCCCCGCCACTTGAAGATCAAAGTTAGATGGGTTGTTGAGGTATAAAACCTCCTCTACGCCAACGTTGGGAATTTGGTACTCATCGTTGTTTTTTGAACAACTTGTCGAGAAAATTGCCAACCCTATCGAAATTGTAAACGTTAATATTATGTTAGAGGTAAGTATCCGCATCTGTATTTGCTTAAACAGCCTGACAAAAGTAAGTAAACTCCTCTCTTTAACACATATATTAACAAAATATTGTGAATAAGAGAAAAAGTAAATAGCTGAATATTAAGCTATTGACCTTTACAACCCTTTTAGTGTCCTTTTGTTTGCTTGTGTAAGCACTACAATTGTTGTTATATTTACCACCTTGAAAAAAATGAGAAATTTTTAATCGCGTCACAACATATGATTAAAAGAATACTAGCACTCCTCTTAATCCTTGCAACCTCCTCTGTTTTCGCCCAATCAGGGTCGATTAGAGGTAAGGTTATCGAAAAAGCAAACGGAGAGGGAATTCCCGCAGCCATCGTCACCGTTAAGCAAGGTGGTGAAGCGGTGGCCACTGGTGGAACCGATTTTGACGGTTTGTACACCATTTCACCCCTTAACCCTGGAAACTATGACGTCGAGGTTCAGTCCTTTGGACAACAGACCATGACAATCAAACAGGTATTGGTTAGAGCCAACGCACCTACCGTGTTGGACTTTAAAATGGTTCCTGAATCAGAAATTCTAACAACTGTAGAAGTTGTATGGGAAAAGCCCCTTATTGAAAAGGGTAAAACTTCTGAGATCAGAACTCAAGAAGAAATTAAGAACCTTCCCGTTCGTAACCTGTCACAGATTGCGGCTACCACCGCAGGTGTGTTTGCGCAGAACGATGGTTCGGGTAACGTAAACGTTAGGGGTGCACGTTCCTCTACGAACGTTCAGATCGTGGATGGTATTCGTATTAGAGGTAACGTAGTGCTTCCACGTGATGCGATTGCACAGACTGAGATTATCACTGGAGGTCTTCCCGCACAGTACGGGGATGCAACCGGGGGTATTATTAACACCACAACTCGTGGTCCTCAGCCAAACTTCTTCGGATCTACAGAATTCTTGACTTCATCTCCTTTTAATGCGTACCACTACAACTTGGTGAACTTAACCGTGGGTGGACCTATTTATAAGAAGAAGAAAGAAGGCGGTGGCGAGAACACCGTTGTAGGTTTCTTGTTCTCTGGGGATTTCCAGTACGAGGCGGATCCACGTCCCGTAGCCCTAGACGTATATAAAGTAAAAGACTCAAAGCTCGCTGAGTTGGAAGCTGCTCCTGTACAGGCCTCGTCTTCAGGTCAAGGGGTTTTGCCTTCTGCGTCTTTCTTGTACGATCAAGATCTTGAGACTACTAGCGCTCGCTTGAACGCCAACAGAACGCAAGTTCGTTTGAACGGTAGTATCACTTTTAAGACAGGAGCTAAGAGTTCATTGTCTATCCGTGGTAACTACAACTACTTTAACGGGATGAACTACTCGCTAGCCAACTCGTTGATGAACTACAACAACAACTCACAAACCGTTAGAAATGACTGGGTAGCTTCTGCGCGTTTCCAGCAGTCTTTCGGTGATCCTGAGTCTAACTCTATCTTTAAGAACGCCTTCTACCAAATTCAGGTGGATTACCAGAGAAACCAAGGTTCTACTTTTGATTCTCGCTTTGGCGAAAACATCTTTAAGTACGGTCACTTGGGTAGCTTTGACACTCGCACCACAAACTCTTACTCTTTGGGCGAGTCAGAAGTAATTACAGATCCTAACGATCCTAACTTCGGAAGAACTTTGACAGGATGGATTCACAACGGTTTTAGAGATACTGCAGTAATCTATACTCCAGGACCTAACAACCCCATTCTTTCTAACTACACCTCTGAGTACTACCGCTTGGTAAACAACGGTACATTGAACAACACCACCAACAGTATCAACGACATTCGTTCAGGTCAAGCTCTTGTAAACGGAGACCAGCCTGCTGCCGTTTACGGTCTTTGGGGTAACGTTGGAGCCGTTCAAACCGGTTACAACAAGTTTAGAAACTCTCAGTTCCGCGTAACAGCGAACACAACTTTTGAAATTAAAGGACACTCTTTAAGAGCTGGTTTTGAATTTGAGCAGCGCTTTGACCGTGGTTTTGGAGTAGGTGCCGCTGGTATCTGGAACCAAATGCGTCAGTTGCAAAACTTCCACATTTCTCAGTTGGACTTGGACAACCCAATGCCAGTATACGATGAGTTCGGTGTGTACCAGGATACGGTAAACTACTCTCGTTCATTTGACGGTGGAGTTCCAAGAACTTTTGACCGTAACGTACGTCGCAAGCTTGGATTGGACGTAAACGGATTGGATGTTATCGATATCGATTCTTACGATCCTGACTTCTTCTCTTTAGACATGTTTAGCGCAGATGAGCTTTTGAACATTGGTGCTACTCAATACGTAGCGTACAACGGTTACGACTACAAAGGAAACATCGTTGACACTCGTCCAGGGTTGGAAGACTTCTTTACTCCTGACGAAAACGGAGTGTACCAGCGTCAAATCGGTGCCTTCGAGCCCATCTACATCGCAGGTTACATTCAAGATCAGTTTACTTTCGAAGATATCTTCTTCAACGTAGGGGTTCGTATTGACCGCTTCGACGCCAACCAGTCTATCTTAGCTGACCAGTACCTTCTTTACCCTGCCTTTACCGTAGGTGAAAAGAGAGGTGAGTTTGCTGGAGAGATTCCTGGAAACATCGGTGATGACTACGTAATCTACGTTGACGACGCAACTTCTTCTTCTCCAAACATTGTTGGTTTCCGCGACGGAAACACATGGTACACCGCAGAAGGTGAAGTTGAGCCAAACTTTAAGAACATTGAGGACCAAGGTCAAGGAGGTATCCAGCCTTACCTCAAGTACGGAACCGATGCTAAATTGGAAGACACGTACAACGAATCATTTGTTGACTACTCTCCACAAGTAACCGTTTCTCCACGTATTTCATTCCAGTTCCCAATATCTGACGAAGCTGAGTTCTTCGCTCACTACGACCTTTTGGTTCAGCGTCCTGATCCAGGGTTTAACAGAATGGATCCTGTGTCCTTCTTGTTGATGGAAAACGGAGTCGGTGGAACCATCGCAAATGCCGATTTGCGTCCTATCAAAACGACTGACTACGAATTAGGTTTCCGTCAGAAGTTGAATGACTACTCTGCTTTGAAGATTACTTCATTCTACCGCGAAATGCGTGACATGACTCAGATTGTAGGTCTTTACGGAGCGTACCCTGTATCTTACCTTACTTACGGTAACCAGGATTACGGTACCGTTAAAGGATTCTCTTTGGGTTACGACTTGAGAAGAATCGGAAACGTTCAAATGAACGTTAACTACACCCTTCAGTTTGCTGACGGTACGGGTTCTGGTCCTAACTCAGGTGCGAACTTGGCACAGTCTGGTCAGCCTAACTTGAGATACATCCTTCCATTGGATTACGATAGCCGCCACCAATTGGTTCTTAACCTTGACTACCGCTACCGCGGAGGTGCAGCTTACAACGGTCCTAAGTGGGGAGGTGTCAACTGGTTTGCCAACGCTGGTATTAACCTCTTGATGACCGGTTCATCAGGTACTCCTTACACTCGCCGTTCAAGAGCATATCCTCTGACAGAAGCTGCTTCTTCAGTTCCATTGACCGGAAACGTAAACGGATCTAGATTGCCTTGGACATTTAACATTGACATGACTATCAACAAGTCTTGGGACGTTAAGTGGTCAGACACTAAGCCTGGAAACGTAGAAGTATTTATGCAAATTGAGAACCTTCTCAATACGTTGAACGTACTTAATGTGTATCCATTTACTGGATCACCAGAAGACGATGGTTTCTTGGCTTCACCACAGGGACAAACATCGATTGCCTTTAGAGCGGATGCTGAAGCTTACCGCGATTTGTATAACGCAAGAGTTGCTAATCCATTCAACTACGCCCTTCCTCGTCAGATTCGTTTGGGTGTACGTCTAGGATTCTAAAAATATATTTTGATCACAAAGAATATGAAAAAGACAATTCTCATTCTTCTTGGAATCATGGCAACGGCCCACATGGGAGTTTCCAAAGACATTCCATATCTAAATAAAAACAATTCTACCGGTAAGACGGAGGGCGGACTTAAAGCCATGGAAGAATTGTGTCAGCCAGCAGGTGCTGAGGCCATTCTCCAGCTCAACAACGTTCGTACTACGATTTTGGCCGGTGGTGACATGTGGTGGGATTTGAACCAAGCGCGCTACGAGGTGCCCAAGGGTTCTAATCGTCACTCTATGTTTGCAGGAGCTCTTTGGCTCGGTGGTATTGACGACGGGGATCAGTTGAAACTCGCTGCCATGACGTACCGTCAAAGAGGTAACGATTACTGGCCTGGTCCTCTTTCTACCGATAACAATGCTTCTGTTAACAAGGACGTTTGTGACGCCTACGACAGACATTTTATAGTGACCAGAGAGGAAGTTGAAATCCACAAAGCGTGGTTGGATTGTGAGGAAGATCCTGACTGTGATGCCGCAGTAAACTTCCCTGACTACGAAGGAAACATTCCACAGTCTATCCTCAACTGGCCTGGTAACGGTTTGTCTAACATGGTTTACCCAGGTATGTTGGCTCCATTCATCGACAACGATGGTGACTTGATCTACGATCCTTACGTAGATTACCCTGCATACGACATCGAAAACGTATTTGACTGTAGAAATAAAGAAACGGATGTTCTTTACGGTGACGAAACCATCTGGTGGGTATACAACGATAAAGGAAACATTCACACAGAGACCCAAGCTGGAGCTCTTGGTTTTGAAATTCGTGCCCAGGCTTTTGCCTTCTCTACGAATGACGAGATCAACAACATGACTTTCTACAACTACAGAATTATCAACCGCTCATCTTTCCGATTGGCGGATACATACTTCTCAACTTGGTTTGACCCGGATTTGGGTAACGCCAATGACGATATTATTGGTTGTGACATTCCTAGAGGATTGGGATACTGTTACAACTCTGACGCCGATGACGAAGGTCCATTGGGTTACGGTGAAAACCCACCAGCGGTAGGTTTTGACTTCTTCCAAGGTCCTTTTGCCGATTACTTTGACGGATTGGACAACGACAGAGATGGTTGTATTGATGCCGTTAGAAACGAAGATGGCGTTTGTGTTCCTGAAGATCCTGCACTCGGAATTAACGAGCGTATTATCATGTCAGGTTTCATGTACTACAACAACACCTCAGACTTCTTCTCTGGAAACCCAGACAACGGTACTCAGTTCTATAACTACATGAGAACCCTATGGAAGAACGGTGATCCACTTTACGTAGAGAACCCATCAGGACCAGGTAACATTGGTAACGGTGACGGTTTGATCATCGGTGGAGGTGGTTTGGAGACCAAGTTTGCTTACCCTGGTATCACTTACGATACAACGGGTGTAACTGAACCAACGGCTCCACAAAACTGGTTCGAATCTCCAGCCAACCAAGAGGACAAGCGTGGTCTTCACTCTGCTGGTCCATTCTCATTGGCACCCGGTTCTTTGAACTTCATTACTACAGGAATCGTTTGGGAAAGAGATATCAATAACTCTGACCTCTTTGCTTCTGTAGAGAAAGTAATTATCGCTGATGACAAAGCACAAGCTTTGTTTGATAACTGTTTCCAAGTATTGAACGGACCGGATGCTCCATCGGTTGAAATTCAAGAATTGGAGAATGAGTTGATCATCAAGCTTTCTAACAACACAGCTTCTAACAACTACCAGTTGGGATACCGCGAATTGGATCCGCTAATTCCAGTGCCCGATACATTGACTCCAGGAGAATTGGATCAATTGTACCCCAACTACAGATACTACATCTTTGAAGGATACCAAATTTTCCAATTGGAGAATGCTAACGTATCTATCTCGGATCTTTACGATCCTACACAGGCTCGTTTGGTGGCTCAGTCTGACGTTAAGAACGGAATCACTCAGTTGATCAACTGGGAAGTAGATCCAAACTTGAACGCTTTGGTACCACAGGATATGACTTTGGTAACCAACAACAATGGACCTGAAACTTCAATCCGCTTGACTCAGGATGCCTTTGCAACGGGTGAAAGAACCTTGATCAACCACAGAGAGTACTACTACACAGTAATTGCTTACGGTGTTAACCAGTACAAAGAGTTTGATCCTACTTTGGCTCCTGACGGACAGCGCAAGCCTTACTTGCCAGGTCGTAGAAACATCAGAACCTACGGTGCAATTCCTCACCAAACACAAGCAGAAGCAAACGGTACTACTATTAACAGCTTCTACGGATTTGGACCTGAAATCACTCGTATTGAAGGAGAAGGAAACGGCAACATGATCATGAACTACACAGCAGAAGTAGAAGACCAAATCGTAACGGATGGTTTTGTTCTTCAGCCTACTTACGCAGCCGGTCAAGGACCTGTTGATATCAAAGTAGTAGATCCTCTAGAAATTCCTTCTGGTGATTACATCTTGGAATTTGATGAGTCTGATGCCTCTGCTTCTTGGATGGTTTACAACGCAGCAACTGGTGATACTTTGGTTAAGAAATCAGATACCATCATCGAACTTAAAAATGAGCAAATTATTCCTGAATTGGGTATGTCGGTAAGCATCGAGCAACCTTTGAAACCAGGTAATGATACATTGGGAACACGTGAAAACGGTGTTCTTTACTCAGAAATGGTATTCGACGATCCGACAAGAGCTTGGTTGTCTGGAATTCCTGATGTGGATGACTTCAACCCCATCAACTGGATCCTTTCTGGAACAAACACCAACGCAACGGAACCACCCGCCGAATACTACCCAGATTACTCTGGAGACCCTAAAGGAAACTACAAGCAAATTGTAGGTGGAACTTGGGGACCTGCAGCCTATGTTTCTTCTTTGAGAAGACAGACTATGGCAGACGGATTTGAGCTTTACGGCCTCGGACCTATGATTGACTTTAAGCGTCCTATTGAGTTGAGTAACTCTGTAGATGTTGTCTTTACTTCAAACCCTGACCTTTGGACTCGTGTTCCCGTATTTGAATTGGGAGAAGATCCTGGTCTTAACGAAGGGGGTGCTTCCACATTACAATTGAGAGCAGCCAATGGTTTGGATAAAGATCCTAGCAATCCTACCAACTTGATTCCTGATCCTGCCAACCCCGGTTGGTCTTGGTTCCCAGGTTATGCTGTAGATATTGAATCAGGTGTTCGTTTGAACATCGCATTTGGTGAGAACTCTTGGTTGGCAGCAGAAAACGGTAGAGATATGCGGTGGAACCCAACAGAGAACTTGCTTCAAACACCTGGAGACAACGTAAACGGTGTGTTTGCCATGGGAGGTCAGCACTACATCTACATCTTTGGGGAGACGACTCCTTCAGGATTGGGTACTATAGACACTCGCTGGGTGAGTAACAACCCTCAAGATCACCCATTGTACAATGACTTGAATACTCTTAACATCGTAAGTTCACAAACTCGCGTATTTAGATGTATTTCTTGGGTGAACGTACCATTGATGGCTCCTGGATACAACGACATGGATCCTTACACAGAAATGCCTTCTGACGTAAGAGTTCAAATTAGAATGGCTAAGCCATACGCAAACCGTGAGATTGACAACTCGAACCAAGGGAACCCTAAGTTCTTGTTTACCACTACAGACATTGCAACGCAAACTTCTGTAGGACCTGTTGCGGAATCTGCTCTTGACTTGATCAGAGTAGTACCCAACCCTTACTACGGTGGATCGGTTTACGAAGAGTCACAGCTTGACAACTTGGTTAAAATTACCAACTTGCCACAGACCTGTACTATCTCTATCTACGCTACTAACGGAACGTTGATTCGTCAGATCAACAAGGATACAGACTTGACGTTTGTGACTTGGGATCTCAAGAACACATACAACGTGCCCATCGCTTCGGGTGTATACATCATCCACATCGATGCACCAGGAATTGGTGAGAAGGTAGTTAAGTGGTTTGGAGCCTTGAGACCGGTTGACTTGAACGCATTCTAATAAAGACAAAGAGATTACTATTATACTATGAAATCAGTATTTAAAAAAGTAGCCGTTGCCGTCCTCGGAATCGCCGTTTCTACGAGCGTTTTCGCTGGAAACCCTCAAAGGGCAGGACAGGCAGGTGCCTCTGAGCTATTGATCAACCCGTTTGCTAAATCATCGGGTTGGGCAGACGCCAACACCGCAGGTGTAAGAGGTCTAGAAAGTTTATACATCAACGTAGCGGGTCTTGCTGGGGTGAACAAAACAGAAGTTGTTTTCTCCAACACGCAATGGCTTGTAGGTTCAGGTATCTCTGTGAACAACTTCGCCTTTGGACAAAAGGTAGGGGAGACAGGAGTTCTTGGAGTTTCTCTTACGTCTTTTGACTACGGTGAGTGGGAAGTAACTACTGAGGATCAACCAGAAGGTACCTCGGGAACCATTTCTCCATCTACCTTGGTGATTGGTTTGGCGTACTCTCAGAAGTTTACCGAGTCTATTTTCGGGGGTGTGAACATTAAGGTGTACAACAACAACATCTCTAACTTGAGTGTTACCGGTGTTTGTTTTGACGCGGGTGTTCAGTACCAAACCGGTAAGAACGACGAGTGGAAGTTTGGTATTACTCTTAAGAACGTAGGTCCTGCGGTTGAGTACTCTGGAGACGGATTTGGTTTGTCTCTTCCCGTACCCACTTCTGGTGTGACCAGAACGTTTGAGGAGAGAGCCGCTTCTTTTGAATTGCCTACACAGTTGAACATCGGTGGTTCTTACGACATCCTTTTGGATGAGTACAACCGTTTGACGCCTGCCATTTCGTTCAACTCTAACTCTTTTGAAAAAGATACCTACAACATTGGTTTGGAGTATGGTATGAAGAAATACTTGAGCATTCGTGCTGGATACAGAATTTTTGACAATCGTTCCGACGATGCTACAACTACCGCCATTTCTGGTGTAACAGGAGGTTTGACCTTTGATGTGCCCATTAACGACGACGGTTCTAGCTTTGGAATTGACTACTCTTACCGCCACACTAATACCTTTGGTGGAATCCACTCTTTTGGAGTGATTCTTGCCCTGTAAGAGGTCTCCGTTTTAGGAGTTAGAAATATTGTTTATTTTTGCGTAGAGAGACCCCGTAATGGGGTCTCACTTATTTTATACGACTATGAGTAACATATCCTACTATACAGAAGAAGGACTTCAAAATCTCAAGGATGAGCTTGAGGACATGAAGTCTGTTCAAAGACCTCGTATTTCTGCTCAAATTGCTGAAGCCAGAGATAAGGGTGACCTTTCAGAGAACGCTGAATACGATGCAGCCAAGGAAGCACAGGGTCTTTTGGAAATGAAAATCGCCAAGCTAGAAGACATCTTGGCCAACGCACGTGTTATTGACGAATCTCAATTGGATACTTCAAAGGTTTTGGTACTTTCTACAGTGAAGTTGAAAAACCAAGCCAATGGAATGGAAATGAAATACACCTTGGTGAGCGAGAAGGAAGCAGACCTCAAAGCAGGAAAGATTTCTGTAAACTCTCCCATAGGAAAAGGTCTTTTGGGTAAGGAAGTTGGCGAGGTAGCTGAAATCCAAGTTCCCAACGGAATCCTCAAATTTGAAGTTCTTGAAATTACTCGCTAAGCAACGCTAATTACTAAGTAAAGGCATTATGGCAACCTTGTTTTCAAAAATCATTGCGGGAGAAATTCCATCCTACAAAGTCGCAGAAAACGACTATGCTTTTGCCTTTCTCGATATTTTCCCCTTGGTCAAAGGCCACACCTTGGTGGTTCCTAAAATTGAAGTCAATCGATTGTTTGACCTTCCGGAGCCTCATTACCTCGAGCTTTGGAAGTTTGCCAAGGAAGTATCTCGTGGAATCAAAGCCACCTTCCCTTGTGACCGAGTAGGTTCTTCAGTTATTGGATTGGAAGTGCCTCATGCTCATATCCACTTAATGCCCATCAACACCATGGACGACATGAATTTTGCCCGTCCCAAGTTGGAGTTGTCGGAAGGTGAGTTTAAAGACATTGTACAGTCTCTCCAGAATTTCTGGAAATAGCCATTATTAAATTTTTGAATTGACCTAGGTGGAATGGGGGTTAGCCCATTCTGTCGGGATTGTTTTTGAGAAAACTTCCCCAGCTAGAGTAGGACTTTGAATCTTCTCCTACAGAAGCGCTTCCTCTTTGAAAGAAATGACAAGTAGCTACCGCCAGACCATCGGTTGCATCCAAATGTTTGGGGATTTCTTTGAGGTTGTAGATCTTCTGAAGCATTCCAGCGACCATTTCCTTAGAAGCACTTCCATTCCCCGTGATGGATTGTTTAATTCGCTTGGGAGAGTATTCACAAACGGGAATGCGTCTAGAGAGTCCAGCTGCCATGACTACGCCTTGTGCACGACCCAGCTTGAGCATGGACTGAACGTTTTTGCCAAAGAAGGGGGCTTCCAAAGCCATCTCGTCGGGGTGGAACTCTTCTATGAGTTCAATGGTCTTGTCAAAGATTTGTTGAAGTTTGGTAAAGTGATCCTTCTCCTTGGTCATATTCAGGATGTCCAAACAAATCAGGGAGGACTTCTTTCCCACGATCTTAATAATCCCAAAACCCATAATGGTGGTTCCGGGATCTACTCCCATAATGATGCGTTCACTCGGAACTCCGCTTCCTTCACTTTTGGTCATAACACAAACTTAAAGGATTAATCCGGTATTATTCGTACCTTGTATTCAATGTTTATTGCAATTACCACCTTAGCTGCACTATTCATTCTAGAGTTTGTCTTTACCCTCTTCTTAACCCGAGGATGGCTCAAAGTAAAAGAGAATGATTTCTCTTCTGCCCCAGACGAGCTACAGAAGATATCTGTGGTCATCCCGTTTAAGGATGAGGCACACAATATCCCCTACCTTCTACAATCCATTGGTTACAGAGACCTTTCTGGTATAGAACTCCTCTTTGTTGATGACCATTCTGCGGACGGTTCTGTAGATATGATCTCTGAATTCTTCCCCGTCTTGACCTCGGCGGGCAGAGGCAAAAAGGCAGCCCTTAGAACGGGTATCGAAGCGGCCTCTCATCCTTGGATATGGCAATTGGATGCTGACGTATTACTTCCCAATGACTTCTTCCAGAATTTGAGAAAAGCTGTGACTCTGAACCATAAAGCGGCTGTTTTGGGCGCGCCGGTTCGATTTTCTACACAGGATTCTCGTTGGAATCACACCTTAGCTACAGAGTTTGCCAGTCTCATTGGATCTTCCATTTCATACATAGGTTTTAGGAAACCCATTATGCTCAACGGAGCGAGCTTGGGGTACCGCAAGGACCTCTGGTTGGAATACTTTAATCAAGAAAATTTAGACATCGCCAGTGGTGATGATGTTTTCTTAGCGCATTATGCCGTGTCAAAAATGGGAAAAGACGCTGTGGGATATCTAAAGAACAAAGAGTTGGTAGTTTCTACGGTTCCACCGCAGACGATAGAAGAATTTGTAGATCAACGTGTACGTTGGGCTTCAAAATCTACTCATTACACCTATTGGCCAGCTACCTTGACCACGTGGTACATAGGCCTAACTCAGTTGAGCATCGTAGTAGGTGTTTTAGCTGCGGTCCTGGTTCCCGAACTGTTGCCCTATGTCTTGGCATATTGGGGCGGCAAAGTGTTCTTAAACTCCTTGTATTTGATTCTGCCCTTGCGTCTGCTGGGACAGAATTCTCTTCTTCCCTACAGCTTTGTCATAGGCTTCTTCTACCCCTTTTACGTTTCGTACATCGGAATCAAATCCTTGCGAGGCGGTTACGAATGGAAGAGCGTTAGATACCAGAGATAATTTGGCGTCGTGATAAGTCAATCGAATTCCCGTTCCTTATTACCCTTTAGAAATCCCCAGAATATCTTTCCCACTTGGGCTTTGGAAGAGCTGCAAGTCAAAGTAAGCAGCGGCGGCATACAGGTGATCAAAAATATCGGCCTGAACTTCTTCGTATTCTGTCCACACAATGGTATTGGCAAAACAATACACTTCCAATGGAATGCCGTACTCTGTGGGTTGCAACTGTCTCACCATTAAAGTGTGATTGTTATTGACCATGGGATGTTGCTTTAAATAGGCCGCAATGTACTGTCTAAACAGCCCAACATTTGTCTGTTGTCTGCCGTTAATGGTCAAAGCTGTTTTTACTTTTTCCTGGGTGTTGTTAGAGGCGATTTCTGACTCTTTGTGCTCCATGTAGTCTGCCACCAGCTGAATGTCCGAGTAGGATTTTAAATCATCTCCTCTGAGGTACTTAATGCTGTTGATGTCTATGTTGATGTTGCGCTTGATGCGTCGCACATTGGCTTCTTGCATTCCCCTCCAGTTGACAAACGAATCCGAGGTAAAGGCCTTCGCGGGAACAGAAGAAATGGTGTTGTCAAAATTCTGAACCTTCACCGTGGTCAAGTCCACACTGGTTACGGTTCCGTCCACTCCATATTTTTCAAAAGTCACCCAATCTCCCTTTCTCAAAAGGTCATACATGGAGATTTGAAAATTGGCCAGCAATCCGTTGATGGCGTCTTGGAAGATTAAAATCAAAATGGCCGTCGTTCCAGCAAAGGCACCCAACAGAGAACCGGGCTCCACGTTGAACAAAACTGAAATCACGAAGATGGCCCCCACAAAGTAGTTGATTATTCTCAACACTTGGATTAAGGTGCGGTAAGGCTTGTCCTTGGTGGCTGGATTTTCTTCCACAAAACCCTCAATGGCCTTCATGGTCTTGTTAAGGACAGTAACAATGAGGTAAATGATGTATACGTCCAAAGCGGTATCAAAGGCGTTGACAATACCCTTAAAGTCTACGAGGATTAGAGGGATTCCCGCCTTGAGAATGAGTGCAGGCACTAAATGTGAAAAGCTGCTAAAAACCTTTTGCTCATAAAAGGAGTCATCCCATGTCGCCTTGGTTCTGGAGACAATTCGGTGAACTACGTTGAGGATAATGCTACGCGTAATGAAATCTGCCAGCCACGCAATGACGGCCAAGATGACTACGTCCGTGGTGAAAGTCAATATTTCTACCCACTGGTCACTGAGTCCTTGAGAAACAAAAAAATCCTTTGCCCAATGCTGATCTGCAAGGCCTTCTAGCCACTGTGTCTCCTTTTCCATGGCACAAATTTAAAACTTACTTTTCAACTACCGTAGAATCCGAAGAAAGCATGGACACGGCAAAGTAGCCCAGCCCAAAATTCTTGGGATTGCCCGTCTCGTAAATGTTCCCAACAATGGGTGCTGGTGGTGGATCAAAGGTAGATCCCACTTGCAGGGTTTGCTGTCTGAGCAAGGTGATATAATCTAAGTAACCGAGGTTTATTGAAGAGATTTCTGCCTTGTGTTCCCAACCGTCAACGGAAGGAGAACCGGTAAGTTGAAACGCTCCAAATTGACTGGAGTCATTAAAGCTCAACCCATCGATAAACTCATCGTCAAAGACCGTCAAATCTTGAGGACGTCCCTGTAGTGAGTCATTTCTCCAAAGCTTGAGTCTGTAGTTATCCCCTTTGCCTGGCGTCTCTGTAAAGTGCATAAAGATGTAGTAACCCTCCTCTTGGAAGGGAGGATTCGCTGGCAAGTATTTAGAGTACATGGAGTCTATGGGGAAGACGCGATTCATGGTCTCAGGTGCTGACTCCCAAGAAGTCCCGGGGAAGTAAGGGTCTGAATTGGGAATGTCTACACGGATGTAATACGTGCTCCCTTCCATTCCATTTAGCGGAGCGGAATAACGCCCAGGAACCCCTGGCTTTTCTGGGATGGTGGTCAAAAACACATTGTCCTGGTAAAGAGAAACCATAGCGTTGGAAATGGTAGGTACGGAGTCATTTGAGAAGTACGGGGCAGAAGCCAGCACGTCAATAAAAATCCCCTTTGTGTCTGAAAGACGACCGTTGATAATAATGATGGGATCGTCATCTGGTAAGTCCAATTCCACTACGTCTTGGCATGAAGTCATCCCAAGGAGAAGTGTGGCAAGTCCAACAAAAGCCGAGGCGATTTTGGGGTTTATATACTTTCTCATGAGATTAAAATTCAAAGTTATAGGTCACAAATGGAATGATGGTGGCAAATATGGAAAGGCGAACGGCCTCAGTAATTAACGGGTTGTCCTCATTTTGACGGAAGAAGATGGAGTAGGCGTTTCTTCGCGCATACGCATTGTAAACACCAAAGGACCACGAGCTCTGCCATCTGCGTCCGGGCTTCACCTCCGGCGTATAGGTAGCCGAGAGATCTAAGCGGTGATAGTTGGGAATTCTAGCACCGTTTCTGTTGTTGTAAACGGGGTACGTAATGCCCTCAAACTGCCCACGAGCGGAAGGATAGGTAATAGGTCTTCCGGTTTGGAAGGCAAAGGTCATCCCCACATCCCATTTTTTGTTGATGGAGTAGTTGGCTACCACGGTAAGATCGTGGAGTTTGTCGTAGTTACTGGAGTACCAATCGCCACCGTTGATGGTATTAAAGCGGTTGGTCCCGTTTACTTGGCGCTCACTTCTAGAGATGGTGTAACTCACCCAACCGGTAAGGGCGCCGAGTTTTTTCTCAATCATCAATTCCAAACCGTAGGCTCTCCCAATTCCTGCTAAGAGTTCGGTCTCAATGTATTCGGTAAAAATCAAGTCTGCGTTGTCCTTGTAGTCCACTACGTTTCTAAAGTCTTTGTAGTAGGCTTCCGCCGAAAAGCGATAGGTGTTTTCCTTAAAGTTTTGGAAGTACCCCACGGCAATTTGATTGGCCACGGCCGGTTTGATGTGCGGACCACTGGGTCGCCAAATATCGATGGGCGTAGGCGTGGTAGTGTTCGAAATCAAGTGGATGAACTGGCGCATGCGGTTGTAGCTAAACTTCAACGAGATTTCATCGCTCAGGAGGTAGTTCACTGCCAATCTCGGCTCAAAGCCATCCCAGTCAAAGTAGGATTCAATGATCTCTCCCGATTCGTAATATTGCTCAGAAACCACGGTAGAGTCTTCTACCAATTTGCCTTCTTCGTAAGTTCGGATGTTTTGTGGTCCCAATCTCGCAAAGCCGGCGTAGCGAAGGCCGTAAAGAATGGTCAATCTATCATTGACCTGTTGCTCATTGCTGATAAATAGAGCCGACTCCAAAGCGCGAGACTGACTCAAGCTCTGGCTGATATCTCCTGAAATTTCTGCGGGGTCAAAGATGTAATAGGTGTTGTCCATGCCAAACTCCACCGTGTTGTTGGCATTGGGATACCAAGAGAATTGGGCGTTTACGATGTTGTTTCTCACACGGGAATCCCAGCGGAAGTTGGCCTCTGCATTGTCCGGAGTTCCCAAGTTGTATTTGTAATCCGAGTAGACTCCTGTAAGGTTAAAGAAGAGCTTGTCATTGATGAGATAATTCCAACGAGCGGTTCCTGTACCATTTCCCCATCCAAAGTTGAATTGGTCCTGAATTCCAAAATTGTCCTGACCGTAGTACCCGCTAATAAATAGACGAGAGCGTTCAGAAAATTTGAAATTGACCTTACCGTTGAAGTCGTAGAAGTAGAGGATACTCTGGTTGATGGCTTCGTCATCAGACAGTCCAAAGAAGATGTCTAAGTAAGAGCGGCGCCCCGCCACCATATAGGAAATCTTGTCTTCCACAATGGGACCTTCCAAGAGCAAGCGGCTGGACAGAAGTCCCAGTCCCCCGTTCATCTTAAACTGCTTGGAGTTTCCTTCGCGTTGACGAACGTCCAAAACGGAAGACAATCTACCTCCGTATTCTGCGGGAATACCTCCCTTGTAGAGCTTTACGTCTTTAACCGCATCGGCATTAAAAACAGAGAAAAACCCAAAGAGGTGAGAGGAGTTGTACACGGGCGCCTCGTCCAAGAGAATGAGGTTTTGGTCTGCGTTACCTCCGCGTACGTTAAACCCATTGGCGCCTTCCCCCACGGTTGTAATACCGGGCAATAGCGTGATGGTTCTAATGATATCGGTTTCTCCCAGGAGCTGTGGAATTTTTTTGATTTGCTTAGCGGTAAGAGAGTTGGTTGACATCTCTACGGACTTGATGTTTTCGTCCAAGCGCTCGCCAGTAACTTCTACCTCATTGATGATTTCTGAAGATTCCGCGAGCTCCCAGTTTTTCTTTTGACTGCCGTTGAGGGTAACCGTAAACTCTTGTGTCTCATAGCCTATGTAGGTGACTAAGAAAATGTATTTCCCTTTGGGAACCGTAAGTGAGTAATACCCATAAGAATTGGTAATGGTACCCAATGTGGTACCCTTGATGGAAATGGACGCACCGATTAAGTCTTCTCCTGTGGCGCCGTCTTTGACGTACCCACTGAGAGTGACCTGTTGAGCGTGTACCCATAGGCCCACGAGGAGGAAAAGGCCTAGAAGTAGCTGTTTTTTCATTTGTAAGTTATATTATGTGGTCACAAAAGTTCACAATAGTTCCCGCTGAGTGACGCGGTTTGGGCTCGCCAACTCTTGGGATTATCCTTGGTTTTATTTGTATTTCCATGAGCCATTCTCAAGACGATTCACAATAACAATTAACCGAAAAAACAGACGGATATTGTCAGTGACTCATTCTTTTGCAGAATAGCGCTTTTCTGAAGAACGATTTGGCTGCTCAAAGGTTTTGTGAGAAGAGTATAAAAAAGTTCCGTTGTGGAGATACGTTTTATAGTTCCCAATTTACGCAGTAAAAGTTGTACATTCGACATTCTATCATGAATAAATTATTAAGCATAATGCGGAGTAACTGGAAGATATTAGTTGTGGTCGTAGCCGCAGCGGGATTGTTTTTTGGCTTTAAAGCGTACCAATCCTCTGGAGAAAAAGAAATGGTTATCAACGAGCTTATTTACAGTTTGTTGACCACTCAGCATTATCAGCCCAAGGAGTTGAATGACGACTTGAGCGAAGGGGTCTACGACCTGTATTTTCAAACGCTAGATTACAACAAGCGCTTCTTTACCGCCCCAGAGATGGAAGCGTGGTCGAAGGAATCCAAGCAACTGGACAACTACTTTTCTACCAATAACCTCTCGTTTTTTGACAAAACCTACGTGACGTTTACCGAGCGTTTGGACGAAGTACAGAGCCTGGTGGGTGACATTTTATCCGAGCCCTTGGATTTGGAAACAGAGGCCTACCTAGAAACCGATCCTGAGAAATTGGATTGGGCCGCAGACAAAGGCGAATTGGAAGCGCGTTGGAGAAAGTATCTAACTTACCGCGTGGCCAGCAGAGTGTATTCTAAGCAAGAAGAAATGCGCGAGGCGTTGGAGCAAAACGACACTACCGTAGGGCAGAAGTCACTGGAAGAATTGGAAGCCAACGCTCGCAAGCGCGAGACAGAGGTTCACAACGACTGGTTTGCCACCATGAAAACTACGGACCGCGTGGAGTGGTTGGGCGCCTACATGAATGCATGGACGGGCGTTTTTGATCCTCATACAGAATACTTGCCTCCGGCGCAGCAAGACAATTTTGAAATTGACATGTCTGGCCAGCTCGAAGGAATTGGCGCAACGCTTTCTTCTAAGGGTAGCTATGTTACGGTTGAGCGCATTGTTTCGGGGTCGCCTTGTTGGAAGCAAGGAGACTTAGAAGTGGGAGATAAGATTACTAAAGTGGCACAAGGCGATGACGAGCCCGTGGACGTTGTGGGAATGAACATCAACAAAGTGGTGAAGCTCATTCGCGGTAAAAAGGGCACGGAAGTGCGCCTTACGGTGAAAAAGAAGGACGGCTCTCGCATGATCATTCCCATCATTAGAGACGTGGTAGAATTGGAACAAACCTTTGCCAAGTCTGCCGTTTTGGGCGAGGGCGAAGACAGAGTGGGGTACATCAAGTTGCCCAGGTTCTACGTGGACTTCTATTCAGAAAACAACCGCAATTGTGCGGAAGATGTAAAGAAAGAACTCATTCAATTTACCAACGAAGGCATTGACGATTTGATCATTGATTTGAGAAACAACGGTGGTGGTTCTCTCCCCGGTGTTAATGACATGATAGGATTGTTTATTCCAGAAGGTCCTGTTGTGCAAGTGAAGTCCAATCAACAGGGCATCAAAAAGTACTACGACGAGGACAAGAAGTCCTACTGGGGCGGAAATGTAGTCGTGTTGGTCAATGAATTTTCGGCATCAGCCTCAGAGATCTTTGCCTCTGCCATCCAAGATTACAACCGCGGAATTATCGTGGGATCTTCTTCTACATATGGAAAGGGAACAGTTCAGAACATCTACGACATGGACCGTGCATTGGGTGCTCAGTACAACCGCATCAAACCCATTGGAGCGGTGAAGTTGACCATCCAGAAATACTACCGCATC
>CBFHSF010000013.1:0-75447 GCA_965658445.1 uncultured Schleiferiaceae bacterium | reverse complement strand
ACTACCGCATCAACGGAAATACCACGCAACTCAAAGGGGTGGTGCCAGATATTGTACTACCGGATTCTTATAACTACATGGACTTTGGCGAACGCGAGCAGACCTATGCCTTGGCATCGGATAAAATTCCTGCCGCCAAATACACTCCCTACGATTACGATTTCTCGGATGCCATTGAGGCCAGTGAAGATCGCGTAAAGGACAACGAGAAGTTTGCCACCATCGATAGATACGCCAAGCGCCTCAAACAAAAATCTGAAGAGACTCAAGTGGGAATTTCTCTGGCACAGTACCGTGCTGAGGAAGAACGCGCCAAGGAAGAAGGCAAGCAGTACGAGGGCATGAACAGAACGTCAGATACATTGACGGTTTCTGCTTTCGAATACCAGAAAGCGGCCTTTGGTAGTGATTCTACGAAGTTGGTGGGCTACAATAGATGGCTCAAAAATATCTCTACGGATCTGTACTTGCACGAGGCGGTAGACATTGTTCACGACATCAAGTAATTTCCGAAAACAAAAGGAGCGTCCATGAGTACCCTGGCCAAATTGTGGAAAGATCCCCTTGCCAAGGTGAGTATGGTGCTCATTGGCCTCGCTTTTTTCATTTCGATTTTTGGATATGTATTGGCACCGGATTCTACGGAAAACGCCAATGTAATGTCCTTGCCCTTGGCGCAAAAACCCATGGGGTTTTCTGTGGACGTTATTGTAGTTTCTGAGGAAGTAAGTCACTCTTTCTGGGATTACTTTACGGGTCAGAAATTCCGCGGAAGCGTTATTCCCGTTGCGGAATATCATGAAGCCAACGGATTTATTGAATACGTAGAATACGTGGGAGAGGGCGTGGAAGGACCCTCCGGAAAACTTCCCCTTTCTGAAAAAGTCACCGTACAATCCAAGACGTTTTGGTTGGGCACGGACCGATTTGGGCGAGACTTGCTCAGTCGGTTGATTTTGGGAACACGCGTTTCTCTAAGCGTGGGTTTTATCTCCGTGTTTATTTCTCTTTTGGTGGGTATTCCCCTGGGATTGCTAGCGGGTTTTTACCGTGGTCGCGTGGACGCTTTTATCATGTGGTTGATCAATGTGATTTGGAGTATTCCTACGTTGCTTATGGTCATTGCGTTGACCTTGGCATTGGGAAAGGGCTTCTGGCAGGTATTTGTTGCCGTGGGTTTGACAATGTGGGTAGAAGTGGCCAGAGTGGTCAGAGGACAGGTTTTGAGTTTGCGAGAACGCGAATTTGTAGAAGCGGCCCGGGTCTTAGGATTTTCTGATTTTAGAATCATGGCCAAACATATTTTGCCCAATGCCATTGCACCGGTAATTGTGATTTCTGCCGCCAACTTTGCCGCTGCCATCTTGATAGAATCAGGATTGAGCTTTTTGGGAATTGGTGCGCAACCTCCCATGGCTTCATGGGGAACGATGATTAAGGATCACTATCCCTTCTTGATTATGGGCAAACCACATCTCGCCCTTTTGCCGGGACTGTGCATTATGTCCCTGGTGCTTTCTTTTATGTTGATTGGCAATGGACTGAGAGACGCATTGGACGTGCGGAAAGCTTCCAACTAAGACGCTTCTATTTAAAAAGTCAATGTTCTCATCAGAATGAAACCGTTATAGCGCAAAAACTTGCCAAAGTCCTTTTCCGTGAACGAAGTGGAAGGAAAAATACCCCAAGTCAAATAGAAATAAGAATCCGCCTTGGATGAGCAAGGATTTTCCAAACCCCCTAAGTCGCAAAGGGTTTTTCTGAAGGTGCAGAGAACGCTGAATCATTCCCCATCCCAAAGCCATATAGGCGCAGTCCAATCCAATGTTTAAAAAGAGGAATCGCTCAATAAAGGATTGCTCTTCCACCAAAAACTGTGAAGTAATGGTGGGATTGGGTTCTATGCCGTACAATGAGAAAATTACGATGGCTACATTGACCAAGTTCCACCCGATGTTCATCTGGTGGAAGTACTTGTTCATGCCCTTGGAGCGGAACAGCCAAAAGCTAGACGTCAAGAAATTGAGAACAGCCCAGGCGCTCAAGATGAGCATGGCCTTGCGGTTGATATCTAGAAAAGAATCGTAAAAAACTTCCATTGACTGAGCGGATGGTTTTGCAATTGGTTTAGCAATTTAAACTGAAAATTATATTGAAAGGCGGCTAGGGAGTGAAAAGGTCGTTCCAATTTCCCTCTAAGGTAGACTTTTTTAAGGAGGTATTCAATTGAGAAAGGAAGAGTCCGCGGTCTACGGTTACAGCTCCCAAGCTCTCTAGATGATCGGTGTGCACCTGACAGTCGATGAGGTCAAAGCCCTTTCCAAAGAGCTTTTGTGCCAATTGTATAAAGGCAAATTTGCTGGCGTTAGACACCTTGGAAAACATAGATTCTCCAAAGAAGCTGCCGCCCAATGAAACGCCGTACAGTCCACCGACAAGTTCACCGTCTTGCCACACTTCGGCGCTGTGGGCCAGTCCGCGGTGGTGGAGTTCTGTGTAGGCATCGATGATTTCCGTGCTGATCCACGTGCCGTCTTGGTCCTTGCGCGGGATTTTTTGACAGGCCCTGATGACTTCGGCGAAAGCCTTGTCAAAGGTCAAAGTGAATTGTCCGTCTCTAATGACCTTGCGCATGCTTTTAGAAACCTGAATGGCCTCAGGATACAAGACCATTCTGGGATTGGGCGACCACCACAGAATGGGGTCTTCTTGATTGAACCATGGAAAAATTCCCATCTGATACGCTTTGATCAGACGGTCGGGATGAAGGTCGCCACCAATGGCCAAGGGCATATCTCCCGGACCGCCTTGAGGATTGGGAAACCAATGACCGGATGTGAGCTCGTAAATTTTCACAGTAGCAGCGCAATGGTAAAGATGATTCCACCCACCAACATGAGAAGGCAGGTGTAGGGAAGTATTTCTTTCGCCTTAAGGCCTGTAATTCCCAAAAGGGGTAAGGCCCAAAACGGTTGAAGCATATTGGTGAGTTGATCTCCGTAGGCCAAACTCATAATGGCCTTGCCGTAGGGTACACCCAATTCCTGAGCCGTCTGCATTAGGATGGGACCTTGCACGGCCCACTGCCCTCCGCCAGAAGGAACAAATACGTTGATAATTCCCGAGCTCACCAAGGTGAACAAGGGGAAGGTCTCCGCCGTAGAGATGGAGGAGAAGAACAGGGCCCAATCATTGACCAATCCGGTGTCTCTGATCAATCCCATAATTCCAAAGTACAAGGGGAACTGCAGGAGGATTCCGGTGGCGTCGCCAATGGCTTCTTGTGCCGCGGCGGAAAAGCTTTTGATATTGGGATGGAGCAAAAGGGCCAACCCAAAGAGGACGGTGTTGATGAAGTTGGGAGTCAAAAACCCCAGGGCTCGGGTGGCGGCCGGAACTTGCATTGCGGCAGCGACCAGAAAGAGTAGTCCGGCCGCCAAAGAAAACGCGCGTCCGTGATCTATCCATTCCGCACCACTGATGATTTGTGGGCGAGGTTCTACAGTGTCTTGTGCAATGGCCACAACGGGCTGGGTTGAGGTCTTCTTGGCTAGGAGGTATAACGTGGCAGGCAAGAGAATGAGTAGGGCCAAGGTGCTGCCTCCGTTAAGGGCAGAAAACACGGTTTGGTCCATGGTGACTTCTGCTGGGAAGGTGGCGCTAGAAAAGGCCATCATCTCGGTGATGTGGTTGGCCTCAGCAGCTTTGAGGGGTGCGGAACCGGAAAGTCCTCCGTGCCAGACCATAAGTCCGGAGTAGCCAGCGGCTCCCAGCAAGGGGTAGTTAATGGGAAGGCCTCTGCGGGCGAAATCTTCTTTGATTTGGCGAGCCAAGATGGCTCCAAAGACCAATCCCAATCCCCAGTTAAAAAGAGCAACCACAATGGTGGCCAAACCCAGAGCGGCGGTGGCCGTGGCGGGAGTTTTAAATCGGGAACTCAGGAAAGTGATGAGGTTTTTGATGGGGGGACTCAATGCCAGCATGTGCCCAATGACGAGCATAAGCATCATTTGTACGGCAAAGGCCAGAGTGGAGGAACCCCACAATCCGTTAAACCAAATGGTGAATAGGTTGGAATTTTCGTCGGAATTTACGCCAGCTCCGGATTCTATCGGATGTCCCCAAATGGCGGCCAATCCAAAGGCCAGGCCCGTGAGTACTAAGGCGATGCCCAAGGGACTGGGGAGGAATTTTTTAAAGAGGCGCTCAAAGACGTCCGCAAATTTTTCCATGAAGGGGTGCTGGTTGTTTGCCACGGCAAATTAAAAAATACCGAGTAATTGAGGCGATTTTTGACGCCTTAAGGCAAATGTTTGAGGGATTTGGTTCGGGCAAAAAAAAGAGGGCCGAAGCCCTCAATAAATTTTAATTTTTTTGAAACGTTCTTTCCAACCTTTCCTTACAATTTTCCTTCTTACTTTTTTTAGAACGGAAGATCGTCATCCTGCTCCTCGAATGAATCCATGGGGGGAGCGGGAGGGAAAGAAGGAGCGGCGGCTGGAGCTGCTGGCGCTGCGGCAGCAGGTGCTGGAGCCGATTGGGGTGCAGCGGCACCGGCGCGGTCAATTCTCCAAGCTTGAATGGTGTTGAAGTACTTGGTCTCACCCTGAGGTGAAGTCCACTCGCGTCCCTTGATGTTGATGCCTACGGTAACGCTGTCTCCTGCGTTAAACCCGTCCAACTTGTCTGTATTTTTTTGAATCATCTCCAACATGATGTGCTGAGGGTATTGCTCCTCTGTAGTCAGAACAAATTCTCTTTTCTTGAAGGTGGGAGTGATTTCTTTGGTGTCAAAAATCGCCTTGATTTTTCCGGTCAATTCCATGGTGTGTGTTTCTCTTTATCGCTTAAACTATTGTCTTACTGTCTTGTCTTACTCTTGGGTCTTACTCTCGGGTCAACTTATCTACCAAAAGCACTTTCCATGCTTTTTCTACTTTGTTTTCTTCTAGGAGCTCATGTCCCAATTGGTGAAGCTTTTCTCGGGCTTCCATTCCATCTGCAGAAGACTCTAAAATCTCCTTTACGCGGTAAGATTCTTCGGCGTACGCCTCGATCTCTTCTAGGGTCGGAAGATGCTCAACATTTCCCAATTTTCCAAGGTCATTGCCCGTTAAAAATGTACTTTCTTTTATTCTCTTGGGGATGGAGTCTACGCCCATTCCAAGGGTCCTCAAAGGCTTTTCTACTTCAAAGAGGGCCTCTCCCGATGCGCGCACGTACCAGTCGCCACCCAAGCGGCCTACCAAGTCAATTTTGTGTTGGTCTATTTTGCCGTCTTCGTTGAGGACTTTTTCGTCTATGTGTACTCTTACGATTTCGCAAATAACCAAGTTTCCGGCACCGCCTTCTTGGCCGAGCTCTACCACTTCCTTGACCTTGCACTCCAACTGTACGGGAGACTCGGCAACTCTAGGAGGGCCTACGACATCAGAGGCCAACTCGGTAAATCCAGATTTTTCAAATTCATTGATGCCCTCTGGATACTCCGTGCTGGACAAGCTCATTTGCTCTACCATGGAGTGGCTTACCACGTTGATCACCACCTCGCCGTTTCTCTTGGCGTTTTCTAAAGTGTGCTTGGTCGTATTGTTTCTCACCCTCCTCGCTGGCGAGAAAATCGCGATGGGAGGGTTGGCAGAAAAAACGTTGAAAAAGCTAAATGGGCTCAAGTTGGGCTTTCCATTTTCGTCCAATGTACTGGCAAAAGCAATGGGTCTAGGAGCGATGGCTGCTAGCAATTGTCCGTGCAATGCGGGGGTCTCAACAGCCTGGGGATCAATGGTCATCATGCGCATAATCTGTTCTGCGAACGGCCTTGCAACTCAAGGGTTTTTAATCGCCGTTCTGTGAGCTATCAAAAGTACAAAATCACCCCAGCAATATTTATGGATAAAGGTTTAAACTTTTTAAAAAAATTATATATTTGCCCCCTCAAAGCGGGCGTGGTGGAATTGGTAGACACGCTAGACTTAGGATCTAGTGCTTCACGGCGTGAGAGTTCGAGTCTCTCCGCCCGCACATCGCAAAAAAAAACCAGTCAGGAATGGCTGGTTTTTTTGGTTTCTGGAGTTTAAGTAAGGTTCTCCTTCCTATATTTAATCACCCATCATAAAGTCAACACTGATTTGCTATTTGAGTAAGGAGAGTTTCTGTCTTCAGATATAGCAATAATTTGGTAATAGTAAACGGTGTTAAACTGGAGGTTCTCAACTTTTAGGGAGGTTGTATTCACAGAAATTCCGTTGTAGTCTGATAATATTGTTCCTCCAAATTCTGGCGGAGAACCCTTAGCAACGTACACTTTGTATTCAGAAATTCCATCTACTGAAGTCCAATTAGCAGTAAAGGAATTAGAATTTACATCCGTGCCATCCAAAGCAATGGGCGCCATAGGCAAGGTGGTGACTTCTATGACATTGGAAAATGAAGAAGTCCTCTGCCCATTGTTGCTCGCACGGACCTTGTAGTAATGAGTCGTGTTTTGAAAAGTGGGCCCCACACCAGTACTCGTTGAACCTAAGTTGTTCAAGACAATTAGGTCTGTTGAAAAATCTGGTGAGGTCGATACGTGAAGTTCATAGGCATTGGCATCTGTAACACCCTGCCAATTGGCAACGAATAAGTCAAAAGATACATCTGTGGCTTCAGTTGCAATTGGATGAGGGAGTGGTCCCTCATCCTCTTTTTTGCAACTTGTTAGTGAATCCAAAAGCCCAAAAACAATTAAACACAAATAAATTATCCGATTGGAACGTTTCACGACTTTGATTTATTTTTTGACAACCTTTGTAATGGAAGTCTTATTTCCTGATATAACCTTAATAAAATACACTCCTTTTGCACAGGTAGAAAGGTCTATTTTATGAGTCCCCTTGGTTTCAAAAATGATTTTTCCATTGATATCCATTACGTATACCTCCTCAATTGTTGAGTTTGGAATTTCAAGGGTAATTAAGCCCGTTGTAGGATTGGGATATACAGCAAGAGAATAGTGGTTTTGTTCATTTTCGTCTAACCCAATAGATGAAGATTCCAAAAGCAATTCGCTGTTATAGGCAAAATGACCCGTAGTATCATCAAAAGAAATAATATTGCTGAGGGTATTTGTATTGATTTCAAATTTATAAAGGCCTCCTAAGTTGTTTTGTCCTCCTGAATTCATGATGCCATATAAGAACCCGTTGAATACACTCAGGTTATCTCCTGGAAGAGTTCCAATCGCAGTGGGATCAATCGATGCAATATTTTGAAATGAAGGTGTGGCGACACTCAAATCTAACTGTGCTACAGAATATACACTTGTTCCATCATAATTAATAGAATATAGATGGTTGGAATCTTTCTGGATTCCGTGAAATGACTCTCCAATGGGGATGTCTTGAATTACTGAATACGTACTGGTGCTAAAGTCAAAAGAGAAAATAGTTCCTGTATTGTTTGCACCTCCTTTTTCATTTATTCCATAGAGTATATTGTTGTCGAGAATTATGGAGGTAGGAGTATTGCCATCCACCGAAGTATTAAAAGTGTATGCCGTGTTATTCGTGTTGGTTGACAAATCGACACTCCATATGTTTTGAAGACTTACGCCGTATACTGTGTTGCCATCTTGAACAATATTGCCAACAACAATCGTATTTATTATGTCCGCAATAGTGGATGCGGGGGCAACCGGCACTACATTGCTAACAGAGCCATTTGTATTATCCAGTTCACCAATGCCGTAAGTTGCATTTTGACTAGTAATTAAACCAGTTGTGAATTCGAAGAGTAAATAGGTCTTTCCATTGTAGAAAATAGGTTTGTGATAAATATTTTCGATGCCAGATGACGTTAAATCAACGATTTTGCTGATGGTATTGTCTGTATTCAGAACATTTACAGTGCCTTTAGCGGGTCCTTGAAAACAAGTGAAACTCAGGTTTTGGTTTGCGGGATTCACTACCAAACCACTTACGGGAGCCTTTCCGGTTTCGTACCCAAGTTGAGCTTCCACAGAAAATTGGCTATTGGCGAAATCAAAACTCCAAATCGTACCACCGTTCTTTTGGCCTTTTGATTCTGAGATTCCGTAGACTTTGCTTCCAACCAATGTGGGGGTTGCGGTAACATCTACCCCGTCTACTGCGGAATTAAATTCATGTAACACTGAATAAACTCCAATGTTACTGATTTGAAATAAAACATAATTATCACCAACTCCTGTTGAGGCTAAGCCTATCATACTACCGTTTAATCCGTTTATTAAAGTTGTTTCTGGCCCTTGGCCTAAACTACCACCCTGGAAATTGTGGATATTGGTGAGCGTTTGAGATCCAAAATCAAAAGAACAAACACTCCCAAATGAATTCAGCCCTCCATTACTCAATGCTACATACCAATTCCCGCTACCTGTTATGAAACTAGGATTCCAAGGTGTCGTGCCTATTTGTATAGCTGATCCTGATCCGGTAAAGAAAGTAGTTCTCCCTGCTGATGGGTTATTCAAATCCAACTTTTCAATTCCAAATCCTTTGGAAATATATAATGTATTGTTTCTCTTAAACACACCTCTTAAATCATCATTTATGGTAAGGTTGTCTATAAACAAAGTAGTTAAGGAGGATGTGTTTACATCGTACTTAAAATAAACTTCTCCGTCACTTCCATTTCCGTAAATACCAGCACCATATAGATCGTTGCCATCAGCAAACAAACTACAAGATGGCTTCCCTCCTTCAGTGGTCCCATTGAATGAATGTAAAAGGGAGTAGTTATCGTTGGAAAGGTCTATGGAAAAGATACCACCAAAGTTGGACGCTCCCCCCCTCTGTACTGTTCCGTAAAGAGAATTACCTATTTTTTGTAAGTCCCCAAAAGGAAAGGATCCAAGTGAATCTTCGTCAAAGAACTCCTTGATTAAGTAGGTGTTTTTATCAGTAAGGCTGTAACGAAAGATTACCCCATTTGGTTCATTATCACCCATGGTTTTAAATCCTTCCTTGGCCACGATGTACAAGGAATTATTGCTGCTCTCGTAGAACACGCTGCTAGTAGATGTGATGACCGGACTTCCTGAATCATTACCGTCTTTTTTGGTGCCAATAAGACCAGGTAATTTACTAACCACGTAGTTCCCATTTTGAGTATTTACTTGTAGTATAGTACCTCCGTTGTCTATACCGCCTTTTGACAAGGGAACTTTAATGGTTTGTGCCAATAAGCAAAAACTGGAGAATAAGAATAAGGTAATGAGCCCAGATGTAAATTTGTATTTCATATCCATGTCTTTTTGGTCCTAAAAATTGTAGCTAATCCCTATCAATAAGGGCACATAGTTTAAGTTGACTTCATTTACAGTCAGTCCAATGTCATCTAGGTTTTCATTGGTCATGGTTATACCAGTTAAATGATATCCAAGTTCAGCTCTTGCCATCCATTTAGAAGCGAATCCGTAGGTAACCCCAATTCTTGGGATGATTCCTACTCCTGAACCCTTTGAATCCTCAAAGGTCAATTCGTTTCTGTAGGGTGTAAAGTTTATAGGGTCTTGATACCAGCGACCTTCATCTATTGCTTTAGATTTTAAAGTGGCGTTGTTAAAGGCAATCGCAAGTCCCGCATAATAGCCTAATCCGTTTTGAGGCCATGCAAAGTAATAATTGGCGCCTAGTGAGAAGGTGGTAATAGCCACTGAATAAGTAAAATTGGCAGAGCCTATGTACCTTCCTCCAGCGAGTGCATTCCCATAGTCATAATCATAAGCGGTCTCACCATCGCCAAAGTGATTTTGGCCTAGGTTAGCTGTGATTCCAATTTTAGGTGTTATCATGTATTGTCCGTTAATATCCCACTGGAAACCTGATGAAGTAAATTCCGAAGCGTCCCCTGTAGGAAAGCCAGTTCCAATGTTTATTCCAGCGGACCATTGTCCGTATGTGTGAAAGGTTGCAAAAAAAAGTGCGATGACAAGTGAAGCTTTTCTCATGGTTTTTTGGTAAAAAAATTGTTGCGTTAGTTCGAAAATCTAATTTAGATTTTCAATAACATCTGCAAAAATTCGGTTGATTAAATTATCTTTATTTCAGAATTACATTAAAAGTAATACAAATTTAACTATCCATCATTCCAGCCTTATATGTTAATTTTGCTTCTATTAAGGATAATATTTTCTACTTTTTAAAAATTGTCATTTTGAGAAAACAAATTATCCTCCTGCTGCTTTTTTGCTGTCACGAAGCCATAGCCAATGACACGTTGCTAATTGACGTTTTTAGTACTCCTTACTTTTACAATATTATTGAATTGGACAATGAAGATTTATTGGTGGGTACTTCAGAAGGTGTGTTTAAATTGCAAGAGAACAATCTTGAGTTTTACAAGGAGGGTGAAGGGTATATCCGGTTCTTTGATGGTGTAATACAAACGTCTACTTTTTCTAGTGAAGAGCGCGATCAAACCTTTAATCATTTATTGCCAGCATCTTATCGCCCTTATAAAACGACACACTTCATAAGAGGGGATTTCATTTATATTATTTGTAAAGGCATTTTATATACATTCCGAGTAGATAGCTATGACCTGTTTAGAAGAGGCTCTAGTATTCGCTGTTTTACTGAGAATGGGGTTGGGACCTATAATGGGATTTTTTTATACGATGATCTGCTGAATCTTCCAACCTACACTTCAGGGAATATACTCGAAGAGGATTCTACGTTTTTCATCTGTTATGATGGTTTAGCGGTACATAAGTTGGGAAATGAAACGGTGTTTTATGTACGTGAGTCCACTGGAGAAACAAGAGTCGCTGAGAAAAACATTGGTTTTGCACGAGATATTAAAAAACTAAAAAACCATCAATTTTTACTCTCTACCACCAAAGGGGTGTTTCTAATTGATTCTGCATTTGAAGACCTAGAAGTTGTAATGAATACAACTTCTGGCTTTGCTCCTACATTAGTTGAATTGGTTGAGGATGAATTTGGATGGTACTATTCATTTGCCAATGAGTCAGGTCTTTACAGATATAGTCTAAAAAGCAAAGAATCCATTACCCTTTTTGAATTTGATCATCCAGTGGTTGATGCAGTTAGATTGTCTGATAAAACAGAAACTAAGTATGCGGTCCTAACTGAAAATGCAGTTGTATTTTATAATTATTCTTACGGTATAGATGAAGTAATCTCCGAAGTAAGTGACGCTTACAATATAAGGGAGTTTTCTGATCGTGAGCTAATTATTACCTCTTTGAATGGTCTTTATTTGGTTGATTTACCTACTAAAGAAACAACACAAATATTAAAGAATATTGAATTTAACAAAAGAGCCATTTGGCTTGATGAGGATTCTTTAAAGTTGGGAACGGTTAACGGTTATATTCAAATGACAAGGGGTCAGGTTAGGGAACTTGTGGATAAGGAAATCAAGTTATTGTCCGAAAGGGAAGTAAAAAGCGACCTTACACTCCCAGGTGTTTTGGGTTTTTTTGTGGTTCTTTTTGGGTGGTTAGCATTCATGAGAAGAAAACCAAAAGTTGCTATTGAGGAGGAGAAGCAGCTTGGAAGGGATTCTCTTCTCGATTTTATTGAAGAGAATTTGGCGTCTGTTACTATTAAGTCGATGACTAGTCATTTTGACGTGAGTAGTAAAATTGTTTACGAAATTTTACAGCCTGATAAGCCAGGTAAATTGATTTCATACCTGCGTAAAAAGAGGGCTAAAGATCTCAAACAAAGGGGGGTGTCAATTGATGAAATTTCTAAGCAAACAGGGTTCTCTGTGAGTTATTTAAAGAAGGTAAAAAGCTAAATTTGGGAGAAGACTGTTAGTTTTTTGAATTCATCTTCCTGCATGTTTTGTTTCATTGTTTCCGTTTCAATAGAATAAAGCCTTCAGATAGTGCCATAGTAAAAGGGATAAAAGAAATCAATAAAGTACAATTCGTATCTACAAACAAGGCTAATGTTTCTCGCCTTATTGATATTACCGATTTGGTAAATTCTCATGTAGATTTTAAGGGAAACAAAACCTTAAACGAGTTACAGGATTTCACCGAACTCATTAATGCTTATAATGATAAGTTCAATCAAGGAAGTTCCTTGGTTGATGATGACTTTGAGGGAAAAAGCATAGACTACTTGAAAGAGAGACGAAAGGAGTTTGTCGAAGGAATGAAAAGCCTCAATCAGGAAATTAAAGAATTTGTTTTGGCAAACTATCAGTTAGCGGAATCCAAGAAAAAAACACGGAAAACCGCAGCTTTGCTTCGTACAACAACTACCCTGGTCACAAGGATATGTTGGAGGAAAGCCCAAGGCTTGTAGTGCTATGGGCAGGGTACGGTTTTTCTAAAGATTACAACGCACCCGTAGGTCATGCCTACGCCATTGACGACATCCGAAACACGTTGAGAACCGGAGGCCCTACAGGTCCCGGAACGGGTCCAATGCCCAGCACGTGTTGGACGTGTAAAAGCCCCGATGTGCCACGCCTTATGAACAAGATGGGAATCGCTGAGTTCTACAAAGGCAAATGGGCAGACAAGGGGGATGAAGTAACACACGCCATTGGTTGTGCAGATTGTCACGACGCCGAAACCATGGCTCTTCGCGTTTCTCGTCCTGCTTTGGTGGAAGCGTATACTGCCATGGGTAAGGACATTTCTCAGGCCTCTCACAACGAGATGCGCTCATTGGTTTGTGCACAATGTCACGTAGAGTATTACTTCAATAAAAAGACACCCGTAGAAGGGGTGCCTTATTTGACGTTCCCATGGAAAGACGGAATGCAGGTAGAGCAGATAGAAGCCTATTACGACAATATTGAATTTTCAGATTGGACACACGCCATTTCCAAAGCGCCTATGCTTAAGGCTCAGCACCCTGGATGGGAAATTTACAGCACCTCCGTTCACGCCAAGCGCGGAGTTTCTTGTGCAGATTGTCACATGCCTTACAAGACCGAAGGTGGACAGAAGTTTACGGATCACCACATTCAATCTCCTTTGGCCAACGTTGCCAATTCTTGTCAGGTTTGTCACAGAGAGGAGACGGATGATTTGATTTCTGATGTGTCTCTTCGTCAAATGAAGATTAAAAAAGAAGCCATTGCGTTAGAGGAGCTGCTCGTAAGAGCTCACGTAGAAGCCGGAAGAGCTTGGGAGCTGGGAGCTACCGAAGCGCAAATGCAGCCCATTCTCCAAGACATTCGTCACGCTCAATGGCGTTGGGACTTTGGTGTGGCTTCTCACGGTGGTTCTTTCCACAATCCATTGGAAACCAGCCGTATCATTACAACCGGTACTCGCATTGCACAAGAAGCCAGACTCAAACTGTCTAGACTTCTTTACAGCTTGGGGCAAACGGAACCCGTTGCCTACCCCAATATCGAAACCAAGGACTTGGCTCAAGAATACATCGGCATGGACCGCGCAGCTCTAGAAGCAGAAAAGAAAGTTTTCTTGGATGAAATCGTACCGACTTGGGTAAAACGTGGTGAGTAGTATTTGTATAAAATTTTGAAATCCAAAGATGCGTTGCTACGCACATAATCTCACATAGAAAAAGCGAAAATCCCGTCCCAATCTAGGACGGGATTTTTTACCTTTAAAACCACCATGAAGCGCATTTTCGATTTTTTTTCATCCACCAAACTTACCTTAGTTCTCTTAGCCCTTTTTGCCTTTGCGCAAGCGCGAGGAACTTTTATTGAAAACGACTACGGAACCCCCGCGGCAAAAGCGTTTATCTATGGGGCCTGGTGGTTTGAAGCGTTGATGGCGCTCTTGGCAGTAAACTTCGCGCTCAACATCAAAAAATACGGTTTGTGGCGCAGGCCCAAATGGCCCATTCTACTGTTTCACCTGGGATTTATTGTGACCATTCTCGGTGCCTTTGTAACGCGATATACAGGTTTTGAAGGCACGTTGAACATTCGTGAAGGAGAGTCCAAGGACTACCTCCTCTCTGAGTACAACTACCTCACCGTTTGGGTGGATGATCAATGGGTTTCTGAAAAAATTACGGCTACCGCCTTAACCACACCTTCGTTTTCTGAAGACGTGGGTACAGATGAGGTTTCTGCGCATGTAGAAATTACAGACTATGTTTCTGGGGCAGAGGAAGTCATCGAGGAAGGCCCTGATCACATTCTTCACATTGTAATTGCCGAGGCCAATGCGAGGGCAGATTATTACCTCGTAAATGGCGATATCATCAGTTCTCCCTTGGGAACCATTGGTTTCAATTCTGCTAGAGATACCGATGTAAAGATTATGGGAAAAGAGGGGGATCTAAGCGTAAGCTCTAAGGTTTCTACAGAGTTTATGACCATGGCTACCAGTGAGACGGGAGTCATTGCCACGGATTCCATTGCGCCGCTTCGTTTGGCAACGCTTTATAGAAGTGGAAATTTGAGTTTTGTGGTGAGCAGTTCTCATCCTCATGCAAAGGTGACGTATAAGGCCTCTGAGGACGCAAAGAAGGCAAAGAACCTTCCGGGGAAATTGCTCTTTGCCATCACTTCCCAAAATGAAACCAAAGAGCTCGCTCTGGATGTTGCTCCGGGTAGAAGCAGCGGATCGCAAATCAACTTAGGAGGTACGGACGTTATCGTTCAGGTCGCTCCTCGCAAGATTCCCATGGGTTTCTCTCTAAAGCTTGATGATTTTGTGCTCATTCGCTATCCGGGATCTACCAGTCCATCTGAATATTCTAGTTATCTCACGGTTATTGATGGCGAAACCACTTTTCCCTATCACATCTTTATGAATAACGTGTTGGATTACAATGGTTTTCGATTTTTTCAAGCGTCCTATGACAATGACGAGTTGGGAACCGTCCTCTCTGTAAACCACGATTGGTGGGGAACTTGGATTACCTATTTGGGTTATTTCATGCTCTTTGGAGGAATGATGTGGTCCCTCTTTGCCAAGAATGCACGCTTTCATTACCTCAATGAATCCCTCAAAAGAATAAAAGAGAAAAAAGCGGCTTTGGTCGGTTTGCTCGCCTTTGTTTCCATCGCGAGTTTTGGTCAGAGCGGACCCGCTGCTCCTGCAGTAGATAGGGTGGCGGCTATTTATCCCAAGCCCACCATGGAGGTCTTTGGTGGCTTGTTGGTTCAGGATATGGATGGGAGAATCAAACCCGTTAATACGCTTGCCTCCGAGTTGGCCAGAAAACTGACGGGGAAAACTAAATTCCACCTGGATTACGATTCCACAAAACTCACCTTGGATGCCAACCAATTGTTCTTTGCCATTCACCAGAGGCCTCAATTTTGGATTCAAGCACCCATGGTTAAGATAGACACCAAAAAGGGGCAGCGCATTTTGGAAATTCTCAATGCCGATCCTCAAACGGAATACCTCTCTGGAATTCAGTTTTTTGACGATGAAGGGAATTATATTTTGGAATCTGAGGTCGAAACGGCGCATCAAGCCAAGCCGTCTGCGAGAAATCAACATATGGAGGAGGTCATCAAGGTGGATGAGCGCTTCAATATATTGTACCAAGCCCTGACGGATTCCTATGTAAAAATCTTCCCCCGTCCCGGAGATCCTGACAACAAGTGGTTTTCTAATAAGTCTTTCCTAATGGGCTTTGAACCGGGGGATTCCAATTTTGTAAAGAATATTTTCCCGCTCATTCAGATGGCGGCAGATACTGCATATCAAACGGGAGATTGGTCTTCCGTAGAGCGCCTTTTTGGTTATATCGGAACGTTCCAACAGACCTTAGCGAAGGATATCGTTCCCTCAGAATCCAGAGTAAAGGCGGAGCTCTTTTACAATAAAGCGAAAATTTACCTTCACCTCTTCTATTCGTATTGGATGGTTGGCGTATTGCTTTTACTTCTTGCAATTTTCCAGTTGTTTACGCCTTCCAAAGGATTGGTTATCGCCCGTAAAATAGGTGTATCTCTCGCTGTGGTGTTATTCCTCTTTCAAACATTAAACCTCATCCTCAGATGGTACATTGCCGATTACCCGCCTTGGAGTAATGGGTATGAGATGATCATTTTGGTTTCTTGGGCAACCGTCCTCTTTGGAATACTGTACAACAAGAGAACCCAATTCATTTTGCCCCTGTCAACACTCTTTGCAGGTACTTTGCTTTTTGTCGCTTTCTTGGATTGGCTCAATCCAGAAATCACCAATTTGGTTCCGGTACTCAAGTCGTACTGGTTAAAGATTCATGTTGCCATTATCGTGGGAAGCTATGCTCCATTGGCCTTGTGTGCCCTTCTGGGCTTCACTGCCATGTGGCTGAAGATCACAACGCGAAAGGAGAACGAACGCGTTTCTCTCTCCTTAAGGGAGTTAACATTGCTCAATGAAGCCAGTATGACCATTGGTCTTTACATGCTCACCATCGGAACCTTCCTGGGGGGAATTTGGGCCAATGAGTCTTGGGGACGTTACTGGGGGTGGGACCCGAAAGAAACCTGGGCGCTCATCAGCATTATGGTGTATGCCATTGTCCTTCACCTGCGCCTAGTACCTGCATTGTCCAATTCATTCTATTGGTTTAACGCAACCAGTGTATTGGCTTTTGGAAGTATTGTGATGACGAGTTTTGGGGTAAACTATTACCTCACAGGACTGCATTCCTACGCCACGGGAGACCCCGTTCCCATTCCAATTTGGGTTTACTATGCAGTGGCCATTATTTTGGGAACTTTGGTTTGGGGTTATTTTGCTTCCCGCCGGAAAGTTTTACCGCCGAATCCCTCCTAAAATCACAGTTTCAGAACCCAAAAGTTCGGATGCGAAGACAATGAGTAGACGGCCCTTGACATTCTCATCGCAATCATTGTTCACTTGCAAAAAGTCCATTACGTTTACGGCGTAGGTTATGACTAAAACTCGTTTTACCCTACGCTTTAGGCCATGATTGCGATGATATTTTCAGTCATTACACTTTCCTTCTGGACCATCCTTTGTTTTGCCATTGGTGCAATTCTCATAAGGAGAATCTATGCTAGAAAAGATTCATAGCTAAGCGTTTGGTTTGCGAATGTTTAAGTTAGTTTGGATATGCCTCGGGCTCTTTCTACACAGGGTCCGAGGTTCCCCAAATCATTAGAAACAAGCGTTTTCCCGCTTAGATTACCATTACCAAACTAACTTTAAAACAACTCAGTCGTTTGCCAATCGCAAACCAACGCGAACCCATGGCAGAACGATTGTAACCCCAAGTGATCAATCAATGGTTCAACCGATTCTTCAACCGATTCTTCAACCAAGTACTCAAGCTCCTATCTAACCAGTAACCATGATATGTGACCAAAAAAAGAGGGAATCCCATCGGGATTCCCTCTTTTGATTTACAAATTTCCTAGACTAGTATCTGACAATCCAAAGCCCTTTCACACGGTCTTTGAGTTTTTCGATATCTCTCTTTGCATCGTAGAAAGAATCGTAGGAGTTGTAGATTACGCGGTACATCTTCATGTCTTGAACATAGATGATTCTGATTTTATCCTTCTCTGATGCAAACTGTTCTGCTACATAGGTTTCTGCGTTGTTTTGAGACTTGAAGGATCCAATAACTACATGGTATTTGTTTTCCATGATTCCGCCATCAAGAGCCTCTTCTCTTTCCAGTTCAGCCGCTTCTTTTGCCGTATTTACAGCGGGTAAGGATTCCATGCTATCAATTCGAGATTGGAGTTGAGCGATGGTTTCGTCCTTAGCTTTTAGATTGGCTTCATGCTCAACCATTGCCAGTTCCACTTCGTCTTTGAGTTGCTTGTTTTCCGATACCAAGGTTTTATACTCTCGCTCTTTTACCTTCATCTCACCCTTCTTAACATCAGACTTGAGTCTAAAGGCAACGCCAATGGTCACTGCACCGTATTGGTCATCTCCGTCACCACTTTTCTGTCCATCAAACCAATCGTTATCCCACATAATTCTATGCGAGTAACCTAGGCGCAAATCAATTTTATCATGAATTCTGTATCCAAGTTTTCCACCAAAAATTCCAGATGCTGTGTTGCTATAAGTTCCTTCGTTGGGAACTCTTGCAAGAACTCTCCCTCCTGATTGGTTGTAGGCTGTTGAATGAAACGCCGTCCAACCCAAGCCCGCTTCAACTTCCAAAAGCCACGAGGACTTTTTGTCAAAGAGGGGCATCAAATCATAGGCTGCTATAGCAGAAGGTTCTATGTATGAGGTTTCAAAGAACATGGAACCGTTACCTCCTGCAAAATTCCCTTGGGTCCATTGAGCCGTAAAGCGCCAAGCATCGCCCATGTAATAGGAGACTCCAGCAGAGAAAGCTAAATTCATTCGGTTGCCAGGCTCTTCTCTGGTTGTTATGTCACCAAAGAGAAGTCCTATGCCGCCGTCTACGGACATTCCTAATTTATTGACAAATTGAGATTTAGATACCAATGGGGATAGTAACATACAAAGGGTGGCGAATGCGCCTAGGGCAGACCTTTTCATATTGGTTTGTGGTAATGAGTTTTTGCCAATTTAGAAAAAAAGACTGACCCCGAAAAATGGGATAAAAAAAGCCCCTCGCAAAAGGGGCTTTCTCACCAATTAGAATATGTACAATTATGTAGACAATGAGATGACTAGAATTGAGCCACCCACGCATCAGGAATGCGAGGAGCTAGTTTTCTAGCGTCTTCTTTGGCCGCTTGGTATTGATCCGTAGATTCATAAACCACACGGTATAGTTTGGTGTCTTCTGAGAATACAATTTTAATTTTTGACTCTTCTCCTTTAAAGGTTTCCGATACAAAGTTCTGTGCGTTTTCTACTTGAGAAAAACTGCCCACCACAATGTGGTATTGTGTTTTTACCTGATTATTGCGGTTAGTCGTTTCAATTTTGGTGGCTTGTGCTTGAGAAGTAACCGGTTGGATTGACTTCAAATTCTCGATGTGAGATTGCAAGTCTGCAATGCGAGCGTCCTTTTCTTTTAGAACCGCCTCATTTTTGTTTTGCTCTGTTTCAAGCTCAGCTTTTAAGTTGTCCTTTTCAGAAACCAGAGATTCGTATTCGGACTTGTTTACGATTTTCTCTCCCTTTTTGGGTTTTTGATTGAAAGAAAAGGTAACCCCTGCCGAGAGAACTCCAAACGAGTCGTTTCCTTTATCTGAGGCAAGTCCATCCATCCAATCATTGTTGACCACAGCTCGGTTTGCGTATCCCAAGTTAATAGAGACGCTTCTTGAAACGGGCATTCTAAACTTAGCACCATAAATTCCAAAGGCAGATTGACTTACCGTTCCTTCACCTGGAATTTTTGAGATGATTTCTCCCGTGCCATTGTCATATACTTCTGTGAAAAAACTCATCCAACCCGCTCCCGCTTCTAGTTCAAAAGCATAACGAGTGTCTTTGTCAAAAAGAGTAAGGATGTTGTATCCAAAATAAACAGTAGGCTCTACATAGGCAGTCTGGAAGTGAGCATCCTCATCTTTTCCGGAAATCAAACCGGCTCCCAATTGACCGGTTACCGTCCAGGTATTGCCTGCGTGGTAACCTATTTGCGGCAAAATGGCAAAATTAGGTCGATTGGATGGGTACGATTTGTCTGTTCTATCGCCATAGAAGAAGGCGTTTCCCAGATCAAGTGACATTGAAAAATAGTTGTCGGATTGCGCGGAGGCGACACTGTTGCACAGCATCAGTCCGCCCACAAGGGCCAAGCCCTTGGAAAGTAGTGGTAACTTCATATTTAAGTAACTTTAGTTGGTGCCTCTAAAGTAGATGAATTTTTCTACCTTTGCAACCCTTTTTGAAAAGGATGACAATTTGATAATCAGTCGTTAAGCCCTATTAAATCCGGCTTTTCGGGTAAAATGGTCTCCAAAAAAGGGGAGGCGGATTTCCAGGTTTCCAAGCTCAACAAGACTTGCGTAACGTTTTAGTTGAAAAAGCGGATTGAGGGAAAAAGTCAAAGAAAAAAAAGTGGATATTTTTTTAAAAATTATCCAAAACAAAGAGGAAATAATCGAAAATTAAAGCGAATACTCCATGGAGTTTAACAAGAAGAACATCGACGAGCTAAATGCAGTGCTTACCATTCAGGTAACCCCAGAAGACTACAAGGAAACGGTTGATAAGACCTTGGCCCATTACAAGAAGACGGCCAACATCCCTGGGTTTAGACCGGGTAAAGTGCCTGCAGGATTGATCAACAAGCAGTACCGCATGCCGGTAATGATTGACGAAATCAACAAGCTTTTGCAAGACGGCGTTTACAAATACATCGCCGATGAGAAGATCGATATCTTGGGAAATCCACTTCCCGTAGCCAACGATTCTATCGACTGGAACAATCAAGACACCTTTGAATTCCAATTTGAATTGGGATTGGCTCCTGCTTTTGACGTAAAGATTTCTGGAAAGAACAAAATCAAGTACAACAAAGTAGTGGCTGATAAGGCAACGGTTGATCGCTTTGTAGAAGATATGGCGAAGCGCTACGGAAAGATGTCTACTCCGGAAACTTTCGAAGCTACTGATATGTTCGAAGGAACTTTCGTTGAAATGAACGGAAAGGAAATCGTTGAAGGTGGTTTGGAGAAAACTACTCAGTTTGCCGGTTCTTCACTAAAGGGCAAGGCCAAGAAGTCTTTGCTAGAAGGAGCGCTTAACGACGTAATCACTATCAACGCGAAAACCGAATTCGTAAAAGGATTCAACCCTGCAGGCCTTTTGGGAATTACAGATTCTGCTTTGGAGGCTATGGATGGTAAATTCCAGTTTACCTTGACCAATGTTACTCGCATCGAAGCTGCCGAAATGAACCAAGAGTTCTTCGACAAGATCTACGGTGAAGGAGCGGTTAAAAACGAAAAAGAATTCCGCGCTCGCGTAAAAGAAGAAGCAGAGAAAATGTACAAAGCTGACGCTGACCAGTACTTTATGAACTCTGTTGCGGATTACTTGCTTGACAAAACTTCATTTGAATTGCCTGACACCTTCCTTAAAAAGTGGATGACAACCAACGGGGAGAATCCTATTTCTGCGGACGAAATCGACGCAGAATACCCCAAAATGGTAAAAGGTCTTAAATGGCAATTGATCGAAAATAAAATCATCAAGGACCAAGAGCTTTCTGTAACACAAGAAGAGTTGGTTAACCACACTAAGAACTTGGTAAACTCTCAATTGGCACAGTACGGTCAAGGAGGAATGGAAGACGAAGAGGTAACGAAAATTGCCATGAACGTTCTCAAGAATCAAGAAGAAGTACAGCGCCTAAACGAGCAGTTGTACGGAGCTAAAATGCTTGAGTACTACCTCAATACTTTTAAGATAGAAGAAGTAGAGGTATCCTATGATGAATTTGTTAAATTAGCTACAGAACAAAAGGGATAATCCCTAGTTAATTTGACAAAAGCTAAAACATGGATTTCGGAAAAGAATTTAAGAAATACGCCGTAAAAGGGCAGGGGATCCAGAGTCTCTACGTAGACAAATACATAGAGAACTCAATGACTCCATATATCATTGAAGAACGTCAGCTCAACGTAGCACAAATGGATGTTTTCTCTCGTCTTATGATGGATAGAATCATCTTCTTGGGAACAGGAATCAATGATCAGGTTGCTAACATCGTACAAGCTCAGTTGTTGTTCTTGGAGTCAGCCGACGCCAAGAAAGACATCAGCATCTACATGAACTCACCCGGTGGGTCTGTGTATGCAGGATTGGGAATTTACGATACCATGCAAGTGGTAGCACCTGATGTAGCCACAATCTGTACGGGAATTGCCGCTTCTATGGGAGCTGTTCTTCTCTGTGCGGGAACCAAGGGAAAGCGCTCAGCGCTTAAACACTCTCGTGTGATGATTCACCAGCCCATGGGAGGTGCTCAAGGTCAGGCTTCAGATATGGAAATCACTCTTAAGGAAATCCTTAAACTCAAAGAGGAATTGTACAACATCATCTCAAGTCATTCAGGCCAGCCTTTTGACAAGGTAGAAGCTGACTCTGACAGAGATTACTGGATGATTGCTCAAGAGGCCGTAGAGTACGGAATGATTGATGAAGTTTTAGAGCGCAAAGCAGCGAAGTAAGCTTCAGAATCAGAGAAACAAAACATTGATCATGCCGTCCGCTATGCGGGCGGCATTTTCATCTTCTGGGGGTAATGCGTACCTTTACCCATCCACCCCTAAAAACAAAAGTATCGTGAAAGAAAAAGAAAAAGGACTCTCATGTTCTTTCTGCGGAAGGGATAAAAAGGATACCAATGTATTGATTGCAGGTATTTCGGGCCATATTTGTGACCGTTGTATCATGCAGGCTCACGGGATAGTTTCTGAAGAATTGTCTTCGGCTTCCGATGAGTTTGGATCGGAAGTGACACTTCTCAAGCCAATGGACATTGCAGGCTTTTTGAATGACTTTGTCATTGGACAAGACGATGCCAAAAAGACCTTAGCGGTTGCCGTGTACAACCACTACAAAAGATTAAAGCACGACACCTCCGAGTCTTTAGACTTGGAAAAATCCAATATCATCTTGGTGGGTGAAACGGGAACCGGTAAAACCCTTCTAGCTCGCACCATCGCCAAACTCCTCAACGTTCCCTTTACCATTGTAGACGCCACGATTTTAACGGAGGCGGGATACGTAGGTGAAGATGTTGAATCCATCCTCTCTCGTTTATTGCAAGCTGCTAATTACGATGTGGATGCTGCGCAGAATGGAATTGTCTTTATTGATGAGATTGATAAGATCGCTCGCAAATCTGACAACCCGTCCATCACACGAGATGTATCGGGAGAAGGTGTTCAGCAGGCCATGCTAAAACTCCTAGAAGGAACCGTTGTAAACGTTCCGCCACAAGGAGGAAGAAAGCACCCGGATCAAAAGTTTGTTCAAATCGACACACGAAATATTCTCTTTGTAGCCGGCGGAGCCTTTGATGGTATCAAGCGTCACATTGCCAACCGCCTCAATACACAAACCGTTGGATACGGAGGGGGTAGAACTCGCGAGGAGGTAGATATGGACAACCTGCTGCAGTACGTGACGCCAACGGATTTAAAGAGCTTCGGATTGATCCCTGAGCTCATCGGTAGGATGCCGGTTTTGACGTACCTCAATCCATTGGATGCCGAAACGTTGAAGAGAATTTTGGTAGAACCCAAGAACGCCTTGATAAAACAATACATTCAGCTCTTTGAGATGGATGGTATAGAACTCGTCTTTGAGGAAGAAGCCATCGACTTTGTGGTTGAAAAGGCCATGGAATTCAAATTGGGAGCTCGTGGACTTCGCTCAATCTGTGAAGCCATCTTAACGGATGCCATGTTTGATTTGCCTTCAGAAGAAGGTGTGAACAAGTTCTCGGTAGATCGCAAATACGCGGAAGGAAAACTCAACAAGAGCACTCTACAGAAATTGAAAGCGGTATCTTAATTTCGGATAATTGGTCAACAATATTTGCAGAACCCCTCGAGAAATCGGGGGTTTTTTTGTCGGGTTTCAGGCATCGGGCATCTGTTTGGGGACTGGCGGTCCCACCCCAAGTGAATTTCGGAATTTCTCCGAACTAAATACTCCTGATAATCGGTTGCATTCGTTAGTACTCGGCTGTAGATTGAAAAGCCGGGGCGTGTGCCACGCCCTCCCCATTTCAATTTACAAAACAAGGAACCACAAAGCGTCATTTAATCAATTGTATTCGGATGAAGCCGATTCAAGATGTCTTAGCCGGGGAATCTACCCCCGATAATTATCGGGACCGCCCCAGCTGAAGTTACAACCCGAAAACCAAATAGTCGCAAAACAATCGATTGTAGCCGAGTCCATTTTTTCGGTTATCGTGGAATTTTCGGTAGGAGAATTGTGTCGTCTGAAAACGGTTACTTGACGGTTTGTCTATCGCGAAAATCGTAGCTTGAGACCGGGGACAGGGGTGTGGCCCCTGATGGAAAGTAAATAGTGAGTCGTAAGTAGTAAATAGTATTTTCACTCACCACTCACCACTCACCACTCACCACTCACCACTCAATGCTTACTCTCGACTAATGTCGAGATTGGGTGCAGCCCCAGGCAGAAAGTGCCTTTAGGAATTTGTGTAAATCAAACCTGTTCCCCGTTGCCTATTCCCCGTTACCTGCTCCTTATTTCTTCCTCACCCAAGTCTGGAAAGAAAACGAATGAGCATGCTTCTCATCCTTTTCGTGCAGTTCATCGTGAGTCAACTCCCATTCTGTATCGTCGAAAGTAGGGAAGGTGGTATCTCCTTCAAAGTCCGCGTGAACACGGGTGATTTCCATTACGTCAATCTTGTCCATGGAGCGTCGGTAAATTTCCGCACCCCCCACGATAAAGGGTTCTTGGTCAGAGGATTTTTCGAGTGCCTCCTCAATGGATTTTACAAACACGACCCCATCAACGGGAGTTTGTTCGCTTCGTGAAATCACAATATTCTCTCTGTAGGGAAGAGGCCTTGACCCAATGGATTCAAAGGTCTTTCGGCCCATGATGATCGTATGTCCCTTGGTTTTGGCCTTAAAGTGCTTGAGGTCATCTGGCAAATGCCAAATCAAATCATTGTCCTTGCCAATTACCTGGTTTTGCGCCACCGCAACAATGAGAGAAATTTTCATAGTTCAGGGGAGTTGTAGCGAGTTGTAATTAAAGGGGGATTAAACAGCAACCGCTGCTTTGATATGTGGATGAGGATCGTAGCCTACCAATTCAAAATCGTCAAATGTAAAGTCAAAAATGCTCTTTACAGAAGGGTTTATATTGAGAGTAGGAAGCGATCTTAAATCTCTTGACAATTGCTCTTTAGCCTGGTCAATGTGGTTGGAGTAGAGGTGAACGTCACCAAAGGTGTGAACAAATTCTCCCGGCTCCAATCCCGTAACCTGCGCCATCATCATGGTCAGCAATGCATAGCTCGCGATGTTAAAGGGTACGCCTAAGAAAGTATCCGCAGATCTTTGGTACAACTGACAGCTCAGTTTTCCATTGGATACGTAAAATTGGAACATGGTGTGACAAGGGGGCAATCCCGCCTTGGCCATCTCTTCAATTTCTGAAGCGTTCCAAGCAGAAACAATAAGACGACGACTCATGGGATTGCGTTTGATTTCTTCCGAAACCCATTTGATTTGATCAAACCCATTGAAGTCTCTCCACTGGCGACCGTATACAGGTCCTAATTCACCCCATTTTTCGGCAAAGCCTGGTTCTGTTTTTACCTTTTCTACAAAGGACTTCATCTCTGCCTTCCACTCGGGTGAGTATTTGGGGAGAGACTCTTCTAGTCCCATGTCAGTAACGTATTTCTGGAAGGGCCAATCATTCCAAATGTTGACGCCGTTTTCCACGAGGTATTTGATGTTGGTGTCTCCATCCAAGAACCACAGCAATTCATGAATAATAGACTTTAGGTGAAGCTTTTTTGTGGTTACCAAAGGGAAGCCTTCTGACAGGTCAAATCTCATTTGATATCCAAACGTAGAGAGAGTTCCTACTCCGGTTCTATCGTCTTTTACCGTTCCGTTGTCTAGTATGTGCTGCAGTAAATCGTGGTATGCCTTCATTGCTTTCTTTTAAACCCAAATATCACGTTGTTCTCTTTGATGACGAGTGCGTCAGCGTCCCACGTAACCACCTCGTAATGACGTGTGGTATCCGTAGGTTGAGAATACTCAAATGTAAGAGTATTGGATTTAAAATTCCACTGGCCAGAAGCAAATAATGAGTCTTTTGCTAACAAGAAATAACCAAATGAGTCGCGGTTAATAATTAGGCTGTCAGAAGGGTCAATGGGAAGTAAATCCTTTCCGTCTGTATTGCGGATGTAATCAAAAGAATAGCTTCCTTGCTGCGTATAGGATTCATTGCATTGCACAAAGAGCAAGACTGAAAGGAATGCGATGAAAGTGGATTTTACTTTCCCCATTTGGAAATCTGGTCTCTTAGGGCTGCCGCCTTTTCGTAATCTTCATTTTTTACCGCCTCCTCTAATTGCTTTTCTAGGTCCTTGAGAGAGGTTGAAGGTTTGTCGGGTTTGGCTTCCGTTTTGGGTGCGATGTGAATGGCAGATTTGTCATCCTCCTTTTCCAAAATCAAACCGGCCTTGTCCAAGACCTCCTCGGTAGTATAAATGGGGCAGTTAAATCGGATGGCTAACGCCACCGCATCAGAAGGCCTAGAATCTACCACCAACTGCTTTCCTCCTTGGAAGCAAATGAGGTTAGAAAAGAAAACGCCGTCTTTGATGTCGTGAATGATCACTTCTTCAACGCGAATTTCTAATGAGTCCGCAATGTTCTTGAATAGGTCGTGAGTCAGGGGTCTGGGTGGATTTACCATTTTTTCTAAGGCAATGGCAATAGATTGGGCCTCGAACCCACCGATGATAATCGGAAGTTTTCGAGGCCCATTTTCTTCGCCCAACAACAGGGCATACGCTCCTGTTTGTCGTTCGCTATATGACAACCCTTTTATGGTCAACGGTACCTTGTGCATAAGTACAAAGGTATCAGTTGTTGGCTTTCAATTGACGAATCGCTTCGGTTAATTTAGGGACTACGTCAAATGCATCGCCTACAATTCCGTAATCAGCAGCCTTAAAGAAAGGAGCTTCAGGGTCATTGTTGATTACTACAATGGTCTTAGAGTTAGAAACTCCTGCCAAGTGCTGGATGGCTCCTGAGATTCCAATGGCAATGTACAAGTTGGGACGGATGGCAATACCTGTCTGTCCAACGTGCTCAGTGTGAGGTCTCCAACCAATATCAGAAACGGGTTTAGAACAGGCTGTTCCGGCTCCCAAAAGTTCTGCGAGGTCTTCTACCATTCCCCAGTTCTCAGGTCCTTTAAGACCGCGACCGGCAGATACAACTAGTTCTGCTTCTGGCAATGGAATTTTTCCTTGTGCCTTGTCCAAGCTCTGTTGAGTGGTATCAGCAGATCCAGAAACGCCAGCGCTTTCTACAGCAGCAGAGTCTCCCGAAGCGGCACCTACACCTACAGAGTTAGGAGTGATAGAAATAATTACTTTATCCGCATTGGCTTGGTAAGTAGCAAAGGCCTTAGAAGAGAAAGATCCTCTTTTTACCGTTATGGGAGAAACCGAAGATGGCAACTCAACGGCGTTGGTAATAAGCGCTGCGCCCATTTTTACTGCGGCAATAGGAGCTACAGTTTTTCCGGTAAAGCTTCCAGAGATAACTACGGTATCCGCACCCTCTGCTTCGGCAATGGCTGCCAAAGTCTCAGCGTAAACTTTTCCGTTAACAGAAGAAACGCCTTCTGCGTGAATTACTTTATTGGCACCGTACTGACCCAAAGTACTGGCGTCATCGGTGAGTGGTCCCAAAACTACAGCCGTAGTGGAGGTACCTTTTTGTTGTGCGATATGGGCAGCGTAACCTACGGCTTCAAAAGTGGCCTTCTTAAACGCTCCGTCCCAAGATTCTGCAAAAACTAATACAGACATTATATATGTTGTTTTACTGTGTGACTAATTAATTGAGGAATAGACCTTAGATTACCTTAGCTTCTGTGTGAAGAAGGTTAACCAATTCGGCAACGTTGTCTGCGTCTACCAATTTAACAGCAGCCTTAGGCGCTGGCTTGGCAAATTCAGTGGCTGTTGTCTGCGCATTGGCATCCACAGCAGGAACTACATTAAGAGGCTTGGTTCTCGCCGTCATAATACCGCGCATGTTGGGAATGCGAAGGTCGCTTTCCTCTACCAAACCTTTTTTTCCTCCGATTACTAGAGGTAGAGAAGCAGAAAGGGTTTCTTTTCCTCCGTCAATTTCGCGGATAGCCGTGGCGTTTCCACCGTCAATTTCCAATCCTACACATGCGTTAACAAAGGGAAGATCCAAAAGAGCTGCGATCATTCCTGGAACCTGACCACCGTTGTAGTCAATGCTCTCTTGTCCACACAAAATCATGTCGTATCCACCCTCTTTCGCTACGTGAGCGAGCTGAGAGGCTACGTAAAAACCATCGGTTGGCTGCGCGTCAATGCGAATGGCGTCGTCGGCACCGATGGCCAAGGCCTTTCTCATAGTAGGCTCTACAGAAGCGTCTCCAACCGTTGCCACGGTTACGGTTCCACCTTGTTTTTCCTTCATCCACATGGCGCGAGTCAAAGAGAACTCATCGTAGGGATTGATTACGAACTGTACGCCGGCTGTGTCAAACGCCGTGTTGTTGTCCTTGAAGTTAATTTTAGAAGTCGTGTCGGGGACATGACTAATACAAACTAAAATTTTCATTTATCTATTATTTGTTTGTGTGCGAAGAAGGGTGAATAGGGGGCCTTCTTGCGTGTGATTTACGTTTTCTATCGGCACGAAAATAACCAAAATAGGCGAGCAAATAAAATATTATGCATACATAATTAATTGAAAATGTGATTTTTTCGAGAAAATCAAAATTCAAAGGATTTTTAAGAGAAATACCCAAAGCCTAAAATCCTTCCAAAGTAATTACTATTTTTGCCCATCAATCCAACAAATTATTGATTTTCTATTCATGAGAACCATTCAATTTAGAGAGGCTGTAGCTGAGGCTATGAGCGAGGAGATGCGCAAAGATGAGAGCATCTATTTAATGGGTGAAGAAGTTGCAGAATACAACGGTGCTTACAAGGCATCAAAAGGTATGCTGGATGAGTTCGGAGCCAAGAGGGTGATTGATACCCCAATTTCTGAGTTGGGTTTTGCCGGAATTAGCGTGGGAGCTGCCATGAATGGCTTAAGACCCATCGTTGAATTCATGACCTTTAACTTTTCTATGGTGGCCATTGATCAGATCATCAACAACGCAGCCAAGATGCGTCAGATGTCTGGTGGTCAATTTAATATTCCCATCGTATTTAGAGGACCAACAGCGAGTGCTGGCCAATTGGCGGCAACGCACTCACAAGCCTTTGAGAGCTGGTATGCAAACTGTCCAGGACTCAAAGTAGTAGTGCCTTCTAATCCTTACGATGCCAAAGGACTTCTCAAGTCTGCCATTCGCGATGAGGATCCCGTGATCTTTATGGAGTCTGAGCAGATGTACGGAGACAAAATGGAAGTGCCTGAAGGCGAATACATCTTGCCATTGGGTGTTGCGGACATCAAGAGAGAAGGTAAGGACGTTACCATTGTGTCTTTCGGAAAAATCATGAAAGTGGCTTTGCAAGCGGCAGAAGAATTGGCCAAAGACGGAATCCAGGCAGAGGTTATCGATTTGAGAACCGTAAGACCTATCGATTACGCAACCATTGTGGAGTCCGTTAAGAAAACAAACCGCCTAGTCGTTGTTGAAGAGGCTTGGCCTTTGGGTTCTATTGCCACAGAATTGACCTACCACATTCAGCGTCACGCCTTTGATTACTTGGATGCTCCTGTCCGCAGAATTACAACCGCAGATACGCCCGCAGCCTACGCTCCTTCTTTGATGGAGGCCTTTTTGCCTAATACTCCACGAGTTATAGAAGCGGTAAAAGATGTTCTATACATCTAAATTGGTTTCGGATTAGGCTTTCAGATAAAAAAAGCTCATTATATTTGTGCCCCTTCCACAAAATGGAAGGGGTTTCTTTTTTTAAAAAAATAAAAAAATAAAGATGGAACAGTTCTATTACATTGTCCCCATTTTGGGACTTGTCGGACTTCTCGTGATGATTGTAAAATCGCGATGGGTATCTTCTCAGGAAGTAGGAGAAGAGAAAATGGCTAGCCTTGCTAAGCACATTGCTGACGGAGCCATGGCCTTTCTCAAAGCAGAATGGAAGGTATTGTCGATTTTCGTTGTAATCGCAGCCATATTATTGGGATGGTCTGGTAGTTTGGTAGAAAGCTCAAGCCCTATCATCGCACTTTCTTTTGTGATTGGAGCCTTCTTTTCTGCATTCGCAGGATGGATTGGAATGAATATCGCCACCAAGTCAAACGTTCGTACTACACAAGCTGCGAGAACATCTCTTGCCAAAGCGCTTAAGGTTTCTTTTACAGGAGGTACTGTAATGGGATTGGGTGTAGCCGGTTTGGCCGTATTGGGATTGGGTTCCCTCTTTATTGTGTTCTATAACTTATACGTTGTTAATACGGGTGCCTCTGTAAACGGCATCGAAATGGAAAAAGCCCTTGAGGTTCTTGCGGGATTCTCTTTAGGTGCTGAGTCTATTGCACTCTTCGCTCGTGTGGGTGGAGGTATTTACACAAAAGCTGCCGACGTAGGTGCTGACCTCGTAGGTAAAGTAGAAGCGGGTATTCCTGAGGACGATCCTAGAAACCCTGCTACAATTGCTGATAACGTAGGAGATAACGTTGGGGATGTTGCCGGTATGGGTGCTGACCTATTCGGTTCTTATGTAGCCACTATTTTGGCTACCATGGTATTGGGTCGTGAGATCGAATCAATGGACAACTTTGGAGGAATCGCTCCCATCTTGTTGCCAATGGTAATTGCAGGATTGGGATTGATCTTCTCTATTATCGGAACCATGTTCGTTAGAATTTCTGGCGAGGACGGAAACGTACAAAAAGCATTGAACATCGGAAACTGGAGCTCTATGGTATTTGTTGCCATTTCTTCTTACTTCTTAGTGAACTGGATGTTGCCAGACGCGATGAACATTCGCGGATTTGAATTCACAAAAGACGGTGTGTTCTACGCCATCATGATTGGATTGGTTGTAGGTGCTTTGATGAGTATTGTAACAGAGCACTACACTGCAATGGGTAAGCGTCCTGTTCTTTCGATTGTTAAGCAGTCCTCTACAGGACACGCCACCAACATTATCGGTGGTCTTTCTATCGGTATGGAATCTACAGTGATTCCCATTATCGTATTGGCCATAGGTATCTACTCTTCTTTTGAAATGGCCGGATTGTACGGTGTGGCAATTGCCGCTGCCGGTATGATGGCAACGACTGCAATGCAATTGGCTATTGATGCCTTTGGACCCATTGCTGACAACGCCGGAGGTATTGCTGAGATGAGCGGTCTTCCCGAAGAGGTTAGAGGTCGTACAGATATCCTGGATGCCGTAGGTAACACTACTGCTGCCTCAGGAAAAGGATTTGCAATTGCTTCTGCTGCCTTGACAGCCTTGGCACTTTTTGCTGCTTACGTAGGAATTGCAGGGATTGATTCTATTGATATTTACAAAGCTGATGTATTGGCAGGTCTCTTCGTTGGAGCGATGATTCCATTTATCTTCTCTGCCTTGGCGATTGCCGCAGTAGGTAGAGCAGCAATGGACATGGTTCAAGAAGTAAGACGCCAGTTCAAAGAGATTCCAGGAATTATGGAATACAAGGCGACTCCAGAATACGACAAATGTGTTGAGATTTCTACTAAAGCTTCTATCCGCGAGATGATTGCTCCCGGTGCTATTGCATTGTTGGTGCCCATCGTAGTAGGATTCGCTTTTGGTCCCGAAGTATTGGGAGGTCTTTTAGCCGGTGTTACGGTATCAGGTGTATTGATGGGAATTTTCCAAAACAACGCCGGTGGTGCATGGGACAACGCTAAGAAGTCTTTCGAAAAAGGAGTTGAGATCAACGGTACTATGGAGTACAAAGGTTCTGAGCCTCACAAAGCTTCTGTAACAGGAGATACAGTGGGTGATCCATTTAAGGATACATCAGGTCCTTCTATGAACATCTTGATTAAGTTGATGTCTATCGTATCTCTTATTATTGCTCCTCATATTCACGCAGGTGGTGATGCACATCACGCTGAAGAGGTAGAAGTAGAAACTACCATGAGCTTCTTTGAGTCTAACGTTGGAAAGCAGCCTTCTATAGAATTCAACACTATTGAGGTAGAATTCCAAGGAGAGGTTTTTGAGTTGCGCGGAAATGATGTTAAAATCACTATTTCTGACAACGCAGAAGTAACTGGAGTTTTCGGTTTCTTCCAAGGCGAGGGCGCCTCTAAGATCTTTGAAGGTCAAGAGAACCTTTACTTTACTGCGGACAACTGCAAAAGAACTGGCGATAACGTATACGAGTGCTTGGGTGTGGTAAGATCTCAAGACGGTACTTTCCGTACCAAGGGGGTTTTCATGCACAGCGAGCAAGATACCTGGAAGGGAAAAATCCAGGTATTGCAATCGTAAGGACATCGAAAAATGGCATGCTGTAAAAAGTATGCATACTCACATACAAAAAGAGGAGGCCATTGGCCTCCTCTTTTGCTTTATAGGTGTAAAGTGGTTTTGTGGTTTTCGGAACTTTAGAACTGGTGTTTTTGACCAAAGTTGATCAAGTCCACAACGTTCTTTGCTCCGAGCTTTTTGAGCAATCTCAGTTTGTAGGTGGAAACTGTTTTGTCTGAAATCTCCAGATCCTGGCTGATTTCTTTGTTGCTCTTTCCAGAGGAAATCAACTTGAGAACTTCGCTTTCGCGCTTAGACAACTTCACAGTAGAAATTGCGCCTTTCTTGTTCTTCTTGTAGATCTCTTCATTGAATTTTTCCTGCCCAGCATATACCTCCTTAATGGCGGCAATAATCTCGGCGGGATTGGAGTCTTTGGACAAGTAGCCCTTAGCTCCCAGTTTACGGGCGGTAAGTCCGTAAATCTCTTCAGGATGCATACTTAGGATAAGCACTTTTACATGAGGGTATTCCTCCGCCAAAGTCCTCAGGGCAGTGATCCCGTTGGTCTTGGGCATGTCAATATCCAAAAGTAAAACATCTACATCTGACGAGGGTAGTTTATGGAACAAATCTTCCCCATCAACCGCTTCTCCTACAAGTGAGAGTTCCTGATCGTTGCTGATGAAAAGTTGAAGCCCTTTTCTAATTACAGCGTGATCATCTGCTAAGAATGTGTTAATCATTATAGTACCTTCGTATTGAAAAATTAGTAGGAAAAGTCTTATTAAATTAAATAATATTCTTTTCTTTGTACGAATTTAATGGAAATATTTTATTGATTGTTTAATTTACCTGAAACCCCTGAAAAAATAGTGGCAAATCCTTCGAAAGAAGAAATATCATCCCTGAAAAAGTCGAACGAAGCAAAAGGCCGATTTATTTCCATTTTATCTCACAACGTCAAAGCTCCCCTTAACTACTTTCACCACGTTGCTAGCTTTTTGGAGAAGAACTGGGAGACCCTTTCTGACCTAGAGAAGAAGGAGTCTATTCTCGCCTTGTCCGAATCTTCGGAGGCCATGATCAATCTGGTACAACAGGTTCTCATGTGGTCAAAAGCCCGTATTCCTCAGCAAGAAGAAAAGCCAGAGTTCACCAATCTCAAGGACACCTTAGAGGAAGTGTTTGAAATATACTCTGGCCAGGCGCGTCTCAAAGAATTGGAGTTAATTTCTGAGCTCAAAGGCGATATTTTAGTCCAAGGCGATAGAAGGGTAATTCACCTCATACTTCAAAATATTATTTCCAACGCCATTAAGTTTTCTTTTAACAAGAGCAAAATTGTTGGTTTTGTAGAAAACGAAAACACCCTAGTCATTCAAGATTTTGGAATGGGAATGTCTGAGGATGAGTTGGACAAACTCAACAATCCAAGCATTGCCTTCACCCGCAAGGGAACGAATAACGAAGAAGGTACTGGGGTGGGAATGGCCATCGTCTATGACCTGTTGCCCATGTTAGGTGCCAACATTTCCTTTACCAGCGAGCCCAATAAAGGGACCCAATCTAAAATCACTTTTATCAAGCTGTAAGCCGAAATTCGGTTTTCCTGTTGTTTATTTTCCTCTGATGTCCTCTGGAATATCACAGACGGGAATGGGAAGCATTTTGTGTTGATTCTGACGGTTGAGGCGGGTGAAAATTTCAAATACTTCACGTTCTCTTCCTTCAAAATTCTCCGCGGTTTTTCCCAGGTCCGTTTGATCCATAGCCCATTCCAACTCTGGATAGGAAGCTCCAATCTGATCTTCGTCAGAACGATCATCTCCCCAAAGTCCATCCGTAGGTTTGGCTTGTAGGATGCTTTCGGGAACTCCTAGGTGTGCACCCAAGGCAAACACTTCCGTCTTAACAAGATCGGCTATTGGGCTGAGGTCTACGCCGCCGTCTCCGTATTTGGTGTAGAATCCCACGCCAAAATCCTCCACTTTGTTTCCCGTTCCAGCTACCAGTGCCCCTCTATTAGAAGCCAAGAAGTACAGAGTGGTCATTCTCAGTCTCGCACGTGTGTTTACAAGAGACATTTCTGCAATCTCTTCGCTCTCTGTGAACTCATAGGTCGATACCATTTGATCAAACACCGGGGTCAATTGCATGGTAATGCCCTTGACATTGGGATGTTTAGCTTCGAGGTTTTTAATGTGTTCCCAGGCGCGTGTCACTTGAGATTCGGGTTGGTGGATGGGCATTTCTACCAAAGTTGTAGGAAGTCCTGTCAAAGCGGCTAGTGTAGAGGTAACGGCACTGTCTATGCCACCGGATACTCCCACCACAAATCCCTTGGACCCCGCAGAATTTACATAGTCCTTCATCCATTTCACGATGTGATTCGCTACTTTTTCCATACCCTTATCTTATTCTTGTAATTTGATGCGTTAAAGATACCAAATCCCTAAATTTGTGCCCCATGAAGAGAATCTTAGTTTACAGTGTTCTTGCGGTTGCTTTGCTGCTCACCGGTTGTTCCAAAGATCGATTGAAAATTGATTTGTCTACCGTGGAGAGAAGTCCTCGTATCCAACACTTTGACTTGGCTTTTTACGATACAGATAGTACGGGTTTTCTCAACGGTGACCTACAGGTTTTGCGAAGTGATTATCCCTTGTTCTTTATGTCAGGGACGGATACTTTTTGGCAGGAGCGTCGCGAAGATCCCACTCAGTACAGACTCTATACTGATATCGTAAAGGTATTTGGTAACTACAGTGGTATGGATGGGAAAATGGAAAAAATCCTTAAGCATCTGTACTATTACTATCCGTCTCATTCTCTAGAGTCAGTGCAAACCTATATTTCCAATTTAGATTATGGATTCCCCATTGTCTATGCAGATTCTGTGGTCTTTATCGCCTCTGATTTGTTCTTGGGAGGAACGCATCCTGCATACAAGCACATGGCCGATTATCAGAAGTTTCAGCGCCAAGCGAGATTTTTGCCCAGCGCATTTTCGGAAGCAGTGATTTCTCCTATGGTAAAGAAGAATCCTAAGGACGTTACACTCCTGGCAGATATGATTTACTGGGGTCAGGTGTACTATGGAATGCGCGCCCTCAATCCCGAGTTGGAAGAAAAACTATTGATGAGATATTCTGTTGACGAAATGACGTTTTGTGAAACCCATGAAAAGGAAATGTGGACGTATTTTATCGATCAAGAATACCTCTTTTCTTCAGAGTTTGACCTGAAGAGAAGGTTTATAGAAACCGCTCCGTTTTCAAAGTTTGGCGTACCGGATGACTATCAGAGTCCAGGGGCCATTGGAAAATGGGTGGGCTATAAAATTGTTTCTAGTTATATGGAAGAGCATCCTGAAGTGACGGTTCAAGAGTTGTTGGCGAAGACGGATGCAACCGAGATTTTTAAAAATTCAAAATACAAGCCTTAAGAAATACAAACCACTCAAAGTACAAGCCAAAGGAGTTGGTCCGTTGACGGAGTGTTTGTAACAAGGCAAATATTAAAGAGATGAAAGACAAGAAATTACACAGATCAGAGATCGCATTACACATTGATCTTGACGAGAATAAGTTGCCCGAAAAAATTTCCTGGGACGCTGCAGACGGTGGCGTAAAAGGAGAGCCTGCAAGTGCGTTTATGCTATCGGTTTGGGACGAGAGAACGCAAGACACTTTGCGCATTGACCTTTGGACCAAAGAAATGAGAATGGATGATATGAAGAAGTTCTATCACCAAACCCTGCTTTCTATGGCAGATTCATTAGAGCGTGCCACCAATGAAAAAGAGATGGCATTGGACATGAAGGACTTCGCCCGCTACTTTGCGGAAAAGCTCGAGCTCATCGAGAAGAAGAAGTAAGAAAGATGTAGAAAAGGAAGTAAGCGCTTCTTAAAATAGCTTTCTGATTTCACCGGCCAGTTGATCGTTCAGCTGGTCGATGTAGTTTAAGATATCCAGACGTCCAATTTTACTTTCCGAAGACGTCACAAAGGTCTTGGGCATTTCTTCCCAAGTCTGCAACATTTTCTTTTTGTACTTGGCGGTGTTCTTATTGAGTTCGTTGGAGGACAGCTTGTCAATTTTTGTAAAGACAATAGAAAACGGCACCCCATTTTCTCCCAGCCACTCCATAAACTCCAAGTCAATTTTCTGCGGCTCGTGTCTAGAGTCTACCAATACAAACAGGTTTACCAAGTTTTTGCGCTCCGTAATGTAGCGGGTAATCAAAGCTTGGAAGCTCTTTTTTGCCGACTTCGAGGTCTTGGCGTAACCGTATCCCGGTAAATCCACCAAGTACCATTTGTCATCCATCTTAAAGTGGTTGATCAATTGCGTTTTTCCCGGCTTAGACGAGGTCTTCGCTAGGTTCTTGATTTCTGCAATGTGATTGATCAAAGAAGATTTTCCCACGTTGGATCGACCGATAAATGCATACTCCGGAATGGGTTCCTGAGGGCATTGGTCTACGCGCGTATTGGATGTAATAAACTCGGCTTTCACGGCTTCTAATTTGGCGTCAAAAGTACCACTTTTTTAATGGAGCGCTTGGTTTTCTTTTTCGGGCAATTGGTTTTAGTTCTCCACTTTTTCCCACCCACTTTTTATATACTATCTCATTTTCTTAATCGTTGCTATTATTGGCAATACTGTTGTTTTAAAGAAATTGTCATATCTTGCTCTTCCGCTGTAAGATTCTCACTTATCAAAAGTTATCAACAAAGTGGTAATTGGTGGGAAATAGTGGAGAGATAATTTTATCTTTGAGACAATCAGTTTCTAAAAGCTAACCGATTGAATTTGATAGGAGTACATGAGTGTAAGATGGATGCGAAGGGCCGTGCTCTTCTGCCTTCAGGGTTAAAAAAGCAAATGCTTTCTGCCTTGGAGCGCGGATTTGTGCTCAAGCGAAGCGTCTTTAGCTCGTGTTTGGAATTGTATCCTATGGACGAGTGGGACCGAGTGATGGCCCGCGTCAACAAGCTCAATCGATTTGTGAAAAAGAATAACGACTTCGTGCGCATGTTTATGGCCGGGGTCAAGCTGATTGAAATGGACGCCAGTGGTAGAATCCAATTCCCTAAGGATTTGGTAGGCTACGCGGGTTTGTCCTCTTCTTTAGTGCTAAGTGCTACGGGAAGTATTATTGAGGTTTGGGATAAGGGGCAGTACGAGGCTTCTGTGAATCCATCCGATGTAGACTTCGCGGTATTGGCAGAAGAAGTCATGGGTGGAATTTCAGATCTCTCTGCGGATGAATTATCATGATCCTGTACTGTTTTCGGAATGTCTTCAAGGGTTGACTATTAACCCCGATGGAGTCTACGTGGACGTCACCTTTGGAGGTGGAGGTCACAGTCGTGGTATTCTTAAAGAGCTTTCAGAAAACGGAAAGCTCTTTGCATTTGATCAAGACCCCGATGCCTTGGCCAATGTTCCCGAGGATTCTCGATTCACGCTGATCGCTCAAAACTTTAGACACCTCAAGAAGTTTTTACGCCTCTATGGCATAAAGCAGATTGATGGTCTCTTAGCGGATTTGGGAGTTTCTTCTCATCAGTTCGACGAAGGCTCTCGTGGGTTTTCTACTCGTTTTGACGGACCGTTGGACATGCGCATGAATCCCTCTCAAGAGCTCAATGCACATCGAGTTCTCAATGAGTACACCACCCAAGATTTAGCAAGGATTTTTAGAAAGTACGGTGAGGTGAAAAACCCCATGTCATTGGCTCATAAAATTGATGCGGCTCGTGCCGAAGGCAACATGGAGACCACTCAGCAATTGGTGGAGTTGGTTTCTGATATGGCGCCATACGGCAAGAGAAATAAATGGTTGGCTCAGGTTTTTCAAGCCCTGCGCATAGAGGTCAATCAAGAGTTGCAAGCCTTGGAGGAAATGCTAGAACAAGCCAGTGAAGTGTTGGCTCCAGGTGGTCGATTGGTGGTGATTTCTTACCACAGCCTCGAGGATAGATTGGTGAAGAATTTCATTCGTGAAGGTCGCTTTGACGGTCAAGCCGAAAAGGACTTTTTCGGGAATACCTTAACGCCTCTAAAGATCATCACGCGCAAGCCCATTGTACCCAAAGAAGAAGAATTGCAAAGGAATACGCGCTCGAGAAGCGCAAAACTAAGAATAGGGGAAAAGAAGGAGTCCGCTTCAAAATCGTAACCCAAACTAATAAATGGCAGAGAGCACAAAAAATAATGAATGGTCTAAGTACTTCAGCGGAAGCTTTCTCTTGCGAGAGCTTTGGTTGAAGAATTTGCCTTTTCTGCTCTACGTCCTCTTGCTCTGTATTTTGGCCATCAACGCTTCCCATTCCGCAGAGAGAAAGGCGCATGAGATTGCTCGTTTGTCTACAAAACACAAAGAATTAAAATCGGAATACATAGATACCAAATCCACCTTGATGCAAATGAGTTCAGAGACTCGCGTAATTGAGAGAGCGGAAGCTTTGGGTTTGGAAGAAAGTACGGTGCCACCTAAAAAACTCACTCCCAAAGATGAGTAAGCCGACTTCAAATACCGCCTCTTCTCGCCTTTTGGTATTGACAGCAGCCTTTGTGTTGGTGGGTGTTTCCATTGCGGTTAAGCTCGTGTACACGTATGCGGCAGAAGGGCCAGCGCTTCGCGCGAAAGCGGAAAAAGAAGTGCTTAAAAAAGTGACCGTTCCCGCAGATCGTGGAAATATTTATTCTTCTGACGGTAAACTATTGGCCACGTCCATGCCTATGTATGACGTGTTCATGGATCCCACAACGTCTTCTGATGAAACCTTTTCGGAAGGTGTAGCGGAATTGTCGGATCATTTGGGCAGGGTTTTTCCCAAGCGAACCGCTGCGCAGTGGAAGCATTTTCTTGTGAACGCCCGCGGAGCCGGTGATCGCTTTGTTGTTCTCGGCAAGGATGTAACCTTTACCCAGCTTCAGGCCATGAAGCAGTGGCCCATTTTTGAAAAGGGCAAGTACAAAGGAGGACTGATCTACGATTCCAAGTCCTTTAGAAAAATGCCACTCGGAAAATTGGCAGAGCGAACTATTGGGTACGACGGAGACCGAAATCAAGCCGGCCTCGAAGGTGCCTTTTCTTCCTATCTAAAAGGTGTGGATGGACAAAGGCTCAAACAAAAAATTTCAAACAGCAATTGGAAGCCGCTCAACGATGCTTCTGAAGTTGAGCCCATCAACGGATACGATATTGTAACCACCATAGATACCAGAATTCAGGATGTGGCGCACAGAGCTTTGTTGGCGCAGCTAGAAAAGTTTGAAGCCGACCACGGTTCTGTAGTCGTAATGGAGGTGAAGACGGGTAAGATCAAGGCTATTTCTAACCTCGGCCGTACAGAAGAAGGTAAATATTACGAAAAGAGAAACTACGCCATTTGGGAAACCACGGAACCCGGATCCACCTTTAAGTTGGCCTCCCTCATGGTGGCTTTAGAAGATGGAGTGGTAGATACCGCCGATATGGTGGATACAGAAAACGGTATCTACACAATCTATGGTAAAAAAGTAAAGGACTCCAACGTAAAAAATGGACACGGAGGTTACGGTGTGATCAATGTTGCCGAAGCCTTTAGAAAATCTTCCAATGTGGGAATTGTAAAAGCTGTCTATCCTCATTACAAAGACAACCCCAAACCCTTTATCGATCACCTGTACACCATGGGTCTCAACAAGCCTTTGGGGATGGAAATCAAAGGAGAGGGTGTGCCTAAAATTCCAACGCCAAGTGACGCCACGTGGTCTGGAATCAGTTTACCTTGGATTTCCTTCGGATATGAGATTTCCATGACGCCCCTGCAAGTGCTGTCTCTTTACAACGCCGTGGCCAATGATGGTGTGATGGTCAAGCCCCTTTTGGTGGAGTCTGTAAATGATCAAGGACGACCCATTGAAGTCATGGAAACTGAGGTGATCAATCCCGCCATTTGTTCCAAGGAGACCCTGAGTAAGCTGCAAGTTTTGCTCAAAGGAGTTGTGGACAAGGGCACCGCAAAAAACATTAAGACCCCCATCTATACCATGGCCGGTAAAACCGGGACCTGTCAATTGAATTACTGGACTGGGAATCGCGATTACCAGGCTTCGTTTGCAGGGTATTTTCCCGCAGAGAATCCCGTGTACTCTTGTGTTGTGGTGATCAACAAGCCCAATCCCAACAAGGGATATTACGGAAGTACCGTGGCAGCTCCTGTGTTCAGAGCCGTGGCAGACGAAGTGTTTCTCACTACGCCAGTAGAAACGGAGGTAGAGCCTTTTCAATGGGCTCATTCAGAAGTTCAATGGACCTCAGAAACGCTACCTGATATGAGGGGGATGTCTGCCCAAGAGGCGGTTTCTGCATTGGAAAACAAAGGATATAAAGTGGTATTGCAAGGCAAGGGAATGGTAGCGAGTCACCACCCCAAACCCGGATCTGCCATCAAGCCAAACGACATAGTAACCCTTAGACTTCGATAAGCAGAGATGAAGCTATTAAAAGACATATTGTACGGAGTATCCCTTGAGGAAGTGGTCGGTCATACACACATGGCCATCTCCGCATTGTACATGGATTCTCGAGCGGTTCAGCGCGAGAGTTTGTTCGTGGCCATTTCGGGAACTCAGGTCGATGGTCATCGATTTATTGATGTCGCCATTCAAAAGGGAGCCATTGCTATTATCTGTGAGGTCCTTCCAGAAAAAAAAGAAGAAGGGGTGACTTACCTCGTGGTCAAAGATGCTGCCGAAGCTTTGGGTATCGCAGCGTCCAATTTCTATGACAGACCTTCTGAGGAGTTGCAAGTAGTTGGGATTACCGGAACCAACGGGAAAACCACTGTGGCTACAACGCTATATGAGTTGTTTCAGTCGCAAAAAATTGCCTCGGGACTTTTGTCAACGGTTCGCAATTTGGTGCAGAGGGAGGAGTTGGAAGCTACCCATACCACTCCAGATGCCATCACCATTCAGAGGTTGTTGCGCGAGATGGTCAACAGGGGATGTAAATACGCTTTTATGGAAGTGTCTTCACATGGGTTGCACCAAAAACGCGTGGCGGGCATCCGATTTGCAGGTGCGGTTTTCACCAATATCTCACACGATCACCTAGACTACCACAAGACCTTTAAGGAATATATAGCCGCCAAAAAATTGCTTTTTGATGGTCTTACAGCAGATGCTTTTGCGCTCGTCAATACCGATGACAAAAACGGAATGGTCATGGTGCAAAATACGCGCGCACGAATTTTTACATATGCCCTAAAATCCGAAGCAGATTACAAGGCGAAGATTTTGGAAAATCAGTTTTCTGGTTTGCTTCTCAAGATCAATGACCAAGAGTTTTGGTCCAGAATGGTCGGTCCCTTCAATGCCTACAACTTAGCTGCGGTTTACGGTGTGGCATCTCAATTGGGAGCCGATCCTTTACAAACCATGACGGTCATGTCTACACTAGGTGCTGTGGAGGGAAGGTTCCAGACGGTGGAGAGTCCAAAGGGAAAAATCACCGGTCTCGTAGACTATGCCCACACTCCTGATGCACTAGAAAATGTATTGAGCACCATAGGTCAGATTCGCACGCGCAATGAGAAGTTGATTACTGTGGTCGGCTGTGGTGGAGACAGAGATGCTGCCAAGCGTCCAGAAATGGCTCGTATTGCCTCGGAGATGAGTGACCAAGTTATTCTCACTTCAGACAATCCAAGAACGGAAGATCCCGCCGAAATACTCAAGCAAATGGAAGGCGGAATAGAGCCGCAAAACACTCGCAAATGTCTTTCCATTTTGGACAGAAAAGAAGCCATACGTGCAGCGGTCCGCATGGCGGCTCCTGGCGACATTATTCTCGTAGCTGGCAAGGGTCACGAGAAATACCAAGACATCAATGGGGTCAAACATCCCTTTGACGATGTCGAGATTTTAAAAGAAGAATTAACCGTAATCCACCCCGAATAATTAACCAAGAACAATCAACAACTAAATCCATCCGAAATGCTGTACTACTTATTTGAGTATTTAGATCAGGCCTATGACATTCCCGGAACCGGTGTGTTTAAGTACATCACCTTTAGAGCAGGGCTTGCCGTGGTCTTGTCATTGGTGGTTTCCTTGATTTTTGGAAAGCGAATCATCCGACTCTTGCAGAAGCAGCAGATCGGTGAAACCATACGCGATTTGGGATTGGAAGGACAAACCCAGAAAGCCGGTACACCTACTATGGGAGGCTTAATCATTATTGCGGCCATACTCATTCCGGTTTTGTTGGTGGCGCGTTTGGACAATATATACGTATTGCTTCTGATTCTCACCACCGTTTGGATGGGAGGAATTGGATTTGCTGATGATTATATAAAAGTCTTCAAAAAGAACAAAGAAGGCCTTCGTGGAAAGTTTAAGGTCTTGGGTCAGGTGACCTTGGGGATTATCGTGGGAAGCATTCTGTACTTCCATCCCGATGTGACCATGAAAGAACAGGCGGTTACGCAATCGGATCACATTGAATTGTACGGGGAGACTATGGACAATCTACCCTTGTTCAACGATGCGGAACGCTCCACAAAAACCACCATCCCCTTCTTTAAAAACAACGAGTTTGACTACGCGAAGCTTTTGATGTGGATAGGTCCCGATTACCAAAAGTACTCGTGGCTCATATTTATTCCCATTGTCATATTTATCATTACTGCGGTTTCTAACGGTGCCAACCTTACGGATGGTTTGGACGGTCTGGCCACGGGAACCAGTGCCATTATTGGCGTCGCCTTGGCGGTGCTTGCCTACGTTTCGGGGTCGTTGATTTTTGCCGACTACCTAAACATCATGTACATACCCCAGTCCGGAGAAATGGTGGTCTTTGCCGCTGCCTTCTTGGGTGCGTGTATTGGGTTTTTGTGGTACAACAGTTTCCCTGCTCAAGTCTTTATGGGAGATACCGGTTCTCTTGCCATTGGGGCCATCATAGCCACCTTTGCCATCGCTGTGAGAAAGGAGTTGCTGATTCCCATTTTATGTGGGGTGTTCCTAGCGGAAAATATTTCCGTAATCATGCAAGTCAGCTACTTTAAATACACCAAGAAAAAATTTGGAGAGGGTCGTCGCATCTTTTTGATGTCGCCCCTTCATCACCACTACCAGAAAAAGGGATACCACGAAAGTAAAATCGTCACTCGATTCTGGATTGTGGGCATTATGCTCGCCGTATTTGCCATCATAACCCTCAAGCTTAGATAATGTCAGAACGCCTACATATCGCAGTGTTGGGCGCTGGCGAAAGCGGCGTAGGGGCCGCTCTTTTGGCCAAGGCTAAGGGGCATGATGTCTTTGTGTCCTCTCTCAACTCCATTGGTTCCAAAAAGACGAGAACCTTGGATGAGAATGAGATTTCATACGAAGAAGGACAGCACAGCATGGAGAAATTGCTCCTCTGCTCTATTGCTATCAAGAGTCCTGGAATTCCTCCTACAGCCCCTGTTATTGTCCAATTGATGGAAGCAGGTGTAGAGGTGATTTCAGAAATCGAATGGGGGTATCGCCATTCCAAGGGAAAAGTGGTTGCCATTACCGGAAGCAATGGAAAGACGACAACGGCCCTTTTGACCTATCAGATTTTAAAGCGCGCCGGATTGGATGTATCCCTTGCGGGAAATATCGGAAAGAGTTACGCAGGGCAGGTCGCTGAAAACGACACGGAGTGGTATGTGCTCGAAGTCAGCAGTTTTCAACTCGACGACATCGTGCACTTCACACCTCATATTTCCATTGTCACCAACATCACCCCGGATCACCTCGACAGATACGGAAATCGCATGGAGGCCTATGCCGCGTCCAAAATGCGAATTGGCATGAATCAGAGCAAAGAAGACTACTTCATCTACAATTTAGATGACGAAGAATCTCTCAAGGCCATGGCAGCCGCCAAATCCAATTTAAAGGGAGCGCAAATTCCCATTACCCTCTATCAGCATCCCAAGAAGGGCGGGTATTTACAAGAAGAAAACATCACCATCGAAATAAATCAGGAGAAAATGAAGATTGAAGAATTGGCCTTACAAGGCAAGCACAACACGTACAACAGCATGGCTGCAGGACTAGCGGCAAAATTACTAAACATCCGCAAGGAAGTTATCCGCGATAGCTTGGCGGATTTTGAAACCATCGAGCACCGCTTGGAGCCCGTAATTGAGGTTTTGGGAATCGAGTTTATCAACGACTCTAAAGCTACCAATGTAAACTCCACATTTTACGCTTTGGAGTCCATGAAAAAACCTATCATTTGGATCGCTGGGGGTGTGGACAAAGGGAATGACTACTCTCAGTTGCTTCCCTTAGTAGGTCAGCACGTAAAAGCTATCGTTTGCTTGGGTAAAGACAATGACAAGATCATTCAAGAATTTGCTCAATCCGTAGATATGATCATTGAAACACAGTCTATGGATGATGCGGTTCGCATGGCCTATTCATTGGGTGAGAAAGGCGACGCTGTATTGCTGTCTCCTGCCTGTGCGAGTTTTGATCTCTTCGAGAATTACGAAGACAGAGGTCGCCAGTTTAAGGAAAGAGTTCGCAGCTTGTAAGAGCTGTACCATGGCAACTTTCAAAACCTGTGGTAAGGATTAGAAAATGAAGAAAATAGCAGAATACATAAAGGGAGACAAAGTCATCTGGGCCATTGCGGGTCTGTTGGCCCTCTTTAGCTTTATGCCGGTCTATAGTGCATCGAGCAATATTGCATTTATGTATTCCAATGGAAACACCACGGCCATGCTGATTAAGCACCTAGTTCACTTGGCCATTGGGTTTTCTGCCATGTACTTTATTCACAAGATCAACTATAAGTATTTCGCTGGAATATCCCTTTTGGTGGGGCCCATTGTACTTTTTCTCCTGATATATACCTTGGGGCAAGGAACCACCATTGGCAATGCCAACGCCAGCCGTTGGATTCGCATTCCCGTCTTGGGATTCACCTTTCAGACTTCTGCCTTGGCCAGTATTGCACTACTGGTTTTCTTGGCTAGGAACCTCGCCAAATACGATGTAAAGAATCTTTCACTTAGAGATGCTATTCTCTATTTTTTACTGCCCATTGGAGCCGTTTGTGCTTTGATTTTGCCTGCCAACTTCTCTACGGCGGCGCTAATTTTCTTGCTGTCTATGATTTTGTTGATCATAGGGTATTTCCCCATGAAATACATTGGGCTAAGCATTGGAGCGGGATTGTTTGGACTGGCAATGTTTATTGGCGTGGTCTTGATTTTTCCTAATATTTCCAATCGCGTAAGTACTTGGAAGGCCCGAATAGAAAATTTCTCTGCCGGTGATGCAGAGAGCAACTATCAGGTGTCTAAAGCCAAGATGGCCATTGCCCAAGGTGGTGTTTTTGGAAAAGGCCCTGGGAAGAGCGTGCAAAAAAACTTTTTACCACAGTCCAACTCCGACTTTATTTATGCCGTAATCATTGAAGAATTTGGAGTGATTACTGGGCTTTTGATCATCGGATTGTACATTTTCCTGTTTTTTAGAATTGTTAGAATCGCCATGCGGAGTCCCAGCCCCTTTGGAAAATATTTATCCATAGGATTGGGTATTGGTATCGTATTTCAGGCGTTTATAAATATGGCTGTTGCCGTTAACCTCATTCCCGTAACCGGGCAAACTTTGCCACTGGTATCCGCGGGGGGGTCTTCTATTTGGATGACTTGCATTGCCTTGGGAATGATCATCAGTGTAAGTAGATCCTTTATAGAAAAACCCGAAGAATCTGAAGCATCGGAAGAAGTGGACCCTTCGGAAATCCTCAGTGAAAACTCCTCTAATCCTGAATTGGCATGAAAAAGAACATCAGAGTAATGATATCGGGTGGTGGAACGGGAGGTCATATCTTTCCCGCACTTTCCATAGCCGATGAGATTGCCAAAAGAGCACCCAACGCGGCCATAGAGTTTGTGGGTGCGGATGATCGCATGGAAATGCAAAAAGTACCCGCCGCTGGATACGTAATCCATGGGATTACAATCTCGGGCATTCAGAGAACGGATTGGAAAAAGAACATCTCCTTTCCCATCAAGCTCTGGAAGAGTTTGCTCAAGTGTAAAAAGCTCATTCGCGAGTTTCAACCGGACATTGTCATTGGAACCGGAGGTTTTGCTAGTGGGCCGCTCTTGTGGGCTGCGCAGTTGAGAAATATTCCCACGGTCATTCAAGAGCAGAATTCCTATCCAGGGATTACCAACAAGCTCCTTTCCTCTAAGGCCAAAAGCATTTGCGTGGCCTATGATGGATTGGAAAAGTGGTTCCCCGCTCAAGCCATTGTAAAAACCGGAAATCCCATACGCGCCCAACTTTTGGACATCGCAGAAGATCCCAGTGCAGCGGCACATCGGTTGGGGTTGTCACCAGAAAAACCCATCATTTTGATTTTGGGAGGTAGCCTTGGGGCACGCGCCATCAACCGCGCTGTATCCGAGAGTTATTCTCAGTGGCTAGACGCCGGGTATCAGGTGTTGTGGCAATGCGGTAAGATATATGTGGAAGCGCTTAAGCAAGATATTCCTGAACGCGAAGGATTGATTATTACCGATTTTATTCATGATATGAATACGGCCTACGAGGCGGCTTCGGTGATTTTGTCAAGAGCGGGTGCTGGAACCCTGTCGGAGTTGTCCGTGGTGGGAAAACCAGCCATTCTTATCCCTTCTCCTAATGTGGCTGAAGACCATCAGACCAAAAATGCCAAGGCGTTTTCTGATGTAGGAGCGGCCATTCTCCTCCCTGAAACGGAGGCTTCACAGGTGGGAGCTACGGTCAGTGAGTTGCTACGTGATACAAGGACTCGGGAGCACATGTCTGAAAAGATTTCAGCGTTGGCCAAGCCCAATGCTACAGAAGATATTGTCAATTGTATTAATAAGTGGGTATCGTGAATCTGAAGAATTTTGATAGGGTTTATTTTATCGGCATAGGCGGCATTGGTATGAGCGCCTTGGCCCGATTCTTCCTGTCCAAAAACTACAGAGTGGCTGGGTACGATAAGACGTCCAGTTCCATTACCAAAGCCCTTACAAAAGAAGGCGCCAAGATTCACTACAAAGATGGAATCTCCAATATCCCCAAGGAGTTTAGAGATATAGAAAATACGTTGGTGGTCTACACACCGGCCATTCCCGATAACCACGAAGAATATCAGTACTACAAATCCAATGGATTTGACTTGTACAAGCGCGCACGCATTTTGGCAGAAATCGCCAATGCCGGAAGGAGTTATGCGGTGGCTGGAACCCACGGTAAAACCACAACTTCTTCTTTGCTTGCTCATCTCCTCAAAGATTCAGGAATTGATGTCAATGCCTTCTTGGGGGGGATTTCTTGGAATTACAACACCAACTTCTTGGTGGGAAAAGCTAAGGAAGTGGTTATTGAGGCCGATGAGTTTGACCGCAGTTTCCATTATTTAAAGCCCGAAGTAGGACTTATTACTTCCATGGACCCCGATCATTTGGACATCTATGGAGATGAGTCTGGCATCGTAGAAAGCTTTAACGAGTTTGGAACCAATGTCAGAAAATCGGGCCGATTGGTAAAGCAAGTAGACCTTAATATTGAGGCGGACTTCACGTATGGAATTGAATCGGATGCGGACTTTGTGGGACGAGACATACGCGTAGAAGACGGATCCTTTGTCTTTGATCTAATGGCTCAGAAAAAGAGAGTTCTCTCCGGAATTCGATTCCCACTACCCGGCAGACACAACATAGAAAATGCAGTGGGCGCAAGTGCCTTGGCGCATTTGGCAGGCGTTCATTGGACGCATATTCAAAAGGGATTGGAATCCTTTAAAGGCGTTTACAGACGATTCAATATACACTTCAAATCTCCAGAGAGAGTATATATAGATGACTATGCACATCACCCTACGGAACTGACAGCTGCCATTTCTGCCGCTAGGGAGCTCTTCCCTTCTAAGCAGGTAACGGTGGTTTTCCAGCCGCATTTGTTTTCTAGGACCAAAGATTTTGGATTGGAGTTTGCCCAGGCATTGGACTTGGCGGATCAAGTGTATTTGCTTCCGATTTATCCCGCCAGAGAAGAACCTATTGAGGGAATTACGTCCGACTGGTTGGTGTCTATGATGGAGGATGTTGAAGGCTCTGTGCTCGAAAAAGAAGAATTGATAAAGCTCATGAAAGAAGAGAGACCTGAGATGGTTTTGACCCTTGGAGCCGGTGATATAGACCGATTGGTAGAACCCATTAAAACCGCATTGTTACATGGCAAGTAAAAGACAGGTTGCGGGTAGAATTTTATGGGGACTAGCCACTCTTGGCGTAGTGGTGTTGCTTTCATTTGTGTCTTCGAAGAGCGAGGAGGCGCCCTTCCAAAAAGTCAAAATTGAGATCAAAACACCCGAAGATCAGGTGTTTATCACTGAGGAAGAGGTAAGTCAAGTAGTTGATAATGAAATAGATACGTCGATTATCCGCACCATTGGAGAAATTAACATTTCAATGTTAGAAGAAACTCTTGATAATCAAAACTTTATACAAAAGAGTGAGGTATTTTCAACTGTAGACGGAACCCTGTGTATTAACGTGCTTCAAAAAGAGGCTATGGCGAGAGTATTTGAGGGAAATACAAGTTATTATTTGGACACCTACGGTAGTCCCATGGACTTGTCACCCCATTTCTCAGCGCCCGTTCCCTACATCTGGGGTATTCCCGCTACCACGGATACACTTTCTATGCTTTACATGATAACACAGATTCGCGACAGTGAATTTTTGTCCTCATGGATTTCGGGAGTTGATTACCAAAGTGACAAAGGATTTGTCCTTTACCCAAAAGAAGGTCATCACACCATATTTTTTGGGGACACCTCAGATTCTAGAGTAAAGAGCCAGAAGCTCGAGGTTTTTTACCAGTACGCCCAGACGGGCTTAGAAAATGTAAAATCCATTGACCTGAGATTCGAAGGTCAAGTGGTGACAAAAAAATGGAATAACCATGGAAACTAAAAACATAGCCGTAGGTCTTGATATTGGAACCACCAAAATTGTTGCGGTGGTAGGTACTGTTAATGATCACGGCAAGATTGAAATATTGGGGTTGGGTAAGGCCAAGTCTCTGGGCGTGCAGCGCGGCGTGGTGACCAACATTGTCCAAACCATAGAGTCCATTGACAAAGCGGTGGAGTCTGCAGAGCAGGCTAGCGGCTTTAAGATTGTAAACGTGGTGGTTGGAATTGCGGGACAGCACATCCGTAGTTTGCAGCACTCAGATTACATCACCAGAACAGAAGCTGAAGAGGTTATTGACGACGACGACATTGAGAACTTGATTTCCAATGTCCACAAGTTGGTCATGATGCCTGGCGAAGAAATAATTCACGTACTCCCTCAGGAATACCGAGTGGACGGTCAGTCGGACATTCGCGAGCCCAGAGGTATGTACGGGGGTCGGTTGGAGGCGAATTTCCACATCGTAGTGGGGCAGGTGTCTTCTATTAAGAACATCGGGCGATGTGTGAAAAACGCCGAGTTGGGCGTTGCGGATCTAACCTTAGAGCCCTTGGCGTCTTCAGAGGCGGTACTCAGCCAAGAAGAAAAAGAAGCCGGAGTATGTCTTGTGGACATCGGCGGGGGTACAACGGATGTGGCCATTTTTAAAGATGGAATCATTCGCCATACGGCCGTGATTCCCTTTGGTGGTAACATCATTACGGAAGACATCAAAGAGGGCTGTGAGATTATTGAAAAGCAAGCCGAGTTGTTGAAGATCAAATTCGGGTCGGCGTGGCCCGGAGAAAACAAGGAAAACGAAATCGTGAGTATTCCAGGTCTTCGCGGAAGAGAGCCCAAGGAGATTTCTCTCAAAATGCTTTCCAAAATCATTCACGCTCGCGTCATTGAAATCATTGAGCAAGTCTTTAATGAAGTCAAGACCTACGGCTATAACGAACAGAAAAAGCGCTTGATAGCAGGAATTGTCCTCACAGGAGGAGGGTCTCAGCTCAAACACATCAAGCAATTGGTAGAATACGTAACGGGAATGACTACGCGTATTGGTTATCCCAATGAGCATTTGGCCCACGATTCTGAAAAAGAATTGACGAGCCCGCAATACGCTACATCCATTGGTTTGTTGATGAGAGGATTGAATTCCAAATCCATCACAGAACCCATGGTAGTAGATCCCGACCTAATCTCTGCTCCAGATTCTGCGGTTGAAACCCCAGCGGAGCCAACTATCCAAGAACCCGAATCTGCTGAAGAGGTGGAAGATACCACAGCAGGTGAAGGAGCTGAAGAAGAGAGAACAGAAGAGAGCCAAGAAGACGGCGATCAACCCAAGAAATCATTTTTTGAGAACTGGGTAGATAAGTTTAAGAATTTCCTAGACAGTGATATGTAATTCGTTTAAAACGAAAGTGACAACATGAGTGATCAGCAATTAGATTCAGAATTTTCATTTGACCTACCCAAGAACAAATCTTCGGTAATCAAGGTGATTGGTGTTGGGGGTGGAGGCTCCAATGCCGTAAATCACATGAAGAACACGGGGATTAAAGGCGTGGATTTTATCATCTGTAACACAGATGCCCAGGCCCTCTACCACAGCCCTGTAGATGTAAAAATCCAGTTGGGGGTAGCCTTGACGGAAGGATTGGGTGCAGGCGCTAACCCAGAAGTGGGTCAGCAAGCCGCCGTGGAAAATATCGACGAGATAAAAACCATACTAGGAACCAATACCAAGATGCTGTTTATCACCGCGGGTATGGGAGGTGGAACCGGAACGGGAGCGGCCCCTGTGATTGCCAAAGCGGCAAGAGACTTAGGCGTCTTGACGGTTGGAATTGTTACCATCCCCTTTAAGTTCGAAGGGTCTACGCGTCAAAAACAAGCAGAAAAAGGAATTGATCAACTGAGAAGTCACGTCGACTCTCTGATTGTGATCAACAACAATAAATTGCGTGAGGTATACGGAAACCTTGGGTTTAAGGCAGGCTTCGCCAAAGCGGATGAAGTCTTGGCCAACGCCGCCAAGGGCATTGCCGAAGTCATTACGCATCACTACACCACAAACATTGACCTCAAGGATGCCCGTACCGTTTTAGCAAATTCTGGGACCGCCATTATGGGGTCTGGAAAGGCAACCGGTGACGACAGAGCGGTTAAGGCCATTCACGACGCCTTGGATTCTCCCTTGCTCAACGACAACCAAATCGTAGGGGCCAAGAACGTGTTGCTTTTGATTGTTTCGGGTAGTGACGAAAACGAAATTACATTTGATGAAATTGGTGAAATCACAGACTTTATCCAGAGCGAGGCTGGGGGCGACGCCAACATCATTATGGGTATTGGTGAGGACAACAGTTTGGGACAAGCCATTGGCATTACCATTGTTGCCACGGGTTTTAACCAAGACCAGCAGGTAAAGGTCATCAATAAAGAACCTGAGAAAGTGGTTCATCCCCTAGAGGAGGATCAAGAAGTAACGCGAGGCATTTTTGAAAAGCCCTTGGCGTTGGAAGAGGAGGAAGCTCCTGCCAAGCCCGGCAGAAAAGCGCCCGTAAAACCCGTTCCTCCCACTTCGGAAGAACCTACGGATCTCTTCAGTCAATTGGCACCTGAAGTGCCTCAAAATGTAGAGGAACCTTTGCCAATGGAAGCCGAAGAGACCACACCGGCTCCAACGCCCGTTTCAGAAGAAGAGGATCGAGTGGTATTCTCTTTAGAGGACGAAGACATTGAATGGGTAATGGACGAAGAGGACTCTGCAGAAGAAGCCTCCAACGAGATAGAAGAGGAGGTTGTTGAACCGAATTCTTCAGAAGATACAACCATAGAGCTTTCGGAAGACTTCTCTTTTGATATGGTGGATCTGGATGCCGAGGAAAGTCTTGAAGAGAGTGTTGAAGAGAATTCCGAAGAGAATATAAATGCTATCGCCGAAGAGAGCATTGAAGAAAGCATGGAAGTGACCTCAGAAGGAAACCCATTGGAGGAAACCGCCTCCGTTGAGCTTTCTGATATGGCCCTAGCGGATGTGATGACACCAGAAGCTGATAATTCTCCAGTAGACAATTCTCAAGTGGACGAAGCTCCGGTTGAGGAAGAAGAGAAGGTGGTTTTTAGTTTGGACGATGACTTTAGTGTAGGTGAAGAGGAAGTTACTCCCGTGACGGATGAGCCAACTCTCAATGCACCGAGTTCGCCTATTGAGCCCACTACTCCCGAATCTAATGACGTATTTGATGCGCCCGTTGGAAATGCTCCTGTTTCTGCAGAAACGCCAAATGAGCCAATCAAAAAATACACCTTGGAGGACCTAGAGGCCTTCAAGCAAACACTAGAGAGCAAGCCACAAACTTCAGAACCAGAAAACGCTGTTGATGAAGATTTGAGCTTTGAAGTAAAGACGGTACAGCCACCGGTTGAACAGCCGGCTGAGGAGCCCGCAAAAGGTGGCGTTGATCCCTTTGATGCTTCCATAGAAGAGAGCCTAAAGAAAAAACAAGACGAGAGAAAGAAGCGTTTGGAAGCCTTTAACTATCAGTTCCAATCCCTTCAAAAATCGATAAAAGACGCCGAATCTGAGCCCGCTTACAAGAGACAGGGCATAGAGGTAAATCACGATGCAGCGTCCAAACAATCCACTATGGGGAATATGTCGGTTTCGGGAGAGAATTCGGATCAGATAGAGTTGCGATCCAACAACTCCTTTTTGCATGATAACGTTGATTAGGAAATAATTGGCACGTCTAAGGTTATTGTCTGAAAGCGAATTTCAAGAATCTTAGAATTAAATAGAAGAAAGAAAAAAGAAAAAGAACAAACCAGTGATGGGATAACCTGAAAATAGCCCAAAGTGCTAGTAAACTGACTTTTCATAAATAAGTGACCTTAGTTGGTGGTCTACAGAAAAGCGAGTTTAATAGTTCCCAACACGCAAATCGAGGCAGTAATTTGGTGTTTTTACCGAGTTGCTGCCTTTTTGTTTGGAAACGACATGATTCCAATTTTTTGAAGTGAACTATTTTTGAAAACTTCTTCGATTATTACATCAAGCAACTTGAGAAATACCACTCCTATGATCGGTTTCATTTGTGGCGAATTCCCGTGTAATCAGAAGTATTATCCAATAGGTGGTGTTAGCCATTTAGTTTGAATTATTGAATTTATAGTTCAATAATTTTAGGAAAGAGCCGTTGTTTTATTAAAGAAACCCCCTACATACAAGCGGATATTACCAATTCGAATTGCTAAAGATTGAGCTTGATGTAGCCCAACACTTTTGTATGAAAAACCTAATTTTCCTTTTCACAGGACTAACCCTTTTGTCTTGTGAGAAAACCGAATTTGACAAAAATGAATTTGAAGGTGGAGAGTTGAATCCTTCGGAACTCTCAAAAAATTCCAATGAAGTTGAAATGGTAAGTTCTGTAAGCAGCTCCATTGTCATCAACCCATTGGATTTCACACAGTTTATTGCAAATATGAATTTTTCTTCTGTCTCTGTTATTGAGACTTTTAAAGTTGGGTATGAAGAAAAATCAAATCTTGTTGAGGCGTATTTCTCAGTTTTGGAAGTGAATGATTCTGAGACCTGGTATTCGTTACACACGCTTCAAGATGAAGTCATGTTTATCTTCAAGGTGACAGAAACTAGCCATGGATTTGATACCGATTTTTACTTATCTAATGGGGATTTACTAATTTCAATGAGACAAACTGATCACGGAAATGGCACCTACTCTAATGAAATTTTATATGTAAATAATGCGTATAAAAATTTTGGATTCATTTCTACCTTAAGCGCTTGGGCCGGTCATACTAAGGATTGTCTTGTGGAATTTTGGGATAGCCCAAATGGCTACATTTTAGGGGTTGCAGGCTTTTTTGGAGGTCCTTATGTTGGTGGTGCTATAGCTGCTGGTTCAATAATAGGCTGTGGAATTAACGCTGCCTCAATTATGTAATTAGAATTTTAAAACAGATGAAAAGGATAAAAATCATAATTATTAGCTCAGTCATTGTACTTACAGCAGTATCTGCTGCGCAATGGGTGCAAAGCACGGGTACTATTCTTGGAATTATTGATGCTATTCTTCTTTACTTTGCAGCCTTCCTATTTCAGTCCAAGAAAATCACAAAAGAAAGATTTCGTTTTTCAGTAGATGCAATTTCAGGTCTAGGAATGCTTCTTTTGCTGTATTTTAGGATTATTTCTAATCTCATTGATTCACAAACATTTTATATAGTATTATCGGTGATCGGTTTTCAGTTGTGGCTCTTAAGAATGTATTTTAGAAAGAAATTGTCTTTAGATTAAGAGAAGAGAATTATCGAACTAAATAAAATAGAGTCTGTATGACGTGCTGGCTTTTTTTATAGGTTGTTTTCAACTCTGTGTCTTTTCACACTGAATTAATCCTTCATTAATCATTACCTTGCCGTATTCATACAAACAAAATGAGTGAGCATGTCTTTAGAAGCTAAAGTACAAGACGAGATGAAGGCCGCCATGCGTGCCAAGGACAAAGTAAAACTAGAGGTGCTACGCGCCATTAAGTCGGCCATTTTATTGGCGAAGACTGAAGTTGGCGGTGCCGATGGCTTGAATGAAGACGGTGAAATTGCCCTTCTTCAAAGACTTAAAAAGCAAAGAGTAGAAGCCGCCAACATCTTTAGAGAGCAAAACCGCGAGGACCTTGCCGAGCCCGAAGAGGCGCAAGCAGCTATTATCGAGGAGTTCTTACCGGCTCAACTTTCTGAGGAGGAGCTCAAGGCGGCCCTTTCAGAGATTATTTCTCAAGTAGGTGCAAGCGGACCTCAAGACATGGGGAAAGTTATGGGAGTCGCTACAAAGCAACTTGCAGGTAAGGCCGACGGAAAAGCGATTTCTGTTGCGGTTCGCGGCTTGTTAACTGCCTAGAAGTTTCCCTCAAATTATTTCTCAGTAGAAATTACGAAAGCCCTAGTCGGTTGGCATTCCACCTACTGGCTAGGGTTACAAATACCACCACAGAAATACTGGACAGCGGCATGAGAATAGCCGAGATAACTGGACTCAATTGACCGGTAATCGCAAAATAGATTCCTACAGTATTGTAGGCAAAAGAAAGCGCAAAACTCGTCCAGATAATTTTCCTTCCGCGTTGAGCGAGTTCTAGAAGCTTGGGAATGCGATCAAATATTTTGGCGTCCAAAATTCCATCACACGCCGGAGAAAATCCATTGACATCTTCTGTTATAGAAAGTCCTACGTTGGCCTGCTGTAGCGCTCCGGCATCGTTGAGACCGTCGCCTATCATCACCACTTTTTTTCCTGAGTCCTGAAGGGATTTTACGTATTTGAGTTTATCCTCAGGCTTCTGTTCAAAGGCCATTTTGGCAAATTGCGGAAACTCCATTTTCCAATCACCTTCAACGGTTTTAGAATCTCCAGAAACTAGGTGTTGGTCCACGGTGTCCAGCTGATTGAGAACCTCATTGAGATGCGGTCTAAAGGGTGTTTCCGCGGCAAAGAATCCTCGGTATTCACCATTGAGACTCCAACCAAATCCAGAGCCTGTAAATGCTTTGGGAGCGTTTACCCAATCAAAGGAACCAATGCGGTAGATCTGGTCTTCGTAAATAGCTTCTAACCCCTTGCCGGGTTCTTCCAATATGTTTTCTAGAGATACCGTTTCCCCACCCAATTGTATGTAGAGTTTCTTGCTCAAGGGGTGCTGGCTTTCTCGGGCCATGGATTTTAAAATCACTTCGTCATAATCAGAAAGTTCCTCGCCGTTGAGGTCTTCGTAGGTCAAAAGCCCTTTTGAAGAAGTCGTTAAGGTTCCTGTTTTATCCCATATAACCGTGTCGATTTGTCCCAGAGATTCAGCAGTCTCCGCGTTTTTTACATAGAATTTATTGCGCCCAAAAATCCTCAGGATATTCCCATTGGTAAAGGGAGCCGAGAGGGCCAAGGCACATGGACAAGCCACAATGAGAATGGAGGTAATCACCGGGAAGGCCATTTCTGGATTGTGGAAATACCAGAAGATTCCCGCCACCAAAGTGAGCAACAAAACCACTCCTGTGAAGTATGCAGATATGGAATCTGTCAACGTTTGGAACCTTTGCGTTTTTTCCTCTTCAAACACCTGGTCGTTCCACAGCGAAGTCAGGTAACTTTGGTCTACCGTTTTCTTGACTTCTACTTTTATGGAAGGGCCAATTTGCATCCCTCCGGCAAAAATCAAATCACCCTTGGTCTTTGCAATGGGTCGAGATTCCCCCGTCACAAATTGATTGTTGATTTCTGTTTTTTCTGAAAGTAACTCGGCATCTACCGGTACCAACTCTCCGTTGCGTACCCATAGGACATCACCCACTTCCACCTTTTCCAATGTTTTGGTGGTCTCTCCCTCGGGAGTTACAACCGTTACAGCTAATGGGAAGTAGGAGGTGTAATCGCGTTCAAAGGAGAGGCTGTCGTAGGTCTTTCTCTGGAAGAATTTTCCCAATAACAAGAAGAAAACCAATCCAGCCAAGGAGTCAAAATACCCCGAGCCCATTCCTGCCAAAACTTCGTAACTACTTCTCAAAAACAGAACGGCAATTCCCAAGGCAATGGGTACGTCCATGTTTACGTATTTGTTTTTTAATCCTTTGTATGCCGAGGTAAAGTAATCCCTCGCACTGTAGAAAACGACCGGTAAGCTCAGGGCCATCATCAATATTCTAAAAAAGGGCAAGAAGCTCTGTAAGGTGGTGTCTTGCATGTCAAAATACTCGGGCAATGCCATGAGCATGATGTTTCCAAAGGCAAACCCCGAAACGCCCAATTGATAGAGTTTGACCTTGTCTTTTTTGGAACTCTCCGTTTTGCCTTCCAAAGAAATGGAAGGCTCATACCCTATAGAATCCAAAAGCATAGCCAGCTCTTTGAGGCTAATGGCTTTTTCTGAAAAGGTTATGCGAGCGCGTCTTTGGGTGAAATTGACCTTTGATCTAATGACCCCGGGATGCAATTGATGTAGATTCTCCAAAAGCCAAACACATGAACTACAGTGGATGGCTGGCAAAAAGAGTTGAACCACCTGAATGCCGTCGTCAGAAAAGTCTATGAGCTTGGCCTTGACATCTTCGTTGTCCAAATAGGTAAGATCCCTTGAGGTGGTCTTTTTTCGAGAGGCACCGGGTGCGTTGTTGAGCTGATAAAAGGTGTCCAAGCCATTTTCAGAAAAGAGTTGATACACCGTATAACAACCTGAACAGCAAAAGCTGTGACCGTCTTCCTCAATGGGTTTGGGAGGGCAATCATCGCCGCAGTGATAACATGGTGTGGCCGAATTTTTTGAGCTCATCAATGGAAATTATTGCACATGACATTCACAGATGCAAATTTGTAACACAAAGTAGTAACAGGATATGATAAATGCCATATTTTTGTAATGAAATCACACACGCACAACATTCTACACTATGCAAAAAGGTCGTTCCAATGGCGCGGGCGAAGCGCCCTTTGACTGCGCAAATTGTATGAAGAGGGAATTATCTGCCCTCGCTTCCTTGAATCCAAAGGATATGAGCAAGATTTCTGATGCCAAAGCGTGTGCTCACTTTAAAAAGGGAGACGTTTTGATGGCGGAAGGCTCTCGCCCTACGGGTGTGTATTGTATCCACAACGGAAAAGTCAAATTGTCCAAGATGGGAACCGAAGGCAAGGATCAGATTTTGAGATTTGCCCACGATGGTGACATTTTGGGATACCGCTCCTTGCTCAGTGGAGAAAACTTGTCTGCGACCATTCAAGCCTTGGACGAAACCCACGCTTGTTTTATTCCCAAAGCTGCTCTTTTTGACATGATAGAAACCAATCCCAAGTTCTCTTTGGACTTGATGAAGATGGCTTGTCATGAATTGGGAGAAGCTGGAAAGATCATTACCAATCTCGCTCAAAAGACCGTGAAGGAGCGCTTGGCGGAGGTGTTGTTAATCATCCACAAGACCTTTGGAGAAAATTCAGAAGGGGAGTTGGACATCGCGCTGACTCGAGAAGAGATTGCCAACATGGTGGGAACCGCCACGGAATCTGTAATCAGACTCCTCAGTGAATTCAAGGACGAAGGCTACATTGAACTCAAGGGTAGGAGAATTAAAATTCTCGATGCTAGAGAATTGGCCTTTATAGGAAATGTAGAGGACTAGTCTGCACTTTTCAAAAATTTCACATTCGTCTTATTCCGTTATCTATTTAACAATTACAGTGGGTAAGGAAGGTACCTGCCAAACCCTTTTGTCGTACCTTTGTGCCCTGACCAAATCAATATAATATCTTCTAAGAGTAGGAGATACCAAGAAGAAAGTATGAAGAAGATTCGCAAAGAAGACGTTCTCGATTATCACGAGATGGGAAGGCCCGGAAAGATTGAAGTCGTTCCTACCAAACCGTCTAACAGTCAAAGAGACCTTTCTATAGCATATTCCCCAGGGGTGGCAGAACCCTGTCTAGAAATCGCTGCCAACCCCTCCGATGCCTACAAGTACACCGCCAAGGGAAACTTGGTAGCGGTAATCTCTAACGGTACCGCCGTTTTGGGATTGGGGGACATAGGACCTCTGGCTTCCAAGCCCGTAATGGAAGGGAAGGGAGTACTCTTTAAAATATTTGCAGACATCGATGTGTTTGACCTTGAGTTGGACACAAAGGACCCCGATAAATTCATTGAGACCGTAAAGATTCTCGCTCCGAGTTTTGGAGGAATCAACCTCGAAGACATTTCAGCTCCAGAGTGTTTTGAAATTGAGCAGCGCTTGCGCGACGAGTTGGATATCCCCATTATGCACGATGACCAACACGGAACCGCCATCATTTCTGGAGCCGCTCTCTTGGGTGCATTGGAGTTGTCCAAAAAGAAAATAGACAAGGTAAAGGTCGTAGTCAACGGAGCCGGTGCCTCTGCAATTAGCTGTGCCAAACTCTTTGTGAGCCTAGGGGTTAAGAAGACCAACCTCATAATGTGTGATTCCAAAGGAGTCATTACATCCGATAGAGAAAACCTCACGGCAGAGAAGACATTTTTTGCTCGCAAGACCAAGCTCAGAACCTTGGAGGAGGCTATGAAGGGCGCCGATGTGTTCTTGGGTCTTTCCAAGGGGAATATCGTTTCTCAGGATATGGTGAAATCCATGGCTAAAAAGCCTGTGGTTTTTGCATTGGCCAATCCCGATCCTGAGATTTCCTACCAAGATGCCAAAGCCGCCCGCAAGGACGTGATTATGGCTACGGGCCGTTCCGATAATCCCAATCAGGTGAACAACGTTTTGGGATTCCCCTATATCTTTAGAGGAGCTCTTGACGTTCGCGCTACTTCAATTAACGAAGAGATGAAGGTTGCTGCGGTTCACGCCCTTGCCAAATTGGCCAAGGAGCCCGTTCCAGAGATTGTAAACCTCGCGTACAACGAAAAGAACATCACCTTTGGTGAAGACTATATTATTCCCAAGCCCTTTGATCCTAGACTTATCGCTACGGTAGCACCCGCTGTTGCCAAAGCGGCCATTGAGTCTGGAGTGGCTCAGGTCACCGAAATGGATTGGGACAAATACAAAGAAACCCTTCTCAACAGACTGGGTAGAGATGACAAGTTTATCCGTCTTTCCTTTGAGAAGGCGCGTCAAGATCCCAAGCGCGTTGTGTTTGCCGAGGCGGAATCTTTTAAGGTTCTCAAGGCCGCTCAAATTGCTCACGATGAAGGCATCGCACAACCCATCCTATTGGGGCGCAAAGACAAGATCTTGGCTATGATTGCCGAGTACAAATTAGACATTGAGCATTTGCCCATTGTAGATCCTCGCAATGACGATAGAATCGATGCCTATGCTGAGGTCTACTATCAAAAGAGACAGCGCAAGGGAATTACCGAAACTGAGGCCCGCAAATTTATGCAGCGCCGCGATTACTTTGGTCCCATGATGGTGGAGATGGACGATGCCGATTCTTACATCTCTGGAACAACCATCAAGTATCCACAAGCGGTTACTCCTCTTTTGGAAATCATTGGACCTGCACCTGGGGTCAATACCGTTTCGGGCATGTACGTGATGCTAACAAACAAAGGACCTTACTTCTTTGCAGACACCACCATCAGCGAGGCACCAACGGCAGAAGAATTGGTGGAAATTGTCCTCAATGCTTCCAAGGCCATTCGCAGAATTAACCTCAAGCCCAAGGTGGCCTTGCTTTCGTACTCAAACTTTGGGTCGCACAAGGGAGCCATTCCGGCCAAAATGCACAAGGCAGTGGAGATTCTCCGCTCCGAGCATCCTGAGTTAATTGTAGACGGTGAAATGCAGGCTAACTTTGCGCTCAACAACGACCTCCTAAAGGAGAATTTCCCCTTCAGTGATTTGGCGGGCAACAAGCCCAATATCTTTATTTTCCCAGGTTTAGCTTCGGGTAACATTGCCTACAAGATGCTTCAGAGCTTTGGTTCTGCAGAGGCCATTGGACCCATTATCATAGGTCTCAATCGCTCTGCTCATATTTTGCAAATGGGAGCTTCAGTTCGCGAGATTGTGAACATGACTGCGGTAGCCGTTGTGGATGCCCAAACGCGCAGAAAATAAGGAAATCATGTTCTCAGTTAGTAGAGGAAATTGTTAAACGGAAAGCGCTTAGCAAAGATTTTAGAGACCACTCTGTAGGTGGTCTTTCTAAACTCCTCCATGTTTTCTTTGTCTGTGGCAGAGATAAACACGGCCTTTCCTTCCATCTTGGCCATCCACGTTTTTTCCCATTCTTCCAATGTGTATTGCATGGGACGCATGGGGGCAAGGTCTAAGTCTTCTCTGTCTTCGGGGACGTATTGATCAATCTTATTAAAGACCATGATGGTGGGCTTTTCGGATGATTCAATTTCAGCCAAAATGGAATTCACACTTTCTATGTGCTCCATAAAGTTGGGGTGAGAAATGTCCACGACGTGAAGAAGTACATCGGCTTCTCGTACTTCGTCCAAAGTAGATTTGAATGACTCTACCAATTGAGTGGGAAGCTTTCGAATAAAACCTACCGTATCCGACAGTAAGAAGGGCAGGTTGGCGATAACCACCTTTCGTACGGTGGTGTCAAGCGTCGCAAACAATTTGTTTTCGGCCAGTACGTCGGACTTCGCCAAGACATTCATCAAAGTAGATTTTCCGACGTTGGTATAGCCCACTAAAGCGGCTCTTACCAAGTTGCCTCGGTTGCTTCGCTGAGTGGCCATTTGCTTGTCAATCTTCTTGAGTTTGGTCTTGAGAAGTGCAATTTTTTGTTGGATGATACGGCGGTCGGTTTCGATTTGAGTTTCCCCAGGACCGCGCATACCAATTCCCCCCTTTTGTCTCTCCAAGTGAGTCCAAAGTCTTGTTAGACGGGGAAGGAGGTATTCGTACTGAGCTAACTCAACTTGTGTTCTCGCATAACTGGTCTGAGCCCTAGCAGCAAAGATGTCCAAGATGAGGTTGGTGCGATCTAGCACCTTGATTTCTACTGCGCGCTCAATGTTTTTGAGTTGAGAAGGGGTCAGTTCGTCATCGAAGATTACAACGTCAATTTTCTCCTCTTTTATGTAGTGAATGATCTCGTCCAACTTCCCGGAACCTACAAAGGTCTTGGGGTTAGGCGTCGCTAATTTTTGGGTAAAACGAGCCATGGTGGTCGCTCCTGCCGTTGTAGCTAGGAACTCCAACTCATCGAGATATTCAACAATTTTTTCTTCGTTTTGCGTAGGCGTAATCGCCCCTACGAGAATGGCCTTTTCTGGGCCTTGGTTCTGAGAACTCTTGCGTTCTATCATATAACTAGATTACATCCAGGCGTCCCATGGAATGCGACTTAGCATCAAGGCTAAGGCCAATCCATAAAAGATAGCAACTTGCTTGTGTCGCTGTCCGTCGGTGAATTTTTTGGAGCGCTTGCGTCCAATGGTAATTAAAACAATAGAAAGAATCATTACCGTAGGGTGCTCAACCACGTACAATCGCAAGGTGGGGTCTTTCATAGCTGCGCCCATGTCTTGCATTCCTTGTTGAACAATGGGGCTAACGAACAATAAAATAATACCCACTAGAAATTGAATGTGGCTCAAAATCAAAGTGAAGAGACTTAAACGGTCATGAGTCTTTGTGTACTCTCCGTTTTTACTCATGTTGATGATAGAAATCAAAAGCGTAACTACCAATAAAAGCAAAAGCAAATAAGGAACGGAGGAATGCAGGTGTTTAAGTCCTATGTACATGGCGGTAAAATTTATGGTGCGTTAGTATGTCAATTAAATTTGTCCACAAGTGGGAAATGAATTCTCTCTGGCTGCAAATTTGCAGAATAAATCTGAGTGCAAATTTCAGTATATGTCTAAAACAAGCCATTGATTTCTGCATCAATTTGTGAGATAATATCTCCTAAGTCTTCTGCATTTTCTGGAAACTTGTTTTTGTCTACGTCTACTACGATGAGCTTTCCCTTGTCATAGCCGCTAATCCAAGCTTCGTATCTCTCATTCAGTCTATTGAGGTAATCCAGTCGAATATTGCTTTCGTAGGGACGTCCTCTTTTTTGAATTTGACCGACCAAAGTAGAGATAGAGCCTCTCAGATAAATCAATACATCGGGAGGCTGAATAAAGTTCTCCATCAACCCAAATAATTCCATGTAGTTGTCAAAATCACGAGTGTTCATCAAACCCATGGCGTGCAGGTTGGGAGCAAAAATAAATGCGTCCTCGTAAATGGTCCGGTCTTGGATGATGTCCTTGCCCGAATTGCGAATCTCTACCACTTGTTTAAAGCGGCTTTTGAGGAAGTAAATCTGAAGGTTAAAAGACCACCTCTGCATCTCGTTGTAAAAGTCATCGAGATAGGGGTTTTCCTGAACGTCCTCAAAGTGAGGGGTCCACTTGTAGTGTTTGGCCAAGGCCTCCGTCAGTGTGGTTTTTCCAGAACCAATATTTCCTGCAATCGCAATATGCATCTACGTTGTTTTGGGTAAATGTACATTTTTTGAGGCAAACTTCCCCAATTACTTAGCGCGGTAAATTTTGCGGTAAATTAGGAGGTATTTATCCGTCCAAACGGCGGCAAAATCCCCTCTGATTTTCACTTGATCCGATTCTCCAGGGGGAGGGTTAAGAGGTTGTTCAATACCATTGATAATGTCGTACTGAAACCATTTTCCATCCGTTGATTGATAAGTTATGAATTGAGCAGTAAGGCTCATGTTAACATGGGGGATAGGAAGCCATTTTTCGAAGGAACCCGTCATGTCAAATACCATAATTCCCTTTTCAGGATCCGAGAGAAGAACCCTGTCAATGCTAGAAATGAGTTGAGAGGTATTGAATTCAACATCGCGAATTCTCCTGAGATTGGGTGAGGCTGCCAATGCCTTTTCTTGGGTCAGGTCCCATTTGACCAGTTGGTTGAGGCTTCGGTCAAAAAACCACACGCTGTTGTCATCGGAACCACAAACCAAATTAACGTCTTGGAACCCACTCCAAGTAGGATCAAAATCTCTTTGTTGTGCGTTGAGTTGATTATCCAAAAAGACAAGTGTAGAATTGTCTTGATAGTACACAATTACGTTGAGTGGATTGTAGCTGTCTACCCAAGAGATGTCCCCTGAGCCTTGTGCAGCGTATCTTCCAATGGCCTTTCCCTTTACCGTGAAGGCTTTAAGGGTATTGGCATTCATTACATAGGTGTTTCCAAAGTAATCTACCTGAAAGTTTTCGGCACTTTCCAAGGGGATTTCCGTCTGTAATTCCCAAGTTACCTGGGCTTGCAGACTTCCAAAAACAAGAATAAATAAGAGGCTACTTATTGAGCTTAAGCAATTCATCTATGTGCTTTCTTTGATTGGAAAGCCTTGGGATTTTGTGTTGACCTCCCAATTTTCCATTTTGTTTTAGCCATTCGTAGAACAATTGGTTCTTGGCTTGGTGAATGATGGGTGGTTGCAAGGCGATGTCTTTATGTCTCTTGGCTTCGTAATCCGAGTTGACTTTTTTGAGTTCGCTATCCAAGATATCTCTAAAGTACTGCATGTCCTTTGGAGGCTCTGAAAATTCAATGACCCATTCATGGGCTCCCTTGGCTCTTTCGTCCATATAGATGGGAGCGGCCGTGTATTCCAATATTTCAACACCCAAGGAATCACAAGTCTTCTTTAGCGCTTTTTCTGCGTTGTCAATGATGAGTTCCTCACCAAAGGCATTGATAAAGTGCTGTGTCCTTCCACTGATTTCAAAGCGGTAGGGAGCCGTAGAATTAAAACGAACCGTATCTCCAATTTCGTACCTCCACAGACCTGCATTTGTAGAAATGACTACTGCATAATCCACATCTTCTTGAACATGACTCAGTGGTATGGGGTTTCCGGCTCTGCGACCGTCGGGAGTGTAGGGGATGAATTCGTAAAATATTCCTTGGTCTACCAAGAGGGCCAATCCTGGCTCATCGATTCTGTCTTGAATTCCAAAGAAGCCTTCACTTGCGTTGTAGGTTTCCAGATACGTTACAGAGTCTGGAAGTAATTTTTTGAATTGTTTCTCGTACGGAGCAAAACTCACCCCGCCGTGTCCGTATAATTCAAGGTTGGGCCAAACTTCAGAGAGGTCTTTGGCACCGGTTCTTTCCAGTACTTTTTTGATCAGAACCAACATCCAAGAAGGCACTCCAATTAAACTAGTCACGTTCTTTTTGATGGCCTCATCTACAATTTTTTCCAGCTTAGATTCCCATTCTTCCATCAATGCTGTGCTCTGATTGGGAGTGCATCGAACTTCTGTCCAATAGGGCAAATTTTCTATGAGTATGGCGCTTAAGTCTCCAAAGTACGTCTCGTGATTTTTGGAGTTAAAGGTGGTGGAGCCTCCCAACCTCAAGGAGTACCCTTCAAACATATTGGATTGCGGTCTCTGGGAAAAGTAAATCGACAATAAATCCCTGCCTCCTTTAAAGTGGCATTTGTCTATGGCTTCCTGAGAAACGGGAATAAACTTGGATCGGCCAGAGGTCGTTCCTGAGGATTTTGCGAACCACTTAATATGGGTTGGCCAGAGTAGATTTTGCTCACCTCCTCTGATTCTATCGATGTACGGCTTTAATGTGGAATAGTTTTGTACGGGCACTTTACGTGCGAAATCTTCATAGGATTTGATATGGGCAAAATCGAAAAGCTTACCCCACTCAGTCTTCTCTGCTGTCTTCACCAGTTTCTTTAAGGTACGCAACTGAACCTCCTCCGGGTTTGTGAAACCGTGCTTTACTTCAGCAAAGCGCCGCTTCATCACCCAAACGATTAGTTTGTTTATGGGGTTGTAGAGCATGATTGTGTACCTTTGGTATGTTAAAGTAAAACAAATTTAGCGAGATACAGCGAATGAAATACTTCGGGGCCCTTTCTAAAATGAGGACTGCCATGTCCAATCCCATTCAATACTATTTGACGTTGGACAATGATTTTATCCAACTCAACGAATTCGTGGGTCGAGAGATTTCAATCCAGTATTCTGGGACCATCACTTGCTTTTGTGGAAATGAGGTGACAGAAACCTACCGCAAGAATTTCTGTAGAGACTGTTTTTTTACAAAGCCAGAAGCCTCTTTGACCATCATGAAACCCGAATTGTCCAAAGCTCATTTGGGCATTGAGGAACGCGACTTGGAATGGGAAAAGAAGATGCAACTTCAGCCCCATGTCGTATACCTCGCCAATTCTGCTGGCCTCAAGGTCGGAGTGACTCGAGATTCACAGGTTCCTACAAGATGGATAGATCAGGGTGCGGAACAGGCCATTGTCTTGGCTCGTACCTCCAATCGATATGAGGCGGGTACTGTAGAGGTGCATTTAAAAGACACCATTTCTGACAAAACGCCTTGGCAAAAAATGGTCCAAGGATATGTTCCCGAAGTAGATTTGGTCGCCGCCAAACACGAAGTGTTGAAGTATTTACCCGAGGAGTTGTCCCAATGGGCTGAGAAAGACGATGAGATTTATCAAATGAAGTACCCGGTGGAGGAATATCCCACAAAGGTAAAGAGTATCAATCTCAATAAAATCCCTGAAGTAAAAGGTGTATTGAAGGGAATTCGCGGGCAATACCTCCTGTTTGAAGGGGGAGGAGTTTTAAATATTCGTTCTCACGAAGGCTATCGCGTCACTTTAGAAGTGTAGTTTTTCCTCGAGTCAACAATCCGGGAACGGTCGGTATTATTACGTTTACCAACCAAAGAATGATGGAAACCAAGACCACTTGAGTAGGCGCAAGTAGCGTTTCGGGGATGAGCAAAATGCCCAATCCCGATTTAATCAGTGGATCCGCCCAACTCGCAGAGGGTATCCAACCCGACAATCCAAAAAAGGCCATGCCATAGGCAACGAGTTCCCATTCCAGATTGGGATGAAGATCAGGAGCCGAAATCCACAGGGCCACCCAAGCAAATTGAAGAGCGTACACCCATGATTTTAGAATCCCTGAAAGGGCTAGTTTCCACCATGGGATGTCTCTTTGAAGAGGAGCGCTCGTTGACGTAAAATTGAAATTTTCAATTTTTTGAAGTCCCCATGTATACAGTGGCTTGGGAAGAAAAAAAAGAAGTCCAAGGCCCAATAGTCCGGCCGTTATCAATAGGTTTGAGTTTAGGGCCAAACCCAAAGCGAGCAATCCCAGAATGGTTTTTGCTCCCAACTTATTCCAACGGAAAAGTAGGGTTAGCGCCACTCCCGTTTTTTTTGAGTCAAAACCCTTGCCCTTGACATAATACTCCCCTAAGGCAGCAGGTGTCAACCATCCCAATCCTTGCGAGGACAAGTTCTCGCGCCAAGCCATTCCCCAAGATTGATTCCTAAAAGGCTTTGTTATCAAATACCATCCCCACGAATCAAAGAGCCAATTGAGTAAGGTCAATGCAAAGAGCACTGCTAAAAAAAAAACAATCTCAAGGGGTTGGTATCCCTTCAAAAAAACGGGCCATTGATCAATACTTTGCGTCTTGGTATAGATAATGTATCCAGCGCTTAGCGCGAAGACCAAGACCAAAGATTTTTGAAGCCATTTGTTTTCTAAGAAATTCATGCTGCGGGATCTCCCTATTTCTCTTTTACTCCATGGGGATTTCCTCTCCCTGTTTCAAGGAGAAATACCTTCGAAATAAATAAATAACTAAATAGATAATGGCCGTGTCGCCTAAGGCAGCAATCATTTTAAAGAACCATCCATCCATAACCATTGAGGCGATTTCTGCCGTAGTTCTCTCGCCAATAAAAATCACAGTGATTACTAAAATAGTATCTACTAATTGAGACAGAATGGTTGAGAAGTTGTTCCGAATCCAAAGGTGTTTTCCCTTAGTTAAGCGTTTCCAAAAGTGAAAAAGCCTCACATCAACCAATTGAGCACTGAGGTAGGCCAGCATAGAAGCTCCCATAATGCGCCATGAGTTTTTGAAAACCGTTTGATACTCGGCATCGCCTACGGGGCTTCCCTCCATAGCGGGAAACACATTTCCCAACCACAATAGAAAAAGAACAAAAAGGGATACAACAAAACCGGCAATCACAACATGAGTTGTTCTCTTTCGACCATACATTTCTGAGAGCACATCTGTGATTAAGAAAGTAATGGGATAGGGCAATACTCCCACGCTGATTACGAAAGTGTAAAACCCGAGATCTAACGTGATAAACTTGTTTGCGATGAGGTTACAAGTAATCAGAGAAGCTATAAAAAAAGAGGCGAGGAGTAGATATATTCCTCGCGCTCTTTCTCTTTTTTCCGGGCTTAGTTGATTTTTGGTTTCTACCATACCCATTCATATTCCATTCTCATTTGAATACCGGGATGGCCTACCAAGTATTTCGCTTTTTCAAACGCTTTATAGGTAGACTCAAGGGGGGTTCCTTGGAGTTCTCTTTTTACTTGACTTCCCGTAAGGTCTTCCAAAAATTGTTGGAAGGGATCCTTGAATTTGGGGTAGGCCACAGTTTTATAACCTTCGATTTTCGCTCTGTCTGCAGCGATGGCCAATGCGTCATCGAGATTTCCCAAAGCGTCGACCAATCCCAAATCTACAGCGCGACTACCCGTCCAAACACGACCTTGTCCAATGCTGTCTACGTACAAAGAGTCTAAGCCCCTTCCGGCAACGACCCTTGAGAGGAATTTTCCGTAGGTTTTGTCGACTCCCTTTTGGAAAAACGCTCTTTCCGCTTCGTTGAGGGGGCGATTGATAGCGGGCATATCTGCAAATTCGCTGGTCTTGACGGTTTCAAAAACCAACCCCAAATCTTCTTCTAGCAATTCACCGGCGGTAAAGAACATTCCAAAAACACCAATGGATCCCGTGATGGTCGTTGGCTCTGCCAAAACAGTGTCCCCGGGTGCGGCAATGTAATAACCACCAGAAGCTGCCAAATCTCCCATGGAAACCACCAATGGTTTCTCTGCCTTGAGCAATTCCAATTCTCTCCAAATTACATCTGATGCCAAGGCGGAACCTCCTGGGGAATTAACTCTCAACACAACGGCCTTAATGTCGTCGTCTTTACGAGCTTTTCTGATGGCGTTGGTAAATCTTTCGGAATCTACTTGGTAGCCACTTCCTGAGCCGTCCACAATTTCACCTTCTGCATAGATAATGGCAATCTCATCTTCTGCTTCGTTTTCATCTTCTAGACTGCTCAAAAATTTGCTGTATCCTATGGTTTTGATTTTTTTGTCTTGGTCAAGTCCTAGCTTGGTTTTTAAGGCAGCAATGAATTCATCTTCATACCCCACAACGTCTACCAAGCCCTTTTCAAGTGCTTCTTCTGGTTCTTGCATGGGGGCTTCGTCTGCCCAGCGCTTCAAGTCATCGGCTGTCATTCCTCTTGATTCGGCCACAGCCTCCGTTGTGTAATCCCAAATGTCTCCCAGTAGGGTTTCCAGTTGAAGTCGGTTTGCAGGCGACATTTCTTCGGTTAAAAACGGTTCTACAGCAGATTTAAATTGGTTGTTGGATCCTCGGATGATTTGAGGTTCTATTCCAAATTTCTTGAGCATTTTGGTGTAGTAGGTTACCTGTGAGCCTAAACCTCTCCACTCCATTCCTCCGGTAGGGTTTACAAAAACAGAATCAGCCACACTTGCTAAGAAATAAGCTTTTTGGGAATACACTTCTTGATAGGTGTAAATAAACTTTCCGGATTCTTTGAAATCGATCAAGGCATCTCTCAATCTCTTAATGGATGAAAAGCCTCCAGAGAATCCTCCGAATTCAACGCGAATTCCTTTGATTTTTTCGTGGTCTTTTGCTTCGTTGATGGCATGAATCAATTGATCCAATCCTATGGTAGACTCTGAGGACATACTCAAAGGGTTAAAGGAGGCGAATGGGTTGTCATTGGATCTTTCCTTAATTTGCGCATTCAGATTTATGGTGAGAATTGAATTTTTGGGAACCACAACTTCGGGTTCCGCTCCCATGGAAATGAGAATTATTAAGGTTAAAATGAAAAACATTCCACCGGCGAGAAGGCTGGCAAAAAACATTTTTAAAAAATCTTTCATCTTGAAGTACGTGTTAAATGGTGAATCAGATATTGATGTGTTTTGTCAAGTAGCGCAATAGTTTAGTCTGTATGGTAAAAGTAGATAAATCCTCTTTAAAATTATTCATAGGATTGGGAACAAACCTCGGAGACAGGGAAACCAATCTTCAAAGGGCGATTGAGGCACTCTCTGAACATTGGGGAGAGCCGACCGCAAAGAGTTCCCTTCTGGAAACGGAGCCCTGGGGATTTGAATCCAAGAATTCTTTTTTAAATCAGGTCGTCACTTTTGAATTGGATTGGGATGTCTACGAAATCCTAAAACTAACGCAGAATGTCGAAAAAATCCTAGGAAGACAACAAAAATCGAAAATTTATTATACGGATCGTGTGATTGATATTGATATCTTGTACTATTCTGATATTCAAATAGATAGCTCCGATTTACAGGTGCCTCATCCAAAAATTTCACAGAGAGAGTTTGTTCTGAAATCCTTACTAGAATTGGACCCTAATTGGCTTGACGTCAGACTAGGCAAGGAAATAAGGGCTGTTTATAACGAATTAAATTAATTCTCAATTAAGAAAAATATTACAAAAAAAAACCGAAGCGTTCTATGTTAATAGGGTTGAATTTGTATTTTTGCCTTGAAATCTCGACTAACAGGATTTAATTTATCAAACTATGAAAAGAGCTATTATGCTTCTTGCCACAATGGCATTTGGATTTGGATCATTTGCTCAAGAAACCGAAACCGAAGAAAAAAAATACGGTACTTGGTCTATTGGAGCAGATCTTGGGGGAACCTACTTTTGGGGTGACCACAAAGGTTTTAACAGCAACTCTAACACCTCTAAAGGAACCATGGGGTTTGGAGCTTCTCTCTACTTGACAAAGAACATTAGCTCTGTGTTTGGTATTGAAGGTCAAGGTTCTTACCGCAGCTGGACAGGAAGACAAACCAATGAATACTTTAAGAACTCTTCTTACTTTGAAGGTGCTCTTTTAGCAACCATTAACTTGACTAACCTTTCATTTAAAGAAAAGCCTCAAAATTATGCCTTTATCGCATTCGGGGGTATGGGTATGTCAATGTCTAAGCCAACCGCTTATGACGTTAATGATAACGAATTGCGCGTAGCAGTTCCTGCAGGATCTGACTGGCACAATGAATTGTCTTTGATTCTTGGAGGTCAGTTTAAGTACAGACTAACTGATAACTTAGACCTAGATCTTCGCGCCCAAGGATACAAGTGGTTTGGTGATTCGGAGGATGCATTGGTAAGCGGAAAATTTGATGACGCAGGTGTTTACGGATCCGTAGGGGTTACTTACCACTTCGGTGATAAGACTCCAATTATCTGGGCTGCACCATTTGCTGAATTGAAACAAGCAATGGACAACCTTGAAGATGATATGGCAACAATGTCAAATGACTCTGATGGTGACGGTGTGTCTGATATGTTTGATAAAGAAGAAGGAACTCCAGAAGGTGTTACTGTAGATGGAGCGGGTAGAGCTGCTGATACTGACGGTGACGGAGTGCCTGATCACATGGATGAAGATCCCTTCACTCCTAAGAACGCTAAAGTTGATGCGCAAGGACGCGAAATCGATACTGACGGTGACGGTGTTCCTGATAGCCGTGATTTGGATAACAACACAAAACCAGGAACTATGGTTAACTTCCAAGGTGTTGAGATTAAGCAAGGTGGTGGCGTAGGTGCTTACTTGCCTTCTGTATACTTCAAGTTTAACAGCACTAGCATAGATGCTTCTAACCACCAGCGTTTGGCTTCTGTAGCTCGCGCTATGAAAGCAAACCCAGACCTTAAACTAAAAGTTGTTGGATACTCTGACAAGCAAGGTCCTGAGAACTACAACAAGAAATTGTCTGAGCGTCGAGCTAAGGCCGTTGTGAAAGAGTTGAGCCAGACTTACGGAATTGATGAGTCTCGCTTCACTATCGAATCACAAGGACCAGCTAACGCTATCTCTGGCTCAAGAAACGACGTTAACCGTCGTGTTGAGTTCGAAGTTATGGACTAAACATTCTCCTCTTTTGAGGAAACAGATAAGTTAAAACGAAGAAGCCCCGATGAGAAATCATCGGGGCTTTTTTTATGGTTTAATCTGTTTTGATGTATCCGATTGATGAATAGAACCTAGGTAAATCCAACCTAGGTAAATCGAAACTTTGCGATTTTTTATTTTTTGATAAACGACTTGGTCAACTCCCAAAGAAGAATGCCCGTGCTTACTGAGACATTAAAGGAGTGTTTCGTCCCAAACTGAGGGATTTCTATGACGCCCTTGCACATGTCTATGACCTCTTGATCAACCCCGCTAACTTCGTTACCTAAAACTACTGCAATGGGGGCGTTTTCACGAATGGGTATCTCTTGAAGTGGCGTTGAATCTTCGGTCTGTTCTAGGGCAAATACTGAATACCCCTGATTTAACAACTGCTGAACGCGATCTGTGGTCTTTTCAAAGTGTTCCCAAGAAACGCTATCAGTGGCTCCCAATGCGGTTTTGTGAATTTCTCTGTGGGGAGGGAGAGGTGTGTAACCACAGAGGTCAATCCCTTCAATAGCCAAAGCATCAGAGGTTCTAAATATACTTCCCACATTGTGATGCGATCGGATGTTGTCCAAAACCAGTCGGATGGGGTTTTTAGTAACTTGTTGAAAATCTTCAACCGAGAGGCGGTTGAGTTCCGTGGTCTTTAGCTTTCTCATAGTTATATTAGCAAAAGTAACCAATAATCCCTCCTCCACCTTGGCAGCATCCAAAGAAACGCCTCTAATGAGGCAATACAACGAAATTAAAGCCGCTCATCCTGAAGCCATTTTGCTCTTCAGGGTCGGTGATTTTTATGAAACCTTTGGGGAGGATGCCGTAACGGCCAGTCAGATTCTTGGCATCGTATTGACCAAAAGAGCGAACGGTTCCGCTTCTGAGACGGCCTTGGCTGGTTTTCCACACCACTCATTGCAAACCTATCTTCCCAAGCTGGTAAAGGCAGGTCAAAGGGTAGCCATTTGTGATCAATTAGAAGATCCCAAACTCACCAAGAAAATTGTAAAAAGAGGCGTTACCGAATTGGTAACACCAGGGATTACGTATTCTGATCAAATACTTCAGGGTAAATCAAACAACTACTTGGCGGCAGTTCAAATAAGTAAACAAAAGGCTGGACTTTCTTTGGTGGATGTTTCTACGGGGGAGTTTTACGTTGCGCAAGGCCCCATTTTATACATAGATAGGCTGTTGCAAAGTTTCGCGCCAAAGGAGTTATTACTGGCCAAGCCCTCGAGAAATAAAGTATTGGAGACCTTTGCAGGCAATTGGTATGAATTCGGTTTGGAAGATTGGGTATTCCAATCGGATTATGGATATGAAATCGTGACAGGTCATTTCAAAACCCAGTCTCTTAAAGGTTTTGGAATAGAAGAAATGGACTTAGCCATTCCCTGTGCAGGAGCCATTTTGCATTACCTCTCCGAAACTCGAAACAACAAAGTAGACCACATTACCGCTCTTCAAAGAATTGTTGAGGATGACTTTATGTGGATGGATAGATTTACGCAGAGAAACTTGGAGCTGTTCCATTCCAATTCACCTGATGGAATCTCTTTGCGCGAGGTTATTGATCATACCGTTTCCCCTATGGGAGGTCGTTTATTGACACGTTGGTTGGCCATGCCGTTAAAGGACCAAAAAGCAATTGAGGCACGATTGGAAAAGGTGAGGATTCTCACCGAACAGTTTTCTGTTAGCCAGAAAATCCGAGAGGTATTGGAGGGCTTGTACGATGTAGAAAGGTTGGCTTCCAAAGTATCTACCGGCAAGGTCAATCCAAGAGAGCTTCTCCAAGTCAAAACCAGTATTGATGGGGTTAAGAAGATTGATACGGTAATTTCGCCCTTGGGTAAGCCCTTTAAAACGATGATGAGCAACCTTCCGGATCTCTCGGAATTGGAATCCTTGATTACCCAATGGATTATGCCAGAGCCTGCCGTTCTCATCACCAAAGGAGGGGTTATTGCGGAAGGGCAAAATGCGGAATTGGACGAGTATCGCGATTTGCTAACCCACGGAAAAGACAAGTTGAAAGGGGTACAAGAAAGGGAGTCAGAAGCCTCAGGTATCCCTTCATTAAAGCTCGCTTACAACAACGTTTTTGGTTATTATTTAGAAGTAAGAAACACTCATAAAGACAAGGTCCCTGAAGGTTGGATACGCAAGCAAACGCTTGTTAATGCGGAGCGATATATCACAGAGGAACTCAAGGAATGGGAAGCTAAAATCCTGGGTGCCGAAGAAAAGGCTTTGACCTTGGAAATGGAACTATACCAAAATCTTCTCAATCAATTGATCGCCCATGTTCAGCCTCTTCAAAAGGCGGCTAGACTGCTAGGAGAACTCGATGTATACACCGGTTTTTCTCAATTGGCCAAGAAAAATAAATACGTGGAGCCCACATTCCACGACGGAGATACATTTGCCATAGAATCTGGTCGTCACCCGGTCATTGAAAAAGCGCTTCCCACGGGGCAAGCTTATATTCCCAATTCTCTTGAATTGAATGACGAGCAGCAGATCATGATGATTACGGGTCCCAATATGTCGGGTAAGTCTGCGCTGCTAAGGCAAACGGCCTTGATTTCCATCTTAGCTCAAATGGGATGTTTTGTTCCCGCAAAGTCAGCGCATCTTCCGATTATAGAAAAGGTATTTGTTCGCGTGGGTGCTTCCGACAACATCTCTCAAGGAGAATCTACTTTTATGGTGGAGATGAATGAGACGGCTAGTATCCTCAATAGCTTATCAAGAAACAGCTTGGTTCTGTTGGATGAAATTGGACGAGGTACTTCAACCTTTGATGGAATCTCCATAGCATGGGCTATCGCCGAGTTTTTGCACGAACACCCGGCTCGTCCCAAAACGCTTTTTGCCACTCACTACCATGAGCTCAATGAAATGGAAAAACAGTTCGAAAGAATTGTCAATTACAGCGTTTCCATCAAGGAGTCAAAAAACCAAATTGTGTTCATGAGGAAATTGGTTCCTGGAGGCTCTGAACACAGCTTTGGAATCCACGTAGCCCAAATGGCAGGAATGCCATCCTTTGTCGTTTCAAAGGCGCAGAAAGTCCTAAAAAACCTAGAGAATACTCGCGAGCAAAAACCCTCGGGAAGTTCGGGTGAAATGCAGTTGAGTTTCTTCCAATTGGACGACCCACTTTTAGAAGACATCAAGGAAGATATCAATGAATTAGACATTGATACTCTCACACCTGTGGAAGCATTAATGTTCCTCAGCCAAATCAAGAAAAAATTGGGCGGCAACGACTAAATTTCCCAATAAAATCACTCTAAGGGTTTGGTGGAATAGAAAAGCCGCTTATATTTGCACCCGCAATGCGAAAGTAGCTCAGCTGGTAGAGCACAACCTTGCCAAGGTTGGGGTCGCGGGTTCGAATCCCGTCTTTCGCTCAACCGAAAAAGGACCCTCTTAACTGAGGGTTTTTTGTTCTTACAAGTTTACAACCAATAGATCCACAGGATTCCACCAATTGCTTCCTCTGGATTGTTTCCACACAAACACAAAACCACGCCCGGGTGGTGGAATTGGTAGACACGTTGGACTTAAAATCCAATGGACATTAGTCCGTACGGGTTCAAGTCCCGTCCCGGGTACTAATGAGAAAAGCCAAGTCGAAAGATTTGGCTTTTTTTATACCCAAAACCCAACTCAGCTCGCTGAAAGTTGGGTGTGGGTATAAAAAGATCAAGGCACGAAGTGACTTGGTTTTCTTTGACTTCGTCCGGG
>CBFHSF010000012.1:87375-88377 GCA_965658445.1 uncultured Schleiferiaceae bacterium | reverse complement strand
GGGGTTCCCGAGCACGAGTATTCCGTTTGAGGCCCTTCTGAGATGGTCACCTTGTCGCAACGCAAAATACCTTCAATGGTAATGGCGTGTCCCATTCCCGATTGCGGTCCATCCGGTGCAACTACAATTACGTCTCCAAGAGTATTCATCACCTTTACCAAGGTTCTAATACCGGGAGCGGTAATCCCATCGTCATTGGCTACGAGAATAAGCGGTCTTTCATTGTCCATATTTCCGTCGTGTTGAAGTGTTAAAAAGAAAGTCATTTTGCGCGTTGCCACACAAACCAATTACACGCTTCGAAAATACGGATTGCCGCTTGAATATCAGGGTTTTTGCAGGACTCTTTTTAGTCGCATTTCCTCCATTCCATGTGTGAGAACGAGGATTTCCTTGTCAAAGCTCATGTTGTATTTCTTGGGGTCGTTCTTGTTTAAATCGGAATACAGAACCAAACTGGGGCTTTCGTAATCCACCCAATAGCGACCTTTTTGAAGTTCAGCCCCCGGAAAACTCATGGTGTAATAGCCATTCCAAGAGAGCTCCAGATAACCTGTTCCATTACCTCTGAGTTCTGAGGTACGATCAAAACTTCCTGTTCTAAATGATTGGAGTACCCAGATTCCCCGAGCCCTGTCCACAAAGCTTTGAGGGATTTCGCGAATGCGTTCAAAGAAGATTTCCACCTTGGATTCTCCCTCTTGTCGTGTCCAGGCCATGTACTCTCCCGGATAGGTTACGGCGTACGGTCCAAGACTGTCTTTGGGGTGATTATCGGCTTCAAGAGTAAGGTCATATCCGTTGATCATCCACAGACCTTTTTCGTGTTGAAGACCACCGTGCCCTGATTCAAAACGGGCATTGTCGTGAATGCGAATCCACTGAGCTACCGGAAAAGTCTCGTTTCCATCCACTCTGACTTTCATGATTTTCCAGAGTCCAGTGACTTGTGCCGTTCCAATCTGAGAAAACAATAATAACCCCAGAACTAGGCTTTTAGAA
>CBFHSF010000012.1:61023-87365 GCA_965658445.1 uncultured Schleiferiaceae bacterium | reverse complement strand
AGACGCGACATAAAAGAAAAGTTTAGGAAGAATGTTGTTCGGTTTGAGTGTGTTGGTTTTAACGTTGAGTATTCAAAGAAGGAGGTGGTTATGGTGATTCAAATATACGCCAAAAACATCGGGAGCTAACCCACTGAAAATCAACATAGGATTCTTCGGTATTTGAAAAAAAGGGACATCCAAAATGTGATGGAATTGTGGTAACTTTGCAAAAATTTTCAAGGAAAAATCACGGAAACAGGATTTCACACATGAAGTACAGAAGACTTACCACCGAAGAATTTGAGCAAATGCACGAGGAGTTTAGCGTTTTTCTCGCGACTCAGGGAATTGACAAGGACAAGTGGGATGAGCTCAAATCCAAAGAAATCGAAAAAGCAGAAGAGGTTATGGATATATTCTCTGATGTGGTTTTTGAAAAAGCCCTTGAAAAATGCGAATACGTAGAGAGAATCCACGCTACAGAAATCATGGCCGTTCGCTTTGACGAAAAAGAGGCTTTCATGATTTTGGTAAAGGTGAACGATCCTACCGTAGATCTCCTTTCTCAGGACTGGAAAGAAGTACTTCCACAACTACAAGAAGCCAATAAACTAGAGTTTTTCCGCGGCAAAAAAGAATACAACACCCTTCGTGAGATGGAGATGTTTGAGCTGATGAAGCAAGGAGCTTACATGGCCGATGACACGCTTTACAAGGCCTTGGACCAGTGGGTATACCGCGAGGAACCAAAGAATTAAGTTTACTCGGCAAAACCGTTTCAAAGTCGATACCTTTACTACCCTACTAAGAAAACTACTAATCTATTTGGAGAACTTTAGGTCGTAGGACTTACTAAAGTCTTCCCAGGGAGTGTCTTTGTACTTTCCTTCGGATAGGTAAACCACTATGGGTTCCATTTTATCCAAAGTGATGTATCCCGGAAGGCGCTGTATCAACTGGTATTTTGAATCTAAAAACACAGTGGTGGGATAGCTCAATTTGCCGTTCATAAGCGCAGCGGGCAATTCGTTATACCCACGTCTACCCTGCTTTATAAACTTGAATTGCTTGCCGTTAAAATCAAAGGTCTTCTGCTCCTCCCCGTCCATTTTTACGGGATAGAAATTTTGATTGATGTACTCTGCAAGATCTTTGTTGGAATAGGTGTCTTTTTCCATGCGCTTACACCAACCGCACCAGTCTGTATAAATATCGATGAGAAAGGGCTTGGGTTGAACTTTATTGGCCTCCACCGCTTCTTCGAAGCTCATCCATTCCACTTCCTGAGCATAGCCCACAGAAGCAATGAGAAGTCCCAGAACTACCAATAGTTTTTGGGAGAAGGTTTTTATAGAATGTAAGAGTTGTCGTTTCATTCCAACAATATACGGATTCTCCAATTTCTACTCGGTAGGATTTTGAGCACAAAATTTGAGAAACACCTCCCTAAAAGAAAAGAGGGAAGACTTTCGCCTTCCCTCTTTTGAATTTATGATTTTGAATTCTCTAGTGAATTCCCTTCATCATTTTTCCGAGCAGTGGAGATAACAACAACACCGCTACACCCCCTACCATGGAGGTAATGGTCAAGAACATAAAGAGTGGCATATCAGGAAGTACTCCTTCTAGAATGCTTTCCATTACACCGGCCAAGTAATTGGCAAGGGCCATAGAAGCGAACCACAATCCCATCATTACAGAAACAATTTTCTGTGGGGCCAACTTGGTAACCATAGAAAGACCTACGGGAGATACACATAGCTCACCAAAGGTGTGAATCATGTATACAGCAACCAACCACAATGGGCTAACCAATCCTGACTGAGAAGCCATATCGGCAAAGTACATCACCACAAAACCCAATCCCAAAAGGAACAATCCAATGGCGAATTTTACAGGGGTACGAGGGTTTTTACCTTTTCTCTCTAACCACAACCACAACATTGAGAACAAGGGTGCAAAAGAGAAAATGGCAATGGCGTTAATGGACTGGAACCATGCAGCCGGAATTTCCCAACCGAACAACACACGATCGGTGGCATCCTTGGCAAAGAGGTTAAATGTACCTCCAGCCTGCTCAAATCCAGACCAGAAGAAGATGTTAAAGAAGGCAAGAATAAGAATTACCCCTACGCGGCTCCACTGTTCTTTTCCAGAAGTTCCTCTGGCGATTGTAACGATCAAACCAACGGTACCGGCAATGGCTAGAACGTAAACAAAGATATTTTGAACCGTTTCGGTGATGGCGCCCCATCCCATTAGGAATCCAGTGACCAAAGCAGCCGTAGCGGCAATGTAAATAAGTACAGAAATGTAGTCTTTGGGACCAAGTGCTCCCGTTTCTTTATCCATAGAAGGAGGAAGACCCGCTCCATCCAAAGTGTGTGTTCTCATGAAGAACCAAACCACACCTACAAGCATACCAATACCGGCAGCTCCAAATCCATACTCCCAACCCACTTGCTCTCCAAGGGCTCCACAAACCAATGGAGAAAGGAAGGCTCCAAGGTTAATACCCATGTAGAAAATGGTAAAGGCAGAATCTTTACGTGGATCGTTTTCCGAGTAAAGAGCCCCTACAATGGTAGAAATATTGGGCTTAAAGAATCCATTTCCCATAATCAACAATCCCAAACCGAGATTGAGAAGGAAAGAACCGGTTTCTGTTTCACCTTGACCTACCGAAGAGGCCAGAGCAAATTGACCAAAGGCCATAAGGATACCCCCAATGTAAATGGCTTTGCGCTGTCCGAGTACTTTATCTGCTAGGAAACCACCTAAGATGGGAGTCATGTATACTAGCCCTGTAAATAAGGCGTAGATTTCTAGAGCATCCGCTCTATCCAGATTAAACCCTCCATCTAAGTAGGCTGACGATAAATAAAGAACCAACAAGGCTCTCATTCCATAGTAACTAAACCTTTCCCACATTTCTGTGAAGAACAAGGTATACAGCCCTTTAGGATGTGGTTGACTAACGGCTTGACTCATAATTTTTGTTTTGATTTTGTAAAATGGTTCGGCAAAATAGAAAAATTTGTTGGCTTGCCGACGGATTCTTATAAGTTGTTTAGAACGTAGTTGGTCATTTTCTCGTACAAGTGGTAACGTGTGTTTCCACCAAAAATCCCGTGATTTTTATCGGGATAGATAAAAAGGTCAAACTGAACATTGGCCTGAACCAAAGCTTCAATCATTCTCATGGTGTTTTGTACGTGAACGTTGTCATCGGCAGAACCGTGAACCAATAGGTAATTCCCCTTGAGGAGCTTTACGTGGTTGATGGGACTGTTCTCATCGTAACCCGATGCATTTTCTTGAGGCGTTTGCATGTAGCGCTCGGTGTAAACCGAATCGTAGAATCTCCAGTTGGTAACGGGAGCAACCGCAATAGCGGTCTTAAACACATCCGCTCCTTTGGTGATACACAGAGAAGACATGTATCCACCGTAAGACCATCCCCAGATTCCAATTCTCGTAGCGTCTACGTAAGGCAATTTTCCTAGGTAAACGGCAGCGGCAATTTGATCTTCCACCTCGTATTTACCCAATTCTTTATAAGTAACCTTTTTAAAGTCACGTCCTCTGGCCCCCGTTCCACGATTGTCTACCGATACGATGATGTATCCTTGGTCTGCCAACGTTTGGTACCAGAAGTCGTTAAAGGCATCGTATGAGTTTTCTACGGTTTGTGCTCCCGGGCCTCCGTAAACATGCATCAAAACCGGGTATTGCTTGGACTCGTCAAAATCCGTGGGCTTAATCATCCATGCAGAAAGTGAAATTCCCGCTTCTGTTTCTAGATAGAAAAACTCTTTTTGACTGAGAGAGTAATTATCCAAGCGCTTTCTCAATCCCGCATTGTCTTGCAATACGCGAATTTCCGAACCCTTTTTGTCGTTAAGAGAAACAAAAGTGGGCTCTCCAGCGGCACTGTGGTTGTTGATGTAGTAATCAAAGGACTGGCTAAAGGTAGCTGTGTTCCATCCCTTCTTGGGAGAAAGTGTCTTTTTGGATCTTCCCTTGATAGAGATAGAGTAAATGTTTCTCTCCGAAGGGTGAACCTCAGCACTTTGGTAATAAAGTGTTTTCTCTTTGGCGTCGATGCCGTAGAACTTGGTAACGTCCCACTCCCCTTTGGTGATCTGTCTCTTCTCTTTACCCTTTTTGTCAATGAGGTAAATGTGGTTGTAGCCGTCCTTTTCTGAAGTCCAGATAAAGCTTCCGTCTTTCAAAAAGCGAATGTCGTCGGTAACGTCTACATAAGCTTCGTCTTTCTCTGTGTAGAGAATAGAGGCTTTTCCCGTAGAGGCATCTACTGCGTTGAGAACCAATTCGTTTTGGTGACGATTGGTGGTATAAACCACTACTTTATTGGGGTCCTGTGTCCACTTGATTCTGGGAATGTATTCGTAATCAGCAAGTCCCGAAATGGGTTTTACTTCTCCGCCTACTTCATATAGATATGCGGTAACAAAGGCATTGTCCTCTCCCGCTTTGGGGTATTTAAAAACGTCTTGTGTGGGGTACAACTGTGAACCGTAAACGTCCATTGAGAAGGTGGGGACTTCGGTTTCATCAAAGCGGTAGAAGGCAATGATCTTTCCGTCAGGTGACCAGAAAAAGGCCTTGTCAAAAGCAAATTCCTCTTCGTAAACCCAATCCGTAGCTCCATTGATTACGTAGTTGTTCTTTCCGTCCGTAGTTACTTGAGTGGTCACTCCGGATGCGAGATCGTAAACGTGCAAGTTGTTACCCATCACATAGGCAACTTGAGTACCTTGAGGGTTAAACGTTGCATAGCGCTGCTTTCCATCAGCAAGGCGAGTTACCTTTTTAGTTTCTAGGTTGTAAATGTAAAAAGTTGAACGTGAACTGTGTCTATAGATAGGTTCCGTTGCCGTGGCGAGCAACAATTGCTTTTCGTCACTAGAAAAAGAATATCCGTCAAATTTGATTTCCGCTCCAGCCGCTTCACTTACCTCTTTTATTGAAGTGATAACTCCAACGGACTCTCCTGTAGAGAATTCAAACTTTTCTAAAGTTCCATTGGTAAGAGATGTGTAATGAAGGCCGTCGTTCATGGATTCCAATCCACTCACCCCTTGGGCGTAGAAGGAATAGGTTCTCCAAATTTCAGAAAGCTTAACTTTTTGATCCTGAGCCCATGTGGGGACTGCCATTGCAATGGCCAATCCGAGCCCGAGTATTTTATGTTTAATCATGTGTGGTAAAATTTCAGGCCCCAAGATAATAAATGTAAGAGAGGATAAAAGAAATACGGCATCCTCTTTGTACACGGAAATGTCCTACCCTTTTGATGGTCCCTTTACCTCGTTTGAAAAAACAGTCTGAAAACTAAATTCTTAGGTTTATAACTAAAAAATTAGGTTAATAACTAAAAATTTAGTTATATTTGTTTCGTAATGAAAGAATACAAAGAATTAACCAAGGCAGAAGAGCAGATTATGCAAATCCTTTGGAAGGCCCAAAAGGCCTTCGTAAAGGAGATTATTGAGCAAATGGAAGAGCCCAAACCCGCTTACAATACGGTATCTACCGTGGTAAGGATTCTTGAGAAAAAGGGATTTGTAGGTTTTGAGGCATTTGGAAAATCGCATCGATACTACCCCCTTATTTCAAAGGAAGACTACTCTGAGCAAGTGATGAATCAAGTGGTTGGAAATTATTTTGGAGGATCGCTAAAGAGATTTGTCTCGTTTTTTGTGGAAAAGAAAAACGTAGAACTCTCTGAATTGGATGAGATTCTTAAATCCATAGATTCAAAATCAGATAACTCAAATCCATCAAATAGCAACACCCCATAAAAGACAAAGCTCATGACTAATTACCTATTGTGGGTGGCCGCCATCCAGACCGGAGCCTACCTCTTGTATAGAATTTTGTTGAGGAGAGAAACTTTTCACTCCACCAACCGATGGGTCTTATTGGGTTCTTTGGTTTTGAGTTTTATCATTCCCGCCCTTCCCCTGCCCAGCCATTGGAACCCCTTGCAAAATCCTGAAATCATCGGTCCTACCATTACATTAATTGACTCCCCAACGGGAGCTTGGGCTGAGACCACATTGCAATCTAGTTACATTCCTTGGATGTATTTATTGGGTTGTATTGGGCTAGGAATTATGGGGATAAAAGGCGTTTTGGACTTCAGAAAACTGCTCAAAAACTCTAAAAAAATTAAACTACACCATCAATGGGTATATATCTCTAATGAATTGGAAGCTCCCTTCTCTTTGGGAAAGTGGATTTTTATTCCAGAAAACTCAAAGGAGTCGTTGGCAACCGTAATTCAGCACGAGAAAATACACATTGATCAGTGGCATACTGCAGACCTATTGGCTTTCGAGCTCAATCGTTGGTTTTTGTGGTGGTCACCCGTGAGTCATTTGCTGCCCCGCCTCATAAAGGATGTACACGAATTTGAGGTAGATGCCAAAATGACTGAAAGCGAATCTGCCGATCACTACATCAACACCTTGTTGGAGTGGTCCTTTGGGGTTACGTATCCTTTCATTACACATTCCTTTTCATCGTATAACCTGAAAAAAAGATTCGACATGATACGCAAAGAAAAAAGCAACCGCAGAAATTACCTAAAACTATTGTTAGTACTTCCCTTTTTCGCAATGTCCGCCATGGTGGTCTCTTGTGACAAAGAGGACGTCGTGGTACAAGGCCACGAAAAAGTAGAAATGAGTCAAATTTCCAAGTTTCCAACGTTTGGTCCCGACGTGGACATGACCATAGAGGAATCCAAAATGAACTTCTCTAAGGGAATTATGGACTTTATGATGGCTGAATTTAAATATCCAGAAAAAGCCAAAGAACTCGGTTTGGAGGGCAAGGTTTTCGTGGGATTCACCATTGACCAAAACGGAAATATTTCCGACATCAACATCCGAGGAAAAGCCATGCCTGCCGGTAAGGACTTAACTCCTGAGGAAGTAGAGGCCTACACGGAAATGGAAACTAATGCCATGGAAATGGTCAAGAGATTAGAAGGTTTAAATCCAGCGCAAAAAGACGGAAAGAACGTTTCTATTGAATACACTCTTCCCGTAGCCTACAAGCTTCAGTAATGCCTGAAGTACTGTTGGAAAAACCTCTTCCGACAAACCAACAAACACATTGAAACACAAAACCCCGAGGAAATCCTCGGGGTTTTTACATTCTTTTGATTTATGAGGATTTCTAATCTCTGGATCCCATAAACATCATCACGTAATAAAGAAGCGTCGTAATAGAAGCCAATGCAGCTACTAAATACGTTCTTGCGGCCCATTGAAGGGCATCCGTAGCTTGTTCTTGTTCAACACCGGTTGTGATATTTGCTTTCTGAAGCCATTTTAAGGCTCTATCCGAGGCATCGTATTCAACGGGTAGTGTTACCACAGAAAAGGCCGTCAGAGCCGCTTGAGCAGCAATAACTACTAAAAACACAGTGTCCATTGGGAACCAATGAAGGACGAACCCTCCAAAAATCATGAAGAGGAACAGAATGTTCATGATTCTTCCACTGGCAGCAGCCAAAGGAACCATAGAAGTCCTTAAGGTTAACCAACGATAAGCCGTAGCGTGCTGCACTGCGTGGCCACATTCGTGAGCTGCAACGGCTGCCGCAGCCACGTTTCTTCCATTGTATACATCTGGACTTAGGTTTACCGTCTTATTGGCGGGATTGTAGTGATCCGTCAACTTACCAGCTACGGACTCAATGGTAACATCGTGAATTCCGTAATCTTCCAACATGGCTCTGGCCACCTCGGCACCTGACATTCCGGAAGACAACATCGTCTGGCTGTATTTTTCAAATCGATTTTTCAATCGAGATTGTACAATCCACCCCACAAGGGCAAACACTACGATTATTGCTATAAACATGTTTTTTGGTTTTTATGTATTGCGATGAAAAACTGACGCTTTCATTCGAGAAATAAAGATATCAAATTAGAGGCCAAAGGAAAACACCTGACAAACTTGCACTTTTTGCGTTGATGCCCCAATCATCTTAGGCTATGGCAACTATGGAGTAAGAAACTCCTCGGAATGAAAAATCACTTCCTACCTCCTTGCCCAACATGGCCTGCCCCAAGGGAGAAGTCATCCCCATGGAGAAAATGGTTAGGCCGTCCACTTCAAACTGACCTAAGGCAGCAAACAGAAAAAAGTGGCCTCTATGGGTCTGAACCAACGCCCCAAACTCCGCAGTATTCATGGTGGGCATTCCTTCAATAGACTTTAAACGGACGTGGTGATCTTCCCATTGCGCGCGTTGTGCTTTGGTCTGGTCCATTTCCTGATGAATCATGGCTCGACCCGTTTCATATTTGTCACCGGCCGAACTCTTTCCCTCAGCTAAAAGCGCCTCTGAGTAATCCTCCATGGCTTGTTTACACGCAGTTAACCTGGATTGTATTGTTTTGTAAATCTGGGATATGAGTTCTTTCTTTTGGGCGGGAGTATCCATAAATTCGGCTTTCTAATGTGGTGTAAAGCGAAGAAGTACTTTCTTTGAATGCTTTTTCGTAACTTAAATAGTGGTATTACCATTTGTATCCCAAATAACGAAAAACTACTGCAAAAACGAATACAATTAACCTACTACCTATGAAATACATCTGGCTGCTATCGCTATTTCTCGTATCCACTCTGACCTACTCTCAGGTCGACGAAGGCGATTACGTAGAAAGACAGCTCGTAAAAGTGACCAAAAACGACGGGGCCACTTATGTGGGCTACCTCGACTACATGGATGACGAAAAAGTTATCGTAGAAACAGAGAACCTCGGGAAGGTCAGTATTCCCAAACACATGATTAGCGACATTGAATACTTGGACAACAATGGCTCCAATCAAACCTTCAAGGACATCAACAAACGGTTTGTAGAAGCCGACCCAAGAAATAGCCGGTATTTAATTTCCAGCAGCGCCATTCCCATTCCCAAGGGAACCACTCTCGCCAATTTTAACTTGTGGGGACCCCAATTTACCTATGCAGCAACGGACAACCTCTCTTTTGGCTTGGCTACTTCATGGTTGACCATTCCCGTGGCCATCAACGGAAAGTATTCATTCAAACTCGCTGATCAGGCACATTTTGCAGTGGGAGCAAACTTTGGTTTTCCCTCGTTGGTAAACTATTCAGCTACGGTAATCAATCCCTACGCTACATTAACCGTTGGTTCTCCGGCAGATAACATATCCTTTTCTTACCAGTACTACTATGGAATGGGGGAAATCGAAGGCGGCTATGCCAATGCTCTTGTCATAGGAGGAAGAAAAACCCTCAGTAAAAAATATGCACTTCTCTTTGATTCCTTTTTGATAGGGAACCCTACCGACATGGAAGGATTGATATTGTTGGCCCCAGGCTTTAGATATACCTACAGCCCCAAGTCAGCTTTCCAATTTGGATTGTCCGGTTTTATCTTGGCTTCATCAGGAGATTACGAAGCGCTTCCCATTCCAATTCCGTTCTTTTCTTGGAACTTGATTCTGTAGAAGGGCTGTATGAGCAGATACTTGAACTGCGAAATGGAAAAAAGAGCAAAAAAAAACCTCAGAGATCGTTTTCACTTTTCTCTGAGGTCTTAGGGTGAAAGACGGGTTTCGAACCCGCGACCTCCTGAACCACAATCAGGCGCTCTAACCAGCTGAGCTACAATCACCATTTTCGCATAGCGGCTGCAAATATAAAAAGCAATTTGATATGTAAGGTACCTACGTCACAAAAAAAAGTATAATCTTACCCCTACCTTTGTCCATAGAAATCTTTTACCTCTCAAATAGAGTACTTTGAAGTCAATGGACAACAATAAAATATCGAAAAGATTCCCATTTAGACCTCTTTGACCTTTTGAATAAACCTTTGGAAGCTGATTCCGCGCATGAAAACACAAAAAATTCCAGGACTTCTCCTCGCCTCTGCCCTAGCTGCCATAGCTTATGGATGGAGTCTTACTGATTACTCCATTGGTTTTGTGACGCAGGCGTTAATCCTTGGCATTGTCGCGGGTAACCTTCCCAAGATGGGAACCCTATGGAATGAGGGAATCAATTTTGCGGAAAAACAAATTTTAGCCGTAGCCATCGCCCTATTAGGGTTTAAGATGAGCATGGGAATTTTTTCTGAACTATCTCTTTTCCTCATCCTTTTTATTCCCACCACAATGATGGCCAGTATATTCTTGGGAATGAAATTGAGCTCACGCTTTGGACTGTCTAAAAAAATGGGTGCTCTATTGGGAATGGGAAATGCCGTATGCGGTACGTCAGCCATTATGGCAACCTCTGCCTGTATAGAATCGGAACCTGAAGAAACGGGTATCTCCGTGGGCGTCATTAATCTTTTGGGAACATTGGCCCTATTTGGAATGCCTTCCGTTTTGATTTCCACAGGTTTTTCTGAAGGCGGGGCGGGTATTGTAACGGGAGGTTCACTTCAAGCCGTAGGACATGCCGTAGCCGCTGGAGCCGTTGTAGGCCCGGATGCAGAAGTGATTTCTACCGCAGTAAAGATGGCACGTGTGTCTCTCTTGGCCCCCATGCTTCTGTGGGTAATGAGTCGATTTAAAAAATCTGCAGAAGGCCACCCCAAGCAAAAGCTTCCTTGGTTTGTCTTTGCATTTTTAGGAGCGGTGGTCATTGTCAATATTTGGACCTTGCCCGTAGAAATAGGAACCTACCTCTTTGACATTCAAAAAATCTTATTGGCGGTTGCGATGGTCGCAGTGGGTTATAAGATCAAAATCAAGGCATTGGTCCAACAAGGATCTTCTGCGCTTTGGCTGGGAACCTTAATTTTTGGATTTCAGGTATTGGCGTTTGTACTATTTGTCTATCTTGTATAGATACTGATCAAAATCTCGATCCATCTCACATCGCAAGCACATATTTTTTATGACTCCTTGGTTTCCCAACCCTGGAGATTTACAAAACGGAATCTTTATTCAAAGATTGGCTCAAGCAGCTGCTCTCCATTCCAAAGTCACCATTTGCCACTTCTACCAAGGATTGGAATTTTCTGAAAGAAAGACTGAGGTCGAAAATCTACCGGTGATTCAACTGGAATTTCCCGCTGGCAGTGGAATTGGGTATCAGCTTAAAAAGAGAAAGCATTTGAGATCTTGCTTGGAAAGCCTCCACAAAAACACTCCCATTGACCTCATTCACGGACAGCAGCTTACTGCCGACGCCCTGTGGTTCCAACAATGGGCGGATAAAAAGAGAATTCCCACGTTATATTCCATTCACTGGAGTGGTTTTACAGATGATAGATTTGATGCATGGCCATGGATTAAAAAATCCATTGTTAAGCAATTGGTAAAAAAATCGGCCATGCTTCTCCCCGTTTCCAAGTTTCTTTCAAAGCATCTGAAAGAAAAAGGGCTTAAAGGAACGCATCAGGTTTTACCCAACGTAGTAACCCTTCCGGAAAGTCTCATTGAGAATTCAAATAAACACGTGGCATTTACTTTTTGTATGGTGGCGGATCTAGACGATTCCATCAAGAGAATTTCTTCGGCCATCCAAGCGTTTGTGATTTACCAAAGGTCCTATCCAGAGGATCAGTTTGTCATTGTGGGAGGAGGTCCTGATGAGGAAAAACTAAAAGATTACCTCGGTAAATTTGATGGTGTAAATTTCTTGGGAAGAATGACGCAGCCTGAGGCTATGGAAGAGTTGTCAAAATGCCACGCGACCCTCATCAACAGTAGGGTAGAGACTTTTTCTGTCGTTGCCTTGGAAAGTTCTGCACTTGGGAATTTTACCATTTCCACTCCGTGTGGAGGACCCGAAGAAACCGCAAAGAACACTTCAGCCCTAATACTTGAGGACTTTGAAAGAACGACTCTCATTCAAGCGATGAAGCAAGTGAGAAGTTCCTACGAAGCAAAGGGATTACCCGAATCCAAGAAATTAAACGACTATTCTATAGAAGCCATCGGAGCCAAGCTATTAGAAATCTACAATAGCGTTGTCAAATCGTCTACACCAATGTAGCGCTCAACCGTAAAGGCTTCTCCATAGGCGGCTCCTACTCTTTGTCCCCATTGAGAACAACGAGATTTTTGAACGTCCAAGAATTGTTTGGAAGAAATCACCGTTGCGGGCTCAGTAGAATTGGGATCGTAAAACTGAGAAGCATACGCCTCTATAGATTTCATTTTTTCTTCAATACTATCGGAAATATCCACTACCAAATCCGGTGATAAATCATAGAATTGAATGTAGTGATAAACCGCTTCTGGTCGCCACGGATCTTGCGCATTGCCTTGCTCATCAAATGTTTCAATTCGGCGTAAGCCCGCCAAAAAACAAGAAGTTGAAACCAAATCTGATCCCTTTCCATGGTCGGGATGTCTGTCCTTAATGGCGTTTGCGATAACTATCTTGGGTTGGTACTTTCTGATCATGCGAATCACTTCCATTTGATGTGCTTCGTCATTGACAAAAAAACCGTCTCTAAACTTGAGATTTTCTCTTGCAGAAAGTCCCAAAATCTTTCCTGCAGCTTCAGCTTCAGCCATTCTCAACTCAATGGTACCACGCGTTCCTAAATCACCTTGCGTGAGATCAACGATGGCAGCTTTATACCCCTTTTTTATATGATGGGCCAGGGTACCACCTGCACCGAGTTCAATGTCGTCTGGATGGGCCCCAAAGGCGAGAATATCAACTTTCATAGCGATTGCTCAATTTGGGTCAAAGGTCTGAAACTTTATTCAATGTTACAACACTAAATGAAAAATATAATCACAAGATATGTCAGCATAGAAAAATAAAGGAGCAATTGGCTTATATTGTTCCTTCAAATCTTCCCCACCATGAAAAAATTGCTACTTGAAGGAGGGTTGGTTGCAGCGGCCCTGTGCTCTGTATTTGCACTACAACCTAACGACAAAGAGCGCTACGCTCAAAGACTAGAAAGACACGAGTACTCCAACCGTCCTCGTATGACTCCAGAAGAATGGAAGGCCATTCCCAAAAAAGACAGGCCCGATTTGGCCTGGGAACAAGACTTTTTGGAAACCATGGATCCCGCTTTGGGACGACCGGCTCCAGAAAGGTTAGCTGCAGCCCATCAAAGGGTGGAACAATTCAGACAAGCTCAATCACAAAAATTCTTAGCGACCACCCCTGGCGCCGCAGCCACCCCTTGGGTGGAGCGAGGGCCTAATAATGTGGGGGGACGCACACGTGCCATAGCCTTTGATCCCAATGACGCCACCCATAAAAAAGTTTGGGCTGGAGGGGTTACTGGTGGCCTCTGGTACAACAATGACATCACCAATGCGAGTTCCACATGGATCTCTGTTAACGACTTTTGGGACAACATCTCAATTTCTGCCATTGCCTTTGATCCAACCAATCCACAAATTGTATATGTGGGAACAGGAGAAGGCTTTGGAACGGGTTCTAGCCGCGGGGCAGGAATTTGGAAATCTACCAACGGAGGTACATCGTGGACACAGTTAGCCGCCTCAACTTCCTACTACTACGTTCAAGATTTAGTAGTTAGAGACGAAGGAGGAACGGGTGTTGTTTACGCGGGAACGAGAGGAAATTACCACTCTGGATCCTGGCATGGAAGCGCCAATACAGGCTTGTATAAATCTTCAAACGGAGGTACGTCCTTCACCCAAGTCCTTCCGAATATTCCTGGAGAAACATATCCTTACGCCGTCGCAGATATAGAACTTGATTCTGCCAACAACCTATGGGTAGGGACCATGAACATTAGCTATGGACTTACTGACCGCGGAGGGGGTCGTGTCCTCAAGAGTTCCAATGGAACTACTTGGACCGTTGCACACAATCACGGAACGGGTTCACGCGTAGAAGTAGCCATTGCTCCCAGCGACACGAATAGAGTATACGCTCTTTTTGAAAACAGCAGTCAGGTAGATGCCATCAAGACCTCATCCAATGGAGGAACGTCATGGACTACAGTTTCTGAACCCAATGACGCGGACCCTGGCATTCCCTCCACAGACTTTTCTCGTGGACAGGCCTGGTACGATTTGATTCTCTGTGTAGATCCCAACAACGCCTCCATCGTTTGGACGGGAGCTATTGACCTCTTTAGAAGTAACAATGCCGGTACCACTTGGTCTCAGATGTCTCACTGGTATGGGGGTTTTACCTACCCAGAAGTTCACGCCGATCAACATGAATTGGTATTTCAACCTGGAGTGGCCAACCCTGTTCTCATTTCTGGATCTGATGGTGGTATCTATTACACGGGATCCCCCAATGCCGCTTCTCCCGCGTGGTCACACCGCGTAACCGATTACAACGTTACTCAGTTTTACGCCTGTGCGATTCACCCCACTGCGGGACAAAATGAATTTTTGGCAGGAACTCAGGACAATGGAACTCAGCGATTCACCAATCCGGGAATGAACGCCACGACTGAAGCCACCGGTGGAGATGGTGGATACTGTTTTATTGACCAGGTAGATCCCAATTACCAGGTAACTTCCTACGTCTACAACTCCTACTGGAGATCTACCAACGGTGGGACTTCTTTTGGATCCTTCATTCAAAATGACCAGTCTACAGGAAAGTTTATCAACCCCACAGACTACGACGACAACCAACACGTATTGTACTCTGCTAGAACCAGCAGTACCATCAATAGAATTACCAATATGAATGGATCGTACTCCATTGGCAATTTCTCCATTTCGGGGATGTCAAGTACGGCCTCTCACTTGCGCGTTTCTCCTCATACCACCACTTCCACGACTCTTTTTGTTGGTACAGGAAATGGTGAAATTTACAAGGTTACCAATGCACAGGGAGCCAGTCCCTCTTCCACTTTGATCTCGGGAACGCTTCCCTCAGGAAACATCTCATGTATTGAAGTGGGCTATTCAGAAAATGTACTTTTTGTAACGTATTCCAATTATGGAATGACCTCAGTCTGGAGAACATACAACGGAGGAACCACATGGCAAAACATGGAGGGTGATCTACCCGACATGCCGGTGAGATGGTGTTTGCTAAACCCGAACGATTCTACCGAAATGCTCTTAGCAACGGAAGTCGGTGTTTGGTCATCAAACAACATTCTCTCGCCAAGCCCCAACTGGACACCCACCAATTCTGGATTGGCAAACGTTCGAGTGGACATGTTGCAAATGAGAAATTCAGATTACGAAGTTTTGGCAGCAACCCACGGAAGAGGTCTCTTTTCTAGTAGTGGCTTTAATGTCCCCACCACTCCTATTGCTGCATTTTCCGCCTCTCCCACTACTGCTTGTATTGGCGAAACGGTAAGCTTTACGGATCAAACCACACAAGGCCCCACATCGTGGACATGGACCATTACGCCTTCTACCTTTAGTTTCGTAAATGGCACAAACGCCAACTCTCAGAATCCTGACATTCAATTTACCGCTGCAGGAAACTACACGGCCAAGCTCGTGGCTTCAAATTCTCAAGGATCGGACAGCCTCACATTAACTTCACTGATTACAGTAGGCGGAAAATCGTTGCCCTACACCGAGGACTTTGAATCAGGATATGCCGAATGGACTATTGACAACCCTGACAACTCCACCACATGGGGCTCATCTACTGTAGGAGGCTCTACCCCTGGATCCAATGCCATGTCTTTAGACAATTACAACTACAGTTCTACAGGGCAAAGAGACGGTTTAATATCTCCTCCCATAAACCTTATGGGGTACTCTGGTGCGACTTTGACTTTTGACTATGCATACGCTCCCTACAGCACCTCGTACAGAGACTCCATGGCAGTTTATGTTTCAACGGACTGCGGAGCTACATGGAACCGTATTGCGACCTATGATGACAACGGAAATCCGTTTGCAACTGCAAGTGCTAGTACTTCGTACTTTACGCCTTCTACCTCGTCGGATTGGTGTGGCTCATCGCCATCATGTCCTTCTTTGGATTTAACGCCTTATGTTGGAAACGCTTCAGTAAAAATTAAGATTGAAAACATCGCGGGTTATGGAAATGCTTTGTATGTAGACAACATCAACATAACGGGAACCACAGCTACAGCTCCTACAGCAAACTTTACCGCTTCTAGCACAACGCCTTGTCAAAACGCTTCGGTTACCTTTACGGATGCGTCTACGGGAGCGACCTCTTGGAACTGGGTATTCAGTCCTTCCACGGTAACCTATACAGGCGGGACCAACGCGAGTTCTCAAAACCCCCAAGTTCAGTTTACGGGCTCTGGAAATTACACCGTAGCACTTACCTCCACCAATAGCGCAGGTTCGGCTACAGAAACCAAGTCTAACTACGTGAGCGTTACCGCCAACGTTACTCCCGTCGTGGGGATTGCGGCTTCGGCAACATCTATTTGTCCCGGGGATGATGTGGTATTTACCGCCACTCCAGTGAATGGAGGTACTTCTCCAGCCTACCAATGGTATGTGAATGGGAATCCAGTTGGAAACAACTCTGCCTCTCAGACCTTGTCAGGAATCAATAATTCCGATGTGGTTACGGCGGTTTTGACTTCTTCAGAAACATGTGTAACTAGCGCTACTGCCAATTCAAATGCCATAACTATAAGCGTAGCTACAGAACCCACGATAAACATTTTGGCTTCGGCTCCCTTGACTACTCTTTGTGCCGACGAGACGTCCATTTCATTGACGGGAAGTCCAGCGGGAGGAAGTTTTTCTGGAGCCGGTGTAACGGGTAATCAGTTGGATCCTTCTTCTTGGACCAATTCTTCAAACTGGATTGTTTATACAGTTTCGTACGGAAATGGATGTACTACAAAGGACTCTACATTGGCCAGCTTGGAAGTTTTACCCACTCCGGTGGTTTCCCAATCCGGTACTGACATCACCTGTTCTGCAACCGGTGTTAGCTACCAATGGTACTTTGGAGGAAGTATGATTCCAGGGGCTACGAGCCAGACCTACACTCCGACTCAAAATGGAATCTATACGGTAGAAATCACGGGAACTAGATGTTCTGAAATGTCAATGGACTTTACCGTAGCTTGGGTGGGAACTCCCGAGTGGATTGCCAACCACGGCATCAAAGTATACCCTGTTCCAACTACCGATTACCTGACGTTTGAGGGAATGCAAATTCCCAATGGAGAGACCACAATGGAAATCATTGATCTCTCAGGGCGTATGGTTTGGAACACTATCTATGAACTCTCAGGAGATGTAGAAATTGAATTGAGCCTACCTACCCTTCCTGCTGGCAACTATATTTTTAGAGCCCGCCAGGTAGAATGGTCTTTTGAACAGTGGATAGAGATTAGGTAGGGACTGGGGAAGAAAGAAGGAATAAGGAAAAATAAAGGAATGATGAAATAGGTTTTATTTCATGCATCCTTTCCGGAATTCAAATAACTAAGAATTCCTTTTTTCCTAATTCCTTTTTCCTTCTAGGTATTGGAATTGGACACTATTTGAAAATTGCAAAGTGACCATTTCTAATTGTTTATTTGTAAAAAATGGGGGCTAGCAGCCCCACCCCAGGTGAAGTTCGGAAATCTTTCAAATCAAAGGCTAGAAGAAAACGACTACTTTCGGTAGTACACGATTGTAGTTGGATTTGCCGGGGCGTGTACCACGCCCTCCCCAGTTAAAGTTACGAATCCTCATACAGTTAGTCGCAAAAAAATCGATTGTAGCCGAATCCGTCTTTTCGGTTGTCCTCGAATTTCGAAAGGCGAATTGTGTCGTCTGAAAGCGTTTACTTGACGGGTTACTTTCGGATTAACCCCTAACTTGAAACCGGGGCCTGCGGGTGCAGCCCCGGGCAGAGACTACCTATTGGTCTTTGTGTGAATTCATCCTATTACCCGTTGCCTGTTGCCCGTTACCTACTCCCCTCCAAAGCCACCAATAGAAACTTTGGCGAAGAATGCGCCGAGTGAGAAATCAGGAGCACCTTTGATGTCACCACCACCTGAAGTCTTCCAATCTCTGGTTTCTGGGGTGTATTGATATCCTGCCTCAAAGGCCAAGTACATCCCTCCCTTTTGGCCACAGAATTCCTTGGGGTTGATCAATTGCTCATATCTGAAGCCGACGTCAAAGGCCACGCTAGACCAGCCATAGCTTTGTGCGTTAAGGCTGGGATTGGGGTTGGTGGTAAAATCCAAATCACCCTTTTGAGATTGGGTCGTACCGTAACCAATGAATCCCGCTCCCCAATAGGGATAAATGCTGTAAGAATCTTTGTGCCAAATTTTAAATCCAAGTTCCACCATAAAACTTCCTCCGCCAGAAGAGTACACATAATTGTCGTCTTCAACATCTTGAATAACCATTCCATAGCCCTTGGCTCCTATGACCAATCGATCAAACTGAAAATACCCATTCCCTCCAAAGGTCATAGCTCCGTTGCTAACCGAAGTCCCTGTTGAAGAAAGCCCTACCAAAGGAGAATTGTCAATTGTATAGTAACCCAAAGAGAAAGCCCCACCTCCACCAATATCATACTGCGCCCATGCGCTTGAGGCGACAAAAATCAGAGCCGAAATCATGGTGTATTTTATTTTCTTCATCATCTTGATTTTCAATTTTCAAGGAAGTTTGTGTATACTTTATAGCGATCCATTATGTCTTCTACGTAAGCCACCGGTTCGCGGCCGCGAACATAACCATATTTAATTTCCGGTCGGGAATAATTTTTCTGATAGGTCAATTCCAACATACAAAGCTCTACGTTGTCATCCCATACAAAGGGATCTCTATCGGTGAGTTCCGCCAAAGTTCTCGCGTCTTGAACGTGATAAAATCCAGCGTTGTAACTGGCCAAAGTAAACTTGATTCTCTCCACAGAATCCGGAATTTCTGACCACATATTCCACAGCTTTTTCAAGTAACGAGTTCCTGCATCAATGCTTTGCTCTGGATCGGCTGTGTTTTTAACGCCAAGTTCCCTAGCGGTGGCAGGCATTAACTGCATGAGTCCATGCGCAGAGGCCCAAGACTTCGCGTGAGGATCAAAACGAGATTCTTGATACACTTGACTGGCAAGTAATTTCCAATCCCAGGGCAGGTTTTCGGAATACTCTTTTATCCAATCGTCATAAGGACTGAGAACCCCCGTTTCGTTTAGGTAATAGTCACTTTCTAAATGTCTGTTGAAGGAGCGTTTGTTCTTATAGTACTTGTTGAAGATTACATAGTACTCCGTTTTGTTTTTCATGTCTCCAATCCACTCGTTGAGCGCTTCTTCTAGCTTTGGACTGGTCAGTCTAACCACCCAGGAGGCACGTTGAGAAAAGCTCATTCTCGTTTTCACATTCAAATCAGGATAGTGATTGGCATTGATTTCTGCGAGGGTATTATCTGCGATGGTGTACTTAATCTCCCCAGATTCCACCATGGCAATGAGTTGATCTGTGGAAAGCTCAGCAGAAGCCGTATCAATGTAAATGTCGCCACCCACCTCGGACATGGTATTGACCAAGCGGGACATGTAGCTGGAGTTATTTCTGATGGAAACCGTATCGCCAATGAGCTCAATGGGGTCGTGAATAAGAGCTCGATCTATTTGATGCTGCTTTAATTTCCTCCAACCTGCGGGCTTTCTCTGAACCAGCACTTGATGAGTTAAATACAGGTAATCGGAAAAAGCAAAGTATTTCTGTCGGTTTTGTGTCACGGTAAGTCCATGGGCTATAACATCACCTTCTCCTGAATTCAAAAGCTCTCCCAATTCCGAAAAACTACTGGCGACTACAATCTCCAGCTTTACCCCTAGGTGATCGGCAAAACGAGTAAGCATTTCATATTCATATCCCATAGTTTCTCCTTTGTAAATGAAAAAACTCGTAGGACCACTTACTACGATTGCGCGCAATACACCACGGCTTTTAATGGAATCTAAGTCAAAAGAAATAGGAGCCTCCATTTCGGGTTCGGTAAATTCATCCTCTACCACAAGATCAACAGGCTGTGGATTTGAAGGCCCACAGGACATTAAAAAACAAAGGCAAATGGCTGGTAATAGAAACTTCATACGTTGACTGTTTGTATGCTAAAAAGGTAATGAATTGACTTTTGAGAACGCGGTTGACTGTGGATAATAATTGACATTTTTCAAAAATACATTGTGAATTAACTGCTTAAACCATGGTTTTGGGTAATGATATATTGCTTACCTTTGATTTTGAACCAAACTCAAGAGAATGATTTCAAAAATTACGTCAATTTGTACTTGCTTCATTCTAACCCTATCTATTGCCTCAACTGCCCAAACCATGGAACTCCCAAAAGATTCCGTGTATCCCTATACCTTCCCCATTTGGGGGCAACGGGCGGTAGATGCAGGCGCTAACATGCAATTGCCTTCCGGATTTGGAATCAATTATGTCAACTCCTTGATGAATATTGACGTAGTAGATTTTCAGATGTGGATTGGGGATGACAGAGGGTCTGACTTAAATATGTTTTTGGAGGAATACGTCAATGAACAAACGTTAAATTTTAATAAGTCAGAAGCGAAAGTTCAAGGTGTCAACGTCCGCTATGACCAATACATTTTTCCTTTTATGAATGTCTATGGATTGTTCTCATGGGTAAAAGGGGGCACCAAAGTGGGCTTGGAACCCACCTGGAGGGACTCAACGGGTGAGGTAGCCCTTCAACTACCGTATTTTGAATCAGACGTTGAGTTTGATGCCATCGCCTACGGAATTGGAACCACACTCTCATATGGTTACGAAGGCTTCTTTATTTCTTTTGATGGAAACTGGTCTTGGACCAAAACAGACCTTCTCAAGCAAGATGTGGGTGTGGTAACGGCTTCTGGACGTGTGGGAAAGAACTTCCGAATGATCAATGACCAAGCCTTTGCCTTTTACGTGGGACTTATGTATAGAGATTTTGTTACTTCTGAGCCCAACACGGGAACCATTACTCTGAGGGAAGCTTTGCCTCAACTGGAAGGCCAGGTGGTTAATGGCATGGACAATAAAATTACTTCTAACAAAGTGACCATTGCTGAGATTGAAGACATTCCTGTAGCCGACAGAACGCCAGAACAGAGAGAGGCCTTGAGAAGAGCACAAACAGGAAATGCCGTCCTAATTCCCATTCACGACAGACTCCTTGAAAATCAAGACGAAATATGGGGAACTCAAATCAATTACCTCATTAAAAAAGAATTGCTCCAACCCTTTACCTTCCAATTTGGATTCAACTACCAGTTAAACCCTCAGTTTATGGTAAGAGGTGAATACGGAATCAACGGCGCGCAGCACTTCTTGTTAACCGGTATTCAATATCGCTTTGGCTGGTAAACGAAAGATTTTATTTAAATACTTCCCCGAACGGGAATTTTAGAAAGGGCTTGAATGCCCTTTTTTAAATCCTCCTCATTGAGGTGAGTATATACTTCAGTGGTTAAAATACTTGCGTGACCTAGCATTTCTTGAACCGCCCTAAGGTCTGCACCTCTTTGCACTAAATGCGTAGCAAAAGAATGTCTAAAGGTGTGAGGGCTAACTTTTTTGTGAATGCCTGCATCTCTTGCCGCATCCTTAATAATGTAAAAAACCATAACGCGACTCAGGTGCTTTCCTCTTCTGTTGAGAAAGACATAGTCTTCATGGCCTGATGCAATTTCGCCCTGTGCACGTACAGAGTCCAAATACAATCTTAGGAGTTTTAAGGCTCTTTGATGAATGGGCACCCATCTCTCTTTGTTTCCCTTCCCTATGACCTTAATCATCTGCTCATCCCAGAAAATTGAAGAGAGTTTTAGATTGATGAGTTCACTGACGCGAAGACCACAACCATAAAGCGTCTCCAAGAGAACCACATTCCTGAAACCGTGATCTGTACTGCGATCTATGATTTCAATCAATGAATCCATCTCGGATTCAGAGAGCGTATCGGGAAGGTAAGTTGGGAGCTTTGGACTTTGAATGAGTTCTGTAGGGTCGTCCTTCCTTACGTCCGTATGTACCAAAAACGTAAAAAACCTTCGCAAGGAGCTCACACATCGAGCTTGACTGCGTTCACTGAGCTGGGTCTTTTGTAATTGATATAGAAATTCACGGATGTCTTGGGTAGAAATGGCTTCCGCCGAAAGGCTTATTTCCGAAGCGTATTCTACGAGTTTTTGAAGGTCTCGTTGGTAGCTAGAAACAGTGTTGTCAGAAAGCCCTCTTTCCAACTTACAATGGGCCTTAAAATCAGCTAAATGTCCTGACCAACTCATGGTGTCGAAGGTAAGCAAAAGGGTTTTACCTTTGTATCTGTACCTCATCTAAAAACACAGTACTGTGAAAATCGGAATTATCAACGGAGCCAACCTCAACGCCCTTGGAACAAGGGAACCCGAAGTATATGGTCATAGGACTTTACGTGATATTGAGAATGCACTCTCCCAAGAATTCGCGGACGTCTCCCTTGCGTTTTTCCAAAGTAATTTAGAAGGGGAACTCGTTACACAGATTCAAAAGTGGGGCAAAACACAAGACGCCTTGCTCATCAATGCGGGAGGATACACTCATACTTCTGTGGTTATTGCCGACGCCGTTGCGGCCTGTCCCATTCCCGTCATCGAAATTCACATGTCCAATATTTTTGCAAGAGAGAGTTTTAGACATGTAAGTCTGTTGGGTGCCCATTGCAAAGTGTCCATTTCTGGAATGGGTTGGGAAAGCTATGCCTTGGGAATGGAAGCAGCGAAGAGATTACTTCGTAAATAGTCTATGTGATAATTCGGAAAAATACTTCTGCTTTTTTCCAAAATACGCCCAAACCACCGATCCTTTGTAAACACCCGGAAAGGAAGAAATTTTAGCGGAGTTTTTATGGATAATCCTGTATTTCATCAAACGATTGAAATTGCCATAGAAGGCAAAGTGTGCTTTGAGGATGGCCAATAAATGCTGCGGCTTGCGAGCCAAAACAAAATTGATGGCGGCAATTCCATCCAAAATCATTCGAATAAAAATCAAACCAAAGAGCTGCCCCTGTGGCAAGTTCTTGGTCAGCAAATAGAGATTGTTTCTGAAATTGAGAAAGGTCTTATGAGTGCTCTGTGTATCCAAAGTTCCTCCCCCTAAATGGTAAACCTCGCTAGCGGGAATCACCTGAATGGAATGCCCCTTTATGCGCATTCTCCAACACAAATCAATTTCTTCCATATGGGCGAAGAAGGACTCGTCAAATCCTTCCATTTCCCTAAAAACCTTACTTCGAATACAAAGGCAACAACCCGTGGCCCAAAAAACCTCAATGGGATCGTTGTACTGACCGTTGTCTTCTTCTTCCGTAAAGAACAAACGTCCTCGGTTGAACGGGTACCCAAGGTAGTCCATAAACCCTCCCGAGGCACCGGCGTACTCAAAACGAGAAGGATTCTTTAAATCCTTGATTTTTGGCTGACAGGCTGCCATGGAGGGATTGGATTCAAAAGCCTCTAAAATCGGCTCTAACCAACCCTCAGAAACTTCTACGTCGCTGTTTAGCAAGACCCAGTACTCGGTCTCTAAAGAATGCAAACCATTGTTGTAACCGCCGGCATACCCTGTGTTTTTTGAATTTTGAATGAGCTTGACCTGAGGCGCATTTTGCTTTAGCCATTCCACGGAATCATCTGTACTGGCATTGTCAATAACGACAACCTCGGCCCAGTCGGGGCAAGTGGAAAGTACTTTGGGAATAAAGCGCTCGAGAAGCGCTACCCCATTCCAATTGAGAATGGCAACAGAAAGCTTTTTCAAGGACATTGAATTTGGCCGCTAAAATACATTACCTGCCCGAGGTACCGTAATTTCTATTGGTATTTTGCGCGTTACCCGAATTGATAATCATGTTGTTCTGCAATTTCGAACCCATGTAATCTCTCTCTTCGATTCCGGTATTGTAAGGATCCGCAGAGTTGACATCTCTTTGCTGAAGCTGTAATCTCCATCTTGGATTGAATCGTTCCTCTCGCGCATCCGAATGGAGCAGCTCGTAAAACTTGGATCCAATCTCAAAATTGGCAAACACAAACACCTTGTTCACTTGAGGCGAGGTAGAGGGCGAATTCAACTCATTATACTGCCAAATCTGGTAGGGATATGCGCGAGGATCTGAGTCCACTCTGTCGATCTGATTGGGGGCACCGTATTGAAGGTAAACTCTACCCAAGTCTGTTCTGTATCCAGGTGTGTTTATGGTTCCAAAAGAAGCGTCTACATATTCTACAACCTTCCAGTACTCCTTCCATGTTTCATAGGGTTGGTCTGGTGAACGCTTGGACCAGAATCCTACAAAAAATCTCTTCATCAATTCCAGATCACCCGCTTCGAGCTGTGTCTTGGCGATGCGTCTTTCTTGGTAATCAGAAATGGGGTAAATACAGTTTAGGTAGAGATCGGCAGAATCCAAAGTCCAGCCGTCTAGGAAATTGTAATTATCTGCGGTGATGTTGGCGAAGTTAAAGCTACGAATATCCTCCGTTGGATTGGAACGGTAAAAGGTCAAACGCTTGTAATCCAAGATTTTATTGTCAGCTGAAACCACCTCCACATTCAAAGCATACTGTCCGGACTTTAATTTGGAGATATTGAAGGTATTGAGGACGGGAATCACTTCTTGTGGAGATTTCTTTTGCGCTCCTCCGTAGGTGTACAAAATCTTTCCGGTGTTGAAGTCTTCCAAATAATACTTGATCAAAAAGCGAGCAGAATCTCCCAAGGTTTTGGAGTTGTAGGCTTCGGTGTAAAAAGTCAACTCTTTAAAGTCTTCTGGTAAAAAGTATTCTCCCCTGGGAACCAAAGGCACGAGCACCATTCCGCTTTTGGTCATCTCATTGGCGGCCTCTGTCTTAAAGTAACGATCAATAATTTGAATGTCAGACAAGGATACTTTATCGGTTTCGTGAGAAACCTCAAAGGCTTGAAACAATTCGTAAGGTTCTCCTTTACTGGCCATGTCCGCTACCTGAAGTCTCAAAGTGTACTTTCCCGGCTTGGCTACCAATCTTACTTGCTGAACGATATCTGCGAAGTATTCCAAGGTATCCGTTACTTTGGGAAGGGTGATGATAAAATGCTCAGCAGCCACTATGCTTCCGTTGTCGTCTAGTGAAACTACGACGTCCACTTGCCCAGAAAACCCATCTTCCGCAGATGTGAAAATCACTGATTGTGGATTGAGAGAAAAATAAGTTTCAACGTAGGTTCCACGTTCTGGTGTGTAGAAAGTACCGTAAAAGACCGCGAGATCCAGTGTTTTTGCAGTACCCACTACCCCGAATATGAGGAGGAAAAGGAGTGTGAAGAGCTTTTTCATGACATGTTTTCTTTGGGTGCTAAGATAAGAAAACGAAAAATGTAGTCATTTGGTTTGCAGTAAACCCATAGCCTTATTCCTCTATGTAAATCCGGATTGTTATTTTGAGGTAAACCGAACCACCAAAACTTGCTCCTTATCTTCCAAAAAACCTCCATTTTAGCGCTTTTGTTTTTCGTTATCTGCAATTTCTCTTCTACGGGACAGGACTTGAGTTACGAGCAGATTCGCGATCAATTGTATTCTCAATTGGAAGAATTGAGCCAGACAGAGGGCGGATTGTCTAAGCCTTCTATGGCCTGGCCCAATACGTGAGTAGAGTGTATTCTTGTTTGGTAAATAGCTTCTTTGTTTTCGGGAGTGTAACGGCAATCCACGGAACGACCATTCATGTTGATCAGTGCATGAGCGCCTGCTAACTCCCGGGTCCAAGGACCGAGCGTTTTGTTGTGAATTGATTTCTCCACTGAATTGATTCTCAAACACTTCAAAATCGGAAACAAATCGACCCCATTCAAAAGCCTATATTGTGCCACAAGGCCCATTCATTTTTTTCTTCAAAAATCTCTCAATATGCTTGCCTCGACTCCAAAAATGTTTACTTTTGCCCCCGCAAACGACAGGAGAGATGGCAGAGTGGTCGAATGCACTGGTCTTGAAAACCAGCGACTGTAACAGGTCCGGGGGTTCGAATCCCTCTCTCTCCGCAACAATCCTAAGAAGGCTTCCAATTTTGGAAGCCTTTTTTTGTTAAAAAACTTTACGAAGCTCGCTTCAGTAAAGTTTTTGGACGAAAAAACCTGAGCGCAGCGAAGAGCCTTCTTAGGATTGTTGCAGGTCCCCACCCAAGGGATCACGACCGAGCGAAGCGAGGGAGTAATCCCTCTCTCTCCAGGTTTCGTTTCAATAAAGTTTCCACTCTAGCGAAGAGCCTTCTTAGGATTGTTGCAGGTCCCCACCCAAGGGATCACGACCGAGCGAAGCGAGGGAGTAATCCCTCTCTCTCCAGGTTTCGTTTCAATAAAGTTTCCACTCTAGCGAAGAGCCTTCTTAGGATTGTTGCAGGTCCCCACC
>CBFHSF010000012.1:54391-60923 GCA_965658445.1 uncultured Schleiferiaceae bacterium | reverse complement strand
CTCTCTCTCCAGGTTTCGTTTCAATAAAGTTTCCACTCTAGCGAAGAGCCTTCTTAGGATTGTTGCAGGTCCCCACCACACCAATAGCATTCTTTTAACGTTATTACTCTGAGATTTAAATTATCTTTGCATCAAGGTTCTCGAGAATTTGAAAAAAGCACTTCACATATCACTGTCTAGCCTCTTGGCCATTACCCTGCTCTTTTTGGGCGCGGGAATGACCATTGAGAAGCATTTTTGTGGAGACGTACTCAAATCCGTAGCAGTTAACGAGGAAGCCAAATCTTGTTGTCCTCACAGCTCAGAAGCCCCAAAATCCGAAGAAAGAGATTGTTGCAATGACTCATCAGAGAGCATTGATCTTTGGGATGTTCCCAATTCCACGCAAGCACCCCAACACTTTGTTGCGGGATTGCCGAGTTTTGACATTCAATCTCTTTTGTCTTCTAAGGAAGAGGCCAAACACCTTATCCATCCACCCAATCCTCCGCCTCCCGTGCCGGGAAGGGAGATTCTTATTGAGATTCAAAAATTTACGTGTTAGACAGGTACTTGCCCCTCTCTCTAACTCAAAGTATCACAAACGTAAATCTTTATCATCATGAAAAACACACTCATCATTTGCATAGGCCTATTTACGGCCACATCAGCTTTCGGACAAGACGCCAACGCTGTCAACCCATCAGACACTACCTTCTTGGTTAATGGCCTGTGTGAAATGTGCCAAAACACCATAGAAACGTCTCTTAAAATTGACGGCGTCGAAACTGCTCAATGGAATGTCGACACCAAGGAATTGAACGTTTCATTCGATGCTTCCGTTGTTTCTTTCGAAGAAATTCACAAAGCCGTTTTGGCCTCAGGTTACGACACTGAATTTCAGACCGCCAAAGAGGAAGACTACGAAAAAATCCATGGCTGCTGTAAATACAGAGAACCCCACATCGTAGAACAACACAAGTAGACATGAGATTTCTAGTAATAGCAGGCCTTCTGTTTATGAGCAGTTGGGCCCATGCGCAGATATCTGGGCATGTCTATGGCATGAAAAACGGCTCCAAAGTTCCCCTCGTTGGCGCATCAGTCTATTGGGAAGGAACGGAGATCAGCACCGAGACCGATTCCACCGGAGCCTATACCCTCCCCAAACCCTCTGGAGTCAATTACCTAGTTGTCCAATTTATTGGCTATACAACCGAAGCTAAATCCATTCTTTCCCGCAAGGGAACCGTGGACTTTACACTCAGTGAAGACGGAGGCGTCTTAGCGGAAACCGAAGTTGTAGGTAAGGCAAATGCAACAACCGTCGATTTAAAATCTGCTCAATTATCCTTTAAACTTGGAAAGAAAGAACTGAGAAAAGCCGCTTGTTGTAACCTCAGTGAAAGCTTTGAAACCAACGCTTCCCTAGATGTGAACTACGCGGATGCCGTCTCGGGGACTAAGCAAATAGAAATGTTGGGACAGGCAGGAAAGTTCGCCTTAATACAACGCGAAAACATTCCATACGCCAGAGGAATCAATGCATCATTGGGTTTTCACTTTATCCCTGGACCCTTTGTGGAGTCTATTCAGTTGACCAAAGGCCTCTCGTCCGTTATCAATGGATACGAAAGTCTTACAGGACAAATCAATGTGGAATTTGAAAAGCCCGACGGCGCCACCGATTTCTTCTTTAATGCCTACGGAAATCAAGGTTCCAGAGTAGAGGGCAATGTAGGTTTTTCTACTCCTCTTTCGGAAAATGTGGCCACGACCTTGTTGGTGCACTATTCAGATATTCCCATTGCTCAGGACAACAACGGGGATGGATTTACCGATATACCAACGGACAACTTGTTCAATATCTTCAATAAATACCGTTACTTCCTCAATGATGAATGGGGCGGTCAAATTGGATTTAACTATACGGTTGACGAGAGAAACGGTGGCCAGTTAGCAGACATTTACGATGGAGCGCAACCTTGGATTTTCCAACAGAACAATGAGAGAATTGAGATTTTTGGAAAGAACGGTTATGCCCCTGCCGATAATCACCATAGATCCTTGGGGTTGATTTACAATGTGAGTCAACAAACGCAAAAGTCAACCTACGGGTTGAGACAATTTGAAGCGGAACAGCAATCCGCCTATTTCAATGCGATTTTTCAAGATCACTTGGGTTCGGAAGAGCACAAAATCAAAACGGGTGTTTCGTACCAGTTTGATCGCATCTCAGAAAAATTGGACAGCATTGGAGGCGCCAACCTCTACGATCAATCTCGCGACGAAAGCGTTCCTGGGGTATTTGCAGAGTACAGCTACGAACCCTCTCTCCTATTCACATTTGTAGGGGGTGTTCGGGTAGATTATCACAATCTCTTTGGATGGTTTGTCACGCCTAGAGCTTATTTAAAATACATGCCTACGGAAGAAACTACCTTCCGCTTGGGTGGAGGTCGTGGACAGCGCACTGCCAATTTGATGACTGAGAATCAATCAGGACTGGCTTCCGCAAGAACGGTTGAAGTAAGAACGGCTGATCCCATTTCTCCAGAAATAGGTTGGAATATAGGGTTCTCTTACGCACAAATCTTTTCTTTGGGAAGCTGGAGCGGAACCTTTACCACGGATGTATTTTACACTTGGTTTGAGCAAAAACTCATTACCGATTACGACTGGATGCCTGGAGAATATGCGCTCTACTATGCACAAGGTTCTGAAAGCTTGAGCTTTTTGACGCAATTGGACGTGAGTCCTGTTGAGGAATTGGACGTTCGTTTGGCCTATAAATACTTGCACGCATTAGACGCCTTTGATGGTGGGGAGTTGCAAGCCTATCAAATTCCTACCCACCGAGCTTTCCTAAATGCAGATTATCAATTTCCGTTGGACTTTACTCTAGACGCTACGCTTAATTGGTTTGGAGAAAGAAGACTTCCCGGAACGGTTTCCAGACCCGAAACTTTCGGAGAAAACCACCAAAGCCCTTCTTACTTTACTCTGAATTCTCAACTCAACAAATCCTTTAAAGGCGGTTGGGAAGTCTATGTAGGTGCAGAAAACTTGCTCGACTTTAGAGTAGAAAATCCCATTGTAGGAGCCCAAAACCCCTGGGCCTCAAGCTTTGACACCCAACAAGTATACGGACCCATTTTTGGAAGAATGTTCTACTTGGGTGTAAATTACACTTTATAGTAAATCGATAATTCAAATAAATTATGATGGCCACTCTTTCAGGAGTGGCCATTTTCATTGTTTTTTCTGTATATTCTCTTTTCTAAAGGCCTATCTTTACAAAAACCGAACTGAGAATATGAGAATATTTTACGCAGCACTCATTCTGGGAACCCTAGTCTCTTGTTCACAACAACAGCAAGGATCCCTTCCTCCCCCTTCTATTACCTACATCACTGCTCAAACCGGCAATATTCCAGTAAAAAAGGAATTTGTAGGGCAAGTTTATGGAATCAAAGACATCCAGATTCGCGCCCGTGTAGAAGGATACCTCGAGCAGATTTCTTTTGAAGAAGGTACCCGCGTGACCAAAGACGATCCTTTATACCTCATCGACCCCCAGCCCTTTATGGCTCAGGTAGCGAGAGAAAAATCGACGTTGGCGGAAGCAAAAATTCAGTTGACCAAGGCCAAAAGCGACTTGGACCGCGTAACTCCCTTGGTAAAAATAAATGCCGTATCTCAGTCGGATTTTGACGCCGCTGATGCAGAATATAAAGCCTCTATGGCAGCGGTAGAAGCTGCCGAAGCCCAATTGGAAATGGCTGAAATTGAATTGAGCTACGCCGATATTCACGCTCCTATTTCGGGATTGATTGGAAAGACTAAGGCCAAGGTGGGAGAATTCGTAGGTCGCGATCCAAACCCCGTTATCCTCAACACGGTTTCCAAAATCGATTCCTTTAGAGTGGAATTCTTTTTAACGGAATCTGACTACCTGCGCTTTGCAAGAAAATACATAGAAGAAATAAAAAGCGGTGATACCACGGAGGCTCGTGAGGCCAATCCACAGGAACTCATACTTTCTGACGGCTCCATCTTTGAACACCCCGGATATGTAGATTTTATTGATAGAGAGATTGATCCCACGACAGGTTCCATATTGGTTCAGGCCACTTTTCCCAATCCTGACCGATTGGTAAGACCGGGACAATTTGCCAAAATCAGAACGGTGGTTTCTCAATTGCAAAACGCAATTTTAGTACCTCAGCGATGTGTCATTCAATTTCAGGGTACTACCAGCCTCTGGGTTTTGGATGCTGAGAACAAAGCGCAACAACGCCTCGTAGAAATGGGCCCCAAGCACAACAGTATGTGGGTGGTAAACAGCGGAATTGAAGCTGGAGACCGTATCATTTTGGACGGTCTGCAAAAAGTTCGCGAAGGCCAACAAGTTGAAGCCAAAGAAGCCGATTTTAAATCCATTATCGAGTCCACAGAAGAAATGACCCCTTTCCAGGAAGGGCAAACCGTAATAGACACCGATTCTACAACCCGCGAAACATCTGATTCTACCCATGAGTAATCATCACTTTTTTGTCCGCAGACCCATTGTGGCCATGGTGATTGCTATCATCATGATCATTGTCGGGGGGCTTTCCATTCTGGGATTGCCCATTGAGCAGTATCCAGACATCACCCCTCCCATTGTTCAGGTTCGTGCTACGTACACAGGTGCCAGTGCACTGAATGTGGAACAATCGGTAGCTACTCCATTGGAACAGCAAATCAACGGGGTAGACAACATGATTTACATGAAGTCCATCAACGCCAACGATGGAACTTTGAATATTCAGACTTCATTTGATGTAGGTACAGATCCAGATATGAATACGGTTTTTACCCAAAACCGAGTTTCTGCTGCTCAGGCTAAGCTTCCGGAAGAAGTAAAGAGACTGGGTGTCACCACAGAAAAATCTCTTCCCAATATCTTGATGTTGGTAACCTTGACATCAGAAGACGGAAAATACGATCAGAATTTTTTGGGGAACTACTCCCTTATCAACATCAAAGATGTATTGGCCCGTATTCGCGGAATTGGACGTGTTAATGTTCTGGGAGCTAGTGACTACTCCATGAGAATTTGGGTCAAGCCCGATGTATTGGCAAAACTTGGTGTGACCATTCCCGAAATGCTAAACGCCATTCGCGAGCAAAACGTAATTGTACCCGGAGGTAAGTTTGGTGCAGAACCGGCTCCTCCTGGAACAGAGTTCACTTACACAGTTAGACTTCCGGACCGCCTTCAGACGGAAAAAGAGTTTGGAGCCATCGTCGTAAGAACCAATTCTGACGGATCTCAAGTTCTTCTCAAAGACATTGCTCGCCTAGAGTTAGGAGTCGAAACCTACACCGCCTTTACAAGACTCACCAAGAGCGAAGACCCCACCAATCCCAACAGAGCCTGTGCCATGTTAGCAATCTATCAAGCTCCTGGCTCCAATGCTGTGGAATTGGCAGAACAGGTAAATGTGACCATGGAAGAACTCAGTGCAGATTTTCCCGACGGGGTCATTCACACCGTGTCACTTGATTCAACAGCTCCCATTACCGCCGGTATCAATGAAATTGTAGAGACTCTTGTCATCGCACTTCTCTTGGTGGTTTTTGTTGTGTATATCTTTATTCAAGATTGGAGAGCTACTTTAATTCCCACCTTGGCCATCCCAGTTTCTTTGGTAGCAGCCTTTATGCTGTTCCCGCTTCTTGGATTTTCAATAAATGTACTATCGCTACTCGGATTGGTTCTCGCCATTGGAATTGTAGTGGATGATGCCATTGTAGTGGTAGAGGCCGTTCAGGTAAATATCGATGCCGGTATGGATCCCAAAACGGCCACCTCTAAGGCCATGAAGGAGGTAACCGCACCCGTTATTGCCACTACCCTTGTATTGGTAGCTGTATTTATTCCAGTAGCCGCAATGGGAGGAATTACGGGCCGTCTCTACCAACAGTTTGCCATTACGGTAGCGGTATCTACGGTTTTCTCCTCATTAAATGCATTGACGCTGAGCCCTGCCCTTTGTTCCATCCTCTTGAGAGGTGAGTCCAAACCCGGAGGTCTTCTGGGCAAGTTCTTTGGAAAGTTTAACAATGCCTTTGATAAGTCCACAAATTCCTATTTGTCTATTGCCAATATTTTCACTCGCAAGATTTCTCGAGGCATCATATTTATTGTGATCGCCACCATTTTTGCGGGAGTTCTTGGATTTACCGTTCCCGGAGGATTTATTCCAGAAGAAGATCAAGGATACGTATACGTAAACATGCAATTACCGGATGCGGCTTCGCTTCAGCGTTCTGACGAAGTGGCCAAGCAGGTAGAAAACCTTTTGATTCGCGTTCCGGGAGTGGATATGATTACGACGGCTACCGGATTTAGTTTGCTTTCAGGAGCGATGTCGACCAATGCAGGATTCTTGTTTATCACCTTAAAACCGTGGGCAGATAGAGACGCCACGGCAAAGGAAATCAATAGAATGATCAACGGAATTCTGTACACCCGAGTCAACAAGGGTCAGGCCTTCGCCTTTGG
>CBFHSF010000012.1:0-54291 GCA_965658445.1 uncultured Schleiferiaceae bacterium | reverse complement strand
ACGGCAAAGGAAATCAATAGAATGATCAACGGAATTCTGTACACCCGAGTCAACAAGGGTCAGGCCTTCGCCTTTGGTCCTCCGGCCATCCCTGGTTTGGGTTCGGGTTCCGGATTTAGCATCATGCTACAAGACCGTGGAGGTAACAATCCTGAATATCTCGCAACCAACACAAACGCTTTTATTCAAGCTGCGATGGCGAGACCGGAAATTGGAGGCGCGTTCTCTACCTATCAGGCCAGTGTTCCTCAGAAATTTATTGACATAAACACTGATAAGGTCCTGAAATCGGGTGTGGCCCTAAGCGATGTATACGACACCTTTGGAGCCTTCTTAGGTGGAGCCTACGTCAACGACTTCAACCGATTTGGTCGATTGTACAAGGCGTACATTCAAGCGGAAAACGAATACCGCCAAAACGAATCCAGTCTCGGTTTATTCCACCTTAAGAATAGAGATGGCGTTCAAGTCCCTCTTTCCTCTTTTGTGGAAGTGAAAAACATCAGCGGGCCGGAATTTACCAACCGCTTTAACCTATTGCGTGCGGCAGAGGTCAATGGATCTCCTGCGCCAGGTCACTCATCCGCAGAAGCTTTGACAGCTTTGGAAGAAGTAGCAGCAGAAATTCTCCCCGAGGGAATGACCTATGCATGGAACGGTATGAGTTTTCAAGAAAAGAAAGCAGCAGGATCGGGAGCCATTGTATTCGTGTTCTCCTTGATTTTTGTGTATTTGATCTTAGCCGCCCAGTACGAAAGTTGGTCTCTTCCCTTTAGTATTCTCTTGGGAACACCCTTTGCCATCTTTGGAGCCTTCCTGTTCTTATGGTTGGCAAGGTTCTTCTCGGATTCTTACGAAAACAACGTATTTACACAGATTTCTTTGGTTATGCTTATCGCCATGGCCGCGAAAAACGCCATCCTTATTGTGGAGTTTGCCAAGATGAAATTTGATGAGGGAATGACACTTGTAGAAGCCGCCATTGAATCTGCAAAGCTGAGATTTAGACCCATTTTGATGACGGCATTCTCCTTTATACTTGGGGTATTTCCACTGGTTCTAGCTTCCGGCTCGGGGGCCGAAGCAAGAAAAGTAATGGGAATGGCCCTATTGGGAGGAATGGGATTGGCCACCATTTTGGGTGTGTTCTTCTACCCTATGCTCTTTGTATTTATTGGAAAATTGGCCGGTTACGAAAAGAAGCGTTCCACTCAAAAGCCCAGTACTAGCAATGAATAAGTATTTTACATATCTCGCCTATTTGGGTCTTTTTGCCGTTGTCCTTGTGGGATGTAAAGCAGGGCCCAATTACGAAGCACCGGAAGTACAAACTCCAGAAGAGTACGTTTATTCCGATATGCCCTTGGATTCTAACATTGACCTTAAGTGGTGGGAGTTCTTCAAGGATCCCATGTTGGACACCTTGGTTCATCAGGCTTTAGAAAACAATAAAAACGTATTGGCTACCTACCAGAGAATGGAAGCTTCTCGTGCAGAGCTCGCCCTTCAAAAAGCCAACCTTTGGCCAAAATTTGATGTGTCTGGAAACGTAACCGGAGGGAATTATTTTGGTGGTGCCTTGACCACAGCCGATCCTCTTCAAAACATATTTGCGGGAGCACAAGTATCTTGGGAAATTGACTTTTGGGGAAAGATTCGCAGGATGAATGAATCCGCCAAAGCCCAATACTTGAGTTCGGCCTTCGGCCTACGAGCCACACAAATCGCATTGATCTCTGAAGTTACGACCACGTACTTTACCCTTCTGGAATTTGAACAGAGATTGGAAATCGCCAAGGTTACCGTGGCTCTTAGAGATAGCTCATTGCAATTGATCTCTGCCCGCTATCAATCGGGAATCATTCCTGAAATTGATTTGAACCAAGCAGAAATACAATACGCCATTGCAGCGTCTGCCATCCCTCAATACGAGAGACAAATTAGAATCATTGAGCATTCTTTGAGCGTATTGGTTGGGGAACTCCCCCACCGTTGGGAAACCAATACCACGCTCTTGGATCAAGACACGGCCATTGATATACCCACGGGAATTCCAGCGGATTTGATCAGAAGACGTCCAGACGTCCTACAAGCTGAGCAGAATCTCATTGCGCAAAATGCATTGATTGGAGTAGCTCAAGCCCAACGTTTACCTTCCATTAGCCTAACGGGATTATTGGGAGCACAAGGCGCTGACTTTTCCTCTTTTGGCGCCACGGGAGCGGCATGGAGCTTGGGTGGAAATCTCCTAGGTCCCATTTTTTACTTTGGACAGAACAAGAGACGCGTAGAAGCCGAAAGGTTTAGAACGCAGGCCGTTCTTCACGATTACGAAAACACCATCCTCAATGCCTTTGCCGATGTAGAAAATTCATTGGTTGAAATAGAAACCTACCGCCGAGAAGTTGAGGCAAGAGCCGAGCATGTTCGCGCAGCACTCAATGCACAAAGGCTTTCGCAACAGCGCTATGACAAAGGGGTTACTTCTTATCTAGAATACTTAGAATCTCAACGTCAGGCCTTTGAGGCTCAATTAATTTTGACCAACCTAAAACAAGAGTACTTGAGCAGCTACGTAAGACTGTACAAAGCCTTGGGTGGCGGTTGGATTACTCGAGAAGAATTTGAAGCAGCTCAAAAGGCTGAAGAAGAAAGAAAAGCAGACGAAAACCAATAGGTTTTCATTGAGAACTCATATATAGAACCCATAATAATATCTCATACAAAAAGCCGCATTGTAGAATGCGGCTTTTTTGTTTTTCAATATTTAAACTACTTGACTTAAAAGAAATACTCCGCCATAAAGTACACTCTCCAATTGGAACCGTAATTACCTCCAAAATCCGTGTGGTCTCCAAAGACTGCTTCTGGGCCAATCAATAGATTTTGGACGGGATTCCAAAAGAGATTCGCAGAAGCATAAGTTCCTCAAAAAACCGATTCCGCATCGTAGGATTCAGGTAGTTTAATACTCGAATAACCCGCTACAAAAGAACTGAAAAGTTCTGGGGTCCAGTTGTGTTGATAACCGAGGTATCCTCCAAATATGGGAAGTTTCCAATTGTTCAGAATCTTGTGAGGGCAATGCGTCTAATCCCTGACCGCCCAGACTCACCATGTATCACTCTATTCCCGATCCCGCCACAACTTGATACGTAAAAAGGTCCTTTGAATTTAAGCGGTGCGTTCCTGTCAATACCAGCCCTCCTCCAAAAGTGGCTCGGACATCGTTGTCTTTTCTATAGTACAAATACCTACCAATTCCGGCCAACTGCACATGTCCTCCTTAGTAATCCCTTCGCACATATGCTATCAGATCCGGAAAACGCGGATCCACGCCTCTAAAGGTGGTGTCCACTTGATTGAGTCTACTCAGGTCGTTAAATGGAGCCTCCAAAGATCCTGTCCAAGTCTGTCCGAACAACCATCCCTTGTAGGCCAGATACGCATGTCGCAATCGGAAACCACCATCTCCTGAACCGTGAAAATCCCCCTCAATATATATGTCTAAATAGTCCTCCTTGACTTTCACGAAGTTGTCAATGATAATCCTACTCTGATAGGCATTGGCAGAAAGTCGTGGATTGAGCTCTATATCACCCGTAGGAATTTCTATGAGATTCATAGCGGATCCGTTTTTAAGACCCACTTGATCCCACACAAAAATGGTTTTTACCGACCCCTTAATTTGACTGATAATGTCAGGCGATTTAGCGGTGGAATCTCCCGAGGTGTAAGTGTATATCGGAGAATATCCGCTGATGGCGAATAGAAAGAAGAGAAGTGACTACAGTTTTTCCATGGCGATAAGTGATTAATGAGGTGATATTTTTCAGATTGACCACTTAAAGTTAGAGGATATTGCTGGGAGACTGTATTCATTCTCTGGGTATTTCCTATTTTTAAGAAAAACCAATCGAACATGAACAACAGCAGTCCTACCATTCAATTCTTGAGAATTGGTGCATTGGCCCTAATCCTTTATTGGTCGTTTACCATCATTCAACCCTTTGTGTCCATTGTGATTTGGGCAGGAGTAATATCTATTACCCTCTACCCCGTCCACTTGAGGCTTTCGGCCATGCTCAAGGGAAGAAGGCGCTGGAGCGCAACCATTATTACCCTTGTCGCATTAACGGTTTTGACCATTCCCACCTATTTCTTTGGGGAATCCCTTGTAGAGGCGACCAGTCATTTAGTGGATATGAAAGACAACGAACAATTTCAATTTCCACCACCAGAACCCGAAGTAAAGGATTGGCCCTTGATCGGAAAGAAAGTTCACGAGCTTTGGACTCAGGCCTCCTCCAATCTCTACGAGATGATTCCACAATACGAAGGCCCCATTCGTAGACTGATTAGATGGCTATTTGATGCCCTGGCAGGTTTTGGCGCGGTGTTCTTACAGCTGTTTATCTCCACCATCATTGCCGGAATTTTCTTGACAGTCAGTGAATCAGCAGAAAAGTTTATAGAAAAATTCATCAAAGCCCTTTCCCCAAATTTTGGAGACAGCGTAACCAAATTAAGTGCTGCCACGGTTAGATCCGTCGCCAAAGGGATTATTGGAATTTCCTTTATACAGGCACTTTTGGCTGGTGTCGGAATGGCCATTGGAGGAATTCCCCTTGTGGGACTTTGGACCGCCTTGGCTCTGGTCCTTTCCATTATGCAAATCGGAACTTTGCCCGTAGCCATTATCGTTGCCATTATTTCATTCAAGACTATGGACACGACCCCTGCGGTTATTATGACCATTTACATGTTGGTTGTAGGTGTTCTCGACAACATTCTCAAACCTCTATTGTTAGGGAAAGGTGTAAACGTTCCCATGCTGGTCGTTTTTATTGGTGCCATTGGTGGATTTATGTCCAGTGGTTTTATGGGATTGTTCCTGGGACCGATTATTTTGAGCATTGCCTATAAACTGACAATTAATTGGGTAGAAATACAGCCCAAAGGCTAGTAATGTGAGGTAAATTTTTATTTTTGAATACAGAGGGCAGAAAACCATTTTCGCCCAATATTTTTTACAGACTACAAACTTTCTAAAAGAAACAATCGATGAAAAAATCATTACTATTCCTCCTAGGTCTTGCCTTCTCAATTTCAGGATACTCTCAAAACTTTAAGGATTATCTAGAAGTTCAGGCTTCTGCCATAAAAACAGAAAAAAAGGCAGTCGTTACGCAGGTTATGCAATTCTCGGAAGAGGAAAGTGAAGTGTTTTGGCCTTTGTACAACGAATTCCAGGAAAAATTATCGGTTCTCAACAAAGAGCGCTTTGACATCTTGGTTCTCTACGCAGAAAACTATGAGACCATGACCAATGAATTGGCAGAAGAACTCATGGAGCGCAACTTAGAAATGAGAAAGGACAAAGCCGCACTTGATAAAAAGTACTTCAAAAAATTCTCTAAAGTTTTAGAGTCTAAGCGTGCCGTAAAATACATGCAAGTAGAATTGGACATCCAATTGGCCATTTCTGGACAGTTGGCTCAAGTACTTCCTTTTGTGGAGTAATCACAACACATTATTCATTGGACTGCATACCATTGAAGTCTAATGTATTAGAGGTTTTAAATACCTCGCGATAATGTTAAAATGAAAAAAAGCTCGCTCCGGCGAGTTTTTTTTGTTCCCTTTGTAAACTTTTTGGAATCTACACTGTCTAAGTGAAAAACAAATACATGAAGCGCTATACCCTCCTCCTCGTATCTCTCGTGGTTTCAATCATGAGTTATGGGCAATCTGTCCGTGGTACGGTGATTGAAAACGAAACTCAAGAACCCATCATTGGGGCCCTTGCCGTCTTGACGCCAAGAGGCGATACCACACAAAAAACATCTACCGTAACCGACATCAAAGGTGATTTTGAATTTGACGCAGTGGCTCCCGGCGGTTACCTCCTAAAAATTGAAAACCTCGGTAGAATTACCACGAGGAAGCGAGTTCGAGTTACTGGAGAAAACGTAAATCTTGGGACCATCTCTATGCAGCTCAATGCGGAAGAACTCAAAGAGGTAACGGTCAAAGGACAGCAAGTACGAGTAGAACAAAAAGGAGATACCACACAATACAACGCAGACGCATTCAAGACTAATCCCAATGCAACAGCAGGGGATTTGGTTAAAAAAATACCAGGAGTTACCTCTGTAAATGGGCAGGTTCAATCCAATGGAGAGAACGTACAAAAGGTTCTAGTGGATGGTAAGCCGTTCTTCGGAAATGACCCCAATACAGCGCTCAACACCCTTCCCGCTAAAGCCATAGCCAAGATTCAGGTATTTGACGACGAGTCAGAGCAGAGCAAGCAAACGGGATTTAGTGACGGTAACACTCAAAAGACACTTAACATCATCACCAAACCCGGGATGAATAAAGGGACCTTTGGTCGATTTATGGGGGGCTATGGTTATGAAAACAAATACCAGGTTACAGGAAACTACAACATATTTAATGGGGATCAAAGAATTACCCTACTGGCACAAACCAACAACATCAACATTCAGAACTTTAGCTCTGAGGACCTCTTAGGAGTGAGCGCTTCTTCAGGAGGCGTGGCTGGCGCCGAAGAGGTTCGGGAAGTGCCTCCAGTTCTACCAGTGATTTCTTAGTTCCCCAACAAGGAGGAATCACCACTACCCACGCAGCAGGAATCAACTATCAAGATAAATTTGGAAAGTCTACAGACTTTGTAGGATCGTATTTTTTCAATTACTCAGACAATTACAGCACGGTTCTTACCAATCGTGACTTCTTCCCCACTGGAGATGTAAAGCAGATCTACAATGGTCGTGATTCATTGGGATCTATCAATATCAACCATCGCTTTAACATGCGATTTAGCTCTAAGCTTTCCAAGTACGATAAAATCTTATTCACCCCCACTTTCTCCCTTCAACAGAATGAAGGATATTCCATTTCCAATTCGGTGACCACACAAAATGGAAACCCTGTAAACGGTCTCAACAACAACTTTAGCTCCGACTACAACGCATGGAATTTGAATGGAGAGTTGTTCTATACCCGAACCTTTGAGAAAAAGGGTCGCCAAATGCTCTTTGAATTTTCGGGAGGGGCCTCTGATCAAGACGGAAACAATTCGCAATACACGTTATCGGACTTTTTGAGCAATGGAATTGTGGTTACAGATACTTTGGATCAAACTGCGACACTTTCCAACCCTAGCAACAATTACTCAACCGCACTTTCTTGGACGGAACCCTTTGGCAAGAGCTCATCGGTTATGCTTTTATACCGCTTTCAAGAGAGCCAGGGAGCTAACAACCAACTGACCTATCAGGCAGTTACTCCGGGAGGTCCTTTAGTGGTATTGGACACCGCTCTTTCCAATGACTTTGACAGCCGCTTTTTGATTCACAGACCGGAATTGTCTTACCGTTACCGATTGGGACGCAAGTTCTTTGCCATGGCAAGAGTTCGCATGAAGTTTACAGAACTCAACAATGAAATTACCTTTCCAGAGCAGGATCAGTTGACCAAAAATTTCAACAACGTACTTCCATCGTTCTTTACACGCTATGCACCCAATGAGAACCACCGCATTATGTTGGGATACCGCACCTCTACAGAACTCCCTACGGTGAGTCAACTGCAAAATGTGGTGAACAACAACAACCCCTTGCAATTAACAACGGGGAATCCACTATTGGATCAGGAATACAGTCACCGCATTTTTTCGCGATACAATTTTACAAGTAAGAGCAAGACTCAGCAGTTTTACGGGTATTTCTCAGGAACGTTTACCGAAGGCTACATCGCCAACCAATCGTACATTACCGCCAATGACACGGTAATTAACGGCGTAGATATTGCGCCGGGAACACAGATCAGCTCGCCGTTAAACTTGGATGGATACTACAACTTGAGAGCCATTGCCAACTATAGCTTGCCCATTAGCTTCATTCAGTCCAATCTAAACTTCAACCTGAGCGGAACTACCAGTCGCATCCCTGGTCGCGTAAACTTTGAAGACACAGAGACCAATCAACAAACCGCTGGATTTGGAGTGTACATCTCTTCCAATATTTCTGAAGACATAGACTTTACGGTGAGTTCTCAAACGGATTGGAGTTGGGTAGAAAACCCCAACCAGCCGTTAACTCAATACTTGACGCAAACAGTAGGTATCAAGTTGGACTGGGTAATTTGGGATGGATGGGCCTTCCACAACAACCTTAACTACCAGTTTTACGATGGGTATTCCGAGAGCTTCAACAACCAGTTTACCCTCTGGAATATGGGGATTGGAAAGTATCTATGGGACCAAAAAGCAGAGATCAAACTCAGTGTCTACGACCTTCTCAATCAAAACAATGCCATTGCGCAAACCAGTACAGAAACCTACATCGAAGAAACACAGACCCTTGCACTTCAACAGTATATTATGCTATCTTTCACCTACCGTTTGACGGACTTTACCCCTCAAGTAAAGGAGGACAAGAGTCCTTGGAAAAAGAGATAGAAACCCATTAGAAACCCATACTACAAATGCCGTTGAAACAAATTGGGATTGGATTATTAGCCCTTTCACTTTGGGCCTGTTCTTCAGAAAAACCTGCTGAGGATTTCAGCTGTGAACTCCAAAACAAGGTGATTATCAACTCCCTGTTTTGCGGGGAATTTGGATTGCCACTCGCGGAGTATTCCATTGAATACCCTAATCACTTTGGGAATATTCCTCCCAAAAAAGGAGAGGCCAATACCTATTACAATTTCTTGGTAGACGCCGATGAAAGCGGCATTCACAAAGAGAGCGTTTCTTTTGGCATCAATACTTTGGACTACAACGGTGTGAGGTATATTGAATTTGCCTACTTACAATTGGCAGAAATTCAAAATTCATGGGAAGCGTTAAAAGTAGACCTGTCGGATGAGTGGATTGGTGAATCAGATTATCAGCAACACCCCTACTTTATCTACAGAGCCAAGGCCCATTTTGAAAGGCCTGACATGAATCTAGTAGGAGACTATCAATTGATCAGCATTCTTGCGCACCCTCCTTTTGGGGGTAAAAATGGGGTGTTTGTTTCTATGATTCTCCCCTATGATGAGAACAAGGCGGAATGGACAGATTATTTGGACAACACCTGTTCAGGTGCCATTTTCAATTCTTTGACGTGGCGCACCCAATAAATTACCCAATAAACACTTCTACTTACCAGAAGAATACAACAGCGGTGTAAAGTCAATCATCAGGTAAAACCAATTGTTGAAACCCGAGGGATCCGGTGATACCTTGATGGCATCCATGGTTTCTGAGGCAAACATTTGGCTGTAACCTGCGGTCAACTTAATATCATCTGAAATTTGGAAGGCATAGGTTACGTCAATTTCAAATCCTAAGTGACTATCCATTTCTTCTTGATTGGCATCGTAGATGGAAACCGGAGCCATAAATTCATGGAGATCCAACTTCACGGTATGGCGACCAAATTTCTTTGCGCCTTTTAGATAGATATCAATAAGTCCCGCACTACCCCAAGGGCTTTGTCTGTGAGGATTTCCAACGTAGAAGTAATCCATGTAACCGTACCACTTGTGGTTGGTTCCGTACAACGGATCAAAGGAATTGTCTTCCGTATCGTTCTGAGAAGTCCCTGAGAGGAAATCCCCTCCAAGGGTAATGGGCATAAAGTCTGTTTGATACGTCAAGGCCAAAGAGAGCAAATAAGCGAAGGGAATGTCAACACCTACAGAGTTCTGTCCCGTCTGTGCATAGGCCAATCCGTCTATTGAAAATTGATTGGTGAGTTTGGACTTGGCTCCAAAACCAAAGGTCTGTCTGTAATTAAGAGTGGAGTCAACGGCACTCTGCCTTCCATCATTCTGGAATAAGAAATTCCACTGGGTATTGCCCGAACCGGTTTTGTATGTGGCCCACGCAAATTGCATGTTCTTGTAATTGTTGTTGGCGTAGAAGGAGTTCACCAAATACGTGGGCTCAAAGGCATTGGTATTATAAGCCCCTCCCGCATAGATGTACCACTGATTGTTGGGTGTGTACGAAAAGGTTAATGCGTCATGGCTTCGTCCTTGAGACGCCCAATCCAAACCTCCAAAGAATCTCTCTTGATTAAAGACGATGTCCATTCTACCTATTTTCATGGTGAACTTTGGGTTGAAGTAATATTCGGCGTAAGCCTCAAAGAGATTGGTTAAACTGGGATCTGTCTTATAAATCTGATTGGTCGCTCCCCACATTCTAATGTCCTGGGCATTGATGTGGATTCTGAACTTGTCCTTTCTAAAATCCAAGTAAATTCTCGAACGCTGTTCAACAAATCCGACCGGAGAGTCACCGTTTTGTATAGGAGTCTTAAAACCGTTTCTAAATTCAAAACGTGGTCTAATTTGCGCTCCTACGTTTAGCTGGGCGTTGGCGATTTCCGTAAATCCCAAAAGCCCTACAAATACAAAGAGAACTTTGGCGAGAGTAGTACCCGATAATTTCATAGTTGACAATTGATTTGTTAGCAATTTGCCGAGCAATTATGAAAAGCAATCACATTCCTCAACCGCTGTGCAATTCTTGGTTTCTATAAAACTAATGGATATAGTCGGGAAAGAAAAGACTATCCAGCAATTCTCAAGGCATCCTCTTCTACGGGGTAGTAAAATCTAGGGTACTCTTCTACAATCTGAGTTTGTTTGGCCTTGTAAACCGCAATGCTCTTTTGACCATTGTAAATACTGATTTCTCTCAAGTACTCCATCTTGGTGAATTCGATTTTATATTCCTCCACTCCGTATAGCGTATCTAATATTTCATCGGCTACGGCCATGGGCAATTCTACCAAAATGGTTTGGTTGGGGAAAGCTTTCGGATGTGCGTACAAGTATACCTTGCTCTGTGCTTCGTTGGAAATCCAGTTTTGATGTGGGTTAACAGTAGTCTTTGCAATAGATCCTAAAGTAGCGTCTGTGATTAAAAGTGCTGAAGTATTCATAACCTTTGATTTTAAGTTGTTTCCTAATTACAATTCAAAGGTATGGGGGCAAACCGCCAAAGGATGTCGGTGTGAGAAAGAATGATGAAAAGGAAAGGTGAAAAAAGAAGGTTATTTTTTTAAATTCTTTAGTAAATCGTCGGCGCGATTTTGCAGTTGAACTCTCAGATCTTCAGGTTTTTCAACCCAAAATTCCCCCGCCCAAGACATAAGGGAATTCAATAAGTCTCTGTCAATTTGAAGGGTATATCCAAAGGTCACCTCGCCATTGTCGTGTTCCTTTACCACGTATTGACTTTTGTGCAGAGGAAGTGTTTTCTGATAGGGAACGGCATGAGCAGCAAAACGAATATGAATGTCCGTGGGCTCGCCAGAGTAAAACACACCCAATGTATTTTTAAAAAAGGACTTGGGATCAACAGGTGGCATTTCGAAAGAATAATCCACAGATGAAACATTTTCCAACCTATCCAAGGCAAACACCCTTTCTCCTACTTCGGCCACACGGCCAAAAACATACCAGCGACCCTTGTTGAATTTGATGAGCCAAGGACTGAGAAAATACTCTTTAGATGGCTTACCAAAGGGGTGATACGTGAGTTGTAAAACCACTTTTTGCTGTATGGCTTTGAGAATGGGCTCTAACCAAACCGACCCAACAGGATCACCATATTCAGAGACATCCATGGACTCCACTTGAGAATCCCCAGAACTCGCCAACTGCTCCATAATTTGAGAGGTCTGAACGATGCTAGAAAATTGAAGAAGGGTATCTATGTACGAATATGAGTCTTCCTCAATGAAATAATCATTGCGACCTCTATCATAAGAAACCTCGATATAGAATTCCTCACGGAGCTTTTTTAAATCGCGCTGAAAGGTCCTTTCGCTGACTTGGATTTGGTCGTCTCCATAGGCCTCCATTAAGTCATCCTTAGTGGCGTGCCCTAGGATTTTCAATTTTTCTACCATGCGACCGAGGGTCACAATTTTGCTTACTTGACTCACAGGGGAAAGATACAAAATCAGCCTATCCCCTGCAGAAGGTGGGGAACTTTTACCATGTGAACCTCACCCCGAACCTCCTCCCCATCGTGCATAGGTCTGAGAGAATTACGAAGTAGAAAACGTTGAGTTTACGTTTTGAGAATACGTTCTAAAAGCTCTTAAACTCCAATGAGAATCGAAGACATAACTGTAAGTCTCCATTTAAAAATAATAACTTTAGTCCAACTTATGTTGAAGACTTACAGATTGCTTTTTCTTAAACAGTGGTAATTTTTCTAAGGGAGGCTCGTCTAAGACTTGGAACCCCTAATTTCATTAATGGCATTTTGAATACCCTCTATGGAGATTGGTTTTTGCAAGTACCTATGAATCAATGCGTGTCCTTCTATTCTCTTGAGATCTTCTGGATCAATGGAGGAAGAAGTCATGATGATCTTGATGTGATTTCTCGGTCCCAATTCAGCGTAGGCGTCTAAAAACTCCCAGCCATCCATAATGGGCATGTTGATGTCCAAGAATATCAATTCAGGGTCTTGATTTCCGGATTCTAATTTCTCAATGGCCTCCTCAGCACTATGGAAAGAATCCACTTGAATGTTTGCATTGGATTTAGAGAACATTCTCTTGGCTCCAAAAGTAAAAATGTCGTCATCGTCAATAATCCAAATCTTGGAGAGATTATCCATTCAGCAATACTTTAAACGTTGAGCCTATGTTGGGTTCACTCTTTACAGAAATTTTCCCCCCCATGGCTTCCACTTGGTTTTTTGTAATGAACAAGCCTACTCCCCTGGCGTCTTTGTTGCCGTGGAAAGTCTTGTACATTCCGAATATTTTTGAGCCGTGACGAACTAAATCAATTCCTACCCCATTATCTGATACAGAAATTTCAACTCCGCAATCTACTTTTTTGGCCTTTACCCAAATCTTTGATTTTCTAGAAGGCGAAGAGTATTTAATGGCATTGGATATCAAATTGAGGATAACACTATCTAAATAGGCGGCAATTCCATAGACTGTGAGGTCTTTAGGCACCTCTGTTTGAATTTGCACTTCATTCTCCTTGGCGTAACCCTCTACATTTTTCAAGGCTCTTTCTAAACTCTCAACAACGGAAAGGTTCTTAAGGTTGTCCTCCGTAGAGGTATTCATAATAACAACCTCGTTCAAGTGAGCAATGGTTTCCTTCAAATTATCAGAAGCCTCCATTAATTTCTCAAACAACTCGTCTTGCATTAGTTGTGGAGAATCCATGGTCATTAAATCCAAAATCAATCGGAAATTGGAGGAATGAGAGCGCAAGTTATGAGAGACGATATGAGCAAAGTTGAGCAAACGCTCATTCTGATCTTTGGTAACCCCTAATAGGTCCTGAATTTCCCTTTTTACTTTTTTGAGATTGGAAATATCCGATCCCATAAAGAGAAAACCTATTTGGTCCCCAGCATCATCAATTAACGGAGTAATGGACAACTGAACGGGGAATACTGAACCGTCCTTGCGGACATAATTCCATTCTTTGGTCGCATGCTTACCCTCCGAGTCTAAAACCGTTAATTCTTTAAAGGGCGTATAGTCAGGATCCACTCCTTCCGTCTTAGAAATCTCAGAATTCAAATGAATTTTTACAATACGCTCCCCAATCATATCTGCGGCTGCATACCCCAAAAGGTTGACCGCTCCTTTATTAAACGAAGTAATCTTCCCGTCAGAATCCGTACCGATAATGCTCACCTGCGTAGTGGCACTTGAAATGGATTGAAGCTTGGACAAGGAGTCTTGGATCTTTTGCTTATCCGCTATTTCTTGGGATATGTCTTTAACCGTTGAATAAAGTCCGGTCAATTCTCCCGCAGAATTGACCACCACTGAGGGAGAAACCCGAATGGGTATTATGGTGCCGTCTTTGCGCCTAAACTTTGTTTCAAAAGAGGGCTTTTCGTTACTCTGAAAGAGTTTCGAAGAAAACGCTCTTAAATCTACATCGCGCCCCTCTTCTACAAAGTCATAAGGATATTCTTGTGAAAAGAGTTCTTCTTCAGAAAACCCTGTAATCTCCTGAAAAGCCTCATTCACTCTTGTAATCCTCACGTTAGAATCTATGAGAATAAACCCTTCTTGAAGGTTTTCAATAATGTCATCCAAAAAGTTCCTTTGGCTCTCTAACTCCTCGGTTTGCTCTTTCTTTTCCTGAATATCCTGAAAAGTCCCATAAACACGGACACATTTACCGTCCAAAAACTCTGGAGTTCCAATGGATCGAACCCACTTCTCATTGCCCTTATGGGTAACAATTATAAATTCTTCGTCAAAGGGCACACCTTTTTCTATCGCACGATTAAAGAGTTCTGTGATTCGCTCTCTGTGCTCACCTTCTTTGTAAAATTTTATGGCCGTATCGAGTTTTGGAACATAACCTGGGGGTACCTCGTGAATTTCATGGGTTATATGACTCCAAAGAGGGACTGTTCCGTAGACCAGATCAACCTCCCAAAATCCAATCTTACTGACTTTACTACTTTTTCTTTGAACCTCTTGGGCGTGAAGCAACTCAGTAACGTCTGCAATGGTTGCCAAAACCGTTGAGTACTCACCTTTTTTCACCTCCATCACTCGAAAGCGGAGGTGGAATGTATTCCCTTTATGGCCAATAAATCGCAAAGTGGTAGAATAGGACCATTGGTCCTCTGGCTTCCCGACAAGAGAAAGCATGGAGGAGGCCTTGGTAAGGTCATTCAGATGAATCACGTCCTTCCAATCACTAATCTCATCACATGGAAATTCCAGCGTTTTCCAGAAGGTGTCGTTTATCCAAACTTTTGAAGGGGCGGAAGTTTCCCAAAACCATACGCCCTCTGCAGACATAGATTGAATCATATCAACTACGCCCCCATCGGACTGAATGAGTTCAAAGAACTTATCTTGTAAGTCTTGGACTGAAGTACTGTTCATTAAAAGTGGTTAGTGTAATATGGTTACCAATATAAAAGTTACAATAATAATTGAATAGTATAACGCTTTATTTCGTCAAATTGATTTCAAAAGGCTTTCATATTAGTTACTTTTGTAGTCATGCAACACGCTCCAACCTTTCGGACATGGGTGAAAGCCGCTCGGCTGAGGACCCTCCCTTTGGCTTTTTCTTGTATCCTTTTGGGAAGCTTTTTAGCGGGTTCTGAAGGCTATTTTTCTTGGAGAATTACCCTACTTTGTTTGCTGACTACTTTGTTTTATCAAGTCCTCTCCAATTTCTCCAATGACTTAGGAGATGGCCTCAAAGGCACAGATGCCAATAGAAAAGGTGAATCGCGAGCCATTGCTTCGGGTAGCATTTCCATTGATCAAATGAAATCTGCAGTTCGCGTTTTTGGCGTTTTGAGCTTTTTGTCGGGAACCGCCTTATCCATATTGGGAACCTCTGAATTGCATTGGGGTTTTACGGCATTTTTTATTGCATTGGGTCTATTGGCCATTTGGTCTGCCATGTCTTACACCATGGGAGACAAAGCCTATGGATATGCAGGATTTGGGGATTTATTTGTCCTACTGTTTTTTGGATTTACAGGCGTTTTGGGCTCGTATTTCTTACAAGCTCAATCCATTGACCTCGTGGTTATTTGGCCTGCATTGGCCGTTGGATTTTTGGCAGTTGGAGTGCTTAATCTCAACAACATCCGAGACATTGAAACGGACGTAGAACACGGCAAAATGTCCATTCCCGCAAGAATTGGAAGAGGGCCTGCCAAGGTATATCACCTATTTTTGATGACTGCCACTTTGGTTTGTTCACTAATATTCAGTCTTTCTACAGAGGCAGGTTGGAAAGGATACCTGTGGATTTTGGCATTACCTATTGTTGTGCGCACTACTACAGCTCTTTTGAAAACCAATGAACCTGAAAAAATCGACACTCTTTTAAAACCTCTGGCCATTGGCACCCTAATCTTCTCACTTTTGATGGGAATTGGGGCGTGGATTGGATAAGTAATAATTACTTCATGAAAGCATTTTTCACCACACATTTACTTCAATTCAAGAATCCAGCGGGAACTTCGCGTGGAGTGTTAACTCAAAAAATGGCGTATTACATTATCATCGAGCACGATGGTATTCAAGGGATTGGGGAGTGTGGATTGCTGAAGGATTTGAGCCCCGATGACGTGCCCGAATACACACAAAAACTGCAGTGGACCTGTGATAATATTTCTATGCAGCCCAGTGAATTGTTGGCAGAATTAACCGAATTTCCCAGCATCCGATTTGCATTGGAACAGGCCTACATGGATTTGGCGGCAGGTGGTGAAAAAATACTATTCCCCTCCGCATGGACTCGTGGTGAGGTGGGCCAACGCATCAATGGATTGATTTGGATGGGCGATGCCCAATTTATGAAAAAGCAAATTGAGGCTCGCCTAGAAGAGGGTTTTACGTGTTTAAAAATGAAGGTCGGCGCCATTGGCATTGAGCGGGAAATGGAAATCCTCACAGATCTTAGACGAGAATACGATCCCATGACTCTGGAATTGCGCGTGGATGCCAACGGTTCTTTCAATCCTCATGACGCTTTAGAAATTCTTGAAAGGCTTGCCGAATTAGGTATTCACTCCATTGAGCAACCCATTGCTCCAGGACAGTGGCAGGAAATGGCAAGACTCTGTGAAGAATCCCCTACTCCCATTGCGTTGGACGAGGAACTTCACGGAATATATGACGAGGAGCACCAAAGAGAATTACTCGAAACCATTTTCCCGCAACACATTATTTTGAAGCCAAGCCTCTTAGGAGGAATTCAAGCCTCTCAGCATTGGATTAACATGGCCGAAGATCGCGGAATGGGTTGGTGGATTACTTCTTCTTTGGAATCAAATATTGGTTTGAATGCACTTGCCCAATGGACATATACTCTGGGGAATCCCATTTACCACGGATTGGGGACTGGATCGCTATACACCAATAACATTCACTCACCATTGGAAGTTAGAGACGGTGGGATTTGGCATTCCTCTGCCGAAGGCTGGGACCTAGGAGTCCTCACCAATCGCTAAGAAGTCAGTTTTCAATACAGTAGATTTTTCAATTACAAAGTAGCGCGAAGGGACAACGAATAGTTTCTTCCTGGCGCTGAAATCCCTGAAGAATAAGGTCTATACAACTGGTCGGTAATATTTTCCACTCCGCCCATAACCGTGAGGTAGGGATTGAGTTTTATGGACGCTTTGAGGTTTAAGGTGTACCAGTTGGGAGAGTACGGATTTCCGTTCTCGTCCGATGCATACAAATACGCCTTATCTACTTCTGAGGGCGACAATTGATCAAAGTTGAGTTTTCCGTTAAAGTCTGCGTACATTTCGGCCTTGACCCATCCACGAGAAAAGAGAACACCTAGAGAACCAAATGAAGGGGCTACATGACGTAAGTTCTCAATGTCGGCAGTCCGCCCTGTTTGGTAGTTGTATTTAGCTCGTGCCGACCATTGATTGGTAATCTGATAATTTGCTCCCACACTAAACCCATAAATTTGTGCGGATTCAGCATTTTGAATGGCGTCAAGTGTACTCCAAACTCCATCGTACAACACACTGTCCACTCCTGGAACATCAAAGGGTCTTCTCACCATCATGTCATCCAAGAAGGTGTAAAAAGCTGAGGCCTGAATAGAGAATACATCGTTCCAATTTTTGTCCATTCCCAATTCCAAACCGTATAAATACTCAGGCTTTAAATCTGGGTTGGGAACCACAACCTGCCCTGGTTCTGAATCGAACACCTTGCCCAAATCATCAATATTGGGAGCTCGGAATCCCGTGGAGAAATTCAAGAAAAATCGATATCCCGAATTCGTAACACGAGTCAGTCCTGCCATTCCATTTAGCGCACCCCAGGTTTCGTTGAGCTTGGGATCGTCCAATGGGAATCTATCATCAAAAGTAGCCGTGGCCTGAACCAAAGTATATCTTAGGCCTCCATCCAAAATCCAACCGGGTGCCCATTCGTACTTGCCATCTACGTAAACACCTTGGGTATTCCATCTTGAGCCATTGGGGTATCTTGTTCCTGGATCACCTGGAACCACTTGTCCATTTTCAGTAAACTGAGCTTCAGAAGAAACATTGTTAAACACCGATTGGAGTCCGTAATAAATTTGAATCTCATCTGAAAGTCGCTTCTCAAAATCAAGGTTTGCAGAAAACATGCCTACCCCCTCATATTGCTCGCGTCTAGTGGGTGAACCAAATGTTCTTGAAAGTCGACTCTCTTGATAATTTTGATAGGCGACATTGAGTTTAGCTGCGTCGTAAAACCAAAAGGCTGAATAGTGATTAGCCTGAAACTGGGCCATTCCCCATTGTTGAGGGCCGTAATTCCATTCTCCAAACCTCGGGTTGCCGTTGCGATATTGTAAGAGTCTATCGTAACGAGGAACATCGCTAGAGATGGAATACTGACCGCTTAAGGTAAACTCCCAGTTGGAGTTGGGTCTATAGCCAATTTTACTCAAATAGTTTTGTTGAGAGTAGCCTGAAAATTTCTGAACCCTATCGTCATCATTTACCAAGACGGTATCTATGCCGTTGATTTGATCTTGGTATTCAGGTCTCCGGTAAGAGGAAGGTCCAAAGGACCCCATTTTTAAATCTCCGTAATCAGAGTAGGTCGCACTGGCTACCCATGCCCATTTTTGCCCTCCCACATTGAGGTCAAAATGCCCCATTTTCTCCTGAGCAGCAGAAGAATATCTAGTCACCGCATTTACGTTCCACTGAACGTCTTCAGTCGCAGAATATGTAGGCTTTAGCGTAGTAAAGTTCATAACACCTCCTAAGGCATCGGATCCGTAAATCACCGCACCAGGACCCAGTACAATTTCAGTTTGTTGAAGGGAATTAGCATCCAATGAAATTACGTTTTGAAGATTTCCTTCGCGGAAAATAGCATTGTTCATTCGGACCCCATCTACGACGAGAAGTACTCTGTTGGTGGAAAAACCACGAATCATGGGAGAACCTCCTCCCTGTTGAGACTTTTGAATAAAAACGCTTTTTGATACGTTCAATACATCAGCGGAAGTCTGCGGATTTTGAAAACGTATGGTTCCCTTAGTCACCAATTCTACCGTTTTGGGAATGTCTTCAGATTCGGTTTCGAAGCGGTTTACAGAAACCACCACTTCATTAATATTCACCACAGATGGCTCCAGAAGGATGTAATATTCTTGAGCTTTTAGCTCCTCCATGGAAGCTTTGTAAGACTTATATCCAGGGTGCTGAAAAACCAAAACCTCTTCAGAACCAAAGGAGCTAAGGCTGACTTCACCATTTAAATCGGTCAATGCATAATGAGACGAAGAAAAAACGTACACCATATCAATGGCGTCCTTGGTATTCGCATCCACCACCTTGGCAACTTGAGCAGCTAATGTGGTAGATAGCAGCCAGAAAAAGAGAAAGAGAGAACCTCTCATGGATGATTTGTGTTTTGTAATTTCGGGACGGCTCAAACCCCATACCAAAGTGGCTGAATCGCTGAACAATATTAGAAAAAATATCCATCCGGACTTCTCCTTGGTTTACAAAGGTGAGAAGCAATCTCTGTCTGCAGATTCAAATGTCGCACTCATCCATCGATTTCGACTCTTTTTAAACTCATGGACCTCTGATTCTCAAAGCCATGAAGTGCAAACTTCAGGCAGCACGGGAAGTCCCAAGAAAATTGAGATTCAAAAGGAATTCATGATGACAAGCGCTGAGAAGACTTTGGCATTTTTCGAATTAAAGCCAAAAGACAAAACACTTTTGTGCATGGACTTAATGCACATTGGAGCGCAAATGATGGTCGTTAGAGCCCTCTTGGGAGGTTTGGAATTGCACATCACCGAACCCAAACTCAACCTCAACCAGGATCTAGCGGCAGGCTTTGACTTTGTCCCCATGGTTCCCGCACAAGCCATGGAATCATTGGATTCCCTTTCCAATATTAAAAAAGTCTTATTGGGAGGCGCGCCACTTTCTCATTCAGATTTATTGAAATTGAAAGAAGTCGATTCAGAGATTTATCAAAGCTTTGGGATGACGGAGACCATTAGTCACATTGCCCTCAAGAAAATTTCTGAGGAGGCCTACTCGGCAGTGGACGGCGTCTCCTTTTCAACCACAGACCATGACGAATTGATCATTTCAGCTCCACATATTGGCATCGAATCGCTGCCCACTCATGACGTGGTGGAATTGCTCTCACCCAATCGATTTATTTGGAAGGGCCGCTCCGACAACACCATCAACTCGGGCGGAAAGAAAATTCAACCCGAAACCGTAGAAAATCTTCTAGCCCCGCATATCCTCGGAAACTTTGCCATTTCGGATGCTCCCCATAACCAATGGGGCCGTCAAGTGGTTTTGGTTTTGGAATCCGGTTCAAAACCAGAAATTCCAGAGAATTTGGAATATCCTCCGTATTCAGAGCCCAAGAAAGTCATAACCATTTCGACCATCCCACGAACGGAAAACGGAAAAATCAAAAGAGCGGAGTTGAGGGAGATTTTGGGAGTGAGTGGGAATCAGGGATCAGGTAACAGGTAACAGGTAACGGGTAGGAATAAGGAAAATAGCCCTAGTCACCAGTCACTAGTTGGGGCTGAACCCAATCTCGACATTAGTCGAGAGTAAGCAACGCTCCCTGCTTCCTGCTCCCTTCCCCTAACTATGCATCTCCCCAGAGAGCAACCCACTTACATCGCCCACGAGCTCAACGCCTGCCTTTGTTCCTACGTCAGAAAACACAATTTCTCCCGAGGCAATTTCCGTAAGAGTCACATTGATGGTTCCATTGATAGATTCCAAAATTTCTCGTTTCATCAAACCATTGGTTGGCGCCTTCAAGACACCTGCTTGTGCCTGAGAGGATAGTAATGAGATCTCGTATTTCTGATCTCTGAGGACCACGTGAACCTTTCCTTCCGAAACTTCATGAGTTGCCAGTTTGGCTCCAGTGTAGGTAGTGAAAATCAATATTTCACCCTTGAATAAAAAGGTACAAAGAAAACCCGTAAAGCTCCGGCCAATCCAAGGGATATGCGCAATACTGCACATCACAGAGACTTTTTGCTTTTTGAAATTGTTGGATTGCATCCAAACCCACGCACTGGGAAACGACCGTCCCCAGTCCTTTTCTATGTAACCATGACCGTCATTCATATCATAGGTCTTGCCCTCATAGGAGCACTTTCCACGTAGGGTGTGGAATTGACTGACCAAGCCATGATAACATTGCATAAAGGGCATATATCTGTACCATCCCATGATTCCTGGGCGGCGGTAAGTATTTTTTAATGGATGCAAACCGAGATATTCCAAATTAGCAGAAAATGGAATCCCAAATTCTTGAAGGTCTACATCAATTTTATGATTAGAGAACAGCTGATTTCCTATTCGAACCTTAAATTGGTTTTCGGCGGCGGTGAAATTACCTATGGGTCGTGAAACGTAATGAGTCTCCGCAGTTTCCCCATTGATGAATTGAATAAAGCTCTCAGCTTTTCCATCAGATTGGTAAGCAACTCCGGGGATGAGAGCAAAGGAAAAGTCTTCTTCAGGGCTGACATGCTTTAAATACCAGCCCTCAAAATAGCTTTTGTGTTTGCCAACACCTTGAAAAATTTCTGGATTGAGAAGTCTTGAAGGCTTGGCCATTAGGAGAGTTTTGAAATTTCTCCGGCCCCTTCTCGAATCACTTCTATATCGCCTCCTGTTAAATCAACTACAGAGGAACCTTCGTTTCCGCCAAATCCATCATCAATAACCAATGCAACTTTATCTCCATAGGTTTCGTCAATGAGTTCTGGATCGGTTATGTATTCCAAAATGGAATCCTCCGACTTTATTGAAGTAGTTGCCAAAGGATGACCTAGCCTTTCAATAATGGTCTTTACAATATTGTTATCGGGAACGCGAATTCCTATGGTATTCTTTCTGCGTCCAAAGATTTTTGGAACCTTTTTGTTGGCATTGAGGATAAAGGTAAACGGACCAGGAATTCCTCTTTTTAGAATTTTGTAGACATGAGTGTCAAACTGTAAGGTGTAATCCGAAAGATGACTCAAATCAGAAAACAAAAACGAAAAATCGGCTTCTTTGAGAGAAACCCCCTTGAGTTTTGCCATGTTCTCCAAGGCTTTGTTTTTGTTAATATCTGCAGCGAGACAATAGATGGTATCTGTAGGAAGAATGACTACCTCTCCTCTTTCTAGTGCAGAGACGGTTTGCTGTATATACTTTTCCTGCGGATTGTCCGCGTAAATTTTTAATCGCATGGCAGGTGATTGATTCGAGTGATTCTTAACTTTTCTCTAGTCCTTCTTAAAGATAGGTATTTTGAGGAAACAGAAAGAGGATTTTTTTTCTAGGAAAACGACTAAAAGGAATATCCTATTCGAATTCCACCATCGATGACCCAAGGAGAGGAAGAAAAGGAGGGGGTATAATTACGATAGGTATTTTGAAAGCCAAATTGGCCCAAGATTTCTATAACTAAAACCTCCTCAATAGAGTAAGACCACCCGAGAACTCCGTAATGGGTCCACTGTGAAAGGTAGCCCGAAGAACTTCCATCGTCCAACGGAGGATCAAAAGTTAGGCGATACTGACGGTTCTTTATCTGAAGCCCAACAAAGGGTCTTCCTCCCCAAATATCCCAAGAACTCGCATAGTACTTGACCATTAACTGAGCAGAAAAAGACGGGGAAATAGAAAAATCGGAAGCCGGCAATCCAACAATCCTATCCGAGTAAAATCCCCTTTGAACCGTTCCTCCCAGCCCCAATTCGAGACCCCAATTTTGGGTCCAACTCGCCTCCATAAAGATCATAAACTCTCCGTGAGAAAGCGGTGATACCAAATCTGTTTTAACCGCAAAATCAACCGTAGAAACCCCTTGTCCTTTTGCGTGACAAAAGAAGAAAATGAATAGACAAGATGTGTACAACCAATTTTTCATGTTAGGGATAATTGAAAGGTATTGGGTTGGTGTTCAATAAGGTACGGAAAGTTTTGAATTTTCAGTTTGTGGAGAATAATAATTATAACGTTATTCGCGTAATAAACCCAATAAAATAGGGATGTTAAAGTTATGTTAGTGTCTCTATTTATGCAACCCAGAGTAAACCCAAAAATGGGGATGTGAAAGATCTTTGTTCTAGAAAATAAAAATGCCATGAATACAACAGAACCATATGAGTATGCGTGGATTGGAAAGCCAATTCAACAATGGCTTGATTTTTTTGAACTCATTAGAGAAATTAAAAAAACCGAGATCTTTGGCGATACCAAATTTCTAGAAAAAACAGAGGATGGAACTTGGATATTTCCCTTTACCCAACCCCATCCCGTGGTCAAAGAATTTAATGACAGAGCCTATGAGCTCGAGGTCATTTTGGACTTTGAATGGCACAGATGGCCAGAAGGCGGTCAGATGCTGAATGATATAAACACTGACTTTGATGCCGTGAGCATCGAAACTCTACTCAAGCTAATAACCGTCATGGTGAGGGCTGACCGATTCCATGACGGTTACTTAGTGAATTGTTTCGAGGAGGGCTACGTGCTTCGAATTTTGGAAGCTTTGCAACCCAAGATCATCGCTTTTTACAAGAGTATCTAGACAGACTTATTTGCCTGAAGCAAAATCCAAAATTTTCGAGTCCAACGGAGATACCGAAGAAGGGTACTCTGCAACCCAGTGACCGTTTTCATCGATGATGAACTTGTGGAAATTCCAGCGAACACTGGCGTCTGACACCCCGTTTTTATCTTTTTGAGTCAACCATTGATAGATGGGAGACATGTCTTTTCCCTTGGCGCTTACTTTGCTCATCATTGGGAAAGTAACGCCATAGTTGGCTGTACAGAAAGTTTTGATTTCGGCCTCCGAGCCGGGCTCTTGTCCGCCAAAGTTGTTGGCTGGAAATCCGATAATGGTGAATGAGTCTCCTCCTTTTTCTTCATACAATTCTTGCAATTGCTTGTACTGAGGAGTGTACCCACATTCTGAGGCGGTATTCACAATGAGAATTCTCTTTCCCTTGAGGCTAGAGAAATCAAAGGTATTTCCGTCGATATCTTTTACTTTAAAGTCGTAGATGGTTGTCATGGCTTTTTCTTTTGGGGGGCTGGGCAAAATGCCAGCGGTTTGTTGATTGGAATTGGGTGCCGATTGGGAACATGCAAAAAGAGATGCCGCTACAGCAAGTGCAAAAACGGATTTTACACTGAATAGGATATTTTTTGAAAACATGGGATGAGGTTTTGTAGTGATTGAAAGCGTTTACGTTATGTGTTTACATGTGACAATTTCAACACGAAGATGATTAAAATGTTTTGAAAGTCAGGCCGGGCAAATTGGTTTTGTACCTTTGACCACGATGAATTTTTCAGAAATCAAAGCCTTACTCCTAAAGGACCTGACTTTAGAAAAGCGCCAGAAATACTCTTTCTTTTCTGTGCTTCTCTACGTGGTGGCAACCACCTATGTCGCCTACCTTGTCTTTGGTGAAATTACGGACCACAGAAGTTGGAACGCACTTTTCTGGATCATTCTCATGTTCGGAGCCATTTCTACTGCTTCGCGATCTTTTGCCCATGAATCGGGAGGAAAGTATTTCTACTATCACCAATTGTTCGCTCCCCAATCCATTATTCTCTCCAAACTCATTTACAACGGAATACTAACTTCCGCCATTGCATTGACCACATATGGCTTGTTTTCTATGTTGCTGGGAAATCCCGTCAAGAACGATGGCTTATTTTTGATTGCATTGGTCTTGGGAGCTTGGGGATTATCAGGGGTATTAACACTAGTGGCAGCCATCTCCTCAAAGGCAGATTCAAATGCCACCACGATGGCAATTTTGAGTCTCCCCCTGCTTCTGCCCATGGTTTTGATATTGGTGGAAGTTTCCATTCAGGCAATATTTGGTTTGGGTTTATGGGATAACCTCGCATTGTTGGGTGTAATTTTAGCGCTTAACTTGGTCGTTTTCACCCTGTCTTTCCTATTATTTCCTTACATTTGGCGGGATTAATTAGCGCCTGTTTACTTGACTCTTTTGCGATATTTTTCGCTACTTTTTAAAAACTCTCAAAGACCTCCCACGTTATTGAAAAAACTAGGGAATTTCAGAGTATTAATTACAAGCCTTGCAAGTTGTTATTGTAAACTGATTTTCGCTAGTTGAAACATTTTTTTGCACGCATGAAGAATTGGTGGAAAATAGCCTCCGTACTGCTCATTAGTTACAGCATCGTTTGGGGATTTTTGGGAGAAGTTCCCAGATTGCCCATACTCAATGAAACCATCAGAAACTTGTATTTCCACGTAGTCATGTGGTTTGCAATGTTGGGAATGATGATTGCCTCCTTGCATGGAAGCTTGTTGTACCTCTCAAAGAATACCCGGAAATATGACCTCAACGCCGTCCAATACGCAGAAACCGGAATGGTCTTCGCCACTCTAGGTCTTCTTACCGGAATGGTTTGGGCAAATTTCACTTGGGGAGCACCGTGGACAGATGACCCCAAGCTCAACGGAACCGCCATTACGATGATCATCTACACGGCGTATTTTATTTTGAGGGGAAGTATTGAAGATCCTGAAAAAAAGGCCCGTATCTCTGCCGTTTACAACATTTTCGCCTTCGTCCTAATGATTGTCTTTATCGGAATTTTGCCGAGACTTACGGACAGTCTGCATCCAGGTAATGGAGGGAACCCCGGCTTTAACAACTACGACATGGACTCCAACCTAAGAATGGTATTCTACCCAGCCGTAGTGGGTTGGATCATGATGGGAGTTTGGGTAAGCCGTGTAAAAATTAGACTTAAGGTCATTCAAGACCGAAACAAAAGCAAACAAGACGAAATCTATGATTCCATCAAATAATACATTCCGCAAAGCGATTGCCTCTTTGGCGGCATTTTTTATAACGCTTTCTGCTCAGGCACAGAGACCTGAAGTAGAAATGGCAGACACCTTTCGATCAGAAGGAAAAATCTATGTGGTAGTAGCTGTTGCCTTAATCATTTTCTTGGGCATGGTAGTTTACCTAATTTCCATAGACCGAAAAGTCAAAAAGCTAGAGGAAGAGCAAAACAATTAGTAAGTCAACCCATTCGCTACGCATCCTCGGAAGCAATTATTCCGAAGAAAGCAGAACACAAGACCACAAAAATGAAAAATACACACATCGTCCTCATCGTATTTGCTGCCGTACTGATTGGAGCCATCATGTGGACCTATGCAGACGCAAGCACCTATGCCAACTTTAAATTGGCCGATGAAAATCCAGGCCAAACTTTCACGGTAGTTGGATATCTAGACAAGGAAGCCGACATGGACTTTGATCCTCACACCACAACTTTCGCCTTTACAGCCATTGACAAAGACGGAGGCAAAAAGAAAGTTTTGTACAACCAGCCCAAGCCAACAGACTTTGAGCGCTCAGAAGAAATCACCATGAAGGGTCTTTCCAAAGACAGTGTATTCATTGCTACTGAGATTTTAATGAAGTGTCCGTCTAAGTACAATGAGCAGAACCAAGTTGCAGGAAACGAGAATTCCTACACAGAATAAGGGGTAAAACTTACAGCATCAAAAATCACACATGGACTATATAGGAGAACACCTCTGGGCAGGATATTTGGGAAGATTTTCAGTAGTACTCGCTGCTGTTTCCGCTCTCTTGGCCGCTTACGCATATTGGAAGAGTGAGAAAAACCCTTCGCAAACAGAATGGAAATCCTTTGCTAAAAAGGTATTCGGCGTACATATAGCTGCCGTCTTTTCTATCGTAGGGACCTTATTCTTTATAATGGCTAACCATTATTTTGAATTTGATTACGTCTGGAAACACACCTCCTTAGACTTGCCTCCGCGCTATTTGTTTTCAGCTTTCTGGGAAGGCCAAGAAGGAAGCTTTATTCTCTGGCTCTTCTGGCATGCGGTATTGGGAGGAATCCTAATGTACACCGCTAAGAAATGGGAAGCCTCCACCATGATTGTGGTTTCTCTGGTTCAATTCTTCTTGGCTACCATGGTTTTGGGAGTATATATCGGTAGTTTCAAAATCGGACAATCTCCTTTTGTTTTGGTCAGAGAGCTCCCCGAAAATATTGGGTTGCCTTGGACACAAATGGAGGATTACCTCTCCATGATTCCAGCTTTTGCGGACGGTTCCGGATTGAACCCTCTGCTTCAGAACTACTGGATGACCATTCACCCACCTACGCTGTTCTTGGGTTTTGCATCTACTCTAATTCCCTTTGCTTTTGCCGTTGCTGCATTGGCTAAGAAGGATTTCAAAAGCTGGGTTGGCCCCGCTACTCCATGGGCCTTTTTCTCAGTAATGATTTTGGGAACAGGTATTTTGATGGGTGGAGCTTGGGCCTATGAGGCACTGAGCTTTGGAGGATTTTGGGCTTGGGATCCCGTAGAAAACTCGTCACTTGTTCCCTGGCTGGTCATGGTTGGTGCAGCCCACTTGTTGTTGATAGAAAAAAACAGAGGCGGTGCGCTAATGGCCTCCATGGTATTTACCCTTCTCGCCTTCTTACTCATACTCTACTCTACCTTCTTGACTCGTTCTGGGGTATTGGGAGACTCTTCGGTTCACGCCTTTGTAGACTTGGGATTGTCAGGACAACTCTTGATTTATCTCCTGTTCTTCGTCGTAGGTTCCTTTGCCCTACTCTTCTGGAGAATGGGAAGTTTCCCCAAAGAGAAAAAAGATGACGCCCTCTCCAGTCGTGAATTTTGGATGTTTATCGGTCAAATGGTATTGCTCGTTTCGGCATTACAAATTACCTCAACAACCTCTATTCCTGTCTTTAACACCTTATTTGGTCCGGAAGGTGCCTTTCCGTTAAAGGACAAAGCATTGGCTCCACCCAACGACCTCATTGACCACTACAACCAAATACAAGTTCCCTTTGCCATTGCCATTACTCTGTTGATGGGGCTTGCACATTTCTTGAGGTACAAAGAAACGCCCAAGAAGGTATTCATGAAGGTTATGCGATCTGTAACCATCTCACTTGTCCTTACCATTATTACGGTTTGGGGATTGGGATTCATGGATGAAAAAGGAGGACTGCTTCACACCATCCTTCTCTTTACAGGATACTTTACCGTTTTCGGAAACTTGGATTATTGGTTGACCATCTTCAAAGGGAAGTGGAAATTACTCGGCCCCAATCTTGCGCATATTGGTTTTGGTTTTATCATCGTTGGAGCCTTGATTTCCAACTTTAAAAAGCAGACCATCTCTAAGAGTGATGTATTTATCCACAAGGAATTCCCAGCCAATGAAAACCTTCTCATTGAACTCAATGACACGGTAAAAATGGGCAACTACCAAGTGACTTGGGTAGGTGAAGAAAGAGTGGGCAACCACAACCTTTACCAATTGGACTTCTTCAATCGTGAATCCATAGAACCTGAATTCACACTTCACCCCAGTATTTTGCTCAATGAGCAAATGGGTAACAACGCGGAGCCCTCTACGCTACACCGCCTGACCTATGACATCTATACCCACGTCACCTATGCAGACCTTCGTCCTGATGAGGAGAGAAATGCAGAGTGGATCAATGAGTCAGAAATCAAATTGAATACCGGCGATTCAGTGATTTATGCCAATTCCTTCTTGGTTTTGGATTCTATTGCAGGTACGCAAAAAGTAGATTCTACTGGGTCTATGGATGTGACCCTCGCCGCAATGATTACTCAATATCGCATGGACGGTCAATCTTTTGAAGCCATGCCCATTCTCTCTCTTATCAATGGTGAAATTGGTCATCAAGACATTGAGATGAAGGAAGCCGGTATCAAATTGAGATTTGAAGGTGTTGACAATGAATCCAAAGGAATTGTCATCAAGGCGTGGGAACACACCGAAGAAGAGCCCGAACTCATCATTATTAAGGCCGTGATATTTCCCTTTATCAATTTACTCTGGCTAGGCTGTTTCTTGATGGCCATTGGTACCCTCCAAGCCATGTACGTAAGAATGAAAAGTAGCTAATGAGCTTTCCCCTACATACCGTAAACATTGTAGGGGCCGGTAATGTGGCCACTCACCTCGCCAAGGCATTGCATGAGTCGGGGTTTGTGGTTCAGCAAATTTACAGTCGGGACTTGGCTGTGGCCGAAAAATTGGCCCATCGCTTTTCGGCGGAAGCCATAAACGACTTCCAAGGCATCAAACCGGCAGATATTGCCTTTATCGCTATTCCTGATGATGCGGTGCAAGGGGTTGCCCGTCAACTGCCCAAAAGCCAAAGTTTAGTGGTACACACCAGTGGAACCTTGGACTTGAGCGTTTTTGGAGACAGAGAGCGCGTGGGAATTTTCTATCCCCTTCAGACCTTTAGTGCGGAGGTGCCTTTAGATTTTGAAAACATTCCCATTCTCGTAGATGGGAAATCTCCCATGGAGGTGGAAGAGATTACCCAATTGGCCAAGCTCCTCGGAAACAAAACCTATCGATTGGATCCAGAACAAAAGAAGTGGCTACACCTCAATGCTGTGGTAGTCAACAATTTCACCAATCACCTATTCGCACTTGCCAAAGAATCTTCTGAAGCACACGGCGTTCCCTTTGAGCTGTATTCTGCACTCATAAAGGAAACGGTTGAAAAAGCCCTGCGAACCTCTCCGGAAGAAGCACAAACAGGACCCGCTAAAAGAGGAGACCAAAACGTAATTGAAGAACACCAAAAACTTCTGGAATCCGAGGACCCCAATTCCGCTTTGGCAAAACTCTACCCTGAGATTTCAAAGAGCATCACGAAAAAAAACACTTCTCAAAATTCGAATTCAGATGAAGAGAAATTATAAAGAACTACTCAATCACGTCAAGACTTTTGTCTTTGATGTAGACGGCGTATTGACCGATGGAACCGTACAGATGATACCCGGTCACGAGCCCATCAGAACCTTCCATTCCAAGGATGGCTACATTCTGCAATTGGCCATACGCAAGGGATATCGCCTCGCTATCATTACCGGTGGAAAAAGCCTTGCCGTAAAGGAAAGACTTCAGGCTTTGGGAGTAGAAGACATTTACTTAGGTGCCTCTGACAAGATTGATGTGTACAAGGAATTGGAAGCCATTTATGACCTCAAAGCAGAGGAAGTCCTGTACATGGGAGATGACATGCCCGATTACGAAGTGTTGGAATACGTAGGTGTAGCCACCTGCCCTGCAGACGCTGCTCCTGAAATCAAAAACATCTGCGATTACGTTTCTCCCAAAAAAGGTGGAGAGGGTTGTGTACGAGATGTGATAGAACAAACGTTAAAGGTTCAAGGAAACTGGATGCACCCCGGTGACCACACTTGGTAAAGCCCCCCTTGCATGAAGTATTTACAATTGATTCGCTGGCCTAACCTGGCCATAACGGCTCTTATTTTTATCGCCTTTAGATGGGGATTCCTCCTTCCATTGCACATGAATGTTGCTTTGGAAACCTGGGAATATTTGCTTCTAACGCTGAGCGTTCTCTTGGTGATGGCGGGCGGTTATGTAATCAATGACCTTCAGGACTTGCCTACGGACAAAATAAATAGACCCAATAGACCCATGGCTTCAGGAGCCATTAGTGAAGACCGAGCCTCCTCCCTGTTTCCCATATTTTTCGGTTTGGGAATTGGTTTGGGGTACCTGATTGCATGGAGAATTGACTACACTTCTTTTGGCATCATCCACTTGATTGCTGTTTCCTTACTCTGGGTTTATTCCAATTATTACAAAGGACGTCCCCTTATTGGTAATCTCTTGATTTCTCTTTTGGCGGCCATTACCATTTTGGTCATTCCCATTTTTGATTTCTTCCCAACCATTACTTCTGAAACCTGGGATATTGACCGTGGCTTTCTCTACGTCTTTGGAGGATATGCCTTTTTTAGTTTTGTAATCACCTTCCTCAGAGAAATTGCAAAAGACTTGGAAGATTGTGAAGGAGATCGCAAGGCGGGATTAAAAACCACACCCATAGTTTGGGGAGAAAACGTGGCCAAATCCATTTATACGGTTTTGAATATATCGGCGTTGTCAGCGCTTTTCTGGTTTTTATACCAAGCGCAAGATGAATTTCCTGTATGGGTGTATACCATTACCTTGTTAGTACTGCCTTTAATTTATGCCAATGGCGTATTGTGGTCTACCCAAAAGGTAAAGTATTACCACCGAGTTTCTACTCTTCTCAAAGGGGTCATGATTGCCGGAATTGCATCCGTTGTGTTCTTCACCTACTTGGTGGCGAGCTCTTTTGCCTAGTTCCATGAGAAAGGCATTATAAATAGTCCCACAAAAAGGCATTAAATCCTCCCTCTAATTCATTGGAAATTCAGACCTTGCGACATGCAAAAACCGGAGGTACGTTGGGTATTGGGATCTGCCTCTCCACGCAGAAAACAACTTTTGGAAGAAATGGGATTTTCTTTTGAAATCCGAGTGGCTGATATTGACGAGTCTGCCCCCGAAAACCTCAGCGGAGAAGAAACGGTGGAGCACATCGCCCTAGAAAAAGCCAAAGCACTTTCTGCTACTTTGCGTCCAGGAGAAGTCCTCATTACCTCGGATACGGAGGTGTGGATGGACGGTCAGCGCTTCGGAAAGCCTCAATCTTCAGAACACGCAGTAGAGATGTTACAGCGCTTGTCAGGGGAGACGCATCAAGTCATTTCTGGGATTTGTCTAATGGATTCCGAAAACCACCTTTTGGGTCACGAGGTAACGCATGTGACTTTTAGAGACCTTACCCCTACTGAAATCAAATACTATGTTGACCACCACAAACCTCTTGACAAAGCCGGCGCCTATGGCATTCAGGAGTACATTGGCATGATTGGCATCGAAAAAATAGAAGGTAATTACTTTAATGTAGTAGGTCTTCCGACTTTTACTTTAAACCGCTTACAATCAGAATATTTAGCTACTAAAACACAATAAAATGGCAAAACATCACCCCGCAGATGCAATCCTAGACTTGCAAAACTTTGGAGAGTTTGGTGGAGTAAACCCATCCATAGAAGACTCTTCTACCTACACTTTCCTCCACGCTTCGAGCATGGAAGAACTCTTTGAAGTAGAAAAAGAAGGTTGTTACCTCTACTCAAGACACACCAATCCCAACAACAAATACTTGGGAGATGCCTTGGCAGGAATGGAGGGGACAGAAGCCGGACACTGTGCAGCGTCCGGAATGGGATCTATTTCCAGTGTAATTCTACAATTATGTAGCGCCGGTGACGAAATCATCTCTAGCCGTACCATCTACGGTGGAACGTACGCTTTCTTTAAAAACTTCCTACCCAAGTTCAACATCAAGGTGAACTTTGTTGACGCTACCAACTTGGAAGCCATTGAAGCGGCCATCACCGATAAAACCAAAGTGATTTATTGTGAGGCGTTGTCTAACCCACTTTTGGAGATTGCGGATCTTCCCAAAATTTCTGCATTGGCCAAGAAGGCAAATGCTCAATTGGTGGTTGACAACACCTTTACTCCGCTTATCATTTGTCCTAAGACACACGGTGCAGACGTTGTGATTCACTCTTTGACCAAGTTCATCAACGGAACCAGTGACGCCGTAGGTGGCGTAGCTTGTGGAACCAAAGAATTTGTGGCCTCCATGATGGATGTTAATTCTGGAGCTGCTATGCTTCTGGGACCAAGCCAAGACACCATGCGCTCGGCTTCTATCCTTAAAAACTTGAGAACCCTTCCCGTGAGAATGGAGCGCCACAGCCGCAATGCTCAATTCTTGGCAGAGAAATTTGAAGCCATGGGATTGAAAGTAAAATACCCCGGACTAAAGAGCCACCCTCAACACGAACTGATGACCTCTCTTATGAACAAAGAGTTTGGGTACGGAGGGATGTTCTACCTAGATATGGGAGACTTGGCCACAGCCAACCAGGTGATGGAAGAAATGCAGCTCGCCAACATTGGATATTTGGCAGTGAGCCTCGGATTTAGCAAGACTTTGTTCTCTGCTCCGGGAAGCTCTACGTCTTCAGAAATTCCAGAAGATGAACAAGCAGAAATGGGCTTGAGCGATGGAATCATTCGCTTCTCCATTGGTTTGGATCAAAACATCGAAAGAACCCTTGAAAGAATGGTTGACTGCATGAAAAAGGTAGGCGCCATTTCATAAGTCCTCTTTTGAACGATACTGCAGCGGTTCTCATGCCCCCAAAGGCAATGAGGACCGCTTTTTTTTTGTAGTTTTCGGCTTTAAGCCAAAAAAATGACAACAAGCCACAAGCCCAATATCCTCATCGCCCTACTACCCGTTATCTTTTTAATTCTTGGACTGTGGTTTAACGTGAGCTATGTCTTTGGGGACAATGCGGTCTCGGGATCCAATCAAGTGGTTCTCTTGTTAGCCGGAGCCTTTGCGGCTCTTTTGGGAAGCTTTTACGGAACCTCCTTCGAAACCGTAATGTCTTCCATAAAAACCAATATTTCTGATACTACAAAGCCCCTTTTGATTTTGCTTTTGATTGGAGCACTTTCTGGGACTTGGTTGATTAGCGGCGTAGTGCCAGCCATGATATACTACGGTCTACAATTTCTAAACCCTACTTTCTTTTTGGTGGCCTCCGTTTTGATTTGTGCCGTGGTTTCTGTGGCAACAGGAAGTTCTTGGTCGACAACGGCCACGGTGGGAATCGCATTGATTGGAATTGGAAAAGCCATGGGGCTTCACGAGGGAATGGTGGCAGGAGCCATTATTTCTGGGGCATACTTTGGCGATAAAATGTCTCCTCTTTCCGACACTACCAATTTGGCGCCTGCCATGGCTGGAGCCGATTTGTTCACCCACATTAGATACATGGCATTGACCACGATTCCATCCATTTCTATTGCCTTAATCATATTTGCCATTTTAGGTTTTACTACGGAGGCCAATGAACTCAACAACGAAGACATTCAGGTGGTATTGACTGCGATTGAAAGCCACTTCAACATAAACCCCTTCCTATTCATCGTTCCCGCCTTTGTGGTTTTGTTAATCATTAGAAAGGTAGACGCTTTGGTTGCCTTGCTTGGAGGCGTTCTTTTGGCTACTGTATTTGCCTTAATTTTCCAAGGAGATCTAATCGCACAACTAGGAAGCTATGACTCTGCCATTTTATCGAGTTACGAAGTCGTTATGCAGAGCATGGCTCTAGACATCAACATACCTACAGACAATCCCACCCTAGAGTCTCTTCTGTCCTCTGGAGGAATGGTAGGCATGTTGGGAACTGTCTTTTTGATTTTGTCGGCCATGGTCTTTGGAGGCGCTATGGAAGCCACGGGGTTCTTGGGAATGATTACCCAAGGAATGGCCCGTCTTGCCAAAGGAACCGCTTCACTGGTTCTGACAACCGCTGCTACTTGTGGGATTGTGAATGTAACTGCCTCAGATCAATACCTCGCTTTAGTGGTTCCTGGAAGGATGTTCAAAGACTTGTATCGCAAAAGAGGCTTGGCACCAGAAAACCTCAGTAGAACGCTTGAAGATTCCGGAACGGTTACCTCTGTACTCATTCCTTGGAACACTTGTGGAGCCTATCAAAGTGGTGTATTGGGCGTAGCCACGGGAGCCTACCTCCCTTATGCCTTTTTCAATTTAATATCTCCCTTGATGACATTGCTCTTCGCCTTTATCGGAATTAAGATCGCAAAGCTCCCAGAAAGTGAAGCAGCCACAGAAACCATAGAAGAATAACGCCAAACTGTACACCATGAAAAACAACCAAACATCTCCTATGGAAAAGAAAAACATTAGAATGTCCTTTTTGGCCGAACCCGATACGGTAAACTTTGGCGGCAAGGTGCACGGAGGAGAGGTCATGAAATGGATTGATCAAGCCGGATATGCCAATGCCGTCCAGTGGTCAGGATCCTATTCGGTTACTATCTATGTGAGTGGAATTCGCTTTTTGGCACCCATTCACATTGGGAGCTTTGTAGATGTAACTTCTGAGTTGGTTTACACGGGAAGAACCAGTATGCACTTTAACGTAGAGGTTCACTCCCGCTCCATCAAGAGCAGTCATTCTCAACTCTGTTGTCATTGTATGATTGTATTTGCCGCTGTGGACGAAACGGGACAAACCGTCGAGGTTCCTCCCTACGAACCGGATACAGAAAGAGAAATTGAACTCAGAAAATACGCCATTGACCTAATGGAAATGCGCAAGGGCATTCAAGATAAAATGGGAGAGCTTTTTAGTAAATAGGGAACTGGGAACTAGGGACTGGGGACTAGGTTTTTTAATAGATAGAAGGGCTTATTGTATATACAACTACCTCTCAATTCCGATTCTGACTAATGAGAATTAAGAAGCAAAGCTTCTCCCAGTCCCAAGTCCCTACAAACAGGGGCTGCACCCAATCTCGACATTAGTCGAGAGTAAGCAGTGAGTGATGAGTAGTAAGTTATAAGTAGTCGATTTTCAGTCTAAATCATAAAAAAAGGCCACCCAATGGGTGGCCTTTTCATTTATCTAGAAAGGATGAATTACTTCACCTCTTCGAAATCTACGTCAGTCACATCATCAGCAGAACCTGCTCCTGCTTCTGCTCCCGCATCCGCAGCACCTTCAGCTCCTGGTTGAGCTCCGGCTTCTTCTTGTGCTTTGTACATTTCCTCAGAAGCGTTTTTCCAAGCCTCGTTGATCTTCTCCATAGCTGGGTCAATCAAGGCAACGTCTTTGGCTTCGTGAGCTTTCTTCAATTCTTCCAAAGCCGCCTCAATGGCTGTTTTGTTTCCTTCAGAAAGTTTGTCTCCAAATTCAGAAAGTTGCTTCTCTGTTTGGAAGATCATAGAATCTGCACCGTTGATTTTGTCTACCAATTCCTTGGCAGCCTTGTCAGCATCCGCATTGGCTTCTGCTTCGCGCTTCATCTTTTCGATTTCGTCCTGAGAAAGACCTGAAGAAGATTCGATGCGGATAGACTGCTCCTTGTTAGTAGCCTTGTCCTTGGCAGAAACGTGAAGGATACCGTTGGCGTCGATGTCAAAAGTAACTTCTACTTGAGGTACACCTCTTGGCGCAGGTGGAATTCCGTCTAAGTGGAAGGTTCCCAAGGTTTTGTTGTCTGCGTACATTGGACGCTCTCCTTGTCCGATGTTAATCTGTACAGATGGCTGGTTGTCAGACGCTGTAGAGAATGTCTCAGACTTCTTAGTAGGAATCGTAGTGTTGGCTTCGATCAACTTAGTGAAGACGCCTCCCATGGTTTCGATACCTAGTGAAAGTGGAGTCACATCCAAAAGCAATACGTCTTGAACATCTCCTGCCAAAACGCCCCCTTGAATAGAAGCACCGATGGCTACTACCTCGTCAGGGTTCACTCCTTTAGAGGGATCTTTTCCGAAGAATGACTTCACTGCGTCTTGAACCGCTGGGATACGAGTAGATCCACCTACCAAGATGATTTGGTCAATGTCACCTACAGAAAGTCCCGCGCTCTTAAGAGCTGAGCGACATGGCTCGATAGAACGCTCTACCAAGTCAGCAGTCAATTTGTCAAACTGTGATCTAGACAACGTGCGCACCAAGTGCTTAGGTCCGCTAGCCGTTGCTGTGATATATGGCAAGTTGATTTCTGTAGATGATCCAGAAGACAACTCAATTTTTGCTTTTTCTGCAGCTTCCTTAAGACGCTGAAGGGCCATTGGATCTTGAGTAAGGTCCATGTTCTCCTCGTTCTTAAATTCATCTGCCAACCAGTCGATAATTCTCTGGTCAAAGTCGTCCCCTCCAAGGTGAGTGTCTCCGTCTGTAGATTTTACTTCAAAAACACCGTCTCCCAATTCAAGAACCGATACATCGTGAGTACCACCACCCAAGTCAAATACTGCTACGGTAAGGTCTTGACCTTTTTTGTCAATTCCGTACGCCAAAGCAGCGGCTGTAGGTTCGTTGATAATTCTTCTCACTTTAAGACCAGCAATCTCACCGGCCTCTTTAGTGGCCTGACGCTGGCTGTCGTTAAAGTATGCAGGAACGGTAATAACCGCTTCTGTTACTTCGCTACCCAAGTAGTCTTCAGCAGTTTTCTTCATCTTCTGAAGAACCATAGCTGAAATCTCTTGAGGAGTGTACATTCTACCGTCTATATCAACGCGAGGAGTGTTGTTGTCTCCTTTGGCAACTACGTAAGGTACGCGACCTGCTTCTGCAGAAACGTTGTCAAAAGGCTCTCCCATGAAGCGCTTGATAGAGTAGATAGTCTTAGTAGGGTTGGTAATCGCCTGACGCTTTGCAGGATCTCCAACCTTTCTCTCTCCGTTTTCAACAAAGGCCACCATAGAAGGTGTTGTTCTCTTTCCTTCGCTGTTGGGGATTACTACAGGCTCATTACCTTCCATAACCGCCACACACGAGTTAGTGGTACCTAAGTCAATTCCAATTATTTTACCCATGATTATATGGTTGAGTTTAAAAATTTCAAGTTAACATCCGCACTAGGTCAATCATTGTGCCAAGGGGCCAAACAAAAAATCCTGCCCTCAAAGTGGCAGGATTTTCTGTATATACGTCTTATTTTGTCTTAAATCTGTCGGAATTTGTCGGACAATATGTCTTATTGGCAGAAAAGAGTGTCTAAGGTTGCCGGCTTTCCAAATCGCAAATCACAGGTCAGTCCGCTAAAGTACAATGAGTCCAAAGAGCGCGGACTTAGATCCACAAACTCTCTTTCGGAAACATTTTTGGATGAAAACAATCCCAAACCGTTGTTTATATTGGTAAAGGCAGGGCGATCTTGAACAATTCCGTTGGAAGGTCTTGTAACATTGAGATAGGTTGCAAAATCATCTTCACCCGAAGTAATATAGATATCACAGTGTTTAAAGAATCGGTTAATATTAGGATCCGCTTCAATGTTTGCAACCAAAAAACCGAAGAAGTCATCAAACCCTACGTTTTGGGTGATGTCAACACCACTACCATCTAAAGTGGAAGAGAATTGAGTGTTCAAAGGAAAGTCAATGAAGTAATTTGCCGTGTCATAAAAGCTAAATCGGTTTTGTTCTTTGTAGTAAAAGCGAATGTAGCCTTGGTAAATTCTTCCATTAACCGCTCTACTATACCCCATATCTTGACCGTTGGGGCCGGCAAAGTTTAGGCGCTGGAAGCTATTGGGGGAATTGATATCAAAATCTCCTACGATGGGAGTAAAACTCGTCACCAAAGTAGAGTCTGGACGGGTAATCTCTAGCTCATACGATGCATCCGGATTGATGGGAGCCTCAAATCGGTACAAGTGAAATCCTTCCGTTGTAAAATATCCATCCTCCAATTGTCTAGAGGTAGAATCCTTTGTAAGAATATGCTCCGTAAGGTTGCCGTTAAACAGTTCAGTCACCTTTACTTGCAGTTGAGAGTAATAAAGGGAATCGGGATTGTTGCGTCCACCGTCCGCTCCTTGATCGCCCATAAAGGCGCGTTGAACGCGAACCCATTGAGTATCTTGAGCGGGATCTAAAATGGCATATACAACGGTGTTCTCTTGAAACGGTCCATTGACGTCCAATTCGTTGTCGCATGAAATAAATGCCAGGGGAATGAGGAGAAAAATCCAGGCGCTTAATTTATTCATCATTGTGTGTAAGAGTAGTGTTGTCATCGAGAACAACTAGTGATCGAAACAAAGATAACAAAATTGGCGAGCCTCTGTTTACCCTTTATTTTCCTATTTTTGGAGGGGTGAATGCAGGGGTGAATAAAGCCTGCTCTATTCACTAAAACAGCCAACTACAATTCGCATTAAATACCACGCAATATGTCAATAGCCAAAAAAGATTTCAAAAAGATTACCACGAACTCTGTACAGGAGATGAAGAGAAGTGGGGAAAAGATTAGCATGCTCACTGCATATGACTTCACCTTGGCCAAAATTATTGACCATGCAGGTATTGATGTTATTTTGGTCGGAGACTCGGCAAGTAACGTAATGGCAGGTCATGAAACGACCCTTCCCATTACCTTAGACCAGATGATTTACCACGCTTCTTCTGTGGTAAGAGCTGTAGACAGAGCCTTGGTAGTGGTGGATTTGCCCTTTGGTTCTTACCAAGGAAACAGTAAAGAAGCACTTTCATCTGCCATCCGCATTATGAAAGAATCCGGTGGTCATGCGGTTAAGTTAGAAGGTGGTGTTGAAATTTTGGAATCTATTGAAAGAATCCTGACTGCGGGTATTCCAGTGATGGGTCACTTGGGACTCACTCCCCAATCCATCTATAAATTTGGAACGTACTCCGTGCGCGCCAAGGAAGAAGAAGAAGCTAAAAAACTGATAGCCGATGCCAAGAAATTGGAGGAGGCAGGATGTTTTGCTTTGGTTTTGGAAAAAATTCCTTCGGCCTTAGCCAAACAAGTGGCAGAAAGCATTGCTATTCCCGTCATTGGAATTGGTGCCGGCCCCGACGTGGACGGTCAAGTATTGGTCCTTCACGATATGTTGGGCATGACTCATGAATTCAATCCAAGATTCTTGAGAAGATACTTAAGTCTTTTTGAAGACATCACAGGCGCCGTAAAGCAATACGTTGACGACGTGAAGTCGGTTGACTTCCCCAACCAATCAGAGAAATATTGATACGAGAACACATTCTCTACGAGGACAACCACCTCATTGTTCTCAACAAGCCTGCGGGCGAAATTGTCCAAGGAGACAAAACGGGAGACATGCCCTTTTCCGACAAGGTGAAAGCCTATATTAAGGAGGAGTACAACAAACCGGGCAATGTCTACTTGGGGGTTCCTCATAGATTGGACCGACCCACTTCAGGAATTGTCGTGTTTACTAAAACCAGCAAGGCACTCACCCGTGTAAATGCCATTTTCAAAGACCGAAAAGTCAAAAAGGTGTATTGGGCTTTGGTAGAAAAAAAACCCATTCCCAGCCAAGGAAAGTTGGACAACTACCTCTGGAAAAACGAAAAGCGCAATAAATCCTTTGTTTCCGAACCGGGCAAAAAAGGAGCGGTTCGTGCTCAGCTTTCTTATCAATTGATGTACTCTACCAAAAATTATTTCTTGGTAGAAGTTCTTCTTCACACCGGGAGACATCATCAAATTCGGGTGCAGCTTTCCAATAGAGGATGGCCCATCAAAGGCGATGTAAAATACGGAGCCAAGCGCACCAATCCCGATGCCAGCATCTCACTTCACGCTCGATACCTAGAAATCCCCCACCCCACTACGGGAGAGGTTATGAAGTTTACTGCACCGGTTCCCGACGACGTGGTTTGGAAGGAAGCGGACAAAGGCGTTCGGAATAAAAAACCGAGAGTGTAGATTTCTTCATAACCTCTTCGAAGCCTCTTCAAAACCACTCATAGTAAAATATTCTCACTTCGTTTTAAACCCCATTCATCGAGTGGCGTCCAAAGGGTGATTCCAAAGTTTTAACTTTAGAGAATGGACGACCCAATAAAAAAATTATTAGCAGAAGAAAACTGGGAGGCAGCCTTCGGACTCATTGTCAAGGAGTATGCCAAGCCCCTGTACTTTCAGGCGCGCAATATTTTGGGCGATCACGAAGAAGCCAATGATGCGGTTCAGAACGCTTTTATTAAAATATGGGCGGCATTGCGAAAGTTTCAAGCCGATTCTAAAGTCTATACATGGGCCTATAGAATTGTGACCAACCAGAGTTTGGATCAATTGAGAAAAGTCAAGAGAAGAGGACAGTCCGTTGCCCTAGAGGACCATCCTTTGGAATCCGCAGAAAGCGACCCGTTCTTTGATGAAGACAAGGCCTATAAATCTCTGATGACAGAGGTGGACAACTTGCCAGAAAAACAAAAATTGGTGTTTACCATGAAGTATTTTCAGGAGTTGACTTTTGTTGAAATCTCAGAAATATTAGGAGGTTCTGTAGGAGGTCTCAAAGCCTCTTACCACCACGCGGTCAAGAAATTAAAAACAAATTTGTCACTCACATTAAACGATACAACAGACTAAGCGTCAAAAGCATGTCTGCAAACGTCGCGAGTGAATTAAATCGCTGAGATATGAAAAGTGAAAAAGCATATGAGGTCCCCGAAGGGTATTTTGCTCAACTAGAGCAAGACCTCTTAAAAATTCCAGGCCAGACTCCCGCCAAGCGCGGAGTGGTTAGAACGCTGTGGACACCTTTCACGAAATTAGCAGCCGCTGCGGCCGTAGCCCTTGTTATGGGACTGGGACTCTGGGGAAGTTTTTCTTCACCGTCCTCTCCCTACGACCTGGCTGAATTGTCAGAAGAGGAGATTTCAGAGTATTTGGAAGGCGATTTGGCCAACCTCCCCTCCTCTCTCCTCACAGAACAAATCGGAGATGAAACCCTAGAATGGGAAATGGACTCTGAAGTTCTCGAAATGTATTTAGAAGAAGAAACGACAGAATATGACTTATTAATGGAGTGGGAAGAAATCTAAACCCCCATCCACAAAAATTAAAAGAATTAGGGAAATGAAAAATTTATTGCTTGCATTCGCCGTCCTTGGTTGCGTTACCGCCTTTGCCCAACCCAAGGATTTTGAAAAGAAAAAGGAAAAGGTAGAAGCTATGCGCGTTGCCTTCATCACTTCCGAAGCCAACATTACCGCTGACGAAGCCCAGACGTTTTGGCCCATCTACAACGAGCTATCTGAGAAGATGCACAAACTCGAGAAAGAGGATAGAAAGGCTCGTAAAAAAATGCACGAAGGAAAGGCTGACATGACAGAATCGGAATTGGAAAATGAGATTCAAGCTCACTTTAGAAGAGATCTCCAGAGAGCCAAGTTGAGAAAGGAATACCACGAGAAGCTCAAGCAAGTCCTCTCAATTGAAAAGCTGGCAGACGTTTACGATGCTGAATTTGAATTCCGTCGCAAACTGATGAAAGAGCTGAGAGGTCGCGATGGTGCAAGAGGTGGACGTGGCGCTCGAGGGTACAAGCCCAGTGGCGAGTAGAGTCAATAGAAGCTCAAATAACCGCTTCCTCACACCAAAAAAGCGCCTTACCTTTGCCACATGGCAAGCACTAAAGAGCTTTTTTTACAAAACTTAGCACAGACTACAGATTTCCCTTTGGCCCTGGAGATGTCCAGAGCTGAAGGGAATTTTATTTTCGATACGTCGGGAAAGAAATACTTGGATTTGATATCGGGAATTTCTGTTTCCAACATCGGTCACTGTCACCCCAAAGTGGTGGAGGCCATTGCTGAGCAATCTAAAAAGTACATGCACCTTATGGTGTATGGTGAGTACATTCAGACACCCCAGGTGGAGTTGTCCACTCGATTGCTCAAACACCTAGAGGAACCTCTCAACTCAGTGTACCTGCTCAACTCAGGATCAGAAGCCATAGAAGGGGCCTTAAAAGTTGCCAAGCGATTTACAGGACGTCCCAACATCATTGCCTTTACAGATGCCTATCACGGTTCTAGCCACGGTGCGCTTTCTGCCATGGGTAACGAAGAATTTAAAACGAATTTCCGTCCTCTGCTTCCCGGCTTTACACATTATGACTTTAATGATCTTTCGGTTATAGAGGCCATTGACGAAAAGACTGCAGCCGTTCTTATCGAACCCATTCAAGGAGAAGCGGGGTACTTAGTGCCCAACTCAGGATATCTCCAAGCCTTGAGAGATCGCTGTACAGAGGTGGGTGCCCTTTTGATTTTTGATGAAATTCAAACGGGTTTTGGCCGCACAGGAACCCTCTTTGCACACCAAAGAGAAAATGTAATTCCAGATATCATTACCCTCGCCAAAGGAATGGGCGGAGGAATGCCCATCGGCGCCTTTGTCACCTCCAAAGAAATCATGGACTCTCTCAAAGAAAATCCCATTCTTGGTCACATCACCACATTTGGAGGACATCCCGTATCATGCGCCGCCGCATTGGCCAACCTCGACGTTCTGGAATCAGAAAATTGGATTGAACAGGTCGATGCCAAATCGCAACTATTCAAAGATCTGCTAGTGCATCCAGAAATTGTTTCTGTAAAGGGCCGTGGGTTCATGCTGGCGGTAGAAATGAAATCCTTTGACCGACTCAAAACGGTGATTGATCGCTGTATTGAAAAGGGCCTCATTACCGATTGGTTCCTCTTCAACGATTATTCCATGCGCATTGCCCCTCCCCTTCCCATCACCGAAGAGGAAATTCGTTGGGCCTGTGCTACGATTTTGGAAGCCATTGAGGAAACGAAGTAATAATAATTTTTTTCCACCTTTAGGATTTCAACAGTTTTGAAAGTGAGTGGTGAGTGGGAAGAAAGAAGGAAACAGGAAACGGGCAACGGGTAACAGGGTTGATTTATACAAATTCCTAAACGATTTCTCCACCTGGGGCTGCACCCCAGGCCCCAGTTTCAAGTTAAGGTTTATTCCGATAAAATCCCGTCAAGTAAACGCTTTCAGACGACACAATTCGCTTTTCTAAAACTAGGTTGAATCCGAAAAGATAGACTCGACTACAATCGATTGTTTGGCTACTATTTGATTTTCGGTTTGTAAATTGAATTGGGGAGGGCGTGGTGCACGCCCCGGCTTTCCCAATTTCAGCCGAGCACAAACAAAAGTAACCGCTTTATTGACGCGTCAGTTTCGGTTGATTCCCGAAATTCACACCGGGGTGGGACCGTCGGTCCCCAACCTGTTACCTGATACTTTTTAACCAATTAGCTACTACTCACTGAAATGCAATTGGAACTAGAGAGGATTAAAATCATTGCAACTGGAATAGATATCATTTTCTTTTATCCAGTTGAGCGGTCCCAAATTGAATAAATTTTTTGGCAGGGATATTCTTTAAATGATAACACAATCTCATTTCTGACACTCATTTTTCAACTTTTTATAAAAACCCATTAAAAAATCGCAAATAGTGCTCATAATGTGGGACTGTAAAATTTGAATTTGACTTTTTGCCTTTCTATTTTCCTCTCCAATTATTACCCAATGCCAGGTTTTTAGAATTCTTGGCCAAAATAAATCCTAACCATTATGAAAACATTCACTTTTGTAAATGTGCTCCTATTCTTGTTATCCTCTCATCAAACTTCACTGGGTCAAAACACCCCTGCAGCCATTGATTATGAGTTTTCCAAAAATGTAAATTACCGAACCCTTGATAAGACCAAGGGTGTAGGGTCTCTGGGTGGAAGTCTTGAGGTGGGTCCTTCCGGGAATGCTACCTATACCATTCCCTTGGATGTTCCTTCCGGACTCGGTGCTGCCATACCTGCTATCAGCATCCACTACAACAGTTCCGGTGGTAATTCCACAATGGGATATGGCTGGTCAATCTCTGCCCATAGTGCCATTACCCGAACCGGTTCTTCTAATTATTATAAGAGTTATGGATACGCTAATCCGGACGATGACGAGTATAACGATGCCGTTGATTTTGATGAGCATGATAGGTTTGCCTTTAACGGCCAAAGACTACAAAATATCAACAGAGGCCCTACAGACCCCTACTATAACCCTTCCAAGGGCAGTGAGTGCTGGGAAACTTTTTTGGCCAATTACGCCCGTATCACCTCTTACGGAAAGGTGTCCGGCACCCAATACAGCCCGGACTACTTTGTGGTGATCAGTAAGGACAATATCAAAACCACCTTTGGAGAGAGCAGAATTTCTGCCCAGTCCAAAATACAATCGGCCACTCATAATAATGAGGTGTTGGCGTGGCTGGTCTCAGAAGTAGAAGACCCCAACGGAAATACCATGAGTTATGAGTATGCCTACGATGCGGACTACAACCATACGAGGCTTACCCAAATTACTTATGGAAACAATATCCATATTTCATCTTCTTCTCAGATCACCGTTCACTTTGAATACGGCATGAGATCCGACATTCACTATACGTGGATTGATGGGGAGCGATTTGAGGAACCGTACTTGATTACCGCCGTAGAGATGAGAGTAAACGGCCAAAAGTACCACCGTTATGAGTTTGCCTATACGGACCAAAACCAACGCTCTCAGTTGGTAGAGGTTTTGTATAAAAACTTCTCTCAAAGTCAGACGACTCCAAGTGAGATCAATAGTACTCTGGTCAGTTATGGTCATGCGGGAAGCATTGCCCCGGAGGTAACGATGTCTCATTCCCTAAAGGGTAAACTCTACCCCATAGACCTTAACGGGGACGGTTTTACGGATTTTATCTCGGAGCGATATACTAAAAAGTATTCCGGTAAATGTGTGTTGCAAGCCCAAACCCAAAACACTTACGAGCATCTTTACGAGGTCTATGCCTATATCAACAACCAAAACAACACCTACCAGGAGATTTTGGTAAAACCTCAATTTATTAGCCAGATCAAGGTAGGATGTTGTAATGATAGGAGGGGATTCCTACGCATCAAAACCGGGGATTTTAACGCCGATGGCAAAGGGGATTTTATGATTACTAGGGTTACTAAAGAGATAGATAAAGACGAAGAATGTGATTTGTTTAATACTTCCATAACTGTAAGTCCAGCCTTTACTTGCGAGTTTTACTCCTTTGAGTCAGTTTCACAAACCTTTACACAACCCATTTCTAATTTTGATATTTCATGGGGGAATTATGACCGATGGCTAAACTCTTCGGCAGCCTTATTCCCAGAAGTGTTTATTGCGGACTTTAACGCAGATGGATATGCAGATTTGCTTTGGGATAAAAAATATACTACGCATAAATTGGCTTGGGAACTTATTTTGGGCTCTCAGGGGCTTACGGACTGGAATGCAGCTCCGAATTCGGATAAATTACGAGTGGATTTAGTGTCTACCCAAGACAGCCTCCTCTTAGGAGATTTTACTGGGGATGGACAAGTAGATATTTTTTCGGGATCTGGTAATGGCAATTATGTGATTTATTCCTACGGAAAACCCCAAGGACTTCATAATCTATATGTGGCCCAATCCGGAACCTTTGAAGGAGTTATTGCCGGAATTGCCGACTTTAATGCCGATGGCAAGGCGGATATTGCAACCCTGGATATTGATATAAAAATCTACGGATCTCATACATCTAATCTTAGAGTGTATGAAAGCACCGGACAAACCCTGAAGGAAAATCCCAGACTTAAAACACAAATGAATGTGTTCAATACCTCTAAGAATAACCTATGGTTTTATGATGTCAATAGCGATGGGTACAGCGATGTCATTCAACTTAGCAGAGATTATACGATGTTTGGAGGGGTGTATTTTCCCATTCAGGCCCGAGCCCTTCAATTAAACCCCATAACCCAGTCTTTTGATCCGATCTCTTTATCCTATACTAAGGTAAAGGACAGAGACAACTATGTTTTAGCAGATACCGATGCTGATGGTCATTTAGACCTTTGGGATCGATCGGCTACAACCGATAAGATCATTTCCTTTTACCCCACTGGGGAAAACTATTTGCTCAAAAAGATAAGTGATGGTCTGGGAAGGATTACCACTGTAGACTATGGCGTTCTGACCGAAGATCCGACTTCTGATTTGTATTCTCAAAACGGCACCTATTCCTATCCTATTGTGAGCGTTAACGCCCCCTTTAAAGTGGTTTCTTCGATACATTCTCCAGATGGTATTGGAGGAACCACGACTACAAATTACAGTTATAAGGACCTTTTGTTTTCTTTTGAAAAAGGACTCTTGGGCTTTGGAGAGCTGCAAACCCACAATATGACCACATCCATAAAGTCCATAACAGAATACTCTCTGATCAGTCAGGAGTTTTTACTGCCCTCCCGAACACGAGTTATGGAAGACGTTTTGATGAGCGAACAACTCATACAATATGTTTTCGAAGGCCGATTAAACACCAATGGAGGGCTCTATGGCTGGCGCCATTATTCACCTGTTACCACTGAAATCAACCACCTAAACCAAACCAGTAAACAAATTGTCATAGGGTCGGGAGAGTCTGGAACGGGTATTGATGACTGGGGCAATCTGGAGACTTCTACTACCTATTGGTTTAACAACACCACGGCCACGGGAAGCTGGGTACGTAAAGAGGTCGCTAACTATACCTATAGCCCCATTGGTATTTACGGTAGCAACGGAGGGCTCAATAAAGTAACGCGTGTTATCAATACCAGTACAAGAGCTGGGGAGACGGACTATGTACGACAGGCTGAAACCGAGTACTACCCTTCCGGAAACACAAAAAAAGAGACCTTTGATCCAGGAAGTTCGATGGAGTATTCTATTAACTATGAATACTCCCATGCGGGTGGTTCTACAGGATTTCTAACCAAAGAATCTGCTTCTGCTCCGGGACTTACACCTAGACAAACAATTTATACGTATTCATCAGACTATCGCTTTGTAGAGCAGACCACCAATTCTTTAGGACATACTTCCTCTAAGCATTTTGCCCCGTTAAGTTCAGAACTGTTATGGGAAGAAGATGCCAATGGATTGCGAACCACTTATACCTATGACGGACTGGGAAAACTCATACGCACAGACTATCCCGATGGCACCATAGACCAGCAAGGGGTAGACTGGACACCGTCCGGTACGGGCATTCCTCTGTCGTTATTCTACTCCTGGGTAAAACCCCATTCCAAAGGGTATTCTCATAATTACAAAGATATGTGGGGACGAGAGATCCGTAGCGAAACGGAAACGTTCTCTGGGGTTATCAGTTGTATTGTTACTGAGTACAACAACAAGGGAGAGAAGTATCGCGTTTCCGAACCGTTTAATAAAATAATAGGGGCTACCCATTGGACTACCTATTCTTATCGTACAGACGGAAGACCGGATAATATTCAATCGCCTAACGCACAGCTTAACTATAGCTACAACGGCAGAGAAACCACCATTACCAATCAACAGACCGGACAACAATCTAGCAAAGTCATGGATGCTGCTGGAGCCATTGAAACCTCAACAGACCAGGGAGGTACCCTTTCCTATACCTACTACAGTCATGGTAAGGTCAAAGAAATTACTACCTTATCAGGTACCGTAACTATGCAATACGACCTGCATACCAACAAAACTCAAATCGTAGATCCTGATGCAGGAACCATTTCCTATATATACAATGCCTTTGATGAGTTGTTGGAAACTACCGATGCCGAAGGAAACACGGATTCTTTTGTGTATGATGTGCTGGGGAGAACCACGCAAAAGACAAGCCTCGAAGGGGTTACACGATGGGAGTTTGATAATAACTGGCTAGGCGCAGTGTCAATGGTTCAGGGCCCCAATGGAATACGATACGACTATTCATACGATGCTTTGGGTCGAATGGAGTCTCAACAAAAACAAATTCTAGGAGAAAGGTATACGTTCCAGTATGGTTACAACGCAGAAGGTCAAATAAGTCAGATTACCTACCCGGGTGGATTGATCGTTCATCAACTATACGATACCTTTGGGAATATGGTCAAGATTAATACCAGTGGAGTGATTGAAAAGGAAGGGATATGGACGCTTTCTGAGATGGATGCCAAAGCTCGTATCCTACAGGAAACTCATGGAAACCGTTTAATGACGACTTACGGATACGATGTATCGGACTATGGGTACCTCAACAACTGGCAAGTGGGTTCAGTTATCAATTATTCCTACGACTGGGAAGAGGCTACCGGAAACCTTCTATCACGACAGGATGTAAACAGGGGATTGTCAGAATCCTTTACCTACGATGATATGGATCGTCTCCTATCGGCAACCGTAGCTGGGCAGTCTCCCGTAACCCTTAACTACACTCCTAATTGGGACGGTAGCATTGAGACCAAGAGCGATGTAGGAGAATACATCTACAACGCCCAAAGACCTCATGTCCTCGACATGCTGGTATCACCAGTCAATCCACAAATCAAAACACAAAACGTAACGTTTAATTCCTTTAAAAAGGCGGCGGATATATCCGAAGGAGATCATAGGACGGAGTTTATCTACGGCCCGGAAAAGCAACGCAAGCAAGCACGCTTTTTTGTTCAGTCGGCGTTGTCAGCTACCCGAACGTATGTAAACAGTTTATTTGAGGAAGACCGCGATGCTGAAGGAAACATAACCCTGCAAAGAAACTACATCTATGCCAGTGGAAGAGCGGTAGCGGTAATCACTCAGGATCCTGGTTCGGTAAGAGATTACTATCTACACAATGATTACCTGGGATCTGTACTGGCGGTAACGGACGGCTCAGGAGCTGCTGCCCTAGAGCAAAACTTTGATGCTTGGGGGAACCACAGAGACATTGATACTTGGCAAAAGGTAAAAAATCTTGAATACAAGCCTCAAAATTCAGAAATCATTGGAGAAAGAGGTTATACCTTCCATGAACACCTTCCAGAGTTTGCCATGATTAACATGAACGGACGTATCTATGATCCTGTACTCTGCCGATTTATCAGTCCTGACCCTCATGTTCAGGCGCCTACCAATACACAAAATTTTGATCGCTATGCCTATGCCTTTAACAACCCTTTAAAATATACCGATCCCAGTGGGGAGGTGATACACCCAATTATTGTAGGAGCTATATACGGAGCAGCAATGGGAGCTTCATCGTATACCGTTAGTGCTCTTATGACAAACTCTTGGGATTTGGGTGAGTTTGGAATGTCTGTATTAGGAGGTGCTGTATCGGGGGCTCTATTAGGTTGGTTTAGTCCAGTGGCTGTTCCTAGTTTATCTCTTACGAGTGTTGCCAATGCTGTAGCGGGAGGTGCTATAGGTTCTATTACTCCAGGATATTCCTTTACCGTCGGTGAATGGTCTTTTTCTATTTCGCCTTCCCTTATGATCGGTAATTCAATGGGAGCCGGTGTAAATCTTGCTGCGGGATATTCTAAGAAAAACGGTTTTCAATTTTCTATGGGTACCGGATTTACTTTTTACGGAACTCCTCAGGGTAGCAACCGAAATTCGGGATGGGAAGGGCGATTTGCATTTAAAGTAGGATATATTGGTAGTGATTTTGGAATCGTTATGGGTTCTAATTTCTTCTACAATGGGGCAGGGTCCGAATTTAATCAGCAAATGGGTCTATTGGAAATTCACTCTGGAGATTTTATGGCAAGCTATGAGAATGATGGCTTCCCTTTCTCTGACTGGTATTTAGCTGATGGAGGGGATAAATACAGAACCGCTGCAGCAAGTGTACGATATAAAAACTTTGGGATAGGGTTTAATTTGTTTACAGGGACTCCCATCGATCCCATGAAGCCGAATGATAGTCCTCCTAGAGAGAATAGAGAAGGTTATCCTTTCGGACTTTATACGGCACCAGGGGCAGAAGATCACAGGTTAGGAGCCGTGTACTTAATGGTAGGAAACTTTCGTTTTGGAACAGATTCCGAAGCCCACAGACATGCTATCCAAAATAAGTTTGCACATGGCGAGACTCGTATTGGTAGTTGGGTACTAAAACAAGGTCAGCCCTGGTTTAAGGTCATGGATATTCCCACTACAAATTATATTCAGTACCACAATAACTCCTTTACACTATGGTAAAAAGACCAAATCTTTTATGGATTGCTATCATAATTATTCTTTATGGATGTACTCGACCCATATCTCAATATCTATGCGATTATTACTATAATGATGCAGGAGGAGTTCGTTCCCATCATAAATATAAAAGGTATGAAGACCTAACCACCCCATTACCTCCAGGTATTGAAGAAAATGTAGTTTACGAAACCTTATATTCGGTTAAAAAAGATGATGGAGAGCGAACTGAAATGAAAAGTACAAAGGTTTTAAGTCGCTTTTTTTCAAATGGGAGATGTGCATTTAAAGACCTTCCAAAAGGTACAGAACCATCTCGTCAAATGATTAATATTGACACATGGGAAATGGGATATTATGAAAAGTCTAAAAATGGGTATCGTATTTATTCATATGGAACACTTAACTGTGGGCAATTTGGAAAGGATTCCAAACTTTCTAAGTGGTCTCCAGATACATTAATTTTTGAATCCAACTCATATTACAATTATTCAATAAAAGTTTTTGGTATTCCAGAAGAATGGTTAACTAACCAGCAACCGGATTGGTAACCCAAGTAACAAACGCTTTAAACTCTAAATATGAAAACAAAATTAATTCTTATCTGCCTGATCTTCCCTGCCTTGGTCTTTTCCCAATCCAAGGACAAAAAAGGTCAATGGTATATTCAAGGGAATGTGGGCTATGCCTTTTCACTGTTGAATGTAGACGTAAGCAATCCTGTTATAGTTAATGACTCCGTACGGTCTAATGAGGATTCCAGAACCACAGATTTAAGTGGCTCTGGGATTAACATTAATATGGAATTTCTATACAAGAAAAAAAGTGGCTGGCATTATACATTGGGCCTCAATAGTTTTTTAGGTCAGGAAATGGAGTATGTTCGTGTTTATAACGACGATTTTCCTTTTCCTGATGACTGGACGTACTATTTCAAAATCAAACAACAAACCCTTCTATTTAAGTTTGGTATTGGATATGAAACGACTTATAAAAAACGAGCCAATGTGTATACTCGTTTTCATTTAATTACAGGCGGAGGTTGGTATTCTTATCTGGAAGGACAGGAATCTAATTATTCAAATTTTACTGAATTTAAATGGAACTATAGTGATACTTTCTTGAGAACCTGGGGAACCAGTTTGGCATTAGGAGCCGAACTCAAACTGGATAGAAAGTGGTCTGCACTCGTACATTCAGAATTTTCTATAGTTGGAACATTTTTATCTGATGAACCAAAAGGTACAGAAGGAGATGGTCCTTATGAAAATCCTATACAAACGGTTCCAATTAACTGGAGTGATGCAAACACTCAAAACCCCACTAATCATGCCAACATCTCCCTCGGCTTGGGCCTTCGCTACAAACTTTAAAAACAAAAAAATACTATGAAAAAACTATTATTACTTACTCTGATCAATATATCCTTTGCCCTTAACGCACAGGACATAAGCTATGAACACAACAACAACGGGAACCGCTTATTACGCGAAGTCGTCGTACTTAAAACCTCTACGGCAGGAACCAATACCCCTTCCGTAGTCACAAATTCTACGCAATGGGGAGATTATTCCATAAAGGTATTCCCTAACCCTACCCAAGGGTTGGTTGTATTGGAAATCTCTGACCTATCACTAGAAGACCAGGGAGAGATTTTTGTCAGCACTATTAACGGTCAACTACTCGAACAATTTCCGTTAAGCTCCTCGGGCAAGGTAAAAGTAAATTTACAAGACCAACCTTCCGGGGTGTATCTGGTAAGAATGGTACTCAATGACCGAACAAGAGTCTGGAAGATTGTTAAAGAATAGCTGAATCAAAGATTTACATAAAACAAATCCATTTTAGCCCTTGTTTTATGTAAATCTTGTGCAAATGATACGCAGAGAACGAGCATTCAAAGGCCTAAAAACAACGAAACCCCTAGTAAAACTAGGGGTTTCGTTTTGCTCCTCCTCTTGGGCTCGAACCAAGGACCCTCTGATTATCAGTCAGATCAAGGTAGGGTGTTGTAATGACCGAAGGGGGTTTCTGCGTATTAAGACAGGAGACTTCAACGCCGATGGTAAAGGGGATTTTATGATTACACGGGTTACAAGCGAGAATATTGATGGTGATGAGTGTAGTAATATTCTTGACCCTATAGTTAACATTAGTCCTCAATTTACTTGTGAGTTCCATTCCTTTGAACCGGCTACGCAGACCTTTACACAGCCCATTTCAAATTTTGATATTTCATGGGGGCATTATGACTCCTGGCTAAATTCCTCGGCAGCTTTATTTCCTGAGGTTTTTATAGCAGACTTTAATGCGGATGGCTATACCGATTTGCTTTGGGATAAGAGATATTCCAGCACTACGGATGTTACCTGGCAGCTTATCTTAGGTTCTCAGGGACTTACCGACTGGAAGGCAGCTCCGGCTGCTGAAAAATTGCAAGTAGATTTAGTGTCAACCCAGGACAGCCTTCTCTTTGGGGACTTTACCGGAGACGGTCAGGTGGATATTTTTTCAGGTTCCGGTAACGGAAACTATGTAATCTATTCTTATGCAAAGCCCGCAGGACTTCACAATCTATACGTAGTACAATCAGGAACTTTTGATGGCACTTTGGCTGGAATCGCCGACTTTAATGCCGACGGAAAAGCAGATATTGCCACCTTTGATATTTCTGTCTCTGCACAAACTTCCTACTTAAGAATATATGAAAATACAGGGCTATCCTTTGAAGAAAATCTGGGATTGAAAACCTCACTAGATATTTACAGCCCCACACAGACCTCTCGTGACCACCTTTGGTTTTACGATGTCAACAGTGACGGATACAGTGATGTGATCCAACTCAGCGGAGGCTATATGTTCTTTGGAAATTGGGTACCTCTTCATTCAAGAATTCTTAAATATAACCCTTTGATTCAGTCATTCGACGACCTTTCGTTACCCTATTCTGCAATATATAGTCAGGATAAATACATTTTGTCCGACACCGATGCAGACGGTCATTTAGACCTTTGGGATCGTTCGGGTACTACCGATAAGATCATTTCCTTTTATCCCACTCGTGAAAACTTCTTACTCAAAGAAATCAGCGATGGACTGGGAAGGGTTACTACGGTCAATTACGGTGTTCTGACCAAAAACCCTTCTTCCGGTCTCTACGCTCAGGACGGAACGTATTCCTACCCCATTGTAAGCGTTAATGCTCCCTTTAAGGTGGTTTCTTCGGTAAACTCCCCGGATGGCACAGGAGGAACTACGACTACAAATTATAGCTATAAGGATCTTTTATTCTCCTTTGAAAAAGGACTATTGGGCTTTGGAGAAGTGCAAACCCATAATATGACGACATCCATAAAATCCATAACGGAATACTCGCTCATCAGTCAGGAATTTTTACTGCCTGTCCGAACGCGGGTTATGGAAGATGTACTGATCAGTGAACAACTTATACAATACGCCTTTGAGGGCCGATACGGCAATAACCCCAATTTGCCATTACTGGGTTGGAGACATTATTCACCCGTTACCAAAGAAATCAATCATCTGAACCAAACCAGTAAAAAGATTGTAATAGGAGCCGGAGAACCCGGAACAGGTGGGGTTGATGACTGGGGTAATCTGGATTCGTCAACTACCTACTGGTATAACAATACCACAGCCACGGGAAGTTGGGTACGTAAAGAGGCTGCCAACTATATCTATAGCGCGGTAGGAATTTACGGAAACAACGGAGGACTTAATAAAGTAACGCGCGTTACCAATACCAGTACAAGGGCCGGAGAGACGAACTATGTACGACAGGCTGAAACGGAAT
>CBFHSF010000011.1:81905-97793 GCA_965658445.1 uncultured Schleiferiaceae bacterium | reverse complement strand
TTACTTCGTAAAAAAGCCCCGAAGATTTCTTCGGGGCTTTTGTTTTAGCCGCACCTAAGTGCGGCTAAATTGGCTTTGTATGTATAGTCAGGGATATCTTAGAATCCAATCACGGCTTCAAGTACAATTCCGTTAAAGTTTCCGTCTTGGAAAACGCTACCATTCCAGTGGTCACCAGAGTAGTCCTGCGTTACGTATTCAACTTTTGCCAATACGTTGTCCGTCATAAACCATCCTAATCCTCCTTGAATTCTAGAGATGCTCAAGTCCTCACCGGCTTCGCTCTCCTTACCGCTTACAGAGTTGTAGCGACCGCCTACGTACAATTGATCTTTGCTTCCGAAGCGGTAAATCAATTCCGTACCCAACTGAGTCACAGATCCACCGGTAACAGTTTCTGACTTATCACCAGAAGCTACTTCAAACACTCCAAAGAATTCAAAACCCTTCCACTTTACAAAGGGGTTGATTTGGAAACTGGTAAACTTCTTAAATCTTGGATTGTATCTTCCAGAAAAGTCATTGCTTGCTGCATCTGTCTCCATAACGTGGTAGTATCTAGATCCTGCGCGGTCCCCCCCGTAGAGGTATCCACCGTTGCCCAATCCTCCAGAGTACAATACAGATCCTGTAAGACGCACTCTCAGGTCTTCGTTCATTTGCTTGTCATAACCTACTTTTCCGTAGAAAGTGGGAGTCAAGTCATCGCTGTTGTTCTTTACACTTTGGTTGAGTTTTGAGTTTGTGATACCCACAACTCCTAACCATCCGCTCTTTTGGAAGGTAACTTCACCAAAGGCTTCGGTAGTAAAGGCATCCATCAAGTAGTTTCCTACGAAGGGATTGTAAATGGCCATAGCGTTGTCTGAACGACGGAAGTGAGCATCTCCGTAGTTGATGTCGTTCATACCAATTTTAATGGTCAACATCTTCATTACAGATTCTCCAAATCCTTCAGAAATCCAGTCCAATTTGTCGATTTGGATGTAACCTCCTTTTACCCATGCTTCAGAGTGGTGACGAGAAGACAAGTACGTTCTCAAGTGCATTCTCATACCATCGGCCAACTGAACATCTAGGTTAAGGTTGGCAGTAGGAAGGTTGAAGTTAGAAGAGAGATCCGACAAGGTATCGGTAGTAGATCCTGTAGAGTGGTTAATTCCTTGGAATTGCATGGCGAAATCGCCTCCTACTCTAACGGCAAAACCGTTGAAGGGTACATTGTCTTCCTTAGAGGTTTCAAAAACGTTTAATCCTTGAAAACCTGGCTGACGGTAAAATTGAATGTCAGGTTGTAGGTTAAGTCCTTGACCCGCGGCAGGAACCGCAAAAGCTGCAAGGGCTAGAGCAGATAACAACTTGCGAAAGCTAAATTTAGATTTCATCTTATTGAGTGGTTTTGATTATAAAATTATTGAATGTCGTATACGAGTTGAAAGGTCACCGTGATGTCCTCTCCGGTTTTAATGGTTCCCATCATTGCCGTTGGTGGCTTCATAGAGTATCCTGGCATATTGATGAGGTGAGAACCCTTCAAGGTCATTGAAGTACCGTCCTTTGAAATTTCAACGGGAATGGTAACGTCTTTAGAAACCCCTGCTACCGTTAACTTTCCAGAAATACTGGCCTTGCCATCTACAATGGCTACCGGCGTATTGGAGCTAAAGGTAATGTTGGGATAATCCTCACTTTTTAAAGCTTCGTACGTCTTTTTATCCATACCTGATTTTCCACTTTTGATGGATTCTACAGGTACGCTCAATTCTACAGATTTGAGTTTTCCGTCCTCTGCCAAAGAGCCTTTAGAAGTGATTTTCTCCACGTCGGATTCCCAATCGTGAAGTGTGGAGGTCCCGGCTACTGTCATGGTAGATTTAGCAGGATCGAGTGTGAAGTTCTGAGCTCCCATTGCGAAACTCATCATGGCGAAAGCCACGTTAAATAACATTGCTGAAAAGCGTTTCATAGTGCTTACTTTTTGGTTGATTTTAAGAAGTGAATAGTGTGAAGAAGACACTCCTTTGATTTCTGGTATTAAATTTAATACCTGGTCAGTTCATGGTTTATGACCGTTGTCATGTTCGTTAAATTTATCAAAAAATATCACGCCATTCCATGGCGTATTTAAACACTATAAACAGGGAAATGTCAAAAAAAAACCTTTCGAAATTTTAGCTTCAAAAGGTGAATAAATTAAATAGGTGGAAGGGGTGAATCTCTAATTGATGACCACAAAGGGATATACTTCCCTGGTGACATTTCCGTCATTGTCCACAACCTTAACAATCACGTGACAGTCCCCTACGGCATTTAGCAAAGGGAATTGAACATTGCCATCAGTTTTTAAGTTCCATGAGGTCACTCCTTGTCCCTCCAAACTCCATTCCTGAGAATAAATCTCAGTTTGAGTATCTATTTGCTCACAAGAAACTTCTATCTCCTTGATTTCGGTATCATCTTCCACCCCCCCTTCCATTACAAATAGGGTTTGGGAAGAGTATTCCGTTTGACTCGCAAAATTTGGAAACGTAATGGTCACCGTAGGTTGGCCTGAATTTACAATCTCTAGATTTCTGGTGACAATGGGTGCGGCATTCCCCGAATCGTCTATCAGTCTAAATTCCATGATGTAGGGACCTGATGCAGTATTGGGGGGAATATTTACCACTTTAGAAACCGTTCTTGATCTTCCCGATAGACTTAAAGTATTGTTGAAGGAAAAGGTGTCAGAGGGCACTTTGCCGTGGTCGGTCCCGTCAAAGGCGTGATAAATATCAAAGGTCAATTGCCCCAACTGTTCATTATCTGCACACTTTACTCTAATAGCCAAAGTCCCAGGAGTTCCTACAATGACATCGCCCTCGATAGAATTGACCAAAATAGAATCAAAATAAGGGGGTTGTAGGTCATTTTCTACCACGCAAGCAGAGAATAACAGAATAGCAAGACAAATTTGGAATACATTTTTCATCGCGCTCAGTTATCTATTATGGAACCAATGGTTTTTCACCAACAAAGGCAGAGGGCTGGCCTTCTTTACGAAACCAATTCTTGAAGCTCCTCGAGCGTCTTTTCTGATTGATCACCCACACCCATGTCTTTTACCATGGCTACTTGGTTTTCTATTTCCTTAGATCCCATGAGTACTACAAAGGGAATATTCTTCTTATTGGCGTAATCCATTTGCTTCTTGAGCTTTGCGGAGGAGGGATACAACTCACAATTGATACCTTCCTCTTGAAGCTTAGACATCCATCGGTAGGATTCTAAGGCTTCTGCATCTCCAAAGTTCACAAAGAGAACCTGTGTAATGGTTGGATTGGCTGAAGGGAATTTGTCCAATTCTTCTAAGACGAGGTAAATCCTATCCAGTCCAAAGCTGATCCCTACCCCAGAAACGTTTTTGAGTCCGAAAATACCGGTTAAGTCATCGTAACGACCTCCACCTCCTATGGATCCCATCGAAACTTCCGTAGAAACCACTTCAAAGATGGCTCCAGTGTAGTAGTTAAGTCCACGGGCCAATGTCAAGTCCAAAATCAATTGCGCAGATTCCATTCCGAGAGCGGCACATTGATCCAAGACAAACTCTAATTCTTCGATTCCCTTCTGTCCCACTTCAGAACCTGATAGAAGATCCCTTAGCACCTTGAGCTTTTCTTTGTCGCTACCCTGGATCTGAATAATGGTCTTTACTTTTTCTAGGGAATCCTCTGAGAATCCTTTTTGGGTCAATTCTTTGATGACGCCCTCTACTCCAATTTTATCGAGTTTATCCAGAGCTACAGTAAAGTCTATAATGCGGTCGGCTTCTCCGAGGTAGTCGGCTAGCCCCGCCAATATTTTTCGGTTGTTGATGCGAATCTGTGTGTCCAGTCCCAACTGGGTAAAGGCTCTGTCGTAAATTTTAACCAACTCAACTTCCTGCCAAAGAGAATTGGATCCCACCACGTCACAGTCACATTGGTAGAATTCTCTAAATCGTCCCTTTTGGGGTCTATCCGCTCTCCAAACCGGTTGAATTTGGTAGCGCTTAAAAGGCATTTCCAATTGATGGTTGTTCTGTACAACAAATCGTGCGAAAGGAACCGTAAGGTCATATCTCAATGCTTTGTCCGAGATACTTGGAGTCAATCTCTTAGAATCCTTTGAAGTCAAAAAACCTTCCGGTGCCTTGGCCAAATAATCTCCTGACTTGAGAATTTTAAAGATCAGTCTGTCTCCTTCCTCACCATATTTCCCCATAAGAGTGTCATAGTTCTCAAAACTTGGAGTCTCAATAGGTTGGTAACCAGAACCTTGAAATACCTTTCTCAAGGTTTCCATAATGTAGTTGCGCTTCACCATTTCTGAGGGTGAAAAGTCACGTGTTCCCTTTGGTAATGAGGGCTTATTGGCCATAGCAAAAGATAATTTGAACAAAGATATAAATTAGGCCCCTACAATTGCGTTCAACAAAAGTAGAATTTGAGGGTTCTAACCCAAGAGGATTCCAAAAACCGGCTTTCCATCTAGTTTGGGAAATGTATATTTGAATTGTATAGTAAACCGATGACCTCTAACCCTTCTGAATATTATAAAATTCTGGGCCTTGAGCCTAGCGCTTCTATTGCTGAGGTAAAAAAGCAATATAAAGCCCTGGTCAAAAGGTACCATCCAGATCTCAATCCGGACCCCTCCGCCCATGACACTTTTGTAAAGATTACGGAGGCCTATGAGATGCTACTCAACCCTCCCAAAAGGGCGGCTACAGGACAAAAGCAAAGTCAAAGCACCGAAACCACAGATGAAGAATGGTTCAGACAACGTGCAGAACAAAGGGCAAAGGAGAAGGCAGAGAAGCTGGCCAAACTTCGCTATCAAGCCTTTTTGAGAAGGCAACGAATAGAAAAGGAGCAGAACGAATCCTATTCACAGGCCATCATTACTCTTTTTTCTCTCTTGATTATTGGAGGATTGGTGTATTGGGGAATCAATCAGTACCACAGCTACAAGGTTCACTCCAACCCCGTCAAGAGCGCGGCGAGAGTTATTGGGATTTCTGAGCATCGCGTGGTGGTAGAGTTTAAGGCCAACGGAGACATTTACGAAGGAAGGCAATGGGTAACCAAAATGCCACTATCGTACGTAGGGGATAATGGAATTCCACTGGTTAAGGGTCAGGTATTTGAGGTCATCTTTTGCAAAGACGATCCCTCCTATTTCGAAATCAATTTTAACAAGCCCAACGTCTTTACCCTCAAGCAATACAAGTTTAGGGTAACGGAACTCATGTTCGATATCTTCCCAGAAAAATTCAGGGGCAAGGCAGAACTACTGGCCAATACGCAGGCCAGCTGCCTCGTCAATAGAGTATACGACCAATACGGTTTGGAAGGACTGTCCCTACTCATCCACCACGACCAACACATGGTAGAATCTCTGAGTTGGAATTCGTATACATTTGATAAAATGGTAGAATCTGAGGAGTTTAAAGCCTTGGAAGATCTTTGTATGTAGTCTTTTTTTGCCGGCTTAATACAATTTGCTTCTCTTGAGCAAGAAGGGCAATAAAATCTGATCAAATCCCTGACGAATGTCTGCGTCAATCCAATCAATTTTATACTGACCACATTTGACTTTGAGGTCGTGAGTAAATTGCGAGTAGGCTTTGACCACACCCTCACGAATGTCTCTTGGATTTACCTTTAGGGATTCTCCCGTTTCCAAATCCACAAACTCCGTAGGACGGTCGGGATATTCAAAATCTCTCTCTAACGATCCGTCGGATAGGTGGAAGAGAATGACCTCGTGTTTGTTGTATCTAAAGTGTTGGAGCGCTTTAAAGACCTCATCTATCCCTCTCTCAGATTGCTCAAACATGTCCGAAAAGATGATGACCAAGGAACGCTTGTGAAGTCTTTCTGCCAACTCATTTAAACGGTCAACCAATTGTGTTTGTGAAGGTGCAAAGGGAGGCTTCTGATCTAACAATTGTCCCAATTCTGTAACCATGCGTCGGTGATGAGACTGTGTCGTTGCCGCAGGCATAAAGGTTTTGATGCCATCGGCCAAAGCCGTAAGCCCCACCGCATCGCGTTGCTTCTTAAACAAATGGGCTAGAGCCGCCGCTGCATAGGTGGCAAAAACAATTTTATTGGGGTTTTCTGGATCGATGGTATCTGCAACCGGAAAGTACATACTAGGAGAGCAATCCACCACCAAGTGACATCTCAAGTTGGTTTCCTCCTCGTATCGCTTCACGTAAAGTCTATCTGTTTTCGCAAAGAGTTTCCAGTCTATGTGACGAGTAGATTCTCCGGTGTTGTACAATCGGTGTTCCGCGAATTCTACAGAAAAACCATGGTATGGGCTGCGGTGCATCCCGGTAATAAACCCTTCGACCACGTTGCGAGCGTAAAACTCCAACTGCTCATACGGATCCGTATATTTTCTGAGAATTTCTGCCATGGGTTACTATTGGAACGATTGCGATAAAAAACAATTGCAGTAGTAAATATAGGAGAATAAAAAACCCCGCAGATGCGGGGTTGTATTTTTTTTAACGTAAAAGGGATTTCCCTTATTACATAGCGCCGTCTAGCTTTCCAGCCAAAACGTTTTTAGGAGCTACTCCTACTTGCTTGTCCACGATTTCTCCGTTTTTGAAAACGAGCAATGTGGGGATATTTCTAATTCCGTATTTAGCGGCAACGTCTTGGTTTTCGTCAACGTTTACCTTACCGATTACGGCTTTACCGTCATAGTCATTAGAAAGTTCTTCAACGATTGGTCCTACCATGCGGCAAGGTCCACACCACTCAGCCCAAAAGTCAACCAATACTGGCTTATCTGATTTTAGAACGAGCTCGTCAAAGTTTGAGTCTGTAAATTCAAGAGCCATCTTTGTCAATTATTTTTTTATTCCTTACAAATGTAATTACAATTATCATTTAAAAAAGCACTCCATTGACTTTGACAATGAAAAAATAGAGCGCCTTTATATCAGATACTTCATAAGACACTTCATCAGATACTTTTTCAGATACCCATTTAGTGGATTCTACGATTCAATCTTCACCTTCCACCTATCGTCCGCCTTGAGCTCATCCATCAATGCCTTAGTTACATCCACTCGAATCCCTCTTGATCGCATGGCAACGTTGATTCTGGCCGTGGAGTCCACAATGTTTACCCTCACCTTCTTCTTTCCAGGGTGCGCCTTGGTGATTTCCTCCAGTCGGTCAATGGTGTATTCATCAAGGTCTCTCAAAGACATGGTCACTTCAATACCGGAGGACATCTTGTCCATCAAATCGTGAAGCTGACTGATTTCTATAAAGGTCAGTTTTATTCTTCGGGTTTCTACGCCGTCCTTTTCCCAAACCGTTTGACCAATTTTAACCCTCACAAAGAGCATTTGATCTGGCACTAGGAAGTGTTTAAATTTGAGGTAATCTTCATTCCAAAGGGCAAACTCGTGAGCATCTGTATAGTCCTCAAGGGTAAATACTCCAAAGGTTTTCCCCGTTCGGGTCATGCGCTCTTGGGCATTGATTACAATCCCGGCAACGGCAATTTCTTTCCCAATCATAGAATCGAGGTAGGCCATCTTGTCCAAGGAAGTGTTGCAGAAGCTCATAAGTTCATCCTTAAAGTCATCTAAGGGATGACTGGAGAGATACATCCCATTGACTTCTTTCTCTTTCTTGAGTGCGTACAACCTTGGCCATGGCTCGGGAGTAGGAAGTGGGGGTTCCGGGATTTGTACGTCACTGGCTTCTCCAAAGAGACTTACCTGTGAACTATCCTCATTGGCCTTCATGTTGGCCGAATATTTAATGGCTTTCTCCAAAAAGGTTCTTCCGTCTCCTTCTTCGTGGAAATACACGGCGCGGTTGTCAGAATCCAAATTGTCAAAAGCGCCGCCAAGGGCTAAGCTTTCTAATGTCTTCTTATTTACAACTCGTAGGTCGATGCGTTTGAGCAAATCAAAAAGGTGGGTGTATTTGCCTTCCTCCGTTCTCTCAGACACAATGGCCTCAACGGCGTTCTCCCCCACTCCTTTCATTCCTCCCAGACCAAAGCGAATCGCGCCTTCATCGTTTACGGTAAACTTAAATTGAGATTCATTGACGTCGGGACCCAAAACCGAAATCTGCATGCGCTTACACTCTTCCATAAAGAAGGTCACCGACTTGATATCGCTCATGTTGTTACTCAACACAGAAGCCATGTATTCTGCCGGGTAATGCGCTTTTAGGTAAGCGGTTTGATAGGCAATCCAAGCGTAACACGTAGAGTGAGACTTGTTAAAGGCGTAGGATGCAAAGGCTTCCCAGTCCTTCCATACCTTTTCTAGTGCGGTTTCGTCATGGCCTCTTTCTTTGGCACCTTCAATAAACTTGGGCTTGAGTTTTTCTAGAAGGGCGAAAATCTTTTTACCCATGGCCTTTCTCAGCATATCGGCTTCACCTTTTGTGAATCCCGCAAGCTTTTGCGACAGAAGCATCACTTGCTCCTGATACACGGTAATTCCATAGGTTTCTTCCAAGTACTGATCCATGCCCTCCAAGTCATAGGCAATCTCTTCCTCTCCGTGCTTTCTACGAATAAAGGATGGAATGTATTCTAGTGGACCAGGGCGGTACAATGCGTTCATGGCAATGAGATCCGCAAACACTGTAGGCTTGAGATCTCTTAAGTACTTCTGCATACCCGTACTCTCATACTGGAATATCCCAACGGTATCCCCTCTTTGAAAGAGTTCATAGGTCTTTACATCGTCCAATGGGAAATTATCCGGATCCAGTTCTATGCCGTGCTTGTCTTTGACGATGGCGACAGCGTCTTTTATCAGCGTAAGCGTTTTCAACCCCAAGAAATCCATCTTCAGGAGTCCCGCATTCTCTACCACGGAGTTGTCAAACTGAGTACACCAGAGATTGGAATCCTTGGAGACGGCCACTGGCACGTGCTGGCGAATATCACTGGGCGTGATAATAACCCCACAGGCGTGAATCCCCGTATTTCTCAAGGAGCCTTCCAAAGTAATGGCTTGCTGAACGGTTTGTCCTTCCAAATCGTCCTTCTCTGCGATGGACTTGAGCTCTTGGGCCATGGTCAACAATTCTCCGTTCAATTTGCTCTTCATGGTCTTTTCGTCCATGCCAAAGAGCTTGTTGAGTTTTATATCGGGAACCAGCTTTGCAATTCTGTCCGTATCGGGCAGGGGCAATTCCAAAACGCGACCGGTATCTCTAATGGAGGACTTGGCCGCCATAGAACCATAGGTAATGATTTGTGCTACCTGAGAGGATCCGTACTTGTCAATTACGTAATCAATGACACGACCTCTACCTTCGTCATCAAAGTCAATATCAATATCCGGGAGCGATACACGGTCCGGATTTAAGAAACGCTCAAAAAGTAGGTCGTACTTAATGGGATCCACATTGGTAATTCCAATACAGTACGCAACGGCAGATCCTGCTGCCGAACCACGACCTGGCCCAACGGAAACCCCCATTTCTCTTGCGGCTGTGGTAAAGTCTTGCACAATGAGAAAGTACCCTGGATAACCGGTCATGGCAATGGTATCCAATTCAAAATCCAGTCTTTCCTTGATGTCTTCGGAGATTTCTCCGTAACGTTTTTCTGCTCCTACATAGGTCAAATGCTTGAGATAGGCGTTTTCTCCTCGCTTTCCACCGTCTTCCGCATCTTCTGCATGAACAAACTCCTCTGGAATGTCAAACGCTGGAAGAAGGACATCTCTAGCCAATTGGAAGGGCTCAATCTTATCTACAATTTCATTGGTCGTTTCTATGGCTTTGGGCAAGTCCGCAAACAACTCCTTCATTTCCTCTGAGGACTTGATGTAAAAGGAGTCATTTGGAAAGCCATATCTGTATCCGCGACCACGACCGATGGGAGTACTCTTTCTCTCTCCTTCTTTTACACAGAGTAAAATATCGTGGGCGTTGGCATCCTCTACCTTGGAGTAATAGGTATTGTTCGCGGCAAAGTACTTTACATTGTATTTTTCACAGAATTGAAGCAACGTGGTGTTTACGCGATCCTCTTCGGGAAGGCCGTGACGCATCAATTCGGCATAGAAGTCTTCGCCAAAGTTTTCGGCGTACCACGCAAAGGCCTCTTCCGCTTGCTTTTCTCCCACGTTTAGTATGAGGTATGGAACCTCACCCTGCAATCCTCCGGTAGTTACAATGAGGTCTTCTTTAAGAGTAAGTAAAAGGTCCTTGTCAATTCTAGGAACGTAGTAAAATCCCTCTATGTATCCCAAGCTCGAAAGCTTGGCGAGGTTGTGATAACCATTTTTATTTTTGGCGAGAAAGGGAATTTGATATCCGTTGTCTTTGTAGTCCTTGTTCTCTCTTTCCTTACACACAAAGAGCTCACATCCCACAATGGCTTTTACCGGTGTAAATTCGGGTTCTCTTCCTTCTTCTGCGGCTTTCTCGGCTTCTTCGTCAGCGGCTTTATTCTGTTTGTTGACGGCGTTTACAAAGTGAAAGGCCCCCATCATATTTCCCAAATCCGTCATGGCAACGCCAGGCATTTTAAATCTACCTGCGGTTTGCACCAAGTCATCGATTTTAGTGGTAGCCTGAAGAATGGAAAACTGCGTGTGGTTGTGAAGGTGTGAAAAAGGAACCTCCGAAAGTGCCGCCGCATTGGCATCCAACTCGTCCTTAGATATTGCAGGGGCCTCATCGGCCTTCATGCGCTTGCGAATCTTCTCTGATTCTGACTGAAGATTTACGTGCTTCAAACCAATGACCTGAATGGTGTCTGGATTGGCTTCTGCAAAGGAGGTTAAATATCCAGGCTCTTGATTGAGTTCTGCTTCGGTGTAATTCCCCTTGCGCATCAGCTCAAAGAAACAGCGAGTTGTGGCTTCTACATCCGCTGTGGCATTGTGCGCCTCAGCAAAGGGCTCTCCAAATAGAAACTCATGAAGTTCGGTAAGATTGGGAAGTTTGAACTTTCCTCCTCTTCCCCCGGGGATTTGACAGAGCTGAGCCGTTTTTTCTGTACAGGTATCTAAAACGGGAAATTGATCTAGAGTGGGTTCAAAACCGGCTCTCACCAATTCACACCCCATGATATTGACGTCAAAACCTACGTTCTGTCCGACAACAAATTTGGACCTGCTAAGCACTTCTTTGAACTCGTCCAATACTTGTGACATAGGGACTCCGCGTTCCATGGCTAGCTCCGTAGAAATACCGTGGATTTTTTCCGCGTCAAAGGGAATGTCAAAACCCTCCGGTTGTATGAGGTAATCTTTTTGCTCCACCAAACGGCCCAAATCATCGTGTAGCTGCCACGCGATTTGTATAGCTCTTGGCCAGTTATCCGTATCGGTTATGGGTGCATTCCAGCGCTTGGGAAGTCCAGTGGTTTCAGTATCAAATATTAAGTACATGGAGAGTCCTTGATTGAAAATTCGAGGACAAAAGCGTCCTTGAAGTCAAGTAAAAATAGCAAAATATCCACCCCATAAAAGGAATGAAATTTTGGGTTTTTAACAGATTATCAACCGATGGGATAGGGGTGCTCGATTCCCACCAAATTTCAATACAAAATTACGATTATCGAAAGGTAAAAAGTGCCTAATTGAGGACATCAATTAAACTATAGATATTTAAAATGAATATAGGTTTCCAGACGTGGTCCCATTTGTATATTTGCGCCGCACAAAACGCAATTGTAATTAATTAATAATAACTAAACGAAATTTATCATGGCAGTTTTAGTCGGAAAGAAAGCTCCCCTATTCTCAGCTTCAGCCGTTATCAACGGATCTGAAATCGTAGAAGGTTTTACTCTTGAGCAATTCCAAGGCAAGTACGTAATCTTGTTCTTCTACCCAAAGGACTTCACTTTTGTTTGTCCTACAGAGCTTCACGCTTTCCAAGCTAAATTGGAAGAATTCAAATCTAAGAACGTTGAAGTAATCGCGGTATCTACAGATACTGAGCAGTCTCACTGGGGATGGTTGCAATTGCCAAAGTCTCAAGGAGGAATCCAAGGGGTTACTTACCCATTGGTTGCTGACACCAACAAGACCATTTCTACTAACTACGATGTATTGGCAGGAAACTACTTCTACAACGAGAACGAAGAATTGGCTGCAGAAGGTGAATTGATCGCGTACAGAGGTTTGTTCCTTATCGATCCTAACGGCGTGGTTCGCCACCAATTGATCAACGACCTTCCATTGGGAAGAAACGTTGACGAGGCAATGAGAATGGTGGACGCCCTTCAGTTTGTTGAAGAGAACGGAGAGGTTTGTCCCGCCAACTGGTCACAAGGAAAAGATGCAATGTCTGCTACTCACGACGGTGTTGCAGATTACCTTGCTGCCAACTAATAACCTCATAGGGTTCCAAAGCAGTTATCGCATAAGCATAACACAAACTTTGAAAACTCATTCTACTCAGAGAGCCGCTGGAAACAGCGGCTCTTTTTTTGTGGAACGTTTATTTGACCTTGGCTTTGGAAATCACCTTTGAGAAGAGACCGGGAAAAAACCTCGATACGTAGATTCCCCACACTTCTTTTCCTCCAATGTAGGCCTCTCTTTTTTTGGACGCGATGGCTTTGAGTGCCTTTTGGGCGAAGTGCTCCGCTGTGATTCCATTCTTTGTGGCTGAATCCATTACCCCTGTGGCCTCGCCTTGAGCATTCAATCCATTGACGCTCACCTGAGTCTGAACAAAGCCAGGACAAAGCACCGTAAAGTGGAGATTTGACCGAATCAACTCTGCGCGTACGGAATCAAAAAAACCGTGAAGACCGTGCTTGGCGGCGGAATATGCGGAGCGATAAGGCGTTCCAAATTTCCCCACCAAGCTGGACGTCGTAATAATATGCCCTGAGTTTCTCTCAAGCATATGTGGAAGGACTTGTTTTGAAAGAGCGATGGGAGAAAGCAAATCCACCCTGACAATTTTTTCATCCACAGAAAAATCTGTTTCGGCGGCAAGCCCTCTTTGTGAAATCCCACCATTGTTTACCAAAAAATCAATGTGACCTTTCCAAGCTTTCGCTTCCTCTACTATTAAAGTATAACCATCGATATCCGATAGGTCAAAAGCGAGGACTTTTGCCTTTGAACCCCTCTTTTCGCAAGAAGCAGCGACCTCGTCCAAGGCCCCTTGATTACGACCACTGAGAATTAGTGAAGTATTGTACTTTGACCACTCCTCAGCCAAGGCCTTCCCAATACCTGAGGAGGCGCCAGTTATCCAAATGACTTTATCTCGATAAGCCTTTTTCAATTTTTCCATGTCTACAATGTACTGCTCGTTTTTGGATTTCATGAAATTCATCATTGTGAGAATGACACTTTTCTGCGAAATTTATTCCCGTGAAAAGAACCGCATACATCTTCATTTGTTCTGCGCTGACCCTATTACACCTAGGAGCTAAGGAACCCGACGTGGAATACGACATTCTTGAAGCCAGCGAGATTGTTCTCGAAGGATATACCAACATCAATACCTTTAGGTGCAACAACAAGGAGATTGCTAAAAGAGAATCTTCACAGACCATTATCGCAACTCCCACCGAATATGGCATGGATCTACAAGGAGTCAACTTTGCGATTTCTGTCGATGGTTTTTCTTGTAAAATCCCAGGAATGGAAGGCGATATAGACGAATTGCTCAACGCAGAGAACTTCCCCTATATAGAATTTGACATTACCCACCTTCAGGTTCCCGACGGGAAAAACGGAACAGCTTCTGCGCGTATCAGTATAGCTGGAAAGGAGAGGCTGGGATTGATTGACTTTACCCTTCTCTCCAGAGAACCTTACATCCACATGAAGGGCTCTACCCCATTATACCTCAGTGAATTTGAATTGGAAGCTCCAAAGAAAATGTTGGGAATGGTAGTCGTAAGGGATCAATTTCTCATTGAGTTTGACTTGGTCCTCAAACTTCGAAAAAAGCAAACGGTGGTCGAATAATATTTCTTTGCAAAAAGGCTGAGAGCCAGCGGAATTGACGCTATTTTTCTTTATTATTGGGCAAAATTTTACAAATGAAAAACCTACTAACCGTAAGTAGCCTCGTTTTTACGTTGGCTGCATGTCCCCTTTTTGGGCAAGAAAGACCCATGTCCCAAGGGGAAATTCCTCCTAGTTTTTTGGATGAAAAGAGGTTGGAGATCATTGAATCCACCAAGGGTCAAAATTCCTGGAATACCTCTACCATGGATCGCGAGTCTGGGAAGTTTGCAAAAAAGGCTCAATTCTTCACCAATGAATTTATGTTGTCTGGAAATGTAATGTTTGGGGATACCCTAAGCAATTACCTAAACAACATTCTTGAAAACCTCCTGGGCCCCGCTCAGGGGGATATAAAGGCATACGCATTTCGATCTACATCAGTTAATGCTTTTATGACCATTGACGGTTCTCTATTTGTTTCTACAGGGCTTCTTGCACAGGTGCAAAATGAAGCGGAACTCGCCTTCGTAATGGCTCATGAAGTAATTCACTTTAAGAAAAACCATATAATTGAAGGTTTCAAAGAGGAGTTCCTAGTCAACAAAAACAGTAAAATAAATGAACTTGAGAAAAAGGAAAAGGAGACCTCCTATTCTAAAGAGCAAGAACTAGAAGCCGATCGTTTGGCGCTCGAAGATTTAATGAGATCTTCTCCGTACGACATGGATGAGGCCATCGAAATCTTTGATGTTTTGTTGTACTCTTACTTGCCATTTGACGAAAGACCTATTGAGCTTGGGAGCCTAATGCCACCTCATGTACACTTACCAGCTTCTCTTATTGCAGAAGACAAACCCATTACAGCTTTTGATGACTACGACGATTCAGAATCCTCCCATCCCAATATCAAAAAGAGAAAGGAACAGTATTTAGACATCGTTACAGAAATCAGTACCGGGGGGGACAAGAAGAGCTTTGTTCAGTCAAAAGAACTCTTTAACTCAATCCAAAAAATCGCCCGAAAAGAAGTCATTCACAAGTCCATTGAGAACGATGACTTCCCAAGAGCCATTTACAATTCAGTTATTTACAAACAAGACCATCCAGAAGAAGCGGCAGAAATGAATGCAAGTATTGCATTTTGTTGGCATGCTATTTCCGGGTATGCCGATGATGACATGCTAGATAACGATGTGCTGGGAAATTACGATGACGTTCTAGAGGGAAACCTTTACTCCATCTACCACCTAGTGGATCACATGAGTGCTAAAGAACTTGCCATTCAGGCCACCTGGATTAATTACATTGAATTCCAAAAGGATACGACCAATGAAATGTTGGAAGCTCAGTTTCACACTGGTCTTTACGAACTTACTCATTACCATGAAGTTGAATGGAAAGACTTTAAAAAAGAAGCCTATGTTCCTGTAAAAGACACCTTGACAAAAGAACAAGTGGAAGCTCTTTCCAAAGTAGACAAGATTCGCTACAAAAAGGCAATTTCCGGAGAACAAGGTGATTTTATGATGTATGCATTTATCGACCTTTTGGAGGACGAGGAGTTCAAATCCATTTATGAAGAGTATCAAAGTGCCTACATAGATTCTCAAGACGAAGAAGGATACATCAGTCTAAAAGCTGAGAGGGAGTCTAGAAATAACGACGATAATGGCGATAACTTCCTAGGAGCCCATAAAGTGTTGGTGTTGTCACCTACAGTGTACTCCATCAATGCTCTCAACCGAAATGATCCATTGGATATTGACGCAACGTATGAAACTCGTTTTAAAATCCACGACTGTTTTATCGATGTGCTAAAGTCATCCGGAATGGATTACGAATTGGTGACCCCTTCTGAATTTACTAAAGATAACGTTGAGCAATACAACGATTACTGCAAGTTAAAGTGGTGGGTAAACGAAAGA
>CBFHSF010000011.1:45163-81895 GCA_965658445.1 uncultured Schleiferiaceae bacterium | reverse complement strand
CACGTGAATGCTCCGGTTGAAATGCACAATGCTAGAATCGGTAAAGAACTCGCGGAGATTCACGAAACCCCCTATCTATATGTATCTGGTGTTTTCTCCTTGAGAATTCCGGGGTTATTTGGTTCTAAGTACAAGAACATTTATTATTCCTACGTCTTTAACCTTAATTCTGGTGATTCTTATATCGTAGACGAAATTCCCTTTAACACCAGTTTGTCTAATGATTACATCAAAACCGTGCTATACGACACAGTTTACCAAATCTCAACACAACCTAAATCATGAAAAAAATAGTTATTGGAGTACTCTGTGTCGTAGGAATTATGATAAGTACTCAACTCTCCGCTCAAAGTCAATCTAGAGGGTATTTAGGACGTAAAGACTTAATAAGCTATGCCCCGACTGCGAGTATATTTTTAAGTGATTTAGATTTTGTTCTAAAACACCGAATTCAATACGAAAGAGTAGTTTCAAAAAGATCTAGTCTTTTAGGGGTTGTAGGAATTTCTAATATGAAATATGAACCCTCTTTTTATGAATTCCCTGTAGAGCGAGATGTAGAACAGCAGATAAACATGCTAGAGCTTGGTTTTGTATATCGCTACTACAAAAGAATTAACAGCCCTGTAGGCCCCTTTAGACAGATTGGTGTAGGATATATGAGAAGCACTGTAGATGTGGAAGAAGGATCCTATACACCCACAAATCCACTAGATACATGGGTCTCTGATTCAAGATCCATTGCTCTTAACAGTCTGAATATAACCTATGAGTTTGGTTCTAGTCGAATGATCTCCGAAAGGGTATTTATTCAGTACAGCCTAGAAACGACGCTAAATGTCCCCTTCTCTCATAAAGAACCACATTATGTTGATGCGACACCGTCGGAGGAGGACTTTAATGAGACTTTGTCCTATCATACTGCATCTTATGTTAGAGGTTTGAATTTTGGACTACGAATTGCTTTTGGTTTTATGCCATGATTGTAAGTCTAAACAACCAAAAAAGCCTCCGCAATTCCTGCGGAGGCTTTTTTTATAGATATGGGTAGCGACATACCCCTAATAATGAGTCCTATTTGACCCTGTCAACAATGTCAATTAAAACACATTATCTGGAACCGTCTTATTACAAACTTAAGCCCACAAAAAAACCCGACTCTCTCGAATCGGGTTTTTCTTATACGTGTCGTAAGTATCTTATTTGAAGAAGTCTTTAGTCGTGTCTTTGTTCACGATTTTTTCTTCAAAAGCGTAAGATCCTTTTTCTGATTTTACCATTTTCACAACTTTGGTGAACATAGCAGAACCTTCTTTCTTAAGTGTTGCAACAACCTTCTTTGCCATGATTCCTTAGTGTTTAGGTATTACTTAATTTCTTTGTGTACTGTATAACGCTTAAGAATAGGGTTATACTTTTTCAACTCCATGCGGTCTGGAGTGTTTTTCTTGTTCTTAGTCGAGATGTAACGACTAGTTCCTGGCATACCAGACTCTTTGTGCTCTGTGCACTCAAGAATCACTTGTACTCTGTTTCCTTTTTTCGCCATGACTGCTTACTTTTTATTTGGTCAAGAATCCGTTTTCACGGGCTTCCTTAATTACCGTGCTGATACCCTTTTTGTTGATCAACTTAAGGGCAGAAGTAGAAACGCGTAGAGTTACCCACTTGTCCTCTTCTGGAATGTAAAAACGCTTCTTGGCAAGGTTTACGTTGAACTTGCGCTTGTTTTTCTTGTTCGAGAAAGATACGTGGTTTCCTACCATCGCTTTCTTTCCTGTTAACTCACATACTCTAGACATCGTTTGAGACTTTATAGTGACTTTTCTGTTCTTTTCAAAATTGGTCTGCAAAATAACGGAATCTTTTTCTATTGTACAAGAGTTAATTACGACTATTTTGTCAACATCTTCCTGAGGATATCTAGGGCCATAAGCCCACTTTTTTTAATGTTTCTTTCTCTATGCGATCCAAATTGAAACTTCTTGGCAAGCGTTCCATCAGGTCCTGATACAGCAATCCAAACGGTACCTACGGGCTTCTCTGCGGTTCCCCCATCGGGTCCTGCTATACCCGAAGTGGCAATGGCATAGGTCGTGCCCATCTTTTGCTTTACCCCTTCAGCCATGGCGGTCACCACCTTTTCAGAAACGGCTCCATAAGCTTCTATGTCACTAGCCGGAACTCCCAGCCAGTTCTTTTTAATTTCGTTGTCATAGGCAACCACACTACCTAAAAAGTAGGCAGAACTACCGGGGACAGAAGTGATTTTTGATGCAATATAGCCTCCCGTACAACTCTCAGCGGTAGATAGTGTAGCTCCCGCATTTTTGAGCTGAATTCCTATGAGCTGTTCTAGTCTATCGGCCTTCTCACCAAAGAGAATGTCTTTGAGTTCTGTTTTGATTTGCCCTGCGTATTGACCTACTGCAGATTCCAACTGTGATCGGTTGGATCCACGTGCGGTAAGTCTCAATTTCACCATTCCCGGAGAAGGCAAATAGGCAAGAGACAACTCCGTGGGCAGAGAATCCTCGATGTGAGAAATTCTTTCTGCAATAATGCTCTCCCCCTGCCCTTGTGTAAGCAAGGTATGGTGGATGATGTTTTGGTCTTTGAGTTGCTGTGCCGCCCATGGAAGGATGTAATCCGACATCAGAGACTTCATTTCGTACGGTACGCCGGGCATGCTAATTACCGCTACGCCATTTTTGTCAAACCACATTCCAGAGGCTGTACCCATCTTATTAATTAGGGGTTTGCAGGAGGTGGGCAAAACCGCCTGATCCAAGTTGACCTGTTGGGGCTCTCTTCCCAATGCGGCAAAAAGTCTTCTTACATTATCTTCTGCTTCGGGAACTCTCACCCAATCTCCACCAAAGTATTTTTGAAGCGTGTACTTGGTCAAATCATCCTTTGTTGGGCCCAAACCTCCAGTAATCAAAACGAGTTTGGAACGCTCATCCAAAGAATCCAAGGCATTAACAATGGCGGTATCTACGTCCCTAATGGAACGAACTTGCAAAACCTCTACTCCCAATTCATTGAGCTTCTCGCCCATCCAGGCGCTGTTGGTATCTACGGTCTGTCCTACGAGGATTTCATCCCCAATGGTTATGATTTCTGCAAACATGATGTAAAAGTACTACAAAGAGTATGAGTGATGATGCGACTAGGCACAAAAAAAGCCCCAACAAAGGTTGAGGCTTTAATAACGGACCAGGAGTCCTAAAAGTTTGTAAACTGATTCTCGTAAACCGTGTACGACGGCGTAATACACATTACGGGAATCTCAGAATTTGAAATAATGGCTTGAACATCTCCGGGGAAAATTTGAAGTCCACCGGCTTCCTGTCCTTCTTCCATAATCATAATGATATCGCCGCCAACTTCATCCGCGTAGTTTAGGAAAGTAGAAGACACTTTTTTGCCTTTCTCTAAAATCTCGGAAGTATTCTCAACCCCAGATTTGGAGAAGAATTCACTTACCTGCTTGATATGCGGAATGAGCTTTACCTTCTCTTCGTCGTTCTTGGGCACGGCAACCGTTTTGATTTTCGCTCCGAATAAACGAGCGTAGTGAACGGCAGGACCTACTTTTTCTTTTGATTTTCTATCCAATACCAATGGGAAAATAATGGTGTCAATTCCCTTAAATTCTTTGACCCCACGTGTGGTAATAACCGGCGGTCTTACATTGGTAACTACCTTGTAGGCATTGGATCCAATGAGTTTAGAACGGAAGTTGGTGGGACGACCATTGGTTCCGATCACAACGAGTTCTGGCTTGATCAAATCAGAAACTCTTCCGATTTCTTCATATACCACACCCTTGGAAACCATAGTGGTCATTTTAATGCCAAATTCCTTCTCTTTGGCCTCTGCCAATTCAGACAATTTTTTCTCTACCTGATTGCGTACTGCATCCTCCTTAATTTCAGAACCGAAAATTCTAGAAATAAAACTATTCTCTTCAATTACTGTGAGAAGTACAATATCTGCTTTGATGGTTTTTGCAAATACAGCAGCCTCATTTAGAGCAGCTAACGATTGATCGGAGAATCCGATGGCAACTAAGACTTTCTTTGATTCTTGACTCATATTGTTTGATAGGTTCGGGTTAATAACCAGCCGCAAGATGCTACTTTTTTACTGGATATAAAAGGACATATATTCTAATTATGGAACAGTCAACGCAAAATCACTCATGGGTCTCTCAGTGTCTACAGGTCTCAATACACCATCGTAATAGCCATTGACAAACCAAGAGTACTTAGAAGATTTCAACACATAACCCGAGAGTTTGTAGGGGTTTTCAATAAAAAACTGAGCGTCCACCGCTTTTCTTCGATTCGCAGGCGGGAAGAATGCCAATCTGTATTCATTCGAATCAACCTCCAAAGCGGTCCCAGCCCATATTTCTTCAGTACTGCCTTGGACCTCCACTTTGGAATACGGAATCAGAGAGTAATTGGGCAAGCTGTCTCCTTCCAATCCAATAACCGTTTCCACAAAACCACTTTGGTTTGCGGCCCATGGAACCAAAGTATTCCAAGCCCATTGAGAGGACTCAAAGGCATTTTCATCCAGAAATTCTCTCTCTACCAATCCATTGGAATATCCTTCATCGGGTGGAATGGTGGAAAAAACCCAAAAGTCATGCGCAAAGGATTTATGCCTTTCAATTACATAAGGATGCGTTCGCATCATGGATTGGACGTCCTTTTGAAGAGGGCGATCCACAACCCAATACAAAGGACCGTTTCGTTCTGTGGAGTAAGCCTCCGGAATGGAAACTCGCAAATGAGAACGCGTTACTCCATGGCGATACCAATTTTGAGGATCTTCAGAAGAAATGAGATTCCCATACATTTCGGACAGTTCAACGCCCTTACTATATCCATTTTGTGTGGTCAACTCGTAATACTTTCTACTCTCTATAAGAGAATACAAGCCTGACAAGCACAAAAGCCCTGTAACTACCCACAGATACCTTCCTTTTGGCAAAGCGGCGATTAGGGTACCTATAAAGAACGGCAACGAAAAGATTAATATCGAAAATTGAAGTATGGGATTGACCGCAATGCTGTAATACCAACCGATTCCTAGAGAAATCACAAAGGGAAGCACGTACAATGCTTTGAGCTTTCTAAACCTAAAAAGCCCCCAAAGAAGTAGCGCCCCACCAATGGCAATACCTATCGAAGAATAATTGAACTGAAGCTGAAAGAAATCAGATAGAAAATGCGAATCCGGCGGCCCCAACCATCCGTCCTCTCCTCCTACGCCTCCTTTGGTAAACGTTCTGAAGAACAATGGAATATGAGGAGAATACAGCAAGAGAACCAAAACATTAACACCAAGGAACTTAATCCTTGACTTTTTTGGCAGATAAAACCAAGCCAGTACAAATACAATCAACGCAAAGAACTGCGCGTAATAATGCGTGTACGAAAGACCCAGCATTCCTATGGCATACCCCGCCCAATGTCCTTTATTTTCTAATTTTCTATCGGTTATTCGTTGGAGACATAGCACGGTCAATACCGCAAAAAAGAGTCCCGGTCCATAGGGCCTAGCCAGTTGTCCGTAAAAGACAAAGTACTCAGACACCGACATTATCATGAGTGCCAAAGCACCGTGTTCTGGGGTGGACATCCTCATGACCCACAAATAAAACCACCAGAGCGAAATGCACGAAAGGAGCACAAAGGGAAGCTTAACCCATAGCTTGGAATCACTGACCTTGACCCACTGCCACAAAAACGTTTGTACCCCAGCGGGATGAAAATCAACCTCAACCCCTTCAGAAATCAGTTCCTCAAAACTTTCATAATGGGTTCGATTGAGTGCACTCAGCTCATCATGCGTCCATTCCATTTGGGTAATGGTCAGCATCCTAAGTACCATCCCCAATAGCAAAATAATGGGTATCAAGGGAGCGATGTAATGACGAGTATTTCTTTGGGATTTAGTAATGACGCCTTTGGATTCAGAATTAGACATTTAGTTTTGGGAAGTACAAAGTACAAAAGACTAAAAACAATGCACAAAAAAACCTCGCTGAGAAATGCATCTAAGCGAGGTTTTAATAAGGATAAACCTAAATCAGGAAACGATCAATTAACGAGCAACGTTAACCGCACGAGTTTCTCGGATTACGGTGATTTTCACTTGACCTGGGTAAGTCATTTCTGTTTGAATCTTATTGGTGATGTCATATGACATTTGAGCCGTCTCTGAATCGGATACTTTTTCGGATTCTACCAAAACTCTCAATTCACGACCCGCGTGGATTGCATAGGCTTTGGTAACTCCAGGGAAGGCCATGGCCAAATCTTCCAACTCTTTTAGGCGCTGGATGTAGCTCTCCGCCACCTGGCGGCGTGCTCCGGGTCTAGCTCCTGAGATGGCATCACAAACTTGAACGATGGGAGACAACATAGAAGTCATCTCAATCTCGTCGTGGTGCGCTCCAATGGCATTACACACTTCTTTCTTCTCACCGTATTTTTCGGCGAGCTGCATTCCAAGAATGGCGTGAGGCGCATCGGTCTCTTCACTGGGGACCTTACCGATATCGTGAAGCAATCCTGCGCGCTTGGCCAATTTGGGGTTGAGACCCAATTCTGATGCCATAATAGCACAAAGATTAGCTACTTCTCTAGAGTGTTGTAGGAGGTTTTGTCCGTACGAAGAACGGTACTTCATTCTACCTACGTACTTAATCAATTCAGGGTGAAGACCGTGAATACCCAAGTCAATGGTAGTTCTCTTACCAATCTCAATGATTTCTTCTTCAATTTGCTTGGTAGTCTTTTGAACCACTTCTTCAATACGAGCGGGGTGAATTCTACCGTCTGTTACCAGTTTGTGCATGGATAGGCGGGCGATCTCACGACGTACAGGATCAAAACAAGAGAGGATAATGGCTTCTGGAGTGTCATCTACGATAACCTCTACTCCTGTGGCGGCTTCAATGGCTCTGATGTTTCGACCTTCACGTCCAATGATTCTACCTTTGATGTCGTCGTTTTCGATGTTGAAAACAGAAACGGCATTTTCTATGGCCTGCTCAGTGGCCACGCGCTGAATGCTTTGGATTACGACTTTTTTGGCGTCGTTGGCAGCCGTTAACTTGGCTTCCTCCATTGCGGTTTGAATGTAAGAAGCTGACTCGTGTTTTACCTCGTCTTTCAGGGCTTCCATCAATTGGTTCTTGGCATCGTCTACAGACAATCCAGAAATTACTTCGAGTTGCTTTACCTGAGAGCGATGAGCCTTATCCAATTCCTGGCCCTTTTTTTCGTTGAGCTCAATTTTGCGAGCCAAGGTTTCTTCTAAGCGATTGAGATTTTTCTCTTTGCGCTTAACTTCCTCTACTTGTTTGGAAAAGTTTCTCTCCTTCTCCTTGAGCTTCTGGTAGCTCTCGTTGTTCTTCTGTTGGTTGCGAGCAATCTTTTTGTCGTGCTCCGTTTTGAGTTCCAAGAACTTCTCCTTGGCTTGAAGAATTTTATCCTTCTTTATATTTTCTGCTTCCTTGGTGGCTTCGGAGATGATTCCGTTGGCCTTCTTGGATTGCATTTGCTTGATAATCAAAAAGCCGAGCAAAAATCCAGCCAGTAGGCCTGCCAAGACAGGTAGTACAATATCCATAGTTGTTGTTAAATTAATCCATAAAAACCCCACATGGTTCCGCGAATGTCTAAACTCCCATTTAGACAAGATCGGTGTTTACCGCAGTATTTCATACTTCCGTTGAGGACAAAGTCCTACACTAGTAAAACTAGGTTACGGCCTGTTCTACGTACTCCGAGTCGAAACACCTATTAGATGTAACCGTTGAGTTTAGCAAACGTAAGAACCCATGTGGGGAAAAAATTTATTCTGGATTACCCGCTAGAACCGACGAGAGAAGGTTGTCAATGGCTTTGAGATCTTGCGTAACCTGGAGGGACGCATCGGCCTTTTGCTCTTTTTGCTTTGCCAACTGATTGGCAAATTGAAGGGCACACATGGCCAAAATATCTTGTTTATCTCTTACCGCGTACTTTTCTTCGAACTGCTGTACCATCTCATTGATGAGGGAAACGGCCTTTCGGAACCGTGCTTCCTCTGTCCTTTTCACCGTAAGGGGATATACCCTATTGGCTATTTTGACTTTTATCTTTTGAGATGAATCTTCAGTACTCATTGGTTTAACAGGGCAATACATTTATCTATTTCCCTAACTAAGGCATTGATTTTTTGGGCGGCCTCATTGGATCCCGAAGATGCTTTGATGGCGTCTCCCACTTGCAATGCCTTGATTTCTTCCTTCAATCCCTCTACTTGACCGTGCAGGGTCTGTATCTCACGATCTCTCTGGTTCAATTCAGCTTTTTGTTGCTCAACAACCTGAGTCAACTCCTGATATTGCTTTACCAATTGAGAAACCTTTCCAACGACTTTACTAGATAAATTTTCTCCCTGTGTCATTCAAAGGTTGAATTCAGAATTCATACAAATGTATAAATGGCAAAGGATAACTCAAAGCTTTTTGTTAACAGCTATTCATTTTAAAGCCATCAATCATTACATTAGCCCCTTATCTTTTTTACACAATACAGCCCCTTTACGCGAAACGTATGCGAAACGCCATTTGGACTCTCCTCTTTATCATCCCTTTAGTTGGCTTTGGACAGCCCAAGGGAGACAAAAAGGTCAATTTCCAATCTCCATTGGACATTCCTCTTATTTTGTCGGGAACCTTCGGAGAATTGCGGTCCAATCACTTTCACGCAGGGATAGATATCAAAACGGGCGGATCCGAAGGAAAGAGAGTTTTAGCAGCCGAAAGCGGCTATGTTTCGAGAATTAAGGTTTCTCCGTATGGCTATGGTAAGGCATTATACATCACCCATCCCAACGGATACACCACCGTTTACGCACACCTTCAGAGATACAGTTCCTCTATAGAATCCTACGTGGATTCCATTCAATATGAAAGAGAGTCTTTTGCCGTGGAAATCTTTCCGAAACCAGGAGAACTGAGGGTTGAAAGAGGTCAAGTCGTTGCCCTTTCTGGAAATTCTGGAGGATCCGGCGGTCCTCACCTCCACTTTGAAATCAGAGATACCCGAACCGAGAAACCCATCAACCCCCTACTCTTTTCCTTTGACGTCTCTGACCAAAGAGCTCCCGAGTTCTTTTCCTTCCGTATAGATCCCGTAGGCAAAAAGTCAACCGTTTCTGGAAAGGGAGTTCCCATAGATTACAAAGTCACCCGATCAGGCAGCCAATACAAACTCAAGGTTTCTCATCTCTCAGGATTTGGAAAAGTGGGCTTCGCTATTGGCGTCATAGACCGTTTGGACAAAGCCAACAATCGAAATGGAATTTACTCCTTAACTCAAGTCGTAGACGGAGACACTACCTTTGTTTTTGAGGCGAAGACATTTGCTTTCGCGGAAACGCGATTTATCAACGCCCACATGGATTACCGCCTAAAGGCATGTTGCAGAAGATTGACGCATAGAACGTTTTTATTGCCAGGAAATGACTTGAGCATGTATTCCCATTTGGATGGAAATGGCACCGTAGAGATTTCTCCTGGTCAATCTAAGAACATCGTTTTCTACGCAGAAGATGCCTACGGAAATCGTTCAGAACTCAACGTAGTCCTCAAAGGCGAAGTGCCGGGAACGCCAGCTCCTTTTGTGCCTGGACTCAGTGTAAACTACAAGCGCAAATTCACCCATACAGAAGGCGATTTTTCTCTGACCATTCCGGCGAGATCTCTTTATCAGTCTCGGTTTTTGCCATTTGAAATTGATTCCACGAAAGGGCTTATTGGGCCAGCGTACACCATTGGCACCACAGAAATACCTTCCCAAAAATACTTCACGGTAGAACTTCCCTATTCTTCCGATGCGCCCCATCCAGAAAAGCTGGTGGTGGTTTCCAAGTCGGGAAAAAAATGGGTTTTTGAAGGCGCCAAGCACAATAAAAAAGGAGTGGTCACCGCGCGATCCAGGACCTTTGGTGTATTTTCTCTTGCCTATGACAGCATTGCTCCTCGCATAAAACCTCTCAAACTACAAAATGGATCGACCCGAAAGCGTGGTCAACGCGTACAGTTTTTTGTAGCGGACAACACCTCGGGGATTTCCTCGTTTAAGGGAAAACTAAACGGAAAGTGGATTCTCTTTGAGTACGACTACAAATCTGGACTTTTAACCCACACTCTTCCCGCCGATGCCCCTTTGGGGACGCAAATGCTGAGTTTAGAGGTAGAAGACGAAGTAGGTAACCAAAGCAGCGTGGTCATTCAACTTAGTATTACAAAATAGATTTGACCCAATAGTTTTTATGGATATTCCGAAGAAAAGGTTTTCACATATCGTTTCAATTAATCACATACCTTTGTGTCAGATACGCTAGTTTTATGAAGAAAATTCTATTCATATTCTCACTTCTACTTGCCTTCTCAACCTCTGCACAAGAGACTCAGGATACGGTAGTAGAAATTACTGGAGTGGTGGTCACCAAAGACGCCCAGAAAAACTTTATTCCGTATGCTCACTTGACCATTCCCAAAAGAAGTCAGGTGACCATTTCTGATGAGGAAGGTTTCTTTTCGTTTGCCGCCGTACCTAATGATACCATTATCATTACCTGTGTAGGTTTTAAAACCACCTTCCTCTGGGTTCCGGATACGCTGGATCAAGAAACGTATTTGAGTTTGGTACCCCTAGAGAGAGATACCACCATGCTACAGGAAGTAACCTTATATCCCTGGCCATCGCCTGAGAGATTTAAAGAGGAATTCCTAGCCATGAAGCTGGAAACCACAGAATACGACATCGCCCAGAGAAACTTGGCCATTGCTGCTCTAAAGGAACGCGCTATGGCCATGGGATACTCCGCATCGGAGATTCAAAACTTCATGATTAAATACCAAACACAACAGCTTTACAACCAAGGACGTTATTACGGTACCGATGGGGGTGCTGCCGTGATTGGCGCCCTGTCCAACCCCTTTGCTTGGGCAGAATTTTTCCAAGCGCTTAAGCGAGGCGACTTTTAAAAAACATGAGATACCTCTTTCTCCTTATTGGCCTATTTCTGGGAAGCTCTGTTTGGGCTCAAGAGGCCACACTCAGAGGTGTGGTTAGGGATACTAAGTCCAATCCACTGGAAGAGGTCTTTGTGGTGGTGGGAAAAGACTACGTCCAAACCCAAAGCAACGGAACGTTCAACATCGTAGTTCCTGCTCCTGGCACCTACCGAATTGTATTTTCACGAATTGGATACGCGCCGGATACTACAGAATGGAAAGCCCAACCGGACGAGGTCAAAATACTCAACGTAACCCTCCAAAACGACGACAACGTCCTGGACGCCATCGACCTGGTAGACTATCGTGAACGCTTAGAAGACAAGATTGACCTAGACCCCAAAAACTTGGAGTTTTCTGCGGGTCCTACGGCCGGTGTAGAGGGTTTGGTAAAGACCCTTCAAGGAGTGGTTTCCAATAATGAATTCAGTTCTCAATACTCGGTACGCGGAGGAAACTTTGATGAAAACCTTGTATATGTCAACGGAATTGAAGTGTACAGACCCTTCCTCGTTCGCGCGGGACAGCAAGAGGGTTTGAGCTTTGTCAATCCCGATATGGTCGGAAACATCTATTTCTCTGCGGGTGGATTTGAAGCTCAGTACGGCGACAAAATGTCCTCTGTCCTAGACATCACCTACCGCAAGCCCGAGAGCTTTGGTGTTCGCGGAGAGGCCAGTTTACTCGGAGGATCATTAACCGCAGAAGGAACTGCCTTTAAAGACCGATTGGCCATGATTGGTTCTGTGCGATACCGCACCAATACCATTCTCCTAAATTCTACAGATACCGAAGCAGACTTTAGACCCCGTTTCTTCGATGGACAGGCCTACATCACCTATGACATTACCGATGAGTGGAGAGTATTCTTTTTGGGAAACCTTTCGTCCAACCGCTACCAAGTAGTCCCTGAATCGAGACAGACCAACTTCGGTACGGTTCAAGAAGCTTTGCGACTCAACGTATTCTTTGACGGACAAGAAAACTATGCCTACCAAACCCGATTTGCGGCATTAGGAGCAGAAAACAAGGTTTCAGACAACCTTCGCCTTCAATTCAACACCTCTGTATTCCAAACCCAAGAGCAAGAGTACTTTGACGTCATAGGCTTGTACCGACTGGGAGAATTGGACAATGACTTGGGAAGTGATGATTTTGGAGAAGTTAAGTTTTTACGTGGTGTGGGAGGATTTCAGGATTTTGCGAGAAACAACCTAGACGCCATCATTTTTACGGCAGACCACAAGGGAGTTTATGGCGATAAAGACGAGACGTGGCTTTGGGGACTTAAATACCAGAGGGACGACATCATCGATAGATACAAGGAATGGGAGCGCATAGACAGCGCAGGATATTCCATTCCCCACACTCCAACGAGCGTTTCCTTTGACCCCAATACCGGAGATACCATAAGACAGTACGCAGAAGGTCTGCCTCTTTTTTCTTCGTATGACTCCAGGGTTTCCGTGGCTTCAAACCGCCTGATGGGCTATTTAGAATACATCAGAACTTGGAAGGCCAAAGGTGACTGGAAGGTAAAAGCCGGTTTGCGAAGCCATTATTGGTCCTTCAACAATCAAACGACCATCAGCCCACGAGCTAGCATTAGTTGGAAGCCGGACTGGAAATACAATTGGGTATTTAAAGCAGCCGGAGGATATTATCACCAGCCACCCTTCTATCGTGAAATGCGCGATATTTCGGGATCGGTAAATCCAGACATTAGAGCCCAAGAAGCCATTCACTTGGTGCTGGGTTCTGACTATGAATTTAAGGCATGGGACCGCCCCTTTAAATGGGTAACCGAAGTATACTACAAGGACCTAAACTACCTCATTCCCTACGAACTCGACAACGTAAGGCTTCGCTATGCAGCCACCAATACGGCAGATGGTTTTGCCAGTGGTATCGACTTTAGGGTCAACGGAGAATTTGTGAAGGGAACCGAAAGTTGGATGAGTTTTAGTCTGTACCGCGTTATGGAGGACCTCTCTACGGACAACGCCGGGTTGTTACCTCGTCCTACAGACAACCGATACAACTTCAATATTTTCTTTCAAGACCACCTACCCAAGGACCCCACCTTTAGGGTGAGCTTGACCTTGACCGTAACGGGTGGATTTCCCTTTGGACCTCCGGGAGCGGACAGATCCCAGTACAACTTCAGAGCTCCCCCCTACCAAAGGGTGGATATTGGATTTATAAAAATTCTGAAGGAAGAAGGCAAAGACAAAGGAGTCTTTGGGATGTTTGGAGCCTTTAAATCGGTTTGGTTGTCCCTTGAAGTCTTCAACTTGCTAGACAATCAAAACGTAGCCAGCTACCTCTGGGTAAAAGACAATCAAGGAGGCCAATACGCTGTTCCCAACTTCTTGACCTCCCGATTGGTAAATGTAAAATTGCGCTTTGCGCTGTAAATTTACGAGCAATAGAATACTGCTATCATGAGAATTGTAGAAAGCCATCAAGACAAGAGATACAAGATATCTTACTACACAACAGAGCGCTATTTCTATGTAGAATTTGAAGCGGGCCCCATGAAGCAGGGTTACAAGTTTTCCAAGGAAGTCCATTCAGATTTTGGAGAACTCAAGAACCACTTGGCGGAATCCAACTTCTTTGACTCCGTTTACACGCATTTTAATGAGATGTACGGCACATTACAGGCCGCTCATAAAAAGTAAAAGCCACAAAATCTAGGCTGGTAAATCCAATCTAAAATTTACGCTTCTGAACCCACTCCTAGGAGTAGTTCTACCATTTCTCTTTCCATTTCTGCCCCCTTGTTCTTGGCGTACCAAAGGTGTAGTGGAGTTGCATAGTCTTGGCCGGCTGCTTTGGCACTCACGACCATCTCTTGCGCAATGGCAGGACGGGCGCCCCAGTCATTGATGACTTCTAGAGTTTCCGCGTTAATGCGAATTAGCTTGGGAATGGCTCTTCCCCCATTGGTCAAAAAATGATCCATTAGATCCGTGTTTTGATCCCTTAGGGCCATCTTGATTTGAATATTGTCATTGGCTTCCGCCATCTTTACTAACAAGGGCAAACTCTGAGCGGCGTCTCCACACCAACCTTCGGTGAGGACCAACCAGATTTCTGGAGTATCTAGGGACTTTACGGCGTTTATTACCTCGTCTGAAGGATGGTAACGCTTATCCCATTTGTTCATGCGCGATCGGTTGAGATCGGTGTAGTGGAGCATGGCGTCTGAGGTATCGCCACTGGTGGTTTCTCCACGGTCGTACAATTCGTCAATGTGTTTTCTGTAGCCCGAGTAATCAAAAGAGGACTCAAGAGCTTGTTCAATTAATTTTTTCATTGTTTATATCTGAATCATGTGAGATTCAATGTCTAGTAAGCAATGCCTGTACCAAATGTTTTTCCGGAAATTTTGTCATCAAAATTCAAAAACTCCTGACGAATTGTTAGTCAAATACTTACCTCTACTAACCTTTTGACAGCAAAAACCCATTGGATTGGAAATTGATAAACACAGACCGAACGTTAATTGAAATACTCCAAAGTTTTCACAATACAACTACTCACAATACAAGTATATACAAAACCATGAACATAAATTCATTCACAATCAAAGGGCAAGAAGCCATTCAGCAAGCACAAGTTATTGCTAGCGCACATGAGCACAATGCCATTGAGTCTACTCACCTGCTCAAAGCCGTGTTTGAAGTAGACGAAAACGTTATACCCTTCCTCTTTAATAAATCAGGAATCAACTTGGAATCCTTTTCTGCGGGGTTGGATGCCTCTATTGATAGCCAGCCTTCTATTTCAAGCGCACACATTCAATTGGGTCGCTCAGCCAACGATGCCTTGACTAAGGCCCAGAAATACGCTCAAAAGAACGGTGACGAATTCACCTCCATTGAACATATCTTTTTGGGAATTTTGGAAGCATCTGGTGTAGCAGGGCAAATGCTAAAGGACGCTGGTTTCAGCGTAAAGCAAGTAGAAAAAGCCATTGAAGAACTACGCAAAGGAGAAAAAGTGACTTCACAAAGCGCGGAAGACACCTATAATTCCCTATCCAAATACGCCAAGAACCTCAACGAATTGGCGAGTTCTGGCAAGCTAGACCCCGTCATTGGCCGCGATGAAGAAATCCGTCGCATATTGCAAATTCTTTCTCGTCGCACCAAAAACAACCCCATTCTTGTGGGGGAACCCGGTGTAGGTAAAACGGCTATTGCCGAAGGTCTTGCGCACCGAATCATTCAAGGGGACGTGCCCGAAAACTTAAAGAACAAGGTGATTTTCTCTTTGGATATGGGATCCCTAATTGCGGGAGCCAAATACAAGGGAGAGTTTGAGGAAAGACTCAAATCCGTTGTAAAGGAAGTCATCTCTTCTGACGGTGAAATCGTTTTGTTTATCGATGAAATCCACACGCTAGTAGGTGCCGGGAAAAGCGACGGTGCCATGGACGCGGCCAACATCCTCAAGCCTGCATTGGCACGTGGAGAACTACGCGCCATTGGAGCGACTACCTTGGATGAATACCAGAAGTACTTTGAAAAGGACAAGGCCTTAGAGCGCCGTTTCCAGAAGGTCTTTGTAGAGGAGCCCGATACGGAATCTTCCATTTCCATTCTCAGAGGGATTAAGGAGAAATACGAAACGCACCACAAGGTTAGAATTAAGGACGAGGCCATCATTGCCGCCGTCGAACTCTCGCAGCGATACATCACCGACAGGTTCTTGCCAGACAAGGCCATTGACCTCATCGATGAATCGGCCAGTAAACTACGCATGGAGATCAATTCCAAACCCGAAGAAATCGATGTTTTGGACCGACGCATCATGCAATTGGAAATTGAGCAGGAAGCCATTAAGCGAGAAGACGACGTAAAAAAACTGGCCGTCATCAAAGAAGAACTCGCCAACCTCAACGAGGAAAAATCAGAACTTCAAGCCAAATGGAATTCTGAAAAGGACGTGGTAGAAAGCATTCAATCTGCCAAGGAAGAAATGGATGCCTTGAAATTTGAAGCCGAAAAAGCAGAGCGCTCCGGAGATTACGGACGCGTTGCCGAGATTCGATATGGCAGGGTTAAGGAAGTGGAGGAAGAATTGGCACAAGCCGAAGCTCAACTCCAAAACATGGCCTCTCCCCTCATTAAGGAAGAGGTGACTTCTGAGGACATTGCCGAGGTGATTTCTCGCTGGACGGGAATTCCCATACATCGAATGCTAGAAAGCGAGAGAGAAAAGCTCTTGCGCTTGGAGGACGAGCTTCACAAAAGAGTCATTGGCCAGTACGAAGCCATTCAGGCGGTTTCTGACGCCATTAGACGCTCACGTGCAGGTCTTGCCGACGAGAGTAAGCCCATTGGGAGTTTTATCTTCTTGGGAACAACAGGGGTCGGAAAAACCGAATTGGCTAAGACTTTAGCAGAGTTCCTCTTTAATGACGAGGCGGCCTTGACGCGAATAGACATGAGTGAATACCAGGAGAGACATTCCGTTTCTCGTTTGATTGGTGCACCTCCGGGATACGTGGGATACGATGAAGGTGGACAATTGACAGAAGCGGTAAGACGTCGCCCCTACTCTGTGGTTTTACTGGATGAAATTGAAAAGGCCCACCCCGACACCTTCAACACCTTGTTGCAGGTATTGGACGAAGGTCGCTTAACGGATAACAAAGGTCGCACGGTGAACTTTAAGAACACCATTATCATCATGACCTCTAACATGGGATCCAATATAATACAGGAGCGATTCAATGATATCAAGAAGGAAGAAATTCACGCGGCTACAGAATTGGCCAAAACTGAAGTTTTGGGATTGCTCAAGCAAACGGTTAGACCTGAATTTTTAAACCGAATTGATGAGATTATCATGTTCACTCCGCTTACAGAGGAGGAGGTTGCAGATATCGTATCGCTTCAGATACATCAATTGAGCAAAATGCTCAACAAAAAAGAAATTTCGATTGACGCGACACCAGAAGCCATCGCACATATTGCTAAAAAAGGATACGATCCTCAATTTGGTGCTCGCCCAGTTAAGCGAGTGATTCAAAGAGAAATCCTCAATGAACTCTCCAAGGCCATCATCGCCGGAGATGTTCAACCGGACTCTGTAATCCTCATTGATAGTTTTGAAGACCGACTGGTCTTTAGGAATATGGGTGAGTAGGGAGCTGGGAGCAGGTAACAGGCATAAGAAGGAATCAGGAATTAGGAATTAGGAATAAAGAAGGAAAATTGATTTGACCACCTTCCGGAGTTCACACGGGATAAAGATTCCTCTTTCCTTCTTGCTTCCTTCCTATTTCCTCATTCCTTCCCTAGTCACTAGTCACTAGTCACTAGTCACTAGTTACTAGTTACTAGTTACCAGTTACCAGTTACTAGTTACTAGAAAAAACAAACCCCAGCAGGATCTGCTGGGGTTCTGTTTTTGTATAGTCGGTACTCTCTAGTAATATCTCTTTCTGCGAACGGCAGCGATGTACTTAGAAAGTCTAATAACCTGTCTTGAGTAACCGTACTCGTTGTCGTACCATACGTAAAGAACAACGCTCTTTCCGTCTTTGTGTACGATGGTAGCGGGGCTATCAAAGATAGATGGTTGTGGGTTACCTACGATGTCTGAGCTTACCAACTCGTTAGACATGCTGTAGTTAATCTGCTCAACCAAGTCTCCAGAAAGCGCTGCGTTTCTCATGGCATTGTTCAACTCCTCAACCGTAGTGGCTTTGTCCAATGTCAAGTTTAAGATGGCCAATGAACCGTTGGGTACAGGAACGCGAATGGCATTAGAAGTCAATTTACCTTCCAAGCTAGGAAGTGCCTTAGAAGCAGCTTTTCCAGCACCTGTTTCGGTGATAACCATGTTCAAGGCAGCACCTCTACCACGACGGTATTTCTTGTGCATGTTGTCTACCAAGTTCTGGTCGTTGGTGTAGGCGTGAACCGTTTCTATGTGTCCTTTTTCAACACCAAACGAATCTTCCATAACCTTAAGGATGGGAACGATGGCGTTGGTAGTACAAGATGCGGCAGAGAATACGTCTACTTCCTTGGGATCGTAGTTGCTCTGGTTAACCCCGTGAACAATGTTGGGAACTTCCTTACCAGGAGCGGTCAAAAGAACTTTAGAAGCTCCTTTGGTCAAGTGACGAGAAAGCTCAGTCTTATCTCTAAAGGCACCGGTGTTATCAATTACCAATGCATCTTGAATTCCGTATTCTGTATAGTCGATATCCTCTGGCTGCTTAGCAGAAATCATTTGGATCTTGCGACCGTTGATGATTAAGCAGTTGTTTTCTGCATCTGCTTCTACTGTTCCAGGAAACTCTCCGTGAACAGAGTCAACTCTCAAAAGAGAAGCTCTCTTTTCCAAAGTAGTTGCATCTCCTCCACGAGTAACGATGGCGCGAAGTCTCAATTGCTCTCCACGACCTTCTTGAGCGATCAATTCGCGAGCTACCAAGCGACCGATGCGACCAAATCCGTAGAGAACTACGTCTTTAGGCTCTGTATTCTCGCGCTTGTCAGCACCAATAAAGTCAGCCAATTTGGATTGAACAAAACCTTCCATACTAGAGAAGTTTTCTCCTTCTTCTACCCACTCAGCGGCCAATTTACCGATGTCAAAGCGCGCTGGGCACATATCGGATTTGTTCACTACCTGGAGAAGAGCAAGAGTATCCTCGATGGTGATGTTCTTACCTACGATCTGACGAGCGTATTGGTGAAGGTTAAGGATTTCACTTGGACGTTGGTCAATTAGTTGATTTCTGAAAAGAACGGTCTCAACCCCTCTTTCGTAAAACAAATCGCTAATTGCTTTGATGAATTCCGTCGCGTTTTTCTCTTTTGCGATACGAGTTTGAACGGACTGTTCATACGTTTTCTGTGCAGCCATTTTTTTTGAAAAAATTGATTCTTTGGTCCGGCAAAAGTAGGATAAACCAATCGAATATTCAATTAATTGAAACGTTGTGTTTTTCCCTGTAATAATTGCAATTCAGCGCATTGGGTTTATCCAATCTGCATTCTAACCCTGCCGTAAAAGAAAAAACCACAATCCCCATGGGAACTGTGGTCTTCTCAAAATAATTATTCGAATTCTAATCTTGTGCAATTCTTACATTCCAAAAGCAAAGTAATCGGACTTGCCATCCTTGTGATATCCCTGCAAAAGAACCCCATCACCAATGTCCAAATTGTCCAAAATAGCGTGCAGTTCTTTGGTGTTTCTCACCGGTTTATTGTTTACTCTTACGATGATAAATCCTTCAGGAATTCCTTGTTCCTTGATCTTTCCTCCGTTGATTTTATCAATGCGAACACCGCCTCTAAGACCCATTCGACGTAACTCCTCGCGGGGAATATCAGCAAATTCTGCCCCTAATTCTCGAGCCTCTTCTATTTCTTGCGCAGTAAACAACTCGGTAGTACCGCGGTGGTTTCTCAAGACGACTTTTACCGTCTTTTCTTTTCCGTTCCTGTCTACAGTTACCACGGCAGAATCACCGGGTCTCTTTCTTCCAATGGTTTCCAAAAGGTCCGCAGATTTTGCAATGGGAGAATCGTCAATTTTGGTGATGATATCGCCCTTAATAAGTCCTGCTTCTTCCGCAGCACCGTCTTTAGTAACCCCAGAGATAAACACTCCCGAAGTCGTTTTGAGCCCCATCTCTTCCTTGAGTTCAGGCGTCACATTGGCGATGCCCACTCCGAGATACGCTCTCTGTATGGTTCCGTATTCCAATAAATCATCAACTACCTTTTTTACAATATTAGCAGGAACGGCAAAGCTGTATCCTTCGAAAGATCCTGTATGCGTAGAAATCGCTGTATTAATACCCACCAATTCTCCTTCAATATTTACCAAGGCGCCTCCAGAGTTTCCGGGATTAACCGCAGCATCGGTTTGAATAAAAGATTCAATAGCCGTACGATCCGGAATGATATTGATATTTCTACCCTTGGCAGAAACAATACCTGCGGTAACGGTAGAAGTCAAGTTAAAGGGGTTCCCTACTGCCAATACCCACTCTCCTACTTTCACATCATCCGAATTGGAAAAGGGAAGTGTTGGCAGGTCCGTGGCTTCAATTTTCAACAATCCAATGTCTGTAGTGGGGTCCGTTCCAATGACTTTGGCAGGATAGCTTCTGTTGTCGTTGAGCATCACAGTAACTTCTGTAGCGTCTGAAATCACGTGGTTGTTGGTTACGATGTAACCGTCGTTGGTGATGATGACTCCCGATCCTGCACCTTGAATTTTCTTGCTCTTCTGTTGTCCTCTTGGCGTGCCAAAAAAGAACTCTTCGAATGGATTTTGGTAATAATTTCCTTGTGCATTCTTCGTCACTTTTACGTGGACTACAGAGTGTACAGACAAATCCGCTGCGTTTACAAAATTGTCCGGTGCATTCGCTGGAACATAATCAACGGGTCTACCCGAAGTCTGGACGGGTGTTTCAATAATGATGGGTGATTTATCTTCAGTTGCGCTTGCGGAATCAGCAGAGGTAATCGCTGTGTATCCTCCCAAGGCAATAACCCCGCCCGCAAGGGAGCTCAAAACAAGCGAGGTATAGCTTTTTAATTGGTTCTTCATATGATTTACCATTTGTGGTTTTACAATGTATGCTTTGAATGTTTAACGATGTGAGAACCCCATTACCAAAGGGGTTGATAACAAATGTAACGCATCGTAGGCATTATTGATTACCCCTTAACCTAACTTTAACGACGGTGTTTTTACAGGGGAAAATCAGCTACTTAAATTACTGAATTATCATGGAGTTTTTTGAAAAATCAACCATTTTTTTCGGTTCACTGATTCCTTACCTTTGTCAGCAAATCAGAAACATTGGATTATACCTTTTACAAATACCACGGCACGGGAAATGACTTTATTCTCATCGATGATAGAGATTCCACTTTTCCCCAATACGACGTAAAACTCATAGCCGGACTTTGTCAAAGGCGTTTTGGCATAGGTGCCGATGGCCTTATTTTGTTACAATCACACCAGGAAGTCGATTTCAAAATGGTCTACTTCAACTCTGACGGATCTGAGAGCACCATGTGCGGAAACGGCGGGAGGTGCCTTGTGCAATTTGCTTACGACCTCAACATCATTGGGGAAAACACTCTTTTTGAAGCCATTGATGGAATGCACAGTGCTATTGTGCACGAAGATGGAACCGTGGCTCTTCACATGATTGACACTGAGAATAGCAAGAATTCAGAAAAGGGATTCTTTATAGACACCGGTTCTCCCCATCACGTGGAATTTGTAGAAAAGACAGAAGGCTATCCCGTTTTTGAAACCGGACGTAAATATCGAAATGAGATTTACGGAGCAGAAGGAGCCAACATCAATTTTGTTGAAATGACGGGAGATGAAATTTCCGTGAGGACCTATGAACGCGGGGTTGAAGACGAGACCTACTCATGTGGAACCGGCGTAACCGCTGCGGCCCTAGTGGCTTTTCAGCAAAAGGGAATGTCCGCAAACCCCATGAAGGTCAAAACCTTGGGAGGTGAGTTAAGCGTTTCCTTTGAGGTTTCTGAAGATGGATTTAAAAACGTAATTTTAAGAGGTCCGGCAACCTTTGTTTTTGACGGACAGTTTAGCGTGTAATCAAAATCCATTTCCGCCCTTGTTAACTGGAGAAAACATATCTCTTAGAGCTTTAGAACCTGAAGACCTGCCCCATTTGGTGGCTTGGGAAAACAGCCCCGATCATTGGAAGGTTTCAGAGCGCCTTCAACCCTACAGTTTACAAATGCTGCAGGCTTATCTAGAAAATGCGCAAACCAACATTCTCTCCTCAGGGCAATTTCGATATGTCATTGTAGAGAGAAGTTCCGGAAAACCTGTAGGATGCATTGATTTGTTTGATTACAATGCGCTTCATCAGAAAGTAGGCGTTGGTATACTCATCCACTCGGATGAAGACCGAGGCAAGGGATATGCGCAAGAATCCTTAGAGTTATTGATTTCGTATGCAAAGGACCACCTGATGGTTCATCAGATGTATTGTTCCATTTCGGAGAAAAACACAGTGAGCATCAAACTCTTTTCAAAGTTGGGATTTGAAAAAACAGGTGTCAAAAAGGATTGGACAAGGAGTTCGGAGGGTTTTGAAGATGTTGGATTCTATCAACTTGTATTCTGATGAGGTATACAGCAACTCTTCTCGCCGTTCTTTTGGGCATTTTTGTATTGATACAATGCCAATCCACCGATGACACCTCTCCTTCCGTGCTATTGGCTGAAGGTACTGAATCCCACTTGCCCTATTGGAACCACGGAGATTCTGCCCAGTACGTAGGCATGGATCAATGTCGAGTATGCCACACAGACAAGCATGACAGCTTCTTGAGAACGGGGATGGGAAAGTCCTTTGGCATTGCCACTCGATACAAGAGTTCTGGTGACTTCTCGGGTCATCCCGTGGTTCACGACAGCATTAATGACTTTTACTACACTCCTTTTTGGAAGCGTTCAGCACTTCGCATTCTCGAATATAGAATGGAAGGAAAGGACACCGTTCACCAATGGGAACAACCCATCGAATACATCATTGGCTCAGGACAACACACCAATTCGCATTTATTTGCGGTTGGAAATCTGTTGTTCCAAGCACCTATGACCTACTACACCCAGGATGGAAAATGGGATTTGCCTCCAGGATATGAAAACGGCGCCAACTCTCGCTTTTCTAGAATCATCGGTCTTGAGTGCATGTCGTGTCACAACGCCATGCCAACAGATTTCCAAATGGGTTCAGAAAACGAATTTCATTCCTTACCTGGAGGCATTGATTGTGAGAGATGCCACGGCCCGGGAAACCTGCACATAAACAAAATCACTCGCGGAGACATCACCGATACGGCAAATGAAATCGACTATTCAATCGTCAATCCCAAAAAACTCAGCAATGAGCTACAGTTTCAGATTTGCCAGCGATGCCACCTTCAAGGAAATGCCGTGCTGGCCCCCGACAAGTCATTCTTCGACTTTAGGCCCGGCATGATGCTCAAAGACATAATGGATGTCTATTTGCCAAGGTACACTGATTCCGAAGAATCCTTTATAATGGCCAGCCACGTGGACAGGCTAAAACAGAGTGAATGCTTCCTGCAAACCGATGGAAATCTGACCTGCGTAACTTGCCACAACCCCCATGTTTCAGTGGAAGAAACGGGGAGAGACCAGTACAATAATTCGTGTAGAAGTTGCCATACGGATTACCCTAAAATACATGCGAATACAATCGACTACCAAGAGGAAAACGAAGATTGCAGCAATTGTCACATGCCCTCTTCCTCCAGCATCGATATACCTCACGTAAGTGTACATGATCACAAAATTCAAATCCCTGGTGACAATCAAAAGACGGAGGCCATTCGAGAGTTTATCACCTTGGTATCTGTCAATAATGACAAGCCGAGTAAACGCTCACGGTGGGTTGCCTACATGCAGCAATACGAGAAATTTGGTGGGGAGTTCTTCCTCCTAGACAGCGCAGCCACCATTGCAAAGGGAATGGATAGAAATCAATATTTCAACGAATGGGTTCAATTAAAATTCTTGCGTGGCGAAACCATAGAAATCGTACAATGGGCGACGGTAGAAACCCCTTCGGTAATCTTATCCAAATTGAACAAACCGTCCTATAACAATCTTCACGCTTGGACGGCTTACCGCATCGGCGAAAGCTTTAAGGCCGAAAAGGATGTGAAAAATGCCCTTCTCTTTTTGGAACGATCGGTAGAATTGGCGCCAAAACATCCAGACTTTAGACTGCAATACGCCATCGCATTAATCTCTGACGGCCGGGAAGCAGAGGGAATGAAAGAATTGGAAAACGTGACCAATATGAACCCCAATGAAGAAGTAGCCATGTCCAATCTGGGGTATTTATACCTAGCCCAAGGTCAGACGGAACGAGCCTATAAATTTCTGAAGCGTGCGGTCAATTTAAATCCCGATTACGTGCAGGGTGGGGTGAATTTAGCCGCCTATTATCTGTATCTTGGACAAACGGAAAACGCCAGAGAAATACTTGCTCCACTGAGCGCGAAATATCCAGAGAATTCTCAAGTCGCCAAGGCCATGCAATTCTTGAATTCAGCACAGTAAATAGCAACTTTCACAGCAGAATCCAAAAAGTAAACATCCACCACCCGCACCCAAAGCGTTCAAACAAAAAACAAATGAAGAAAGTCCTTGTCATTGTACTCTTTGTAATCCTTGGAGGAGCTTCCCTCGCCTACCTGGCGTACGATTGGCTTCTGAATGACAACGTTTCTGCAGAAGATTCCATTTCCTTTTACGTCCAACCAGAAACCTCTGTTGAACAATTAAAGGAAGATTTAACGCCCTATCTGACGGATGCGGAAAGCTTTGCCAATATTGCTTCCGCGAAGGGATTAGAAACACCAAAACCGGGTCATTACATCATCACACCGAGAATGAGTAATAATGACTTAGTAAACACCTTTAGGGCGGGATTGCAAAAACCGGTTCGCATCACTTTTACCAGTGCCAATTACCCCGAAGAAGTGGCAAAGAAACTGGCAGACCAAGTCATGATTTCGGAATCAGAAATTTGGGAACAAATGCAATCTCTGTGGGGAGAGGATGTTATTTACCACCTCATTCCCAATACGTACGAAGTGTATTGGACACTTTCTGCAGAAGACCTTTGTGAGCGATTGGAAAGGGAATCCAAGAGGTTTTGGAACGAAAAGCGATTGGCTCAGGCCGAATCCATTGGTCTTACTTCAGAACAAGTAGTCGTTCTTGCCTCTATAGTAGAAAAAGAAACCGCCAAAAGGGATGAATACAACACCGTTTCAGGTTTGTACTTAAATCGATTGAACAAGGGTTGGCGACTGCAATCTGACCCCACAGTAATCTATGCCAAGAAGCTGGCGGAAGGGAGAGATATTGAAATTAGAAGAGTGCTATACGCCGATCTAAAAATTGATTCGCCCTACAACACCTATCAAAACTACGGCCTTCCTCCCAGTCCCATTATGGTTCCAGACACTGAGGTCATAAATGCTGTCCTACGAGGAAGTAAGCACAGATACATGTACATGTGTGCCAATCCGGACAACCCTGGTTATCACGCTTTTGCTGAAACGGACGCACAGCACAATGCCAACAAGCAGCGCTATGTAAAATGGCTCAACCGCAATAAAATCTACCGATGAAAAACAAGGTTCTTTGTTTGTTCTGCGGACTGTTGATTTCGGCGCAAGCCCTATCGCAAACCTTGCCCCAAAAAACCTCTTTTTGGACACCCGCAGACACTTTAAACAAAGAGCGCTTGTATTGGACTACTGGTGTGGTCGGCGGTGGTTTGGTGGTTAGCTTAGGCGTTCTCTATGGCACCTGGTATTCTGATTACAGCTCGGGTGGATTTCACTTTCACAACGACAACAACAATTGGGAAGGTATTGACAAAGTAGGCCATACCATGACGGCCTATACCATGGGAGCTTACAGCTACGACCTACTGCATTGGTCTGGGGTTAAGGAAAACCAAGCCGTTTGGTACGGTGGAATGGTTGGATTTACCTATTTGGGAATTGTTGAAATAATGGATGGCACATCCGATGGCTGGGGGTTTTCTTGGGGAGACATGGCGGCCAATACGGCCGGTACCGCCCTTTTTATAGGTCAACAGTTGGGATGGAAAGAACAGAGAATGCGATTGAAGTACTCCTACTACCCTACATCCTACGCCGCATTGAATCCCGAATTATTGGGCAATGGAGGCCCAGAAAGCGCATTGAAAGATTACAACGGTCAAACCTATTGGCTCTCCGTAAACCCGGGGACTTTTGCTCCAGACAACAACTGGTGGCCCAAATGGTTGGCCATCGCCGGTGGTTATGGCGCCACGGGAATGGTAGGCGCCTCTTCCAATCCCCCTGAGTACTCGCATATCCCCAGGGAACAACAATGGTACTTGTCACTGGATTTGGACCTCAGCCGAGTAGAAACCGGATCGCGTTTTTGGAATACGATATTACACGGCCTCAACTGGATTAAAATCCCTGCACCCGCTATTGAATACAGACCACAATCTGGGTTTGTCAAGGGGCATTGGTTGATGTTTTAGAGGGTAACGGGGACCGGGGAACGGGCATCAGGGAACGGGCATCAGGGAACAGGCATCAGGAAACAGGCATCAGGAAACAGGCAACGGAGTTGGTTCTACCAAGTTCCTCAACAAACTCCTCCTGGGGCTGCACCCCAGGCCCCGGTCTCAAGCTACGACATTCGCGAATTGAAACCCGTCAAGTAAACGCTTTCAGACGACACAATTTGCTTAGGGTTTCAGCCCGAAAACAAACGAATACAGCTGATTAAATGACGCTTGGGAGTTTCAATTGTCATAACTTGGAATGGGGAGGGCGTGGTACACGCCCCGGCTTTTCCATTTACATCCGAGTATTACCGATAGTAGACGTTTACTTTTCGCCTTTGTTTTGAATGTTTTCCGAAATTCACCTGGGGCGGGGCCGGAGGCCCCACTCCCGATATCTATCGGGACAGGTCCTCACTTTTCACTGCTAACTGTTTTCCTAGTCCCTACGCCTAAACACCCCAAAAACAAAATTCTGTTGGGTATCAAAAGGCGTGGTGTGATCTAGGGTGAAGGTTTCTATGGTTTCAAAGGAATTTTTAAAGAGGTCTTGAAGGGATTCTTCAGAATATCGAGAAACCGGCAATCCACTACACTTCAACGGTCCGTTTTCCGAGAAAGCGCCAATGATCAAATACCCTTTTACCGACTCTTCTACCTTGGCGACGTAATTCGCAATGTCCTCAGGTTCGGTTAAAAAGTGAAAGGCCGCTCTATCGTGCCAAAGATCATAGGATCCGTCGGGTGAATAATCTCTCATATCAGATTCCACCCATTGAACCGAAGCAGAGTCTACGCGCTCCTTCGAGATGTTTAAAGCTTCCGCCGATATATCTACAACCGTGATATCTTGGAAACCCATTTTGATAAGGAAATCGGGAAGTAAACTACTCCCCCCTCCCATTTCAATAATGCGAGCGTCTAGTGGTAATTGTAAACTTTGGATTAACGTAAGTGAAGGCTCTGGTTTGGGCTGTGTCCAAGAAACCTCCTTGGGGCTCTTGGTGGCAAATATGTTGTTCCAATGCTGTTTCATGAGTCCAGTTAATTTGAAGTATTGGATGTCTGTTTGAAGCTTAATTTATTTTAGAAATCATTCTCTTCGGAAATGATTTTTTCCAACAAGGCTTTATTGGAATTGATGCACTCCTCCAACGAAATCATGGTTTCTGTTTGGTACACGCCTTCTATATCGTTAATCTTATAGATTACCTCCTTTGCGTGCGGAGTATCCACACATCGAATCTTACAGAAGATAGAAAACTTACCGGTTGTGAGATTGGCTACGGTTACCTCTGGGATTTTTCGCAAATCATCAATGGCTTTTAGGGCTTTTGATGTTTGAGACAATTGAATCCCAACATAGGCAATGAAAGAATATCCCAACTTGTCGTAATCGACGCTTAGTGAAGTCCCTTTGATCAGGCCCATTCTCTCCATTTTCTTGAGCCTAACGTGAATAGTCCCCGGACTGACCACCAATTCCTTGGCAATTTCTGTGTAGGGCTTTCGTGCATCTTGAAGTAAATGCTTGAGTATCTGCTTATCTAATTTGTCGAGTTTATCTAATTCCATCTAAAATCTTATCACATTCATTAAATACAATGTGAAAAGTTAACGAAAACACATAAGAATACCGCAACTTGTATATTGATAATCAAAAAAAGCGCCGAAAAATCGACGCCTTTAATATTTTGAAGTATAAATTTCTATTCTTTGGAATACTATCCCTTGTAGAATGGAAGCTTTACCACTTTGGCTTTCAGCTTCTTCTTTCTCACTACGATGTAAATTTCAGTGTCTTCAGCCTTCATATCTACGGGAACATATCCCATACCGATGGACTTCTGTACAGAAGGCCCCATGGTTCCAGAAGTAACCACACCAATCTCTTCTCCTGCCTCATTGGCAATGGGGTAACCTTGACGAGGCACTCCTCTATCGATCAATTCAAAGCCTACTAAGCGACGTGTAATTCCCGCTTCTTTTTGTGCTTTTAGGTTTTCTGAGTTGATGAAGTCCTTAGTGAACTTGGTAATCCAACCCAATCCCGCTTCTAGAGGGCTGGTCTGATCGTCAATGTCGTTTCCGTACAAGCAGAATCCCATTTCCAAGCGCAATGTATCACGCGCACCAAGGCCGATGGGCTTAATATCAAAATCAGCACCCGCTTCCAAAACCTTGTCCCAAATCTCTTCAGCCACTCCATTGGGGAAGTAAATTTCAAAGCCACCCGCTCCGGTGTATCCTGTAGCACTCACGATTACGTTGTCCACGCCGGCAAATTTTCCTTGCTCATAGGTGTAGTACTTCATATCCGCCAAGTCGATGTCAGTCAAAGACTGAAGCGCCTCAGCTGCTTTGGGTCCTTGAACGGCCAAGAGAGAAATGGCGTCAGAAACGTTTACCATTTCAGCCCCCATGTCGTTGTGAGAGGAAATCCAATCCCAGTCCTTGTCAATGTTAGAGGCGTTAACCACCAACATGTACTCTTCCTCGTTCATCTTGTAAACCAAGAGGTCATCAACGATTCCGCCTTTGTCATTGGGAAGACAAGAGTATTGAATTTTCCCGGGTACGAGTTTAGAAGCGTCGTTAGAGGTCACCTTCTGAATGAGATCCAATGCCTTGGGACCCGAAATGATGAATTCACCCATGTGGCTTACGTCAAAAACGCCCACGCCACCTCTTACGGTTTGGTGTTCTGCAACAACGCCTTCGTATTGAACAGGCATATTGTATCCTGCAAAAGGAACCATTTTGGCGCCTAACTTTTCGTGAACGGCGGTTAATGCTGTATTTTTCATACGATGTAAAATTTAAAAGGAGTGTTTTTATTGGGAGGGCACTCCTAGGTATATTTTAATGTTTTGGTTTTATCCTATTTATCCGTGAATGTGTTCTTTGTTTCCAAACTCGGTAATAACTTGTCCTTCAAATTCCAAAAGGCCATTCCACATTTCATCTACGGTTTCTCTTCCCCCAAATTGACGGGCAAACTTCAAAAACATCGTGTAGTGATTGGCTTCTGAAATCATGAGTTTGTTGTAAAAGTCTGAAAGTTCAGCGTCTGAAATATTCTCAGACAAAACCTTGAAGCGCTCACAAGAGCGAGCTTCAATCAAAGCGGCAATCAAAAGCCTCTGAACCAATCTCACATTGCGATCGCCCGATTTTTGGAAAAACGTATTGATTCTCGCCACGTATTCATCCTTTCTTTCGCGACCCAAAGTATATCCTCTTTTGAGAATGCGCTTGTGAACCATTTCAAAATGACTCATCTCTTCACGCGCCAAAGCGGCCATTTCGGTTACCAATTCGCTGTGCTCAGGATAGGTTACCATAATAGAAATCGCCGTCGAAGCGGCTTTTTGCTCGCAGTAGGCGTGATCGGTTAAGATCTCTTCAATATTCTTTTCTGCAATGTTGGCCCACCTTGGATCAGTTGGCAATTTGAGTCCTAGCATGTTTCGCTCTATTTTGTGCCGCAAATGTACCTCAAAAATCCCGTTTACGCCACCACAAAAACACTGATGAATTCCCATTGTTTATGCCTTCATATTTTATCAAATCAAACTCTTGATAACCCATTTTTGAGGAAGGTTGAACCATTCAAGTTTTTTCCTACATTGCTTATCATGAAAAGAGGTGTTCGCGCTACACTTATTTTTAACTTATTGATTTTCTGTGTTTTATCCGTAAATTCATGTAAAACCGAAACAGTAAAAGAAGAGGTCAATCTGCAAGATTCCATTGCAGATGTGGGCTTTGTTACTCAGGGAACACTCACCGCTCTCTTGGGCAACGACCTCACGTCATACTACGTAGCCAAGGGGCAACCTCGCGGATTTGAATACGAACTTTTGAAATGGTTTTGCAAAGACCACAACCTCGAACTTCAGACCAAGGTCATTCACGATTACGATCACATCATTGACAGCTTAGTGGCAGGAAGTGGAGACATTGCCGCAGCTAATCTTACCATAACCGGTCCGAGGTTGGATTACGTTTCCTTCTCTCCTCCTATCCTCAAGACCAAACAGGTTTTGGTTCAAAGACTCCCTGAGAACTACCGCCGGCTTACGCGAAAACAAAGAGAAGCCAGATTGGTAATGGACGCCCTAGATTTGGATGGAAAGACCATTCATATTCACGTAGGCTCCTCATACTACAAGCGAATTAAAAACTTAGCGATAGAAAATGGCCTTGACGTAACCTTGGTAGAAGCAGATCCCAATTACGGTCCAGAAAAACTCATCGAGATGGTTTCCAACGGTGACATTGACTACACTATTGTAGATGAAAACGTAGCAAAAATTCACAAAAACGCGTTGGACAACATCTACATAAATACTCCGGTTTCATTAAATCAGCGCATTGGATGGGCCGTTCAAAAAAACGCCTTTGAACTGCAAGACCTCTTGGGGCAGTGGCTAGAGAAAAATCGCAGGTCCACCAAGTTCAATATTATCTACGCCAAGTATTACAAACACGGCGGTGGCACCAAAACGGGATACATTAGAAACTATCGATCCATCACCCAAGGTCAAATCACAGACATGGATCAAATGATTCAGCGTCATGCAGAAAACATTGATTGGGATTGGAGGTTGCTCGCAGCATTGATCAACAAAGAATCCAAGTTTAACCCCTATGCAGAATCACCTTTTGGGGCGGTTGGGTTGATGCAGGTTCTACCTACTACAGGTCAGCGATTTGGGGTAAACCCTGAGGAGCTGCAAATTCCTGAACGCAACCTTCTAGCAGGTACGCGATTTCTAGCTTGGTTGGAAGAGTATTGGGACAGAAAGCTCACCGATTCTACTGACGAGGTAAAGTACATTTTAGCGAGTTACAACGCGGGATTAGGTCATGTGATTGATGCGAGAAACCTCGCGGAAAAATACGGTGCCAACCCCGACAAATGGGAAGATGTGAGTTACTACCTCCTCAAGAAAACGGAGAGAAAATTCTACACAGACCCCGTGGTTAAAAGTGGATATTGTCGAGGACGAGAACCGGTAAATTACGTGACCAAGATCTTGGAATACTATCAGCTTTATCAGAACTTTACGGAATCAAGAAAAGGGTTGACGCAAGAATTGGCCACCCTTCCTCAAACTCCATTCGATGAAGTCTATTTCCCAGTTTTTGAACAACCGGACTCCCAAGGAGGAAGTGGAGGCCATGGTCCACTACGTATCGGAGAACCCTGATGAAATCCCGCATTTTATCGAAGCTTTAAAAACCGATGACTACACCCAGAATCAGCAAGCGGGTTGGGTCATTGGAAAGTTGGGCGAGCTCTCCCCTTTTGAACTACTCCCTTATATTGGTGACTTTATTGAAATTTTGGAAATGCCGAGGATTGACGGCGTCCACAGAAATGTGTGGAGGGGACTTCAGTTTGTGGATATTCCTGAAGAGTTCAAGGGTCCCATGTTAGAAATTGGTCTTCAGCATTTTGAAGATCAACAGGCCAAAGTAGCCATCCGCGTCTTTGCACTAAAGACCATCACTCCCCTGGTAGAAGAGCATCCCGAACTCATAGACGAAATTCGAGCCATTTTGGATTACTCATGGGAAAACAGCACGCCAGGCTTTAAATCCATTACACGCAATACCCTAAAAAAGTGGGACAAACAATAATGGGACAAACAAAAATGGGACCGAAAGTCTGGCTAACCTCCGATCCCATTAAAGTCTAATTAAAGTATTGATTGGGAAACTATCCCAAAGAAGCCAAAGCTGCTTCGTAATCCGGTTCTTGAACGATTTCTGGCACTTGCTCTACGTAAGAAACCACACCGTTTTCGTCTACTACTACAACCGCTCTGGACATCAATCCGGCCAATGGCCCATTGAGCATGTCTACACGGTAGTTGTCTGAGAAACTTTGGTCTTTGTACTGAGAGGCAGAAATGACGCCCTCAATACCTTCGGCACCGCAAAAGCGCTTGTGAGCAAAGGGTAAATCCTTAGAAACACAAACTACAGTGGCGTCTTGACGACCTCCTACTCTCTTGTTAAACTCTCTTACCGAGGCGGCACAAATCCCCGTATCCACGCTTGGGAATATATTGAGGATTACTTTTTTTCCCGCAAAATCAGCCAAGGTCTTATCGGCCAAATCGGTATCGGTAACTCTAAAATCAGGAGCTTTATCTCCTACTTTGGGCAAATCACCTACGGTTTCTATGGGGTTTCCTTTAAATGTAATTGAACTCATTGGTTGTTTTATTATTTATTGAAATCTGGAACTAAAGTGAATATATCGTTAAGACCCTACAAATGATAGGTTCCAATTTTTAAACATTATCTGTGTCCGGAAGTTCTTTGTGGTTTCGATTTTCTGCTAAGGCCTTTTTTGCGGCCATTCTTCCGGCTTCGATTAACTCTTCCGCTCTAAAGAACTCAAAGGTATCGGCTGCATATCGGCTGATCTGAATCAACACATCGGGTGGATACTTCTGAAGGCTAATGGCCGCCAGCTTATCTTGCATCAAGTCAAAAGACTGGTTGATGATGTTGAAGTAATTCGGTTTTTCCTCCTCTTGCTTGGGAGAACTCGAAAGCCATTTTTCTAGACTTTCCTTAAAAGATGCATTCCATAAGCTTTGTGCCTTTTTGTTTTCCGCGTTCTTTTTGTGATCAATGCTTGTGGGCTTAGAATACGGTATGTGCGCATTGAGGTCGACGGCGAATAGTTTTTCTCCCTCTCGGTCAAATAATACATCCGTGGGAACGGGGTTCATAACTCCCCCATCGACTAAAGTCATATTATTGATGTTAAGAGGCGTCAGTACGGAGGGAATGGCTACAGAGGCTCTCATGGCTGTAAAGAGATCTCCGGTCCCAAAACAAACCTCTTTTTTGGAATTGATATCCGCAGAAATGGCGTAATATGGAATTCTGAGGTCCTCAATATTGTGCTGGCCAATCATTTTTTTGATCTGATTAAAGACCTTATCACCCTTGATAAATCCTTGAGCGTTTAAGGTCCAGTCCATCAATCCAAAGATGTCCATTCTGTCCATATTGCAGATCCAGTCGGTAAAAAGGTCGAGCTTTCCGGCGGCATATAGCCCTCCAATCACAGCCCCAATACTGGTACCGGACACCGAGGCAATTTCATACCCCTCGGCTTCCAAAACTTCTATGGCTCCTATATGGGCGAGGCCTCTGGCTCCACCGGATCCCAATGCAAGTGAAATCTTCATTTTTTAAAGGTACCTACAAATTCGAGCAATCAAAAGAGGGACCGCGGTATTTTTTAATGGGATTGGCAGACCTAAAAAACGGGGAACATTCGCTATTTTTTATTGTTTATCTTTAGTAACTATTTGCACTAATTTTCTGTTGATGAGATTGTTAACCCGATTTATTTGGCTTCTGGTTTGCCTCCTATTCCCCTCTTTGGTGAATGGGCAGTACGACTTTGGGTTGACCTATGGGTTAACGGGAGATGATGTAGGTTTCGCCTTGAGGAGATCTCACGATCAAAAATATCTCATTGCCGGATACACCAAATCCGGTGGATCTGGAAACAAGGATGGGCTCATTGTAAAGACCAGTGCATGTGGAGATTACGAATGGGCCTATGCCATTGGTTCTTCAGATGAGGATGAATTTGCCGAGCTTGTTTCGACAGGAGATAAAGGGATTCTCTTGGTGGGTGACACCGAGGGTTTTGGATTGGGAAATAGAAAATTCTGGGTAACGAAACTAGATTCTTCAGGAACCTTGCTGTGGTCAAAGGCCTATGGTTCAACCAATATTGAATATGCCGTGGGTGCCGTGGAGGTCTCGGATGGATATATCATAGCGGGAGCCACCAACTCCTTTGGTTCCGGAGACAATGACATGCTCCTCATCAAAATTACCAAGACGGGTAGCCTCATCTGGTCCAAGCGCATTCATACCGTAGATAACGATGACACCTATGACCTCATCAAGGACAACGCAGGTAACTTTTACCTCTGTGGGTCGTTCTATGCGGGTTCTTTGCGACACCAAGCCTTTGTGTTGAGCATAAACCCTTCGGGACAACTGAACTGGGGAAGGCATTTTGGGTTTCAATCTGTAGATGCGGCAAAGTCATTAGCCATTGACTCAGACAACAACTTGTACCTCTTTGGTCATACCTACAACACCAACAACAGCAGTACCGACAACTTCCTGCTCAAAATGGGATTGGGAGGAGCGTTGCAGTGGAACTTAATTTACGGAGGTCCACAAAACGACTATGGATATGGATTGTACATAGATGCTCAGAAGCAGATTTATACCGTTGGATACACCGTAGGACAAGGCTTCGGATTCAAGGATATTCTACTTTCTAAAGTCGACGAAAAAGGCCAATTGAACTATGCTACAGTATTTGGCGGAACCGGAAATGACGGTGCTGTTTCTACGGCTCACCACTACAACATTCAAGAAAATGCATTTGGTGGTTTGACCCTTCTTGATAACACTCAATCCTTTGGAAAGGGCGGATTTGACATCGGTCTTTGGCAAACAGGAAGCAGCAAGCAATTCGACTGTCAGAGTGGAAGTGTTACCCTTCAAACCGAATCTCCCTTTTTGGTAGGAACGGGATTTTCTCCCAGCATTACCAATGTAACTCTCTCCGAGAGTACTCTGGCCCCAACGGTCACTCCCATCGCCATAGAAACCGAATGGAACTGTCCCAAAAACGAGGTGAACATTCTGGGAAATGACACCACACTTTGTTCTGCAGACACTTTAGATATTGATATTGAAGTAGACGGTGGAAGATACCTTTGGAACGATGGAATCACCACGGGTCGCAGAAAAATCCACAACGCAGGTTCCTATTGGGTGCAGGTAGATGTGGGTGGTTGTGTGTACTTTGACACCTTAGTGGTTCAGAATATTCCTGGACCCTACTTTACTTTGGGAAGAGATACGGCACTGTGTCCTTCCGAAACGCTCGTTTTGGAAGTAAGGGATACTGTGGGCGAAATCATGTGGCAAGATGGCTCCATGAGTTCCACCTTTACCGTGGTCGAACCGGGTTCGTACTTCGCCACCGTCTCCTACCCCAACGGCTGTTCCTACACGGATCAAATTGTAATCTCCAATGCACTTCCCATGATTTCTTTGGGAAAAGACACGACCTTGTGTGAAGGGGAGTTTTTAAGAATTCAGCTTCCGACGGGATTTACCTATGAGTGGAACGACGGATCCATCGCGGCGGATTACACCATTTCTCAACCTGGAAAATATCACGTGGCATTTGCTACGGGATGTGGGACGACTTACGACACCTTGGACGTTTCCTATTCTCTTTGTGATTGCTCCGTGTATATGCCCAGTGCATTTACTCCCAATGGGGATTCCTACAATGATGAATTGTTAATCAAAACCACTTGTCCTGTTAGAGAATTTGAAATTCGCATAGTCGATCGCTGGGGACAGACCGTTTTTATGAGTCGAGATCCAGAATTTACTTGGAGCGGAAAGACCGCTGATGGCGCTCCGCTAGACGGCGTTTTTACCTATTCTCTTTACTATCAATACATGGAAAGAGGGCAGCAGTTCACTGAACTGGAAAGAGGCTATATCACCGTTCTTCCGTAGACTATCCTTTGGGAGAGTCCAGAACGGTCGGCTCGTGATTAAATACCGAGCGATACAAATCTCGAGTAATACCGTCCGACACCCCAATCTTGGGAACGTACATCTTTTCGGAATTTCCACTTCTCATGGCCGTTAAATAGAGTTTGAGTGCGGGGATGATTACATCGGCACGGTCGGGATTTAACCCCAGCCTTACCATTCTTTCTTCAACCGAAAACTTTTCTAGGTAATGCCCGGTGGTTTCGAGATAATCGATGTCCAAGGCCATTCCCGGTCTCTTGCCAGACATCTTAAAGATCTTGTTGATGTTACCACCCGATCCAATAAAGGCCAATTTGGAAAGTCCAGCCGTCTTCTCTCGAGTCCAACTTTCGAACTCTTCCCAGGCTAGTTCCGTATCCAAACCATTGAGGATTCTCACCGTACCGAGGTTAAAAGACTTGGAGGCTACGATTTTGCCATGGTCGAAAAGCGTAAGTTCCGTAGAACCTCCCCCCACATCAATGTAGCAGTAGGACTTTTCAGCAATTTCAAATTTGGTCCAAACCTCAGAGTCAAAGATGAGTTGTGCCTCCTCTTTTCCCTTGATGATTTCAATTTCAATACCTGTCTTTTCTAAGATGTGCTCCACCAGTTCTTGTCCGTTGGACGCATCTCGCATGGCAGAGGTAGCGCAGGCTCTAAAGTGCTTTACGCCGTGTACATTCATAATGTACTTATAGGCTTTCATGCCTTCTATGAGGCGCTTCGCGTTTTTCTTAGAAATCTTTCCCTTCAAAAAAGCATCCTCCCCCAAGCGAATGGGAAGGCGGGTCATGGAGGATTTTTGAAAATGCACTCCATTCTTGTTCTTATATACGTTGGTAATCAA
>CBFHSF010000011.1:42394-45064 GCA_965658445.1 uncultured Schleiferiaceae bacterium | reverse complement strand
ACACCTTACGGAGTTGGACCCAATATCTATGGCACCGAGTTTAATCAGTTTCATGTGTGGTAGTTGAAAGTATATCTATCATTTTTATCTGAGACCTAATGGCCTCTCCATTGGCTTTTCGGTAGGCGTTGATGGTATCTTGGCTGTGTGAACGCGCCTTTTGGTTGTCTGACCAAATGCATTCCATCTGTTCCCAGAGTTGGACTTTTACTTCTTCATCCAAAATAGGAACGGTAACTTCTAGCCTGTAGTCTAAGTTCCTTCCCATCCAATCGGCAGAACCCAAAAAGACTTTGGAATCATCGCCTTCTCCAAAGATAAATACACGACTGTGTTCCAGGAATCTATCAACCACAGAAATGGCTTCAATGTTTTCGCTGAGTCCCTTTACTCCAGGAATCAGAGAACAAATCCCCCGAATGATCATTCTAATTTTCACTCCGGCTCTTCCTGCTTGGTAGAGCTTATCCACCATCTTGAGGTCGGAGAGCGAATTCATCTTTAAGAAGATGCTTGCCTTCTCTCCCGCGTGGGCTTTCTCAATTTGTTCTTCTATCAATTGATTGAAGCGCTTGCGGCTGTAATGAGGACTTACGATGAGGTGCTCGTATCTCTGAACGAGGTAATTGGTCTTTACAAAATCAAAAACCTTAGCCACCTCCTTGGTGATTTCTTTGCGAGAAGTCATCAAGTGGTAATCCGTGTAGAAATTGGCGGTACCTTCGTGGAAGTTTCCGGTTCCCACCATGGCGTAGTCCTTGAGTTTTCCATTTTCTCTGCGGGTTACCAAGGCCACTTTAGAGTGAACCTTGAGCCCAGGAATCCCAGAGACTACATCCACCCCTTCGTTTTTCAAGTTATTGGTCCACTTGATGTTGTTTTCTTCATCAAATCGGGCTTGAAGCTCAATGACTGCCGTCACTTTCTTACCGTTTTTAGCCGCGTTAATCAAGGCAGAAATGATCCTTGATTTTGAAGCCATGCGATACAGCGTGATCTTAATTTCCTCCACATTGGGATCAATGGCAGCCTCTCGTAAAAATCGAATGATGTAAGAGAAACTGTGGTAGGGCAAAAAGAGCAACACATCCTTTACTCTCACCACGTTGAGGATACTTCGTTCCATGCTCAAATCCGGATGTGGAATGGTGGGAATGCGCGCGTGTTCTAGCTCCCCAGAGCCTACGGTAGGAAAGCCCATGAGGTCCTTTTTGTTGTGATAGCGACCTCCGGCAATTAAGCTATCCGTGTTGTCGAGCTCCATGCGGTTCATGAGGTATTGTAGAAAGTCCGGAGAAATCCCCCTATCGTAAACAAAGCGAACCGGATCTCCAATTCGACGATCTTTCACAGACTTCTGAATCTTTTCTAAGAAACTCTTAGAAACATCATTGTCAATGTCCAATTCCGCATCACGGGTAATCTTAATGGTGTGAGCTTCAATGGTATCGTATTCAAAAATAAAGAAGATGTAATCGAGATTGTAGCGAATCAAATCGTCTAAGTACATGATATACCTCTTGTTGTCGCTAGGCAACTCTATAAACCTACCCACAAACTCCGAAGGAATTTCAATGAGGGCATACAAGGGCTCCGTGGGCTGATCGTTCTTAATCAGTTCTACAGACAAGTAAATCGATTTGTCTTTTAGTTCAGGAAACTCTTGCAGACTGGTCAAAATCAAATTGAAAACCGAAGGAGAAACACGACTTACAAAGGCGTCTCTCACCCATTTCTTTTGCTCATCGGAAAGAGTTTTTTCGTTGAGCACCTCAACGTTGTGTCCCTTGAGCTTGTCAATGAGTTGATCGTAAATGGCTTGAGCTCTGGACTGTTGATCAATGACAATTTCATTGAGTTGGCCCAATAGTTTTTCCGGCGCCACCCCTCCAAACTCCATCTTGGCCACCTTCTTCCCTATTTGGGAAGCTCGCTTAATGGAAGCATAGCGCACCCTGAAGAATTCATCCATGTTGTTGGAAAAAATTCCCAAAAATCGAATGCGCTCAATAAGGGGCACAGATTCGTCTTCCGCCTCTTGTAGTACTCTTGCGTTGAAATTCAACCAGCTGATGTCCCGGTTGACGTATTTTTCGTTTTCCATAAAGGATAAAAACTCTCGGGTTAAAACTCTCGTTATGCCTTGTTCTTCCGCTTCTTGGGGTAATCAAAGTACAACAACTCTCCTGAGCCCTTATTCAAATCCCAAGTTGGAGAATCAAACCTCAGGCACCCCACCCCAGATGTGGGAACATTGTGAATGTTTACATCCGTCATCTCATTGATAAATTGTGTGATGGTCGGATTGTGGGTGAACACCATAATGGTGTCCAATTTAGAATCTAAGGTACCGATAAAAGTCAACATCTCTCGCACAGTGGAGAGATATAACTCCTCCTGCAAAGAAATTTTTGAAAGGGGTATCCCTAGGGTTCTGGAGAAAATAATGGCCGTGTGGAGAGCTCGGGTCGCCGGACTGGAATAGATGGCTTGGATTTTACCCGATTCTTCAGAAACGTATTGACTCACCAAATGCGCATCCCTTATACCACGACCTTTTAACGGTCTGTCGTAGTCATCGATGTTTTCTAGCTCCCAGCTAGACTTTGCGTGTCGTACGAGATAAATGGTTTTCACGATTTGCGAAATGAGTTATATTGTATCCTTTTC
>CBFHSF010000011.1:39159-42297 GCA_965658445.1 uncultured Schleiferiaceae bacterium | reverse complement strand
TAAGCACTGAAGCTATTATCCTCTCTTGAACCTATGTTTATTTTCTTATTATGGTATCGTTAATTTCTGTTTTGAAAGGTTCCGCCTTTTTAAGAAAGTCCGTCAATGACCCCGTTGGCATCAATGGACATTCCCTCTGCGGCGGGCGTTGCTGGTAGTCCGGGCATTCTCATCATGTTTCCACAAATGGGAATAATAAAACCAGCACCTGCTGCGACCTCAAATTCCCTAACCATCACCGTAAACCCGGTGGGTCTTCCCAACAGTTTGTCGTTGTCTGACAGAGATTTTTGAGTCTTGGCCATACATATGGGGAGCTTGTCAAATCCTAACTTCGCAAATTGAGCCATTTGTCTTTTGGCCTTTGCGGCGAATTCAACGCCATCTCCTCCGTATATTTTCTGAACCACTTGGGTGATTTTCTCTTCTATAGAATCTTCTAGTTCATAGGTAGGCTGGTAGCTTCCGTTGGACTCATCCACGGCTTCCATCACACGATCTGCAAGATCCAAGCAACCTTCGCCTCCTTTGGCCCAGCCTTCAGATAGTGCCACGCGAACTCCTAGAGACTCTGCGTATTCTTTGACCGCTGCGATTTCCTCTTCAGAATCATCCGTAAAGCGGTTGATGCTAATCACTACAGGCATGCCAAAGGTTTGCATACTCTCTATGTGACGTCCCAAGTTGGGAAGACCCGCTTTAAGCGCATCCACATTGGGAGTTTTTAAATCCGTAAGTTCCTGACCTCCATGGTATTTAAGCGCGCGAATGGTCGCTACAATGACAACTGCTTTGGGATTGATTCCCGCGGCTCTACATTTGATATTCATGAATTTTTCAGCACCTAAATCGGCACCAAACCCTGCTTCTGTAATGGTGTAATCTGCCAACTTCATCCCCATTTTGGTGGCGATGATGGAATTGGTTCCCTGTGCAATATTGGCAAAGGGACCACCGTGGATAAGTGTAGGATTGCCTTCAAGAGTCTGAACCAAATTGGGTTTTATGGCATCCTTCATCAAAAGAGTCATGGCTCCTTGCGCGTTCAACTGCTTGGCAAAAACCGGCTCTTTTCCTCGAGTTTCTCCTACGTAGATAGAACCCATTCGCTCCTGCAAGTCTTCCAAATCGCGACTCATACAGAGGATGGCCATGATTTCTGAGGCGGCAGTAATGTTAAATCCCGTCTCTGTAGGGAAACCACCGCCCCGGCCTCCCAGCGAACTGATAATGGAGCGCAATGCTCTGTCGTTCATATCCATTACGCGCTTCCACAAAACCGCTCTGTGGTCAATTCCTATGGATCTTGATGGAGACTGAATATTGTTGTCTATCAATGCAGACAATAGGTTGTTGGCCTTTTCTATCGCAGAAAAATCCCCTGTAAAGTGAAGGTTGATATCCTCCATGGGAATGACCTGCGAATAGCCACCTCCCGCAGCACCTCCCTTGATCCCAAAAACAGGACCTAGAGACGGCTCACGAATTACGGCAATGGACTTTTGATTTCTCTTACACAGAGCATCATGCAATCCAATGGTCGTAGTAGTTTTTCCTTCTCCCGCAGGAGTGGGTGTAATGGCGGTTACCAAAATTAAAGCGCCGTTTCCATCTTCATTCCCTCCGGTCTCTAGTGGAAGTTTGGCCTTGTGGTGACCATACAATTCCAATTCTTCTGGGGCGATACCCAGTTTATTGGCGATGTCTACTATTCTTTTAGGCTCAACGCTGCGAGCTATTTCTATATCGGTCATGTGGTTAAATTTTGTGAAAAGTTCGGTAAAAAAATTGGACAAAACCCTGATATATGGCAGTTAAAACCAAAAAAAATGTATGATACAAAAGATAAAAAAACACAGTAAAACAAAGCCTTAGAATTCCATTTTCTAGGAAAACACAAATCCAAGAAAATACTTTACCAAAACCTTAAAAAACAGTAATTTTGCAACCCTCATAAAAAAGCATGGTGGCGACTTTTTTTATTTTATTTCTCTTTATTGTTTCGGTAGGTGCCCTGCTCGGCTTGTTCTTTTACAAGGCAGGAGTCCAGATGCAGTACCTCAAAATTAAAAACCGAAAAAAGCCTGGACTGTGGACGGATGTCTTTCAGTTTACGGATAAAAAGGATAAAGAAGAAAGAAATGCCTCTTTTATGCTCTTTCCACTTTTGTTTCCTGTTGTTTTGGACGAAAAATCAGAAAAACTTAATAAAATCAAAGCCAAAGTCAAGAGAATTCACATTTTCATGTACTTGTGTATCATGATGATTTTTGGCTTGGGAGCCTACACCTCCGTGTACTACCCCGAAGGATTATTTTAAGAACATTCATTGTGAAGAATTCCAATTACAAACATTTTTTGGAGGCTCCCCTATTTGCCACCATTGGCCAAGCGGCAGATGAACTGGGTTTGGAGACCTATGTGATTGGAGGATATGTACGCGATCAATTCTTAGAGAGACCTCTTAAAAAAGACATTGACGTCGTAGCCGTTGGAGACGGAATTGTCTTGGCAAAGGCCGTAGCCAAAAAGCTACCCAAGAAGGTAAAAGTTTCCGTTTTTAAAAACTTTGGAACGGCCCACTTCAACTACCAAGGCACGGATTACGAATTTGTAGGCGCCCGCACAGAGAGCTATTCAAAAGACTCTAGAAAGCCTGTGGTTGCTGCCGGAACATTGGAAGACGACCAAAACCGCAGAGACTTCACCATAAACGCTCTGGCATTAAGCCTAAACGGCGAAAATTACGGTGACCTCTTGGATCCCTTCAATGGATTGGAAGATTTAAAGTCTGGAAGGATAGTTACTCCACTAGACCCGGATATTACCTTTTCTGACGATCCGCTGCGCATGATGAGAGCCATTCGATTTGCCAATCAATTGGCCTTTGACATCGATCCGGTGACGCTTAAAGCGATTTCGGCGCAAGCCCAAAGAATCAAAATCATCAGCAGGGAACGCATTGCGGATGAATTGAATAAAATCATGATGTGCCAGAAGCCAAGTGTAGGACTTAACCTGCTCTTTACCACTGGATTGTTGCATCACTTTATGCCCGAATTAGTGGCTCTTCAAGGTGTTGAAGAGGTAGAAGGGCAATTGCACAAAGACAACTTCTTCCACACTTTGGAAGTGGTA
>CBFHSF010000011.1:0-39060 GCA_965658445.1 uncultured Schleiferiaceae bacterium | reverse complement strand
GACAACATCAGCCTAACCACAGAAAACGTTTGGTTGAGATACGCCGCCTTGTTTCACGACATTGGCAAACCCGTCACCAAAAAGTTTGAGCCCGAGACGGGATGGACCTTCCACGCCCATGAGTTTGTGGGCTCCAAGATGGTTCCGAAGATCTTCCGTTCCATGAAGATGCCCCTCAACGAGAAAATGAAATACGTTCAAAAAATCGTAAGACTCAGCAGCCGCCCCATTGCCTTGGTCAATGACGTGGTTACGGATTCTGCGGTTAGGCGATTGCTTTTTGATGCGGGATCCGATGCGGAAGACCTCATGCTTCTGTGCGATGCCGATGTGACTACGAAAAATCCCAAGCGCAAACGCAAATACCTCAAGAATTTCCAAGAAGTTCGCGTGAAGATGAAGGAAGTTGAAGAGAAGGACAAGGTTAGAAACTGGCAACCTCCTATTTCTGGAGAAACCATTATGGAAACCTTTGGTCTAAAGCCCTGTAAGGAGGTTGGAGAAATCAAAACCGCCATACGCGAGGCCATTCTAGAAGGAGATATTAAAAATGATACTGACGAGGCCTATGCTTTCATGCTAAAAAAAGGCGAAGAGTACGGTCTTACCCAAGTAATAAAGGAATAAATGAGCACTGCATTAAAAATTAGAATCATCCTTGATTCTGAGGAGCAAGACATCTTCAGAGATATTATGGTGGATCCCAATGAGAATCTCAGCCACCTTGCTCAAGTTATAATAGCCTCTTTTGAAATTGACTCTGGAGAGATTTCCAGCTTTTATTTAAGCGACGAAAACTGGGAACAAGGAGAGGAAATCCCCATGATGGACATGGGCTTGTCTGACGAGCCGACTCTTGATATGGAAAAAGTCATGATTGGAAGCTCCTTGGGCAATCCCGGTCAGCGCATGCTGTTTGTATATGACTTTATTGCGATGTGGACATTCTACGTAGAGAGCGTAGAAACGGCTCCTATTGACGATGGCATGGAAGCTCCATACGTCGCACTTTCGGTAGGAGAAGCTCCAGAAACCGCCCCGGAAAAGAACTTTGAAGGAGACGAAAAGAAAAAGGGAATGTTTGACGATGCCTTTGGCACGGATCCCTTTGACGATGAATTCGAAGACGAGGACGAGGATTATGGGCCTTTTTAATATCGGGAATCAGGCAACGGGCATCGGGCATCAGTAGGGGAATCTGCGGTCCCACCCCGTTTAAATTTCGGGATTCCTAGAAAAAGTACCACGCAAAAAAACAGTTACAAACGATAGTACTCGGCTCGATACGAGTAGGCCGGGGCGTGTACCACGCCCGCCCCAGTTCAAGTTACGCCTATTGAAACTCCCAAGAGTCATTTAATCAACTGTAGCCGTTTGTTTTCGGGCCGAAATCCTAAGCGAATTGTGTCGACTGAAAGCGTTTACTTGACGGGTTTTGTGGTCAAAAATCCCGAAATTGAAACTGGGGCCTGGGGTGCAGCCCCGGGCAGAGGTAGAAGATCGGAACTTGGCAATAATATTACCACTCACTACTCACCATTTACTATTTACTCCCGACGAAGTCGGGTCAGGGTGCAGCCCCAGGCAAAGTGTGCCTTTAGGGAATTGTGAAAATCAATCCGGTTACCCGTTACCCGTTACCCGTTGCCCACATAAAAAAACCCGCTTACGCGGGTTCTTATTTGAGTTCAATATCAAGAATTCGATGAACGGGGATGTACGCCCCATCTTTGAGCAAGATCTTCTTGTCGGTCTGTGCCCAGATGGTGGTATGCGTCATTCTCACGCCTTCACCGTCTTGAAAGTAGATTTTCACTTTGTGTTTCTCGAGATTCCCTAAGCTTGTCGCTCGATGGATTTTTTGACTGCGCTCTCGTTTCTCCGAGGCCGAGTCTAAGACCTCAACATCTGGAAACCGCAAATCTAAAATCCCTTCTTTGGGTACCTCGACGGCTGATTCTGTCCAGAAAGTCATCATAGGATTATTTAGATTTGTTCGTTCTTACAAGATACAATATTTTTGATGTTAGGCCGAATAATTGGATAACCACTTATCAACATGACGTTTAAATCTAGACTCAGGAAAATCATTTTCGAAGCGGACACCCCTGCCGGTAAAGCCTTCGACATCATACTGTTACTGGCGATTATTTTGAGCATAGTAGTGGTTATGTTAGAAACCGTCAAACCCATTGACGCCAAATACCACCAGTTTTTCTTTTACACGGAATGGGTTCTCACCATTCTTTTTACCATAGAATACATCTTGCGGTTGTACTTGGTAAAAAAACCTACGGGCTACGCCCTATCCTTTTTTGGAATTATTGACCTATTGGCCATTTTGCCCAGTTATATTTCGGTCTTTATCCCAGGCTCTCAGCTCCTACTGGTTACGCGATCCCTGCGACTTTTACGAGTGTTTAGGGTTTTGAAACTGACTCGTTACATACGAGAGTCTCAATCGCTGATTCAAGCTCTGGTGGCTTCGCGCCGAAAGATCATTGTGTTTTTGTTTGCCGTATTGATGCTGACGGTAATTCTGGGAACGTTGATGTACATTATTGAAGGAGGCCAAAATGGATTCACCTCCATTCCTCGAAGCATTTACTGGGCCATTGTAACGCTAACTACGGTGGGTTATGGTGATATTTCTCCCGTAACGGTAATGGGTCAATTTGTGGCTTCCTTTATCATGATACTCGGTTATGGTATTATTGCCATTCCTACGGGTTTGATTTCTGTTGAAATCTCTCGTGAAGCCGAAAAACAAAGTCATGTGTCCTGCCCCAACTGTTCAGCAGAAGGGCATAGAGCGGATGCCGATTTTTGCTACAACTGTGGCCATGAACTCATACACAACTAGGCCTCATGAGCAAACCCACCCTCATTGCCGTTTTAGGCCCCACTGCTTCTGGAAAAACAGCACTCTCTATTGAAATTGCAAAGCTTTTGCAAACCGAAATCATCAGTTGTGATTCCCGTCAGTTTTATAAGGAACTCGCCATTGGATCTGCCCCTCCTTCTAGTGAGGAATTGAGCGAAGCTCCCCATCACTTCATTGCGGACCGATCGGTTGCTGAGGAGCTTTCTGCCGGGCAATTCGCACGGGAAGCCGCCCAGGTGGCAAGTGATATTTTTAGTCGTTGCAACCATTGTGCGGTCCTAGTCGGTGGTTCGGGTTTGTTTGCCGATGCCTTGATGTATGGATTTGACGAAATGCCTGCCATCCCAGAATCTTTTCGAGAAGAGCTCAACGAAGAATACAGAAACAAAGGTTTGGAGCCTTTACTGAAGGAACTCAAGGAAAAAGACACGGCCTATTACGATTTGGTCGATAGAAAAAACCCCGTTCGCATAATACGCGCCTTGGAGGTCATTAGACATACGGGAAATCCTTTTTCGCAATACAGAAAGCAATCTGAAGGTTCCAAAAAGAGTCCTTATCATTTACAAAAGATTGCTATTGATTGGGAAAGAGAAGCATTGTACGATAGAATCAATCAAAGAGTGGACCACATGATGGAGGCGGGATTGTTGGAGGAGGTAAAGTCCACACTCCCCTATCGTCAACTTCAATCATTGAACACCGTGGGATATTCAGAGCTCTTTGCCTATTTGGACGGAGACATAGACCTCGACTTTGCGGTAAGCGAAATCAAAAAGAATACTCGTAGATTTGCGAAGCGCCAATTGACTTGGCTCAGGAAAGATCCAGAAATTCTATGGGTCAAGCCCGATGCCACCTCGTCAAACAACCACGCCCTAGAAACCATTAAAAACCACTTTTTATGGGATTAAAGCCCAGACCGTTTTTACAGCCTTTGAGCTGGCCCTATGCGGCCATTACAGCGGTTAGGAATTGGGCCTTTGATCGCGGCATTTTAAAATCAACATCTTTTGACATTCCCATAATTACGGTGGGAAACCTCTCTACCGGAGGTACGGGAAAAACCCCTATGGTGAGCCTTCTCCTCAAGCACAGCAAAGGGAATCTTGCTGTTCTGTCTAGAGGTTATGGAAGAAAAACCAAGGGATTCCAAGAAGTTTCTGTAGACAACACGGTTTATGAAGTTGGAGACGAGCCCTTGGAGCAAAAACGAAAATTCCCAGAAGTTATCGTTGCGGTATGCGAGGACAGGGTGGCAGGTATTGAGACTCTTCTCAAGAACTACCCCGATTTGCAGGGTATTATCTTAGATGATGCCTTTCAACACAGATACGTAAAGTCCAGTGCACAACTGGTATTAACGCCTTATGTGCAGCGTTTTACGAAAGACTATGTCTTGCCCGCAGGAAACCTTAGAGAGTCTGCTCATGGAGCGGAAAGGGCCACTGCCATCGTAGTAACCAAATGTCCATTGGAGCTTTCACAGGAAGAAAAGCAACGCATTCGAATAGAAATTGCTTCTTATTCTCAAGCGCCCGTTTTCTTCTCAACCTTGAATTATTCGGAAAATGCGCAATGGTCTTCCAAGGATAAATATTTGGTGGTAACGGGAATTGAAAATCCAACTCCGCTGCACAACCATTTGTTGGGTAAAGGATTTTCTTTCGAATCGATACAGTTTCCCGATCACCACAATTTCACTGCAAGTGATATTCAAAAAATAGAGGCTAAGGCCCGTGATAGCAAGGCTTCTGCCATCATAACCACGGCCAAAGACATCACGCGCCTCTCCCCTCTTTGGACTTCAGAAATCCCATTGAGAGTCCAAGAAATTGAGATGGTCGTAGACGATTTACCCAAACTGTTGGAAACCCTCAAGTTTCCTGCATTTTCAAAAGACGTAAACTAGGTTTTATCATCACGGAAAATTGACCTTAATTTCTTTTCTTTGTATTCCCTAAAATCCCATGAATTGGGGTTATGGTGAACCTAATGGGTTCGATATTCACTATTCATACTCGGGGTTACCCCAATTGGAAATAAAAACACAATGGCAGAATCTATTTACGACAAATACGAACCCGTAATTGGTTTAGAAGTTCACACGCAGTTGATGACGAATTCTAAGGCCTACTCTTCGGATGGAACTACTTACGGAATGCCACCCAATACCAACGTGAGCCCCATTAGTTTGGGACATCCCGGAACATTACCGAAGGTCAACGAGCGCGTAATTGAATTTGCGGTTCGCTTGGGAATTGCCCTGGACTGTAACATTAGAGAGGTCAATGAATACGCAAGAAAGAACTACTTCTATGCGGATTTGCCCAAGGGGTATCAGGTAACTCAGGACACCACACCCATTTGTACAGGAGGATTTGTCCGCATTACCGATGCCGATGGAAACCCCAAGAAAATTGGTTTGACGCGAATTCACATGGAGGAAGATTCTGGAAAATCTATCCACGACATCGATCCTTTCAACTCGCTTATTGACCTAAATCGTGCAGGAGTTCCCCTTTTGGAAATTGTATCTGAACCTGAATTCAAAAATGGAGAAGAAGCCTATTCTTACCTCAATGAAATCAGAAAATTGGTTCGTTACTTGGATATTTCTGATGGTAACATGGAAGAGGGTTCTCTGCGTTGTGACGTAAACGTTTCTGTAAAACCCAAAGGCCAAGTAGAATTTGGAACCAAGGTAGAGGTGAAAAACTTGAACTCCTTCCGCAATGTTCAAAAGGCCATCGATTACGAAATCAAAACGCAGGTAGACCTCATTGAAAGCGGAGGTACTGTGGTTCAAGAAACCAAAAACTTTGACGCCGTAAACAACAAAACCATTGTTTTGAGAAGCAAGGAAGACGCTCATGACTATCGCTACTTCCCTGAGCCTGATCTACAACCCGTTATTGTGACGCAAGACTACATAGACAGCGTGAAAGGAGCTTTGCCGGCCTTACCGCATGAATTGGTAACAAGGTACACTGGTGAGCTCAAGTTGAGCGATTACGACGCACAGGTATTGACTGAGAACAAGGGAGTAGCTCTTTACTTTGAAGATCTGATTTCACATACTAAAAACTACAAATCTGCTGCCAACTGGATGATGGGAGTGATCAAGTCTTACCTCAATGACAAATCCATTGACATTGAAGATTTCCCTATTTCGGCGAAAGCCATTGCCAACTTGATTGCCTTGGTCGATGCCAACAAAATTTCAAATACCGTAGCTCAGCAAAAGATATTCCCATTGCTTTTGGACAATCCTACCGCCAATGCGGAGAAAATTGCCCAGGAAAACAACTGGATTCAGGAGTCCGATGAATCTGCCTTGGGTGAGCTCATCTCAGAAGTTTTGGCTGCCTTCCCTGACAAGGTTGAAGAATACCGCGGAGGTAAAAAGGGACTTATGGGGCTCTTTGTTGGAGAGGTAATGAAGCGTTCTCGCGGAAAGGCCGATCCCAAGGTGACCAATCAACTTTTACAGAAAGAACTCAATTCATAGTCTCGATTCCTCTACTGAATTCCTTTACTTTATTAGAAACATGAAACACTTGAATATTCTGCCCCAAATCAACCTTTCTTACCTTTTCAAAACTTCTGCAATTGCTGCTATTTTTTCAGTAGTGCTTGTGAGTTGTGAAAACACGGAATACGATGTAATCATCACCGGTTCTGCTCCAGAAGGTACGGAAGTGATTTTCGTAGAGATGATTCCCGGAGAACTTATTGCGAGGGATACATTGGCCATTTCCAATGGACGTTTCGAATACAAAATGGAAACCATGAACCCGGGAAGTAACCTTTGGTTAATGGATTTTCCTGAGGGTGCTAAAATCCCACTTATAGTAGAAAGTGGTGATCGCATTGAAGTGACCATGAACAATGTCCTTCGAGATCCAGAGTATTCTATTGAAGGAAGTGAAGAGAGCAATCGATTGCTGGGACTGAAAGCCATCGGCGAGGAAAATGTTGCCTATTTGGATTCTTTGGACAACTACAATAGAAATGCACCAGCAGAAGTAGACAAAGGACTTTTGCGCAAGTCTTTGGACGAAGCCTTCCAACAGCGCGTAGAATACGCTAGAAAGCAGCTTTACGACTTTATTCTCGTTGATACGACAAGTATTGCCAACCTCTTTGTGATGTCTCAAAGAATTGGAGAATACCCCTTGATCACTCCCGAAAGAGATTTTCCACTTCTACAAAGCGTAGACAGAGGGCTTCAAAGTGCACACCCTGACAACTACCACAGTATTGAATTCCACAACGACATGCTCAATGTAATCGAGAGCATGGAGAGAAGTCAAAAGGTACAGGCAGCAAAACGTGCCATTCAGATTGGAAATCAGGCCCCTGACATTGCCCTAGAAGGTTTGGACGGAAAAGTTCAAAGATTGAGTGACTTGAAAGGTCAAGTGGTTTTGGTTGATTTTTGGGCGTCGTGGTGCGGCCCTTGTAGAGCCAATCACCCCAATCTTATCAAGGCCTATGAGACCTACAATCCCAAGGGATTCACCATTTTCTCAGTCTCCTTAGACGGTCTTCCCCAGCAGGGAAATCCAAAACAAGAATGGGAATACGCCATTGACTACGATAACCTGCCTTGGGAACATCACGTCAGCGACCTAAAAGGTTGGAAGTCTGAGGTCATTACACTGTACGGATTCAATTCCATTCCTTTTAGCATTCTTGTGGACGAAGAGGGCAAAATTGCCGCCATCAACCCAAGGGGGGCTAAATTAGAAGAAGAGCTGGCAAAACTGTTCTAAATAAGGATTTAAAAGACTTCGAAATAGGACAGCCTAGCAATATGGCTACACCTTCTTGGACCATTGATCAAGGACATTGGCCAATCGAGAAGAATAGCTCATCTCATTGTCATACCACCCCACTACTTTGACCATTTTTCCCAAAGTGGTGGTAAGTTGAGCGTCAATCAAAACGGAATTCTTTAGCCCCACTATATCTGCCGAAACCAAGGGGTCTTCCGTATATCCTAAAACCCCTTTGTATCTATCCGACTTCGATTCTGCTTCAAAGAGGGCATTGACCTCGTCGGCAGACATTTCTCTTTTCACATAGAAAGTGATATCCGTCAAGGATCCATTGGGAACAGGAACACGAATACCCGCTCCACCCAATTTAGATTCCAGATGAGGAAAGACCTTAGACAGCGCCTTGGCAGCACCAGTAGTTGTAGGAACCATGGATAGCGCTGCGGCACGTGCTCTTCTCAAGTCTCTATGCGGTGCATCCTGAAGCCTTTGATCTGTGGTATAACTATGAACTGTAGTAACAAAAGCTTGTTCAATTCCCAAGTGCCTATCAATAACCTCCACCATGGGAGCGGCGCAGTTGGTAGTACATGACGCATTGGAGAGAATCGCCCCATCTACAATGTCATTAAGCGGTGTTTCATCAACCCCCATAATGATCATGGACACTGAGTCATCTTTTGGCGGCACGCTGAGTAGTACTCCCTTGACCGCTGGTTTTAGATGAAACTCGAGCTCTGGTTTGGATTTGAATACTCCGGTCGCCTCTACGACAAAATCCACACCTTCCCAATTGATATCGTTGGGATGATTCTTTTGGGAAAGGACAACCTTATGTCTTCCTACGTGTATTGTATTGGGTTCCTCAAGAAAGACATCACCGGGAAAGCGACCGTGCGTAGAATCGTATTTTATGAGGTGTGCAAGTGTTTTGGCATCTGCCAAATCATTGGCTTGAACCACTTCTATTTCTGGAAAATCTTCAAGGACTCTAAGTAGAGTTCGTCCTATTCTTCCCAAACCATTGATACCAATTTTGAGCATGTACTAAGGGGGTATTAGTGGGACAAATGTCCATAAAAAAATGCGCCTCGCAAGGCGAGACGCATTTTAAATGCTCCTTGAAATAAGGAATATTATTTTACGATAACCAATTTTCCAGTTTTCACTGCTTGATTGGCTTCGGTTCTTACAATGTAAGTTCCAGAAGTAACTGAGAACAAGTCTACAGAAATGTCGTGCTTACCTGCGGCAAGGTTTGTTGCCACCTGCTCAGCCACTACGCGACCGTTAAGGTCAAGGATAGTGATGTTAACATCTCCTCTGTTGAACAACTCAACTTCTACACGTGTAGAGGTAGTCGCTGGGTTGGGGAACATCTTCAATGAGTTCTTCTCAACCTTAGCTTCTAATGCGTTGTTTTCATCCAAACCGATAGTGTTTACTTGACGTAGTGAGGTAGAACCCCAGTATCCACGGCCGTAAGTACCCGCGTACAACATTCCGTTATAAACTGAATCTGTGATTACCACGTTTCCATTGTCGATGAAACCATCAGATGGCTTGGTGTTGATTTGTTGTTTTAAAGTAAATACAGGTACTTGATCCATGTTGGTTCCTGATACTACCCAGTTAGGATTCGCAGACAAGATGTTGTCTGTAGAGTAAATTCCTAGTTCCGTTCCAATGATTACTTCGTTTCCGTTAAAGTAGTTTACAACAGAAGAGTAAACAGGCATAGCAGGAAGGTTACCCTGAACTGAGTTAAATACAGCTCCAGCTTGCGTTGCGTTTGAAGAGTAGTATACGAACTGGTTGTTTCCGTAATTACCCAAAGTAGCAATCACTTTATCTGGATCGTTAGGATCTACAGAGATAGAAGTAATGTTTCTTCCTCCGAAGGCTCTCACCTTGTCAACAACTACTACGGGAGCAGAAGAGGTGTCCAAATCAGCGTATCCGTCACGAGCATTCAAAATGTTGCTCAATCGGTACAAGTTTCCGTTAGAGGTACCTACCCAAAGGTAGTTTCCGTCTTGGCTAGTCGTCATAGACTGTGGAGTATCTCCATTGTCTAAACGGCCAATTTGCCACCACTCAGAGTCTTTACCAATATTGTTGGGGTCTCTGGTCATCCAAATACCACCCCCTGAGTTGTTGTAACTAGTCAAACCGACAAAGAAGGCTTGCGTTACAGGGTCTTGAAAGTTCATAGTATCACGAGCACCTACCGCCATTGGAAGGTCGTAGCGTACTGTGTACTCACCCAATGAAGATTCCAATTCAATAGGGTCTCCGGCATCGTAGAAACAGTCTGCTAGGGCAGAGATTTCAACTACTGGAGGGTTCTTGTCTGCGGCAAAGTTAACCGTAAAGTCTCCGGTAGCAGCGTCAAAAGTAGCTTCACCATCGTCAGTAACATACTTCATAGAATCTGGGTTCCACTCGATGATAGCAGATCCTGAAACCACTTTAAAGCTATCAGCAATCCACTTAGTAGATGCCTGAGGTCTAACCAATGTACCAGAGTATGTTCTGCGGATTCCGTTACCAAAGGCAACAAACTGAGACTCTCTAAAGGCACCGAAAACGATTGAATCGGTAGAGGCAGTATCTTCAAATGACTCGTGAAGCTGGAAAGGCATTACCCAAAGGGCAAAGTTGTTGTCTCCAGGCTTTCTTACTGTAGTCATTCTGTTATCGTAGAAAGGCTCCCAACCATCTCCTCTCAATCCTGAGCGGAAAAGGTTTCCGTTTGGAGTTTCTGCAAAGTATACACGTCCTTGAATTTGAGAAATGGCAGCGTAACCACCGTCACCTCCAAATACCTGAACAGATTCCCCTTCAACTCCAGTTCCTCTATCACCCACTTTAAGGTAGTGAGTACCGTTATCTTGTGTTCCACCAATCAACTCGTCATTAGGACCGAATCCCATGTTGTAAAACTGAATGGTAGAGTAACTCTTGTTTCTTTGTGTCCAGTTGTCACCTCCGTCTTGAGTTAAGGCAACACCACCATCAGATACATGCCATGCACGACCTTGAACGTTGGGATCAAAGATAATTCTGTGGTGATCTGCGTGAACGTAGTATGGCAAGAACTCAGGAGCATTCCATTGCGTTTTGCGAGTCCAAGAACCCGTCCAAACCCAAAGATCAATACCTCCTAGGAATAATTTGTCTTTGTCAAAAGGATCCACGCCAATCAAAAGGTCGTAGTAACCTTGGCGAGTAGAACCGTTGTAGAACGGATCAAACAAAGTGGTACGTTGACCAATTTGAGTCCAAGTAGTACCTCTATCTGTTGAACGGAATACTGCATCCAAACCACCGTCTCCAGCAATTTGACATACGTAAACGTAGTCTGGATCTTGGTGTGAAATGGCATAAGCCTGACGACCTACCGATCTTGGAAGATCCGTAGCGCCACCCAAAGAAGAAGAAATTTCAGTGTACGATCCAGCATCTCCAGATGCAGAGTAGTACGTTCTTCCTCCAATGTTAGCCCAAACAGAACCGTCGCTTGCTACTTCAAAATCAGTTACTGCAGAACTGAAAGAAGTCGCTGCAGTCCATGAATCTCCACCGTCGTTAGAAACGTAAAGACCTCCCGCATTTCCTGCGTAAACTCTATTCGCGTCTGTAGGCGAAGCCTCGAGGTCTGCAATGTGCGCCCAAGTTTGGTTGGGGTTGTTGGGAGTTGGAACGGTTGAGGGAATTACACTAAAAGTAGCTCCTCCATCGGTTGAGCGGTATACTCCGCCTCCCATGAAAGTGGTTGATGTTGCGGTACCGATACCTGAAGAGAATGAATAGATTCCTTCACCTGTACCGAAGAAGATATCACCATCCGTCGTTTGAGCCAAACCGGTAACGGTTCTGTTGGCATCCGAAGGAAGGGTTACTGGCGCCCAAGATAAACCTTGGTTGCTTGACTTAAACAATCCTCCAGAAACCGAACCAGCCCACAACGTGTTGCTGTCGTTTCTGTCGATGAGAAGGTCGCGGGTTCTACCCCCGTAGTTGAATGGTCCTAATTCTTCCCATGCAAGAGCAACGCTAGAAGTTTTGTTGGCCATGGCGCGTGCTTGGTTACGCGCATTGATAACATCCTGAGGATCTACATCACCCGAGTTCTGGTTGGCACGCATTGCATGAAGGTACTCTTGAGCACCTTGGGCATCATACGCTTTTACCGAGCGGGGGGTGTAAACCGATTCTTTGGATTGCTGAGATTGCACCCAAACAACTGACAAAGAACCAATAAGTGTTAAGGAAAGACCCGTTAGTAATCTTCTTTTCATGTGTTTATAATTGATTTTTAATGGTCACATGCGGGAGATGGAACGGAGATATCCCTTTGAATATCTTACAATTACACTCCAATCCTCGCATATTTTTTTCTGTTTTCTTCTCCTTTTAAGGCGCCTAAAAGTAATAAAAAACCGGTGAAAACGGCTAAAATAAATGCTTTTCGGCGTGATATGATGAACGCACTAGTGGACCTGACTCCACATATTTGAATCCCATCTTTAAACCGGCCTCTTTAAGACGGTCAAAAACAACAGGTTCTACAAAGTTAACGACGGGAAGGTGCCCTGTGGTTGGTTGCAAATATTGTCCTAGGGTTAAAATGTCCACTTTGTGGGCTCTTAAATCCTCCATTGCTTCCATTACTTCCTCCTCTGTTTCGCCCAGCCCTAGCATGATTCCGCTCTTAGTTCTCTGGATTCCTCCTTCTTTGAGATATCTCAAAACTTCTAAGCTTCTATCGTACTGCGCTTGGATTCTCACCTTTCGAGTAAGCCTCTTTACCGTCTCCATATTGTGGCTAACAACCTCTGGGGCCACTTCCACAATTCTATCAATGTTAACCGTTTCTCCTTTAAAATCAGGAATTAAGGTTTCCATTGTCGTAGTGGGACTCATTCTGCGGACGGCCTTTACGGTCTCAGCCCAGATGATTGAACCTCCATCTACTAGGTCATCTCTATCAACAGATGTAAGGACACAATGTTTAACCTTCATGAGTTTTACCGAGCGAGCTACTCTTTCCGGTTCTTCCCAATCTACAGATTCTGGACGTCCGGTGGCTACATTACAGAATCCACAGGAACGCGTACACGTGTTTCCTAGGATCATGAAGGTAGCAGTCCCCTCTCCCCAACACTCTCCCATGTTGGGACAGTTGCCGGATTCGCAAATGGTATGTAGTTGATAATTATCTACAAGTTTTCTAACCGACTTGTAGTTTTGCCCTGTTGGCAATTTTACCCTTAGCCACTTTGGCTTCTTTGGGCGTTCGGCGATTTTTGTCATGGTGCTAATTCCACTTGGAACCAAAATTAAACGTCACGTAATATTGGAGCCAGAAGTTGTAATTTTTGGTATTGTACATAATGGGAACGCCTTCCGAAAAGACTCCAGAAGGTGTGGTGGGATTGTAGGTTGGAAAAAAATCTACAATGATTCCCGTTTCCAGGGTGGTTATTTTTTCGTCAAAAATGTTGTAGTCAAAATTAAAACCGGATTTGATGTAGAGTCCGGGGTTTAGCGTAGAATTACCAATCCCTGTGAAGAAGCTCGCTTGCCCGTAAATAGTGCTGTAAGGGTGTACTTCGGGATCGTATCTCTCTACAGAGATTTGTCGGTCTTGAAGAACTTCTAGGTAAATGGGCTTGAGAATTCCTAAGCTCAATCCTCCATAGAGCGTCCAGGCAATGGAAACACTTCCCTTGTCGGTTTTGTCAACTAGGACTTTCTCATTTCCGTACCCAAAGCGAATGGAGTACAAGCTGTTGATCTTACCATCAACAAAACTTCTCGAGGGATTGAAAATCAACTGATTGGGAAACTTTACTTCCTTGGGATGGCGAATATTCACAATGTCGATTTCCCAACCGTTCTTGTTGTATCCGTCTTTGTAATATTGTCTTCTGAGAGTTGCGCCGTATCCTCGAGTGTGGAATAATACCCCACCGGTGATTTCGTTTTTGTAAACTGTTCTCTTAAAATCAGCATCCGTATCCAACTGACCAAAGCTGGCTGTGGAAATGGAGAGTAAGAGTATAATCAACAGTCTTTTCATGTATAGTACAACGCTTCTTTTGGTCGTAGACTTAGCCGAATGGTTGGTTCGATGACTAAGCATTTGTCTATAGAACATAACCCCTAATGAAAGCGAAAGTTCTATGCGGAGTTTATCCAAGAAACAATGAAAAAGCTCCTATCCAAGCCACTCCATTACCGTCTCTTTTCTGATGTCAAAGTGAGAAGTATCTTGGACAGCGCGTCCATCAACAACCCAAATTAACTGAGGAGATTCGTGGTGAACTCCCAATCGAGAGGCTATTTCATTGCTGACCTCTCTGTACTGAATCAAGTCCAAGTAATACACGGGGATACCTTTGGACTCAACGTCTTCTAACCACTGAGACACTCTGTTGAGTGCCGCACTGGATATAGAGCATCGGGTGCTGTGCTTAAACAGCATAATGCCTTTGCTTCCTTCTGTTTTAGTACTCTCTATGGCATTTTGTAAATCTGCCTGAGAGCTTAGCGAATGACTGAAAACCATCCGTAGCATATTGAGATTAAACTATCGTGAAACTACCGTGCTAGAAAACTAGGCCTTAGTAGGCTGCTCAATTTCTGCAGAACCTTGGAAGGCTGGACAGTTTTCTGATGAACTACAAGAGCTCATGGCGAACATGGCTACGATAGCGATTGCGGCAAGGGCTACTTTTTTCATAATCTTCATTTTAACTTAGGTCGGGTGGGTCTAAGGATAAATGGGCAAACCGTCTCAAACCCTAATTTTTTTCAATTATTTTCGTTGTTCTCTAAGCCTGCAAATTTAGGAAAATCATTTGGCTTCTCTTTTAAAACGAACAATTTACTAAAATGAACATATCTAAGGCAAGCAATTTGTTAAATCAACTAGCAGACGAGTGGTTAAAGCCATTGTCCGATGCGTTGCCTGAAGAGACCGTTACTGGCTTATCTGATTTTTTGGATTTGGCCTATGAGACGAATCGCGTCTACCCTTCCAAAGAACTCCTTTTCTCTGCACTTAACAAAACGCTGCCGCAAGATGTTCGCGTAGTGATTCTCGGCCAAGATCCCTACCACGGACCCAGTCAAGCTCATGGACTTTCCTTTTCGGTTCCTATGGGAACTCCCCTACCACCAAGCCTTAAAAATATCTTTGTGGAGATGGTGGATGATTTGGGCTGTGAATTTCCTTTTTCTGGAGATTTGACTCCTTGGGCGGAGCGAGGTGTTTTACTTTTGAACACTACCCTTTCCGTAGAGCACAAACAACCGGGCTCACATTTTGGAAAGGGTTGGGAATTCTTTACGGACGCAGTCATTTCCCACGTAAACCAATTGCCGCAATCGGTGGTTTATATTTTATGGGGTGCCCATGCTCAATCCAAAAAAGCTCTTTTATACAACCCAAATCACCTAGTATTGACATCGCCTCATCCCTCTCCCCTAAGTGTTTATCGCGGCTTCTGGAATTCCAAACCCTTTTCTAAAACCAACGATTATTTAAAATCCAAGGGGGAATCTCCAATAAACTGGTCACTGTAATAAATTCCCTTTAAAAATCCCTCTAATAATTCTTTTCAAAATCCTTTTTGAAGTATCAGAAAACAAATATCACCCCCTCATTTGGCAGAGAATGGCTATTTCTTTTGCCGTTCCTTCTCTGCACGTGTTCTCTTTGGGCTCAGGTGACGGTGAATTTCATACCCGAAAAAAAATACAAAGCTCAGGAAATCGCCAAGCCAGATATTCTAGATTCTGCTAATACCTCGGCGTATTGGAATTTAGTTAGGGCTACTTTGGCCGAGGAAGGATATTTTTCTCCTCAGTTTTCGGTAACCGAAAACCAAATGGAGATTTGGGTGGGTCTGCAAAGTCAATGGGTCGTAATTCCTCCCCAAAAGGGTCCCGATGGTTATGCAATCGAAGGCGGTGTTCTTGTCCCTTCCACGGCCTCAAAATTGCACTCTGATTTGATCGCGTACTACTCGCAAAAGGGCTATCCATTTGTTGTGATTTCTCACGACGTAACCTCCTGGAATCAAGACACTTTAACCACGCAACTCAACATTGATTTAGGACCTTATATCAGCATAGACAGCATCGCGGTAAAGGGGATGCCGGACGCCCGTGAGAGCTGGATAGAAAAGTACACGGAAATCAAAAAAGGCGACCCTTATAATTCTGTGGAAATCAGTAAAGTAAATAGGCGATTGAACCAACTTGGGTACGTCCAAATGACTCGTGAGCCGGCCATGATATTTTCCAAAGAAAAGAATGTGCTATTCCTTTATGGAAAGTATCGATCTTCCAACCGTTTTGATGGTTTGATTGGACTGAATACCGATGATGAAGGCAACGCGTTTTTTACCGGAGAGTTGGATTTGGGACTACAAAACATCTTTAAGCGAGGAGAACAAATCGATTTGGCTTGGAGGAGTCCAGGACAAGGTTCCCAAGAGCTCAATGCAAGAGTGGCTTGGCCTTTTTTGTTTTCTACCCCAGCAGGAATTGATGTGGCCTTTGACCTGTTTAGAAGAGACTCCACGTTTTCCTCCCGGAATTTTTCAGCTTTGGCTACCTACTTAGTGTCTCCTGAACTGATTGCCAAGGTGGGATATCAAGGAGATGCCTCCAATCCACTAGGCTCCTCCGCTCAAATAAACACGGGAAACTCTTCCATTAATTGGTTTGTCCTGGGTGCCGACTACAGAGATTTTAATGGTGATATCATTCCTCGTAAAGGTTGGACGGCTTTCGCCGAAATCTCACAAGGTTCGCGTTCTGCAGAAGGCCAAAACAGCACCGTTTACAAGGCCATATTGGACATTGAAAGATTTCAGCCCCTTGCGGGAAATCATCACCTATACTTTAAGGGGACCGCTCACTACCTTTTAGGAGCCAATTTTTTCGAAAATGAAATATTCCGAGAAGGTGGAATTCACAGTATGCGAGGATTCAATGAGCAGAGTTTAATCACCCCACAGTTTACAAGACTCACCCTTTCCTACCGATACTTTGTAGAGACCAACTCCTACTTTGAAATTTTTAATGACTTGGGAAGTGTTGTTAACCAGGGCCTTACCACAGAAACTACTTTTTTGTGGGGTACGGGAGCCGGGCTGGGTTTCCAAACCCGAGGAGGAATCTTTACCTTAGCCTATGCCTTGGGAAGAACGGATCAAACATCCTTTGATTTGCGCACCGGAAAGGTTCACCTAGGCTACATCAATCAGTTTTAAAGCGGTCTCAAACCGCATCAAACGCTATTAAAATCACATTTCCCTCATGGAAATAACCGTTGTACTCATTGTTGCTATCGTCGGAATGGTCGTTGGACTCATTGTGGGATGGACCTTTGGAAAAAAATCTCAACCTCAATCTACCGAAGACCTTAAACCTCAGGTTGAGGCTTTAGAATCGGAGTCCATTCGTTTACAAACGGATATATCTCGTCTAGAAGAAAAAGTAAGAGGCTCCCAAGAACAGCTGGATGCCAAGGAAGGAGAGCTTTCCAAACTAAAAACGGAGCTAGACCAGTGGCAAATTAAAAGCCAAGAATGGGCCGCCCAAAAGACGTCTCTCCAAGAAAACCTCAAATTTGAGCAATCCAAACAAACCGAAACGCAAAAAACGTTGGAGGGCTTACAGCAAAAATTCCAAAAGGAGTTTTCATTGATCGCTCAAGAAATGTTGGAGCAAAACGCTCAAAAACTCAGCGAATCCAACCAGGAGAAAATGAAGTCTCTATTGGCACCCCTTGGGCAGAACTTACAGCAATTCAGGGAGCAAATTCAGCACGATAGAAAGGAGAATCTTCAAGGGCGAGCCGAGCTCAAAACCATGATAGAGAACTTCCAAAAACAAAACATAAACATCAGCCAACAGGCACAAAACCTGGCAGATGCCCTCAAGGGGGACGTGAAAAAACAAGGGAATTGGGGCGAGGTCATTTTAGAAAGACTCTTAGAACACTCCGGTCTGCAAAAGGGCATTCACTATCACACTCAAACGGGATACAAAAACGCACAAGGGCAAACGCTTCTCCCCGATGCAGTCATTGATTTGCCCGAAGGAAAGAAAGTAATCCTTGATTCCAAGGTTTCTCTCAAGGCCTATGAAAGATATGTTTCGGCGGAAAGCCCGGAGGACCAAAATGCAGCTCTCAAAGACCACGTGGCTTCTGTAAGAGCACACATGAAGGGGCTCTCGGATAAAAAATACTTTGCCATTAAGGAATTGGAAGGACTGGATTTTGTTTTGATGTTCCTGCCTGTGGAGCCGGCTTTTAGTCTGCTCTTCCAAGAAGATCAACCTCTTTATCTGGAAGCTTTAGACAAGAACATCGTTATCGTCTCTCCCTCTACCCTTCTGGCTACCTTGCGTACTGTTCACAGTATTTGGAGTCAAGAAATGCAATCGAGAAACGCATTGGACATTGCCCAGAGAGCCGGTGCTCTTTACGACAAATTCGTTGGCTTTATCAGCGACCTCACCAAGGTGAGCGATCATCTGGACAAGGCACAGAAATCGCATGAAGCAGCCCTTAATAAACTATCTACGGGAAGGGGTAACCTCCTGGGGCAGGTAGAAAAATTGAAATCTCTTGGGGCAAAAACAACAAAAGCCCTACCTTCACAGTTAGTAGATAAGGCGACCTCAGCCGCAAATCTTGAGGAAGCTACAAAACCCACTCTTGAAACAGATGACAATGAATAAAATCTCACATTGGATGTTGGCCTTTTCTGCAGGATTGGTACTGTGGGGATGTAGCTCTTCCAATGAATTGTCCTCTACCAACTTGGCACATCTGTACCAAGACGAGAGTTTCTTTCTCAAACCTCAATTCAACATTCATCACGTCAATGAAGACACAACGCGCGTGTTTTTTAAAATTGAAAGTGATCAGGTCCTCTACGTAAGAAACCAAGACGGGCGCTACGAAGCCAGTGTAAAAATTGGATATCGCCTGTTGGACTCATACATTCTCTCTCAAGTAATTGATACGGGAACGGTTATTCTCACAGACCTAGTCGATGAGCCCAAGGCCAAAATGGTAAAGGGTCACTTTAACCTATCCTACCCCATTCAGGACGAAGACAATCGATACGTTTTGGAGGTGACCTTGACGGACCTAAAGAGAAAAATCCAGTACCAAGACCTCATTGAAATACACAAATATTCTGCTCAACACCGTCAGACCTTCACCTTTATGGACACATCGGGCATTATGCATTTTAATCCGTGGATTGAGCCGGGGCATCCCTTTATCTTAAAGCATGCCTCAGGAGCTACATCCTACAAGGTCCGAGTTTACACTAGGCAATTTCCCTTAGCAGCGCCTCCTCATGTAGAAAATAGAGAGTCTACTTTGAGCTATGAGGCCGATAGTGTTTTCACGCAGCCCGCTGAGGGTCCCATCGTTCTTACGGAACCGGGTTTTTATCACTTCCAAGTCAACGACGAGGACAAAAATGGTTTTACCGTTTATCTCTTTGGATCAGAATATCCCTTTGTTTCCAAGAAAAGCGATCTTGGGCCGCCCCTTAGATATTTGACAACCAATACGGAGTACAGTCAGATTTACCTCAAAGACGATCCCGCTCAATCCAAGAAAAATGTGGACGACTTCTGGTTGCGCCGTGTAAGTACATTGGAACAAGGTGAAGAATTGGTCTCTACGTATTACGGAAGAATTGAAACTTCCAACCGCCTGTTCACTTCTTATGTGGAAGGATGGCGTACCGACCGCGGAATTATCTACACAGTATACGGCCCTCCTTCTGGTATCTACAGAAATTCTACCGGAGAAACGTGGGTTTACGGAAATGAAAACAGTTCCTTGAATTATGTTTTTAACTTTGTCAAAGTTTCCAATCCCTTTACGGAAAACGACTTTGCACTCTCTAGATTGAGTCGCTATCGTTACGGTTGGGGCCAAGCCATTGAAGCTTGGAGAAGAGGAAGCACCTACAACGTAACAGACATTAAAAGGGAACAAGATGAAAGAGACCGACAACTACAATACTCAAACCAACCTAATTTTTGGTATTAGGCCGCTTATAGAGGCCATCGAGTCCGGTCGGGTAATCGATAGAATTTTTGTTCAAAAAGGCCTTTCTAGCGCCACCTTTGGGGAACTCCTCCCCATTTTACAAGAGAAAAAACTTCAGTACAAAAACGTTCCTGTAGAAAAACTCAATCGCTTGACGCGAAAGAACCATCAGGGTGTAGTCGCTTTTATGTCTCCCATTGCCTTTCACAATTTGGAAGAATTGGTAGAGGAGGTATTGGCTGAAGACAAGGCCCCGCTGTTTATGCTTTTGGATCGCGTAACAGACGTGAGAAACTTTGGAGCCATTGTCCGCACGGCGGAATGCGCCGGAGTAAGAGGAATTATCATCCCACAAACCCAAGCGGCGCCCATCAATGGCGATGCCATGAAAACCAGCACGGGCGCGCTCTCTAGAATTCCCGTGGTAAAGGTTCCGCATCTTTTGGATGCCGTGTACCACCTTCAAGGCTCTGGAATTCAGGTTTTGGCCTGTACGGAAAAAACACAGGATTCTCTGTACACCCCAGACTACACGGGTCCTACGGCCATTGTGATGGGATCGGAAGAAGACGGAATCCAACCCAAAATCATGAAGATTTGCGACGCACGCACCAAGATTCCCATGATGGGAGAAATTGGTTCGCTCAATGTGTCAGTTGCCGCAGGAATTGTACTTTACGAAGCGGTAAGACAGAGAACACAGGGATAAAGCACGCTTCCCTACTCTTTTTCCAAGAATTACATCGACCCGTTGTTATAATCAATTCGCTATGAAAAAACCGAGCATATCCTACCTATTTCTATTGGCTTTTGTAATGGTCTCTTTGGGACTACAGGCGCAATTCAATTGTTCTCATTACGAGCAAGCGCGAAATTTCAAAAAGTCTTCAACGGGCACCAATATTGACCACAACCCTCGTTCAGATACCTTTGACATCGAGGCCTTCAATATTTGGTTGGACTTTACGGCTCTTCCCTACCAAAACTTAGAGGCCAAGGCTACAGTAGTATTTACTCCGCAATTTTCAGGATTGACGGAATTGCCCTTGGACCTTCAGCAACTCACGGTAGACTCTGTCCTTCACGGCAGCACTTGGGTAACCTTTGCCCAGGCCAATGATCTGGTTAAGGTCAACCTCAACGCGGCTACCTCAGCGCAATCTGTTGACAGTGTTACGGTTTACTACTCGGGACAACCGCCTGAAGATCCTACGGGATGGGGTGGCGTTCACTTTGATTCTCCTTATTTCTACAACCTCGGGGTGGGATTTGGCGAAAACCCTCACGTTTACGGCCGCGCATGGTTTCCTTGTTTTGACAACTTTGTAGAGAAATCTACTTTCGATATTCACATTACCGTTACCGGAGGTAGAACGGCCTTTGCCAATGGAGTGAGAATGGGCATTACCACAGAGGGTGCCAATACCACCTACCACTGGAGAATGACGGATCCCATTCCAAGTTACTTGGCTTCTTTTGCCATTTCCAACTACACAGAACTCAATTACACGCATACGGGGGCTTTTGGAACGCATCCCATTTCTCTGGCTGCCCGTCCTCAGGACACCAATAACGTAAAGGCCAGTTTTGTTCACCTTCCGGGAATGATTGACAGTTACGAAAATGCCTTTGGCCCTTATGTTTGGCAAAAGGTAGGTTACGCCATGACCATTACCGGTGCCATGGAGCACGCCACCTCCATTCACCTGCCCATTAGCTTGGCCAATGGAACCTTGGCGGGAGAAGAAATAATCGCTCACGAATTGGCGCACCACTGGTGGGGAGATTTAATTACCTGTAAGACCGCAGAAGACATGTGGATAAACGAAGGGATGGCGGAATTTGCCTCACACTTCTACCACGAAGCGGTGTACAGTAGAAATCGCTACGAAGAGACCGTTCAGAACAACGCAGATTTGGTTCTTAAAGTCGCCCACCTTCAAGATGGAGAATACCTGGCCATTGCCGGAGTCCCCCACTCCTTGACCTACGGCACCCATGTGTATCAAAAAGGAGCCATGGTGGGTCACAACCTAAGGGGTTACATGGGAGACACTGCGTTTTATGCCGCGTGTGCTACCGTAATGAACCAGCGCGCCTTTGGCAACTTGTCTACCGATGAATTTAGAATCGCTCTCGAAAATGCTTCGGGTCAAAACCTCGTTCCCTTCTTTGACGCTTGGGTAACAGCCAAAGGATTTCCTCAATTTAGCATAGACTCCATGAAGGTTACTCCGGGTGCTGTGCACTACCAAGTGGACTTAGCATTGCATCAAAGATTGCATCAGGCGCCTGCGCTTTACACTCAAGTTCCACTCGAAGTTCTATTGGTAGACGCACAAGGCAACTCAGAAATTCACAAAGTTCAATACGGAACACAAGATGCGGTAGTAACTATAATCAGTGCCTTGGATCCCAAATTTGCGGTTTTACACCCTCGTGTAAAGATCTTGACAGCAACCACACAGCACTTGGGATATTTTGATCCGGGCAACACGAATTTACCTCGTTCTCGTGGCGAAATGACCTACTCGGGTTCAGATAGTGTTTGGGCCTATGTGGCACATCACCTGGTTTCGCCGGAAGGCAAAAATGCCTTGGGGTACAAACTAAGCGACCGCAGATACTGGACAGTTTACCACGATGCCGATCCCACGGAAATGTCTTTGGAGTTCTCTTACAATGGGGACAAAAACCAAGGCGGAATCGACACTACGCTTTTGGAATTTACAGAGGATAGCCTGCGATTGCTCTACCGTCCTGACGCTTCCTACCATTGGAATGAATATCCTCATTATGTGAAAAACGGAGGGTTTCCGACGGACCAAAAGGGAAATATGGAACTCACTCAAGTTCTACCGGGTGAATACGTTTTGGCCAACGGCGCCGAAGGGCTTTCTATTGATCCCAATCACAAGCCCAAAATGGAAGTTCAGCTCTACCCCAACCCATCGGATGGGAAGTTTGAACTGCACTACGTAGCGGAAGATCACGACTCTATTATTGAAGCGGTTTACTCTTCTTCTGGGCAACTCGTTCACCAACGCATTGTAAAGGTTTCTCCGGGTGAGAATACCACCTATGTGGATCTTACGGGCCAACCCAAAGGGAGTTATTTGCTGCATTGGGCGGGCCAGGTTTTTACACTGGTGATTGGGGAGTAAATCCTCTTAGTCCGTAATCTTACCTCCTTTTTTTACGCCTTAGAGTTAGGTGTTTTTCTTTAGCAACAAATTCGTATTTTAGTTGTGGTTGTTTGGGCTACGCCCTAAATTACCATCTTACGACGCAAATACAACCCAAAATACAACCCTAACACGACCCTAATTCTATTTGTATGCCCTATGTCTACCAAAACCCAGACAAACCATCCCATGGTTTTCTAACCCCTCCGAGAATGCATTTTTCTCTCTCGTTTGGCTACTGCTGTGGTTTTGGTTTTCGATTTGGTTTTGGCGAAATGTTTTCTCCGCAGAAAATCGAAAACCCGTTAGACGTTATTTTTAATCATAATTCAGTCTCTTTCAATCCCTTGCGTCCGATAGATCATGGGAAGGATAAAGAGTAATTAACTTTATCCAGGACCGTTGTGCTTAATTAATAAAACAAAAATGATTATCAGATTGATTGTATTTATTTTGTTAAACTTTGGGGCACTTGGAATAGGTGGATTTTTCACAGGTAAAGGAGTTCCTTCTAACTGGTATTCTGATTTGATAAAGGCTCCATGGACTCCTCCGGGCTGGGTGTTTGGATTTGCATGGACCACAATCATGATTTGTTTCAGTATATATATGGCTTTTCTTTGGCCTACTGTTAAAAACAAGAACTTTTTGATTATCCTTTTTATCATTCAGTGGATATTGAATGTTTCTTGGAACCCAACATTTTTCTATTATCATAATGTTACAGCAGGTCTGATTATAATTACAGGACTTACTATTCTTATTGGTTACTTTCTATTCTTGTATTGGTCTGAATTGAAGTTAAAATCTGTTCTAATTCTTCCTTATCTCATTTGGCTAATTATAGCTACTTCTCTAAATGGGTACATATTAATTAAAAACTAGAAAAAGAAAAAATGAGTGAAAGCAAGGTAATATTCATGACTGGAGCCACTTCTGGGCTGGGCAAGGTTAGCGCAATCAAAGCTGCAAGTAATGGAAATACATTAATAGTCCTAGCACGAAATAAAACCATTGGAGAAACATTGAAATTAGAATTCAACAATCAATATCCTAATTCTTCAGGTAAAATTGAAATTATTGAAGGCAACCTTAATTCTTTTGATTCTGTATCTACAGCATGCCAAGAAATAAAATCAAGATATCCCGCAATTGATATGATAATTAATAATGCGGGAATTATGAATTTTGAATTCAAGCAGACAATCGATAAAATTGAGGAAACGTTACAAGTAAATCTAATATCTCCGTTATTGATTTGTGATATTCTTTTCGATAACTTAAAAAAGGCTCAAAACCCAAAGATTATTTTTACTAGTTCTGGCCTTCACCAAGGCAATATCAATTTCGGAAATCTTGAATTTAAAAACTCCTTTTCCAGCTTTAAAGTCTATAGACAGTCTAAACTGGGCGTAATTTTAATCTGTAGACTATTAGCAAAACCTTTGAAAGAACATAACATTAGTATCTATTCTCAACATCCAGGAATGGTTAGAACAAATCTAGGCAGAGCAGCAGGATGGTTTTCAAAGTTGATTTTTTATTTAATGGGGAAATCACCAGAAAAAGGTTCTCAGACATTGAGTTATCTTATCGAAACCCCCGACAATCAGCTTAAGTCAGGGGAATATTATGCTAATAAAAAAGCAACGTCAACAACTAAAGAAAGCTATGATATGAAAGTTGCAGAAAAACTCTTACAAACTGTAAGAGGGTATGTAGAGAAATATGCCAACTCGGAATCTATAATATTTAAAAATCAAAAGCCTAACAAAACCTAAACTGCATTGAAACGCAGTTTAGCCAAAACGTTCGGCAGCTAACCATCATACCAAAAAACAAATTCAACTAAATTTTTTTTCCTTGAATATTTGCGCAATCAAATGGTTGCGCGTATATTTGCAACCATATGGTAGCAAATAGAAATTAATGGAAACAAGACGAGATATTTTTCAGGCAGTAGCTGACCCAACTAGAAGATCAATCATTTTGCTTTTAGCTGTTGGTTCAATGACCCCGAATACTATTGCAGAGCATTTTAACTCCAGTAGACAAGCCATTTCAAAACATTTGAAAATCCTGAAAGAATGTGAAGTATTGAAACAAGAAAAGGTTGGAAGAGAAACATACTACCAACTTGAGATTGATAAAATGGAAGATATAGCTATATGGCTTGAACAATTCAGAAAAATTTGGGAGTCTCGATTCAATCAACTGGACAATGTCTTATCTCAACTTAAAAATCAGAAAAAATGAATCGCAAATTATTATCCAATTTCTCCGTAGACAAGGAAAACAAAACCATCCACATTACACGTGAATTTAACGCCGACTTGGAATTAGTTTGGCAAGCATGGACAACATCAGAACTGCTTGAACAATGGTTTGGACCTTCCCCATTCAGAGCAGAAACTATATCAATGGACTTTCGCGAAGGCGGGTTTTGGCACTACACTTTGATAAGTGATGAATATGGAAAGCAATGGGGAAGAACAGATTATCATAAAATTGTTAATCTGAAATACTTCACTGCCTCAGACTCGTTTCTTGACGAGAACCAAAATCTCATTCCAGATTACCCAGTTTCCAAGTGGAAAATTGACTTTAACCAAAAAGATTACCTAACCATCATAAAAGTAACCACAACCTATACCTCCATTGAAGACCTTGAAAAGATGATAAAATGGGGCTACATGGATGGCTTTAAAGCGGTTATGCGCAATTTAGACTTACTAATCGAAAAGCTCAAAAAACAAAGTAAATGAAACAACTTCTCAGATTTTTACCATTCCTGCTTTTGACATTATCGGCTTGTAATAAAACGACCGAAAAATCAAGTAAATATCAAAATATGGAAATGAAACAAATTAAAATAATTCGACATTTTGACGCGTTACCTGATCAGGTATTTGCGGCATTTACGAATCCCAATGATATGATTGTTTGGTGGACACCAGATACCAAATTCGAAATTGACTTGCGTGTGGGCGGACAGTACACCATAACAAGAAAGGAAGGAAAACATACTTTTGTAATGACAGGGAAATATTTAGAAGTTGAACAACCTAATAAACTCAAATACACCTGTTCAATGCCTGGCTTTTCATCTATCGTGGATACAATTACTGCAGAAATTAAACCTTATGGAGAACGGGGTACTGAATTAACATTTATTCAAGCAGGTGAAGGTATTAAAGAAGAGTTACGACAGCTTTCTGAAGGAGTCAATTCAGATACTGAGAAAGGCTGGAACTACGGATTTGATATAATGGAAAAATCTTGGAAAGAAAACAGAAAATAAAGCCGTCCGCACAACAAAACCTATACACAATGCGGACTTAAGCAATAAGCGAAAGGTCAGTGCTTTTTGCCCGCCAAAGCTACGCTTTGAAGTTTTTGTTGAATAAATTTAGAACCACAAAACGCAACTTTGGCTAACGTTTGTGAAAGATTGAAAGTATAGGCTTTTCAATCCCGCACTTGCCATAGCCAGAAACGTTGTACGCAATTTTGCAAACCCCAATGAAAGCTGCACTTCTCACAAATTTTAGAAAAAGCTATTGTTTTGGGGCCTTTACTGTGTGCATTTTTTCGGCTGTGGTGTTGAAGGCTCAGGAATGCACCTGCGGAAATGCTTTCAGCACTCGAGAAGGAGTCATTCCCGATTTGACCTATGAATTTCCCAATGGTCAAACCCTTGCTTTTTGTGGAGGAATAGAAGGAGTAAACTGGGATTACATGAAGAATCCGAAATCTACTCAGGAGCCTGATACCGTTTTTTGGACTTCAGAATTCTCCGTTTTTTCGTGTTCTTTTAATAACCAATCAAAAAGTTGGTTGGCCTCTTATGGAGCCATTCATACCTGTTCTATAGAATTGGATTCAGACAGTGCTGTAATTGATAGACTTTACTTTTTGTACGATAACGAGTCTTCTGAATGGAAAGGATATTCTCTGGGACGAAGAATCATTAAACCAATAGGAGATTCTTTACACCTATCTGACGAACTTGCCATATTGGAAATTCCACCGGTGCACATTGAGGACGTTCCTGCTTTTTTTGCTCAGGACTATTCGCAAATGGACTATGAAACGCTTTCCGTTTTTCTGGGGGAATTGGAAATACTCGCCCTAAACAAAAACCAACTAGCCATAGACCTCTTATTTTCTCAGGAGCTCAAAGACGCCACCATAGCGGCTACCACAGAACATCTCTACCGCATACGAGAGGTTTATAGTTGGGTCATATTGAATCAGCGGAATGATCGCTATTGGGATATTTATGAGCCTGGAGAAGGTCGTTGAAGTCATTTTAAAGCATTGGCAATTTTATCTTTCTTACCTTATTGATTCTCCCGATAGTAAATTGGAAAATCATGGCGGATACCATTTTTAGAAAAGACGGCACGGCACAAGGTGTGGCGAAGCAGCGTTGGATAGAATCCATTGCCAAACCCGAAAGACGAGTTATTTACGATCCCTATTCAGAATACTTTACCATGGGCTCTGGCTTCATCAAATTCATGGGATTTGGATTTAACCATTGGCTTACCCAAAAACTGGCTCCGGGCTTTCATGAGCACCTCATGTCAAGAACTCGTTTTATCGATGATTTGATTGAGGGGTTAGTGAAAAATGGAGAAGACCAACAATTGGTAATTCTAGGAGCGGGTTATGATTCTAGGGCGCATAGACTCAACATTCCACCTTCATTAAAAATATTTGAAGTCGATCAGCCGGAAGTTCAGGCTCAAAAGAGAGCAAAACTTCCCGATGGAATTCCCAATGCAGAAAACGTGACCTATATGGGAATTGATTTCAACCGCGAAACATTGAAAGACCGCTTATTATCAGTAGGATTTGACATTTCCAAGCCAAGTATTTTTACGCTAGAAGGCGTTTCTCAGTACATTACAAAGGAGGCGGTAAAGTCAACGCTAAAGGAAATATCTGAGCTCACTCAAAATACCCAATCCACCTTCTACATGTCCTATGTTCATGAGGATCTAGTAAAGAACCCTGATGCCTGTTTTGGAAAAGGATACCCCAACGGTCCAAAAAAGGGAAAGACGATTATGGGCCTTGCGGAAAAAGTAGGCGAGCCTTGGGTTTCTTTTTATTCCCATTCAGAATTGTCTGAACTCTTCTCAGGGTTAGGATGGGAAATTTCTGCTGACAAAACCCTCTCGGATTTAAACACTCCCTACTTTAAACCACTTGGAAGAGAACTTCCTGAAAAATTCATATTCAATTTAGAGCACAATCTAGTTGCCAAAAGAGGTTAGTTGGATACTTTAAAAACAATCCCTCGGAATTTTCAGTTACCTTAATTGCGTCAAAGCGTGAGCTTGTTGACAAAACAGCTTATGGGATTGACAGACTCACAAAAAAATTGCAAAACAACTATTAAACGAACCTCCAAGTAATGAATTTCAAAAAATCACTATTTGTAGCCCTCCTTTCCCTGGGGGTGGTTTCGTCGGGTTTCGCGCAAAGCGGAAGCTCTAATGATCCCGAAGGAGACCTCAGCGCCGTACTCGGCGGACTCAAATTCAGAAGTATTGGCCCAGCCTTGATGTCTGGCCGCATCGCAGACATTGCCATTCACCCCAAAAACGAAAACGTTTGGTACGTGGGTGTAGCCTCAGGCGGCGTTTGGAAAACAGAAAACTCTGGAACCACATGGAGCCCCCTCTTTGACGGTCAGGTTAGTTACTCCATTGGCTGTATAACCCTCGACCCTCAAAACCCAGAAATTGTTTGGGTAGGAACGGGAGAAAACGACGGCGGTAGACATATTGGCTATGGCGATGGAATCTATAAAAGTGAGGACGGTGGTCAGTCTTGGACCAATATGGGACTCAAGAGCTCTGAGCACCTTTCCAAAATCATTATTCACCCCAACAACTCCAACATCATGTGGGTGGCCTCTCAAGGTCCCCTTTGGAGCGGCGGCGGTGAACGTGGTGTATACAAATCCACAGACGGTGGAAAAACCTGGAATCGCACCTTGGGTGACGAGGAATGGGTGGGCGCTACTGATCTGCTCATAGACCCCAGAAATCCCAACCTCCTCTACGCGGCTACTTGGCAAAGACAAAGAACGGTTGCTGGATACTTGGGCGGAGGTCCCGGAACGGCCATCTACAAATCAACGGACGGTGGAGAATCCTGGAACAAACTGACCAATGGACTTCCCGGGAGCAACATGGGAAAAATCGGATTGGCCATCTCTCCACAAAAACCGGACGTAATCTACGCAGCCATTGAGCTAGACCGCAGAAAGGGCGGCGTCTACCGCAGTGATAACCAAGGAGGATCTTGGACCAAAATGAGTGATGCCGTTGCCGGAGGAACCGGACCGCACTACTACCAAGAGCTCTTTGCCTCCCCTCACAACTTTGATGAGATTTACTTGGCCAATAACTACATGTTGGTGTCTTACGACGGAGGAAAGAACTTCCAACAAATGAATGAAAGCGAAAAGCACGTCGACAACCACGCGGTAGCCTTTAAAATGGACGACCCCAATTACATCCTCGTAGGTTGTGACGGTGGATTGTACGAGAGCTTTGACCACACCCAAAACTGGAAATTCATTGACAACCTGCCCATCACGCAGTTTTACAAAATTGCCGTGGATGACGCCGAGCCCTTCTACTACGTGTACGGTGGAACGCAGGACAACAATACACAAGGAGCCCCCTCTCGCACAGACAACACCCACGGCATTCGCAATTCCGATTGGTTTATTGTCTTGGGAGGTGACGGCCACCAGCCGGCTACTGAGCCTGGCAACCCCAACATAGTATACGCTCAATGGCAGCAGGGAAACCTCAACCGCCACGACCGCATCACAGGAGAAAACGTATACATTCAGCCTAAACCCGCCTTGGGAGAAAAGACGGAGCGCTACAACTGGGATGCTCCCATTCTCGTGAGTCCACACAAGCCTACAAGGTTGTACCACGCCTCACAGCGCGTTTGGAAATCAGAGGACAGAGGAGATTCTTGGACTCCCATTTCTGAAGATTTGACCAACAACATTGAACGCATTCAGACTCCCTTCTTTGGGAAACCTCAAAAATGGGACAACGCCTGGGACATTTACGCCATGTCTAACTATAGCACCATTACCTCTCTTTCAGAATCTCCAAAGAAAGAAGGCTTGTTGTACGCAGGTACTGACGATGGAATTATTCAGGTAACTGAAGACGGAGGTGCCAATTGGAGAAAAGTAGACTTTTCAAAAATCAAAGGCCTTCCCAAAACCGCTTTTGTAAACGATATCAAAGCGGATATGTACGACGAAAATGTAGTGTATGCCGTCTTTGACAATCACAAATACGGAGATTACCAACCTTACGTCTACATGAGTTCTGACAAGGGAAAATCTTGGAAGAGCATCGCGAATAACCTACCCGACCGCACCCTGTTGTGGCGCTTGGTTCAGGATCACGAAAACAAAGACCTCATGTTCCTAGGTACTGAGTTTGGAGTATACTGCACGGTAGACGCCGGACAGACTTGGTCAAAACTTGGCGGCGGAATGCCCAACATTCCCGTTCGTGACTTGGCCATTCAGAAAAGAGAAAACGACCTGGTGGCAGGAACCTTTGGAAGAGGGATTTACATCTTGGATGATTACTCTTCTTTGAGAACGCTTAACACCGATCAAGAAGCTCAGTTGTTTGCTCCCAGAACGGGACTTTGGTACAATCCAAAGAAAATTTTGGGCTACTCCAAGAAAGCCTCTCAAGGAGATAATTTCTTCGTAGCCGATAATCCTCCTTTCGGTGTGGAATTCACGTACTTCATTCAAGAAGGTTACTCCACACAAAAGGCAGACCGAATGAAGGCAGAAGCCAAAAAAGCGGAAGCCGGTGAAACAGTAGGCGTTCCCGATTGGTCCGTTCTAGAAGCGGAAGGAAGACAGCTAGAACCCTCCGTTTGGTTATTCGTTTACGGTTCGGATGGCACTATTTTGAAAAAGATAAAGGCCGCCAACAGCAAAGGGATTCACCGCGTGGCATGGGATTACACCACGGAGTCTTCATACACGTTAACACCGGAAAATGTAGACCGAGGCGGCAATGGCCCAAGAGTATCTCCAGGAACTTACACAGCACAACTCCACAAAGAAATTGACGGCGTACTCACCCCCATGGGAGACAAGGTCTCATTTGACATTGTGAAATTTACAGAGGGTGCACTCCCGGGAAGTTCTCCAGAAAAGGCTGCTGACCATTGGAAAGCGCTTTCTGAATTGTACGCCAAGGCGAGTGACTTGGGTTCTGAAATGAACGACGCCAAGAACCACATTAAAATGATGATGGCCGCCTACCAAAGAGCGCCCAAAACGGATGCAGCCCTTAAGGCTGAATTGGTTTCTCTGAGATCACAAATGATGGAATTGGAACAGCAATTTGGCGGCAGCAAGGTGCGCGCAGAAGTGGGTGAGAAAAACGAATATCCCACACTGTGGGATTACGCAGGCGCAGCGGGAGGCATGGGAAGTACGTACGGCCCCACTCCAGCGCAACTTCAAAACTTTGAAAACGCCAATGCCCTTTACGACCAAATGACAGAGAAACTCACTGGCATTACAAAACAATTCCCATCGCTCAAGCAAAAGCTTGAAGCCATGGGAGCTCCAAAAATTAAGGAGTAAATTGCGAGCGTATTGTTCAGATCAAAAACCATAGCATATCTCATAGCCCCAGTCCTTTGGATTGGGGCCGTGGGTTGCCAATCCAATTAACACCCTTCCGATTACCCAATGAAAGCCCTAACCCCTACTACGTCACTATTTCTGTTTTTATCGCTCTTCCTGTTCAACGCGCCTTCTGCATTTTCACAAGACAATGGAAAGGATTCAAACCCAAAGGTTAATCGTTGCAGAGAGACTACCGCTGAGGCGCATAGACTGGTTCCCAAATATCATTCAGAGGGAAAATCGGATTCTCTAAACTGTACGCTCAAAAGGTGGCAAGAACAGTGCGGAGGTACTGAGGAGGTGCTGAGGTGTCATATTCTATGGGCTATTGAGACCAATCACTTCTCTGAAGACTTGTATAAAAAATCCGTAATAGACCATTTGTTGGAGTATAAAAATCCTCGAGGAGGGTACTACGCAAACGGTTCTAATCAGTTTACCAACAAAAGGGACACCCTGACCCAATACACCATGGCTTGGGCTTCTCAACTTTTGGAAAGAGAAGATTTAACACCTCTAGAAGTGTTTTTTGCAAAGACGTACTCAGATCCCAATGCGGAAACCTTTCCCATGTTGGTTGAAGAAGAATACGATTCAACAGAAATTCAAGAGCACTATCAGAAGGCCATCCGACCTTATCAAAAACCCGTAATCGCAAATGTTGATTTTCTAGTTGGAACCTGGATTCCTACCGAAGATCTTAGCGTTGTTGGCAATCAATTTTTAGTGGGTGTCAGGGCTGGATTTAGGCATAAAATGGTAACGGTTTCTCCCAACGTATCTTTTATGTTTGGAGGTGCACCCAATACCTATCAAGTACATCAGAATGATTCCTTGTGGAATACCACCCGCTTCTTTGGTGGCTACATCGGCCTTGACCTAGGGGTGGAAGTGTACTCCTTGGGAAGACATCGATTTGAAGTGGTCGGAGGCGCTGGTTATATGGGTTTTGAGGCTTTAAATGAATCCCTGCCCACCGTCGAGGGTGACGTCACAAAATCCATAAACTCAGCAAGCTATAATGTGGGTATCGGCTACCGATTTTTCATGCAACTGTGGAGCTATGTAGGTTGTGATTTTAAATACAACATTGCCACTTTTGACAATCCATTGGGCACTAGCCTCAATGGAAATGTATATACCCTATCCTTCTACATTGGCTTGTCTGGCAACTCCGGAAACATCCAAAGACTCCAAGAACTGGAAATGGATGACTACTACCGCGAGCCATTGAACCCTCCTAAGAGATAAGCACATTTTCCCTAGTCCCAAATTCCCAGTCCCCAGTCCCTAAAAACAATTTTTCCAATACCTAAGAGTTATATGTATATAAATTCTATGCATATTTGTACTTAGTATTTTTATACTGGTAAATTCGAATTCATTAGGTACCAATGGATTCAAAAACTTGGACTCAAAACACCTGGACTCAAAGACATACATCATGTATTCAAAAGAAATCATCAAAGGAACGCTGCGACCTATTATCCTTAAGCTTCTGAAGGAAAACGACCGATTGTACGGTTACGAAATCACTCAATCCGTTAAGAAGCTGACGAGCGACAAAATTCAAATCACGGAAGGCGCATTGTATCCTCTACTCCACAAATTGGAGGCTGAAGGTGCGGTAACCACGGAGGTGGAAAACATCGGGAAGCGCGTGAGAAAGTACTACCGTCTTACCGATCAGGGCGAGGCGTTGTCCCAGAAGCTCATTGATGAATTTGTTGACTTTATGAGCACGATGAAGCAGATTTTTGAACCCAACAACCCTGACCCCTCTCATGCTTAGTCAAAGAGAAGTTGACGTGGTTTATGACCTTATCGTAGAGCAAGGTGTAACGTACAAATCCCTTCAGGTGGATTTGGTGGATCACCTCTGCTGCATGGTGGAGTCCAAAATGGAAGGCGGAAGAAATTTCCAAGAGTCCCTTTCTCAAACCGTACATGAATTTGGCCTCAACAACCTGGGAGGAACCCAAGAGGCCACAATCTATCTATTAACCTCAAAAACGAGAAAAATGAAAAAAGCCATCAGTCTTATAGCAATCCTTGTAGCCATTTTAGTACTCGCCGGAATTGCTTTTAAAATCAACAGCTTCCCCGGAGCCAACCAACTCTTTACCTTGGGTGTTCTCACCTGTGCCTTAGCCGTATTTCCCGGCATGGCCTTTTTTGAATTCAAGAGTACAGACAACGGATTGGTAAAAGCCAGCGTGCTAACGGGATACCTCTCAGGGATTCTACTGAGTTTGGCCACATTATTCAAGTTCATGCAATGGCCGGGTGCGGGCCCTCTCTACTACATTGGTCTCTTTGCCTTGGTCTTGATTTTTATCCCTCTGTACACCTTTAAAAACTACAGAACGGCAGAAAACAAGCTCTTTGCCATTGCTAAATCCGATGTTGAATTCTACCAGGGAATTGCTCAACAGGTCGCTGAAATCTGGAAGGAACACGGAGCACTTACCTACTCTGAATACATTTCTGACGACGGTTCCATGCCTGGCTTAAAGACGTTCTCAGAATTTGCGGGCGCCCAAGATGGTGAAGTGGTGGTAATGGGTTGGGCAACGTTTCCCTCAAAGGAAGTGAGAGACCACGCCAATGCCGAAGTAAAAAACGACCCGAGAATGGGGAAATTAGTGGGACCCATGATGCAACCTGACCGAATGATCTTTGACCCCAGTCGAATGATTTTTGGAAGTTTTTTGCCGTTGGTTTAGGCAAGATCTACATTTTTATTTCAAATCATCCCTTTGAAGGTGTCGATCGCTCTTTGTAGAATTGATCAAAAAGAATGGAATGCGGCAGGGTAACAATAGAAATCAAAGCAAAGAACCACATAATTATTTCCTGAAAACCCGAGGGTTTTACGAGGAAAAACAAAAGAACCATACCCACAATGGAGACAATGCTAAAAGGTGATAAGTCCACAATAAAGGATTTTACGGAATAGTTCTCTGCGTTCTTTTGTAACCAACTATACTGATGTTTAAAGGCATTGAAGGCATGAAAAAATAGAAAGTAAAGGGTAAAGGCCATAAGGAAGGGTAAAGTCAGATAGCAGAATACGAGAAACCAAAGGTTGCCCAACTGAATTCGTAGGTCTCCTTTACTGATTTGATTGCGAAAAAATAGCAGAATCAAATGAACAGAAGCCACTCCAGTAATTGTAAAGGCAGTGGTTAGTTGAACGCCTCTGGAGATGTCTGGCAAGGACATGGAGAGCAAGCTCTTTGTAGTGAGGCTTATTTCTGGATAGCAGATAAACATGGGACCTAATAAAATCGCAGATCCCCAAATCATGATTTCTACATTCTTAGGCTTAGAAAGCTTTAGATTCTCTAGATATTCCTGACCAAAGTGGTACCCACTTAAGATCAAAAAGATTACCATGGCTTTTACAGGCATAAACACCCACCACAGCAAGTAACCTATAGATAAAATAATGTATTTTGTTATAAAAACTCCATAACTAGATTGCCCCTGAGAAAGGGTCGCATTGATTTTGTGATCTGCAGCACCGTGGGGAACTCCCAATAAAAGAATTAGCCCCAGACACAAAGTATTGTATTGAGACGGAGTGGGATTCAAGCCGTAAAAGCCTGCTAAGGCAATGAGTGCAAAGAAATATTTAAACCAAATCATGGATAAAAAAAAGGGCTCCCGAAGGAGCCCTTTACACTTTAAAAATTACGCCGTCGCTGGCTGCTTTTTACTATTGATGGCCAAAGTGTAAATCACTAAGCCAAATCCAATTTTATTAATAGCATCTCCGATGTTGTAGATAATGTCAAGTGATTCCAATGACAACACGTTACTCAACAAACCACCAGGGATCGCCATGTAACCTATGGGGTAAATTGCCCATCCCACAAAAATAAACCAAGCGAGTGTGTTAAAGGCTTTCTGCAAGGTTGGATTATTGGAATTACGAGAGAGCTGCTTGGCGGAACCAAACCATACTTCGTAAAATATTCCAGCGTATCCCAAAGTAGAAATTGCTCCCCACAAACCACTTGACTCTCTGAAAACAGTTTCCCCTAGATAACCCGTCACGAGCATCCATACGGAGTAAAAAATCATTTTCCAAAGAAGACCCATCTTGGCTCCAAAAGCCTTGAGGATAAGATAAAATTCCACACACATCAACGGAACTGTGAGAATCCAATCAATGTATCTAAATTCTGTTGGGGACGTTTGGTTCTCAACCCAGAAATCTCTCATGTAGTAGTAATGTACAGCGGCAATAAATGTAATTAGGCCAGAAACGAGTAGGGATGTCCTCCATTTGCCATCTACATTTTTCATTTCCAAAAAGAAGAAAACTGTAGCTGCTAGCATGGCCATACTTCCGATGAAGAAGGTAAAGCCAACATAATCACCTTGTTGTAAGGTTGCTGATAAAAAATATTCCATAGTCTATTAGTTTGAATTTAAAAATCAAACGCCGTGAATTTATGTTTTGTTCAATGTTTTTGTCAAAATGTTAAACGACACTAAACCATAATTGCAATAAATATTAGACGATGGTGTTTAAAGCCGAACTCAGGAAAAACAGTATTTACTTATAAACTGAACAACAGATACTATCATTTGATTTTCAATCTATTATACAAAAAACCTCGATAAATAATTTTGAATAATTCGTTTTAAAAGCTTTGAACAGGCCGAAATTTGGAATGAAAATCCACAGGCAATCCGTTTTTGTAAGATTTTTCAATCATTTTCTTCAGCCTTTACTCAACTTATTAACTAACAATGGATTATAATAGAGTGTCTTGTTCATTTAAACCAAAGCAAAACACTATGAACAACAAAATCACTTCAAAACCTAGAAAGAAGCGCCTCTTTCCCCTGCTTCTCTTTCTAACCATCCTATGTATGGGAGCCTCCTTTTCCGGGTATTCCCAAACCGAATTTGCCTTGGAGCCTCGTCAGAGTATGTTGATGACTGGGAAAGGCCCGGGACAGAATGGAACCATTAACCCCTTTGACGGAGAAGACTGTTACGCTATCGTCGAAAATTTTGGTGAAGGGACGTTTTCGGTTCGCATTCAAAAAAACGGAGAAATTCTCCAGACCATTTACATCCCCAAGGGCGAAACGCAGAAAATTCTGCTTCTCAAAGATCAAGAGCTCTACCTAGACTCGGAAGAAAGATCTGAAGACTACCCGGTTAAAGCACGGGTGGATTATGCAAAGAAGGAGGATTAATTGGTTATTAATTCAACCCCACACGGTTGCAAGGTTTGAGGTCTTTGGCGATATTTAGACCATGAACGCTACCCCTGACCTATCGAGGACCCGCACCTTTTTAACCAATCCAACAGACATCGCACCCTTGGTATACGCTCGTGTGGTGTTGGGAGTGCTGATCAGTTTAGAATTCAGTTTGGGGCTGTTTACGAGCTATGCCCAAACCCTCGTTACCGGTGAATTTCACTTTTCCTATATACTGACTCCATTTATTAAACCTTGGAGTTCTGAGACTTTGATGTACGCGCATTTCGTTCTCAATTTTGTCTTGGGAATCTGCTTTGCGATGGGCCTCTTTTACCGCTGGGTCACTCCCCTCTTTTTAATTTCAGGAGCTTCTTTGTTTTTGATGGAAAAGACCTTGTACATCAATCACTTCTACCTGTATTCACTCATTCTATTCCTCTTTTTGTTCTTACCAGCCAACCGGGCATTTTCTCTGGACGCGAGAAGGAAGCCGGATATCCGCGTTTCCGAAGTACCCGCTTGGAATGTGTATATATTGCTCCTTCAACTAAGCATTGTGTATTTCTACGCAGGAATTGCCAAGCTCAATGCAGATTGGTTTCAGGCCCAACCCGTTCAAATCTGGTTGAGTAACAAGGTTGATTACCCTGTGATTGGAAGTCTTTTGTCCAGCACCTCGCATGCCTACTTTGTGGCCTATGGAGGAATTGTCTTTGACCTGCTCATTGTGCCTTTTATGATTTGGAAGAAAACCCGAAAGTTGGCCTTTGGGCTGGCTTGCTTTTTCCACTTGAGCAACGTCATCACTTTTGGTGTGGGGACGTTCCCATGGTTTTCTATGGCGGCCACGGCTTTGTTCTTTCCCGCCATTAGTTTTCGAAAAAGACTCTTTAGTGGAAAATTGAAAAATGCTTTGCTACCCACGGGATCCAAATCGTATTCCTACGGCAACCGTCAACGGTTGATTTTTGGTTTTCTAGGCCTTTTTATGGTCGTTCAATTACTGCTTCCCTTGAGACAGCACCTCTACCCCGGCAATACGAGTTGGAATGAGGAGGGGCATTTTTTCGCTTGGCGCATGATGCTTCGCGATAAGCAGGCCACCATTTCTTTTCGTGTGAAAGACTCACACACAGGAAGAGTGGTAAGGATTGACCTTCAAGAACACCTCAACAACCGACAAATACGCAAAATGGCGGGTCAATCGGACCTCATTCTCCAATTCGCACATTACCTAAAACATCACTACGAAACGGAAAAGGGATATACCAACGCGCAGGTCTTTGCCAAAAACCGCGTGTCTCTCAATGGGCGTCCTTTTCAGAATATGATTCAACCCAATACCGACCTTGGCGCACAACCCAGAACGTTTAGACATTACGATTGGATTGTGCCTTTGAAAGAAGTGGAAATCAAATACTAATAAAAACTAATTTAAGCCTCTATGGAGCAATCCCTTAACAACTTTTATCTTTAGTTATGAAGAATTTTGGTTAAATTTGGTGACTATTACTTCGAACTAATTTTTAACCTTCTTTCAGAAATGAAATTCAAAATATCCTACAGTATCCTTGTTATTTGGGGAATGTGCAATCATGTATCAGCCCAAGTAGTTTTTGACAACAACGGGGGTGGTGGAGACAATTTCTGGTCTACACCAACCAACTGGGTGGGTAACACAGTTCCTTCTGCCGCAGCTGATGTTGAAATTCAAGCCAATGTAACGTATGATGAATCCAATGTTTATACTTCTGGTCCAAAGGCTTATAATAACGTTACCGTTGCCAATGGCGTAACTATTACACTAAACAGCGGGTCTGACTTATGCTTCAAAGAAGGGATTTCTTGCACCTCTTCGGGCTCTTACACCGTTACTGGTGCTGGAAACTTGGTGAATTACAAACCCACACAGTACTATTCCATTTCTAGAATGAATTTGGAGGGCAATTTCAGAATCTTTAATGATGTAGCCATTGCCCTAGGAACGGAGTACGTAAGTAATGTAAACATCAAAGACGGAGGGGTATTTACCCTTGATATCAATGCCGGGAGTACTCCGGTTGAAATTGACAACTCCGTAGTCATTGAGGCAGGCGGAGCCATGTATGTAGAAAATCAAGATGCGGCTATTAACATTGGGCGCAGTGGGGGTTCAG
>CBFHSF010000010.1:42764-104560 GCA_965658445.1 uncultured Schleiferiaceae bacterium | reverse complement strand
AGGTGCGGCTAAAACAAAAGCCCCGAAGAAATCTTCGGGGCTTTTTTACGAAGTAATCAATCCACCACAGTTAATTACCTCTAGGTTGTTTTACGTGTAATCCTAAAAACACAAACACAAACCAAATGCTTTTACCAGTTGTGTTTTCAATTGCGAGCAGGTTACTCGCGGTTGATTGGTCATAAAAACCGGTTACTTTAGTAGGCTTTGTATGATTGGCTGGTAAATATATTTTTTGTTTAATACTTCCTTGATAGAGAAATATGAAATTGAACTCAATGCGTAAGGTAGGGTTGTTTTGGGTGCAGAAGATGTACCTTCTTTTGCTTTCATTGCCTGTTGTTTTGTAGTCCAAATTTTACAAAATTTATTGAGTCGCGCAAATATTTGGCTAAAAAAATAATATTATTCCTACATATTAACGGTTTGTTGGTATTGAAATAACACCTAGAAGTAGACTCAAAATGCCAGCGAATTGCAATGAGGAAATGGGTTCAGAAAGAAGGATAAATGCCGAAAAAACAGAAACCGGTAATTCTACAGAACTTAATAGGGTAGCGGTTCCTAGGCTTGTGTATGGTCTTCCAATACTAAACAGAAGTGGGGCTAAAAAGGTCCCCAGTAAGCCCAACAATGCACCCAATCCCAAGGCTTCAAATGACAGTCTGCCGGTACTTATTTGAGATTCACCAAAACCCAATACCCAAAAAGCCGAAAAAACAACTAAAAACCCTCCAATCATTAAGGTCCATGTTCTTGAAATGGGAGAATGCCCCTCGGGATCCAATCCAGAATACTGTATGGTTATGGTATAAGAAAGTGCTGCAATTAGGCCAAATATAATGCCTATGGGTTCTAGGTGAATTTCTCCTCGAACGCTCAAATATGTTCCCAAAAGAATGAGAGTCAAACTGATTACTTGTCTCCAATGTGGCCATTTCTTTTCTTTATAGCACTCCCAAACCAAGCCCATCCATGTGCTCTGCATCAAAAGGATAATTCCAGTGGCCACAGATGTGTATTCAAGCGATAGGTAGTAAAAGAGGCCTGTGGTACCCAGTGTGGTTCCCGCCAACACAAGGGGCAAGGACGTTGAAGTCCACCGAAAGTTTTTTGTAATCAAAAGGACTAGGGTGAGTCCCACAAATCCCGTAATGTATTGGAGTGCGGTAATCTCGTAGACAGAGAGTCCCATGGAATATCCAATCTTGACCAGTGTTGCCAACAACCCATAGCTACAAGCTCCAAGAAAGACAAAGGTATTTGCAACCGAAGCCTTCATAGAGATTACAAGGGCATCCAGTCAAAGTAGATAAAGAGCAGTCCTACGGTATCTATGATTCCGTGGACAATAATGGGAAACCAAATCGTTCTTCTTTCCCATTCAAAACAACCTACCAAAGCAAAGCTCATAATTCCTGTGGCCAACATTCCAGAGGGGCCTTGGTAAAAGTGAGCCAATCCAAAAAGAGTAGAGGTTCCCAAGGCCAATAGAAGCTTTTTTAAACGGAAGGCCGGCAGGGCATTGACCAAAGAATGATACAGCCAGCCCCTAAAAACCAATTCTTCTACAAAGATCACAACACCCCATACAAACAATAGCCATAAAAAGAGATAGGTAATGTTGCCTTGAATGTTGGTAAAAGAAGAAAGATCAATTTCTTCACCTGTGAGGTATACAATTGCCGGTTCTATCCCATAAAATGAGATGAGCTGCAGGGCAACTCCAACCCAAACGGATTTAAAAAAGAGGTGTGGCCAAGATTCAGGAGCGGTAAAACCCAATTGATTCCAAGTGACCCTCTTCATGAGAAGAGCGAGAATCAAGAGAATAAACACAATTAAAACTCCTATGCCTGGAATGGTGCAAATACCTGCAGAAACCCCAGCGGCAATAAGAGTCCCCCACTGAGTGGTAGGTTGAATAGTAGTCATTTAATACGGTTGATTTACCAAAAAATGAAGATACGAAAAACCGAATCAATTGATGAATCCTAGAGCAGTATTATCGGATAGGGGATATTGAAGAAAGAAACTGAGATATATACTTGGGTGTTTTCAACAACCGAGAGCCATACCAAGAGAACATCTCGCCATCAACAATGGCAATCACAGGTTCATAGTCCAACCGGGTTTTCAATTCTTCAATGTGTTTTTCTGAAAAGGGGAAGGGTTCTGAGGAGAGTAAAATGAGTTTTGGGCTCTGGGAATTAATCTCTTCTATAGAAATCTCAGGGTATCTCGGTTTTTCTATGGTGTTTTTTAATCCAGACCATTCCAGAACGGAATGAATAAACGTATCTGTTCCTGCTGCCATATAGGGTTGGTTCCAAATGAGATAGAGGGTGGATATTTCAGAAATTTCGCTCCTTGATGTTTTTGGGGCTTTCGCCGAAAGGTTCAAAGACTCAAATTCCGATTGAATTTTATCAACCCAAGTGGTTCCCTTTTTGGATACCCCACATAGAATAGCCACCTCTTGCAGCATGGAAAGAGCGGAGGGTATATCCAATACCTCTGTGGTGTACGTAGGAAAGTGCTCTCGCGCCCATTCTACGTCCTCTAGGGTGTTTTCTTCTTTGTTGGCTATCACCAAGTCAGGTTGTAGCTGTAAGAGCTTCTCTCGCCATATTTTCTTGGTGCCCCCAATGTTGTTTTCTCTGGTCAGTAAATCACTGGGGTGAATACAGAATTTTGTAACCCCCACGATTTGATCTCTCAATCCAAGGTCCACGAGGTATTCCGTTTGACTGGGTACCCATGATGCAATGCGCGTCGGTGCGCTTTTCAATTCAATGGTGTGACCTGTTGGGTCTGTTACCTTCATTTGACTTTCCATTTTACTACCCCCGTTTCGCGGTAGATTGTAAAAATAAAAAAGCCCCGGAATCTCTCCGAGGCTTATACCAAAATGAATCAAAATATACGATGGTCGCAGTCTGTCTGTGAACGTTGGATAGGGGAAGGTTTTCTAAAACAAGAGACCTTCCGCTCAATCCATTTTCCTTATGGACAGGCTACTTGCACATCTAAATCCTTATCAATGCGATCTGCACCCGAGGCGTAGGTCTTTCTGATAATGATGAATTTCATAAAGTCTATCTCTTTTCCCGCAGGTACGTCAAAGAACTGATTCGGTACAAAGGCTTCCAGGTCCAGATGTACAAGTCTTCTCCATTGGAAACTGCCGTCAAGTTACCGTTCCAGTTTCTTGAATAGAACGGGTTTCTGTAAGCAAATCCTGTCTCCGGTTGGTCGGTTCTAAATCCAGGTTTTTGGTATTGATCGTCCACGAAATCCTGGTAGTCCAAAGAGGCAGATCCTCTGAAGATAAGGTTCTTCATGGCCGCGTATTCCAAGCTCATGGATTTGATAGTACGAGTTTCAGTAGATTTCCACTCTTGCAATTCTCTCATAGCCGTTGGGTTGTTTCCAATCCCAGCTTCTAGTCAGTTAATTTACTGGTGATTTGAAGGTCTCCGTTATAACGACCACTCAACCTTTGAAAGCTGTTCCCCTTTAAGTAAGATCCGTTGTCAGAATAAGAAATACCCGCACTGAAGTTTCCTTTTTCTCCACCCTTTCCAACACCAAAGTCATATTGTTGCTTGACGCCGGTTCCGATGGTTTGATCTACCCAGTATGTATTGATTCTTTGTGCATCATCCCAAGAAATACCCCCTGGCAAAACTGGGGTTCCTACTTCCCCGTCGTTTACCCAAGCTTCTTCAAACATCTGCAAGTACTGAGACGAATTAAGCATGTTGGGACGAGCTGTAGGCACGGCAAAACCCACGGTAGTATTGAATTCATGGCCCCTCGGTTTCCTGTTCCAAAATAGTCTTGGGTGATGGGAATACCATCTACGATGTAGAGTGGATCACCACCTGCAGATACAGAGGCGATACCTCTTACTCTAATTACAGAACCCGATCCAGCAAGACCCGATCCGGTAATCACCTGAACACCACTCGCTTTTCCTTGAATGGCATTTTCAAATGAAGGAGAAGGCATGTCCTGCAATTCGGAATCTTTGAGAGAAATTACAGAATTGGTCAATTCGCGCTTTCGTTGAACACCATATCCAACAACAACGACTTCGTCCAACTCGCTTGACTCTGCGGACATTTTAAAATCTACAACGGCGGATCCTCCGCTCACTGTTACGGCCTTGGATTCGGCTTTGTAACTTATAAATGAAAATTCAAAAACGTAATCTCCATCGGGTAGGTTTAGGGTGTACCTACCATTAATGTCTGTTGCAGCACCTTGGCCAGAAGGCTTTGCGACAACGGAACCCCGTGAAGGGGCTCTTCGTTCTCATCTACAACGACACCCGTTACGCTCTGTGCCCAAACTTGCGGGATTAACGCAAAAAAGGCCAGGAGCAATAGTGCATAATTTTTCCTCATAAAATGGTTGTTCTTATAACTAATCTGTCCAAATGTAAAAACATATTTAATTAAGTGTAATCTTTACACTAAGTCTTTTTCACATGAAATTTACATCCCGAATTTCTGGGACATTCATATGTGTTCACTCCCCGGGAATGGAGAGTAGAGTAGGAGTAGAAAGGTTTTTTTCTAGGCGGTATCTAGTTTTTTGAGGGCTCCAAGACGCCTTTATTGAGCGCGTAATACCTTGCGGGTTTGTGGGTTACGCCGGTTTGTTTTTCCTCTGTAGGCAAAACAATTTTTTCTCGCTCAATCTTTTTTCTAAAGTTTCTCTTGTCAATTTTTTTGTCCAAGATGGCTTCGTACAATGTCTGAAGCTGGTTTAAGGTAAAGAGCTCAGGCATGACTTCTAAACCAATGTGATGGATTTCAAATTGAGATCGGAGGGTTTCTAAGGCTGTTGTGAAGATAAGGTTGTGGTCAAAGGCCAATTCTGGGACCTCGTGAATTTCTGACCAGAATACTCTTTGTGCAAAGGAGGAGGCTTCTGGCTGAAAGTCTTCCATCTTGACCAATGCTAGATACCCTACCGTAATTACACGAGCTTGTGGATTCTCACGAAATGAATTCAGCCATTCTATATCCTTTACGTTTTTTACACGGTTTGGATTTCCGAAGGTTCTAAACTGTTTTAGAAAAAGACCTTCAAGTTGAGTGAGTTCTTTGAGGACTCGAGTAGCCGCATCGTCCAAGCCCTCGTTTTCTAGAACTAAGTCCCCGGGTAGTGCCAATTGGGTTTCAAATCCCTTGCCCATATTACTCTGTTCTATGAGTAATACATTAAGAGTCTGATTGTTGAAGCCAAACACGACACAGTCAACGGATACATTAGGATTTACGGAATGGGTGCTCATAGTAATCTGTGGTTTCGGCAAATTTCAAAAAAAAATATTTTAAAAAAATTTGAATTGTTCTGGTAAAAATACTTAATATTGTCGTAGTGTAAAAATTACACTAAGTATATTTGCAACGCGATTAATGTCACAAATTAAATCTATAGGCGTACTTACGTCTGGAGGAGACGCGCCGGGAATGAACGCAGCAATTAGAGCCGTGGTTCGTGCCTCTATCTACTATAACAAAAAGGCATTTGGCATTTACAGAGGTTATGATGGCCTCATTGAAAATGACTTGGTAGAATTAAATGCCAGATCCGTTAAGAACATTTTGAGCCAAGGAGGTACATTCCTCAAATCGGCTCGTTCTTCGGAATTTAGAACAAAAGAAGGTAGACAGAAGGCGATAGCGAACTTACGAAGTCGAGAAATCGATGCTCTCGTTGTCATCGGGGGGGATGGTTCTTTTACCGGCGCCAATCTTCTCTATGAAGAACACGGATTTCCCGTGGTGGGTATTCCAGGAACTATTGACAACGATTTATTTGGGACAGATTTTACCATAGGTTTTGACACAGCCACCAATACTGTAGTGGAATGTGTGGACAAAATCAGAGACACCGCAGCCTCTCATCGCAGACTTTTCTTTGTGGAAGTTATGGGAAGAGATGCCGGTTTTATAGCGCTTAGAACGGCGGTGGCCACAGGAGCTCAAAATGCCATTCTTCCAGAAGAGAACATGAGAATTGAAGATCTCTTGGATGAAATTGAAAAGAGTTACGAAGCCGGAAAGACCAGTAACATGGTCATTGTCGCAGAGGGTAACCGATTGGGAACACCCTACGAGCTAAGCCAAAAAGTTAAAGAAAAGTTCCCTAAAATCGATACGAAGGTGACTATTTTAGGGCATTTGCAAAGAGGTGGAGCGCCTTCCTGTTTTGACCGGGTATTGGCCTCGCAATTGGGAATTGGTGCCGTGGAGGCCCTACTCAATGGCAAATCAGGTATAATGGTAGGGATGACCAACAATCAACTCAATCATGTGTATTTACCTCAAGCCATTAAAAACCAGGCGGTAATTGACATGGACTTAAGAAGAATTTCAAAAATATTATCAATCTAATCAGTTGAACAATGACAAAAGTACGCGTAGCTATTAATGGATTCGGCCGCATTGGTCGTCTGGCCTTTAGAAATTTCATCAACATGGAAGGAGTAGAGGTAGTAGCTGTTAACGATTTGACCAAAGTGAGTACTTTGGCCCACCTACTCAAATACGACAGTGTACACGGTAAATTTCCTCTCGAAGTGTCTTCTACAGAAGATTCATTAAACGTTGGCGGAAATGAGATCAAGGTTTACGCAAAAAGAAACCCGGAAGAATTGCCTTGGGGTGATTTGGGAGTAGACGTCGTATTGGAATCTACCGGAGTATTTAGAGACAGAGAAGGCATGTCAAAGCATTTGACAGCCGGAGCGAAGAAGGTCGTTCTTTCGGCGCCAGCCAGCGGGGATATCAAAACCGTTGTTTTGGGTGTAAACGAAGGGGACATTACTGCAGAAGACACTTTGATGTCTAATGCCTCTTGTACGACCAACTGTTTGGCTCCTATGGCCAAGATTCTCGACGAAAAATTTGGAATTGAAAGAGGGTATATGACTACAGTTCACGCTTATACTGCAGATCAAAACCTTCAAGATGCTCCTCACAGCGATTTGAGAAGAGCCCGTGCAGCGGCCCTTTCTATCATACCTACATCTACTGGAGCTGCTGCTGCAGTGGGTAAAGTGTTGCCACACCTCAAAGGAAAATTGGATGGATACGCCATGCGCGTACCAACGCCTACAGGTTCTGCAACAGACCTCACCTTAGTCCTTAAGTCAGAAGCTTCTGTTGAGGCCATTAACAAGGCCATGAAAGAAGCCGCAGAAAACGAACTCAAAGGAATTTTGGAATATACAGAGGATCCCATTGTATCTGCAGATATCATGGGTAACCCACACTCTTGTATCTTTGATGCAGGAATTACTTCGGTAAACGGAAATGTGGTAAAAGTCCTCGGATGGTACGACAATGAGGCGGGCTACAGTGCTCGCGTTGCAGACCTAGTAGGTCGTGTCGGAAAAATGTAGCAGACTATGTATTTATTAGCTGAAAGCGGATCGACAAAATGTGATTGGATTTGCCTCGACTCAGATGGAGTGGAGGCAAATCGCTTTTACACCATGGGGTTTAATCCCTTTTTTCACTCCGCAGAATTTATTCAAGAAGAACTGTCAAATGACCTGAAAATCAATGAGATTATTGGGAAGGTAGAACAGATTTACTTCTATGGTGCCGGGTGTTCCTCTGAGGAACTCAAAGCCATTATTAAAGACGGTTTGCAACGCGTTTTTCCCGATGCGATGATTTCCGTTGATCACGATTTGGTGGCCGCTGCGTATTCTACTTACTCAGGAAGACCAGAGATTGCCTGTATCTTAGGGACGGGCTCCAACTCTTGCTACTTTGATGGAGAAAATGTTCGCGAAGAAGTTCCGGCATTGGCCTACATTTTGGGCGATGAAGGTTCTGCAAGCTACTTAGGTAAAAAGCTAATCGCAGCCTTTTTGTACCGCAAACTACCAGAGGAATTACACAATGCATTTGTGGAAATGTACAACCATACCAAAGCGGATATCTTCAATCGCGTCTACAACCAACCACATGCCAATGTGTATTTGGCGGGATTTGGCCGATTTGTGGGCAAGCACTCAGAACATCCTTATTTGCGAAATCTCGTAAAACAGGGTTTCGAAGAGTTTATTGATACGCATGTTTTGTGTTTCCCAGAGGCTCCTGATTGCGAAATCAATTTTGTGGGGTCAGTGGCGTATCACTTCCAAGGATTGCTCTCTGAAGTATTGTCTAGCAAGGGATTGACGCTTGGCAATGTGGTAGGAAAGCCCGTAGACGGATTGGTTTCTTACCATCTGAACTTCATGAAAATATTGGAAAATCCATTAGAGCAGTAAGTCTTAGGCTACTGCTTTTTTTATACCATTAATTCGATGGAACAACGACTACTATAATGGCTCTTAAAGGATTCTTTGAAGACTTACACAATTTCGGCAGTAGCTACTCCCTTATCTTCAAGGTATTTTTGAATTACGGTTTTATGCTCCTCAAGAAGGGCATAGGCGTCTTGTAGATTTTTACTTTCAGCACTGAAGTTGCCTTCCCAAACGATGAGGTCAGAATCAAAATCGGCCTCCCCTCATTCCTTCATTCTCCCTCATTCCTCATTCCTTCCCATCAAACTACTCACCACTCACCACTCCCTACTTAAACTCCAACAAAAGCGTCCCATTCACAGGTAAAACCAGTTTCTCGTAGATGTCGCCGCGTTTGTCGGTGATGAGATTTCGGTATTCTGTGGATTCGTGATTGGACTTCATTCCTGTAACTTCCCAGAATCTATCCCAATTGATTTCAACCGGTTTGTCGCCTCGGTTGGCCATGACTACCATGGTTTTCCCTCCCGTTGATCTTCCGTAAACGTAAAAGCCATTGTCAGGGACGTACTGAATCATTTTGCCCTTATACATGGCGGGGTGTTCACTTCTTAGCTTCCCGAGCTTTACCGTAAAGTCATAGATTTCGTTTTCAAGGGCCGAACGACCTTCTGCTGTAAACTTATTTACTGTGTCCTCTGGCCAGCCGCCCCAGAAGTCCTCTCTAATTTTTCCGTGACCATCGGTTTGTGCCATTCCAATCTCAGTTCCATAGTACAGACAGGGAATTCCGCGAGTTGTATACAGCATAATCATTCCCATTTTAAAGAGGTCCATGTCTCCATTTACCTCTCCGAAGAAGCGCTTCATGTCGTGATTGTCCAAGAAGGTAATGAGGTTTTCTGGGTGATTGTAGAGGTAGTCACCTGCTAGGGTATAGTAAACCTTTGAGATTCCTGTGGCCCAATCGGGTTTATTTTTGAGTGCGTCAATCCATGCAAAGTGCAATTGGAAATCCGTCAAACCATCAGGACCTAGTTTATGACCTCTTGGGTTGTTTCTCTCAAAATAGCTTTGAACTTGAGGACCGTGAACCCATGTTTCACCAAAGATGAAGAAACCTGGATATTCTGTGTGTACAGCGTCTATCACTTTCATGCTAAAGTCCAGGTCTGGATAGGTGTAGGTGTCCAATCTAAAGGCGTCTACCTTCATTTCTTCTATCCACCACAGGCTGTATTGGATTAGGTAGGTAATAACATCTTCGTTTTTTTGATTGACGTCTGGCATGGCCTTGTCAAACCACCCGTTGGAAAATCGCTTTTTATCCTCCTTGCTCGCATATGGATCTAGGAGTAGGGGCACTCTGTAGTTGGTTTGTGTGTATTCGTCCCAAATGTGAAACCAATCTTCAGCTGGTGGATTCTTAAAGAGATAGTGTTGGTCGCCAAAGTGATTGTAGACAACGTCTAAAACCATCTTCATTTCATGAGCGTGTAGAGAGTCTGAAAGGGTAATAAAGTCACGGTTGGTTCCGTATCTAGGATCGATATTGTAAAGGTCCGTTACTGCGTAGCCATGGTAAGAGGCCGCTTTTTGATTGTTTTCAGTAAGTGGGTTTATCCACAAGGCAGATACTCCCAAGGATTGTATGTGGTCCAAATGATCAAGGATTCCCTTGATATCCCCACCGTGTCTTCCGCAATCGTCTGCGCGATTGGGTGACTTTTCTAACATCCCGGCAATGGAATCATTTCCTGGGTCTCCATTGGCAAAGCGGTCGGGTGTAACTAAGTACATCAAATCTTTTTGACTCAAGGAAGGAACGGGCTCTCTTTTGACCACGGGTTTGATGGAGTAGGGGTAGGTTTGATGGGTGTCATCATCCCATAAGAAATCCAAAGTAACACTTCCAGAATAGGTGCTGTCTATAGCCAGGGTCACGAAGGTGTATTGATCGTTTTCCGCCGAGCGCACATCTACCACTTCCACCATGGGTTCCATGGAGGTCACATTGCTCACCGATTGGTCGGAGAAAACCAATAAAGTCACTTCTCCTGTGGTGTACCCAGAAAACCAATTGGGTGGGTCCACTCTTTGGATTTGGGCTTGAATACCGTGGGCTAACAAGACTAAACTAGTTGTGAATAAGGCTTTTGCGAAAATGGTCTTGATTGATTGGCTCATTTTGAGTTGCATATTATTGTGTGATAATCGGGTATAATTTAAAAAATGTTACTTTCTTGAAGTAAATGTAATAATTACACTAAGTAAAAATTAAACCTTTCTTTATGAAAAAGAGCTATTTATCGATTTTGTCCCTTTTGGCTGGCTTTGGATTGATGGTGCAGACTAATTCTGGTACCTTCCAAGTAGACATGGGGTCAACCACCGTGAACACCAATGGAGTTCACATCGCAGGTAGTTTCTAAGGAAAGAGGTCTTTGGGAGTCTCAAACAACATGAGAATGGAGACTGTATCTGGGGCCGTCTCATCGCCTCCAAAATAGGGAAACAGATAATAGGCATTGGGCTGAATTCCACTACAACCTCTGGGGTATGATTTGTGAATACCGCTTACAGAAACTTCGTAAGTGCTATCTGCTTTTGTGATATTCAAATCAAGGGTATCATTGGGTTGAATCACTTTTATAGTTTCAAATAGCCTTTGAGACTGCACGTAGTAATAAGCACCTATTTCAATTCCCGTCTGTGGGGTCCATCGCCAACCTATACGGAAGCTGTTGTTTTGATGAAAGGAGGAGCAGTCAGAATAGCCAAAGAGTTTGTTCCAATCCAACTGATTACTTGGATCCTGGGTGAGGTAAATGGCTGAAGAATCAAGTATTGCCTTGAAAGAAAGCGTATCCGATGTGGCTAAAACAAACGTGGATTCTTCACAGTTGTGCTCTCCGGGAAGAATGGTAAATGAAGTCCATTTTTCAACGGGTTCGGAAGGGGGAGGAGGTATTGATTCAGGAGAATACTCCGGTGTACAGCTGGCTGCTAATAAACAAATTAACCAACTGTACTTCTTCATGTTTTTTTTTGAAAGTTACTTAATTCTGTTGTCGTAAACAGAACCCATGCTGGGATTGTCTCCCATTAGCTTTTGCATCATGTCCTTCTTGACCATGTTAAAGATGGCCATGTGAACGTCTTCAGTAACCTCCATATCCATTACGGGAATGTGTACAGAAATGTCTGAGGACTTTGAAATTTCCCCACCCTTAAAACCTGTTAAAGCAGCAGTTTTAGCTCCTTGACTTTTGGCGTAAGAAATGGCATTTACGACGTTTTTAGAATTTCCGGATCCAGAAATACCAATCACTAAATCTTCAGGTTTTAGGAAGTTTTTAAGGGGCTCTACAAAAATGGCTTCCCATCCAATGTCATTGGCAATGGCCATCATACTGGGAAGGTTGTCATTGAGACAAATCATACGAAAGCGCTTGTCCAATCCATAGCTCGCTCCTTTTAAGAAATCACCAGCGGCGTGACTTGCCGAGGCACCCGAACCACCATTTCCCATGGTGTAAATGTTTCCACCGGCATGATAGGTTTCCAAGAAGGCATCAGAGAGCGTTTCTACAGAACTCAAATCCATTTCCGCTAAAGTGTCTACGAGGAGTTTGTGGTATTTTGCTATGGTATTCATGTGCAAATTATAGTTGTTGTGGAGTCTATTCGTCTCCGTAGTATATCAATTTTGAACCGTCTTGTTCAAAGGTAAAGTCAAAGTGTTGAAGGTGGGAAAGCGCATTTCTAAGTTGATTTTGCTTTTCTTTAGGACAGTAGAACAGCATGAAACCACCACCACCTGCACCAAGGAGCTTTCCTCCTGTAGCGCCATTGGCTAATCCCGTTTCGTAAATCTCAGAAATCTGAGGATTGGTAATGCCCGATGCTAAGGCTTGCTTGAGCAACCAATTTTCGTGTAGAATGGCACCCATGTCGTCAATTCTTCCGTTGACAAAGGAATCCTTGAGGTCATACACCAAACCAACCATTTTCTTCAGCGCCGTAAACTTGTCTTCTTGAGACGTGTTTTTCTTTTGTTCCGCAAGGATATCAGAGGCTTTGCGCTGGTTTCCTACATAGAACATCAGGAGGTTGTCTTGAAGTTGAGAGTAGGCCATAGGATCCATTTGGACCGGTGTTACTCTCGTGTGGCCATTGCTCAAAAACTCAATGGTATTGAGGCCTCCAAAGGCAGCTGCGTACTGATCTTGCTTTCCAATGGGCTCTTTGAGAATGTCAATTTCTACTTTACAGGCTTCGCTAGCCAATCGATCTTTGGAATAGTACTGGTTAGTCGCTGCTGATAAATTGTGAAGAACACCCACCGTAAATGAAGAGCTAGAGCCCATTCCCGTGCCCGAAGGAACATCAGCAATAGACGACACTTCAATTCCTCCTTTGATGTCAAAGTGGTTGAGAACGGTTCTCAATATGGGGTGTTTGAGTTCGTCAACGGTGTCAACGGTTTCCGTTTGGCTGTACTTGGTTCTAATCTTGCTCTTGTCAAAAAATTTATGAGAAGAGATGTACATGTATTTGTTGATACTCGTGCTGAGCACGGCACCGGTATGTTGAGCGTAGAAGGCCTCCAAGTCGGAGCCGCCGCCTACAAATGAAATCCTAAAAGGTGTCTTTGTGATGATCATAATTTATTTGATCAGAATATCAGCGAATATATCATCTTTGTCAATGAAATCATATTCCATTTCAAATCTACTCTGGTAAAGGGCCTCAATTTCAGAAGATTTGAGCCCTTTCCAAGCATAAAACTCTTCAAAGCGAGCTTTGCGTTTGTCTTCGTCAAGAACTTTGAAAATCTTGAGGTCTGCCTGTTCTCTCCATTCTTCAATGGCTAAGGCGATAACTCCTTCCACTAGAACAACGTCCTCGCCCTGATATTGGTATGAAACCGGTGTTTGTGGGAAACTAGGGTGGGTTGAATATCCAGGGGCTTCAACGATTTCACCGGCTAGAATTCGTTTCAAATCACTTCGTAAGCGATCGCTTTGGAAATTTTCCAAAACGCTATTCTCTGTTTTCCTCTGGTCTTTTGGCAAAATCCAATCGTCCAAAGAAATTCTCAATACCGATTTGCCTTTGTTTTTTAATTCAATTTCCAAACGAGAGGTCACCGTGGTTTTTCCCGATCTAGCGTTTCCTCCAATAAAAATTGAATACCCAGGTTTTCTTTCTACTTGAGAAACAATTTCTTCAGCAGTCTCTTTATAGGGATCGTCTAAAATGAAATTTCCCGCCTCCTCAAAATTGGCAAAGAAGTAATCCGGCTTGGTCTTAGCACCTTCAAATCCCTTACCAGTTCTCACGGCCAAAGTAGTACAGCCCGCGGATCTTCCCGCTAGAATGTCTCTTTCCGAATCGCCAATCATAAAGCTCTGTGAGCGGTCGATATTGTATTTTTCTGAAGCCCAGAGAATCATCCCTGGTTTGGGCTTGCGGCATTCGCAAACCATTTTAAAGGCCTTGTTTTCTCCTGGGAATCCGCCGTCGGGGTGATGGGGACAGAAGTAAATATCGTCCACAAAGGCGCCCTCTGCTCCCAAGTCCGTTTCCATTTTTTTATGAATCTCTGCCAAGCCTTCCAAGTTGGTTAGGTTTCTAGCAATCACACTTTGATTGGTAATGATAACCGAGAGAAAATCGCTTCGATTGATTCTTTGGAGAGTGGGAGGGGTGTAGGGGTAGAGTGTGAAATCTTCGGGTCTATGGATAAGGTCTGTGTCCCAGTTGAGAACACCGTCTCTGTCCAAGAATATGGCTTTCTGTGGCTTGTCAAGGTTTCTAGCGGCAACTTTCCCAGATTGTAAATCATAAGATACTTTTTCCCAACGGTCTGGAGTTCCCATGTCTTTTAAATACTCAGGAGTTGAGTATCCAAACATTTTGACTTTGTCAAAAATGGCTGGAAAAATGTCCTTGCCAAAATCAGCCTTTACATTTTTCTCCAAATGCGAGAACACGATGGGCTCAAACACATACAAAGCAGCATTCACCAAGTTCTTGTAGCGGTCTAAATCATTGTGGGGTTTAGGATAGACATGTGTAATCCTTCCATCGTCATCCGTATCTACCAAGTCGCTGTCATAGGGATGGTCATTGGGATGGACTACCAAAGTGGCTTCCGATTCATTGTTTTGATGGAAGGCCATGAGTTTGGAAAGAGAGATGTCAAAAACAACATCTCCGTATAGAATAAGGGTGGTATCGTCTATTTGATCCGAAAGATTTGCCACTCCTCCTACAGTTCCAAGGGGTTGGGGTTCTACGTAGTATTTGATTTTAATTCCGTGCTGACTTCCGTCTCCAAAGTAATCTTCAATGATCTGGCTAAGGTGGTTGGTGATGAGAGTAACCTCTTCTACACCTTCTCTTGCACACCAATTGATTTGATGTTCCAATACGGGTTTCCCTGCGAGCTCCACCATGGGCTTGGGAATGTCTTTTGCTATGGATGCCAAGCGAGTACCCTTGCCACCCGCTAAAATCAGGGCCTTTTTTACCATGGGGCTAATATCGCAAAAGGCAATTTACTACCACAATTCAGAGGGCATTATTACACAATAATTGATGGTTTTTTTAATTTCGGGCCGCTGAATGTTCTTCACTTGATAAAAAAAATCGATGAAGGGCTTAGCACCTTACAATGGACCCCTTAATTACCCGTTTAAATTGTAAATTTGCACCCATGGTAAAAACCTTGTCAAAAACAGTTGCTACTCTACTCTGTACACTCTTTATTTCTCTGTCCCTTCAAGCTCAAAATGATTTTGATGGTAAGGGAAGACGCCACGGAATGTGGGAGAAGAAATTTCAAAATGGCCTCACCCGCTACAAGGGAGCCTTTGATCACGGAGTAGAGGTAGGGACCTTTGTGCACTACTATCCCTCCGGAAAAGTGAGAGTAAAAACCGTTTTTAGGGGAAAAACAGGAGTAGGTTTTGCCGAGGAGTACGATGAGGAAGAAAGGCTAATAGCCAAAGGCCTTTTTGTAGACAGAAAAAGAGATTCTACGTGGTTGTACTTCAACGACATCGGTCAGACCATAGAAGTGGTAAATTACAAGGAAGGCGAACGCAACGGAGAAAGCCTAATCCTCTATGGTGACGGATCGGTAATGGAGACCATAACCTACGTCAATGGGATTAAAGAAGGCCCATACAGAAAGAATTACGACACGGGCAAACCGTGGACTAAGGGCAATTACAAAGCAGGGAAGTATGACGGGGTTTTTGAAATCTACGACTACAGTGGAAAGATCATTTCAAAAGGGACCTACGTCAATGGCGTTAAACATGGCGCTTGGTATTTCTCGGACAAAGCGACCCTTGATAAAAAGGTAATGTACAAAAACGGTTATGAGGTGAAGCCCAAGGTAGAAGAGGCTCCCAAATAACCTGGACAGATAGTTTACGATAGGAGAAAGGAGATAGAAAATGGCACGTGTTGTTATTGGATTAAGTGGAGGAGTAGATTCTAGTGTAGCTGCTCATTTGTTGCAAGAAGAAGGCCATGAGGTCATCGGGTTGTTCATGCGCAATTGGCATGATGATACCGTAATTCTTCACGATGAATGTCCGTGGATAGAAGACTCAAATGACGCTATGGCTGTGGCCGAAAAATTGGGAATCCCTTTTCAGGTTCTAGACCTATCGGAGCAATACAAAGAGCGAATAGTGGACTACATGTTCGCTGAGTACAGCGCGGGAAGAACTCCAAACCCCGATATCTTGTGTAATCGTGAGATTAAGTTCGATATCTTCTTGGATGCTGCCATGAAACTGGGAGCAGACTTTGTAGCGACCGGTCATTACTGTCGCAAAGCGGAACGCGAGGTCAATGGAAAAACGATGTATTCACTGCTTTCAGGGGTAGACAACAATAAAGATCAAAGCTACTTTTTGTGTCAATTGAATCAGTTTCAATTGTCAAAAGCCCTTTTTCCCATTGGAGAATTGGAAAAGAGCGAAGTGCGTGATATTGCCACCAAACTCGATTTGGTGACTGCAGATAAAAAGGATTCTCAGGGATTGTGTTTTATTGGAAAGGTGAGTTTGCCAGACTTTTTACAGCAGAAACTGGAAGCCAAGTCTGGAGACATCATAGAAATTCCTTCGGCAGAAGCTCAATTTGACCGAGTAGTTGCTGATGGTGACCTTTCAGGATCAGCAGAGCCCTTTCACTATTCTCCGGAAATGGGAAAGGTGGTAGGACAGCATCGCGGTGCTCATTTCTTTACCATAGGTCAAAGAAAGGGCCTAATGGTGGGAGGAACACCAGAACCTTTGTTTATCATTGACACCGACGTCGAAAACAACATTGTCTACACCGGACAAGGGGAGTCTCACCCAGGACTTTATCGAAAAGGTCTCTTTATCAAAAACGAAGATCTTCACTGGGTTCGTCCGGATTTAGCTTTGGATTCCGATCAATCTGCACGTTATGATGTGAGAATCAGATACCGCCAAAAACTGCAGTCTGCAGAACTACACAAGGTAGATTCCGGTTTATACATTATATTTGATTTATCACAGAAAGCCATAAGCCCTGGTCAGTTTGCCGCTTGGTATGCGGGTGATGAATTGGTGGGGTCCGGAATTATTTCTTAGGAGAGGATACATTCCATGTGGTTTCAACTTTTTGGGTCACACCAAAAAAACACAAAAACACATGAAAAAAGCAGTACTCATCACGGCGCTATTAGCCATTAGTGCTTCGGTTTGGGGACAGTCGGGAAAGGTTTGGGTCTTTCTATCTGACAAGGGGCCTCAAGCGGAAACTCTTTTACAACAACCGGAAAAATACCTTTCGGCGAAAGCCATTTACAACCGACAACTTCAGGGAATCGAAATCGACTTCTCCGATTTGCCGGTCTACAGTCCCTATGTTCAGGGTATCGAAAATGTTGGGGTAACCTTAGAGGAGAAGAGCAAGTGGTTTAATGCAGTTTCTGTGTCTTATGATAACCCCATTGAATTGGAGGCCATTTCTCATCTGCCATTTGTCGTGGGAACTCAACCTGTGAGAAGTTTGGTGATCACAAGAGAATCCAACTATGTCCCTGCTGATGAAGCAGATATGAAGCAAATGACATTTAACTACGGAGTGGCGTCAAACAATATCTATCAAATCAAAGGAGCTCATGTTCACGACATGGGATATAAAGGCCAAGGAATGACCATTGCGGTTTTGGACGGCGGTTTTTTTGGTGCCGATTCCTACCAAGCTTTTGATTCCATCTACATGAACGGCAGAGTGCTAGGTACTTGGAATTTTGTGGCTAACAATGCCAACATCTATGACATCGGTTCTCATGGTATGTCTGTATTGAGCACCATGGGTGGATATGATGAAGGAACTATCATAGGAACGGCGCCTTTGGCTAGTTACTACCTTCTCAAAACAGAAAACGACACAGCAGAAAACCGAAAAGAAGAAGACAATTGGGTGGCTGGTGCCGAGTATGCAGATAGTGTAGGAGCACAAGTAATCAATACCAGCTTGGGATACAGTGTTTTTGACGATCCCAGTGAGAATTACACCTACCAAGACATGGACGGTAGAACCACCATCATTGCCCAAGGTGCTGTGTGGGCCGCCAGAAAGGGGATTATCGTTTGTGCTAGTGCAGGAAACGAAGGAGGTTCTTCATGGAGATACATCACAAGCCCTGCGGATGCTGATAGCATCTTAACCATGGGAGCTGTAGATAACTCAGGAAATAGAGCTAGCTTTAGCAGTGTAGGGCCTTCTGCGGACGGGAGAATTAAGCCAGACGTAATGGCCCTAGGTGCTGGCGCTGGTTTGGTTTACAACGGAGGCTTTGCGGGTTTTGGAAATGGAACGTCTTTTTCTTCACCCATTATTGCAGGTATGGTAGCCTGTTTATGGCAATCCAACCCCAATAGAACAAACCAAGAAATCATACAAATGGTAAGAGAAAGTGCGGATAACTTCAATACACCCGATTCTCTAAATGGCTATGGAATACCCAACTTTACAACCGCCCTGGAGAAAGTGATTTCCGTTCCTGAGAACGTTAAATTTACTCCAACCATTAGTGTGTTTCCCAATCCATTCCAAGGTTCCTTGAATTTTGAAATGACCGAAGACTGGATAGGTGAGGAGGTGTCTTTATCCCTTGTAAATTTTGCAGGTCAGACACTATGGGAATCCACTGTAGAAGATGCACAGCCATCTCATACGCTGGATATGCCAGCGAACCTTCCCAAGGGAATTTATTTTATGGTCTTTTCTTCAGGCCAACAAACAGAAGTACAAAAGCTAATCCATGAATAATAGAATTACCGAGTTATTCGGCATTGAATATCCTTTGATTCAAGCCGGAATGATTTGGTGCTCCGGTTGGAAACTAGCCTCTGCAGTAAGCAATGCAGGCGGTTTGGGAATTATTGGTGCAGGAAGTATGTATCCAGAAGTTCTCAAGGAGCACATTCAAAAGTGTAAGAATGCCACTGACAAGCCTTTTGCTGTCAATGTCCCCATGCTGTATCCAGACATTGAGCAGCTCATGGAAATCATTGTTGAGGAAAAGGTTCCCATCGTTTTTACTTCTGCAGGAAATCCCAAGACATGGACTTCGTATTTGCAATCGCATGGCTGTGTGGTTGTACACGTAGTGAGTTCCGTAAAATTTGCTCTAAAGGCTCAAGACGCTGGGGTAGATGCCATTGTAGCGGAAGGTTTTGAAGCAGGAGGTCACAACGGTCGTGATGAAACTACCACGCTTTGTTTAATTCCCATGGTTAAAGAAGTATTGGAAATCCCTTTGATTGCGGCAGGTGGAATTGCCACTGGTAAAGCCATGCTCGCCGCACAAATTTTGGGTGCGGATGCCGTTCAGATTGGCTCTCGATTTGTTGCCAGTAAAGAGAGTAGTGCCCATCGTGCCTTCAAAGATGCCGTGGTACAAGCCTCAGAAGGTGACACCATGCTAACGCTTAAGGAGATCGCACCCGTTCGTCTAATAAAAAACCCCTTTTATCAAAAAGTACAAGAGGCCTATTCTAAAGGTGCTACCAAGGAAGATTTGATAGCAATATTGGGAAGGGCCAGAGCTAAGAAAGGTATGTTTGAAGGGGATTTGATTGAAGGTGAACTCGAGATCGGTCAGATCTCTGGATTGATACACGAGGTTAAGCCGGCTGCCGACATCGTTAAAGAAATTATTGAAGAATACAACCGCGCATCGAAAACGCTTCCGATTTTGTAGAAGGATATTTATCTATAACAAAAATCAAGCACATGTACGGAATTGTTAACCAAGCCATAAAGGGTCTCGTGACCGAAAACTTTGGTGCCGAAAAATGGCAAGAAATCCAAAGCAAGTCGGGAGCTGGAGACGAAGCCTTTATTTCCCACCTAAAAAACGACGATAACACTACATTTGCGCCAGCCACTGCAGCGTCAGAAGTATTCAATGTACCCGTTTCCGATGTCCTAAAGCTCATTAGAGAGTATTGGGTGCTCAAGACGGGACGCGTATGGAGATTTGCTCTCTACGGGTGGTTCTAGTTTTATCGACTTCCTTGACAACTTGCCGGCTTTTCACAGCAGGGTGATGTTGGTTTATCCAGATATTGAACCGCCAGAGTTCGAGATTGATCACGAAGGTAACAAGCAGAGAAGGGTACATTATTACTCGATTCGCTCGGGATTGACAGACTTTTTGTATGGTCTTTTCGTAGGCATCGGAAAGATGTTTGACACGGAAGTGTCTGTATCTGTAGACAAGGAAAAGCTCAATGGTGCTGACCATGATGAGTTTATCGTAACCTGGTAGAGTAGGCGCGTGGACGTTAGGGATTTAATCAATCAGTATTTTCCGTTTCATTTTTCCATATATGAAAGCATGACGGTTCTCTCTGTAGGAGAGAGCCTAGCCAAGGTATTTCCAGAACTCAAGGGTTCAAATTTTGAATCCTACTTCAAAGTAGAACGCCCCCTTCGTGCCAAACCCAATTTTGAATCCCTACAAAGTCTGTCCCGAAAGATTATGATTATTCGTTCCCAAGTGGACCCCTTGACGTTTAAGTTTAGGGGACAAATTTTGGAGGTTTTGAAGGAGAGCTCTTTTTCCTGGGAAGTATTTGGGTGAAGAAGGTAACCGAACTCAAGAACTTTGGACTTGTTCTTAACAACTTTGCGCTTTCTGACCCTACGACGGATATACTTCAGCTCTTACAAGCCAATCAAATTGCATCCGATGACATTTCAGATCTGAATTCTCACTTGCAAAAGAGTCAGAGAAAGTTCCATAACTTATTTCAAAATTCGAATGATGCCATCTTTTTGCAAACACACAAGGGAGATATTTTAGATTCCAATATCAAAGCTCAAATTCTTGCGGGAAAGCCCAATGCCGTTCCTTACTTGGTGAATGACGGTAAAGAGGTAATGGAAATCCTTGAAATTGAACAATTTGACTTACTCATTCTGGATATGCAAATGCCTATAATGGATGGTTATGAAACCTTGGAACGTTTAAAAGCCAGTAAGTTCTATGAATCATTGCCTGTAATTGCGTTAACAGCCAATGCCACCCAGGGTGAAAAGGATAGGGTGTTAAAACTTGGAGCTGACGAGTATCTAGCTAAGCCATTCAATTCCAAGGACTTGTATTCCAAGATAGCGGGACTTACAGAACATGTTTGTGATTGGCAAAAAGCCGTTGACCCCACTGTGGTCGAGTAAACGACAACAAAACACTTAATAAGCGAAATCCTTCGTTTGATAACTATGCTAATATTATGGTAGTGGACCGCTATTTTTTCCGCGATAGGTTTATTACTTTGGCTTTCGAAATTGATTCAGACCACACATGAAAAAAATAGCCCTCATTTTCGCCATACTCTTCGGCCTTTTGAGCTTTGAATCCAAAGCGACTCACTTGGCTGGTGGAGAAATTACATGGGAATGTCTTCCCAACGGTAATTACATCTTTACACTTATTCTTTACCGTGACTGTGGAACCGGAACGGCCGGTCTTCCCACAGGGGCACAAACCCTGCAAAATTCTGGGGGAGGTAACATTTCTTGTAGCTTTATCTCATTAACCGATGTTTCTCCTACTTGTTACAATGGAGGAGTAGGTGTTGGTTGTGGAGCGGTTACCTCTGGAAATGGTGCCATTGAGCAAGCCATTTACAAATCAGGACAAGTTACCTTGACAGGTACACCTCCTGCGGCTGGATGGACCTTTACGTGGAGTTCTTGTTGTAGACCAGTATCCATTACCAACGTAAACAACCCAAGTTCTCAATCGTACTTCTTAAGAGCGATTATGTTCCCATACAACAACGGATTGGGAATTGTTAACGCAAACCCATGTTATGACAACTCTCCAAAATTCTTGGAAGCTCCTAAGGTTGTGACCTGTTCTGGATACAAGTTCTCATTTAACAACTTTGGTTTTGACGAAGAGTTGGATTCTCTTCACTACTCTTGGGCTGATCCATTGACTTCAAGTCTTACGGCTGCTGTGCCCTGGGCTACTGGATACAACACAACCAACCCTCTACCGGGTGTGGCTCAAGGAAACGCAACCAATCCCTTCTTGGATGGTGAGACGGGACAGGTTCAAATGAATGTAATTTCACCCGCCTCTGGATCTTTTGCTACCTGTATGAAGATTGCGGCCTACAAATGTGGTCAGAAGATTGCAGAGGTTTACCGCGATATTCCCTTCGTATTGAAGTCTTGTTCTACAACAGACTTTTTAGGTAACACACACCTGCCTCCGCAAACGGCTTATGTTTTTGATCCTACGTATCCACCCTTGGTACCCATCGTAGTGGCTTCAGATACCATTGGATACTCGGTTGAAGTTTGTGCGGGACAGTCTGTTCAGTTTGACGTAAATGCATCTGACTTTAACGTGAACCAAACAGGTACAGCAACCTTCGCCTTCCAAACTATTGAGTTCTTTGGAGCAGGTGGTAACCTAGGAACTCCATATACCAGTACAACCAACTGTTTGTTCCAGCCTCCATGTGCTACGGTAACTCCTTTGGGTGGTCAAGTAGGGTACGAAAACCAATTGAACAACGACGTTCAGTTTAACTGGAATACCACTTGTGATCACTTGGATTACCAAGCAAACGCTTGTGGGCAAGGTAGAAACGTGTTTAACTACTACCTACAAATGAAGGACAATAGCTGTCCTGCTCCTTACACCTCGATTTCTAACGTTCAGATTACGGTGAACCCACCATTTGTTCCTGCTCCAATTATGGACAGTAGCTGTGTTAGCTATGATGAGAACACGGGTCAGGTTGACTTTAGCTGGACTCGTCCAGGAACAACACCTCCTTGTGAGTCTATTGATTCGGGATATGTTATTTATTACTCAGCAAACCTCAATGGACCTTATACGGCTATTGACAGTATTGCCGATACATTGGTGACTAACTACAGCTACGTAAACCCAGTACCTGGAAACGCTTACTACTTCGTACGATCTAAAGGGGAATGTGGTTTCTACTCTGAGCCTTCAGATACGCTCTCTGTAGTTATTCTTACGCTTACTGCTACACCTCCACCACCAAACAGCTCACAAGCTCAATTGGATTGGAACGTAGGTAAAGTGAGTGATACAACCACTTATTACCAGATTTGGAGAGAGGTGCCTACAGGCTCCGGTAACTGGTCTATGATTGACTCGACGCAACAAACAACATACACAGATGTGGTAAACATTTGTGGTGCGAACATGAGTTACCAGATTAGAGTAGGGGGAAGTTGTTTCTCTACAACCGTAGGTGGTTACTTTAGTGACCAAACCAATGCGGATACCATAGCGGTTGATAGCATCACGGTTCAAAACTCTCAGTCTATCCTTAGCTGGCAGCCTTCCACACTGGGTGATGTTATTGGATATGTAATCCTTCAGTACCAGCCTGGAGCAGGAGGATGGGTAGCCATTGACACGGTTCCATTGGGAACTATTATGCCTTACACCATTCCAGGATCTACGCCCAATGTAGCTTCTGAGTTGTACAAAGTGGTTTCTATTGACAGCTGTGATAACCAGAGTTCAGATCTTGTGGCCTCTCGACACAACACAATATTTATGAGGGCCAATGTGAGCGCTTGTGATAATCGCGTAAGAATTGGTTGGAATACCTATCAAGACTTCCCTGTAGCTACTTATGAAGTGGTTAAGGAAGAGACCAACACCTCTGGTGTATTGACCACATCAGTAATTTACACAGGTGGTCCAACGGACTCTGCATACACAGATCAAAACTTGGTAAACGGTTTTGAATACTGTTACTACATCAAGATGACGGATACTTCTGGAACCATTACCGCAACTTCTAACATTGAGTGTTTTGATGCGATTGTAACCAGAAAGTCTGATTACCTATACGCAGCCTCTTCTAATGTCACAGTGGACGGTAGCATTGAATTGGTAACCCACATCGATGCCATGGCAGATGTGATTAGCTTCGAAGTTCAAAGAGGTGAATCTGCTGCAGGTCCCTTCCGCACGTTAGGAGTTGTTCAAAAGCCTGTTGGGTCTAATACCTTTAGATACCTAGACTTTACAGCGAATACCAGTGAGAAGCCTTATTACTACAGAGTGACCTCTACCGATTCTTGTGGAAATGCAGATACGGTTTCTAACTTTGCCTCTAGCTTACATTTGAGAGCGACTCCAAGAGGAGATTTGATCAATGAGTTGAGATGGAATTCTTACCGCGAGTACGGTGGAGACCTAGCGTACTACGAAATCTGGAGAGCTGTGAATAACTCAGCGAATTTCCAATTGGTAACCAGTTCAGTTTCTGCAACAGACTCAGTGTACTATGACAATATCAAAGGAGTGGATTCTGAAGGTAAGTTTACTTACTACATCCGAGCGGTTGAGGCCAACAACCCTTGGGGATTTGTTGATGAGACAGGCATGCCATACGCTTCGCGTTCTAACGTAGTAAGTGTAGTTCAAGAAGCGAGAATCTTCTTGCCTAAGGCCTTTATCCCCAATTCAGAAATTCCTGAAAACAGAGTTTGGAAACCAGGAAACTTGTACGCTCAAGACAATTCTTACTCTTTGATTATTACGGATAGATGGGGTAAAACCATGTTCCAATCCAATAATCCTGAAGAGGGTTGGGATGGTACTGCAGATGGTGGATATGCACCTCAAGGAGTGTATGTGTTCGTTCTTAAGTACAAGTCTTTTGATGGGCTGGTAAAGGAGGAGAAGGGCTTTATCACCCTTTTGAATTGATAATATAAATTTATTCTATAATTAAAGCCCGATGTCCTATCGGGCTTTTTTAATAAGGTTGCAATTCGTAACTTTGCACGCAATTTAATCTCAAAATTGCGCTCATCTATGTCATTTAACGCATCAAAAGTTATCGGAGAAGGTCTAACGTATGACGATCTTCTCCTAGTGCCTGCGTACTCAGAGGTATTACCTCGTACTGTAGACATTAAAACGCGCTTTACGCGAAACATTACTCTCAACGCTCCTCTAATCTCAGCTGCCATGGATACCGTTACGGAATCTAGCATGGCCATTGCCATTGCACAAGATGGTGGAATTGGGGTGTTGCACAAAAACATGACCATCGAACAACAAGCCATCGAGGTCAGAAAGGTAAAAAGAGCTGAGAGTGGGATGATTATCGATCCCGTAACTCTTGGATCCGATGCTTTGGTATCTGATGCCAAAGCTATGATGGCTGAATACAAAATTGGAGGAATTCCCGTGGTAGATATGAGCAAGAAGCTCATCGGTATTATCACCAACCGCGACCTTCGCTTCGAAAAGAATGATAGCCGTCCCATTTCAGAAATCATGACCAAGGAAAACTTGATCACGGCAGGGGAGAAGACGACCATGGAAGAAGCAGAAGTAATCCTTCAAAATCACAAAATCGAAAAGCTTCCCGTAGTCAATGCCGGTGGTGATTTAATTGGTTTGATTACCTATAGAGACATTACCAAACTTCGCGTTAAGCCCAACGCCAGTAAAGATTCTTTCGGAAGATTGAGAGTAGCTGCTGCAGTGGGAGTTACCGGAGATGTTTTGGAAAGAGTTACCGCATTGGTGGAGTCAAACGTTGACGCAGTCATTATTGATACTGCTCACGGACACACCAAAGGAGTGGTAGAGGCCCTCAAAAAAGTAAAGAATGCATACCCAAACCTAGACGTTGTAGTAGGTAACATTGCTACCGGAGAGGCCGCTAAATATCTAGTAGACGCTGGTGCTGATGCTGTAAAAGTGGGAATTGGTCCCGGATCCATTTGTACTACTCGTGTAGTAGCAGGAGTAGGGGTGCCACAAGTTTCAGCCATTATGGATGTTTACGAAGCCATTAAGGACAGCGGAGTGCCCATCATTGCAGATGGAGGAATTCGCTTTACCGGAGATATTGTGAAAGCCATCGCAGCTGGAGCAGACACCGTTATGTTGGGATCTCTTTTGGCAGGTTCTAAAGAAACTCCTGGTGACACCATTATTTACGAAGGAAGAAAGTTCAAGACGTACCGTGGAATGGGTTCTATCGAAGCCATGGAAAAGGGTTCAAAAGACCGTTACTTCCAAGATGTAGAGGACGATATCAAAAAATTGGTTCCAGAAGGAATCGTAGGTAGAGTTCCTTACAAAGGAGAGGTTAGCGAGGTGATTTACCAATTCATTGGTGGATTGCGCGCTGGAATGGGATACTGTGGAGCAGCCTCCATCAAGGACATGCAATCCAAAGCTCAGTTTGTTAGAATGACAGGCGCCGGAATGAAGGAGAGTCACCCTCATGATGTATCCATTACTCGCGAGGCTCCAAACTACAGCCGATCATAACTTTTTGACTCAGAATTTTTTTGAAAGAGGCGGGTTTTTACCCGCCTTTTCTTTTTCAAAAATTTTAACAAAAGAACCGCGCCAATAGATATGGCGTTAACAGTATTATTCCTAAATTCACGCGCTTTACATTGCGGATTTTACAGCCCGATTCATAGGTTATTCATTGAAAAACGGATGGGTTGAAAGAAAGTGAGCAATGGGATGCATTCGATACACTGGCGAGAGGATATATCTACTTGCCTATTAAGAGTCTACTCAAAAAACAAAAAATGAAAAGAGTACTTTATTTTTTACTGTTGACCTCTTTTTCTGCCTTGGCGCAGGAATCTCCTCAGGTCCTTATGACCATCAATGAAAAACCTGTTTACACCGATGAATTCCTTGCGGTATACAACAAGAATCGCGACATCGGAAAAAACATTGACCCCAAATCTCAAGAAGAGTATTTGGAACTCTATATCAATTACAAGTTAAAGGTAGAGGAAGCCATGGCTTTGGGATTGGATACCCTTCCATCCTTCAAGAGAGAATTCCTGAATTACAGAGCTCAAATTGCAAAGCCCTACCTAACCGATAAAAAGGCCAAGGAAGAAGTGATTGCTGAGGCCTATGAGCGCTTGAAGAGTGATGTTAGAGCTTCACATATTATGAAGGATCTTTCGGCAAATGCAAGTCCGGAGGACACGGCAAAGCTCTACCGTGAGATGTTGGAGATCCGTGAAGGTATTGTATCCGGAAGAACCCAATTCGAGGAAGTAGCCAAAGAACTCAGCACCGATACCTATTCTGCAAAAAGAGGAGGAGATCTTGGGTACTTTACCGTATTCAATATGGTGTATCCTTTTGAAACCGCTGCCTACACAACGCCTGTTGGAGAGGTAAGCATGCCCATCCGCACCCGCTTTGGATATCACTTGGTAAAGACGACAGACATTAGACCTTCTAGGGGAAAGATTCTGTGTTCTCATATCTTGATTACCGAAAAGCCCAAATCTGGGTTTGAGATGCAAAAAGAGAAGAAGAACCAAATCGACGAGATTTATTCTCAATTAGAAGCAAGAGCAGATTTTGCAGAATTGGCGAAGAAGTACTCAGAAGACAAATCATCAGCACCCAACGGAGGAGAACTCATTCCCTTTGGTACGGGGCAAATGATTGATGAGTTTGAAGAAGTAGCTTTTGCATTAAAGACCCCTGGAGAGTATTCCAAGCCCTTTAAAACCCGCATGGGATGGCATATCATTAAGCTGGACAAGGAATTGGGAATCCCCTCTTTTGAAGAGGCCGTTCCGGAAATTGAGAAGGAAATCAAAAAGGGTGGAGATAGAGACTTGAGAACGCAAAGGTCTTTCATTCAAAAACTCAAAGTAGAGTACAACTACAAAGACAACCCAAATAATTACAAGAAACTTCTCAAAAAGGTTGATGAGACCTACTTAACCGGAAAGTGGGATCCCACCCCGGCTTTGGAAATGAAAAAGACGCTTTTCACCATTGATGGCACAGACTACTCACAAGGCCAGTTTGCGGCCTATTTGAAAAAGTACCAGAGACCCATCAAAGGAGAATCCTCAGTAGAAATTGAAGTAAATAGACTGTACAACAACTACGTTGCAAAAGTGCTTATCGAACTCGAAGACGACAACCTCAGTCAAAAGTACCCCGAGTTTAGATACTTGGTCAACGAGTACAGAGATGGAATTTTGCTCTTTGACCTCACCGAGAAAAAGGTGTGGAACAAGGCCATGGAGGATACCGTTGGATTGGAAAATTACTACAGTGCGCACGTTGGTGAATTCCAGTGGAAGGAGAGAATGGACGTTTTGATCTTTACCGCCAAGGATGCTAAAATGGCTAAAAAAGTAAAGAAGAGGCTAAAGAGAGAGGACGCCCCTCGCGAAATAACCTCTGCCCTTAACAATCACAATGCTCTTAACTTACAATTGGACAGCGCGGTTGCCCAAAGAGGAGAGCGTGCTGATTTGGATGCCCTAGAGTGGAAACCGGGAATCTACACTGTTGAGTTGGAGGATGGTCGCGTAATGGTATATGGGGTTCGCGAAATTCTAGCGCCCGGCAACAAGTCTTTGGACGAAGCTAAGGGTTTGGCCATTGCCGGTTACCAAAAACAATTGGAGGAGGAATGGATTGCTGAACTTCGCGCTAAATACCCTGTGGTTGTATACGAAGAGGTTTTTAATTCTCTTCCGAAGCAATAGATATAACCAATCATGAAGAACAGGAATTCCATAATAGCCATTGCACTTTTTGCCCTCTCAGCTATAGCGTGTACAAAAGGCGACCCTGAAGATCAGAGGGTAGTGGCTAGAGTCTATGATTCCTACCTAACAGCCGACGAGATAGAAGGGATGTTACCTTCTGGGTTGTCTTTTGAAGACAGTTCCCTTTTAGTAAACCAATACATCAACTCTTGGGCAAAAGAGGAGATAGTGGTTGCCAAGGCCAAGTACAATTTGGGCGATAATTTGGACGATTTGGAGAATTTGGTTTCTCAATACAGAAAAGATTTGCTCAAGCATCGTTATGAAGAGTTGTACATCAACCAGAAGTTGGATACGGCCATCACCCCTCGCGAAATTTTGGATTATTACGAGGCCAACAAACCTAATTTTGAGCTCAAGGAAAACATCCTAAAAGCAAAATACGTGGTGATTAATAACCAGGTTTCAGGAATATCTGATTTGGAAAAGAAGTTCAGAAAGAACAAAGAAGTGGATCAGGATTGGATTTTTGGTTTTGTCTCTCAGTTTGCTACCCAGTACAACCTGGCAGATACCAACTGGGTTCGATTTAACGACCTGGTCAAACTATTGCCCTTGAGCGATTACAATCAAAGAGAATTTTTACGACGCAACAAATATGTGAAGCTTTCGGACTCTTCACAGACGTATTTATTGCTCATATCAGAATATAAGGTGGAGGATGACGTTTCTCCTTTACCCTATGTAAGAAACACAATAAAGAGTATTATCTTGAACCAAAGGAAGCTTGCCTTGCTATCTTCCATGGAAAAAGGACTCGTAGAGGACGCATATGACAAAGGAGATTTTGAAATCTATTAAGACCCTAGTTCTAGCCATAGGACTTCCCGTAATTGGATGGGCACAACCCGCATTGGTAGACGGGGTAGCAGCCGTTATTGGTGATGAAATTGTATTGAAATCAGAGGTAGATGCCCAGCACCAAAGCTTTGTACTTCAAGGTGGAGACATTGCCAAAATTTCAAAATGCCGTGTCTTTGAGGATATGCTTTTTGAAAAGCTCCTTATTCACCACGCGGAAATTGATTCCATTGCGGTAAGCGAAGAAGAGGTTGAAAGCAACATGGACAGACGTTTGGACCAATTGGTATATCAAATTGGTTCCAAGGAAAAGCTTGAAGAGTACTACAAGAAATCCATGATTGAGATCAAAGAAGAAATGAGACCCTTTATGCGCAATCAGTTGACAGCGCAGAGAATGCAAGGTCACATAACCGCCAATGTGGAGGTGACTCCTTCAGAGATTCAAGAGTACTTTGACGGGCTTCCGCAGGATTCCCTGCCATTGATCAACACAGAGGTGGAAGTAGCCCAAATCATCAAATACCCTGAGGTAAGCCCAGAAGCGGAACAAGATGCCATTGATAAACTCAACGGACTCAAGCAAAGAATTGAAGGGGGAACCAGCTTCTCCACTATGGCCATTCTGTATTCTGAGGATCCCGGATCCGCCAAGAATGGTGGAGAGTACAAGGGAATCAAAAGGGGACAGTTTGTAAAAGAATTTGAAGCGGTTGCCTTTAACCTTCAGGTGGGAGAAATTTCAGAGCCCTTTAAATCCGAATTCGGATACCACATCGTACAAGTACAGGTAAAAAGAGGAGAGGAATTGGATCTTCGCCATATTTTGATAAAGCCCAAAATCAGCGATGCCAACCTTAGAGAGGCTCAGGCTTTCTTAGACTCTTTGCGCCGTTCTATCAACGATGGTTTGATAACCTTTAAGGAAGCCGCTAAGGAATTTTCAGATGACAAGGATACCCGTTACAACTCGGGTACATTGGTAAACCTCAATACAGGAGATACCAAATGGGAAATCAGTCAACTGGACCGTTCAATCTACGTAACGATTGAAACCCTTGAGAAAGGCGAGGTTTCTAAGGCTTCTTTCTTCCGCCAGCAAGATGGAAAAGAAGGGTACCGTTTGGTAAAGCTATTGGATAAGATAGAGCCTCACAAAGCCAATTTGAGAGACGATTACACCAAGATACAGTCGTTTGCCCTCAGCCGTAAGCAGGCCAAGGCCATGGAAGACTGGATTCAAGAAAAACTAAAGGAGACCTATGTTAAGGTCAACAATGAGTATTTTGAATGCACCTTTGAGAACGACTGGCTAAAAGACAACGCAACTAACTAATGAGTGACGTACAAGCCATTGACAAACTCGTGTCACAGCACGAGGCCCTAAAGAAAGAAATTAGCAAAGTAATTGTAGGCCAAGAGGACGCTGTAGAAAAGGTGATTCTCTCTATTTTTTGTAAGGGACACGCCCTTTTGGTAGGGGTTCCAGGATTGGCCAAAACCCTTTTGGTAAATTCCATTTCCCAAGCCTTGGGTCTTTCTTTTTCTAGAATTCAGTTTACACCCGACCTCATGCCTTCAGATATTGTAGGTTCTGAGATTTTGGACGAAAACAGAAAATTCACTTTTGTCAAAGGACCCCTCTTCGCCAATATCATCTTGGCAGATGAGATCAACCGTACACCCCCCAAAACGCAGTCTGCATTGCTAGAGGCCATGCAAGAGAAGTCGGTTACGGCGGCCGGTCACACCTATAAATTAGAGGAACCCTTCTTTGTTTTGGCGACACAAAACCCCATTGAACAAGAAGGAACCTATCCGCTGCCGGAAGCGCAGTTGGACCGCTTTATGTTCTCTATTTACGTAGACTACCCTTCGTACCAAGAGGAAGTGGATATTGTAAAGAGAACCACGGGAAGCGTTTCTGAAGCCATCAACAATGTGCTGAGTGCATCAGAAATTATGGAGATTCAATCGTTGCTTCGCAGGATGCCAGTAACGGATCACATTTTTGAAATGGCCGTAACCATGGTCAACAGAACGCGCCCCAATGGCGATATGGCCTCGGACTTGGTAAAGGAATACGTAAGTTGGGGAGCGGGACCCAGAGCCTCTCAAAACCTCATTCTCGCCGCAAAGGCTCATGCTGCCATCCGTGGAAAGTACACTCCCGAGGAAGCGGATCTTAAGGCCGTTGCCTATGATATTCTCAGACATCGCGTAGTGAGAAATTACAAAGCAGAAGCCGAAGGCGTATCCATCGAATCCATTGTAGATTCTACTTTTTAATTGACTGAGTTCCCCGTCGTTAAAATCCTGTTAACCCAGACTCTCGTGTGTCTGTGACCGTTACATTTGTAGTAAATGAAAAAGGGCATAGGTGTAAAATCGTTGATTCTGGGCATATCCGCATCCTTGATGGGATTGGTGGCATTGCAGGCGTATTGGATTTCCAATGCGTTAGAATTGCGTGAAAACCGATTCAACCTAGAAGTTTACGGTGCCCTTCAAAACATCTCTCAGCGATTAGAAGCTCTGGAGACTAAGCATATGTTTGAGGAGCAGCAATCCTTTTACGAAGCTTTAGAAAAGGAGAGAAAAGCGGCAGCATACGGCTCTTCCAATACCTCTGCGCCTCCTTCCAACACCTATACGCGTTCTCAGGCACCCAGCGGCGTGGTTCAAATCACCACAGATCCTCAAAATGGGGGGCGTGTTATTCAGGAGCGACTCATGCAGAAGATGAGCGCCATGGACTCCATGTTCAACCAAATGATGTTCCAACGCATGAAGGCCATACAGCCGCTGGCTGAGCGATTTTCCCCTGTAGAAATTGATTCTATCATTTCTGAGGAACTAAAGATGAGGGGAATCAAAGCCCATTTTGAATACAAGGTATTGGAAGACGGACATGAGACGCCGCTGCAAAGCGCAGCCTTTACAATGGATGATTCCGTTTTTAAGATCCCCGTTTTTTCTAGTGATATGCTGAGCTCCGCCAAATGGCTTCTCATCAATTTCCCCGGTAAAGAAGGCTATTTGTTTAAATCATTGTGGAGTTTGATGGCATTGGCGTTGTTTTTCACGGCCGTTATCATTTTTGCATTTTACCGTACCTTGAATCTCATGTTGGCGCAAAAGCAAATATCTCAAATCAAGACAGACTTCATCAACAATATGACCCACGAGTTTAAGACGCCCTTGGCTACCATTAACTTGGCCGTAGATGCGCTGAACAACCCCAAGGTTTCTGCCAACGAAGAAAAGCGAAAGCATTACTCCAAGATCATTCAGCAGGAGAATCGCCGGATGCATGATCAGGTGGAGAAAGTGCTCAAAATGGCTATGTTGGACAAAAACGAGCTGGAGCTCAAGAAAGAAGTGGTTGTGTTCGATGAATTGTTGGAAAACTCCATTGACCACATGCGTTTGCCCGTAGATGACAGGGGAGGAACCATGACCTGCAGTCTGACGGCTGGGGATTTAAAAGTGGAAGTCGACCCCGTTCACATCAAGAACGTAGTGGTAAATATTTTGGAAAACGCCTTGAAGTACAGTCCAGATACTCCGAGAATTCACGTCTCTTCCCGAGTGGTTGATCACTCGGTTCAGGTTAGAATCATTGATCAAGGTCAAGGAATGTCCAAAGAAGTACAAAAGAGCATATTTGACCGCTTTTATAGAGAGGAGAGAGGAAATATCCACAATGTGAAGGGACATGGCTTAGGATTGAGCTATGCGCTTGAAATGGTAAGGGCTCATGGAGGTGAAATTTCTGTTGAAAGTGAAATAAACCAAGGAAGTACCTTTTCGGTAACGCTTCCCTATAACGATATCGACAATTCGCACCAATAACCGTTAATTAGAAAACTATATCAGATGAATCCCAATGCACATATCTTACTCGTTGAGGACGACCCCAACTTCGGAATGATTCTCAAGGATTTCTTGGAGCTCAATGATTTTGAAATCACTCACGCCATTGATGGTGAGGCAGGGCTGGAAGCCTTTAAGGAAGGACATTTTGATCTATGTATTCTCGATATCATGATGCCCAAAATGGATGGGTTTACCCTTGCGGGAGAAATTAGAAAGATTGAGCCTCAGCAGCCTTTTATCTTTCTATCTGCCAAAAGTATGAAAGAGGATATACTTCAGGGATACAAGGCCGGTGCCGATGATTATTTGACCAAGCCCTTCGACAGTGATATTCTCCTTCATAAAATTCAGGCGGTATTGGCCAGAAGTCTTCAGGAATCTTCCCAATCCGAAAAAACGGAATTTACCTTGGGAAGCTTTAGCTACAATTCCAAGCTCAGAGAATTGACAAGAGAAGGCGATACGCACAAACTTAGTCCAAAGGAGGGAGAGCTTCTCAAGCTGCTAATCATGCACGTCAATGATTTGATGCCTAGAAGTTTAGCGCTCAATAAAATTTGGGGTGATGACAACTACTTCACCGGAAGATCCATGGATGTTTACGTGGCGAAGCTCAGAAAATACCTCAAAGAGGACGAGGCGTTAAAAATTGAAAACATTCACTCGGAAGGTTTCCGATTGATAGACAGATCGTAGTTTTCTACTTAGAATACTATCTATTCCTTGGTGTTGAAGAACCCCTTCAGCACCAAGCGAATTCCCTTAACCGCCAAGAAAACCGCTAACAACATAATGCCGATAGAAAAGTAGGTCCAAAAGGGTAAGTCCTTTGCGTACATTGCGGCAAATAGAGTAGGCCCTCCAAAGAGAAGAGGAAATGAAAAGGCCAAGTATCTAATCCCTTTCATGATGGTGTCTTTGTCTGAACTCATGACTTTTGGCTTTTGTGGTGTTCAACGGCAGCTCTTACCGAGCCTTTTTCCAACAATAGTTCTTCGGCTTGGTTCACATCTAACCCCGTAGCCTCCATGACCATTCGAGTTCCTCGTCCCACCAATTTGTGGTTGGAGAGCTGCATGTCAACCATTTTATTTCCTTGAATTCTTCCCAACCCAATCATTAGTGAGGTAGAAATCATATTGAGAATGAGCTTTTGAGCCGTTCCCGCTTTCATGCGGGTACTTCCCGTTACAAATTCAGGACCCACTACCGCTTCTATGGGAAACTCACATGCTTTGGTAATGGGGCTGCCCTCATTACAGGTAATACATCCCGTTACCATTCCGTGGGCTTTAGCTGCATCCAGTCCTCCAATAACGTAAGGAGTGGTTCCACTGGCGGCAATTCCAATCAGCGCGTCTTTTTCTGTAGGCTGATATTCCGATAAGTCCTTCCAAGCTTGCTCGCTGTCATCTTCTGCAAATTCCACCGCTTTGCGAATGGCAGAATCTCCACCTGCAATTAGGCCTACCACCTTTCCCTGTTCCACTCCAAAGGTTGGAGGACATTCGCTGGCATCTACAATACCCAAGCGGCCACTGGTTCCTGCGCCTATGTAAAACAACCTTCCTCCCTCTGTAAAATTGGGTAAAATCGCTTGGACGAGGGTCTCAATGGCGGGAATTGTCTTTTTTACGGACTGCGCCACCGTCTGATCTTCGCGATTGATATTCTTCAACAAGTCGGAAACCGACATATTCTCCAACCCCTCGTAATGAGAGTCAGATTCTGTTGTTTTTTGAAATGAATCCATGTTTTGGTTTCCCTTTGTTAACCCTTTTTCTCTAGCAAGGCCATGTAAAAGCCATCCGTGTGTTCAGAAGGGTACTGCGTTTTGTCCTCCACCAAGGTAAAATCTTTGCCTACACCCTCCAAAAAGGAATGGACCTGATTTTGATTTTCAGATGGCAAAATACTGCACGTGGCGTAAACTAACTTTCCACCCGGCTTTACCATTTTGGAATAATCGCTCAAAATCTGTGCTTGGAGTTCTCGAGTGGTCTCAAGAGTTTCGGGTTTGAGCTTCCACTTGGCGTCGGGATTTCTCTTGAGAACTCCCAATCCAGTACATGGAACGTCCAAGAGCACTCTATCGGCCTTGCCAGCAAGGCGCTTTATGGTTTTTGAACCTTCTATCAGGCGAGTTTCAATATTATGTGCACCATTGCGACGGGCTCTTTTTTTGAGCTCATTGAGTTTCCAACCCTCAACATCCATAGAGAGAACCTGTCCCTTGTTTTCTAACAAAGCGGCTAGGTGAAGTGATTTTCCTCCCGCACCTGCACAGGCATCAATAATGCGTTGTCCCGGTTTAATATCTGCAAACGGAGCAATCATTTGAGAGCCACCGTCCTGAACTTCAAACCAACCCTTGGTGAAGGCCGGCATTCTAAAGAGATTGATTCTCTTGGTAACTACTAGTCCTTCCTCGTTAAAGGGTAGAGGCTGGGTTTCTATGCCTTGTTCGGCAAACGCCTTTATGACTTGATCTCGTGTTGCTTTTAGTGTATTGGTGCGAATGATCATCTCTGCAGGTCGGTTGGACTCTGCGGCAATACCGGGCCAAGCCTCTCCCAATTCTTCAGAAGCTACACGGTGTATCCATTCTGGGTAGGACTGTTCTATGACTAGGTCAGAGGATAATTCCCTTTTTCGCTCCGCTATGGGGAAGTTTTGCAAGGCCTGAAACGCATCCCACTGGGGCAATGTATTGCCCTTGTACAACCACCAAATTCCAAAGAGGCGTTCTACAGATTGTGGGGTGAGGTCTGTGGGAATTTCCGATTGTCCGTCCAAAGCCCAAAGCTTGCGCCACCAACGCACCATGTCGTAAACGTTTTCGGCTACAAAAGAACGATCTCTGGAACCCCATTTGGGATTGGATTTGAGCGTGCGTTCAATGGCTTTATCGGCGTACACGCCATCCAAAAAGATATCCAGCAGCGTATGAACTACACCGTTTACTGTATTGGGAAATATTTTAACGGGCTTTGCCATACGACCAGTTTGGATTGTGGATTGGACTATTTGAAAGCGCTTGCGATCAAATCGTCTTTTAGTAAAGTGCGGGGTATTTTGCAGGATCTACCTCGTGCATGATTTCGTATACCTTTTCTACTACGTCATCAACGCTGGGCTTACTAAAGTAATCTCCGTCCGTTCCGTAGGCTGGGCGGTGAGCTTTTGCTGTCAGTGTTGCAGGTGCAGAATCTAGGTATTGGTAACCTCCTTGTTCGTCCAAAATCTGTTGTAGAATAAAGGCGGAAGCTCCTCCAGGAACGTCTTCATCAATTACGAGAAGTCTATTGGTTTTCTGAAGTTTCTTCACCAAATCATGGTTGAGGTCAAAAGGTAAAAGACTCTGAACATCAATGACTTCCGCGGAAATCTCGAGAGCAGCCAATGCTTGTGCTGCTTCGGTAACGATTCTACAAGTGGACCCATAGGTCACCAACGTAATGTCTGTTCCTTCGTGGATGGTTTCTACCACACCTACTGGCGTTTTGAATTCTCCAATGTTGGTAGGCTTGGGCTCCTTTAGTCTGTATCCGTTGAGACACTCCACAATCAATGCGGGTTCGTCAGCTTCCAACATGGTGTTGTAGAAACCAGCGGCTTTGGTCATGTTTCTTGGAACCAAAACGTTCATTCCTCTAACGGCATTGATAATGGCTCCCATAGGAGAACCTGAGTGCCAAACTCCTTCCAAGCGGTGTCCACGAGTTCTCACGATAACAGGCGCTTTCTGCCCACCTTTGGTTCGGTAGTGAACGGTTGCTAAGTCATCGCTCATGATTTGAAGAGCGTACAATAGGTAATCCAAGTATTGAATTTCTGCGATAGGGCGTAAACCTCTCATCGCCATACCAATTCCTTGACCTAGAATGGTGGCCTCTCTAATTCCGGCATCGCTTACGCGAAGTTCTCCGTGTTTGTCCTGAAGTCCTTCCAAACCTTGGTTAACATCTCCAATTTTTCCGGAGTCTTCACCAAAAACCAATACTTCGGGCTTGTTGGCAAGCACGTGATCAAAGTTGTCGCGAAGAACGATGCGAGCATCCACCATTTCTGAACTGTCGTCGTACAATGGCGCTACTTCCGCAATGTCAATGGCTTTTCCAGAAGTTTCTGAGGTGAGGTAAGAAGAATATCTATCCCAGTTGATGTTTTCTGCATTTTTCAAAAAGGCAATCAAAGCATCTTTTTCGGCAGATTTTTCATTGCGAACCAGGCGCAAAGCCGATCTTCCTGCAGAAATCACATCTTTTCTCAAAGGCTCTGTTTCGGCCTTGAGGTCAGAGATCATTTTTTCTATAAAGGCCCCTTGTGGACTGCTCCCGGCCAATGCGGTCAGCAATTGGCTCATTTGAGCCACTTCTTCCACGATAGGGTTTAAGTAGTTTTTCCAGGCTGCGGTCTTGGCTTCTCTAACGGTCTTTTTGGCCTCTTTGTCCAAGGCGTCCAATTCCTCTTCAGTAGCCACGGCGGTAGATACAATCCACTTTCTCATTTGGGCAATACAGTCGTATTCTGCTTCCCAAGCCAAGCGATCTTGGTTCTTGTAGCGCTCGTGAGAACCCGAGGTAGAGTGCCCTTGAGGTTGTGTCATTTCGCGAACGTGAACCATCACCGGCACGTGCTCTTCTCGTGCAATTTTCGAAGCTTTTTCATACGCTTCTACCAAGGCGGGGTAATCCCAACCTTTAACGCGAATGATTTCGTATCCATTGCCATTTTCATCTCTTTGGAAACCGGCAAGGATTTCTGATATGTTTTCTTTTGTTGTCTGATGTCTTGCGTGAACTGAGATTCCGTATTCGTCATCCCAAACGGAAATTACCATGGGAACTTGAAGGACCCCAGCGGCATTTATGGTTTCAAAGAAAAGACCTTCTGATGTTGAGGCGTTTCCTATGGTTCCCCATGCCACTTCATTTCCCGTTCTGGAAAATTTGTTATCTCCTTTGAGCTCATCTACATTTCTGTAGATTTTAGAAGCTTGTGCCAATCCCAAAAGGCGTGGCATTTGTCCGGCGGTTGGGGAGATGTCCGCACTGGAGTTTTTCTGATCTACCAAAGAAACCCAGTTGCCGTCCTCATCCAGAGAGCGTGTGGCGAAGTGGCCATTCATTTGTCTTCCTGCGGAAGCGGGCTCATTCTCTAACTTGGTATCTGCATACAAGCTGGCAAAAAACTCTTGTGTAGAGAGTTGACCAATAGCCATCATAAAGGTTTGATCGCGGTAGTAACCCGATCTAAAGTCTCCGTTTTGGAAGACCTTAGCCCAAGCAATTTGCGCGAGCTCTTTTCCATCACCAAAAATTCCAAACTTCGCTTTACCGGTTAAAACCTCACGTCTACCCAATAAACTCGTTTCTCTACTGATTCTTGCCAATGAATAATCATTGAGAACAGTCGCCTTGAATTCTTCTAGTGAAATTTGTTCTTGGGTGTTCGATTTTTCCATAAAAAGCTTTGGTTTTTGTTGAACTGATGTTTCGCAAAGGTACCAAAAATAGAGGCCAAAAGCTAATTCAAAGCCTTCTATTACCGGTTCTTAGAGACTTTGCAAAACCTCCAATACGGGAGTAAAAAAAATGGAATTGACGGGCCGTGAATTTTAAAAAAGTGGAGGAATTTTAGTACCAACCCCTTCGTACTCTGTCGATTATTTGATCGACATCTACGTTGACAACCATTCTCGCATTGGATAAATAATCCGACTCATAGATGAAATCTCTCTGGCTGGATTGAATGGGGAGATAGAATTCCAAAAAGTCTGTTAGAATGCTAATTCTCACCCCGTAATCCCAATACATGGTGTCAAAATTGTCTACATACCCCACATCCCCAAATACACCAAATACTGTCCAGATGGGAACGTTTACGCCGGTGGTAAGCATAAAGTTGGTACCGAAGGTGTTGGTGTTTGCCTTAAATCCACCGTCTGTAATGAAGAATTGACGTGACCACAATCCCTTGGTGTCGGATCGACCAATGAAGTAATAATCAAAGAGGTAATCTCTGGTTCCCGAGAGGCCCATGGCGTAATAAGCATCCTCAGGGTTATTTACGGGAGAAGGGGTAAACATGGCCGCGGCAAAGGATCGCCAAATCAACCACCTCTTGTTGGGAAGCATCCAACGCTTGTCTACCATGGCGCTCAATCGTGAAAAATCCTCGGAGTATTGGGCGTCCAATAGAACTTTATACGGTGAAATAATATTGACATCGTCCCAAGTCATTTGGGCATTCCAAACCCCATAGGAAGCGTTGTTCAACGTAAGAGGGCTGATGCCCGGTTCAAGAACGGGAGCAAGATCTCTGTCTACGTGAACGTATCGCAACCTCAATCTTCTTTGCAGCGTAGATCGAGCGTAAGGCTTTTTAAAATAGATGTTCAGAGCAGGCGAAAGGCGGAAATACGCCAGATCCGGCGCGTAATGGTAATAGCGGGTATACACACCAAAAGACCAAAGTCTCGCCCATGAGGTGGGAGAATAGTGATTGTATTTGAGCGAAGCCACCCCTGTGAGTTTTCCTGTTCCAATAGAATAATCAGGCCCCAACCAATACTCAAATTTTTTGGGTATGAGGGTACGGTTGTAAATCCGAATTCCCGGCAAAAACTTGTCATAGGCATTGAACTTGAGGCTGGGGAACCAGAAGATTTGGGTTTTGTGTGGGTCTTCAAAACTGGTATAGAATTGCAGTCTCAATGGCTCAAACCCTTGAAAGTACTTACGCGTATGCGTCGTGTTGTTTTTGTTGTTGATGTCGGGTAAAACCCCTTCTCTGTCCAACATCAAATAATCGTAGTCTTCTACGTGAAAGCTTACAGTCTTGGCATCAGAAATACTGTCAAATACCTCTGAGATAACGGTTTTTCCGTCTTTAACACCGGATATGCGAATAGGAAGGGTAATGTCTCCCTTGTTTTTTACATCTATGGTGTGAACGTAGGAGCAATGTTCATTTCCTGTGAGCGCGTAGTCAATGACCCCAGCAGTAGAATATCCCTCGGCGAGGAACCAATCCAAGCGTTCGTTGGAATAGTAATCCACGTTTTTCAGAATATCGGCGGGTACGGGTCTTCGCGGATTGGATTCCGTAAATCGCTTCATACCTCGCTTGAACTCGGTGTCTCCTGCAATATTTTGAAGGGTAGAAAGCCATTCGGATCCACGTCCCACGACCACGGATTGGTACATGAGCTTGGGGTAGGTACTCGAAGAATCGGAAAGAGGCTGGGAAAATCCTTGTCTGGCCATATACCAATGCAGGGCTTTGGTCTTGTAGGAAGGATCGTATTGGTCTACGTCAAAAAACTTTGCCACCCAAGTAGAAGCTGCCCAGCCTAATAACTTTTGATCAGGATGAAATTGGGCTAGGTACTCGTCTTCGGCCTTTTGTGAAAAGCCTTGAGTTATCCATGGGTGTTGATGATCGTTGATCATGTACTCGTTGAGCCAAAGAGCTTCTATCCACGCCCTCAGCAAACGAACCTCTGCGGTATGCGGTTGCTTTGTACTTTCTACCCACAAGATTTCAGTGTGGTTCTTGAGGTAGTATTTCTCTTGAACAATGCGAATTTTCAATTCTTTGGGAAGGGTTGGGTAGCCATTCTGGTACAAGTATTTTTGAACATTCTCTAATCCCTCTTGTGTGATGGGGAAATCCAAACCACCTTCTTGAGCCCACTCAATATCCACCTTACCGCGAGAGCTTGTGTATTGAATGTTCTGGTATTTTAAATTTCTCATCAAGGAAAACCCAGGAATTCCCTTACCCTTTTGATTCCACGTTATTTTACTGCCTCGGTTTGCCTTTGAAAATTCAAAGGTACCGGGCCCCTCCGGTTGGTATCCTTTCGGTAATTGAAATTGGATATGGGCACTGTACTCATTAGACATACTGTGATTCCTAATGTTGGCTCTTATGGGCTTAAACACAGAGTCTACGGCTGAAAGAACAGGCAATGCATGTATGAACTGAACCATTTCCGCATCATAGCCCATTCCGCCGTAGCGTCGAAGTGGAAGGTGAGAGGTAAAGCGCATATTTAATGCCACAGCCGTACCCTTAGATATTGGGTGGGTAAGAATCACAGAGAGTAAATCTGCATTCGATATTGTGTCTACCTCCATTTCTTCACCATTGATGTGAAGTGTCAAAGATTGAATGGAAAGGGAACCCAATTCAACTTCAGGGGCAAAGTACAAGGAAGTGCTCTGGTTGTTTATCCACTCTTGCGCCAAAGGGCTATTGGAATGGGTAACAGCCCGAGTCCAAAGTTCTATTGGAATGGAAAGGGTTGAATCATGAGGAGCTGTAAATTCTATACTGTAGGTCCCTGATAGGGTTTGATCTACGTCATTGTAAATGAGATCGCCCTCATAATGAGGTGCCCATTCTTGGGACCACAGGGAAGGGGCAAGAGCCAGAATCCCAATTACTAAAAGGCAGTATCTCATATCACAAAGGTGGGATTTTACTTATTGCGACCAAAAACCTTGTCCCAAAAACTGCGGTCCTTCTTTTTGTTTTTTGACGGGTTTCTTGATTTATCCTTGTCTAATTCCTTCTGATTCTCTTGGTAACGCGTCAGACTGTCTTTCCTCAATTCGTAAATAATATCGTCTTTTCCACTAAAGAATCCCGTAACGTCATCCCAGAAATCACCCTCCTTGTAATCGGGACAATCCATGGCGTCTATAAGGGTAGAATCCGAAATGGCAAAAGGAGTATAGGCGAGGTTGTGGTATGCTTTGTTCTTTTCTATTTGTTCGAAGAATCGTGCCCATATCGGTAACGCCATCCGTGAGCCTGCACCCCAGCTACCCGAAGAAAAGTGAACGGAAGGTGAGGAGGCACCCACGCGCGCTCCTGCAACGAGTTCTGGTGAGAATCCAATAAACCAACCATCCGCATAGTCTTGCGCTGTTCCGGTCTTTCCCGCGTAATTTCCATTTAAATGATACTGACTTCTAATTCTTTGGGCGGTTCCTCCTTCAACAACTTGGCGAAGCATTTGAGTCATTATAAAGGCCGTTTCTTCGTGGATGGCTCGTTGTGGGGTCGTTTCGGGGCGAGAGTACAATGTTTTACCTGCGGCATCCTTGATTTCTGTTATGAAATAGGGGGTGACCAGATTTCCGCCATTGGCAAAGGCGGCGTAAACCGGAACCATCTCCTTGAGACTAGAGGAGTTTACACCCAACGCCATAGAGGGAACGGGATCAATCTTTCCCTTGAGGCCCAACTGTCTCGCCGTTTGAACCACGGAGTTGGCACCGATTTCGTGTTGCAAGGCCACACTCACTACGTTGAGTGAATTTTTGAGTGCCCCCCTCAAACTATAGAACCCTCCGTACTGATTATTTGCGTTTCCTGGAGAGTAGCCATCGTAATCTCTTTGAACGTTTTCTATGTAGGAACAGGGGCTTACACCAGATTCTAAAGCAGAGGCATAGACGATGGGCTTAAAGGTAGATGCGGTCTGTCTTTCAGCCAATACTTGGTCGTAGGGAAAAAAGGAATGGTCGACGCCACCTACCCAAACGCGTATGGCTCCGTCTTGAGGGACCATAGCTACAAATCCGGCAAACAACCTTCTCTGTTCAAATATGATGCTGTCCAACATGCTAAAGGAGCGCAATTTTGCTTCGCCGTGATCGTAGACCAACACTTCTCTTTCCACCTTCAGAGAATCACTTATTTGAGCTCTGGTCAATCCTTGTGCTCTCCAACGCTTGTAACGAGTGGTCTTTTTGATTTCTCTCTGGATAAGGTCCGAGGATTCCTTGAGAACCCCTCGTGCCCTCTGGTCTCTGTCAAAGGGCGACTGTAAAAATTCCAATTGATCGGCCAAGGCCTTATTTCCCCAGTCCTGAAGTCTTCTGTCCAAAGTGGTTTTGATGACAAGTCCTTCTTTATCAATAGAACCGTCTTTGTAATTCCCCGTTTCCTTGAGAAGGGCAATGGCTTCTTTTTTTATTTGTCTAAGGGCGTAAGGGGCGGGAGATTCTTTGGCTAGGTTGTAATAGTTGATGGTTAAGGGAAGGGCTCTAAGGGAATCGCTAAAGTTCTCTGTAATAAACTCGTATTTCTCCATTTGTCCCAAGACTACATTGCGTCTGAACAGTGCGTTCTCTGGATTGAGTCTTGGGTTGTAATACGTATTGGCCTTGAGAAGACCCACCAAAACAGCAGATTCCTCAATAGATAATTCCGAGGTGTTTTTCCCATAGTACCTCAAGGCTGCGGACTCTATTCCCAAGGTATTCTCACCAAAGGGAACCGTGTTGAGGTAGAGGGTAAGGATTTCTTCTTTGGTGTAGATTTCTTCCAGTTGTCGAGCAATGATAATTTCCCGGCATTTGTTGACGGGCATGGAGAGAAACCCGTATGAAGCCCTGCCAAAGAGGTTTTTGGCCAATTGTTGGGTGAGGGTAGAACCACCACCGCCTGAACGATCTTGAAGCACAATGCTCTTAAAAAACACGCGCAGCCAAGACCTCCAATCAATTCCCGAATGCTCGTAAAACCGAACGTCCTCAGTGGCCACCAGTGCATTGGATAGATGGTGGGGAATTTGCTCGTAATCGATAATGATTCGATTGCTTTGGTAGAAAGACCCTACGAGATTGCCAAAGCGGTCAGTTACCACCGTAGCTTCATCCTGATCAATGCTGGTAAGTTCTTCTTGTGTGGGCATGGGGCCAAAGACGCCGGCCTTGACCATATAGTAAAAGCTACCTACGGCGGCTAGGCCAATAATTAGCAAATACAGGGTGTATTTAAAGATGCGTTTTTTCACCACGAGTAAATGTTGGGTAAATGCTCAATATTGATTACGGGCAAACGCAAAGAAGGGTATTAAATTCTCTTGAGCCCCTGCTTAATGTATTTTACCTGATCGTCAAGCAAGCCTCTGGAGTCTAATTTCTTTACCTCTGCCAGGAGATTGGTCGCTTCGCGCTTTCTTCTCTTTGCGATGGCAATCCCTGCCAATTGAAGCTTAGCCATGGCTTGATCCTGCTTCATGCGAAGTCCTGTATTCAAGGCTTTTTTAAGCATGGTTTCTGCCTTTCCAATTCCTCGTTGAGATTCAATCATCCCCTTGAGGAAGTAGAAGTACGCCAACTGAGATTTAATAAGGCTTTGCTCAGGATTTTTAATTTTATCAATAACGGCTTCTGCCTTGTCAAAGTTGTTTTTTCTCAAATACCAAAAGGACATCAAAATCCTCTCGTTTCTAAAGTAGGTCAAAAGGATAAGTCCACCGAGGAGCAACCACATGATTCCGTTGCCAATTTCGCCTTCAACAAATTGCCAGATGGCAAGAATAAAGAGGGCAGAGGACAAACCAATTCTCAAACCTTTGTTTAACATATTCTCTGTTTTAGCTGCAAATTTAAGCGAAATGCGGAATTTAGCAGGCAATTGCTATTTGTATATTTACAATTATTTTTTTACCTCAGGTTTCTATGATCAAAACCGTCGATAAGCTTACAGGGGAGGACCAAGAGAAGTTGTTTGAATTCCTCTCGGACCGATTGACTCCTCACAAGAGACAATTGTTTGAAGACAAAGTTCTTGGAAGAGCAAACCACATCGCCATTTGCACAGAGAACTTGCGTGAAAATCACAATGCCTCAGCCCTTTTGAGAACAGCTGATGGATTTGGGGTCAATAAGATATTTGCTCTGGAGACGAAGCATCCTTTCGAAATACAGCCTCCCATTTCCAAAAGAGCAGAGAAGTGGCTGAGCATTACACAGTATGACCGTGGAGAAGATCGCAGAGAAAGAATGATAGCGGACATCAAAACACAAGGCTATGAGTTGTGGGCTGCAATGCCTGCTCAAAATGCCGTTTCCCTGTATGACATTCCTTTGGATAAACCGGTTTGTTTGGTATTTGGCAATGAGGTTCACGGGATAACCCCTGAATTGGAGAATGCCTGTGACGGCCGATTTACCATTCCTATGAAAGGTTATGTAGAGAGTTTTAATGTTTCTGTGAGTTTGGGGATTTGCTTAGGAGTTCTCGACTACCGTCTTAAGGATACTCAAAGAAACTTGACCGATAGCGAAAAATTGCAGCTCAAGATTCAGTGGGCTATGGAAACCCTACCTGGAGGAGCCTCCATTGTGGAACATTATCTATCTGAAAATGACATCGTCGTATAACATACAGCTCCCTCCCAAGGAAAGGGGGATTCACATTGTGACACGTGAAATCCTATCACAAATTCCAGAATTTCCCGAAAATGGATTATTGCATCTCTTTTTACAACACACGTCTGCAGGAATTGGGGTTAATGAAAACGCAGATCCCAACGTAAGGAGGGATTTTGAAGCGTTTATAGATAAGTACATTCCAGAAAACGAACCGTACTTCACGCATGTGGAGGAAGGACCAGACGATATGCCCAGTCATATCAAATCAGCTTTTGTTGGACATGAATTGACCCTTCCCATTCAAGGCAAAAAACTAGCTTTGGGAACCTGGCAAGGCATTTATCTTTTCGAATTCCGAAACCATGCAAATGCTCGCCTGATAATTGCTACCGTTTTACATTAAAAAACTGCCATTCATAGAAACCTATTAGGTTCCTCAAACTATATTCTTATCTTTGAAATGTTGAGAGGGATTCTTCGCAATCTCGTAGGTTTTGGGTTAGTTAGGGTAATACTATTAGATTGCACCTTCTCAGCAAAAAGACCTCTTCTACGGAAGGGGTTTTTTTATGCCCAAAATCCTCGTTTGGAGAACTCAAATGATCACACCTCTTCTGTTGCTGCGTAGGTATATTTGCCGTCCTCGTAAATTTCTTCGACCAATTTCCAAGATTGCCACAGGGCCAGCCATTGAATGAGTTGAGGTCTTCTCATTTTGGTGCTCCTAGACAAGTCCTTCAGAGAAATGGGACCCTCCTCATAGAGTTTTGCCAAGACCTCTTTTTCAACATCGGTAAATGTCCATACCACGGGCTTTGGCTGAGCTTTTGAAAAATGGTTTTTTAAATAGGTAAAGAGGACAGGCGAGGCCACGATATTCTCATCATCCTTGCGAATGTAAACGGTAGGCCTCTCTGATTTGTGATAATGCGGTTTTTCTTGAGATTGTGGAACGATAATTTCCAAAACCTTCTTCCCTTCAATTTCGTGTTCTAGGGCCTTAAAGGGAACAGGAGGGAGGGTGTGCATATCTGCAGCTGCCTGAATCATGTAGAACTCTTCTTCGGATCGCACCCCGGCTATTCTGCCGTTGTCCTTGACTCCTATTAGCAATCGACCTCCAGTGGTATTGGCAAAGGCGCAAAGTGAAATGGCAATTTTGGAGGTATCGGTAATCTGGAATTTAAAATCCTGATTTTCATGTTCCCCTTCCAGGATGTGTTTTTCTATTTGGTGTAGCTCTCTCATGATTCACAAAGGGTAACGAGTTTGTGGTAAGAGATGTTTTAGAATTCTCGCAACCCGCCTCCCAAAAATAGAAATTCGAATCTGTTGAGCACAGAAAACTTTTATCTTAGGAGAATGAAAACCACGAACGCAAAACAGGCAAAGTTTTTAAGAAGCATTAAAGCGCGATGGCCCTTCAATCTCTTTTTGTCATCCAAGGTTCCGGCTGGATTTTGGTCGGGAATGAGGCTGAAATCCTTTCAGCCCCAAAAATGTGAAACCACCATGCCTTTTTGGTTTTTTACTCGAAACCCTTTTAAGTCCATGTATTTTGCTTCACAAAGTATGGCGGCAGAGCTCTCTACCGCCGTTCCTGTTATTTATGCCATGGAGGGATACGATGCTCGGTTTGCGTACATCATTACCAGTAATAGAGCAGAATTCCATCAGAAGGCAACTACCAAAACTACTTTTACCTGCTCAGTAAATGAAAAGCTGTTAGAAGCCATTCAAAAAGCCGTAGAAACGGGTGAGCCCTCTTCCTACACAGCTCATACATTGGGAACAAACTCTTCAGGCGAATTGGTTTCTGAATTTTGGTTCACATGGTCTTTTAAGGTGCGCTCCTAGAGATTTATTTCAGAAATTTACTTTTTCGCACTTCCTCCCTATGGCTTTGGAGGATTGGGAGTCATGTTTGGCGGTTCTCCGGGAACGGAATCTTGCGGTTTGTAAAAAACAGGGTGTTGAGGATTTACGTGATACCCCTTGTCCTTGAGTTTGTTATATACCTCAGAAGAGACGGTACTATCCGTCATAAGCATATCTTCTGCTACCCAGTACAAGGTTCTAAACACATTGTAAAAATCCTTATATCCTTGATAGAGAATTAAGGGTTCTGGATGTGGCTTGATGTTGGGGTGTTTGTCCACCGTTTCTCTGATCATTTCTATGACCTCTGTTGGATTGGCTTCCGGAGAGGTGTAGAAGTAAAGCGTTCTCCTTCTCAATTGATCCGATAGCGTCCAGTTGGTAACCGAGTTGGAAATGAGATTCATATTGGGAACTACGACCTCTGCACCGTCCCATGTTTTGACCTTGCTGGCGCGGATTCCAATTTCCGTAACAGTCCCTTCGTAGTTTTCTACAATGATGATATCACCAATGTGAATGGGTCTTTCGAAAATCAAAATCAGTCCCGAGATAAAGTTTCCGATAATATTCTGAAGACCAAAACCAATACCGACACCCAGGGCACCAATGATAAAGCTGAGCTTGTTTAGGTCAATCCCCATGGCAGCGACGGCCATCAAAAATCCCAATAGAAGAATAAAGTACTTGGAAACAATACCAATGGCTAAGGGCAATCCCTTTTGGATATTGAATCGACCGAGTATTTCTTCCGCAATCAACACTTGGACAAAGCGGCTTAGGAATGAGAAAATAATGATGATGATTCCAAAGTTTACCAAGTGACCAATGTTGAGGGTGACCTCACCAAATTGATATCCAATGGAGAGAAACTCGTTCCAAGTTTCCATTACCCAATCATAGATCAAGAGGTTTTTTAGGAATCCTTGAACGATGAGAAGGATAAGCCAAACTCTAATGGCTCCTAACACATAAAACTTCGATTTTTCTTGGTATCTACTCAAGAATACAGAGTTCTTGTGCAATTTAGAATCCAGGAACAACAAGAAAAGTGATTCTAAAATCTTGGCGGCCAAGAATATGATAATCCCTCCAGAAATGAGTCTTACCACAGATTTTACAGTAATCCTTGCCAAGTAGACCGCTCCTACCATATTGCTGATAAAGGATACGACAATGAGCAGTAACAATATGGGAATTAAGGCGTTGACCAATGTGTAATAAATACTTTTTTCTCTGTGCTTAAGCGGACTTTTCTTGGTCATGGCCATAGTGAGCATGGTTCCCGCCAAAATGGATTCTAGTAAGAAGTCCATTCTAATAAAGAAATCATCCGGAAGAATAAGCGATTGCAGTAAGTCTAAGAACATGAGGGCAACTCCTATGTAGACGTATTTGTGGAAGGCCTTGGGAACAAACTTGGGGAGGATGACTACTACGGGAATGGCCGCAGAAAATGCCAGTAAATCCGTAATGACCGTTGGGCGTGCGGGGTAGAGGAAGAAGAATAGTAAGAAAGAGATGAGAAAGGAAGACCAACCTGGATATTCCAGTACAATGGTTCCAATGGAGTGACTCTTGACCATCTCAGGCGCCTTGAGTACAAACCATCTCCTCAGTAAAAACATCAAAACGTAAATGAGGATCACCAAGACCATGTGTATGTAGAGGACGGCTTCATTTCCTTCAATAAAAATGGTCAAGTCTTGGTAAATGGCGTCTCTCTTTTTGCGGAAAGCCGCCCTAGCGCCCTCACCTGTGTATTGGTGAAAAGCTTTGGTAAAGGAAAGTGAGTTGACCGCAAAAACATTTTTTTGCTGTTCATTTACGGCAATATCTAAACGATTGAGAACGTCGTTTATAAAGAGGCCTTGTTCATTGATATAATCTCCCAGGGTGTACAAAACCGAAAGGGAATCCTCCTGTATCACCGTAATATCGTGAGCCATGGTCTGCAGGCTGGCAATTCGCTCAAAAGTACTCTTGGCAAAAGCCGAAGTATCCATGATGGCCAATGTGTTATTCCACTTGGTGTTTTGAGAGTTGCAAATTTCCAGATTGGCCTGTATATCAAAAATGGCGGAATTCACCTGTTCGGTTAGTTTCTCATTCTCGTTTTTAAACTGAAGCCAATGGGTCTTTTTGTTTTCAAGACCGCTAAAATTCTCTTCTGCCAATAAGGCTCTTGTACTGTCCTTGGAAAACTCCTTCACCTTTTTGGCGTGGTCCTTAGAAGCAATTTTGATTTCTTGCGAAATACTCGTTCCAGAAAAATAGGAGGCCGCATTCTTTAACTCGTTTTCGCTGTTTTGGAAAGCATTGGGAAGGTTTTTAACGTCAAATATCGCCTTGGTTGTGGTCTCCTTTCCCGTTTCAGAAGTCTCTGTAGTTTCAGTTTGATCTTGTCCAAGGGCCACTGGACTGATGCCCACACTCAAGAGAAATAGAAAAATCGCTAGAGTGCTTTTTGTTTTGAAAAGGCAATTTTGGGAAGCCGAGAGAAATGGATTCAAAGGTGTATTGATATTGGTCATTTTTGATTTTGGTCGCTTGAAATACGGAAGGTAACAAAAAATTCAGTGCTATTCTGTTATCAAAAATGGCGATGAAAAACGATGTAACGACTTTGAAGAGAGCTATTGAAATAAGGGGGAGGGTCATGAGTTTTTTAACGATTCCACCTTCTTTGTAATCATAAAGTCCTCAATTTTTCTTTTTTTTGTGTAGTACGGCGTTTCATACGTCAATGCAACAATCAATTAATCATAGCAATCAAAGACATGAAGAAGTTATTATCATTATTGGCCCTTTTTGCCACTACAACCCTGGCTTTTGGGCAAGTAGAACATCCTTTTAAGGGAATAGAAGACTTTAAATACGGGGAGAATCGCGTCGCTGCGGTAATGGAATTTGAGGCCAACCGTCCCGGTTTTAAATTGGTAACAGGAAGTTTCCAAGTTTTGGATTCCGTTTCTATTCAGGTTAACGGCAAGACTCGTAGAGTTGCCTTTGAGCTTCTTCAATTTGTAAATCTCGACGAGCAAGTTTTAGTTGAGTTTTACTACCTAAACGATATGCTTTATGCTAAGAGCTTGGCGTACTTGTTTAAAAACGAAGATCAGCCCAAGGCTGAGAAGTTCTACAACCAATTGAACGACACCTTGGTAAACAATCCCTTCATTAAGCACTTCCGACAAGGCGGGCCTGTTTACTTTGAAAGAGAGCAAGTAGCTGCAGGTAAGTATCGTTACTACCCATTGAAGCGAGTACACAATGATGTATTTGAAGGAAATGTAGGTATGCTATACAACGTGGAGAACATTCACCACATTGAAAATCTTGACAACAAGGGAATTTGGGTTTACCTCAATGTAATTAACACCTTTGAAATTCCACTCAAGGCCAAGTTTAGATTCCCTAAACCCCAGTTGCCTTATGGAACGCTAGAAGAACTCGCTGCCAAAACCGCAGAGGCCCCTGCCTCTGATACGCCCGCTGAAGGAATGCCATCCGAAGAGGCTCCCGCAGAAGAAAAAATGCCAGAAACAGAAGAAGAGCCTGCTAAATAGGAGAGCTTTTCAGTTTATAGAATCAAAAAGCCCGAGCATGCGCTCGGGCTTTTTTGTAAAAACAAACGATTGATGTTTTTTACTTTTCTACAGAAGAAAGCAATTCCTCGTTGATTACTTTTTCTAATATGTTTTTGGGAAGCGCTCCGGCTTGCATCATGGGTTGCTTGTTCATGGGAATAAACAACATGCTTGGAATGGAGCGTATGCCAAAGGCTGCAGACAGTTCTTGTTCTGCCTCTGTATCTACCTTGTAAATTTTGATTTGACCCTTAAAGTCCTCTGAAAGCTCTTCCAAAATGGGAGCAATGGTTTTACAGGGGCCACACCAGTCTGCGTAGAAATCGATGATGGCGGGGTGATCGCCTTCAAATTTCCACTCTTGGTTTTGTGTATAGTCAAACACCTCTTTTTTAAAGGCTTCTGTGGTCAAATTGATAGTTGCCATAGTGTTGTATTTATGAGTTCGTAATTTGATAAATTCACGTCTTTCATAGATATTCTATTTGAAAGATGAGTGCAAAGGTAAGGGAGGTCTTCGGATAAATTGTGACCTAAGACACTATGAACTCATAGTCACTTTCTATGGTGAAATCCATTGCTGTTTTACGAGTTGAAACAGAGAGTGTTACCCTTCGAATTTCAATTTGTATTTGGCTAAAAGGTTGAGTGCGGAATCTTTCGGTAGTGTCATTCCGAGAATGAAGTTGCTTTCAGGGTCGAGGTTTAAATTTTCAGCACCGGAGAGAATGGACTTTTCCAACCGAGTGTTTTCCCAGATGGCGTTTTGGAAGTTGCATTGAATAAGGGAAGTTCCCGACGCATCCGCATCTCCGAAGTCTACTTCGGTAAAATCACATTTTGAGAATTTGGACGACTTTAGGTTTCTGCCGTAAAAATTACTGTATTGAAAATTGCAGTTCGAGGCCTCCATAGAAAACAAAAAGGAATTGGCCGTGTCAAATCGAACACCCATGATTTTGCATTGCAGGAAGGAGCACTCCTGCCAAGAGGTATCCGTTACGTCAACGTTGGAGAGATCGCAGTTTTCAAATACGCACTCTACAAAAGAAAATGCGCTGAGGTTGATTCCTGTGAATCGACAGCCCGCAAACGTGCACCCTTCAAAGTTTTTGGAGGGCAGGGGAGATTGGGAAAAATCCAACTCTTCGAATACTTCGTCTAATGCGGTGTCCATTTACTTTACAATGATTCCCTTGTGTTTGCCACCGGGTAAGTCTTCTTCGAATTCTGCGTCAATCGTATGAGGACCAAATGTAAAGCGCTTTTCCATTAGGGCTCCGGCCTCAAAAAAGGTTACCCAAAATTCATTGAACAACTCAAAGACATCGGGAGAAATCACCTCAACCTTGGCCATAGACTTAGCAGGAACGTGTCCCACAGCATGTCTAAACTGGGTGGTTTTTGGAATCATGGCACCTTCTGGAGAAACATCGTATCCTCTGGAGGTAATCATGACGCCTTCAATGAGAATGTCTTTGTCGTTCAACAAATACACAGACCACTGCATATCGGCTTCCTCATCGCGGATGGCGGCGATGTAAACGTCTTTGACTTCTACTATTTCGATGTCTTTTTTCATGAGCGCAAGTTCTTCGTTTAGTTGGAGCCGCAAAGATAGGTAGTACATTTAATTAATATCTGAATCTATCTTTTGGAGGTATTTTATTTTTGAATTTTAATATTGAGAGTGTTTTCTTAGTGCTTAATCATTTGTTTTTCAGAAACTTAACGTGGTTTTGAATTGTTATGTAAAAAGGTAGCATACTAACATCTTTCGGTATATTTTTGTATCCGAATCTTGCAATATCAATTTAACACCATATACATCAGGGGATGAAGAATATTGGAATTTGGGTTTTATCTATTCTCTTGGCAGCCGCTGCCATGATTTACCAACGCAGCACGGGTCCAACGTATGAGTTTAAAGGCAAAATTGAAAGCGCCGGAGAGTCTTATAAGTACGAGCTCATTAGAACTCATGAGACCACTGGTGGTGCCAATGTTGAGATGCCACAAATTCCAGGTGATTACACGGCCACAATGCACTACAAGCGCTACTTGACCCAAGATGAAATTACAAGTGTTGATTTTGCAGTAAAAGACGGCGCGTTTTCTGCACAACTTCCCGTTCAACCTTCTGCCGGAAAAATGGAGTACTACATTACCGGAAGCGCAAATGGAGAAAGCTTTAGGATTCCCGAAGAAGGGGAAGACAACATTGTATTGAGATATAAAGATCCGGTGCCCGACTACATTCTCATTCCTCATGTATGTATGATGATTTTGGTAATCATCTTTGGCATTCGCTCTGGTTTGAGTGCCTTGATGGATCCCAACACCATGAGAAAATGGGTGGTTGTGGCACTTTCTGCCATGACGCTTGGAGGAATGATTTTAGGCCCCATTGTTCAGAAGTATGCTTTTGGCGAGTACTGGACAGGTTTTCCATACGGAGGCGATTTTACCGATAACAAAACTTTGATCATGTGGCTTGTTTGGGCCCTTGCCTTGGCGGTTATCGGCTTTAAGCCGAAGAAAAAAGAAGGCATCAGCCGTGTAACGGTTCTCGTGGCCGCCTTGGCAATGACCGTTGTGTACCTGATTCCTCACAGTATGGGAGGTTCTTCTTTGGACTACGACAAGGTAGACCAGGGAATTGATCCCAAAGAAGCTATTGGGACGGGAGCGGAGAAGAAGTAAATTCCACGACGCGTTTCGTATTTTGCATTCATGTTAGCAAATTGGATTCACATAGTATTGGTGCACCTTCCCGTTCTGGCGACGCCCCTGTTGGCTTATGCGGCCATTCGCAACATTCGCAACATGGGCAATACGGGGCAAGAGATGGATTCTCAACCCTGGAAGGTAACCTACACGGGAATCATAGTGCTAACCATTCTAACCTCCATCGCTTATTTTACTGGCCCTGAGGCCGCTGATTGGACCAAGACCGTTCTGAATGACTACCCACAGGACCACGTTGAGGATCACGCTCTCTGGGGTCGCATTGCCTTTGTGGTTCAAGTTTTGATTGGATTGTTGGGCATTATGTGCTGGGCGAGTATTTTGCAGGAAGAAAAACCCAATACAAAGATTGGTTGGGTAATGGCCATTTTGCTCGTAATAAACACTTTGATAATACTCTACACCGCCCATCTCGGAGGAATGATTCGCCGAATGGATTTGATGGGGATTTGATCAATTTCTAGGCGCCTATCGGTTTATTGGCTATCTTGTAGCATCTGCTACTGAACCATAACCTAAAAGCCAATCGTCCTATGAAATGGATTAAGCGAATCCTTCTCACTCTCTTGATTCTTATTATCGTCTCCGCTACGGGTGGATACTTTTATTTCAAAGACAAATTTTTAGGAGCCCCTCCCAGTCAATTAACGGTCACACCTTCGGGTCAGTCTGTTGATTTTATTTGGCGGGGAATGGACATCAATGGCGTACATGAAGAGAATATTGCCATGTTTGTTCCGATAACCATTCCCGGAGTGGATAGAGTCTTTTACATGCAATTTGATACTGGAGCGCATTCCACCGTTTTATACCTTTCCAAAGTCCAATCCATCAATGAAAGGTTTGGTGATGTGTTTCAATTGGATACCGTTGACAACATTCTTAGAGTCAATGATGTGGATATTAACGTCGGTACCGCGGATATACATGCTAATTTCTTGACCTTTAGAGGAAGGGGAAATCCCATTGATTGGGAAGATACCACAGCCATAATAAAGTTGGGAACCATAGGCTCTGACTTTATCGAAAAACACAAGGTGACCATGGATTTCAAAAACCAACGCATCACACTTGCAGAATCTGAACCCATCGATGTCTTAGACGATGAGAGCCTTCCAATGACCTTTGACGGTCGCAAAGTCTTTTTATCCGCTGTTCTCAATGAAGAGCCGGCAAGTTTGTGGTACGATTCAGGATCCAGTGCCTTTGAATTGATTGTTGCCGAAAGCACCTTTGAAGATTTGGCCACTCCCGGTTCTGAACGAACTACGTTTGAAGGAAATTCATGGGGAGATGGCGTGGTCATTCACAATGCTCCCAGTTCGGGTCGTTTTGAATTTGGTGGTATCGAGGTTCCGTTGACCTATGTGACCTACATCGAGTGGCCCAATAAACTTCAGGCCTTTATGCTCCAAGCCTCAAACATTGGAGGGGACTTGGGGGGCATGACGGGAAACAAGCTATTCCTCAACAAAGTGTTGACTCTCGACGCTCCCAATCTATCGTATAGAGTGGAGGAGTAGGCTACTTTCCAATACAGAAATTCTGAAAAATATTCCCCAGGAGATCATCGGTGGTTACTTCGCCGGTGATTTCTCCTAGGTGGAACAGCGCTTGTCGGATGTCCTGCGCCAAGAAATCTCCAGAGATTCCCGAGTGCACTCCGTCTTGAACTCGGTGGATGGACTCCAAGGCCTTGGTAAGCGCTTCATAGTGGCGGGAGTTGGTTACAATGGTGTCATCGGATTTTAAGGCACCGGTCTCTATCAAACTCAACAATTTGTTTTGCAGGGACTCTATGCCCTCTTTGGCTTTCGCCGAAAGGCTGATTACGTGATCGTGATCTACGGTCCACTCAATGGGTTTGGAGAGTTTATCTGCCTTATTGGCTACGATGACTAATGGTTTAGCGCCGGCTCGAGTTTGTAGTTTGGCGATGTTTTCTTCCGTTTCGGGACCGTATTCTGAGGCGTCAAATAAGTACAGAACTACTTTGGAGGCATCTACTTTTTCAAAGGAACGCTGGATTCCAATGGACTCAATGGTATCTGTGGTGTCGCGTATTCCCGCGGTATCAATAAATCGGAAGGTGAGTCCTCCCAAGTGAATTTCGTCCTCTACCGTGTCACGAGTGGTTCCTGCAATATCGGAGACAATGGCGCGCTCTTCATTGAGTAGGGCGTTGAGGAGGGTAGACTTCCCTACGTTGGGAGCCCCTACAATGGCCACGGGAATTCCCTCTTTGATTACGTTGCCCAAGTCAAAGCTGTTGACCAGTTTTTCTAGCAAGGCGTCCATGTTTCCCAAAAGCGATAGTAAGCGCGATCTATCGGCAAACTCCACATCCTCCTCAGAGAAGTCGAGTTCCAATTCAATTAAAGAGGCAAAGTCAATGAGTTCTGCTCGCAGAACAGAAATCTCCGCAGAAAAGCCACCGCGCATTTGTTGCATGGCCACTTGGTGAGAAGCTTCGTCATCGGAGCTAATAAGGTCAGCTACAGCTTCTGCCTGACTCAAATCCATCTTTCCATTGGCAAAGGCGCGCAAGGTAAACTCTCCAGGCTTAGCCATTCTAGCGCCGGAACGCAGCAAGAGGTGAAGCAACTCCTTCTGAATAAACGTAGAGCCGTGACAGCTGATCTCTACCACGTCCTCTCCCGTGTAGGAGTGAGGATTGGTGAACACCGTCGCCACTACTTCATCGATTACTCGTGAGCCGTCCATGATCTTTCCAAAATGAGCCGTGTAACCCTTCTGTCCTGTCAATGGATTTTTTCCTCTAAAGACTTTGTCAGCAACCTCAATGGCTGTCTTCCCAGAAAGTCTTAGAACCGCAATGGCTCCCATGCCCGGAGGCGTTGTAATGGCAACAATGGTTTCTTGCATGGCGCAAAGGTACGACACGCTTTTCAAAATGAAAGACTAGAAAAAGGCTAGAATAAAACTAGAATAAGAAGCGACCGCCCAATTGGAATCCAGGGGAGAAATACGTGGAGTTGGTAAAACCATTCCCTGACTCGGCGTACTCAAAAAAGATAAGAGAGCCGTTGACATCCGCCAGAACCTCAAAGTAATCCGATACACGGTACGTTGCTCCCGCATGAATGGAAGACATCAGCATGTACTCTTGATTATCGATATCTGCGGGAACAAACCCATATCCCAAATTGGCTCCCAACTGACCATACATTTTGGGAGCAAAGGAGTGTTGATAAGCATATTGCAATTGAACTCCATAGGCGTCGTAATAGTTTTCTAAATCCGCCTCATTGGCGCCCCAAAAGGAGGAGTTGAGTTTAAAACCCAAGAGATGTCTTCCTTAATTCACTTCGCTCAGAACTCTCCAATAACTAAGATTTCCCGTAATGGCGTGGTATTTCTCGTCAGAAATATCGAATTGGCCATTGATTCTGAGGTAGTCTTTGTTAGAAAGTGAATAACCAAAACCCACACCCACAGCGTAATTGGCGTCATCGGGAATGCTCTCTGTAGTGATTACGGGCAATCGATCAATGGTGGCACCAGCGGTGAAGTCTCCCTTTTCCGCGTCAATGGGGGTCACGGACATAGAAGAATCCACCATAAACGAAGCACAACTAGACAAGAAAAGTGAAGAGGCAATGAGTAGGTAAGAGCTGAGGTTTTTGAGTTTCATGGTCAGGAGGTTTGAGAGCCTGTTTAAATAGAGCATTTAGCTTGGGGAAAGTTAGGAGATTTGGAATGAATGATGAAATAGGGAGGGGAAAGTTTTGTTAGTGAGCAGTGAGGACCTGTTCCGATGGATATCGGGAGTGAGCAGAAAAAACACTTCAACGCCCTACAAACAGGGGCCACACCCCTGTCCCCTGTCTCAAGCTACGACTTTCGCGAATTGAAACCCGTCAAGCAACCGTTTACAGACGACACAATTCGAAAAAACGAAGAAGGAAAAAGGAATAAGGAAAAAAGGAAATCATAATTATTACAATTCCGGAAAGTATGAATGAATTAAAACCTAATTCCTCATTCCTTTTTCCTTCTTGATTCCTCATTCCCCACCGCTCACTGCTCACTGCTCACTGCTCACTGTTCACTACTCACTGTCTTAAAACCTCACACTCCCACCAATCTGAAATCCCGGTGTATCATACCATTGGTCTTCTCCCGCTGAGGTAATCCCGTAATTGCACGCAACTGTCGCAAAAAAGTGTTTTGAAAATTGCGTATTGCAATCCCAAAGTGGCCGTGCTGTTGAGGTAGGCGCTGACTCCGCTAAATCCAAATCCCGTATTGGTTCCGATGTATCCAGAAAAATCCTCAGTAATGTTATACCTCGCTGCGTAGCGAAACTGCTGATAAATCAGCCAACCCTTGTCCGGGTCATCTAAACTTGGCTTGTACAAATCATACCAGCTCGTTCCCAGTCCAAACCCCATCCAATGATTCCATTTTTTGGGTTGGCCGTTGAGACGAAACCATCCTTTAACGGAAAGCGCACTACGTGCGGCAAAGCCATTGTTTTCATCGTGCTGAAAAAACAAGCCCATTTAGTTTCTATCCGAAAATTGATACCCCCATTCCGCACCGAGTACTTGATAAGTAGGAACGGACTCTAGCGCATCAGAAGTTACCGTGGGAACTTGAGAAGCATACCCAGAAACAACCAATCCATTCCCTGTGCGAGTGGGGGGAGGAGGGGCGAGAGAATTGTCCACCAAAAAGTATCCACAACTCGAAAGTAAAAAAGAGGCCAAAAGAATGGTGAGTGTTCTAATTTGGGTAAAGATTTCAAAAAAAAAGCGTCCCAGCTCAAGGCTTGGGACGCTTCAATTTAAGAAGTATTCTATTAGTCTACCGTGTAGACTTATTGATATTTTCTCATTTCTTGTTCAATCATTACGCGGTAGCCGAACTCTTTTCCTTCGTCTTTGGCTTCTCTTTCACCAATTTCAATGGCTTTGTTCATGGACTTTAAAGCCTCTGAGTTCAAACCGTTGGCGTGAAGGATTTGACCTTTCATGAAGTGAGTGTACCAGTTGGCGTTTTGATCCTTAACGGCTTGCTCAATCATCTTAAGCGCCAACTCGTTGCGTCCTGACTGAAGGTAGTACTGGGCTGCATTTCTGTGTACTCTGTGCTTGTCTTCGCCTGATTCGATGGCAGCTTTGATATTGGCTTCTGCATACGTGTGAACGTCCACAGTAAAGGGTACTAGTACTTTTACTTTATCCCAAGCAATCATCACTTCACCTGATTCCATTCCCATGTTTTCGATAGAAATAGAAAGGCGCTCAGTCATGGCGTGCTCAGTAACGTTTACATCGGTTCTCGCGATGTCCGCGTCTTGCGAGTATCCGTTGGTTCCCCAGTTTTCAGTCGCACTGTTTAGGATGATGGTCCAAGTGTTTTCATTGGGGATAGCATACAAAGAGTACGTACCTGCAGGAACCATTTCACCATTCCAAGTAACGGGGTGATTAAATGAAATCAAGGTGTTTTTGTTCGCACCCAGTCTCCAGATTTCGCCGTAAGGCACAAGGTCACCAAAAATGGTTCTTCCATTAACTCCTGGACGTGAGTACTCGAGATTGATATCGGTTAAACCTACTCGCTGTGTGATTTTAGCTTTGGGCGATGGTGCTGGAAGTTCTTGGGCCCAAGTGGGAAGGGACAATGCCAGCGCCAAGGCGGCCATGTAGATTTTTTTCATGATGCTTAGTTGTTTAATTAATAGTTGTGTAAATGAACATCCAACCCCCAAGTGGTAAAAAGGTTTACTAACCTTTCATTTATTTGGAGAACGGTAGGCTCAAGGTAGGGAATTTTGGAAAACTACTTGCCAAACTCTTCTCTTAAAGCGGCCATTTGAACGGCAGCTACTGCTGCTTCAACTCCTTTGTTTCCGTGCTTTCCACCCGATCTTTCAATGGCTTGTTGCATATTGTTGTCCGTAAGAACGCAGAAAATTACGGGAGTATCTCCCTCAGTGTTGAGCTGCTGAATTCCATTGGTGACACCGCTACAAACAAAATCAAAGTGTTTGGTTTCTCCTTGGATTACAGAACCAATGGCGATAACGGCATTAAATTGATTGCTCTCGCAAAGCAATTTACATCCGTAAATCAGTTCAAAACTTCCAGGTACATCCACTCTTTCGATGTTGTCATCAGAAGCACCCAAGTCTTTGAGGGCTTCTACCGCACCGTTGTAAAGTCCGTTGGTAATGTTTTCGTTCCACGCAGAAACCACAAGGCCGAAGCGCATGGCTTCGGCCTTGGGTAGGTTTTCCTTATCGTACGCGGAAAGATTGTTTCCTTCCGTTGCCATAATTTATTCGTTTTAGATCTGAGTACTTGACTCGATCAATTATTTGGCAGATTCTGCCAAGGCTGCATATTTAGCAGCATCCACAGCTTCTGGTTTCTCTGAGTATTCTGTTGCCAATTGGTTCCAGTAGTTGGCAGCATCTCCGTATTTCTCTAGCATTTGAGCAGTAAGGGCCGCTTTTCTCAAAACTCCAGGAGTTACCAAGTCGTTCTTGCCAGTGCTCAATGCTCTTTTGTAGTAATCCAATGCGTCCTTGGGCTGGTTCAATTCGTTGAAACAATCTCCGATGGCAGCATCTGCAAGAGCTCCAAAAATCACATCGCTAGATGAGTATTGATCCAACTCTCCAATTGCGTTTTCGTATTGACCAAGATTCAAGTAAGCCATGCCTGCGTAGTAATGTGCAAGGTTACCCATTTCTGTACCAGAGTACTCATCAGCAATATCCAAGAATCCAAGGTTGTTGATGTTTCCTTCAAGAGCCAATTTCATAGAATCTTGCTCAAAATATACTTGCGCCATAAAGGCTGCGGCCTCTGCTTCTCTTTCTGCAGGCTCAGCTACGTAGGTGTTGTAGCTCCAAAATCCTACAATAAGTACGGCGATTCCACCCAAAACGTACAATAGGTTTTGACTGTTGTCTTCGATAAACTGCTCAACTTTGTTTAGGCTTTGTTCTACTTGTTCAAAAACCTCTTCGTTATTGTTGGCTTGTTTGTTCTTACTCATCTCGTCTTTTTTGATAGGTCGCAAAAATACCATTTTTTTGATTCCTTACAAGTCCTTTTTACTCGTATATATATGTATTTTTACGGCCATGAATTCCTTGGTCCTAGAGCGATTACACCTCGTAAATTTTAAGAACTACCCAGAAGCTGAATTGACCTTCTCTGACAAGATCAATTGCTTTGTTGGTAAGAACGGTGCGGGGAAGACCAATTTGCTCGATTCCATCTACTATTTGTCCTTTACAAAGAGCTACTTCAACAGTTCCGATGCAAACAACATCCGATTTGATGAGGACTACATGGTTTTGGAAGGACATTTTAACAAGGGGATGGGATTGGATAAGATTTACTGTGGCCTAAAGCGAGGTCAGAAAAAGTCCCTTCGCAAGAATAAAAAGGAATACCCAAGGCTTAGCGATCACATTGGAAACTATCCATTGGTCATTATTTCACCAGCGGACAGAGATCTCATCAATGAAGGCAGTGAAGTCAGAAGGAAGTTTATGGACGGGGTCATTTCACAATCTGACAAGGAGTATTTAAATACTTTATTGGCTTACAACAAGACCTTGGCCCAAAGAAATGCACTCCTCAAGTTTTTTGCAGCCAATAGAACTTTTGATGCGGAAACATTGGAAGTCCTAGACATACAGCTCTCCGAGAAGGCGCAGCACATCTTTGAAAAGAGAAAGGCCTTTATCGATGAACTTTTGCCCATCCTACAGGAGTACCATCAAGCCATAAGCAATGGCTCCGAAGAGATTTCATTGGAGTATTCTTCTCATCTGTTTGAAAGTGATTTGCAGAGCCTTTTGGTAAAGGTTAGAGCCAAGGATCAAGTCCTGCAATATACCTCTGTGGGAATTCACAAAGACGATTTAGCGTTGACATTAAAAGATCATTCCCTCAAAAAAACGGGAAGTCAAGGTCAACAGAAATCCTTTACCATTGCTCTAAAATTGGCTCAGTTTGAATTCTTGAAGCGCAAGACGCAAACCGTGCCCTTGCTGCTCTTGGACGATATTTTTGACAAATTGGACGAGACGCGTGTGGAGGCATTAATTCGCTTGGTGAACGAGCATCACTTTGGTCAAATATTTATTTCTGATACCCATTCGGACAGAACTCGAGATATTACCAAGCGCATAAACGAAGATTCTCGTATTTTCGAGGTCTCAACCGACGGAAAAATTCACGAAGAACCCCAATGAGAAAGAAGAACGAAATCAAGTTAGGT
>CBFHSF010000010.1:0-42665 GCA_965658445.1 uncultured Schleiferiaceae bacterium | reverse complement strand
GATGGCCTCAAGGCCTTTCTCAAAGAATCGGGTTTGGAAGACAAGCTCTTAAAAACTGAACTCATTGTGAATTGGGATAGAGTGATGGGCCCGGCAGTGGCCAACAAAACGGACAAGGTTGAGTTTAAAAGAGGAATACTGTATGTGAAACTTAAATCTTCTGTCCTGAGACAGGAGCTGCAGTGGCACAAGACCAAAATAATAGAAGCGATGAATGAGTCTGTCCAAAAGCCGGGAACGGTTAAGGACATTCGATTTGTATAAAGAAAAACCATGAAGAAAATCACAAAACTTCTCGTTGCAAACCGCGGCGAAATTGCCCTAAGAGTTATGAGGTCAGCCCGTGAAATGGGACTTAAGACCGTAGCTGTTTATTCTGATGCCGATAGATTGTCTCCACACGTAACCTACGCGGACCAGGCCATTCACTTGGGACCTCCCGCTTCTGCACAGAGTTATTTGTTGGGAGATAAGATCATTTCTGAGGCCCTTAGATTGGGTGTAGACGCCATTCACCCCGGGTACGGTTTTCTCTCAGAGAATGCGGAGTTTGCTGAAAAAGTAGAGAAGGCAGGAATCATATTTGTGGGACCTTCTTCAGAGGCCATCCGAGTGATGGGGGATAAGCTGCAGGCCAAAGCCACCGTAAAAGAGTTTAATGTTCCCATGATTCCAGGTACGGAAGGTGCCATCACCGATGTGGAAGAGGCCAAGAAGATTGCCTCAGACATTGGATTTCCCGTTCTCATCAAAGCCTCTGCCGGTGGTGGTGGAAAGGGAATGCGCTTGGTACACGGTGCCGATGAGTTTGAATCTCAAATGGAATTGGCCGTTTCGGAAGCGACTTCAGCGTTTGGTGACGGTTCTGTTTTCGTAGAGAAGTTTGCGGTAAACCCTCGTCATATCGAGATTCAAGTACTTGCGGATACTCACGGAAACGTCGTTCACCTATTTGAAAGAGACTGTTCCATTCAAAGAAGACACCAGAAGGTAATTGAAGAGGCGCCTTCCGCGGTTCTTTCTCCAGAGAAGAGAGAAGCCATGGGACAAGCCGCTGTTAATGTTGCCAAGGCCTGTAACTATGTGGGCGCAGGAACGGTTGAGTTTATTTACGACGGCTCGGGTGATTTTTACTTTTTGGAAATGAATACGCGCCTCCAAGTGGAACACCCCGTAACGGAGTGGATCACGGGATTGGATTTGGTGAAAGAACAAATCAAAGTAGCCAGAGGAGAGAAATTGTCCTTTGCTCAAGAAGACCTCAAGATCAATGGTCACTCTATTGAAGTTAGGGTCTACGCAGAAAACCCTGCCAATAACTTCTTGCCAGACATTGGTCTTTTGAAAAAATACAGACGTCCCATGGGGCCTGGAATCCGTGTTGATGACGGTTTTGAAGAGGGAATGGAAATTCCCATTTACTATGACCCCATGATTTCTAAGCTTTCTACCCACGGAGATACTCGTGAGGAAGCCATTGATAGAATGAAGCGTGCCATTGATGAATACAAGGTGGTTGGAATTGAAACAACCCTTGGATTCGGTCGTTTTGTTATGGAACATCCCGCTTTTGTATCTGGTGATTTTACCACCTCGTTTGTGGCAGATTACTTTACACCAGAATCCTTGGATAGATTTGATGAAGACGGCGCGAAAGTTGCAGCCATCATGGCAAATGTCATTCTTGAAAAACATAAAAACGATCAGGTTCCCAATGTGGAGAATGCCCAAACCACAATTTCTAACTGGAAGAGAAACCGCACGCTTTAGGATTGCATTCCTATTCTTATTGGTTTCCCTAACTGCATTGGGACAGCAGGATACGACTCAAAGTGATTCTACGTCCATTAATCCCGAGCACGTAAAGCCCGTTCTCATCACAGAACAGGGGGATACCATTCCATGGGAAATATTGGATGAGATCCTCGTCGTGAGCAAGCCCACCTTTTCGGATGCAGAGGCTCGTAGGAGATATATAATTCTGAAGAGAAAGGTGAACAAAGTATATCCCTACGCCATTATGGCTGGGGACAAGCTAGATTCCCTCAACCTCGCATTAGATACTTTAGAAAGCAAGCGACAACGCAAGCGACACATTGTGGAGTATCAAGAATTTCTCGAGGAACGCTTTGAACCCAAACTCAAAAAACTCACCCGATCAGAAGGTCAAATCTTGTGTAAACTGATTTACAAAGAGACCGGAAAGACGGTGTACGAACTGATTTCTGAGTACCGTTCCTCATGGAAGGCCTTTTGGTGGAACGCCATGGCCAACTGGTATGACATTTCCCTAAAGAAGGAGTACGATCCCATCAACGATCCGGAAGACAAGCTGATAGAAAACATTCTTCAGATTGCTTTCGCCGAAGGAACCTTAAAAGAAAGGGTTCCCTTTTATCCGCCTCCCCCGGAAAATGGGGAAGAAGAGCCCGGTGAACTAGATAATCCCGACAATCCCAAGGCTACAGAAGAAAAGGACCGCGAGTAGAGCCTAGCTTCCCATAGAATTTTCGGATATTCGCGAAACGCCCATGTTCCTTTAAAACAATTCAAACCAATCGATAAAAGAATCGACAATAGATCACAAATCGAGATAAACACCATACCATGTCAGAAGATAATAAGGTAATATTTTCAATGAGCGGAGTTTCCAAAATTCTGCCCAACAACAACAAGGCCATCCTCAAGGACATTTACTTGAGCTTTTTCTACGGCGCTAAAATCGGAATTCTTGGACTCAACGGTTCGGGTAAGTCAACCTTGATGAAGATTATCGCTGGTATAGAAAAGAGCTACCGCGGGGATGTCGTTTGGTCTCCTGGTTACACCGTAGGGTACCTAGAGCAAGAGCCCGAGTTGGACGAGTCCAAAACGGTTATTGAAATCGTAAAAGAAGGGGTTCAAGAAACTGTGGACATCCTCGACGAATACAACAAGATCAACGATCAATTCGGGTTGCCCGAAGTATATGAGAACCCCGATAAAATGGAGGAGCTCATGAATCGTCAAGCACAACTTCAAGATCAGATTGACGCCACCAACGCCTGGGAACTCGACACCATGTTGAGCCGTGCCATGGACGCCTTGAATTGCCCGGACGCGGATACTCCCATTAACGTGCTGTCTGGAGGAGAGAGAAGACGTGTAGCGCTTTGTAGATTACTTCTCAAGCAACCCGATGTTTTGCTTTTGGATGAGCCAACCAACCACTTGGACGCAGAGTCTATTTTGTGGTTAGAACAGCATTTGCAGCAGTACAAGGGGACGGTAATTGCCGTAACGCACGACCGATACTTCTTGGACAATGTAGCCGGTTGGATTTTGGAGTTGGATAGAGGAGAGGGTATTCCTTGGAAGGGAAATTACTCGTCTTGGTTGGATCAAAAGACCAAGCGCCTTGCACAGGAAGAAAAGCAAGCATCTAAGCGAAGAAAGACATTAGAGAAAGAATTGGAGTGGGTTCGCATGAATCCCAAAGGACGTCAGGCAAAATCCAAAGCCCGTCTTAATAACTACGACAAACTCTTGAACGAGGAGCAAAGGGAGAAAGAGGCCAGATTGGAAATCTTTATCCCTTCAGGACCCCGTTTGGGAACCAATGTTATTGATGCCAATCACGTGAAAAAGGCCTATGGCGAAAAGCTTCTGTATGAAGATTTGAACTTCACATTGCCACCTGCGGGAATTGTAGGGATTATTGGTCCCAACGGTGCGGGTAAGTCTACCATCTTTAAGATGATTATGGATCAGGAAACTCCTGACAGTGGAAACTTCACAAAGGGAGAAACCGTTGAAATAAGCTACGTAGACCAAACCCACGAAAAAATTCAACCCGAGAAAACCATTTTTGAGACGGTTGCGGACGGACAAGAACAGTTTGAATTGGGAGGACAAAACATCAACACCAGAGCCTACCTCAGTCGATTTAACTTCGCAGGGGGTGACCAAGGTAAAAAAGTAGGAGTCCTTTCAGGAGGAGAGAGAAACCGACTTCACTTGGCCATGGCGCTCAAGGAAGGTGGTAACGTAATTCTTCTGGATGAGCCTACCAACGATTTGGATATCAATACGCTACGCGCATTGGAAGAAGGTTTAGCAAGTTTCGCAGGTTGTGCCGTAATTATCAGTCACGACCGCTGGTTCCTGGATCGCGTGTGTACACACATTCTAGCCTTTGAGGGAGAATCTCAAGTGTACTACTTTGAAGGATCCTTCTCTGATTATGAAGAAAACAAGAGAAAGAGAATGGGCAATGTGGAACCCAAGAAATTCAAGTACAAGAAGTTGATCAAAGAGTAAAGGAGATTTGTCCTTTGCGAAAGACCATAAAAAAAGCTCCCCATTGGGAGCTTTTTTATTTTTTGATTCATAGGTTAACTCGTAATCATTAACTCGCAATGTTCTTGAGTTTTAACACAAAGGGTTGTGGTGTTCTCACCAATAGGTTGGAAGGAGATTTCATTTCCCACTTCATGCGTCCCAAATGTGGGAATTTTGGGTCGTTTAATCTTCTACACATGCTATAGGTGAAGTAGTCCACTGGAAATTGGTTTCGTACCGAATTGATTTCTACATCAATGGTTTTCGTCAAAACAATGCGAGCCATTTTAAAGAGGTTGCGCCTCTGTATCCTGTAAACATGGACTTTTTTGTTTCTGAGGTTTTGATGAAAGGTATTGTCCTCAGACATAGGAGGTAGAATAAAGAAACTATCCACCTCGCCAATTTCATGAAGCAATCGTCTCAAAGCTTCTACAGGTCGAGCAAGACCGGGCAATTGATCATACAAGTGAGTTTTGCTCTCCAATAGTTGAAGAGTGTTTTGCATCATCTTAAACTTAGAACGTTGTCGTGAATTCATGGTATTGATTTTTAGGCGTTTGTCTGATGGCAATGTATCAACCGAAAGTGGTTATTCCATAAATTCAAGTTTCACATTATGTCAACAATTTGTAATTATTTGCCCCTATTTTACTTTTTTTTCGATTTTCAGTCTCACTTTTGGGACTGTTGGTCTAATAAATGGGTTAGGTGAATAGGAAAGCATGCATTTTTTTGAAGGAAACTACCTTCTTTTTGTACCTTGCTGCAGCTACACAAGAATTGACGAAACACTCTCTCATCATCACTTAATGATTCGCTTAGAAAATCTCACTAAGTCCTATCCTGTTGGCGGTGGCCAATTGGAGGTTCTCAAGGGATTGGATTTACATATTAAAGACGGAGAATTCGTTTCTATTATGGGCTCCTCAGGCTCCGGTAAATCCACCTTGCTCAATATTTTGGGAATTCTGGACAATTACAATTCAGGTACATATACGCTAGGAGACACCTTGATTAAGGACCTCTCGGAAGCACAAGCTGCGCGTTATCGAAATAAGTTTTTGGGTTTTGTATTCCAGAGCTTTAACCTCATTGCCTACAAAACCGCACTAGAAAACGTAGCACTTCCTCTATACTACCAAGGAGTCTCTCGCGCAAAGCGAAATAAGAAGGCTATGGAGTACCTAGAAAAGGTTGGATTGGCGGACCGAGCGGATCACCTTCCATCGGAATTGAGTGGAGGGCAAAAACAACGCGTAGCCATTGCGCGTTCCCTCATTGCAGAACCTCGTGTTCTCTTGGCAGATGAACCTACAGGAGCCTTAGACACGCAAACCTCCTACGAGGTTATGGATGTTTTTAAAGACATCAACAATCAGGGAATTACCGTTATTGTAGTTACCCATGAGCAGGACATTGCAGAAATGACCAATCGCACCATCCGCCTTAAGGACGGAGTGATCGTATCACAATAGAGTAGCTTCACTATGGATTTATTATTCGAAATATGGTCCACCATAAAGAAGAATAAGCTCAGAACCTTTTTGACAGGGTTTTCTGTGGCTTGGGGAATCTTTATGCTGGTGATTTTGCTTGGGGCGGGTAGAGGACTTAGAAATGGAATCTCTGCCATGTTTATTGACGATGCAACCAATATGATTTGGATTCGTACGGACATTACTGGAATGCCCTATAAGGGAATGAAGGCGGGCCGCCGCATTCAGATGACTAATGAAGATTACAAACACCTTGAGGCGACCTATCCTCAGATAGAACAGATGAGTGGTCGCTTTATGATTTGGGGGGCACAAGTGGTTTACGGAACGGAATTCGGTTCGTACTCTGTGCGCTCAGTGCACCCAGGGCATCAAGCTCTAGAGAACACCATCATAACCCAAGGTCGATACATCAATGAGAACGATTTAGAGGAATCCAGAAAGGTGGCTATTATTGGAAGGCTTGTGGCTAGGGACTTATTCAAGGAGGAAGACCCCATGGGCAAGTACATCAAGGTCAATGGAATCTCCTTTAAGGTTGTAGGTGTCTTTAGAGACGAAGGAGGAGAAAATGAAGAAAGGGTCGTTTACCTTCCCATCTACACTGCTCAAAAAGTTTTTAACGGAGGAAACAACATTCGCAGAATGTCCATAAATGTTCCTTCCATGAACTTGGAAGAGATATTGGCGTTTCAGGAAATTCTCAGAAAGGACTTTGCGCAAAGGCACCAGTTTTCACCAGAAGACCCTCGTGCTATTTTTACGGGAACACCCCGTGAGGAATTGGAAAAGATTTACGGAGTACTCGGAGCCATCGAGCTGTTTATTTGGATCATTGGAATCGGTACCATCATCGCGGGAATTGTTGGAGTTTCTAACATTATGATGATTGTAGTTAAGGAACGCACCCGTGAAATCGGAATTCGAAAGGCCTTAGGAGCTACCCCGGCAAGTATTGTAAAACAAATTTTAACGGAAGCCGTAATTATCACAGGTTTTAGTGGGTATTTGGGTTTGTTGTTTGGCGTATTCCTATTGGAGAGCATAGGAAGTGATATCAAGGGAGAAATGTTCCAGAACCCGGAAGTAGATATCGTTATTGCTCTCTCCACAACCGCGGTATTGGTAATTGCAGGTGGGTTGGCTGGATTGGTTCCCGCCACCAAAGCTGCATCCGTTAGACCAATAGAAGCTTTAAAAGAAGAATAATGGGAGAATTGTTTTCAGAAGTATGGGCTTCCATTAAGAAGAACAAAGTAAGAGCTGCCCTCACCGCTTTTGGGGTGTTTTGGGGAATCACCATGCTCATTATTATGATGGGTGCAGGTAATGGCCTTAACAATGGGGTGTCAGCGGGAATGGGCCGCTGGGCTACCAATTCCATGTTTTTATGGACTCAGGGAACTTCAATGCCTTACAAGGGGTTTCCAAGAGGTCGATACTTTCGACTTACCAATGACGACACCAAGGCCCTAAAGGAGAATATCCCCGAATTGCGCTACGTATGTCCAAGAAATCAATTGGGCGGATATCGCGGGGGAAACAACGTAATTCACGGTCTTAAGTCAGGGGCCTTTTCCATTTACGGCGATGTGCCTGAGTATTTATTGGTAGAAGCCAAAACCATAGAAACCGGAAGATTCCTCAATCAAACGGACCTGGATGAAAAGCGCAAGGTATGTGTGCTGGGTAAGCGCTGTGTTGAAATGCTTTACGAGGAAGGAGAAGAACCCTTGGGAACCTATGTTCAGATTCAAGGAGTCAATTTCAAAGTAGTAGGGGTGTACGAAACGCAAAAGACGGGTAACGACGCAGAAGAAGATAGACAGTCCATTTTTGTCCCTTTGACCACCTTTCAACAAGCGTTTAATCAAGGGAACAACGTGGGGTGGTATTCTCTCAACGCGTATGATGAATATCCCATTCTCGATGTGAAGCCAAAGATTTTGGACTTGTTGAGAAATCGTCACTCTGTCCACCCCGAAGATGAAAGAGCTTTTGGAAACTGGAGTTTGATGACGGAATACACTCGAATGCAAAACCTCTTTACGGGGATTAAGATCCTCTCTCTAGTGGTTGGGATTTTCACCTTGTTGGCTGGAGCCATTGGTGTTTCCAATATTATGTTAGTGGTGGTGAAAGAGAGAACCAAAGAAATTGGAGTTCGACGCGCCATCGGTGCCCGACCCATTCACATCATTTCTCAAGTAGTTTTGGAAGCAGTTCTCTTAACCCTATTTGCTGGAGAACTGGGAATATTATTTGGTGTGTGGCTTTTGGAAGCGATAGAAATCGGAATGCGAGAATTTGGCGTGGAAAGCGAGTTTTTCTTGAAACCCGGTGTGGACTTATCTCTGGTGCTAACTAGCTTTGGGATTTTAGTAATGGCCGGTTTGTTTGCCGGACTGCTGCCAGCAGTTCGCGCTCTTCAAATCAAACCCATAGAAGCACTAAGAGCAGAATAGATATTGAAAAAAATCAACGAAAAAAGGCAACCCATTCGGGTTGCCTTTTTTATGAAATATGTGTGCGCGGCAGTCTAGAAACGCTCTCTTCCAGAGAAGAAGAAAGAACCTTCAATTGCGGCGTTCTCATCAGAGTCAGAACCGTGAACGGCGTTCGCAGAGATGCTAGTCGCAAACATTTGACGGATAGTACCTTCGTCAGCCTTCGCTGGGTCAGTGTTTCCAATCAAAGTACGGAAATCAGCAACTGCGTTGTCTTTTTCCAAGATAGCAGCAACGATGGGTCCGCTAGTCATGTACTCTACCAACTCACCGAAGAAAGGACGCTCATTGTGGATAGCGTAAAAAGTTTCAGCGTCTTTTCTAGAAAGCTGAGTTAGCTTCATAGATTCGATGCGGAATCCTGCTTCGTTGATTTTGGCAAGAATTGCTCCGATGTGACCATTTCCTACGGCATCGGGCTTAATCATTGTAAATGTCTTGTTAGTAGCCATTTGTTATGTGTTCTATTATTTGGGCGCGAAATTAATCAAAATGTTGAAAAGAAGAACCCTCCATTTATTAATTTAAGGTGAAATGTGAATGGGTTTATAAAGTGTAGCCGTTTCGTTTTCAAATAATTAAGAAGATGTATCCAAAAATTCATCGCGTTCCTTAACTTTAGAAGACCAAACATTCCTACATGAAAATTGTAAAAATCACACTTTGGGTCTTAGGAGTTCTTCTAAGTCTCATTCTCATTGTGCTTTTAATAGCACCAGATACCGCAGCGTGGTATATTAATAAAAATGGCAAAGAACTCACTGGTAGGCCCGTTTCTGTAGACAATATTAATTTCAATATTTTTAATGGGAAACTAGAAGTCATTGACTTCGCCATTTATGAACCGGACAGTGCGGACGTTCTATTTCATGTGGATAGTTTCCGGGTCAATGCGACCTTCTCAGCTTTGGTTTCAGACAAAATTCACCTGACGGAAATTTCCATCATCAACCCCTTTATTAATGTTTGGATAGAAGGGGATACGCTATCGGTTCAAGATTTGCTACCTGAAGTGGATACGACTAACACAGATACATCGGCCTCCGAGCCGTTCCCTTATGCCGTGCATTTAGAGAACATTAATCTAAAGAACGGTGCCATAGAATACGCCAACAGAGATGTGAATAGAGAGCTTGAGTTTATTGATATAGACCTTAGCATTCCAGGAATAATCCTCGATGAGGGGGATATGGATGTTGGGGTGGACTTCTACTTTACCACTGGAGGTTCGCTAGCTGCAGAGTCAGAATACAACGTCAACACAGGAGACTTTGCCTTGGATTTGGAAATCGACAGTTTGCGCCTAGCAGCGTTTACTCCATATGTTCAGGATTATTTGCGAATCTCTTCTATGAGAGGCAGGGTGTGGATCAATTATCACTTAGTGGGAAATATTTCTAACCCCGTAGAATCTAAACTTTCGGGAACCACTGAGGTTAGGGACTTTTCACTGAAGGACACCGCTGATGAATTTATTGTACAGGTTCAGAAGACCCGTGCAAAAATCATAGAGATTCAGGTATCCACTCAAGAATTGCTTTTAGACACCGTATTGATCAGTGGATGGGAAAGTCAGGTGGTCATGTCTCAAAACGGGAATTCTATTATGGATTTGATCATAGAAGACACAACAACAACCCCTGTAGACACCGCTCCAAGTTCACCGGTAAACTATCGTCTCAACCACCTTGTGACCGAAAAAGGAACCTTTACCTACACGGATGCTACGATACGTCCTAGGTTTACCTATCCCTTGTCCGATATTTACTTTGCCATGCATGATTTAAAACCCCATGCACCGCTGGTTTGGGATGCTTCTGTAAAGGTTCCAAGGCGAGGTACCATTTCTGCGGAGGGAAAGGGATCTTCAGATTACAATCAGTACACAGACATTCACTTGGATTTCAATGATGTACAGCTCAAACCCTTTTCCACATACATGATGCAGAAGTTTGGATATCCCATAGAAGATGGATATTTGTCTTATGATGGTACGGTGGTAATCAATGACATGGCATTGGCCAACTCCAATAAAATTCACCTTTACCGAGCCACTGTTGGAGACAAAATAGAATCTCCCGAACCCGAGTACAACGTACCTCTTAAATTGGGATTGTACATCATGGAGGACGTCGATGACAGAATAGAAATGGACTTAGAAGTAGAAGGTAGGGTGGACGATCCCGATTTCTCCTATAGCAAGCTCATGCTCAAAGCCTTTATCAATGTATTGGTGAAAGTATCTGTTTCCCCCTTTAAAGCTTTGACGTCTGCCATGGGAATCGAAACGGAAGGATTGGAAAAAATTGAAATTGGCGCCATCCAACAAGAATATCGTCCGGATCAATTGAGAAAGATGGATGAGCTCATATCCATTATGGATAGCAAGCCCGAGATTTCCTTGACATTGACGCAGCATTTGGACTGGGAAGACGCCGTTGAAGAATGGAAAGAATATCACGCCAAGCGAGCTTATTTCATTTCAGAAAATTCTGGAAAGACCGTAGAGAATTTAAATGTTCTCGACCGTCAGAAGATTGTGGAGATGGATGAGGACGATCCCGATTTTGAAAGCTTTTTAAATTCTCAATTGGGCCCCGAGCTTCAAGAGGCTTCCGTGGGAGATAAAATGCAGGCTATGAGCGATGATACTATGGCGCAGACTGAATTGCTTTCTCTTATGCAAAATCGAAATCAATTGATGTTGGATTACTTTGTAGAACACAACATTACGGCCGATCGAATTGAGGTCGTTTCTGATGCGGTAGAAGATTTAAAAAGCCAATCCTTTGACTCAGAATATTCCGTTGTACTCAGAATGGGATCGGATGTTGTGCAAAAGCAAACGCCCGAAGAGGAAGGTTCCAATCCGGGCGCTGAATAGTATTTTTTCAAGGTAAATACAGAAGATTCTACCAGAACAGAGACTACACGGGTGGTCCTATTTTCTCCAGCCCAAAGTCAATGGGAAGGGGATCTTCCGTTTCCTTCTTGTAAAAGTATTCCTTGTGGTATTCTTGCCATCTGGCAAAGTAATTTTGCATTTCTCCTGGATCCAAAGCTCCGTCAGGACCTAAGATGTAGAGATCTGGAGAAGCCACAAAGGCTCCGCCTTCCTCGGTTTCCATAAAGAGAATCATAGGGCTTGCTTCCAAGTTTAAAGAGGAGAGCTTGCCTACCGTCCAATTAATGTCCTTTTTATTCTTGAGTTCTTTGAGAGCGGTCTCTCTATCCTTCAAAATAAAAGTGGATTCCGAAAGGGACAGAAAACCAAAATCATCGGGGTCTATGCCCCAAAATCCCAGGTGAGTGGGATTGAGGTATCTCAATGCCAAATGGGTTTCTTGACCTTCGGGAGCGGGAACGTAGAATTGAGTGTGGGCAAACTCAAATTGAATGCCCTCAGGAAGCTTCTGTGTAATTCCAGAAAGCGATCCCGCCGTGGTGATTCCCCTTTCTATAAGCGTTGGTAAATCCATTAACTATCCCAATACTTTTTGAATGGACTGTGCCATCTTAGCCCCAAGTTCGGCAGCTTCATCCGCAGACCAAGTACCGCGAACTCCTAGAGAAATCAATTTACCCACAACTTCTTGAGACTTGGGAAGATCCAAGTTCTTGTAGTCTTGAGGGGCTCCCAATTCGTGTATGGGGAGTTTCCAAGGCGTTCTCAATTCTTTTACGTGGTCCCACTGGTTGATAAAGTGGTACATGTTGGTGTACCAGTAATTACATCCGCCAATGCCGTCCTCAGCAAATTGCTTCATCACTTCCTGAGCCTTTTCTGTGTTGGGCAAGAAGAAGTTGAGGAAGGTTCCAGAATCTCCTTCTGGATCGTCCATATGTCTAAAGCTTACGCCTTCTACTTGAGAAAGAGCATCTTTGATAATTGCCTTGTTGGCGAGTTTGTCCTTGCGAATGGTTTCTACCTTTCTCATCTGAGCCAATCCTACGGCCGCGTGCAATTCAGAAATTCTAAAGTTGGCACCTAGTATGGGGTGATCCTCCATTCCGCGATTGTCACCTACGTGGGTGTGGCCGTGATCGGAAAATTGTTCCATGATGTGGTAGCCTCTTTCGTCATTGGTTACACAAAGACCGCCTTCACCGGCTGTGGTGATTTTAAAGAAATCAAAAGAGTACGCTCCGGCTACACCAAAGAGACCTACTGATTTTCCTTTGTAAAATGCACCAAGTGCTTGTCCGGCATCTTCTACTAGTATGAGGTTGTTTTCATTTACTACCTCCATGATGGCATCCATATTGGCCGCTGCTCCACACATGTGAACGAGCATTACTGCCTTGGTGTTTGGAGTCATGGCTTTTTTGATACCCTCAGCAGAGAGACAAAGCGTCTCATCGATTTCTGCAAAAATGGGCAGGGCGCCTGCGGCGATTACGCCTTCGATAGTTGCGATGTATGTAAATGGAGTTACGATCACCTCGTCTCCGTATCCAATGCCGGCAGCGGCAAGAGTACAAGAAACGGCAGCAGAACCTGAAGATACCGCGTGTGCATAAGAAGCTCCGGTAAAAGATTTTACTTCTTCTTCCAATTCTTTGGCCTTCCACATGTCATTGCGAAGGTGTTCGTGGTTGTATCTAAAGAGACAGGTAGATTCTAGAACGTCTAAAACCTCTTTCTTTTCCTCGTCTCCAAAATATTCCATTCCTGGCATAGTGAGTCATTTTTGATGAATGGCAAAGGTAAATCTTTGGTTGGATTTAATTCAATATCGTCAGCAATTTCTAGAGGGGGTGTGGAAGGGCAAAAAAAAGCCTAAAATCGGTGGTTTTGAAGTTGTGATAAATGGTTTTAAAATTTACTTTTGTGGTCAATTTTATGCAAAATCACATACAATGAGTGTATTAGTAAATAAAGATTCTAAAGTAATCGTTCAGGGTTTTACGGGAAAGGAAGGTTCTTTCCACGCCTCTCAAATGATTGAGTTCGGAACGAACGTAGTAGGTGGTGTCACTCCAGGAAAAGGAGGACAAACTCACCTTGATCGTCCCGTTTTCAACACCGTAGCGGATGCGGTTGCTCAAACTGGAGCCGATGTTTCTATTCTTTTTGTACCACCAGCATTTGCTGCAGACGGAATTATGGAAGCTGCTGAGGCTGGCATCAAAGTAATCGTTGCCATAACCGAGGGTATTCCTGTAAAGGACATGGTAAAGGTTAAGGAGTACATCTCTACACTTGATTGTACTTTGATTGGACCTAACTGTCCGGGAGTGATCTCTGCAGACGAGGCCAAAGTAGGTATTATGCCAGGTTTTGTCTTCAAAAAAGGAAAAGTGGGTATCGTATCAAAGTCAGGTACTTTGACGTACGAAGCCGCTGATCAAATTGTAAAAGCCGGTTTGGGTGTTACCACTGCCATCGGTATTGGAGGAGATCCCATCATCGGTACGACTACTAAAGAAGCGGTTGAATTGTTGATGAACGATTCAGAAACTGAAGGTATCGTTATGATTGGTGAGATTGGTGGAAACTTGGAAGCGATGGCTGCTGAGTGGATCAAAGCCAACGGAACCAAGCCTGTAGTAGGTTTTATCGCAGGTGAAACGGCTCCTGCAGGAAGAACCATGGGACACGCTGGTGCTATCGTTGGTGGAGCGGATGATACGGCTCAAGCGAAGAAAGCCATTATGAGAGACTGCGGAATTCACGTAGTGGATTCTCCTGCTGACATTGGCGCAAAAATGGCTGAGGTATTGGGATAATTTCCAAACCTTAAAAAGAGAGAACAGGGGAGTTTCCCCTTTCATATATAAACCCCGTTCCGATTTTTCGGCAACGGGGTTTTTCTTTTGGGTGGCTAGAGGGAATTTACCAACTTCTGGTTAGAGTTTTTGTAAAGAACCAGAGATCTACGTTTGGTCTACGATTCGTATCTTTACGTTCAAAGCACAAATACCCCCATCATGTCAACTGAAGTTAAAACTTCTCTAGAAGAACACTTTACTCCCTTTCGGGAGAATATCATTGGAATTAACGCAGAGTTTGCAGGCCCATACGGTCCCAAAAAGATTATATACGCAGATTGGACGGCATCAGGCCGACTATACGCCCCCATTGAATCCAGAATTGTAAATGAAATGGGGCATTTTGTGGCTAATACCCACACGGAGACCTCATTGACAGGTAAAATGATGACCAAGGCCTACCACGAAGCCAAGCACGTCATAAAGAATCACGTCAATGCGGATGAGCAAGATGTTTTTATTCCAACGGGAACGGGGATGACAGGTGCCGTATTGAAATTTCAGAGGATCTTGGGACTTAAGTATCCAGAAAAGCTCAACAAGTACATTCAAATCAAAGAGGAAGAACGTCCTGTAGTCTTCATCACCCACATGGAGCATCACTCCAATCAAACCTCTTGGTTAGAAACCATAGCACGTGTAGAGTGCATTGAGGCAAATGAAAATGGGTTGATAAACCTAGATCATTTGGATGAATTGATTACCCAATACAAGGATTCCGCACCTATGATGATTGCTTCGGTTACCGGATGTTCCAACGTGACAGGGGTGACCACGCCTTATCATCAAATCGCAAAAAAGATGCACCGTGCGGGCGGGTTGTGCTTTGTGGATTTTGCCTGCAGTGGTCCGTATGTTAAAATCGATATGCATCCTGAAGACCCCGAAGAACAACTTGACGCCATCTTCTTTTCTCCTCATAAATTTTTGGGAGGCCCAGGTACTCCGGGCGTTCTGATTTTTAACCAAAAATTGTACGGCAACAGCGTTCCGGATATTCCGGGAGGAGGAACGGTAACTTACACTAACCCTTGGGGAGAACATATTTATATTGATGACATCGAAACCCGAGAAGACGGAGGAACTCCAGGGTTCTTACAAACCATAAAGGCGGCTTTGGCCGTTAGACTCAAGGAAGAGATGGGCGTAGATCAAATGATGGAAAGAGAGCATGAATTGATTGCTAGCATTTTTGAAAAATTAACCCATCCAAAAGTTCACATACTAGCAGAAAATAACAGGAATAGACTGGGCGTTTTTTCATTGGAAATCGACAATCTTCACTTCAACCTCGGCGTAAAGCTTCTCAATGATCGTTTTGGGATACAAGTTAGAGGAGGTTGCTCCTGTGCGGGAACCTATGGACATTACCTCTTAAAAGTGAACAGAGAGATGTCCGAGACGATAAAAAAAGAGATAGAGCGAGATAATTTGATGACAAGACCCGGTTGGATACGAATGAGTATACATCCTACTATGTCAAATCAAGAAATAGATTACATTTGCAGCGCCATTTGTGAATTGGCTGAAAACCACGCGGAGTGGGGGAAAGACTATTCCTACAACCCCGCAACAAATGAATACGAACATTGCTCGGAGACCACTTGGGAAGATGAAACCGTCACCAATTGGTTTCATCAAAAACTATAGAAGAAAATGGTCTACTTAGACAACGCTGCCACTACTCAGGTCTCCACCACGGTTGTTGAAAAGATGAATGAGGTACTCCTTCAAGTACCCGGAAACCCAAGCAGTACACACGCTGCCGGCAGAAAGGCCAAAATTCTTATCGAGTCCTGTCGCAAGGACATCGCAAAAATCCTAAACTGTCAACCCGGAGAAATCTTCTTTACTGCCGGCGGAACGGAAGCCGACAACATGGCCATTATGACCGCAGTTAGAGATTTGGGATTGAAGAGAATCATTACCTCTTCTATTGAGCACCATGCGGTTCTTCATCCTGTGGAGTTTCTAGAAGAAAAGGGAGAAGTAAGAGTAGACTATGTAAACTTAGATGCCAAGGGCAATGTGGACGTGGATCATTTGTCTACTCTTTTGGATGAGGACATCCCAACCCTGGTTTCTCTAATGTTCGCAAATAACGAAATCGGAAACATCCTTCCCGTAAAGGAAGTTGCAGATTTAGTAAAGGAAAAAGGTGCGTATTTCCATTCTGATATGGTTCAAGGATTTGGTCATTACGCTATTGACCTTCAAGAAATCAAGGTAGACTTCGCAGCGACTTCTGCGCACAAGTACCACGGCCCCAAAGGGGTTGGTTTTTGCTTTATCAGAGGGGGTGTAGCGGTAAACTCTTTGATCCACGGAGGTGGACAGGAAAGAAACCTTAGAGCGGGTACAGAAAACGTTCATTCCATTGTTGGGATGCACTATGCCATAGCCGAGGCGTATGACAATCTTGAGTCTGATAAGGCGTATATTTTGGGACTTAAAAAGCACTTAATTTCTAAAATTCAAGAATCGGGTCTACCCATTGGATTTAATGGGGAGTCTGGAGATCTTGAAAACAGTCTATATACCGTAGTTAACCTCAAGTTACCGCAGAATGATTACACGGGAATGATACTCTTTCAATTGGATATGGAAGGTTTTGCCGTTTCCGGTGGATCTGCTTGCAATTCAGGAGCGGCCACAGGTTCTCATGTGGTTGAAGCGGTCAAAGGAGGAGAGGAGCAAGTATCACTTCGCGTTTCTCTTTGTAAGTTCAATTCAACAGAGGATTTGGATGGATTTGTCGCCTCACTAAAAGCTCTTTTGGAACCTGCGGTTGCAGCGAAGTAAACGGGCTCTAATAAAGGCTTTTTGGAACGGCGAGTTATCTCGCCGGAGTTTCTTTGTTTAATTCGTTAGGTCTATTTCATTGGGGTTATGTCAAATGGGTTTTCCTAGAAGGCTATTTCTTTGAGCTAATTGCTTTGACGAATCTGTTTTGACGAATCTACTTTGAGCGTTCAACTATTCGTTTCCTACTTTCTCGGCTTGGAGTTCTCGTAGGTAAAAATCAATTTTCACCATAAGCTTACTCGCGTAGTCCTTGTCTTTTATCTCTGAAGGTCGCTTGGCCACTCTCTTTTTGGCGTAATACGCGCCAGAGTGCAGCTGGTCTCTGTTGGCTTGGCAAAGGTAAATTAGGTTCTGTGCTCCTTTTTCTTTGGAGATTCCCATTATGGAAAACAGCAGTCGAGGAACAAAGCCCATATCTCTGGCCAGCTCCGTACTCACCACTCCTGGATGTTGACAATAATAAGCGATTTCAGAATCTGTATTGGCAAAGAATTGAGTGAAGAGCAAAACGCTGTGCTTTGACTGTCTATAGGCCTTAAATCCTGAAAAACTTTCCTTGAACTCAATATCTGAAAACTGAATGGGGCCTTGGTGAAGTGCAGAGGCGGTAGTAATTACTTTGGGTTTTTTTGAATTTAAGAGAGCGGATCGCAATCCTCTGATCAAAAACACCGGAGCCAATACATTCACATGCCACGTTTCCTCAATGCCTTGGGTACTCTCCAATCTTTCGTTATTCCAAATTCCTGCATTGTTTACCAACAAGTCCAGTTTAGATTCGGCCTCTAAAAACAAGTTGACTGCTGACTCCACAGAGTACATATCAGACAGGTTACAATCCAAGAAAACAAATTCACCCTCTCCGTTGGGTGCGTTTTCCTTTTGATAGGCTTCTAGGCGTAGACGTCCTGCTTCAGAACGCGTGGTTACATAGACTCTGTAACCCTTTTGGAAGAGGTGAGTGGCAGCTACAAGGCCAAGGCCATTGGTGCCACCGGTAAAAAATGCGGTCTTCATTTGGGTGGGCTTGGTAGGTTTGTAGAACTCTAATGTAAGAGTTTATTGGTTTAATTTAAAACCACAACAAAACCTGTTCGGTCAATATCGGTTCCTGTAAGGCGATACGTGTACACATCCTGTTGAGCTGGAGCCCCGTTATGCATGCCATCCCAAAATTCAGTAGAAGGGTTGGTGGTTTCAAAAATCACGGTACCCCATTTGTCAAATACCCAGAAGTGATCTAGTTGTAGGCATTCGTTGTGAGAAATGGTCAATTCTTCATTGGTGCCATCTCCATTGGGAGTAAAGGCATTGGGAATGTAGACGAGGTCATTGGCCACAAACATCTGCTCAGTGAAGCTGTAATCGTATTCATGCGAACACAAAGTATCCGTAACGGTAAGTTGGATCGTGTACGTTCCCGATTCCAGATATCTATACGTTGGCGTCCGACCTACATCGTTTACGCCATTGCCAAAATTCCAAGTGTACACATAATGAGGTTGATCGTTGGAAATTATGGGGTTTATGGATCCATTAGAACAGCTATCGGTTTGCAGTGTAATAACGGGCGCAGAAGGCTGTGTATTGAAGGAAACGGTCATCTGTGTGGTATCGGCTCTCAGACAGATAGAATCCGATGCAATCAAAGTAACGGTGTAATTCCCATCATTTGCGTAATTGTGAATAGGAGAAGCGGCATTGGATTGGGCTCCATCTCCAAAATCCCATGCGTATTGATTGGCCAAGGTACTCTGGTTTGAAATTGCCAGCTCCCTAGTGGCATCACAGGGAACGTAGTTCGTTGAAAAATTAGCCGTAGGAGGAAGGCCTCCAGGATTGGTAATAACCAATTCTGCAGTATCCGAAATATTACACAATGTGTCTGTGGCAATGAGCCGAACTGTATAGTTTCCGCCATGGAGATATAAGGCTGTAGGGTTTGAAAGAGTACTGCTGGTTCCGTTTCCAAAATCCCAATCAAAGATTTGAGCGCTTGTACTATAGTTTAAAAAGGATACGATAAGGGTATCACAGTTTTGATTGATAGAATTGGTGTCGATCTCTAGGTTTGCATCCACTTGAACCTCAAAGCTCATTTTGATGGCCCCATAATTACAATTATTACTGTTGTTAGTGGTAGACCAAGAGCCCGGAGTGGTCGGAAAGGAATTCTGAGAACAACCCGCACAAACACCTTGGTAGATAATGCCTTCTGGGGAGAATCGGCTGGTTCCTCCATCTACGTGCTCGTTGGCACTTCCCCCGAAGAACGTCCCATAAATCAAACTGTCTGCGCCCGGTGCAATGACCCCAAAATAAAAATCAGAACCGTTCGAAGTGCTGTCATAGGCATCTGTTGTGGTAGGAAGCCCTAGAACCGCACCAGAAAAGGGAAAGAAGTTATTGACAATACCATTCCAGCCACTGATAAAGATTCGCTGGCAATCATCTACATTAAAAGCTGTAGGCACCAAATCAATGATGTGATTTCCGAACCCGAAAGCTATGGAGAATAAAACTGTGTTGAGATTTGCGTCGTACTCCTGTATAAAAGTTCCCGCGTCCGGTGTGTGTAAAGAGCCGCCATTTATGGATGGAAAGCCTCCTAGCGATTGTCCAAAAACAAACGGATTTCCACTCGGATCTAACGAAACAAAGAAACTTTGATCATCATCTGTGGTACCTAGAAAGGTCGATTTTTCAATGACTCCTGTGAACCCATTGAGTTTGGCTATGTAGCCATCTATTCCACCTACATTGTTGGTCAAAGCGGCCCCTGCTGTTGCCGGTAAAGAGGAGGAATAGGTCCCACCCGTAATGAACACTTTGTTGGTAGAAGGATCGAAATCAAGGGAATAACCAGCGTCTCTATCTACGCCACCATAATACGTAGACCACAACAGTGAACTCAAATTGGAATCAAACTTAAAAACAACGGCATCTTGATAACCTCCCAAAGCGCTTCCATTGGTAACTGGAAAATCAGTACTAACCGTAGAGGAAACCACTATGGGATTTCCGGAGTTATCTAGAATAATCTCACCTCGGGCTCCATCGCCATAATTCATAGCAATACCCACAGAGTCTGCGTTGATTCCATCGGTCCCCGTTCCTCCAATAAAGGTGGAACCCAATAGTTGTGTCCCGTCTGAAGAGAATTTAGACACAAAAATGTCCGTCCCATCAGGATAGAAAAAATACCCCCTTACATAATCGGTAGGAGGTCCTTCTGCGTGGATGGTTTGATAGGCATTCCCTGTGGTGGGAAACGTAGTAGATCCCGTAAGCCCGTAAATGAACAACTCACCTTGGTCGTTGACCACCATAGAGTGTGGTTGGTCTGCTTCCTGACCTCCCAAATACGTAGAGTATACAAGAGAATCACCATTGGGAGTAAATTTTGTAATGGTCATGTCCACCACACTCACAAAGGGAGGTGTAGTGGGATTAAAGGTTGTGTCATATGCACCAGGCGTAGTTGGATAACCCATTCCAAAGGCAATTCCTCCGGCGTAGAAATGGCCGTCGTCATCATAGGTGGCGGTATATCCCCAATTATCCACAGTGGCCCCAGAAAAAGTAGAAAAGTTCAATACAGGATCAATAACGGTGGGGTAGTTGGAATTCCAATTTTTGAGGTGAAAACCAAAAACGCCTGGCTTTCTTTGAACAAAGGAGACTTCGATATCTACCTCATGACCATTTATGATTTGATAGGCTCGAGGTAAAAATTCATAGACTTCGCCTAGTGGTGTTTCAAAAACCAAATAAGATTCTTCTCGAATATGGGGTGTAATTCCTTCGTAGGACCATTCAATTTGGTGGTAGTCTGCGCCAGCATCTAAGTAGTAATTGTGCTTGAGATCCGGGCCATTCTGAAAGTACGCCACATTGATCCCATCATAGAGGTTGGGATAGGTAAGTCGTTGACCCGGATGGACATTACTGACCCACTTTGCAGGATCGTTTCCTCGAAAGTAGTTGTAATAATAGGGGAGTTCCTCGCTGACCAAACCTTCTGTAGAATTGGCATTGATCCAATTTTGAGTAAAGACCACTCCAGAAAAAGGAATGTACTCAGGAGGATTCTCTTCGTGGCCGGCCTCGTGAATTTTATGCGAGAGCTCAGGGTCGTAAAAGTGATAGCGTACAGAGCTTTCTTCAAAGTAAACATCTCCGCCACTAAGGGCTAATTTGGCAGAAAAATCACCATTTTCTTGACCCAGATTTGGGATAAATAGAGCGGTCTGTCCATGCCCTAATAAAGGCAGAACACTAAGTGCTAACGCTATGATTTTTAGCCCGTTTTTCATCCCAACTTATAAATATAAGAAGTCTCCTTCTATATATGTTCACGAAATTATCAAAAGAAGGGTGGGGTGGGCTAACGGCATTTGGCAGCTAGCAAGTAAATGTGCTTGCCTTCAGATTGGGTGGCCCAAAGAAATTCAGAATCACTTTCTTTGGCCTTGAGTTTTTTCTTGAGGTCAGCGGCTTTTACAGGATGGTTTTGGGTGGCCACAGCCAGTTTCTTTCCCTTAATTCCCTTGGGAAGGGACGAGTGGATTTCATGAATTTCAAAAACTCTACCGGGAAAGTTTGGGATGAGTTGGTCAGAGGTGAATAATCGTGTCTTCGCATCCAAAGCACAAAGCTCAAATTCCTCGCAAATCCAATTCCAAGCCCTGCTGATCATAACCGTTGAGTGAGGGTCGTATAGATATTTCTTGGGAGCGCTTATTTTTTGAGGAGGCTGATTGACTTCAGAAAAATTGAATTCCAAATGGATTTTGGGGTCGGAATCTGTAGAAATCACAATGTGTAAAGGTCCAGGCTCTCTCTTGCAAACCACCGCAATCTCCTTGGCTTCTCGACCCTTTCCTAAAATGTGCAATACCGATGCGTTGGGAAGACTTTTTTGGATTTCTAAAATATCCGTCATAGGGGTGAGTCGTATCCAAACTTCTGGAGCAGTTTCTAGCCATAAGGGAAGCTGTTGGAGGGGATTAGGAGTCAGCTGTTCCCAGGAAATTACTTTGTTTCCGGTGGCGTCCCTACGAGCGGGATCAGCGTACACGATGTCTGTTTTGTTGACATCGTATTGGGTATCCAATTTTGGTAGGATTTCAGTTGAATCACCACAAAGGCAGAGAGCCTTTCCGTTTAAAAGGCTTTGCGCCGAAAGGGAAATTTCGGGAACGCGCTCAATATGTGTGTACGATTTGGAAACTTGAGAAATCTCCTTTGCATCCATACCCATGCCTCCAGTGACATCTACCACGTTTTTATCGGCCATCCAATGTGCTTTGTAAGCAGCGGTTTCCGAGCTGGAAGCTTGTTCTATGGAAAGTTCCGGAGGAAGAATCCAACCCCTTGAAAAGTTGAGTTTGGGAAATTTCTTTCTCAGTTTTTGCCATCGGGCTACTTGAGAAACCAATGCCTTCGCTTTTTCAGATTCCCCACCGTATTTCAGCTGCAAGGCGATGGGGTCATCCTTCAAGTGTTTTTCAATGAATTCCCAATCTTCAAGAGCCCAATCTTTAAAAGCCCAATCTTTTCTCGACCAATCGTTCATGTTGCATCATTCGAGTTCGGGAACGTCTTCCCGCTTGAGGAACCGGACAAAGGAATGCTTGGGAAAAAACTCAAAGCAGGTAACACGGATTACCGAGTATACGGGAACAGCCACTACCATTCCTGTAATTCCCGCCAAGGTCCCGGCAATAGAAATAATGATAAAGATTTCAAGGGGATGCGCATTGATGGAACTAGAGAAGATCAACGGTTGCGAAACAAAGTTATCAATCATCTGAACCACTAGGAAAACCAATATGATTTGAAAGCCCAGAGCTCCGTAGTTGATATCCATCTGCAAGGCGTATGCTTCTCCCATTCCCAACACCACTCCAAAGGACATTCCAATAATAGGGCCCAAGTAGGGAATGAGGTTTAAGATGGAAGCAAAAAGGGCAATCGTAACGGCATTGTCAATTCCAATAATTGTCAATCCAATGAGAATAAAGGTGAAAATGATTCCTTGTTGGATGAGAAGACCAATAAAATAGCGTCCCAGTGATCTCTTTACTTTGGGGAATATGATTCTTACAATTCTCCTTGCTCTGTCGGGCATCATGGCCATTATCATTCGGCGAGAAAGGTGGTTTTCCTTCAACAAGAAAAAGAGCATAAAGAGAATGGAGAACATGGCGATAACCACGTTGCCCAAAGATCCAACCAAGTTGGTAAACGTATTAGAAATGGTCTGAGAATTTAAAAAGCTACCCAAGTGGTCTTTGAGATGCTCATGACCAAACTCCGCATCCAGGCTCATCTCGGCTAGTTTTTCCTCTACCTTAAAAAGACTGTCCTCCAAACCAGAGTAAACTCCTTTAAAATCAATGGTAGAGAGCAATTCTAACTCACTCATTAATTCTGGAATTATTAGCGCTCCTGAAGAAAACAGAACCGTGACCATGATAAATAGGGTCAAGAGTGCCGCTGCCCATTTTGGGAGCTTCTTCTTCTTGATTTTTATTTTTTGGAGGTATTCTACCACAGGGGTCCCAATAAGAGAAAGGACTCCGGCAATTGCAAAGTAAATGATGATGGACTGTACAGTCCACAGCAAATAAATAAGGCCTGTTATAACGGCGAGTTTAAACAGAACATTTAAGATGGCTTTGGTGATTTGGTCTACGTTCATTGTCCGTTAAATACGTATGAAACAATATTGGCACCCATTTGAAGGGCTTGTAGGTGAAGATCTTCTGGGTCGTTGTGTACTTCTATGTCCTCCCATCCATCGTTGAGATCGGATTCGTAGGTGTAAAGACATACCATTCTCCCGCCTAGGTACAATCCAAAGGCCTGGGGAGGGTTTCCGTCGTGCTCATGAATTTTGGGAAGTCCTTTTGGAAAGGAATAGGGGGCGGAAAAAATGGGATGATCCGCGGCTAGCTCTTCAAATTCAGCACCACCGAGTGCGGAAGTGATTTCCGGCCGGATGTATTCATCCATTCCGTAATTGTCATCTATGTGGATAAAGCCGCCAGAAGCGAGGTATTTCTTGAGATTGCTCTTTTCCGCATCGGTCAGAACAATGTTTCCGTGCCCGGTTAAGAACAGCATCGGATAGTTGAATATATCCGAGGAGGAAAGCTCCACGTATTCATAGTCCATGGACATGGGGATCCCCAATTCTCGTTTACAGAATTGACTTAGGTTTTTTACACCCGTAGGATTGGCATACCAATCACCGCCTCCATTGTATTTGACCACCGCAAAGGAAAATTGAGATTGTGCAGAACAAAATAGCGGAAATAACAGGATAAAAACTAATTTTGACCTCATAAAACAAATGTAATATAATACTCCAACCTCTATGGGACATTCTTTTGCTCACGGCAATGGAGTCTTTACAGGGGAGAAGGTAAAAGTAAATACCATGACGCACAAGAACTTTAAGAACATAGACAAGATTTGTTACGGAAGAGGAAGTTTTGATCAGATGGATGAAATCCTTGCTCCTAAGCGTTCAGAGAACGATGGATTTATGGTTTTTGTCGTGGATGCGTATTTTGAAGGTAAAGATCTTGTGAAGAGAATCCCTGTAAAACCTGAGGATGTATTGGTTTACATTGACGTTGATCCGGAAGAACCTACAACCGATCAAGTAGATGACCTCAGAGATTCCGTTATTAAAAACAATGGATTGCCCGCAGGTATCATTGGAATTGGAGGAGGGTCTATTATGGATATTGCCAAGGCAACGAGCCTAATGTTTACCAATGAGGGATCTTCTACTTTGTACCAAGGACTCAACTTAGTGAAAAAGCCTGGGATTTACCACTTAGGTGTACCTACAATATCAGGAACAGGTGCAGAGTGTTCTATGACGGCTGTTCTCACGGGCCCCACTAAAAAATTGGGTCTCAAATGTGATTGGACGGTTTTCAATCAAGTGATTCTCGATCCAGACCTCATTGCTTCGGTTCCTACCAACCAATGGTTTTACACCGGTATGGATACTTTTATCCATTGTATAGAATCCGAAACCGGAATCTTCTACAATGCATTTTCTAAGGCCTACGGAGAAGAAAGTCTTAAGCTTTGTCGCGAAATCTTTATCGGTGATGAATCCGGTCAAACTCCAGAAAATGATGAGAAGCTAATGATTGCCTCTCTCTTTGGAGGTTTGTCTCTAACGTACTCAGAAGTAGGGGTTTGTCATGCGTTATCTTATGGACTTTCTAAGGTATTAGGATACAAACATGGCTATGCAAACTGCGTTGCCTTTAACCACCTAGAAGATTATTATGGAGATGCCGTTAATGAGTTTAAGGCCATGGTAAAGCATCACAACGTGGATCTTCCTCAAAATCTAGCCGATACTTGGACAGAGGATCAAATTACCAGAATGGCTGAAGTTGCCTATAATCTACCCCATATGTGGACACATGCTCTAGGTCATGATTGGCAAGACAAGATTACTCTTGAGGACATGAAAGACTTGTATCGTAGGCTGTAGTTTTCTATTTCTTTCTGAAGGCATTTTCACCAAGCGATACTGAATGGTAACCATATTAGAGTAGAACAATTTATAGGACAATCAATAGAACCATCAAAAAAGCCCGCAAGACACGGGCTTTTTTGTTTCTATGAACATAAATTTTATTCTATTACCGAAGCAAACAAATCGTAATCCTCAGCTTCGTCAATGACTACATTGACAAATTCACCGGCTTTGAGGTAGCTGTCAACGGCTGAGATTCGAACTTCATTGTCTACATCCGGAGAATCAAACTCTGTACGGGCAATCCAAAAGTCACCTTCCTTTCTATCGACGAGAACGCGCATTTTGCGACCTACAAAACGCTGATTGAGTTCATTGGAAATCTCGCGTTGCATGGACATGATTTCTTCCGCTCTAAAGTGCTTTTCCTCTTCGGGAACGTCATCCTCTAGGAGGTAGGCGTGAGTGTTTTCTTCATGAGAATAGGTGAATACTCCCAATCTGTCAAATCGTTGTTCTGCCACCCAGTTTCTGAGAATTTCAAAGTCTTCTTGAGTTTCTCCAGGATATCCAACAATCAAAGTGGTTCGGATGGCAATCCCAGGAACTTGCTCGCGAATTTTTGCGAGAAGCCTATCCGTTTTCTCCTTTGTGGTTCCGCGTCTCATGGATTTGAGAACGTCATCCGCAATGTGCTGAAGCGGAATGTCTATGTAGGTACAAACTTTGGGCTCGTTGTTGATGACTTCCAAAACATCTTCTGGAAATCCTGTAGGGTAGAGGTAGTGTAGACGAATCCACTCAATGCCTTCTACTTTCACTAATTCTTTAAGTAAGTCGGCCAACGCTCTTTTCTTGTAGAGGTCTAGACCGTAGTAGGTAAGATCTTGTGCGATAAGGATCAATTCTACCACGCCTTTCTTGGCTAATTTCTTCGCTTCAGTTACCAAATCTTCGATGGGAGTAGAAACGTGTTTTCCCCTCATCAATGGGATGGCACAAAAAGAACAAGGTCTATCACAACCTTCGGAAATCTTTAGGTAGGCGTAGTGTTGCGGCGTGGTTGTCAATCTTTCACCCACCAACTCGTGTTTGTAATCCGCACCCAAAGCCTTGAGGAGTTTGGGGAGTTCCCGCGTACCAAAATACTCGTCAATATTGGGGATTTCAGCTTCTAGGTCTGGCTTGTAGCGCTCAGAGAGACAACCCGTAACAAAGACCTTGTCTACCAATCCACGCTCTTTTTTCTCAGCGTATTGAAGAATGGTGTTAACCGACTCCTCTTTGGCATTGTCAATAAAACCACAGGTGTTAATGACAATAATGTTTCCCTCTTCTTTAGAAGGTGCTTCGTGAGTGACTTCCTTTCCGTTGGCCTTGAGTTGCCCCATAAGAACTTCGGAATCATAGGTGTTCTTTGAACATCCTAAAGTGACTACGTTTATGCTGTTTTTCTTTGTGCTACGAGTTCTCATGTACTTTTCAATAAATCCTTTTGAATAGAGGGATTACGCAAAAAAGGAATCCACAAATTCGTGGGAATTAAACACCTGAAGGTCATCAATACCTTCTCCTACACCTATGTACTTTACGGGAATTTGGAAGTGGTCGCTAATTCCAATCACTACACCGCCTTTCGCGGTACCGTCCAATTTGGTAATGGCTAATGAAGAGACTTCGGTAGCTTTGGTAAACTGACGCGCTTGCTCCATGGCATTTTGTCCGGTGGAGCCGTCCAATACCAGCATTACCTCATGGGGGGCATCCGGCATTACCTTTTGCATTACTCGTTTGATTTTGGAAAGCTCATTCATCAAGTTCACCTTGTTGTGAAGTCTTCCTGCGGTATCGATAATGGCTACATCAGCATTTTGTGCTACGGCTGACTGCAAAGTGTCATAGGCAACAGAAGCAGGGTCAGAGCCCATGGCTTGTTTTACGATGGGAACGCCCACGCGTTCGCTCCACACGGTCAATTGATCCACGGCAGCGGCTCTAAAGGTATCCGCCGCTCCGAGTACAACATTGTATCCCTTGGCTTTAAACTGAGAAGAAAGCTTTCCAATCGTCGTGGTCTTTCCCGCACCGTTTACACCCACTACCATGATGACATGGGGGCGCGCGCCTTCGGGCAATTCAAATTCAACCGCCTCAGAAGAAGATTCGTTTTCAGCCAAAAGACCTGCGATTTCTTCTCGTAAAATGGAGTTGAGTTCTGAGGTCCCCAAGTATTTATCGCGAGCTACGCGCTCTTCAATGCGTTCAATAATCTTAACGGTCGTGTCTACACCTACATCCGAAGAAATAAGAACTTCCTCTAGGTTATCCAGAACCTCCGCATCAACGGTAGACTTTCCGGCAACCGCTCTTCCGAGCTTGGAAAAGACAGATTCTTTAGATTTTTCAAGACCCTTGTTGAGGGTTTCTTTTTTATCGCTTGAGAAAAAACGCTTGAATACGCTCATGGACACTTAATTTGGACCACAAAGGTCGTAAAATAAGATGTATCTACCAGCGCTTTGTAGGATAATACCCTATGCGGAAAGAGAGAAGGGATTTTACTCTTCTTTAGGGGATTCCGGAGAGGCTTCAATTTTTCTTTTAACCGTGGTGGGGTAATCGGAAATAATGCCATCTACGCCAATTTTTATCAAGTGTTCCATTTCTGCTGGATCGTTAATGGTCCAGTTAAATACGAGGAGTTCTTCAGCGTGGTATTTTTCAATAACGGGTTTTGTCAATGGATACATGGGGCCTACACCTACACCGGAAGCACCAGCGTCTAGGGCCTTCTCAATATCTTGTTCCACGGAATGAGTAGAAAATTCGAGAAGGTAAATTACCGGTAGGGATGGGTCTGCTCTTTGAAAGGCCTTGACCACCTCATAGTCAAAACTGAAAATGTAGACTTCGTTTTCCATACCCATTTGGTATATGGTTTTGATAACGGCATCTTCTACACTGTCCACTTTGAGCTCGATGCAAACTTTTGATTTTCCTTTGGCCAACGCCAGAGCCTCTCGTAAAGTAGGGTAGGGTTCGTCCTTAAAAAGTTCGCCAAAAACCTTGGGATAACCCGCCTTGATTTCAGACAATTCTTGATAAGTGATTTGATCGACGATTACATTTTGACCGTCAGAAGCCGTGTGTCCTGTAGAATGATCGTGAATAACCACCAAGGAATCATCGGAAGTTACATGAACATCTAACTCAAAAATGGTAATCCCACTGTCTATGGCCATCTGAAAGGCCGCCAAGGTGTTTTCGGGCGCGTGTGCAGAAAACCCTCGATGGGCGATTACATTTGGCTGAGACAAAGGCTGAGACAAAGGCTGCGCAAGAGTCCAAGTGCCAGTGCACAAAACAAGGAGTGAAAAAAGGTGTTTGATTTTCATGGTTGAAATGTAGTGTAGGATGTTTTAGCCGAGGTAAAGGCTTTGTAAAGTTTATCTCCATCTCAAGATACGGATAATGCTAAAATGTGGAAAGCAAGAAGTGTTAAGCAAGAAGTATTAAGCAAGATGTATTAGTAAAAACCATTTCCTTACATTGGTGTTGAAACTACCGGAATAACTTTCAATTCTAACCATCAATCAAATAAATAATGAAAAGATTCACCCTATTGGTTGCTGCATTGTTTACCAGCGGCATTGCATTTTCTCAAAACTTCACTTTAGCCAGTTCTACTTTGCAAGGTCAAGCCACTTCCACCGAAGAATTTGGCGGTTTTGGCTGCGAGGGAGAAAACAAATCTCCAGAGCTTCATTGGATGAATGCCCCGGAAGGCACTCAAAGTTTTGCCATAACCATGTATGATCCCGATGCTCCTACGGGTAGTGGATGGTGGCATTGGTTGGTTTTAGATATTCCTTCTGACGTTACTTCTCTTCCTCAAGGTGCTGGAGAAAAGGAGGGGACGGTACTTCCTAAAGGCGCTATCCAAACCCTAACGGATTACGGTTTTGCCGGTTACGGTGGTCCTTGTCCACCTCCAGGACACGGGTTTCATACGTACATTATCACAGTCTACGCCCTTCCGGACGCTTCCTTGGGATTGACTTCAGAAACCAATGCCGCCGTAGTGGGTTACAACCTCAATGCAAAGGCCTTAGCCAAGGCGAGCATTGTTGCGTACTATAAGCGAGACTAGAATATCGTTTTCTTTCGATAGAATACCGAATTCAGCCAGAGACTCACCTAAAAATATCCATTCAGCTTGGGGTGCTTGAGCAACCGCTGAGTCAGTATTGGGGCTGAAGGGTTTTATCTTGCTGAGTTCGGTGTTTTTATTTCGTCTTTCCCCTTCCAAATCAAAGTCAATTTGTAGTCCTAGCCAAAACTGTGGACTATTTCCGAATTACACACTCAAACTAAGGTAGTGTCAACAGAGATCCTTCTTTTTCCCTTTAGAATTTGCGAAACTCGCGTCTGCGGGATTCCAATCTCCTTAGAAAGGCGATAGGCTGAGATTTTGAAGGGATTCAAAAATTCCTCTTGTAAGACTTCACCTGGGTGAACATTATCTAGCTTTTTCATGACAATTGATTTTGAGTCATTCAATCAATGGTAGTCTACAATTTCTTCATCCAAGGCCTTTCCATCTTTCCACAAAAAGATGATTCTCCACTGATCGTTGATGCAAATACTATAATAGTCCCTCAGGCTCCCACTCAATTTCTTAAGACGATTTGACGGTGGAACCTTCAAATCCAAAAGACTTTGGGCGTTGCTCAGCATCCTTAGTTTTCTCCTCGCATTTTTTTGAACAGACAGTGGAAATTTCAAGACAATTTCTCCTTGTCAAATTAAAAAGGTAAGCTTGGATCCGAAGGAAACTATCATAGTATCGCTTAACGTTACTAACTCTAAAAGCAAGTAAATGTTAGTGCATTTCAAAATCGGAGCCAAGCTATTGAAATTGTCTTGAAAAAGATGCTAAGTAAACGAGTATAAACGTTTGTTTTACAATCTGTTGCATAAAATAAAGAGAAAACGCGCGAAAACTGTGAATGCCTAAGCTTTGATCAGAGAATATCCTCCGTAAGCGAGTAAGACGCCAATCAAAATACTGCCTAAGGAATACAATGCGGCCTGTAGGTAAAGGTGATTGTTTACCATTTCAAAGGTCTCGAAAGAGAAGGTGGAGAACGTAGTGAACGACCCCAAAAAACCAGTGGCAAAGAAAAGCTTGTAATGCTCTGGGTAATCTTCGTTTTCTAGGAGAAGGCCAAAGACAATCCCAATGAGGAAAGATCCGAGTAGGTTAACGAGTAGGGTAGCCCAAGGAAAATTAATCCAACCTACTTTAACAAAGAGATAGCTGAGAGAAAAACGAGAAATGCTTCCAAAGAAGCCTCCGATTCCAATTAGTAATAGGTGAAGTAAATTCATAGTTCGGTTTCGGCGCAAGCCCAAAGCAACCGAACGAGGTCCTTTGGATGGTTTACTTGCTAAATAAGTTGTATTTAAGGATACAATATATGGCTCTTACACCGTCTTTCCAACCAATCTTCTTGCCTTCTTCATAGGTTCTTCCGTAGTAAGAAATACCTACTTCGTAGATTCTGATTTTGGGAACGCGTGCGATTTTAGCAGTAACCTCAGGTTCAAAACCAAAGCGGTTTTCCTTAAGAGAAAGACCTTGAATCGTCTTGGTTTCAAATACTTTGTAACAAGTCTCCATGTCCGTAAGGTTTAGGTTGGAGAGCATGTTAGACAAGAAGGTCAAGAATTTGTTTCCGATAGTGTGCCAGAAAAACAAAATTCTGTGTGGATTCCCACCCATAAAACGAGATCCGTAGACAACATCTGCTTCTCCACGCAAGATGGGTTTTAACAGGATGTGATACTCTTGTGGATCGTATTCCAAATCCGCATCCTGAATAACTAGGAACTCTCCGGTTGCTTTGGAAATTCCCGTATGAAGAGCCGCTCCTTTTCCTTTGTTTACCTCGTGTTGGTAGAACTGGATGTTCATTTCTGGATTTTCTGAGCGGTACTTTTCAATGGATTCTACTGTGTTATCCGTACTGCAGTCATTGACCAGAATGAGTTCTTTTTCTATGCCGTTAGGAAGTTCAACTTCCTTGATTTTATCTAGAATCAGATGAATGGTTGGACCCTCGTTGTAAACGGGAATAACAATGGAAAGCTTCTTAAAAGTCATTTCGGATTTTTAGGTCAGCAAATGTAGTTTAATTTTCTAGAATTCGTGCCAAGATTGTTCCGTACACGCGAATTGGACTGGCAGATCATGGTCCTCTACGATAACCGTTCCATTGCAAAAATCTTCGTACTGCCAGGCGACGGTGAGTGCATCTAGGCGAATTTCTGATAAAAGTCTGTCGTAGAATCCGCCACCATACCCCAACCGGTACCCTTTAGAATCTATAGCAAGCGAAGGAACAATGACCAAGTCAATGGAGTCGGGTTTCGCCTTGGGATGACAATCTATTGGCTGTGGAATGGATTGATAAACACCAGTAAGCTCAGAGAGGGATTGTATGGGTACAATTTCCATAGTGCTATCCATTCCCTTTTTCATCATTCGCGGGACGGAAACTGTGTACCCTTTACCCAATAGATCAACTATGAGCTCATGAGTGGAAGGTTCCGATCGATAGCTGTAAAAGACAAAGAGGTGTTTGACGTGAGGCTGAGAATTCAAATAAAACAGGAATCGCTGATTGCGATTAAAAATCCCCTCCTTCAGTGTAGAGGAAGGGATGTGTTGTCTCTTTTCTAGATAGTATTTTCTGAGTTCTTTTTTCGTCATTGAGAAAATCTCCCTAAATATCTAATGGTGGAATTCAATTTTCGAGCATTCTTGTTTAATAGAACACAGTCTATTTAGGCAAGAAGGACATTAACGTACCAGCGGCATTGTTCAGATTCAGGTTACCTCCATCCATGGAAAAACTTGACACCTGTCCCAATGCATCCATAAAGCCGGCGTCAGAATCACCCGGACATGCTTTTTTGGTACTGGCAAGATTTCCCAAATTTAACAAACCTGCAGCGTCCGAAGTAAAGCTTCCTGAAAAGTCATTACAACCGTCATTTCCGGAGAGGATTCCGTCACTTCCAAAATTGAGGAAGGGAATTCCATTGGTGAAGCTGGACATGTCCATTCCCGTAATGCTTTTTAGTTGCCATGCGGTGTCCAAAAGTGATGCGTATTTGGTCATTTTACTGGCAGTTCCGCAGCTCATTAAAAGGCTGAGAGAAAGTACAATTGCGTATCTCATGGTCGTGAAGTTTGGTCAGGGGATTTAAAAATCCCAGCTTTTGAAGATTGAATTATTGTCGAACGGAAAGCTACGTCAATACCTTAAAGATACTTTAATATTTCTATGTTTGGCTGGGTTCTTTCGCTTTATTGGTTTGGAGGGAAGGCAAAAAAAAAGCAGCCTAGGACTGCTTTCAAGATTAGATTAGATTGCTCGTAAAGAGAGCTTTTTGTGTTTAATCAGTGTGAATTTATACAAAAAATCTGACATGAAATACAACGTATTCCAAAAAGAGAGAACTTAGCGTCGTGAATAAGAAAGCCATTCCTCCCATTAGTAAAAGTCATATGCAACGCATTTTGGCTGCGTCTTTAATGGCTTCTGAAACTTCGGAAATCAAGAATCCTGGAGTTTCTGAAGATGATTTGGCTGCCGTCACTATCATTGAATCCCTTGGAGCAAAGACTCAGTGGAGTAAACCCATTGGGAATTCCCCAGACCTGGAGCAAGTACTTAGAGTTACAGGGAGTCCAGAATTGAAGGCAGGAACTCTGAATGCAGGAGAAAGTGGATTGTCTTCACGAATGTTTTCGGTGGTAGTTTCTCAATCACCCAAAACGGTAGAAATCACTGGAAGAGGAACCCTACTCAACAGAAGCTTTGAGCCACTTTCAGAAATCTTTCATCAAGGTGGAGTTCAATGGTCTTCTAATCACAATAAACTTCCAATGGAGATAACCGGTCCTCTTCGAGCAGGAGATTATGCTGTGGATGGTTCGTTTTCTTCTCAGTTTATTTCAGGTTTGCTCATGACCTTACCAGTATTAGAGGGGACAATAAATCAAATCAGCACGGTTAGGATTCACAATCCAAAATCACGGGGATATTTGGATATGACCCTTGAGGTAATGAGGAAATTTGGAATTCAGGTAGAAGCTCGAAAAGACCTCACTGAAATTTCCATTCCAACCGCTCAAAAGTATACGGCTCAAAACATCATCCCTGAGGCTGATTGGAGTGGGGGAGCGTTTCTCTTGATCGCTCAATATCTGGGGATTTTTGAATCGGTCGTGGGTCTGAGAAGAGATTCTATACAACCGGATGCACAAGTCCTTGAAATGCTGGAGCGCCATGGATTGGAAGTGCATGAAGTTCACAATCCTTCGGGGCCAACAGAAATGAGAATGAGTGGAACGCTCAAAGGGCCACTTTGTTTGGATTTAACACAAACTCCCGATTTGTTTCCTCCTTTGGTTCTCCTGGCCTTATTTTCTAAGGGCGAACATCGCTTTTCTGGGGTTCATAGATTGAGGGGTAAGGAATCTGATCGGGCCTACGTAATGGCCAATGAGTTGGCCAAAGCAGGAGCCGCCTTATCGGTGGAAGAAGATGAACTCGTGGTTTTGGGTATGCCGAATTGGAGAGACGCGCTATTAGATTCGCATGGAGATCACAGGATGGCCATGCTTTTTGGGTTGATTAACTCACTTGTTGATCCGACCATCACCACAGAAAATCCTGAATGTGTAGCCAAGAGCTTTCCCCATTTTTGGGAACTGCTCTAGTTTGCTCGCTGCTCCTCCACCTTTGGATCTGAAATATAGGTGTCGTAATCCATCAATTTATCCAACGTTTTCTTTGGGAAAACCTCAATGATTCGGTTGGCAACCGTCTGATTGATGGTGTGGTCATGAGAAGAGAACATCAAGGTTCCCTTGTAGTCCTTCATGGCGTTGTTCAAAGCCTGAATACTCTCCAAGTCCAAGTGGTTGGTGGGCTCGTCTAGCATGATCAAGTTTGCCTGAGCCAGCATCACCTTGCTGAGCATACAGCGTACTTTTTCACCTCCAGAAAGAACGGAAGCACTTTTAAATACCTCTTCACCACTAAAGAGCATCTTGCCAAGGAATCCACGAACGTACACTTCGTCCTTGTCTGTAGAGTATTCTCTTAGCCAGTCAATCAAGTTGTCTGACGTATTGAAGTATTCTGCGTTTTCATTGGGAAGGTAGGCGTGTGTGATGGTCTGTCCGTAGGCGAAGGTCCCTGCGCTGGGCTGTTGTCTTCCCTGAAGAATTTCCATCAAAGCGGTAATGGCTCTGTGGTCATCGCTCAACAAGGCCACTTTATCTCCGCGATTGAGTTTAAAGGATAGATTTTCAAAGAGTACATCTCCTTTTTCATCGTGGGCCGTCAAACCTTCCACTTCCAAAATTTGATCTCCAGCCTCTCTTAACTGTTCAAAGATGATGGCGGGATACATTCTAGAAGAAGCTTGGATTTCATCCACATTGATCTTGTCCAACATCTTCTTTCTAGAGGTTGCCTGCTTACTCTTAGAGGCGTTGGCTGAGAACCTTTGGATAAACTCTTGGAGTTCTTTTCTCTTGTCTTCTGCTTTCTTATTGGCCGCTTGGCGCTGACGCAAAGCGAGTTGAGAACTTTCGTACCAGAAGGTGTAGTTTCCGGTAAACTGCTTGATTCTCTTAAAGTCAATATCGGCAATGTGAGTACACACGGTGTCCAAGAAGTGACGGTCGTGAGATACTACGATTACGGTGTTTTTAAAATTGAGCAAGAAATCCTCCAACCAAGAAATGGTCTTGAGGTCCAAGTCGTTGGTAGGCTCATCGAGGATGAGAAGATCGGGATTTCCAAAAAGGGCCTGAGCGAGAAGTACGCGAACTTTGAGCGCGCCTTCCATATCCTTCATCAAGGTGTAGTGCTGGTCGGTTCCAATTCCCAAACCGGAAAGAAGGGTAGAGGCATCGTTTTCTGCGTTCCAACCGCCCATTTCCTCAAACTTGAGTTCTAGGTCTGCGGCCTTATTTCCATCTTCTTCAGAAAAGTCGGGCTTCATGTACAAGGCGTCTTTCTCTTGCATGAGGTCCCAAAGCTCTCCGTTTCCGCGAATCACGGTGTTGAGAACGGTTTCTTCGTCAAAGGCAAAGTGGTTCTGGCTGAGAACGCTCATTCTCTTTCCAGGCTCTAAGCTTACATGTCCTGCATTGGGCTGAACCTCGCCACTTAAGATTTTTAGGAAAGTAGACTTACCCGCACCATTGGCACCAATAAGACCGTAACAGCGTTCGCCGTGAAATTTGATGTTTACATCTTCAAAGAGAACTCTCTTTCCAAATTGAAGCGTGACATTAGAAGCAGTTAACATATCGCCTAGATTTACTTTCTTTTTCCGTTCAGGGCCTTTATCAAAGGAATTATAGTCTTCTTGACACTCTTCCTGAAACATCGGACCCATTTTGCGGGTGCAAAAGTACGGTAAATCTATTTTTTAACCACCTGAATCTCTTTCAATTCTATAGAAAAGCTCTCAGCTTTTTTATTGGCGATAAGAAAAGCCATCTCTGCACAGACTTCCCCTGGGAAGGGAGGTTGGTTGAGAAGGCGTCCTCTAAAGCTGGGAACCATCTCGTCAAACGGAATTTCTATTTCTTCCCATTCACCCGATGTAGAAAAGGTGTAGATGTATGAGTAATACTCTTTAGAAGAACTCTTAACGCGAAATTGATAATCCTTTCCATCGCCCTTTACGTTGAGTTTAAAACTGCCATAGGACGTCATGTCTACAGGGTTTTGACGTAAACGCACGGAAGAAAATCCTCCATTGTTTTCTAGGGAAACATCGCCCCAAAAGCGAGAGTGACCTTCATCCGTTGATTCAAAATGGCCTTGAGAAAGACCGCCCATTACTCCGTCGTCCACAATAAACCAGTCGGAAGTGGATTTATCGGAAAAGGTATATACGGGCTCGGAGGCTGTAAGTGTCAAACCCAAGGCAGCTCCTGCAAGGGCAGAGGATATTTTTAAAAACATGTCTTTACGTTTTTAGGTTAGGTTTAATTTTTTTGATTGATGTGATCCTTGAGTACTTTAATTTCCTTTCTCTGAGCCATGAGCTCTTTAAGGAGGATGTTGTGGAGAACCACCATTAAGGAGACCGATGTAATTACAGTGATGAGAATAAGGAGCAAAATGGAATTCATAAACACATTTGTTGTTTATCTCATAACAGCTTAGTTGACAAAGGGTTTAGGAAAGGGGTTTCTAATTCATTAAAGATTAATTAAAGCCCTATACATTGAGACGGTAATTGAGAATTCTCCTGTTGATGAATTTGAAGAACTCTTGAGAGGGCAAGCGCTTTGATGGGTGGAGGTATTGGGTTACCTTATTTGTGAGTGGACTAAGTTTTATAGGGAATTGTATGGGGCCGGGGAAAACACCTTTCCCACCCCAGTTGAAGTTACAAAATGTCCAAACACCAAGCGTCATTTAATCAATTGTAATCGTTTGTTTTTGGTTAAGGCAAATAGACTGGATTAGAGTCGTTTATTTGACGCGTAACTTTATTAGTTTTTCCGAAATTGAAGTTGGGGACAGGGGTGAAGCCCCAGGGAGGGCTTTAGTCAACCCATTGCAATAACTCATTATGGGGTCTGAATTCCCGATTTTATGGTGGAAAGCCTTGTGGGGAAATAGGACGGGATTACTTCATCCGCCTTTGGCGGTTCGGTCGGACCCCAAAATATCAAACCCATCGGGGACGAATGTTTTATGTGAGATGAGTCATGCGTCCCGATTTCTATCGGGGTAATACGAAGCCGGGGACGGGATTTTCCTCCGCCTTCGGCGGAGAAAGGTCCCTTTTCGGGGACCTAATTTGAGTTCTGCAAAAAAGATAGCCTTCGAGCTTCGCTCTCTAGGCTTTTTCGGTTTTCTAGCTTATCCAAATAAATTTGAAACGCTTTAAAACCAAAAAAGCCTCCCACTTTCGTGGAAGGCTATATTTTTTGCGGTCTGGACGGGACTCGAACCCGCGACCCCATGCGTGACAGGCATGTATTCTAACCAGCTGAACTACCAGACCGTTTGCGTTAGGAGTGATGCGATGTGTATCATTTCCTGTTTGCGGGTGCAAATGTATGCGAAAAATGCACTTGGGCAAATAGTTTGCAAAGGTTTTTTGGAAGTTTTTGGAAGTTTTTTTGGAAGGTGCTGAAAATCAATTGGAAAAATTTAAAGATTTTTTTGGTTGGCTTCTTTCATTTCTTGGTTCAAGGCCTTGTAATCTACTTTCGGGAAGCCTCTGAGGTGTTGGAGGATGACATAGGATCGGCGTTCGCGGAGGCGAGTGGCCTTGACTCTTGTTACCGTATACATCAGTGTTCTTTGCTTTCCGGGAGTGAGTTGATGGAAGAGTTCAGAACCTTCGGGGTCGGCCTCTAACATTTCTGCAAATTCCTCAGGGACGGGCATTCCGTATTCGGAAGTGTCCGAATTGATTTCTACTTCAATTTCGTCTTGTTCAAAGAATCCGTGGGATTTGAGCAGCTTTTTTCTCAGGATCAAATACCATTGATTGCCCGCATGGGGATGAAGCGCGCAATGTTCTATCGGGCCACCGTTGTACGAAACCACCACTCGGCGCTTGTAAGGGCTGTTAATAAGCTCTTCGGATATGTCTTGGGGCAACATGATGTGTGAGTCGTACAAACCCGTAGAAAACGTTTCTATGATGCCTATGAATTTCATATTGGTGTGATTGTTTGTTGGGTTTGGTAGTATTGTGTTTGGTTGTATTGTTCTTGTACGTTCTAAACCCTGCCGTATCGCTTTTTAAGCTCTCTAATGATTTCCTCCAAACCATTGGACTTTATGATCAAAACGGTTTGTAGCGCTTCGCCCAATTTGCCATCTGGAAATCCCTTGCGTTGAAACCACTCCAAGTAGGAGACCGGCAGATCACAAAGCAATCTTTCAGCGTATTTGCCGAAAGGCATTTTCGTTTTGACAATGTAGACCAGTACTTCTGGATTGGGCTGTTGCATAGGGTTAAAAATAGAAAATCCCCCGCACCTGTAGGGAGGAGGGACCTTCTAAACACACTAAAAATTCACTTTCGTGAACACACTAAGAAAAGCGATTGCTTAGAGTTGTCAAAACTTTTCAATTCGAACGGTTGCTTTGTCTCCATTTTAACGGAACTTATTTTTAAAAAAGCCCCTTCTCAAAAAGAGAAAGGGCTTAGAAATTAGCAATCTAATCCACTTACTTGAATTTTATTTCATCCTAATTTTTAAGGATTCGAGTAGAGTAACGTTGCCCATTAATGTTCTCTATTTCCAATAAATACATGCCGTTGGTCAAATGAGAAATATTGACTTGGTTAGTCTTCTCAGTTTCTATTAGCTTCTGTCCTGAAAGTGACCAAACAGTAAGAGATTCAATTTCATCAGAATCCAAATAGATCATTCCCGATGTTGGATTGGGGTATACGGCAAAGGGCACTGCGGTTATTTCTTCAATAGAAATGTTGGTAGTGGCGGGATGCGCACTGGTCAAAGTCGTGTAGTACCACCAGTTCTTCAAGTTCATTTGCGTCGTGTCACAGGCGTAGTCCACCATGGCTTCTACGGTGTAGTCGTAAGAAGCAGGAGTTGTTACCGTATCCATCAGTGTAATCAAACCACCAGCGGTCATAAAGTTTGTAACCGAGTCCACTTCTACATACGCACTGTTGGGAGCTCCAAATGGTTTTCTAAAGAGCTTTATCCACAATGGAGTCTTATTGGCTGCATAGGGTAGCGTAATTTGATTTATGGTACCTGAGCTTGTAACTGAAATGGGAAGGTTACCCACCTGAATATCATCCGTTGCAAGCATGCTCCCAAAAACGGCATCGTTGTAATACAAGAAGTATACAACCGTAGGTAATGAATTGGCAATGGTGTGCTCGTAAATAGTGTCATTGTCAGGTAAGTTGGCTGTATCTGAAGACCAGTTACCCGTCGTCGCATCGAATTCATGAGAAATGAGCGTCATCGAAGACCCACTCCCCAACTCTGGAGCATCGATATATACGTAGTGTTTTAATGCTGCCGTATCTGCTGCTACCATACAAATGGAGGCGTTAGAAAGTGCCGCAGGAAGAATGTTAATGAGTATTCTTTGAGTTCCCGTTCCCGCCCTAGGACAACCTCCGTCTTCCGAAAGAAGCATCAAGTCCAATTGACCACCGGTCATGGAAGAAATGGAAGGATCTAAAGAAGGAACTACTGCAACCATGTAACCTAATGCAGGTGTAGGAGAAATAGAGACAATACCCGGGCTAGAAGAATTAATCGAGGCCGTCAATGGTGTAGGCTCTCCTATCGTGTCAGTTACCAAAACGTTGAATACCAAGGTGTCAGACATCAGGGCGTTCACCTCGACTGCACTAGAGTCTCCAGTCCATGGGTTAGCAGGTAAATTAGTTGTTGGGTGAGAGGAGGAATTTAACAAAATGTCAGGTGCTCCGTTAAAGCTACTTGAAGGTGGATTTACCACAGACAAGATATCGATGTGTTGAACGGATGCCAATTGACCGTTAAAATATGTTTCTGAACGAATTCCCACGGAGTAAGCTCCCATTGTATTGGGGTGCAACGTCATGATGTTGTTCGCAATTACTGGGTCAAACCAGGCTCCTTGTGTAATTCCAGGAAGGGGTTGAGCTCCGGAGTATCCCGTGTTGTAGGTCAAAGGTGTCCCACTCACTGAAAGCGCTTCAAATTCAGTGTGAATAGAATCATTGTAGTTCTGTTCAGCAATCAAAGGAATAGTGTAAGATGAATTCGTAATAAATTCCATATCGCCAACTCCGATAATCCTTGGAGGTTCACAGTAACCGCCATTGGCATATAGGCTAAAAGCAGCGGGAAGCATAGTTGCCCTAACTTCAATGGACTGGGATCCAGGGTTTGTCAAATTGGTAATCCCATTGTTTTTACAGCAACTTGAATAGGTGAATTGCCAACCTGTAGCTGGAGGCGTTCCGTTCAATGTAATGATAGATGATTGGTACACCTTTTTGCCTACGGTGTAGCTATTGGTACAAGCCCCTGGGTAGGTCGTTGTTGAAATGGCCTGAAGGTTTAAAGTGACCGATGCGTTGTTGGTCAAGTTTACCGAAGTAGGCATTCCGGCTACTCCGGTTCCTATATCGCCATAAAGCTCCATGTAAAATTGAAATTGATTGGTAGAGATTCTCTTCCAATAAATCTGTCCTCCAAATATATGAGAGGCCATTGTAGAAAGGGGAAGTAGCATAATAGCAATCCCCAGAGAGAGTAGTCTTTTTAATCTCATAAAACGGTTTTTTTCGGTTAATTGAGTTAGGATAATTTGTAATGCGATACGAATGTCACAAAAATCTTGGTGCAAGAAAACACTGATTGATTCAATGCAACGAAAAATCGATTCTGCGCAGAAACAGTAGCCTCAATCGATTACTCAATGACGTGGGTTCATTTCCTGCTTCATCTCACTCAAAAGTTTGTACTTCAAATACGTGTAGTACGCGGTAATAGCGCAAACTCTTATGCCTGTGAGGCCATCAAGGAAGCCCAGGCGAAAGAAATAATTCTGAACAAATTGAAAATACGGGCTAATAAATCGCTTCCAAGCGCGGCCTTTCTTACCCGATTCATACAATGACTTTGCTGCGATGGCGGCAAACTTTTTATTGACTTCCAAGTGGTTTCTCCAACCCGTGAAGGAGTAGTGGAGGAGGTCTCCAGAAAGCCTCTGGGTAGGGCCTTCAAACAGTTCAAACTTGTCGTGGGGGTTAAGGCCTCCCCATTGGCCGGCGTCTTTTTTCCAAAGTCTTAGTTTGCGATCGGGGTACCATCCAGAATGCCTTACAAACTTGTTGCCGTAATGCGTAAGTCGGTTGACTACGTAACCATCAACTTCTGGATTGGGATTTTCCTTCCACAGCAAAAGATTTTTCTTGAGTTCTTCAGAAAGTGCCTCATCGGCATCCAAAGAGATTACCCACTCATTGCTGGCGCAGTCTTTAGCGTAGTTTTTCTGTTGGATATGTCCCGCAAACGCATGAGGAATAAACCGAACGTTGAAGGGCTTGCAGAGCTCTTCCGTTCGGTCCGTGGAAAAACTGTCGACCACCACAATTTCATCGGCCACTCCTGAAAGCGAATTCAGGCAGCGTTCAATGTTTTTTTCTTCGTTATAGGTGATTATGACTGCACTTATGGAAGGCATGGGAGAGTGTGTGTTTACAACAATTCTTCGTACACCGAAAGTACGTCATTTAACAATACATCGTCACGGAACCTTTGCACGTATTCCCATCCTTCAGAATTCATGCGCTGGGCGGTGTCTTTATTGTGCCATATATCTCCAATGGCTTGGGATAAGGCCTTGACGTCTCCTGCGGGAACGTATTTGGAGAACGGACCTCCGGCTTCGGCAAAACAACCTCCAGAAGTTGTAATGACAGGAGTATGACTAAACAAGGCCTCAATGATAGGGATCCCAAAACCTTCAAAAGTTGAGGGGTAAACGAACAAATCAGCCAATTGGTAAATGCCCGCAACCTCCTCCATGGTCATTCCCTGAAGGTGAATAAAAGGGGTGTTGGGCCCCAGAGCCTCTTTGACTTTAGAAAAGTATTTGGGCGTTGGACGTCCAATCACAACCAAAGGGATTCCCGGATGGTCCTTTAGAGCCTCGGCGATTAGGTGTGCGTTTTTCCTAGGTTCAATCGTTCCAACGTTGAGAATAAAGTGCTCAGGGAGGTTGTATTTCTCTCTCAATTCTCGTTTCGCTGCAAGTCCTAGCATCTGTTTGAATGCGGCATGACACCCTTGATAGATGACTTTGATTTTTTCTCTGGGTGCTCCGTAGAATTCTACCAAGTCGTCCGCAGTTTGCTCAGATATTGCAATAATGCGATCCGCAGCTTTTACCGCGTGTTGTGATTTGTATCGATAAATTTTTCTGTCAATAAGCGGATACCAATGCGGGTATCTCTCAAAAATCAAATCGTGAAGAGTGACGATGGAGGGAATTCCCGCCGCTTTGAGTCCACGAGGAAGTTCATTGGACAGCCCGTGAAACAGCTGTACATCGGAAGCCTTCAAATCTTCCACTACACCTCGAGTTCTCCAAATGGAAGATAATTGGTTGTGCAAAAACTTGGAGGGCCCTCTTCGAT
>CBFHSF010000009.1:68802-104952 GCA_965658445.1 uncultured Schleiferiaceae bacterium | reverse complement strand
TCCTGCGATTGACAGAATTAGAATCAAAGTTCCCTCAGAGCTCCATCCTACTTCCTATCAAATAATTTCAGTTGATGGAAAAGTGGTTGATACTGGAACTTGGGATGATCAAGAAATCACCGTTGAACACCTCCCTTCTGGGAAATTTTATCTCAAGGTTTTTGAAGAAGGACGATTGGTGGCTTTAGAAGGTTTTGTGAGGCCTTAAAAGGCCTAGGCAACAGGAAACAGGGAACAGGGAACAGGCATCAGGTAACAGGGAAAAATTCCTCATTCCTTCCTCTTTCCTTCTTTTTGCCTCATTCCTCCTAAAGACTAGTCACTAGTTACTATCCCCAAAATATTTCCCTAACACCCGTAAGGAAACCAAAACCTCCCGCTGCGCAGCAGCCTTCGATCCTGTAAACTGCGAAATATAGGCGTGAGCATTCTCAACAATCTTTCGGGCGGCGTCGGGGCGGTTGATGTAGTAAGTCAGTTTTTCTTCTAGGTCCGAGTAGTCGTCTTGAAGGTGGACGTAGTGAACGTCCGGCTTAAGGGTGCCTTCCATGAACCACGTTTCGTAACGAGGGCGAGGCATGACCGCGAGGCTGCCGGAGGACATCACCCATTTGAGGTTACTGGCCACGTCATTGCCTTCTAGGCAGAGGATGAACTTGAAGTCCAGGTGCTGGCGCATGCTCATTTTGGGTTTTACCCATTGGTCGTGATCCGTGCCCGTGTTTACTTGGCCGAGGTCTGTGAGCGGATGGCCAAAGTGCTTTTCAAAAAATGCCAATCGATTCGGTTGATAGAGCGCATTGCGGCAAAGGAGAATGTCCTTTTTCTTTTCGAACGGAACGGGGTCATTGATAAAAGTAAAGTGACGGACTTTATTGAGGTTGAGCAAAACGGAGTTCGCATTGTTATCGATTCCATTGACTTCGTTCTGAACCAGCGGGCGGCTCTTTACGATGGTCGGAACTTCGGGAACGTGAACGATGTCCCCCATTAAAAAATGAAGTCTGTTCTCGGGAGTAAAGTATCGAGTGTACTCCATCAAATCCAGGAAGTACGTCTTGCCGCGTTCGGGCTTTTTGAGGTCACCAATGGCAAGAGAATTTTCCAACTGATCCCCCTGCAACGGTCCCTCCCACTGGCAGTAGTAGTTGACGCGTCGGTCAATTTCGACTTTTTCTTCAGCGTCCAAACCCTCGTAGATATCCATCCACTTCTCAAAGCTGCGCCCCGGCTTTAACCAACTGCGCAAATACCCCCCAGCATAGTACAGGGATTTTATGTTCTTCTGTGAAAATGGGCTTTTTACCAGCATGGTTCAAAGGTAGGTAATTAGGGACTAGGAACTAGGTACTGGGGACAAGGGGAAGCAAAGCTTCCTTGTTTAAATCAGATCGAAAATAACTTTTGGATGCGAGGAATCCACTTTCCTAGTACCAAATCCCCAGTACCCAGTACCTCTTTCATTCCTCTTTCCTTTTTCCTTCCTCATTCCTCACCAGTTACTAGTCACGAAATCCCCCTACTATAAAACCACCAGCTTTAGACTGCTAACCTCATCGTTCTTAATAATTCGAACCGTGTAAAACCCACTATCCAAGGACTGCCAAAACAGTTCGTTTGAGGTGCAATTATTACGTTCAGAAATCAATTTTCCAGATCCATCGTATATGGCGACCTCGGCTCCCTTTAGCGGACCCTTGAGTTGAACCATGCCGCTACTAGGATTGGGAAATAAAACATATCTCCCTTCTGCACCATATTCAGTGACCCCTATGGTTGCCGTACTCTTTGTATTGGAAAGAGTCGATGTATAAGTATTGATTGACTCTGTAGAAGTGCACGGATAAGGAGACACCACTTCAATCCTATAGCTTAATGCGCCTCCACTAGGAGGTGTAAGATCTGTGTAGGTATTGCTGGCATTGGAGACAGAATCAATGACCTCCCATTCATTGTTGTTGGCTGGATTGGTCCTCCAAATCCTGTAATAGGGATAAGCGAACCCTTGGTAACTATCCCATATCAAGTTGATTTCATTATTGATACCTTGATTTATGGTAAGGTGCATTGTTTCATGAAAATCACTCAAACCAAAAAGAGACCCGCACGTATCCAGAGCTTCTATTTTATATCGGTAAGAAGTTAAGCTTGGATTGGCGTTAGAGGCAGAATCCACAAACTCACTTAAATCTTCCTGACCCACAGCCCCAACCTTTTGGTAGGTACCCACAATATCGCGGTATATAAAAATACTGTCCAATAGTGGGGAATTTTGCTTTTCCCAAACAATGCGATTGAACGTTGAGGTTGAGTCTACAGAAATCACACAAATTTCTGGGGCAATAGAAGGATCGGTTGGCTTGCACCTTTGGTAATACATAATAAGCGGAGACTTGTCTGCTGTTGGAGGAAAAACACCCGGAGCTATCGTTCCCGGATGCACAAAATCCAAATACCCGTCGCCATTTAGATCCAATAATTTAATATCGTTTGTAACCTTTGCCTCTACTGGAGCTAAATCCGTTTCTGGTGTAAACGAACCCATCCCATTGTTTTTATACATGACCAAGCTATCGTCATAATCAAAAGTAAGGATGTCCATATCTCCGTCTTGATCAATGTCTCCTACATCAAATCCCCTTCCACCTTGTGGCCAAATATTGTTTAAAGAAAGGTCTGCAGTAAACACTCCAGAACCATTGTTCTCCCATATGACAATACCTGGTCCTGTAGTAATCACATCCATGTCTAAATCTCCATCATAGTCATAGCTCTTAGCATAATATCCCTCAAAGGGCAATGAAGAGGAGATTCCGCTGGTAGGTGAAAAAATCCCATTTCCATTGTTTATGTAAATGTGGGAATAGGTTCCTGAAGGTCCATTATTGGCACAGTAAATATCTACAGACTGATTGCCATCAAAATCATTGCCGGTCAAACCATATGCAATATTAGAATTGGCAACAAACTGATGCTGAGTTAAGACACCCATGCTGTCTGAAGTAAAAATGTACAAACCCACAGATGAAATGGGAAATGCCACATCCGGATAACCGTCCCCATTAAAATCCCTAGTCAACCCTTGGCCTACCCACCCCGAGGTAGGTCCAAAATCCTGAGCAAAAGTAAAGCTACCAGAACCATTGTTTTTGAAGACCTTGTTGGGGCCATCATCATTGAGCTCGATAATATCAACATCAGAATCCCCATCAATATCCACTGCAAGTGACAAAAAGTGCGTTTCATTAGACCCCACATAAAACGGTGTCAAAAAGTTTCCACTCATATCATTGAACATAATCACAGCAGAGTCCAAACCAGTGCCTGTAACAAAATAGAGATCCTCAAAACCATCACCGTTAAAATCCGCCGTCAGGGGTTGATAATGATAACTCCTAACCGGAAATACCTGTGGTGATTGCACATAGGATTGAGAAAATAATTCTCCTCCTACCAGAAGTAAAAGGGTAAAAACAAAAAATTGAAATCGCCTTTCTGCACGCATAGTTATGTTTTTATGATTATGGCAAATATAATCAGTCAAATTTTACATGGGGAACGTTTTGGTCAGTGAGCAGTTTTTTTACGCTCAATACCGGAGTTCACACAGGACAAAAATCCTCATTCCTTCCCCTTTCCTTCTTTCTTCCTCATTCCTCACCAGTCACCAGTCACCAGTCACCAGTCACTAGTCACTAGTTACCCTCCCCAATAAAGTTGGAACCCGTACCTTTGCATTTCAGATTGAATTGAGCACATCACCGAAATGAAAGCATTCGAGGACTACAAAATCAAGAAGCAACTACAGAAAGCCCTGGCGGATTTGGGGTATACCCATGCGACGCCCATTCAGGAGGCGGCCATTTCGCCCATTATGAGCGGTGCTGATTTTGTGGGAATTGCACAGACGGGAACCGGTAAGACCTTTGCGTACTTGCTGCCCATTTTGCAGAATTTGGAGTACTCCGATCAGGACCACCCTCGAGTGATTATTTTGGCGCCAACGCGCGAATTGGTCATTCAGATTGTTGAGCAGATAGAAAAGCTCACAACCTACGTAAACATCCGTGTGGAAGGCGTCTTTGGAGGTAGCTCCAACATCAATGCGCAGAGACTTGCCGTATCGGAAGGCATGGACATCGTCGTGGGAACGCCCCGAAGACTTTTGGACTTGGTGCTCTCTGGACATATCCGTCTAAAGAGTATCAAAAAGCTCATCATTGACGAGGTGGACATCATGTTGGACTTTGGATACAAGACCCAGCTCAAGCACATCTTTGAATACCTTCCCGAAAAGCGCCAGAACGTTCTCTTCTCCGCCACCATGACGGAGTACGTGGAGGATTTGATCGACGACTTTTTGATCAACCCCGTTAAGAAGACCATTTCCATCAGCGGAACCCCACTAGACACCATTGAGCAACAGGCCTACGAAGTCCTCAACTTCTACACCAAGGCCAACCTGCTCAACTACCTCTTGCAGGACGACGAAACCCACAACAAGGTCATCGTCTTTGTCGCCTCAAAAACCAACGCCAATAGACTCTTTGAGATTTTGGAATTCGGTTCGCAAATGGCCCTTATCCACTCCGGAAAGGAACAGAACTACCGTACCCAGTCCATTGAGAAATTTGTGGAGGGCGACGCGCGCATCTTGATTGCCACAGACGTGATTGCGCGTGGTATTGATATTGAAAAGATCTCTACCGTCATCAGTTTTGACGCTCCCTCCTATCCAGAGAACTACATACACAGAATCGGTAGAACGGGTAGAGCCGGTGAACACGGTATTGCCATCTCTCTCTACACAGATCGCGAAGTAGAAAAAATGGAAGCCATTGAGGCTTTGATGAAATACGAAATCCCCCGCATTGAATTCCCCGATTTCGTTGAAATCAACCACCAACTCACCCCAGAAGAAAAGCAACGCCCCAACCTCCAGTTCGAGCTTTCTGACAAGAGAAAGCTCAACAAACCGGGTGCCTCCTTCCACGAAAAGTCCGCCAAAAACAGCAAGACGCAAGAAAAGAAGAAGAGCTATCAAAAAGCCATGAAGGCGAAGTATAAAAAGCCTATTCGCAAGGGGGATAAGATTCAGAACCGTAAGGCGAAGAAGAAGAGGTAACAGGGAGCTGGGAGCTGGTAACAGGAATCCCCCGCTGGCGCGGATTTACTTCTCTTCGTTCAGTGAATCGAATGCCTTTAAGTTTAAGGATGATTTAAAATCCGTGCCTCAATTGCATCCCTGCGGTTTCAACTACCCCGTCTTCGCCCTCCTGCGTCGGACGAATCCACCCCTTCGCCAACGAAGGGGAACGTTTGTGACAGTAAGTAGTAAGCAGTGAACAGTGAGCAGTTTTTTTAAAACTCAATTCCGGAGTTCACACAGGACAAAAATTCCTTATTCCTTCTTCTTTCCTAATTCCTAACCAAGTCCCAAGTTCCAAGTCCCAAGTCCCTTAAAACCATCTATAGCCTCTCAACATCCCTCTCGAGCAACTCATCAAACTCTCTCCCGAAACTCGCTAAAAGCTGTGGATCGTGGAGGGCGATAATGTTCTCGTAGTTGGAAGAGGACGCCGAACGCGTCCAGTTAAAGCTTCCCGTGACGAGGGTGTGATTGTCAAAAATGGCGAATTTGTGATGCATGTGGGCGTCCGTGCGGTCGACCCAAACGGGAATGCCGGATTCTTTTAGGAATTCGATATCCGAGCCCTTGTCGTATTGCTTGTCGTTGTCCGAGATGATGCGAACGGCGACGCCGCGGGTTTTGGCGTCCACTAGGGCTTCGGCGATGCGGTCGTCGGAGATGGTGAACACGCAAACATCAATGCTGCGAATGGCCTTGCGGATGCAGGTGATGATCTCTCCTAGGCAGTCACGACCCGGGCTAAAGAAGGCTTCCGCCAGTTCTACATCTTTGTCTTCCCTTTCGTAATTGAGGAGAACTTTCTGGCAGTCGTACATCCAATGGATTAGGTCTTCGGCGTTGTGGTCCGTCAACTTCTCCAAGGCAATGCGCTTGACTTCGCTATTGATAAACGCAATTTCTCGAGCGGTAAAAAACCGTCCGTGTAGCGTGTTTTTAAAAACTCTCTTCTCAGAACGGCTCAACATAAAGTCGGCAGCGCTCTCCTCGAGCCATTGAGTGATTTCTTCTAGTTTGAATTGCATATGTCGGGGATCAGGTAACAGGCATCGGGGAACAGGCATCAGGGAACAGACAACAGGAAGCAGGGAGCTGGAAGCAGGAAACAGGCATGTGAAGGAATCAGGAACTAGGAAAGAAGAAGGAAAATTGATTTGACCACCTTCGATTCGAGAGTTCACACAGGATAAAAATTCCTCTTTCCTTCTTTCTCCCTCATTCCTTCTCTAGTCACTAGTCACTAGTTACCCGCGGTAACCACCGCCACCGGAAACTCCCCCATCAACTTGGCCATTCCCTTGGGAGTAGATTCGTCGCGTTTTTCGGGGTCTTCCTCTACGACGCCCGTGGCGATTCCTTGCCACATGAGTTTCTTGTTAGAAACGTCGTAGAAGTCAATGATCAATGTTCCTTGTGCGTAGTTGTTTTCAACGTATTGCGTGGTCGATGAACCCATTCCATAACCGTAGCCCCAGCGAGGACCGTAGCCCATTCCGCCGTTGTAATCGGTGTAGGCCGTGGTGCTCGTTTTCTGTTCCACTACGATAAAGAGAGTTACTGCGGCATCGGCGTTTTCTTGTACGATGGTAAAACCTCGCTTTTCAAATTCATCGCCCAAGGCATCCAAGATGCGCTTCTTGTCAAAATCCGTTAGAATCTGTCCACTGTTCTTTTCCCAACCGGCAAACATTACCGATTTGTACTTCGTAAAATCTGCTTCCTTGTCGTAGTCAGAAGTCACTGTAAGTGAAGATCCACAGGCCACTAAAAACAGAGCAGCCAAGGCGTATATTGCTTCTTTCATAAGAGTATATCGATAATTAATTTCTAGTTATTTCAGATTTCAAATCCTTTGTTCCTCCAAGTTATTAATTCTGTGTCAATGCACAGAGGCTTTTCTACCAAAAACTTATTCTAGCTGTTTAAAGGCTATGGCCGAAAGGAAACCCAACAAGGCGCTCAGACCCACTCGATTTCCCGAGCCCAAGACCACAGCTTCAGGAATCATGGCTCCCGCAATCATGGTCAACATAGCTCCTAAGGCCAATCCTTCCAACCCAATCATAAAGGTATGACTCAACTGACCGGCTAATAAATAACCTGCGCCAGCCCCCAAGGCCGTCATGATCATCAGAGAAAACCACAGTCCAAAAATGGTCCCCTTCTTCATGCCCGACTTGAGCATGTTAGAAGAACTGGACTGCGCTTCCTGAAAGTTGGACAGAAAGAGCGTTGGAAGAAAACTAAAACTTGAGGCCTATCCATGAGCCCAATGGCAAGGACAGCGCAGAGAGCGCTCCCAGGCCACAGGCCCACAGTACAAAAGAAGAATCCATAGGAGTTTGGTATGTTCCTCCCTAAGGTAAAACAAAAAACCCCGCGACAAGCGCGGGGTTTTTGTCTTAACAGACAATTCTCAAACTAAAGTTCTATGGTTACAGTAGGTACTTCACTTTAATGGAGTACACTCTACCGGTAGTAAATCTAGAGAAGTCATAAGACTCTCCGTTGAAGTCATGTGTCATATAGTTGTCCGGATTTAACAAGTTACGCGCCTTTATACCAATGGTAAAGTGCTCACCGATTCCTTTTTCAAGGGTCAAATCCAACTGAGGACGGGGTTGTTCGTACACATCAGGCACTGCCCCTCTAGATACAAACATCAAACGCTCACCAAACTGGTTAAACGAAAGCGTGGTTGTAAAATCAGCAGGAAGGTAGTTGTAAGTCATGTATGCGTTGATGATATATGGAGACTGACCAAACATGGGTCGCGTTCTTGAGGCATTTGGGTTGGTAACCAATCGCGCTTGGTACTCCTCTTCGTCTACCGTAGTACGAGCATAAATCAAAGACAAGTTAACTCCCGCCTTAAACTGGCTTTTTTCCGTAGACATAAAGCCTAACAATTTGCGAGCTTCAAACTCCGCGCCGTAAACATTGGCTTCTGGTACGTTCAAGAAGGTAATCTCAATATTTGCAGCTTTTGGCTGGATTTGACGCTCAATAGGATTGGTAAATCTCTTGTAGAAAGCAGACGCCGAGACAAAGTCACCAGGCGCTGGGTACCACTCCCATCTAAAGTCAATATTATCAACCAACGTTCTGTCCAAGTTGGGGTTACCTACGTAGGTAAAGTCACCTGCAAACAAGTAAGAAGAAAAAGGTGCCAACTCGCGGAAAGTGGGTCTGGCCAAGGTGCGGCTGTACCCAAAACGCAAGTTCATTAAATCTGTAAGAGAGTAGGTAAAGTTAAGTCCCGGAAGAACATCCATTTTTGAGATATCTCCCTTTCCGTCGTTGGGATTCTGTGATTCTACGGAAATGTTAGTAGTCTCAAAGCGAGCACCAACCGTCGCCTTCAACTTAGAGGTCAGTGGAAGGTCTACGGTTCCGTAGGCCCCGATAACCATTTGATTTCCTTCATAAGTGTTACTCAACTGACGGTTTGATACCATAAAGTATCCCGAATCAGAAAAGGAGGTAATGATATTATCAAAGTCAATAAACTCCTCAATAGAGCCGTTAAAGGAGTTGTTGTAGTCGATGTAATCGTACTGCAATTCCTGGAAATTACGAGTCTTTGTCGTAAAGCTACCTCCAAATTTCAACTTGGCCGTCTCGTCATTCCAAAGTAGAAATGGTGTTTCTACGTTTAAGCGGTTGTCCCAGTTTACCTCATCCATAGAACGGAAAAAGCGAGTAGGATCTTGGTAAGCCTGTGATGAAATTTGATAGTTATTTCCTTCTAGGTCATACGCAAAGTATCTCAAGTCCGGTTGATCTTGAGAAGAATTGGTGTAGGAAGAAATCCAGTCAATCTTCGTGTGGTTCCAGCTCTCAACATTGTGCTCACCCTTGAGTTGGAATGTTGAAATAGAGCGCTCTACCCAATCCATAGTCTGGGTAAAGAAGTAGTCATCACTAGAAGGTGAAATGGTAGAGAACTCATCCCATTTACCTGCAAGAGAACGCGCTGTTTTATCTCCTGATTGGTTTCTCATGTACGTCAAACCAATCTTATTGTTGTCATTAAGTCGAATATTTCCGTTGAACATCAAACCCCAAAGAACCGACTCATTCCAAGACTGATCATCCAATTGACGTAAGATCTGGAAGTTGGTCGCAGAGGGAGCAGTGTAACGACCAACAAATCCGTTGTCGTAACCCGTAGAGCGGTAGCGGTAAGAACCCGCTGCCAAGAAACCTACCTTTTTTCCAAAGAGGGTAGACTGGTTCCCGATGCTCAAACTGTATGATTGGTTTAGCGGCGTACTACCTTGAACGGAACTCATTTGAGGAGAAAACCCTTGAACCGTAGCTCGGTTCTCATCCAAGTTGTTCAAGAATCCATTCACATCCTGCGGCAATCTTTCAGCGTTTGCAGGTGCATTTCTGGATCCGTCATCATAACCCAACCAATCCGTTGTACCTCCTTTATAAGTAAGGAAGTTAGAATTCATGGTAGACTGATCGTTAAATCCTAATTGGGCAGATGCTTGTACGGTGAATTTTTCAGGAAAGTCCTTGGTAGTCAAGTTGATCAATCCACCCGTAAAATCAGCGGGTTTATCCGCTGTAAAAGTTTTATAAACCAACATGTTATCAATCAAGTTGGTAGGGAAAAGGTCTAATTGAACTGCGTTTTTCTCAGGATCCAAAGAAGGGATCTCCGCTCCGTTCAATAGGGTTTTTGAATAACGGTCACCCAATCCGCGTACAGTAACGTATTTACCGCCTTCTACAGAAACTCCAGTCACCCTCTTAATGGCACCGGCTGCATCAGAATCTCCCATCTTGCGAATGGTCTGAGAAGAAATTCCATCCATAACGGCGGTGGCGTTCTTCTGCATCAAGATTACAGCATTTTCTGTGTTTCTAGAAGCTTTGGCTTCAACCACTACCTCACCCAACATCTCAGTAGACGATGGCATGTAGAAATCGATAACCGTTACTTCTCCTGCTTTAACTACAACTTCTGTGATTTTTACATCTTGGTAGGAAATGTAGCTAGACTTAAGAGTGTACGTTCCGGCAGGCAAGCTCAAGGTGTAGGCTCCATCAAGATCCGAACCTCCAGCTACTCCGGGAACTCCTTCTACGGTAACCGCTGCTCCAATCATGGTTTCGCCGTTTTCTTTGTCGTAAACGGTTCCTCTTACCGTTCCATTCTGCGCCCAAAGTGTGGTTAGTGATAGTAGGGCAATCAGTGATAAAACAATTCTCTTCTCCATTTTGATAGCATTTATTTTTTGAAGAAAGGGAGCACCTCGCTTTGAGATGCTCCCTTGTGTATTGAAAGTGGTTATAATTTCAATCGTTGATTAAAGGATATCCGCTTCGTCAGTCAAAGTCCATCCAGCAATCCATGTGCTTGATCCGTTAGGATCAAAAGCTCCTTTGTAGTTAGGAGTGTCAAACCAAGAGTCAAGACCTGAAGGCCAAGTTCCTGTTTGAGCTTCAGTAGCTGTAGCCACACCTTTGATGATCATTGGGTTAACCACTTGGTTTCCGTCTACGTTAGCATGTCCCAAAAGATCTTCGTCTTTGTTGTCACCACCTGTGATAACCTGCTTAGTAGCGTCGTTTCCAGCCAAGTCCCAGTGAATGTTGTTCATCCACATAAGATCACCTGCTTCTAGACGAGCTCTTGAATCTTCACCAGCCGCTAGGTCTTCGATATCGATTGCCTTGGCGTAGTTGTACAAGATAGAGTTGTGGTACTGACCACCTGCGTTGTCACGGAAAGTAACTGCGCGGCTTCCGCCTTTACCGATAGAAGTAACGTTTCCAAATACTGGAGTAGCGTAAGGCATACAGTCTTCACAGTCAGATGGACCACCATCGTGCTCGCCACCTCTGTCGCCTGGCTCAAATACAAGAGCGTACTGGATGTACCCTTTGTAACCTTCGTCATAGTCAATAGCGTCATCACCAGCGTAAGAAACTACTAGGTTTTTAACGCGAGCGTTTCCACCAAAGAACTCAATACCGTCATCAGCGTTTGCGATGATTTCGATGTGATTGATAGTAGTACCGTTACCAACACCACCCAAAGTAAATCCGTTGATCTCGTTTCCAGCACCGATGTCAGTTCCACCGTGACGGATAGAGATGTACTGGTAAGTACCTGAGTTGTCAGAGTCATCAGAACCTCCGTAAAGACCTCTTGTTTCAGAAGTAGGGATTCCTTCGATAGCTCTTGTTTCAGTTGCAGCAGTGATGTCTGCGTTACCCAAAACAATCAAACCACCCCAAAGACCAGAAACGGTTGCAGGAAGGTTCCCACCGTTTTCAAGCTCTCCAGCAGCGTTTCTTCTTGTTTGATCTGACTCAGAAGTCATAATAATGGGCTTTGCGGCAGTTCCCTCAGCCATTACTTTTCCACCTCTAGCTACTACAAGAGCTGAAGCATTTTCTCCTTGACCTGACTTTCCTTTTACTACTGTACCAGGGTCAATTGTCAAAGTTTGTCCGTCGTTCACAAAAACCAAACCATCTAACACCCAAGTCTTGTCGGCTGTTAGTGTGGTAGTTCCTGTTCCTTTTCCGAAGTCGTTGATAGTAACGATGGTTTCAACAACGTTACCGTCGTCGTCTTTCAACTCTTCAGTATTAAAAGTTGTGTCAGGTGTTGTGGCAGGTGGATCAGTTGTGTCGTCATCATCACATGAAGTGAAGGCGAATCCTGCAACAAGTGCGAGTGCAAAAAGGTTTGTTAATTTCATAATTGTAAACTTGTTATCGTTTGTTTTCGGAGGCAAAGTAACTGCCGCTTTGTTAACAGAATGTTAGCAGACAATGAATTTTGAATAAAGTTGCATACAACTGATTTACAATGGGTTACATTCGTCATTACCCCTATGTTTTTCTTGTGTTAACTTTTGGTAAACTCGGCAGGGAGGTTTTTTTATATCTTTACTTTTGCCTTGCAAAAGCAATAATTGCCACTAATCATGACAGAAAGCGACTATACTATATTATTAGTAGACGACGAGAAAGACATCCTAGAATTCGTAAGCTATAACCTTAAGAAAGAAGGATACCGAGTGAAGACAGCTTCCAATGGTAAAGACGCCATTGAAATTGCAAAGAAAGAAATCCCACACCTCATACTATTGGACGTAATGATGCCCGGCATGGACGGCATAGAAACCTGTGACGTCATCCGTTCCCTTCCCGAGCTCAAAGGCGTAATGATTGCGTTTTTGACAGCACGCGGAGAGGACTACAGCCAAGTGGCAGGTTTTGAGGCTGGCGCCGATGACTACATCACCAAGCCCATCAAGCCCAAAGTATTGACTTCTCGCCTCAAGGCATTGTTGAGAAGAGGGGGGGCAGACACTGCCTCATCTTCCAATGTATTGGAATTCGGAAACCTCATCATCGATCCCGAGAGATACCAAGTAGAAAACGACGGACGCTCCATCGATCTACCTCGCAAGGAATTTGAATTGTTGAGCCTTTTGTGCTCTCGCCCCGGAAAGGTTTTCCCTAGAGAAGAAATTATGGACAAGATTTGGGGTACCGACGTAATTGTGGGTGGCCGCACCATCGATGTTCACATTAGAAAGCTTCGCGAGAAAATTGGTGACGACAAAATCAAGACCATCAAAGGGGTTGGATATAAATTTGAGGTATAGCATTTAAAATACCATTCGCGAATACCATTTGAGACTTCATGAACTTTGACCAAACGTCGAGAATTTCCATTGGGGTAGCCGCTGTAGTAACCCTTTTGGTTTGGGCTACCATGTACATTACCGGTGTTATCGGAGGGTTCGCCATTCCGGTTTTACTCTCTGCTTATGCAGCATTGGTCGTGGGTCTCCTCACCTTTATCACCGTTCGCTTTGCCATCCACAGCTTTATCTATCAAAAAATCAAAATCCTCTTTAAGACCATTCACGAGCTCAAGGTGGGAAATGAGGTAGATGAAGACAACTTGGCCAAAACCACAGATTTGGCGGAAGTAGAAAAAGAAGTAAAAGAGTGGGCCAAGGAGAGAAACTCAGAAATTGCGCAACTCGAGGAAAGAGAGAATTACCGTCGCGAGTTTATCGGAAACGTAAGTCACGAACTCAAGACCCCCATCTTTAACATACAAGGGTATTTACTCACCCTTATAGACGGTGGAATTGACGACCCCAACATCAACGTCAAATACATCAAGCGCGCCAACAAATCCGTGGAGAGAATGATCAACCTCATTCAGGACATGGACACCATTAACATGTTGGAGCAAGGCCGCATTGATATTCAGTGGAGTCAATTTGATATCATCGCCTTGGTACGCGATGTTTACGAGGTCTTGGAGTCCAAGGCTACCAAGAGAGGGATTGAACTCTCCATTCCCACTCCCCCCGCAAAGAGCCTATGGGTAGAAGGCGATCGCAACAAAATTGAACAGGTGGTCATCAACCTGGTCAACAACGCCATTAAATACGGTGAAGAAAACGGACAAGTAGAAGTTCGCTTTTTTGATGCCGAAGGAAACTACCTCATTGAAGTTACCGACGATGGCTACGGAATTCCCGAAGAAGATCTCTCAAGAATCTTTGAGCGCTTTTACCGCGTAGACAAGAGTAGAACGCGCGATGCGGGAGGTTCAGGACTGGGACTTTCCATTGTAAAGCACATTGTGGAAGCTCACAACCAGAGCATACATGTTCGCTCCAAGGTAGGAACGGGATCAACCTTTTCCTTTACCCTCAAAAAAGGCAAAAAGCCGGTCTAAGTTTTCGTTGTAAGGAAGCACCTCTTCCGATTGCAAAACCGTATCAATGGCCTCTCGCAAAGATTGGCCCTTTTCCCATTTAACACCCGTTGGCACGTGCTCGAGCTGATTTTCTAAGTACAATTGCTCGTACTGCTTGGGAGTGGCCTTTACCACCGTAGGAATTCCCATGGCAATGGCATCCATCAAGGTGGAGTATCCACAGCGAGCGATCAGAACCGCGGCATTGATCAACGTGGTTTCCAATTCGCTAGTGGAACGCAGACCAAAAATATCGCGGACTTTGTCCTCCTGACCTTCCGTTGCCCCTACAATGATCAAATCATTGATTTCTTCCGCAAGTATTTCATTAATCCATTCTTCCCGTGCACTGGGAGGACCCGACAAAACCGCCACGGCGTTTTTGGGATTTCTCTCCAATCGATTAAAGCGCGACAAAAAGCCTATGTACTTTTTGGGAATGGTAACCGCTTTGTTTTCCGTAAGCTTTCCCGCCAAACGAATATTGAGATTGTCAGGAATCCAAACCTCATCAAAGGCATTTATATATTGTGCGTGAAGTCTGGACGCCACCTTTTTCCCTACAGGGACTTCTACGGATAGCTGATGCGTGATGTAAACAGAGGGCACATTGGAATAGACAAAACCCAATCGGTTGTCAGAAATCAGGCCTACGGCATGGTACTTCTCGCAAATTTCTGCTGCGCGACCTTTCTCTACAGTGGCGGCCTTGGCAATTTCAGGCAGAGATTTTACGTACCAAGGCATAAAACCCTTGGAGTAATCTATGTTGTAGCCTGGCAATTCTTCAAAATGTGCATTGGGGACCTCCTTTTGTAACCACTTTAGCGATTCACCGTCTGAGGCAATAACGACAGAATATCCGCACGTCTGAGCAGCACGTATCAAAGGAAGAGACCGCGTGGCGTGTCCCAAACCCCAGTTGAGTATCCCAAAAACTATCGCTGAATTTTTCAAAATAACGCTAAACGTAAATATGTGATTTTTGTCATTTTTCGTGAATAAAGATGAAAATAAATTTGCGCAAATCACCATGGTCTCTATATTTGTACCGTTATTTATAACCATTCTAAATAATGCCTCTATCGGGGGAATAAATACCTCCAAAAGTCGAAATAGCGGTATCTGTTAGTTGTGTTACAGATAACGATGGTTCAAAAACAAACGGAATAGAATAAAACAAGATTTAAAAAATCGGAATTAAACAATTCAAGAAAGACATGAAAAAAACAATTACAGTCTTTGCCCTTGCCCTCTCAACCCTAGCATTTGGACAAACCCGTTTGGACAGCACAGAAGTAGGTGCTTCTAATGACATGGACGTGTACTACTCTTTAGAGAACGGTACCGTATCAACAGTAGCCAGAGACACTTGGCACGTAGCTTTTACCACTTCTGCCTTGAGCGCAAGTGTAATGATCAACTCCGCAGGATCTTCTGCAGGTGCTCTTGAGCTATTTGTAGCTTCTGATGACACTGCAGATTGGGCCACTTTGGATACCGCTGGAATGTATCAAGTGTACAACGACCCAACGGATTGGGAATTTGGAGCCTTTTCTAACTTGGGTACTTTCCACCCAGATTACGGTTGGGGGATGTACAACCAAACCACACACGACGTAAACGCCAAGCGCATCTTTGTTATCAAAATGCCTAACGATACGTACAAGAAAATGATGGTAATGTCTATGAAGGCCAGCGGAATGTTTGAATTCAAATACGCTGACTTGGACGGTTCTAACGAGGTAACAGACTCATTTAACAAGTCTACTTACGGAACTAAAAACTTCATCTACTACAACCTCAACACTGGAATGTTTGTAGATAGAGAGCCTGCCAAAACCGATTGGGACATGCTCTTCACAAAGTACCTAGACGAGGTAGCCCCTACCGTTTACTATCGTGTAACTGGAGTATTGATTAACGCAAACGCCATGAACGAGCAAGTGTCTATGGTTGATACGGCAACGGCTCAATGGTCTGTTCTCAACACAGAGATCAACACCATCGGATACGACTGGAAGACCTTTGACATGGGAACGTTCACTTACATCATCGATGATTCTACTGCGTACTTCGTTCAGAATAATGCAGGAGACGTTTACAAAGTGTGCTTTAGAAGCTACGGTTCAGGTAAATCAGTTTTTGCCGTTACCCTTTCTTCTATGATTTCTGTTGATGAGTTCCAAACCATTACGGCCAAGGCCTACCCCAACCCAACAACTGATTTTATCACGGTTGACTTGGGTTCTCTAGAAACTGCTGACTACCGAGTAGTAAGTCTTTCTGGACAGTTAGTAGCCGAAGGAAACATTGCCAACGGTGAGCGCATTTCTATGGCGGATCAACAACCCGGAATGTACTTGGTACAGTTGACCAGCGGAAATCGCATCTCCACTTTGAGAATCATCGTTCAGTAATTCTCATCGGAAAAAACACAAAGAACTCGCTGTGAGGAAACTCTTAGTCATTCTTATATTATTTACAGAGTCTGCCCTAATGGGGCAGACTTCTGTGCTTTCTGTGCGCGATGCGGTAACGCAAAAACCCATTGAATTTGCCCACGTGGTTTTCTCATTGGAGACGGGCAAGCGCATCCTTAAAACCACCGATGAAAAGGGGAATATTTCTCTGGACATCAAATCACCCACTCCCTTCTACTGTACCTTTGTGGGGTATTCTACCCTAAAGGATACACTGTACCCAGGAAAAAACAAAACCATCGCCTTGCAACCCGGAAACTTTGGGTTGGACGAGGTGGTCGTGACCGGTCAGCTGGATCCCGTTTCTGAGAAGAATTCGGTATTTAAAGTAAAGGTCATTGGCCAAGAACAAATTACGCACCGAGGGGCGGTTACCCTCAACCAAGTCCTCAATGACCAGCTCAACATTCGCATTGGTCAGGACAACGTATTGGGCTCAAATATTTCCGTTCAGGGCCTTGGCGGCGAAAACGTCAAAATCCTAATCGACGGAGTACCCATCGTGGGAAGGCAAGATGGAAACATCGACCTTTCTCAACTCAACCTAGACAACGTAGAACGCATTGAGGTTATTGAAGGTCCCCTATCTGTGGCCTATGGATCCAGTGCCATTGCCGGAACCATAAACCTCATTACCAAAAAGCCCAAAGAAAATCGAATTTCTGGAGGCGTTAAAGCGCTGTACGAATCCGTTGGTCTCACCAACCTCAACGGTACCTTTAACATGGGCTTTGACAAACAGGCCCTGAGAGTAAACCTCGGAAGAAACTTCTTTGGCGGATGGGATCCTGAGAACACCGGAAGAAACCAACAGTGGAATCAGAAGGAGCAAATTATGGGGTCTTTGGGCTACCAGTTTGACTGGGGAAAATCCAAATTTGACCTGTCCTTCCAAGGAGTACACGAGGTCATCAAAGACAAGGGAGATCGATTGAGCGACTTCTCCAACTACGCCCTCGACACGTGGTTTACCACCAACAGAACCTTTGCGAAGGCCAACTACAGTATACCTGTTTCTGACAAGCACAAGCTGAACGCGAGTTTTACTCACAACTATTTCTGGCGTTCAAAGATTACCTACAACAGAAACTTGCTGGACCTTACCCAAGAGCCCACCCCCAATCCCGACGATCACGACACCACGATATTTACCGGAGTAAACGGACGCTTCACCCTTCCCTTTGCCTTGGGAAATCAATGGGTATTGCAACCCGGTTTGGACCTCAATTACGAGACCGGACAAGGCGGTCGAATTAGCGATGGTACGCGCACCATGGGAGACTATGCCGCCTTTGCTTCGGCGGAATACAAGCGAGGGGACTTCACCTTGCAACCGGGATTGCGCTGGGCCTACAACACACAGTTTGACGCGCCCGTGGTTCCCAGTCTTTTTGCCAAGTACAATTTTTCCGATCGCTGGATCTTGAGAGCTACATACGCCATGGGATTCCGCGCCCCTTCCCTCAAAGAGCTCTACATGGAATTTGTAGATGCCAACCACAACATTTTAGGAAACGAAGACTTGACTCCTGAGCGCAGTCAAAATGCAAGCTTGAGCCTTCAATGGCTATGGGCCGATGAAAAGGGTGTTCAAAACCTAAAAATTGAACCTACCCTCTTTTACAACTACATCACCGACAACATCACCCTGTTGCAAATTCAAGGGACTCAATTTACCTACCAAAACATTGACGAGGTAGAGACCTTTGGAGCCAAAATCGTAGCCAACTACACCATTCACCCGGACTACCACTTCAAGTTGGGCTTCAGTCAATTGGGCTTTACCAACCTCAACGCCGACGAGTTCGAAGGCAGCTATGCCTACCTCTATACACCAGAGGTCATTGCCGGATTTGATTATTGGAGAGCCAGCAAGAAGTTCAACTTTAACGTGACGTATAAATACACAGGCCCCGTTCCTGGATACACCTATGGCGAGAACGACGAAGTGTTACAAACTTCCGTTCCCGGATACCATTGGTTAGATATTTCCGCTACACAGAAATTTTGGAACAACAAGATTTCCGTTACCGTAGGGGGTAAAAACCTCTTCGACGTAACCAACCTTCAATCCACTTTAAACACAGGCGGAGCACACAGCTCTGGCAATCAAGCCATCGCCTGGGGACGCACTGCTTTTATAAGTTGTAAATTATCGTTGTAAATTGCCAAATGAAGGCCCGAGTAATTCGAGAACGTAGATGAAGAGATTAGAATTTGTATTGCTGTTGTTGATTGGATTCGTTTTTGCAGGTTGTGAAAAGGAAGAAAAGCCGGTAACGCCCGCTTCCACCACCGCCATTTCTGTGGGGTTGGGATCGGATTACGCCAACATGGTCTACTTTGACCTCTTCTCTGGGGAGCAAGTCCTCACCGTTCTCCATGCAGACTGGGACCTCAACATTTCCAACGACCCCACTCAACACCTCATCTACCTAAACAGCAGCAACTATCCATTTGCAAAAAATGCCGGAGTCGTAGCTTTTGAAAGTGTTACCGATACCGCAGGACCCAATAAATGGAGATACGATTATCCTTCCGGCGAAGCTCAGAAGGCTGCCCTTCAAGGCCTCTTCAACACCGACGGAAGCACCACCGGTCAAGTATTTATTTTGGACAGAGGAGTTTATTCTGACGGTACCTCCAGAGGATACTACAAAATCAGAGGAGAAGAATCTACCTCGGCCAGCATCTCCTTCCGCCTGGGAAGTTTGGACGGAGCCGTTGACACGGTCATTACCCTTCTCAAAGATGTAGACTACCGCACCTTGACTTTTGATATTGACGACTTGGACAAGGGTAGCTTCGAGCCTCTTTCCAATGACTGGCACATGTCCTTTACTCAATACACGGATTACGACCTCACGGTAGAAGGCGACACGGTAGCCTACCTCGTTCGCGGGGCGCTGATCAACGTACAGCAAGTAACGGCGGTTCGATATGAAGGTTCTAAATCCTTTGATCAACTCACCAAAGAAGATGCCTTACTCGAGGAGTTCTCTACGGATCTAAACGTCATTGGTTACGACTGGAAGTACTTTGACTTTGACACCGGAACGTACATTACGGACGAGACCATCTCTTACTTTGTCAGAGAAAAATCCGGTAATTACTACAAAATGCGTTTCGTGGGATTCTACAACGACCTCGGAGAAAAGGGGTACCCCATGTTTGAGCTCAAGGGATTGTAGATACTTTTTCAGATTGGCACATCGTTTGATTTGTATTGGTTGATTCGTATTGATTGATTCAATATGATGTGAAACCACGTACTGTTCCTTTTTGAATTTTTGCTCGTTCGTTCTTGACTTTTGAGCTTTCATTCTAAAATCAGTACCTTAAATACTTCGCCATGAAAAAGTTACTGTATACACTTCTCGCCATTGCACTCCCCACGGCATTTTTCTCTGAAGGGAAAGCCCGCACAGAATCTATCGCGGCCACTTCTTTAGAAAAATCAGCGGCCTTTAACGTGGGCGAAGTACTGGAATACCGCATACACTATGGAATTGTAAACGCTGGCCGTGCCAAACTCAACGTCAGCGAACTCACCGAGCACAACGGCCATCCCGTTTACCACATGGTAGGCGTTGGATACACCACCGGAATGACCGACCTGTTCTTTCCTGTGGAAGACCGCTACGAAACCTACATAGACACGCAAGCATGGACCCCCAGACGCTTTATCCGCGATGTGGATGAAGGCGGATTTGAAATCCAACGCAACATTTTCTTTTCACCCGAAGAGCAAGAGGCGGTAGACTATTCCTTAAACCCAGATTCTACTTTTGTCTTGGAAGAGGGCGTTCAGGATATTTTCTCCATGTTCTACCTGGCCCGTTCCGTACAAGTGGATCAGTGGGCCATAGGCGACATATTTACGTTTCCCGTTTTCTTAGACCACGAGATTTACCCCATGCAATTTGAATTTTTGGGCAGAGAAGTCATCGATTCTGACATTGGCGACATCAAGTGTTTGGCCTTTAAACCCAGCGTACAAGACGGTCGCGTATTCAGTGACGAGGAAGGCATGACCTTGTACGTTTCTGACGACGGAAATAGAATTCCTATTCGCATAGAAAGTGAATTGGCCGTAGGGTCTATAAAAATCGATGTGACCAAGGCACAAAATCTCGCTCACCCACTAGCCTACGAGTAAAAAAGACGGCACCTTACTACAACCCATTTTTTCGGTGTGGTTTGGGGACTACAACGCATAAAGTTTTACTTTAGCAACGCTAAGCTACTCATATGGAAATCACTAATGATATAAAGGAGAGAATCTCCGCCCTATCCGAAAAGTACGATGCCTCAGGACAGGATCTTTTGGCATTCTTGGACGGACTTCTCTTTGCCGACTATATTACCTACTGGGACTACGTCCACTTGGACACCTTGTTGAGTCTCCAAACACCGAGAACCCCCATCCCCGATGAGGAAATCTTTATCATGTACCACCAAATTACCGAGTTGTACTTTAAGCTTTCCCTCCACGAAATCAAGCAAATTGCCACAGACGAAGAACTCAACGCAGAGCGCTTCGCCAATAAACTCAAGAGAATCAATAGATATTTTGAGGCCCTTACCCACTCCTTTGGAGTAATGGAAAAGGGCATGGAGAGAAGTCAGTTTTTGAACTTCCGCCTGGCCTTGATCCCCGCTTCAGGATTCCAATCTGTACAGTACCGCCTCATCGAGGTATGTTCTACAGAATTTAAATACCTCGTAGACAAAGACCACAGAGACGAGTACAATGAAGACTCTACCGTGGACGAAATGTACCAGCACATCTACTGGAAAAACGGAGCTACCATTGCCGGTACAGGAGAAAAAACCCTGACGCTTAAGCAATTCGAAAAGAAGTACACTGATAAAATCTTGCGTTGGGCCAACCGCTACCACGAGACCAATATGTGGAGCCGTTTCCAATCCCTTCCCAAAGAGGAAAGAGAAAATCAAGACCTCATCAACCAATTGAGGTTGTTGGATCTCAACGTAAACGTTTACTGGCCCCTACAACACTACAAGACCGCGGTTGCCTACTTAGCGAGACGCCCAGAAGACATCGCAGCTACCGGAGGAACCAACTGGCAGAAGTACTTGCCACCACGCTTCCAAAAGAGAATTTTCTATCCCGAATTATGGTCGGCTCAAGAAATTGAAGAATGGGGTAAGTCATGGGTAGAATCAGTGCTAAAAGAATTAAGAGAAGGAAAATAAGTGAGCTCCGCGTGGCGTTTTTACCCATGTAGCAAAATCGTGCCGCGTCTCACAACCATTGAAGTATGAAGAAAAAGACAAGAAACCTCATGATAGCAGCAGCAGGTGCCTTGACCACCTCTCTGATTGTGATTTGGGCCTTTGTGGCCTGGTTTCCGGAAGAGGGAAAACCATCAGATGTCAACGATGATCTTACAATCATTGAAGCCAAGACCTACGCTTACGGCATTGAAGTGGATACACTTTCTGTAGAAAAATCCGAGGTTCAACCCAATCAGAGTTTCTCAGAAATTCTGCTCAACTACGGAGTAGAATATCCAAGAATCCACAGTTTGGTGGGCATGTCTAAAGACGTGTTCGACGTAAGGTATATCCAAGCGGGAAAGCCCTACACGGCCATTCTCAATCAAAGGGATTCATCCACGACCCTGACACACTTAGTCTATGAAAAGTCATTGACCGATTACGTGGTTTTTGAATTGGGAGAAAACGATACCGTATTTGCCGGTCAAAAGGCCGTTACCAAAAAAGTAAGGGAGGCCTCCGGTGTGATTGAAGGTTCACTGTACCTCACCCTTCAGAACCAAGATCTCAGTCCTGTGATTGCCGTTAAACTCTCTGAAATTTACGCTTGGACCATTGACTTCTTTAGAATTCAAAAGGGCGATTACTTCCAAGTGATATACGAAGAGATTTACATCGATGATACGGTGTACGCTGGGACGGGAAGAATTATTGCTGCGAACTTTAACCACTTCGGTGGAGACAACTACGCCTTTGAATACGTAGACACAGTCCAAGGTTGGCCAGAGTACTATGACGATTCAGGAAATTCTCTGAGAAAGGCCTTCCTGAAAGCACCTCTATCCTATTCTAGAATCAGCTCGCGCTATTCTCCAAGGAGATTCCACCCTGTACAAAAGCGTTGGAAGGCGCACTTGGGAACAGACTACGCAGCCCCCAGAGGTACGCCCATTATGTCTACTGCCGACGGTGTAGTGGACAGAGCGGGATATACCTCAGGAAACGGAAACTACGTAAAGGTGAGACATAACTCGGTGTACAGCACGCAATATTTGCACATGTCTAAGATTGCCAAGGGCATGAAACCGGGTACTCGCGTAAAGCAGGGTCAGACCATTGGATACGTAGGTTCCACGGGATTGGCTACGGGACCTCACGTGTGTTACCGCTTTTGGAAAAACGGAAAACAGGTAGACCCCTTTAAGCAAAAGCTCCCCGATGCGGAGCCCATTCGCGAAGAGATCAAAGGAGATTTCCTAGAATCTATGAAGCCGATGAAGCTGAGATTGGAAAAACTCCTACCCCTTCCTACACCAGAAGAGGAATCAGAAACCGACCCCACACTTCAAGCAGAAAATGAAACGCTGTAAATGGTGCGAAAATGACGAACTGTACATGGCTTACCACGACAATGAGTGGGGACAGCCGGTATTGGACGATCGCACCATGTTTGAGTTTTTGCTCTTAGAAACTTTTCAGGCCGGACTCAGTTGGATTACCATCCTGAGAAAGAGAGAAAACTTTAGAAGGGCCTTTGACGATTTCAACTACGAAATCGTTGCGGGTTATGATGAAAATAAAGTCCAAGACCTTCTAGCCGATGCCGGCATCATCAGAAATCAGCTCAAGATCAGAGCGGCCATCAACAATGCCCGATTGGTTCCTGAAATTCAGAAGGATTTCGGTTCCTTCTGTGATTACTTTTGGCAATGGGTGGACTACGTACCCGTAGTCAAAGAACCCAAATCTGTGGCCGAATACTGCGCCAACGACGCTTTGAGCGATGCCATTTCTAAAGACATGAAAAAGCGAGGATTTAAGTTTGTGGGAACTACTGTTGTATACGCTCATTTACAAGCTTGCGGATTGGTTTACGAACACGAAGCCGATTGCTTTCTCGCCGGAAAGGCGCCCAAAAAAGTCGAGATTACAGAAGCTTTTTAGGTTACAAGAGTTTCTTCGGCTTACCCGCTACAAAGTCTTTCAGGTAAAAGGGTTCAAAGTAGGCCGTGTCTACAAAGTCACTTCCTTCAAATTTTTCTAATGCGCGCTTTGCCATAAAGGAAGCAGAAGGATAGAGAATGTCCGTGGCAATTAAACTTTCTCCCTCCATCCAAACCGTCAGTGCTTTCTCTGTAGAGTCACCCACCAAATACACGCGTTGTGCCGCGCGTTCTTCGCTAAATGTGTCCTGTGACAAGACCGTGGCTTGTATGTCGCCCAGAGGGCTTCCCTGAGCGTCTCCAAATTGATGATAGACTTCCATGCGACGTGCGTCAATCATGGCCAATACCGTTGCGTTCTCCTGGTCTGGAAACTGTTGTATCCAACCCGCCATTAGAATTTCTGGGGACGTCATGGAAACAATGGGAATCTGGAGGGCGTAGGCCAATCCCTTGACGGCAGAAACCCCAATGCGAAGTCCTGTGTAGGATCCTGGGCCAATATCTACAGACAGATAATCCAAGTCCGAAGGGGTAAACCCGGAATCGGCAATCGCCTTTTCTATAAATACGTGAAGTTTTTCCGCGTGAACTAGGCGGTCTTCTGATTCCTCAACACAGCGTGCTACCGCTTCTCCAACAGATACTGCGACAGAGCAGTTAACCGTAGAAGTAGATAGGTGCAATCCAATCTTTCCCATGAAAAATCGCGTTTACTCTTCTTCCTCGGAAGAATCAGCATCCGCCTTCTCTTCTTCGGTGATTTTTATGCGGCTTTGGTTTTTGAGCTCTTTAGAAACAATGGTGTACGGACCGGTAATTACGCGGTCACCTTCCTCCAAGCCTTCTACAATCACAATGTTTTCCGTGTCTTGAATTCCGGTTTTAACCACTTGCAATTGTGCCTTGTCATTGTCTCCTACCACAAATACCACCTCGTAGCTTTCGTCCTCTGCAGGCGTGGTGCTTCGAGATTTCATGCGGTAGCTCTTAGCACTAGAGGAAGTGTCCGTACGCGTGGTTACTGCAGGAAGTGGTATGGCCACAACGTCCTTCTCAACCTTGGTGCGAATATCAACGGTAGCCGTCATTCCCGGTCTCAAGGGATTGGAGTTTCTCTCGTCAATCAAGTGCTGGTAGCTAGACTTGAGAATGCGAATCTTCACTTCAAAATTGGTGATTTGATCGGCAGAGGTTCCTTGCGTATTGGCCGAAGAGGCAATCTCAGAAACCACACCTTTGAACTCCTCGTCCAGGTAGGCGTCGATTTCTACAATGGCTGTATCGTTTTTGTGAACTCGAACGATGTCGTTTTCAGAAACCTCTACTACTACCTCCATCAACTCGAGGTTGGCAATGCGAAGGAGTTCTGTACCCGCCATCTGAGCGGTTCCTACAACGCGCTCTCCATTCTCAACCGAAAGACTAGAAATGGTACCCTCCGTAGGAGCGTAAATGGTCGTTCTGCGTTGGTTGTCTCTAGATTCTTTTAGCGTGGCTTCCGCCGAACGCAATTGGTATTTAGCAGACTCTACAGACAGACGAGACACGTCGTATTGACGCTTAGACGCATCGTAATCTGCATCCGAAATAACCTTTTGCTCGTGGAGCTTCTTATTTCTCTTGTAGATGTTTTCCGCTTCTATGAACTGGGCCTCGGCCTGAGCCTTGGCAGCCTTTGCAGAATTCACAGAGGCCATGGAGCGGTTCACAGCAGATTCGTACAAATCCGGGTTGATTCTAACCAGTAGATCCCCCTTCTTTACTTGCTGTCCTTCTACAATGGGAAGTTCAATGATCTCCCCACTGACTTCGGGAGAAATGTTTACCTCCGTTTCGGGTTGAATCTTTCCGGAAGCCGTTACGGTTTGTACCACGGTTTGCAAGCTCACCTCTTCTACCTTCACTTCCAATCCCTGATCGCGATCCGGTAACCATCCTTGAGATTTGGCGAGGATCAATCCCAGTACAAGCACCACAACAATGGCGATAATAATTTTCCAGGTCTTACTCATGGTATAGGTCTTTTATTCCTCTGGGCAATGCCTAGAAGGTCAATTGGTTGTTTAGGTAGAATTCCAAGGTCTTAATCTTGAAGAAGTAGTCGTATTTAGATTGTAGACGCTGAGATTCTGCTTGTAATAAGTTGTTTCTCGCCAGCTGGTAGTCGTATTGGTTAATGGCCCCTACGTTCTTTCTCTCCGTGGCGTAGGCAAAGTTTTCTGCATTGGCCTCAACGGAGCGCTGTGCGGCAAAGTAATTTCTAAAAGAAGCCTGCGCGTCTGCGTGTGCTCTTTGTATGGTTTGGTATAAGTCGTTTTGTACCTGTACGTAATCCAAGTGGGCATTCTCGTATCGAATCTTGGCTGAGCGCACTCCGTTTCTCGTCTGTAATCGGTTAAAGATGGGAATGCTCAAGTTCACCCCTACAAAGTAGTTGATGTTGTTTGAGAATTGATCCCACAAAGGGTAGTCTTCGTAAGCCAAAGGAATGGTAGAAGACTGAAAAGGCAAAACCAATTCTTGGCTAGCGGCGGTATATCCCAACGGAACCAACGTATCAATGGTGCGCGTGGTGCGCTGCAAGTCATTCGCAAAGTTAGAGTTGATCTGTCCTGAAAGCGAAAGTGTGGGATAGTAAGAACCCTCGGCAAGCCCAATGGATTTCTCAGCAGACTGCTTTCTCATTTCGGCCGCTAAGGCACCAGGTTGAGTTTCTAAAGCTGCTTCGTAAATAGACTGTGGCGTGCGAGACAAAATGGTGTTGTCAACTTCAATACCATCATCAGGGGAGGTTACCTCCAAACCGTCAGAAGACTCCAACATAAGTAGCTGAGCCAAGGCCAGCTTGCTCAGTGAAAGGCTGTTATTGGCCGTTACTAAGGCTTGCTCATCCGAGGCAACTTGAGCTTCGGCTTGCAAAAATTCACCTTTGGGAATGGATCCTGCATCGTATAGTTTCTGTGTGCGGTCCAAGAACTCAGTGCTAATGACCAATTGCTCTTGTGTAATCTCCGAAATCTCGGTGTCCAATAACACCTGTAGGTAGGCAGAAACTACATTGAGCGCTACAGAGTTCTTAGCGTCTTCCAAAGAGTAAGTAGAGGCGGCGTAATCCAATCGAGAAATGGAAATCTGGTTTACGTTCTGCAAACCGTCAAACAAAACCCAAGAACTGGAAAGTGTAAAACTGGCCGTTTGTCTATCTCCCGATTGACGAATGTTGGTAATCGGATCAATACTCAAACCGAAATTCCAGAAATACCCCCCTTGAAAATTCAAGTTAGGCGCCAAGTTTGCCATGGCAGCGTCCTTGTCATTCTGTGCTCCTACCAACTGATTGGCGGCTTGTTTTACGGTGATGTTTTCTTGGATGGCTCTTTCTACGCACTCTTCTAGTGTCCACACTCTATCCGCTTGGGAAAAGGCTGGCACAGAAGGGAGAAAGAACAGTAGCCAGAGGAACTTCTTCATGTTTTGTGATTCATTGTGTCAAGTAGCACAACAAATATAGCAGATAATAGAAAAATATTACGACTTAGTCAGTCTTTGCTTTTCTTTGACGGTAAAAAGCATAAGCCACAGCCCCAATGATGAGGTACGGGAATATCATTAAGTAGATAATTCCGCTGTTAAGACCCGACGCAATATCTCCTCCTCCTTGAGAATTACTCTCTGCAATGGCCTTACACATGGCACATTGGGCTTCCGCCGAAAGCGAGCCGATAAAGAGTAGTAATAAAAGTGAAATTCTCTTGATCACGTCTTTTGTCATTTAATAATGTGGCGCCATAAATACGTAAACCAATACCCCAGTAACGGCTACGTAGAGCCAGATGGGAAAGGTGTATTTTACAATCTTCTTGTGCTTTTCAATTTCGCCCGTAACCCCGCGATAAATGGCAAACATGGCCAAGGGAAGAACGGGAACGGAAAGCAGAATATGAGAAATCAGAATAAAGAAGTATAAACCTCTTAAGGGTGCATCATCTGGGTAGTGAACGCTAGGAGTAGAAATCTTTGCAATCACATAAGAAACCAAGAAGACAGCAGAAAGGCCAAAGGCCGTACCCATGGTAATTCTATGCCATTTGATGTTTTTGTTTTTGATGAGAATCAATCCCATAAGCAACAGAACCGCGGTAGAACCATTGAGCAAGGCATGAAAGAAGGGAAGTGAACCCACGTCCACAATACCCACCTCTACCTTAAAGTCATCGGGCAACCACATCAAGGCGGCTACCGCGATGGGAACTACGATGGATAGGGCAATAATAATGGGAATGATTAACTTGTCTTGAGACTTCATTACTTACCTTTTTTTGCGTCTTCTAATCTCTTGGCTTCTCTAGCCTCTTCTTTGTACTGTTCGGCAATTAAGACTTTGATGTCCTCTTTGAGTTCGTTGATTTCAACTGCTTCTAAAACGTTGTACAAGGCCTTAATGTTTCCGTTGTCGTCTTTTCGCGAGCGAATATTCCCGTTCCAATCTACGAGAACCACCGATTCTGAATGCAAGAAGCCCCCTGGAGCCAATTGGTCCTCCATGGCGTTGAGAAAGTAGTTTTCCGCTACGGCGTAAATAGAATCTTTAGGGCCCGTAACAAAGCGCCACTGTTGATGATCGTACCCTCTCTCCTTGGCGTAGGCCTTGAGTACGGAAACAGAGTCTCTTTCGGGGTCTACCGTATGAGATACGATGTAAAACTTCTCTCGCCCTTCAAAGCGGTCAAAGACAGAACTCAGGTGAAAGTTCATCGTCGGGCAGATGGTGGGGCAAGAACAGAAGAAGAAGGAGCTGATGTAAATCTTCCCTTCCATGTCCTCGCTCGTCAGGACATTGCCGTCCTGGTCCGTGAACTCCCAGTGTGGTATCTTGTAATAATTGGTGTCGTAGCCTTCGGAGGTCTCAATGACTTCGCGAGGACCTACGTAGTCCAACGTCGTAAAAAATGTTTCGTTGGATGAGTATACGAAGATGTAGTATACTAAAAAGGGCAGTACCATTATAGAAAGTAGTACTGCCCATTTTTTACTCGTTTGCATAGTCCTAATATAAAATGCTGTTGATATAGTTTCCTTCAATAAGAAGAATAGCAGTCAAATAAGGGATTAGGATAATGACAGGAAGGAACAAAGTCCATTGTAGGTTTTTCTTTTCGTCTTTGACGTGCATAAAAGACCAAACAATGTAGAAGGCCTTAACCAATGTCAAGATGATAAAGATGTGGTTGAGAAGTCTAGTTCCTGCGAACTGAACCAAAAGGAAGTCGGGCTGAATAATACCCAATACAACCTCAACCGTTGTGATGATCAATAGAAGCCAGAAAATTTTCCAAATCCAGCCGGTTCCTGTGTTATGTGCTGCGTCACCCATGGTGTTTCTTTTTTCTTTTGTTTATCGCTATCGAATAATTATACCAAGTAGAAGAAGGTAAATACAAATACCCAAACCAAATCTACAAAGTGCCAGTAGAGACCTACTTTCTCCACCATGTCATAGTGACCACGGCGCTCATACGTTCCCAACATTACGTTGTAGAAGATGATGAAGTTGATAATAACTCCTGAGAATACGTGGAATCCGTGGAATCCAGTAATGAAGAAGAAGAAGTTGGCAAACAATGGGTTTCCGTATTCGTTCTCCGTCATGTTAGCTCCTTGAACTACGCGAGCACTCTTAACGATAGAAAGCGCTTCGTTGTGTGGAATCGTGATGGATTCTTTTCCAGGAGTTTTAAGCGAAATATCTGTGTTTGCAGTAAAGGCTGCAACTACTTCTTCTGCTGTAAAGGTCTCGTCGTGGTTGCTCGCGTGACCGTTCTCCATACCGTGAACCAATTGAGATAGTGAAATCACTTCTCCTTCTGGATTAGTAAAGTGAGCGATGCGATTGTCCTCCATCTTGATGGCTCCTTTATCTCCCATGATAAAGTGATACCACTCCCAAGCTTGAGAACCCAAGAAGATAGCCCCTCCAACGATGGTCAAGAACATCCACATGGTCACCTTGCTCTTGTTCATAAGGTGTCCTTCGTGCACGGCCAATACCATAGTTACCGAAGACATAATCAAGATAAAGGTCATCAAGGCAACGTAGAGCAAAGGATGATCCCCAGTAAGGAATGGGAAGTGAGTAAACACGTGCTCTGCGATGGGCCAAGTAGCCTCGAACTTAAAACGCATCAAACCGTAAGCGGTCAAGAAACCAGAGAAGGTCAATGCATCCGAAAGCAAGAAAAACCACATCATGAGTTTTCCGTACTCCGGTCCAAACGGGCGATTTCCACCGCCCCAAACGTTTTCTTTCTCTGTGCTAATGGTAGACGTTGCTGCCATAGTAAAAGGGGTTAAAAATTTTCTGCAAGTTTAACGAATAAATACCAAAAATAGGAATAAATATACCCACAAAACATCTAGAAAATGCCAGAAAATAGAAGCTGTCAAAATTCCTAGGTTGTTCTCTGCAGTATATTTTCCCATTTGGGACTTTATTGCGGTGATAAAGATACTTATTAATCCACCTAAAAGGTGAGCTAAGTGAAAAAAGGTTAATGCGTAAACCCAACTCCCTGCGGTATTGGATCCGGGACCGGTAAAAAAGATGGCTTCGTCGTGCAGCGCAACCCATCCTTGGATCTGCAAATAACCGAAGGTCAAGCCCAAAACTAGGGTGACCCACAACATTTGCGTGGCTCGCTTCATTTGACCTTTTTTGCTTGAGCGGTAAGCCAAACCCACTGTTACTGAACTCAAAATAATTACCAAAGTGGAGTATCCAAATACATCGGGCAAACCAAAGGTCAACCACTTGCCACTCTCCAAAAGAGAGGTTCTACTCACTACATAACCACTGGTCAATCCAGCAAAGGCCATAGACATTGACGCGATGGCTACCCACAAGAGAGGAAGCGCGACCTTGGCTCTGTCTGATTTTTCCTTTGGAGCTACTGTACTCATGTCGTTACAAATTTATCGATGACGTAAATGATCTGAATAAGGGTGAGGAACATTATGGATCCGAGCATTAAGCCCTTGGCGGCTTCGTTGGTTCTTTGCTTGTATAGAACCCATGCTTTAAACACGAGGTACAATCCAAGAACTCCAATAATGGCGGCACTGATCCAGTGGATTTTAAACGTTCCCGTAAAACCGAAGACCGGAATAATGGAAACAAAAACCAACCAAATGGAATAGGTAAAAGCTTGGAAAGCCGCTACACTGTCTTTTCTTCTATTGGGAAGGAGGAAGTAGCCTGCCTTTTTGTAGTCATCGTAAGCCAACCATCCGATGGCCCAAAAGTGAGGGAATTGCCAAATAAACTGAATGGCAAACAGGGTTCCCGATTCAATGTCAAAGTCGTTGGTAGCGGCAACCCACCCCAACATAAAGGGAATGGCTCCAGGGATGGCCCCTACAAAAACAGCCCAAGGTGTCTTTGCCTTAAGCGGAGTGTAGACCAATACGTAGAGTCCAATGCTCAACGCACCAAATCCAGCACTCATTGGGTTTAAGGAATACAACAACCCCAACCCTACAATCATACACACGGTGGCGATGATCATGGCTTCCATCACAGACATACGGCCGGCGGGAAGGGGTCGCAACATGGTGCGCATCATCAGCGCATCGCGGTCTTTTTCAATGATTTGATTGTACGCATTGGCCGCTCCGGTTACAAAGAATCCTCCGAGAACCAAAACCAAAAAGTCCTGCCAGATAAACTGAGGGGCCCCTAACAGGTAACCCGCCATGGCAGAAAACACGACGCTAAAGGATAGTCGGTACTTGGTAAGAAGTCCAAAATCAGCCCATTTTTGAGCTATGGTAGAGGAGGGAGCGTTTACTTGCTCCGCAGTACGATCAGAAACTTTTTCCAAACCTTGCGTTTTGAGCCTGCGAATTTACGCATAAAATGCGTTTAGGCCTACCTTTTAACAATAAACCAAGGGTTTAATAGGTCCTCCTTGTTATATCTTACGGGTTCTTCGGTTAAACCTTGGAGCATTCTAAAACCGGCGCCTTCTGCAATGGCTTGTCCGGCGGCTGTATCCCACTCCATGGTAGGAGCAAATCGAGGGTATTCGTCCGCGCTGCCTTCGGCAACCATACAGATCTTTAAAGAAGAACCAACAGACATCACTTCCACAGAACCGTGCACAGCCTCCAAAGAACGTATGTACTCTTCAGTTTCTGGGGACATATGAGAACGAGAACCTACTATGGTAAATGGTCTTTCTATAGAAACCGGTAAAGCCATGGATTGGTTCTTGAAATCCGCTAAAGATTTACTGTAATCGGAACCTTCTACGGCGTCGCATTTAAACGCACCCATTTCTGATGAGGCAAAGTAAAGCGTTTTCTTAACCGGAACGTAGATAACTCCTGCAACGGGCTTACCGTTTTTCACCAAAGCAATGTTTACCGTGAACTCGCCATTTCGCTTGATAAACTCCTTGGTTCCGTCTAAAGGGTCCACAATCCATAGGGTTTCCCATCCAGAACGCGTATCGTAAGCATCGTGCTTTCCCTCCTCTGAGAGGATGGGCACATCGGTTTTGTCCAAGTATGCAACAATGGCGTTATGAGCGGCTTTATCTGCTTTGGTCAATGGGGAATTGTCTCCTTTGACTTCTACTCCAAAATCATCGGTGTCGTAAACTTTTAGAATTTCTTCTCCTCCGGCGATGGCGGCTTTAACCGCGATTTCTAATAATGCTTCCATGCTAAAAAAAAGCGGGATATTCTCAAGGCACGATATCCCGTGGTTTTAAAAAAAGAAAACCCCGCAGCGCTGGCTGCGGGGTCACTATATTATCGTGTGCTTATTGTAACTTGAAGTTGATGGGCACAGTGTAAGACATTCTCACAGACTTACCTCTTTGCTTCGCAGGGGTAAACTTGGGAAGTTTTTTGATCAAAGCAACGGCCTGATCATCCAACATCTTATCTACAGAACGCGCTACTTCAACATTGGAAACTTTACCGTCCTTTTCAATTACGAAACTGATGTAAACCTTTCCTTGAATTTGAAGCTGACGTGCCATCTCAGGGTACTGGAAGTTTTTCTGAATAAACTTCATGATGCTCAATTGGAAACATTGGAATTTCTCCATTTCCGTAGCCTTGTCTTCACAACCGGGATATACTGGCTTGTTCTCTACAACGGCAAAGTTGAAAATCTCATCAGTCTCTTCCTCTACTTCTTCGATAAACTCAACCTCTTCGGTTTCGTCCGTCTCTGTAGATTCAAATTCTACCTCTTCGATTTCTACCTCATCCTCTACTACCTGAATAACTTCTGGCGGTTTTGGTGGAGGTGGTGGTGGAGGTGCTTGCTGACGGTTGGTGATGGGAACAATCTCATCTTCCAAGTTAACGTCTAGCTGACCAAGGTCCATCAATCCGCGCTCATAAGATTTCCACTGAATGGCTCCGAGACAGATTCCCAATGTTAAGACCAAACCCACTACAAGGAACAATCCTTTGTAGTTTTCTAAGTCGGCCTCTTGTGTTTTTCTTGATTTCATTGCAACGAAATTTTCGAGGGGTTAAAGATAATCAAAAACCTATCATTTGAAAGGTCTAAGGTATGTAATTATTATCCGCGTATATTATGAATTCGTTAAGTCCAATTTTTGAGCTTCTACTTGCAGTGTCTACTGTAGCGTGATTTTTACAGGAACGGTAAACGAAGTGGGAACGTATCGATTGTCCTTGATTCCCGGAGTAAAGGTTGGCATGCTCATTACACATTCTTCCAATTGTTTGGTGTAGTACTCATCGCCACCGCGAGGGAAGGTCACCTTACTCACTTTTCCGTCTTTTCCGATTACAAACTGAACCCAAATCTTTTGATTGGTCTCAAAGGCGTTGTTCTTTCGGAAAGTAATACAACCCGATATTCTTCGGTACAACATTTCCTGAAAGCATCTGAACCTCTCTAATTCCTCTGCATCCATGTTACATCCTGCAAACACGGGTCTTCTATCCAATAAACCGTCTGGGATGGGATCGATTTCTTCTGTAAAGACAGGAGCAATTACCGAGAAGGTATCCACTTCCCAAGTATCGGGATCCTCGCCTCCATCGTCAATAATCTTTATGGGCTTAAACGGATCAATAGGTTTGATGGGCTCGATGGGGATTTCTTTGGGCTTCTCTCGCACCTTGGGTTGATCCACAACGGGTGCAGTGATGGGAATTTCTAGGGTGCCGTCATCTACTGGAGTTATTGCAGTAGTAACAAATTGAGGGGTTCTGAATTCAGCGGTAAGGGCGATGTAGGCAGAGGACATGGCCAAAACCAAACCTAGGGTAAAAAAGAGACCTCTGGACTTTTCTGGGAAACTGGATTTTTTTCTCATGGCTAATTGTTTTTCTGTGCAAAAACAAAAGCCGTTCCAAAAATTTTAGGTCACCCCTTTGAAGTCGAAATATTGGGGAAGATTTTGGAAAAAAGCTGGTGAAAAAGAAGTCCCAAAACCACTCCGGTCATGTTGGCCAATCCGTCCGAAACTTCAAAATGTCTTCGGACACCGGACCACTCCTGAAGGCCTTCGATCAACCATCCAAAAGAAGAAAAGGCCAAGAAGACCGCAACGGCATATTTAAGGGTCACAGGCTTAAAGCCGAATTGATCTCGGCCAAATAAAAACAATCCCGTCAGCACCCAATAAATTCCTCCGTGAATTAAAAAGTCTTCCATGGAGATCAATGCATCGGGAACCTTTGATGAGGGTAATAGCGACATCACCAAAATAAAAACACCCCAACCAAAAGCCGGGGTGTAGTATATGATTTTATGGGTGTTCAAATTACCCAACTAAGTCTTTGTATTCGTCTGCTGACATCAACTCACCTACTTCATCTTGATTAGAAATAGCAAGCTTGATCATCCAACCTTCACCGTAAGGATCAGAGTTTACAACTTCAGGAGCGTCGGCAAGAGCTTCATTAAACTCAGTAACCTCTCCAGAAAGTGGCAAGAACAAATCAGAAACGGTCTTTACTGCCTCAACAGAACCAAAAACCTCTTCCTTGTCCAAGGTCTCACCCTCAGTATCAACATCAACAAAAACAATGTCACCCAATTCTCCTTGGGCAAAATCGGTAATACCAATGGTAGCAACATCACCTTCGATGCGAACCCACTCGTGGTCTTTGGTATACTTTAAATCAGCAGGAATGTTCATCTCTATAATTTTTTTACAAATCTATGCGAATAATTCAAATAGTCCACACGGGGCTCAGAGAATTTACTGCCCCAAGTTCAAACGGATACTGATTCCTCCGTTGGAGTTTACGGTTGGGAAGGCCTGAGAGGTTTTAAAGGTGCTCGACACGTGATCGTAGTACAGTCTGGCGGTGATTTTTGCACTTAGCTGGTAGTCCGCACTAAACTTGGCGGTCAAGACGCGCTGCCCAGCGGTTACCTGTTGTTGATTTTCCAACACCTTTCTAATCACCGTTTGGTTGTCGCGAATACTCAGATCAAACTTGAGTTCTAGGTTGGAGGAAACCGCTCGCTTATTGGCACCCAATCGAATCAGATTAAACTTCACGTCTTTGAAGATGTACCCAATTCCAAACGTGATTTCCGACCCACGGGTGTCCGTCATCTGGTTGTTAGTCAAACTCAAGGCCATGTTTCTGTCCTTGTTGTATTCCACCTTAAACGAGGCGTTGTTTTTCAGTCTAAAGTTCACTCCAATCAGAGGCGAGAATTGCTCAATAATGGTCACGTTGGCAATTTGCAAATCACTCAGGAAATCTTCGTTGTCATTCCGCAAATCATCCGTGGGGTCATCCTGTATCCTCTGCGTCTTGAGCAGGTTGGTTTGGAATCCAGAAATGGAATACATGGACTTATAGCTGTGCGAAAGGGTAAAGCTCTGGAAGATCTTCTTCATCCCTCCGTACTTGGTCAAACCGTTGTAGGTAATTCTCCAGTTGGGCAATGGGAATTTAATGGGTTCCTTCATGTTGATGCTATTGGGGTCATAACCACCGTAAGCAGCCAGGAAGGCGGGAATCAATACGTCCTGAGAAATCACAGAATATCCATCGTAACCGTAGCGGCTAGAGTCAGGAACATCAATAAATGCAGGTACATATCCCGAGGTATCCGCTCTAGCAGTCGCCAGTCGATTGGACATGATCAAACGGTATTCTCGGAACTTGTCATATACCTCTGAAGCAAATCCATTGTCTTGGTTAGACACCTCAAACGAGGATCCCAATGTAATAATGGTAGATGAGAAATTTCCTCTGATGAATGGGTTGAAGGCTTGGTAATTCAAGTCGTTTCCAGGGATGGGATCATTTCTATAAGTCACCGTAGAATCCCTACCGGAAGTCCACTGGGCGGTGATGTCAATTCTAAAATCAGAAAGGGGTTCAATGGTACCGCGGTAGTTAATGTTCTTAACCGATGTATAGCTGAGCTGTGTATTCAAGTATTCCGAAGAAGTCAACCATCCATTGGTGGCGGCTCTGCTGGCAATATCCACTTGGCTACCAAAGACGAAGTCGACTCCCGGGGCCAATCCCATTCCATCTGCAGTATTCAGC
>CBFHSF010000009.1:49211-68703 GCA_965658445.1 uncultured Schleiferiaceae bacterium | reverse complement strand
CCAAAGTAATATGGACGAGGCATAAATCCAGGAAGCAAGGTCCCTTCTACTTGGCTATACGTACCCGATGCCGATTTAACCATCATCAAGAACTTGGCGGTTCCTCGCATAAACTTGTCAAAGCCCGAGAGTTCGTTGGGGTCGTTGCCTCCACCGGCCGCATTGGGATCTTCCTCAACATTTCCTCGAGATCTCAACTGAACTCCGCGAGGTCTTGCCGCTTGAGGTTTTACTCCAGAATTTACGCGTTTAAGGTAGGGGATCTTGTTGTACAGAGTCACGAAGTTCAAGGTACCGTTGAGTTGTAGCGTTCTCGCATTCTGGATGGTATTTCCAAAGTTGAGGGTGTCCGCTTCTTCTCTCAAGGCAACCTGTGATCCCGTTTGCCAATCGTAATCCGTAGCGTATCGAACACTTGTATTTACAAACTCCAAATACGGAATCTTGTTAATCGGCACTTGCCAGTTTAAGTTGAGGGTCTGGTGATATTTTCTAGGACGACCAAAGCCTTTTAGGTTTTCCCAAATAACCGAAGAGTTGGATCCTTGTGGGCCGTTGTAATCGTTGGGAACGTTGGGAATTTCATCCACCCAAGTGTTCATCACCGCGTTGTAGTCTAACTTGAGGTTCTTCGTCAAATCAAAGTTCAAGTTGTAAATACGGTCAAACGTAAATCGCTTGTTGTAGGTGACTGGCAATTGGAAGTAGGCATTGTCGGTATTCCTCTGCTGCATCTCTCCGTACGTTCTGCTCAACTCTCCTCGGAAGTTAAATCGCGAAGGCAGGTAGTAGAAGTTGAAATCGCGAATCAATGCCAAATAATCCGACTTGATGCCCTTAAACGGTTGGACGTTGGGCGCGGTAGTCTGATATGTATAGTTCAGTGCACCGTTGTGATCTACCTTTCGGTCGGCAATGGTATTGATGTTTCTTCTAAAGGTTTCTGAGAAACTGTAGGACACGCTGAAGTTTTCAATATCCCAAGGCATAGGCGCCTTTGAGCCTCCGGTTCGGTCTTTTCTAACGTTGGTGAAGTTGATATTTCTCCTCTTGACGTAGTCTTGAGATTCGTTTTTAAGCGAGTCTCTTTCCCCTACCGTTTCGAGGTTGTTCAAGGCATCGTCGAATTCAATATCCGGGTCCAGAGGGTTAAACTGCGGAGAGATCCACTCCTCACCCATGCTGAAGAACATCGGAATGCGAATTCCCGATTCTTTGGGGAAGAACTTACCCAACTCAAAGCTCGTCTGCAAGTCGTAGGACAAGGCCTCAAACTTGTTTCTTTCGGTAACACTTTGATCCAGTGAACCAAAACCAACGGTGGAGTAATTACCACTCATAGACACCGTACCAAAGTCGGCTAGCTTGGCCGTAACACGAGCGTTGGCCGCCCAACCCCCACGGTTGTCAAAGTCGGTGAGGCGCAATTCGTTAACCCATACCTCGGCACATTTTTCCAAACCATCGTCTGGGGAGGCCGGTCCCGTCTTCTTCGGGTTGCGGACCCCAATCATAATGGTCCTCACATTACTCAAGTTCGGTGCACCCACCACAGAAATCTTGTGACTGCCTTGGAATATAAAATAGGGGACTCGAATGGAAATATCTGGATTGTTTCTATAGACTCTATCCCTCTCGAGTTTCACCGATTTAAAGATGTCGAACTCCACGTTGAACTCATTGGCAACCGGCCAAATGGATTCTGGATTGTCCGTGTTGGGCGGCGTGACCTGAAGGGGTATTTCGTATTCGTAATAGTTGTTGTCGTAGTCAGATCCCAGTCGCATAAACAACGTCACGTCCCCATTGTTGAGGGCTTGTAACTCATCCCCTGCTTCTGCGTGGACAAACATCCGGAGTCGGTTGTAGGTCCGCATGTCCATTCCAATGTTTTTGAACACGGCGCGCGCATCTCCATCTTTTAGATTACACACGTATAGAGACATGGATTGTTCGTTCTGCTGAATGAGGTTTGAGGCACCACCGTACAAAATCTGACGGTCGATTCCCGGAGGCAATACGTAGGGAATGGGCTTTCTAGATCCGTTTTCTTCCAAGTTAACAGCATTCACTGCAAAGGCTGTATTGTCCGATCCATCCGAAGGCAAGTCCTCGCGAATTCCGTCCAATGACTGCAAGTACCGTCTCCACTCTCCACGCACCAAATCCAATCTCGCAAAGCGAAGAACCACTGGATCCGTAAAGCCTGTCATGAACATTCTCATAAAGCGAATTGAGCGGAAGTCATTGATGGGACCTACTTTGCTGGTAGGAGCAAAAACGGGAATCTTGAATTGGTACCAAACCGCCTCTTTAGTGGACTCATCCGGCATGTTTACCAAGGTTCTTCTCACATCGGTAATGTAGTTCTGGCCTACCACCAAGTCACTCTTTTTTAGAGAGACCTTGTACTGGAAATAGGTTTCCGTCTTACTCAACGTTTGATCTCGGTTTACATCTTCTTTATCTGGAAGGTTAGTCGCCGAGGTGGGGTATCCGTCGTTTTGAGCCGTGTTGGAGTTTCCTTGCGTCCCGTTAAAGTTCTTGTACCTGCGAAGGATGTCTGCACTGATGTTGTCCATGGCAGAACCACGGTAGTACTGGAAGTTATCCGCACCGGGGTCAGCATCAGCAGAGGTATAAGCACCTGAACCGGTTCCGTGCTCTGCTTCCACTCTCTGAAGATACGTCGGCGCTCCGTTGTAGCTCCACCCTCTTTCCTCCGCGTCGTTCAATGCATCCAGACCCACATCCTGAATATCTCTTGCGCCCGCTTCATTGGAGAAGGCGTCTACAACCGGTTGGTTCTGTGGAACATATCCCCAAACGGTGCTGTCTTGATCGTCTTTGGTTCCGGAAGGACTCAGTCCATTTTCAAAAGCCTGTCTTCCGTCTTTTAAGATATCCTCAGAAACCGAACCTAAGTTAAAGTACAGTTCTCCCCCGTCTAAGTTGGGGTCTTCCAAGTAGGGATCCAAAATCCAGAACTGGATAAATTCAATGTTTTGCTCTTCAAAGTTGTTGATGGAAAGTGGTCTCATGATACCTGCCCAACGCGTTTCGGGATCTTTGAGCGTTCCGTCTGCATTTGTACCCGAAGAAATTCCAGGAATCCCTTCTACGTCAAAGTTAAAGGGTCCTCTTTCATCGGGGTAATAGGCCAAATCCATCATGGCAATGTTGGGGGCCTCGTTGTTTGACCTCGAATAATTAGGGAATACTTCCTGAATCAAAACCTCACGAGTGTAGTGGTTAGAAATCAGGGAAGGATCGTCTTTAATATTCTGAGGGGTCGAAGAGTTGTTGTTGAAGAAAAGAGGGTCAATTACATACCACGCCAATTTACCGCGGTTGTAGTTGTATTCTTGGTTGTTGTTGACGTCAGATTCTGGGAAGAGGTCTGGCTGAAGTCCCGGCGTTGAAGCCAAAACCCACTGGTTGGTTCCTCTGATGTCAATGGTGGTTTGTGAGTTTTCGAAGTCGTCAATGTAGGTGGTTTCCTCACCATTGATCTTAATACCGGAAGGCGAGCTGGGAATCAAATGTGCAAATTCCCCTTGCATTTGAATGTCCGACTTCTCCTTGGTGTCAATGAAGGGAATGGCGTCCACAAATCTTGTCAAGTACGGTGCTTCGTCCTTATACGTCGAGTTCAATCCCCAAATCGTGTTGTTGATGGGCTCATCCCCGATGTTTACCTTTTGCGTCAAGGGTCGCTCTCTCAAGTTCAAAATAGAACCTCCCACGTTAAAGTTGTCGCTGACCCTGTGATCAAAGGTCAATCCCATAAAGGTCTTGGTCTGGAAGTTAAAGAGCGTATTGTTTTCGAAATTTACCTTGATGGGCACCCCAGAGTTGAGGATTCCCTCGTTGAGGATTTTTACGCGTCCCAAAGAATAATCAACGGTGTAATCTTGGTTTTCTACAAGTGCTGTACCACCGGCGGTAACCGTTACCGAACCTCGGGGAATGTTAAATGCGTTCAAGCTGATTTCCGAACCGCTGGCTGACTTGTAACGCCCGCGAAGCAAGAACTTGTTGAGGGTCGTTTGCTCTTGCGCTTTAAATCGGGTAGAGTCGTAGAGTTCTTGAAAGACGTACCTTTCTCGAAGGGCGTCATTGGCCAAAGAGTCAGCGAGGTTTGAACCGAAGGGTTCCAACACGGGGAAGAAGATTCTACCCGTTCTCTGGTCTATGGTAATTCCGTCCACGAAGTCAAAGAGACCATCGGGGTAGGGATCGTTGTTCAAGTTTACGCGGTCTAATCCCATTACGCGCACCAAAAGGCTCTCCTTGAGGTTTCCTTCGGGAAGGAAGGGAATGGGGACTCCCGTTTCGTCATTCATATAGAGGATGTCCAACCTAAAGTCTTCCTTGTCTACTTGGAAGGCACTTAGGGAGTACACGTTTTTCATCATCAAGTCCCAAACCGGAGTTCTCACGTCCAATACGGCACTCTTCAGCATTTTTAGAATCAACGTCTTGGGAGGGTTGATACCGTCGTTGGAGAATTCCCCTACTTGGTAGGTTCTACCTCCCGCGGTGTACTGGTAGGCAACGGCCAAAACCTCATCTTGGTTGAGGGATTGGTTCAGAGAGATGTAACCCAGTTGTGGGTCGTATGAGAATTCGTTGGATGCCAGTTTTCGCGCGTTGGCGAGTTCTGTGTATTCAATAGCGGAGGTAAATCCATTGCCTTGAAGGTCGTTATCTGCGGTGGCAATTTCGCGGACACCGGGAATGGCGGCCACAAGATCCTCCGGGTCGAGGAGGTTTCTGTTGTTGTTGGGAAGGTTGTCTGAGGTGTTTCCTGGGAAAATTTGATATCCCGGAAGGTTGGCTGCGGAATTTCTGTAGGCGTTGGCTTCAATTTCCCCGAGGTCCATGAAGGCCACAATGTTTCTCACATCGGTGGTCACGTTGCGTCGGTTGGTCACCCAAACTTCAATCTTGGTAATCTGAACCGGAGAGTTGATCACAGGCATGTTTCTCAACCAGCGCTCGTAGTTTCCCCTAAAGTATTGAGAGAGGAAGAAGTGACGGTTGGCCTCGTACTGGTCTCCCCAAATTTCAAAGTCTTGTGTAGCTCCTCCTCCTTGTATGTTTACCGATTGAGACTGCGATCGTTGCTCGGAGAATACCCCGGTAATGGTGGTCTTACCAAATTGGAATTGTCCCTTTACACCAAAGAGCGATTGCGCACCGGTAATCAAGGAACTGTTTACCGGAAGTGACACGTTTCCGAGTTCTATCTTTTTAATGATATCGTCCTCGTCTCCTGTAAACTCGACTTTCATCTTGTTTTCAAAGGCAAAGGTGGCTTCCGTGTCGTAATTGGTTGCCAACGTCAACTTCTCTCCAATTCTACCCGTCACATTCATCTGAATGCGTTGATCAAAATCAAAGTTAAAGGTGCGTCGGTTTCTTTCGGGAAGAACGGGGTTGTCAATTTTTTGGTAGCGACCTCCAAACCTCAATTCAGCGGAACCTTGCGGGCGAATCTCAATGGTGTTGGATCCGAAGACCTTTCCAAAGAACTCATTGTTCACGTTAATCTGCGGAATCAACCCCGAATTGGATCGAGGATCGTTCTCGTCGTAACGCGCCGTGGATGTATTGGCCTTGTCTTGCCAGTATTCGTCTTGTTGCTTTTTAAACAAGTAATCCTGAAATTCTTCAGGACTCATTACTTGGGGAAGACCGATAAGAACGCCTCCGGCCCTTTCATATACAATATACTGTCCCGTCTCTGGATCGTATTCGTACTCTGTAGAAAAGTTGCTTGGGTTATTCAGGAAGAGACCACTGGATTGATTTCCATTGTAGGGATAAGCCAGGGAATCGGGATCGGCAGAATCAGGCGGTGCCACGAGCATCCAAGAAGGCATGGCGTTCTCTGTACCCTCGGTGATTGACCTCACAGGCATAGCTCCCATACCGAAACTGCAAAGAATCGGCAGGGCAAAAAATAATTTGAATATTTTTTTACCAGAGATGATTTCCACCTAAAATTAGAGCTTTTGGAGGGCCAACTTTACTACCGTTTCTACGTTCATGGTGGGATCAGATGCTAATAATTTTCCAACCTCACGTTCAATAGAAACCTTAGAAAAGCCTAGAACTTCTAGGGCAGACACAGCTTCTAAGCGAATAGCAGCGGTACCAGTAGGTCCCGTTTCACTACCCGTTAACGAATCTTTAACGGAAATCTTGTCTTTGAGGTCAATAATTATTCGCTGGGCAGATTTTGCGCCAATTCCCTTAACGGATTTTAGCACGTCTACTTGCTCTAATTGGATGGCAGAAACTACGTCATCAGGGGAAAGAGAAGAGAGAATCAAGCGGGCGGTATTGGCGCCCACTCCATTTACAGAGAGGAGTCTTTCAAAAATCTCTCTTTCTACCGGCTCATAGAAACCATAAAGTGTCATGGCGTCTTCGCGAACGATCAAATGAGTGTACAGTTTTACACTCTCATTGGAGCCCAACTTCTCAAAGGTGTTGAGAGAGATGTTTACATGGTATCCAACACCTGCACATTCCACCACGCAAAACGTGGGGTTCTTCGCCACCAATCGACCGGATAAATGATGATACATAGTCTAATAATCAGAATTGCCCAAATGTAGAAAATATGAACAAAAAAAGAACCGGCCTAGGCCGGTTCTTTTAGCGATCTGTTGGGATCTATTATTGTGAGATAACCAAACGCTCAGTCTTGAGTACGTTGTCATCAGAAACTACTGACAAGAAGTATACTCCAGAAGGGTATTCAGCAACTGAAATTTCTTTTTGAGTTTGGTTTACGTCCAACTCGGTTTCAAAAACTCTTGAACCTAGCATGTTGGTCAAGTAAACCTTTGCGTTGTTTGTGTTGGTCAAGCTGTAGCTGATAACCGCGCGGCTCTTGGCAGGGTTAGGGTACACCTTAAACTCGTTAAGAGATGCCAACTCATCAACACCAATCGTCTCTCCTGTACAGAAAGTTACGGTGATGTTCAAAGTGTCATCTGGGTTGCGAGTTTCGTAGAACTGGTAAGAGATGTCTCCACACACGATATTTCCGTCACCGTCCGTCTGAGCGTAAACAGACAAGAAGTGCTGTTGCCCTGGAAGAAGAACGTAAGGATCTGGAGAGTCATCTACAGACGGCAAGTAACACTGAGCCCAACAGAAGTAGTTTACATCAGTTAGTGCATTACCCGCCCATCCTGGGAGGCGCTTTACTTTAAATTCTACGGTATCGCTAGAAATGTTTTCTACATAAATATCAGTCTTAGCTTCCGTAACGGAGTAAGCAGGTCCCCAAGCCGTGTCAATTGGGTTGGTGATGAGCTGCAAAGACTGTGCGCCAGCGAAGAGGCTAACGGCATAAAGAGAAGTGAGGAGTAATAATCTTTTCATGTGTATATGTTAAGTCTGTGTCTATTCGTTTTGTCTATACTAATTGCGTAAATCTACACCTAATCTATCTATTCAATGAGTGGGTATATTTCTTTAACGCAAATTTTACACGGTGCGTTGGTCCTCGAAAAATGAAATTAGGATTTAAAATCGATAAACCACAAGGGTTGTACCGCCTACCCAATGACATCACATTTATCCTGAAGAGAGACATTTATGCAAAATGAGCTTCGCCACAAAAATAGAAATAATTTTCGCTTAATATTATGTTTAGATTTATAATATTTTAAATTAGCGAGCTATAAAACTAAAAAATTTCTCTATGGACCTTAAAAAAATTACACTTTCCCTTCTTGCTGGGGCTTTGGGTGCTCAAATGAGCGGTCAAATTTTCAGCGAGGATTTTGCGACGAATATTCCGTCGACATTTACCCTAGTTGATAATGATGGATTGACCCCAGCGTCTAACGTTTCTTTTGTTAACGATGCATGGGTACATAGCTCTGCGGGTGGTGCTACTGCCGGCTACGCAGTGTCTAACTCATGGTACTCTCCTGCAGGTCAGGCCGATGACTGGATGATCACTCCCGGTATCACAATCCCTTCTGGAAACGACATCTACCTTGTATGGGATGCAACCGCTGTTGACGCGTCTTACCCTGACGGTTACAACGTAAAGCTTTCTACTACAGGTACTAATATTTCTGATTTCACGACTACACTTCTTTCTGTTCCTGCAGAAAACGTAGGTTGGACAGCTCGATACGCTGATCTTTCTAACTACAGTGGTCAAACTATTTACATCGCATTCCAAAACAACTCTACTGACATGTTCCTACTTTACGTAGACAACATCGTAGTAGATACGTACACTGGAAACGATGTTTCTGCCACTGCACACAACGTAAACGCAGTAATCAAAACGGGTCAGTCTACTTCTATTTCTGCTCTTTTCGAAAACATCGGAAAGCCAGTAGCTTCTATGGATGTATACTACCAAGTTGATGCGGGAACTCCCGTAATGGAATCTGCTTCTCCTGCAATGGCTCCAGGTGGTTCTTACGTTCACAACTTCACTACTGCATGGGCTCCTCCAGCAGATGGTAACTACACTATTAAGATTTGGGCTGGTAACATCAACGGTTCAATGGACGATGACACTTCTAACGATACATTGACTATCAACATTAAAGCAATGGCTAACCCTCCTGCTCGCAGAGTAGTTGTTGAGGAGAAGACAGGTACTTGGTGTGGATGGTGTCCACGTGGTACAGTAGGTATGGATTACATGCACGCTAACTACGGTTCAGAAACTTCTTTGATTGCCGTTCACAACGGAGACCCAATGGTAGTATCTGAGTACGATTCTAACATCGGTTCAGTGGCTCCAGGTGGTTACCCAGGATCTGCAGTTGACCGTGTATTGGGACCCGATCCCGGTGCTTCTTCACTAGAGCAAGCTTTCAACATCAGAAAAGACGTTGCTCCTAGCACAAGCATTAACATCACTGGCGCTACTTACGACAAAGCTTCTGGCGCGTTGACTGTAGACGCTGACGCTCAGTTCTTTGTTAGCCAAACAGGAGTTGACTACCGCTTTGTAATGGTTCTTACTGAGAACAACGTTATGGGTACAGGTTCTGGTTACGCTCAAGCAAACTACTACTCAGGTGGTGGTCAAGGAAACATGGGAGGTTACGAAAGCAAGCCAGACCCCGTTCCTGCTTCTGATATGAGCTACCACTTTGTTGCTCGTACTATCCAGCCAAGCTTTGGAGGTACTCAAGGTTCTATTCCTGCAACCATCTCAGAAAACCAAGTAGTATCTGAAACTTTCACGTACACTATTCCTTCTGACTACAACCCCGTAGAAATGAAAGCTATCGTAATGGTAGTTGACGGAAACACGAACGCCGTTTTGAACTCTGACTCTGAGTGGTTGAGCAACTTGGCTTCTGTATCTGTTAAGGAATTGATTTCTGAAGGAAAAGTATCTGTATTCCCTAACCCTTCTTCTGACATCATCAACATCGAGTTCGAATTGTTGGAAGACGCTGACGTTACGGTTGAAGTAATCAACATGATGGGTCAAACTGTATTTGCAGAAGACCTTGGTAACTTGGCAACTGGAGTAAACAGAAACCAAATCTCTGTTTCTACTTTGACTCCAGGTGTATACTTTGCTAACATCACTATCGGTGACGAAGTAATTACAACTCGTATCAACGTAGTTAAGTAATCACAGTATAGGAATCTAATTATAATACAATCAGTAGCTCAAGGCATGGTCTTTGAGCTACTGATTTGTTTTAACCCAAAATCCTCAACCCAATGAAACCTAAGGGATTGAATGCATAGAAATAAACCTAGGGTTAATTAGGCGTTCAATCTACAAGGTTCCACGAACCACTAGAAACATAAATATAAACTCATGAAAAAGTTTGTTCTCTCTCTACTCGTAGCCTTTGTAGGTTTTAATGCATCTGCACAAAAACTTGACATTCCAGAAGTAACCATTAAGGATATAAACGGAAAACAAGTATCCTCAACGACTCTAAAAACCAACGGTAAACCCGTGGTTATTTCTTTCTGGGCTACTTGGTGTAAGCCCTGTGTAAGAGAACTTTCTGCCATTGACGAAAGCTACATTGACTGGCAAGATGAAACTGGGGTTAAGGTTATCGCCATTTCTATTGACGATACCCGAAACTCGGCCAAAGTAGCGCCCTTTGTGAATGGAAGAAATTGGGAGTACGAAGTCTATATTGACGAAAACTCAGATTTGAGAAGAATGATGGCCGTAAACAACATCCCTCACACCTTCTTATTTGACGGAAACGGTAAACTTGTTTACCAACACAATGGGTATGCTCAAGGAGATGAAGATCTTCTGTTTGAGATGGTGGAAAAACTCGCTCGTGGCGAGACCCTTGACACCCACTAAAAACACATCACATAAGGCAAAGTGAAAAAGCTATTACTCATACTAGCGGTATTTGGGATGACCCTATCCTCATGGGCTCAAAAAGAAGACCCAAAACCAGATTGGGGTGAATTGACCGGAAACTTTCAGTTTGACGGTTATTACTACCAACAAGATTCTGCCATTGGAGCCTACGGTTCTAACTACCCAGACGAAAAATTCCTCGGACAAGGTTTTATGAACCTCAACTACACCCGCGGTAACTTTAAGATGGGTGTCCGGTACGAAAACTACCAAAATGTAATTCTTGGATTCCCCCCAGAATATCAGGGAGAAGGAATTACGTATAGATATGCCCAGTTTGTCAAAGACGGCCTAGATATTACGGCCGGTAATTTCTACGAGCAATTTGGTTCGGGAATGATCTTAAGGGCCTATGAAGAAAGGGGACTTGGGTTTGATAACATGTTTGATGGAGTTCGCATTAAATATGAACCCATCAAGGGATTAGCCCTTAAGGGGTTAATTGGACGCCAGAGAAAATTCTTCGAAAAATCTGACGGTCTGGTTCGCGGATTGGACGGGGAGTTTAACCTAAACAACCTCTTTGGATTGGGTGGCAACACGCAGTACATCGTAGGGGGAAGTTTTGTTTCCAAATACGAAGCGGCCAACAGCCCCATCTACAACCTACCGGAAAACGTAGGTGCCGGTGCGGGTAGATTCCAAATAAACTCTGGGAAATTCAGCTTTTCTGGGGAGTACATGTACAAGGTCAACGACCCGAGTTTTGACAACGGATACATTTTTAGAAAAGGTGAAGGATTGATGTTGAGCGGTACCTACTCTACCAAGGGATTCGGAATTATTGCTCAGGCTAAGAGAATTGACAACTTGAGCTTCCGCTCAGAAAGAGATGCATCTTTCTTTGCAGTGCCCATCAACTTCTTGCCTCCCACAACGGCTTTCCACACCTATGCGTTGCCCGCACTTTACCCATACGCTACACAGCCAAGGGGAGAAATGGGTTTCCAAATAGAGATGACCAAAAACTTTAAGAGAGGTAGCTTCTTGGGAGGTAAGTACGGAACCACTTTGGTACTGAACTACTCAGCGGCCAGCTCCATTTATAAGGAGTACTTTGACCCAACGGATACGTTGAACAACGTAAAGGAAGGGTACAAAACCGAGTGGTTTAAGACGGGAGACATCCTCTACTTCCAAGACTTTAATTTCTTGATCAAGAAGAAGATTAACCGCAATCTCAAAATGAACTTTGGCTATTACAACATAGCCTACAACTACGACGTTCTCAACAAGGGAATCTCTGATGAGGACATCGTGGCCAAGGGCAACAAGCCCAACATGATTTACTCTCAGACTTTTGTTCTGGAGAGCCAGTTCAAACTGAGCTCTAGAAAGTATTTGAGAACTGAGTTGCAATGGCAGCTCACGGATGAGGATGTAAGTCAAGAGGTTATTGACGAAGACTTTAACATGGGAGACCGCGTTATGCTACTCTTGGAGTACTCCGTGGCACCCAACTGGTTCTTTGCCGTTCAGGACATCTACAACTACGGCCATCCAGATGTTAAAAAGAGACTTCACTACCCCTTGGCCTCCGTAGTATATCAGGTGGGAACTACGCGCTTCCAGGTAAACTACGGTAGACAGCAGGCGGGTATTTTCTGTGTAGGAGGCGTTTGTCGTTTGGTTCCTGCAACCAACGGAGCGTCCATTAGCATTACATCTAACTTCTAAGGAGAATAAAGATGAAAACAAAAGTATTTTTTGCCGCGCTCTTCAGCGTGTCTGCGTTGGCGAGTTGTGATATCGTAGAAGATCCCCTCAAAGACGGAAGCGGCGGCGGAGGCCCTGCTCCCACAGAGACTCTACGTTCGGTTTTGATTGAAGATTTTACTGGGCACAAGTGTAATAACTGTCCGAAAGCTTCGGATGAGATAAAAACAATCCAGGGCCTAGAATTTGGAAACAGGGTCTATGCTGTAGGGATACATGTTACCCAATTTTTTGCTGGACCTGATGCAAACTATCCAGCAGACTTTAGAACTTCCATTGGAAACGAATATGAAACCTTTTTCAGTTTATCCACCCTTCCTTCTGGGATGGTTTCAAGATCTGATTATACTACAGGAGGATCTAGTCACTTGAAAAACTTTTCTGCTTGGGCTTCAGAAGCATTTGTCCTTACAGCTGAATTAGCAAAGTTCGAAATCCTTCCAACTTTGTCTTACAATGAAGCAGATAGACGTTTAACTGTAAATGCTGAAGTTCCTGTTCTTGATGAGTATACTGGGAATTTGAATTTCATGGTCATGATTACCGAAAATGATATCGTTTCACCTCAGAAAATGCCTGATGGAACCCGAAACGAAAACTATGTACACCAACATGTGCTTCGTGGTGGGCTTGATGGTTCTTGGGGAAAGAGCATCAGCACAGGGACGGCTTTAATTGGTGACACCCTAATGTATTCTGGTTCTGCAATACTTGATACTGCATGGAACAAAGATAATTTATACGCTCTCATGTTTATCTACGACGCCGACAACCAGGAGATCTGGCAGGTTACGGAGGAGCATGTACCGTAGTTAGGGACTGGGGACTTGGAAATCCACGGTTACAACACCTAAAATATCAAAGCGCAGTTTCGATAATCGATGCTGCGCTTTTTCTTTTTCAAACTATTCCATTTTCCGAAGGAGGAGGTTCATCCTTCAGTCTAACTACCGTGATCATTTTGTGTGACTGGTGACTGGTGACTAGTTACTGCCCAAAACGTTCCCCTTCGCTGGCGAAGGGGTGGATTCGTTAGCCTTAGGCTGACGAAGACGGGGTAGTTAAAAACACAGGAAACTACCGAACTATAGGCAGAGATTTAAAATCCGCGCCAGCGGTTCTAGGAATCAGGCACTACCTCCACTAGTTACCAGTTACTAGTCACTAGTTACTGCTCATAGAGCCCCACATTCCCCTTCATCTTGTCCAAACCCGCACGGCGGACCGGAGTCCCATTAAAATGCTTTGAGAAGACCTCTTCCGTCATTTCTGCCCAATCACCTGCGGAAAGGTTTAAACGTTCGTGAGGGGACTTAAAATCAGGTTCTGAATGGGGTTTTGAGAATCTATTCCAGGGGCATACCTCTTGACAGATGTCACAACCAAATGCCCATCCCTCCATGTGGCCAGAAAAATGGGCGGGGATGTTTTCTTTGAGTTCTATGGTGGCGTGGCTAATGCAGCGATTGGAATCTATGACTTGGGGTGCTACGATGGCGTCTGTGGGGCAGGCATCAATGCAGGCCGTGCACGTACCGCAGTGATCTGTGGTGGGAGGATCTGGAATCAACTCTAAATCCAATATCAATTCGGAGAGGAAGAAATACGAACCTCTGCCCTTGGTGAGTAGTAACGCATTCTTTCCCAACCACCCTAAACCGGACCGTTGAGCCCACTGTCTTTCCATGACGGGGCCAGAATCTACAAAGGCGCGTCCGTGGATTTCACCAATTTCCTCTTGAAGAAAATTTAAAAAGGTGTGTAGCTTTTTCTTGATGACCTTGTGGTAGTCTCGACCGTAGGCGTAACGGGCAATTTTAGGAACGCCTTCAGGTTGTTCTGCCTCAGGGAAGTAATTGAATCCCAAAGACACCACAGATTTTGCTCCAGGGACCAATTGTCGGGGATCCACCCTTTTATCAAAGTGATTCTCCATCCATTGCATGGAAGCGTGGTATCCCGAGGAGAGCCATTGCTCCAATTGGGAGGCCTCGGCGTCAAGCCTTTGTGCTACGGCAATATTGCAGGCAAAAAAGCCCAGCTCTGCCGCCTTTTCTTTTACGATTTTGGTATGCCTTTCGGCAGGGGTCAAAACAGTCCGCGTTGTTGTCCTTCTGCCTTTTTGAGTCCGAGGTGCTTGTAAGCCAAATCCGTGGCTACACGACCGCGGGGCGTACGCATCAAAAATCCTTCTTTGATGAGGAAGGGCTCGTAGACCTCTTCAAGGGTTTCGGCCTCTTCGGCCACAGCCGTTGCCAAGTTGCCAAGGCCTACGGGACCGCCTTTGAACTTTTCTATCAGCGTGGTGAGAATCTTGTTGTCCATCTCGTCCAAACCGTGTTCATCCACGTCCAAGGCATTGAGGCCAAATTGAGAAATTTCAACGTCTATGGTGCCATTTCCTTTGACTTGTGCAAAGTCCCGAACGCGGCGTAAAAGGGCGTTGGCAATACGTGGAGTTCCTCGGCTTCTGCGGGCGATCTCTACAGAGGCATCGCCAAGAATGGGAACGTTGAGAATATGAGCGGATCTCTGTATGATATCCGAAATGAGTTCTGTACTGTAGTACTCCAATCGAGAGTTGATCCCAAAGCGTGCGCGCAATGGTGAAGTCAAAAGTCCCGAACGAGTCGTCGCTCCAATAAGCGTAAAGGGATTGAGGTTGATTTGAACCGAACGCGCGTTGGGTCCCGTTTCAATCATAATATCAATCATAAAGTCCTCCATGGCCGAGTACAAATATTCTTCGACAATGGGACTGAGTCGGTGAATCTCATCGATAAAAAGGACGTCTCTTTCTTCGAGGTTGGTGAGCAAGCCGGCAAGGTCACCGGGCTTTTCCAGTACAGGTCCTGAAGTCACTTTAATGCCCACGCCCAATTCATTGGCAATGATGTTGGCCAAGGTGGTTTTTCCCAATCCCGGAGGTCCGTGCAAGAGCACGTGATCCATGGCCTCGTTGCGAGCAGATGCGGCGGAAACAAAAACCTTGAGGTTCTCTAGAATCTTTTCCTGACCGGCAAAGTCGTCAAACAGGGACGGCCTGAGTTTGCGCTCAATGTCGTTTTCCTCAGGAGTAAATCGTTCCGATGTGGGATCTAAATTGGGATTCATAACAGCAATTTAGTGAGAATTTTTGGTCGTACGCTCTTGGCGGGACCTAAAAACAAAAAGCCGCATCTGTAGATGCGGCTCAAGTGGAGGTGTCCTCCAATTTTGTGCGTGTTATACGTGCATGATATCCGCCTCTTTGGTGGCTAGGATATCATCAACTTTCTTAGAATACGAATTGGTCAAATCTTGCATTTCAGCCTCCAAGTCCTTTACGTTGTCCTCAGAAAGACCGTCGTTGCCCAATTTTTTAATCTCGTCATTGCCGTCCTTGCGAACGTTGCGAATAGAAACCTTGGCATCTTCTCCTTCGGCACGAGCCGCCTTTACCAAATCCTTTCTACGGTCTTCGGTAAGAGGCGGGATGTTGATGATTACCATCTCTCCGTTGTTGGAAGGGTTTAGTCCCAAACCTGCGTTTAGGATGGCCTTTTCGATTTCAGTCATCAAAGTCTTTTCCCATGGCGTAACGGTGAGCGTTCTCGCGTCGGGAGTGGCGATGTTACCTACTTGAGCCAATGGAGTAGAAGAACCGTAGTAATCTACGCGTACAGATTCTAACATGGCGGGGTTGGCGCGTCCGGCGCGAATTTTTAACAAGGCGTGCTCCAAGTGGCTGATGGCCTTGTTCATTCCCTCTTTTGCAGTGTCAAAAACGAATTTAATTTCTTCTTCCATGGTCTTAATTTTTTACCAACGTTCCCACGTTGTCTCCTTCGATAACTTTACACAAGTTACCGGGAATGTTCATATCGAAAACCAAAATAGGCAATTGATTTTCTTTACTCAAAGTAAAGGCCGTCATGTCCATCACGTTGAGTCCTTTATCGTAAACCTCTTCAAAGGTAATGTTCTCGTACTTGGTTGCGGTGTCGTCTTTCTCGGGATCCGCAGTGTAGATACCATCTACGCGGGTTCCCTTGAGAATTACGTCCGCCTGAATCTCAATGGCGCGAAGCGTTGCCGCTGTATCTGTAGTGAAGTATGGGTTACCGGTTCCGGCTCCAAAAATTACAACGCGTCCCTTTTCTAGGTGACGAACCGCGCGTCTGCGAATAAAGGGCTCGGCAATTTTATTCATCTCAATGGCTGACTGAAGACGCGTTTTTACACCGATTTCTTCAAGAGCCGATTGCAATGCCAATCCGTTGATCATGGTGGCCAACATTCCCATGTGGTCCCCTTGCACTCTGTCCATTCCTTGACCTACTCCCTTGAGGCCTCTAAAGATATTTCCGCCGCCAATTACGATGCCGACTTCCACACCCATATCTACCACTTGCTTGATCTCTTGTGCGTATGCTTGAAGCTGATCGGGGTTGATTCCAAAGTCCAACTCTCCCATCAAGGCTTCTCCACTCAGCTTCAGCAATATTCTTTTGTATTTCATCGGGGTGTCTTTACGCGTAAAAAATCCAGTCATAAATTCAGTGTCACAAATATAATACAGTAACCGAGTATATAAAGGGGTGGAAGAATTTATTCCACAAAAAAAGGCGCCCAATGGGCGCCTTTTAGTATGTGTCAAAAAGGATTATGCAAGAGCAAGACGCTTAAAGTCTGTAACTTCCATTCCTTTTTTTACGCTGTCTAGGTACTTAGCAACAGACATCTTAGAGTCTTTGATGAATGCTTGCTCTACCAAAGTGTTCTCTTTGTAGAACTTACCCAATTTACCCATTGCGATTTTTTCTAGCATAGCTTCTGGCTTGCCTTCTGCACGAGCCTGCTCTTTACCAACTTCGATTTCTCTGTCGATAGCCTCTTGAGAAACGCCGTCTTTGTTAAGAGCGAGTGGGTTCATAGCAGCAGCTTGCATCGCTACGTCGCGTCCTGCTTCAGCAGCCTCTTCTGTAAGAGTTACCAAAGTAGCAATCTTGTTACCCATGTGTATGTAAGATGCAACGAAAGCACCTTCTGCAGTTTCGTAACCAGCGATATCGATTTTCTCACCAATAACACCTGTTTGCTCAGTCAACTTCTCTTCTATAGTCATTGAGTCGTCAAATGAAACCGCTTTAAGGTCAGCCAAAGTCGCAGGGAAGTTAGCCAATGCAACTTCTGCAATGCGAGTAGCCAAAGAAACAAAGCTTTCGTTCTTAGCAACAAAGTCAGTCTCACAGTTAACCATAACTACGATACCTTTCTTGTTGTCATCAGAAGTCAAAGCAATAACTGCACCTTCAGAAGCGTCTCTATCCGCTCTCTTAGCAGCCACTTTTTGTCCTTTCTTGCGAAGCAAGTCAATTGCTTTATCGAAATCTCCTTCTGCTTCTACAAGTGCTTTTTTACAGTCCATCATTCCTGCTCCGGTCTGTTTTCTAAGCTTATTTACGTCAGCGGCAGTGATCTTTGCCATTGTATTGAAATTTTAAATGTTAAACGGTAAAAAAGAAGGGACAAAATTGCATTTTATCCCTTCCCAAATTGTTTACTAACTGTTAACTAATCCTTTTATTTAGAATACTTAGTCGTTAGCGACTTGGGCAGCTTTCTTTTCGATTTTCTCTTTAGAAGCTCTGTCCTTGTCTGACTTGCGAGTTGCCAATCCTTCTTTAACGTATTCAGTCAATACTTTCATTACCATAGAAATGGATTTAGAAGCATCGTCGTTAGAAGGTACAGCGTACTCAACATCTAGTGGATTAGAGTTGGTATCAACCATTGCAAAGGTTGGGATACCTAGCTTGTGTGCCTCGTTGATGGCGATGTGTTCGCGGTTGATATCAACTACAAATACAGCGGCTGGCAAACGAGTCATGTCAGCGATTGATCCGAGGTCTTTTTCCAACTTAGCACGTTGACGATCTACTTGCAAACGCTCTCTCTTGGAAAGAGTGTTGAAAGTACCGTCCGCCTTCATCTTGTCGATGTTTGCCATTTTCTTGATGGCTTTGCGGATAGTAACGAAGTTTGTCAACATACCACCTGGCCAACGCTCGGTGATATAAGGCATGTTTACGCTCTTTGCATACTCAGCCACGATTTCTTTCGCTTGCTTCTTAGTAGCTACGAAAAGAATCTTACGTCCAGAAGCGGCGATCTTTTGCATTGCTTCCCCAGCTTCAGCGAGTTTTGCTTGGGTCTTGTAAAGATCGATAATGTGGATACCGTTACGCTCCATAAAGATGTAAGGAGCCATGTTGGGATTCCACTTCCTAGTAAGGTGACCGAAGTGTACTCCGGCGTCTAGTAATTCTTGAATTTCAGCTTGTTTAGCCATGATTTCTTTTTTGTCTAGTTTACATTCTACTTTAGCAACCCTCTGGTAGTCTACCACGTAAAATCCAGAGGATTTGGATTCTAAACCAGGAATATGAGCCTGGGATGTCAGTCCATCTCCAATAAGCGATATTAACGCTTAGAGAACTGGAATTTCTTACGTGCTTTCTTCTGACCGAATTTTTTACGTTCAACCATACGTGGGTCACGTGTAAGAAGTCCATGAGGCTTAAGAGCCGTACGGTTCTCAGGATCCATTTCGCAAAGTGCACGAGAAATACCCAAACGGATAGCTTCCGCTTGACCAGTGATTCCTCCTCCAAATACGTTTACTTGAATGTCGAACTTGTCAACGTTCTCAGTAAGCATAAGAGGCTGGTTCACTTTGTAAACCAATGCGTCAGTACCGAAGTAATCGTTAGCCGCGCGATTGTTTACAGTGATTTCTCCTTTACCTTCCTTAACGAATACTCTGGCAACAGATGTCTTTCTACGACCAATGGTGTGTGTAACTCCCATAATTATTTGATCTCGTTAAGTTTAAGTACTGTAGGCTTCTGAGCTTCGTGATTGTGCTCAGGACCTTCAAATACATGTAAATTTTTAAATAGAGCACGTCCCAATTTGTTCTTGGGAAGCATTCCTTTTACAGCCGTCTCTACGATTCTGTTAGGGAACTTAGCCTTAACTTCCTCTGGGGTAGCTGTACGCTGTCCACCTGGGTACCCCGTGTACCAGATGTAGTTTTTGTCTTGCCATTTCTTTCCAGAAAGGCTAACCTTTTCCGCGTTGATCACAATTACGTTGTCACCGCAATCAACGTGAGGCGTGTAACCGGGCTTGTGTTTTCCTCTAATGAGCTTGGCTACATTAGAAGCCAAACGACCCAACGCCTGACCTTCAGCATCAATAACAACCCACTGCTTGTCTACAGTAGTCTTGTTCAAAGAAGCCGTTTTGTAACTTAGTGTATCCACAACTATTCTCGCTTTAGTTTGTTTCATAAAAAAACCAAACTCCGCTCAAAATCCA
>CBFHSF010000009.1:0-49112 GCA_965658445.1 uncultured Schleiferiaceae bacterium | reverse complement strand
ATTCAATTGTGAATCAAGCTTTGAACATCGTCCAATTCCCCCTAAAAATGGGGCTGCAAATTTACAATGAAAAATCGGTAATACACAAATTTACAAACTATAAAATGTTGAAAACCCCTTGGCTTTTTGTATCTTAGCTCCCTTGAAAGTCAGGAATCGCTAGGGTTTACGCCCCTTTCACGAATACTAGAAACATGATAAATACACTCAAATGGGGTGGAATTCTACTCGGAATTCTCCTTACCACCACCACATGGGCTCAGTCTGCAAACAGTGCGACAAACATAATCAAATGTCACACAGACGAGCACTACGAAGAGTCTTTAATTGAGCATCCCGAAAAAGCGGCACTCCGCGAACAAACGGAAGCGCTGATCCAAGCTCACATCAACAGCGAAGATTTTGACCCCGAAGCAGTAGTTCACACCATTCCCGTGGTTGTTCACGTAATGTACTACAACGATTACGACAACATCTCTGACGAGCAAATCCACAATGCCATTGACATCCTTAACGAGGACTTCAGAAGATTAAACTCTGATGCAAGTTCTTTCCGCTCCAGCGTTTTTGGAAACATCAATGCAGATATGGAAGTGGAGTTTGTTTTGGCGAAAAAGGATCCCAACGGAAACTGTACCAATGGAATTACGCGTACACAGACTCCATTGGCTTTGGCCGGAAATAACAATGTCAAGTCAGTGATCAACTGGGACAACAACATGTACCTCAATATCTGGACGGTTCGCTTTATCGACAGAAATGCACCTCCGGGATCCATCATCTTGGGATATTCTTCCTTCCCTTACGTTGGACAACCGGGAACGGATGACGGTATTGTAATGCGTCACGACAGAATGGGAAATATTGGAACTGCCGTTCCTCAATCCGAGGGAAGAACCCTTACTCATGAAGTAGGTCACTACGTAAACTTATTCCACCCCTTTCAAGGAGGTTGTTTCCAAGGTGACTTGGTAAATGACACACCTCCTGTTGCGGGATCTTCTTCAGGTTGTAACTTCTCTCAGAACTCATGTAGCAATGACAACCCCAATTTGCCAGACATGATTGAGAACTTTATGGATTACTCTGATGAGGATTGCCAGAACGCCTTTACCGAAGGACAAAAAGTGAGAGCCAAGGCCGTTTTGGGTGTAAGTGCACTTCGCGGTTCATTGACCACTTCTGCAAACCTAATGGCTACAGGAGTTTCTGGGAACACTGCGGACTGTACTCCCAATTCTGACTTCTCTGCAGACAAGAGATACGTATGTGTAGGTGAAACCGTAAACTTTGACAACCGCGCCAACTACGGTGAGCAAACCAATGCAACCTACTCTTGGACCTTTGCCGGTGGATCACCTGCTACATCCAATGCACAAAACCCATCGGTTACTTACAGTACACCTGGAATCTACTCTGTAGAATTGACCATTACCAATGCACAAGGAAACGCCACAGAGAACAAGACGAGCTACATTCAAGTATACCCTTCTCCCGCCAACCATATCTTGAGCTTTACAGAAGGTTTTGAGACCAATAACGTTCCCGGGAGTAATTGGGCCGTTTTTGATGATGGCGATGGCGTTTCTTGGGAAACCACCAATGCGGCCGCCCACAGCGGAAACCGCTCGGTTAGAATGTTCAACTTTGACAACGAAGACGATGAGTTTGGAATTGATGAACTCATGTCGGATCCAATAGAAATCAAGTTTGCTGCGGACGCCACTCTCTCATTTGCTTACGCTTTTGCAAAGAGACAAGCTTCCAACGGAGACAACATGACGGTCTTTGCCTCAGGAGACTGTGGAGAAACATGGACTTTGATCAAGACCCTTTCTTCCTTTGTATTTACAACGGCTCCAGATCAAGCAAACTCTCCCTTTGTTCCCAACGGAACCGGTCAGTGGAAAACCACGACAGCCAGCTTGAATGCATTTATTGGCCAAACGGACGAAGTATTGATCAAGTTTGTATACAACCCCAAAGGAGGTAACAACGTGTACATTGATGACATCAACCTCAATGTAACCATCGGAGTGGAAGAGTGGACAGATGAGACGGGAAGAGTAGCCCTCTACCCCAACCCTGCCATGGACTACTTTACGTTAGACTTTGATCTAGAGAGTGGTTCAGAGGTATCGGCTCAGATTACTGACTTGAGTGGTCGCGTTCTATCTTCAACCACATACGACATTGCCGCAGGACGTCAATTGGAAACCGTTGATGTAAGCTCATTGCCTACAGGAATGTACTTTGTACAGTTGCAAAGCAAATTCGGAAGTCGGACGCTAAAGGTGATGGTTCAGTAAACGAACAATCCAATACAACATAGACAACAGAAAAAACCCTGCGCTTTGCGTGGGGTTTTGTTTTTATGATGGTTGCGTTTAAAACGCCTCGCCAATTCGGAAGTAAATCCCCCAGTCTCCATCGCCAACGGCTGCGTCCAACCCGACGTTCATGTGGTTTTCTTCAAACACCACGTAGCGAAAACCCACTCCTACGGCAGGCAAGAGTCTTCCGTCAAATTCGGAGTTAATACTGTTAAATACCGAAGCAACACCACCAAAACCTACGGCGGACATCTTGTTGTAGAAATTCCATCTGTATTCTCCTTGCACGGCCATCATCTGGTCTCCTCGATAGGTCCCTTGAGTGTATCCTCTCAGGTCAATATTCCCAACAATGAACTGCTGGTTAAAAGATATATCTCCTATCCCAAATCCACCAAAGGCTCTAGCGGCTATAACATTTTTCTCCCCTTGACTCCAGAATTGCTGATAGTCAATGGTGATTTTTTGACTGGTCTGTAGGTTGTCAAAAGCCTTTGGATAGGTGTCATACCTCAAGTTGGCCAAATACCCTGTCTCTGGGTAGTAAACGTTATCTCTAATGTCATAGGTCAGGATGGCTCCCACTCCTTGTAAGGTAGTGGTGGTATCAAAACCAGGCGCTATTTCAAATTGATTGACAAATTCACTGTAGGTGTAGTTAAAACCAAAGTAGAGGTCTTCCACCACGCGCCTTTGTACTTCAATCTTGGCAAAAACCATATCCGTTCCGTAGTCAATGTGCTGATTGATGGGGTCGGCAACAAAAAATTGGAAATTAAAGGTTCCGGTTGCCGCGGCAAAAACCACTCGCCATCGGTCTTCTAAAAAATAGAGTTTAGAAAAGGTCATGACCAACCAGGTGTCGTTGGTGGTATAAAGACCCAATAGACCCGTTATGGAACTCGGAGAAATGGTATCCTCTGGATTGATCTTGTACATGGCCATGGGTAGGGCGCCTAACATGGCTCCTACCGAGCGGTTATAACTTATGTAGGGTACGGGGACAAAATCAAAATTGTCCTCTTTAGAGCTATCCTCTGGGGCTTCTGTGTCTTCCTGGGCACTCATGGGTACCGAACTGCAAAAGAGCAGGGCAAACAAAACCCCAATCTTGGTTAGTCTAGTGATCATAGTATTGGCTATTCTCTATAAAGATAGTAAAGTGCACAAAAAAAGCCCCACGAATTCGCGAGGCTTTTTTTTTAGGATACGAGCTATTGAGATTAATAGTCTCTGTAAATATCATCTGCAGTAGCTGCAGGTGTAGAAGAATAGTTAATCTTCAGGGCTTGAGCCTTTCTCAACTCTTGCTTGATGTCTGTAATAATACCCATCTTCACTTTCTTGTCCGCCTTAATAGATACGGTCATCAAGGGACGCTCTGCCTCGTTAATGGCTTCGCGCTCTTCAATAACGAATGGACCTACATCAGAGATATTGGCGAATTTGTCGTTGAGCTGTACTCTTGGCTCCGTACCAACAATTGCTTGGTATTTTGCTTTGGGAGCTCCTACGTAGAGGTAAGTCACCAATGACTTTCTCTCTAGTTTCTGAATCTCCGTTGCTCTAGGCTTTGTATTCATTACTTTGAGGTCAACTTCTCTCATAACCGTGGTTACCATGAAGAAGAACAAAAGCATAAATACAATATCAGGCAATGAAGCCGTAGAAACGGGAGGTAACTCCTTCTTTTTCTTTTTAACTAAGTGTCCCATAATTAACCTAGGTTTAGAGGTTCTGCCTCAGAGAGGAACTGTGGATAAACTTCTTTGATGAACTTCTGAGCATCTGCACCACAGTCATCAAAGTCCTTGCCATACAAACGATTGGCAAGTTCATTTCTCAGTTCTGTGTAAGCAGCAACCAACTCGTTCTGAACGCGGATGTACATGTCGTAAGACGTACCTCTATCGTTCTGAAGTGAGATAATCGCTTTTCCAGGGTTTACCGAAGACTCAGGATTGCGGAGACCTCTACAGTACTCACATGATCCATCGCCGTTGTTATCGATAAACTCTTTGGCCTTTCTTCTCAACTGATCCAAGCTCAAGTACTCATCTTCTACCAACAATTGATCGTTGGAGTTTACCAATACGGTAAAGATGTTTTTCTGCTTGAGTTTTGGAGGATCAACAATCTCCTCTTCATCCCAAGGTGGGAGCTTTCTGTTAATACCCTTGTCCACATCCATTGTTGTGGTTACAAGGAAGAAGATCAATAGCAAGAAGGCAATGTCTGCCATAGACCCTGCATTAATCTCCGGTATTGCCCTTTTATTTCTTGCCATGTTATTTACTTAAAGATTCTAGCGACTACAGAATAAACGATACTCAACAAGGCCAAAAGACCTGTGATGTAGAACATGTTGAGAGCCAAACTTACGTTCTTTGAAGTGGCCTCATCTACGTCCTTGTACATAGCGTAGTCTGATCCGTCTGCCATTCCGTAGGAAATTCCGATGATTACCAAAAGGGCACCAATACCAATCAAGGCATTTTTAAGACCTGCTGGGTTAATCACGATGGAAGCTACTGCACTCAATCCGCCCAAAATGGCAGTTGCAATGGTAAGGAAGCCTCCAAACATTACGAATGAACCTGCAGACTCTTCGCTAAAGGACAACCTAACGAGCATAATCACGCCAACAATAATAATTGCTATGCGCAACCCTTGGAAGACTTTATTTACAACTTCTTGATTCATAATTATGAAAGGTTAACGCGGGGCGACAATGGCATAGCCACGCCTGCCCTAACGTGATGATTACTTATTCTTTTTGTTGAAAGCTACTACCAAGTCCATGAAAGAGATAGAAGCGTCTTCCATCTTGATCACGATGCTATCAATCATAGCAATGATAAGGTTGTAGAAAATTTGAAGGATGATCGCAGTGATCAAACCAAATACTGTAGTCAAAAGGGCCACTTTAATACCCCCTGCTACCAATGATGGAGAAATATCTCCCGCTGCCTCAATCGCGTCAAACGCGTCGATCATACCAATTACCGTTCCCATGAAACCAAGCATAGGTGCCAAGGCGATAAATAGAGACAACCAAGAAACTCCTTTTTCTAGTTTTCCGTTCTCAACAGAACCTGAAGCGATGATAGACTTGTCTACCATTTCGATTCCTTCGTCGTAGTGATCCAAACCTTCGTAGAAGATAGAGGCTGTTGGACCTCTTTCTGTACGACAAGCTTCTTTAGCTGCTTCGATACCTCCATTAGCCAATGCATCTTCTACTTTCTTAAGTAGTTTGTCATTGTTGCTGATAGAGAAAGTAAGGTAAAGGATACGCTCAATAGCGATCGCCAAACCAAGAATCAAAACGATAAGTACGATACCCATAAATGAGGCACCCCCTTCGATGAACTTCTCTTTAAGGACTTGAGTAAATGGAGTATCTACTTCTTCCTCAGTTGCGGTTGCAGTTTCTGTTTCTGCAGGAGCTTCAGCTGGAGCTTCTTCAGTTGCAGTTGAATCCATGGTTTCGTCCATGGTTGAATCAGCAGCTGCCTCAGTGGTCTCAGTAGTTGTTTCTTCCTGAGCGTACAAATTGGCTCCGCCAAAAGTGATCATGCCTGTAATAAGCATTAACGAAAGTACCTTTTTCATGGTGTAACGTGTTTGTTTTTATCTCTGATTAATTAACACTCTTATTTAAATACCGCGGAGAGAGAGGGATTCGAACCCTCGGTACGGTCACCCGCACACACGCTTTCCAGGCGTGCCATTTCAGCCACTCATGCACCTCTCCTAATTTTTTGGCGAGAGTAACTCGCCTAGACGCATAGCGTATAGGCTGCCAAATTACAAAAAAATATTTGTTGGTAACACGCGATTTCTCTAGGCATTTTTGATTTTATTTTCTCTTAAAATCGGGGTCACATAAACCCTTGATAAACAAAAGGCAAGCAAAACAAAAGCGATGCCACAATTAGCTCAACTCCCCTCTTAGGTCTGTTTGGTAACGTTTTCTTAACGTTGGACCATCCTCTGAGTAGGCCAAAAGATGCATCATTTTGGTCATGGCCGCTTCAAAAGTCATGTCTCCGCCAGACATAACTCCTAGTTTTTCAAGGTGTTCGCCTGCTTCGTATTTCTTTTGTGACACTCCTCCGCTCAAACATTGGGTTACATTGACTACGTGAACACCTTTTTTGATGACTTCTTGGAGGCATTGGTTGAGATGAGAATCCATAGGAGCATTTCCCGATCCGTAGGTAAGGAGAATCAATGCTTTCATTTCTGGATTGGCCAATGCATAGGAAATGTACTCTGGAGTCATTCCTGGAAACAACCTCAACACAGAAACCTTAGAATCAAAATTGCGATGGGCTGTGAGGTTATGCCCTCCACTGCGGTCTATGTATCTGTCGTTAAAGGTCAAGTTGACTCCGGCTTGTCCAAGCAAGGGATAATTGGGAGATTGAAAGGCATCAAAATCTTCAGAGCTGTGCTTGTAGATTCTATTGCCGCGGTACAGGTTGTACTCAAAATAGACGCAGACTTCCTGAACTCTAGGGACTCCGTCCTCATCGGTGGCGCTGGCAATTTCTAATGAGGTGATCAAATTCTCACGAGCGTCACTCCTCAAAATCCCAATGGGCAATTGAGATCCCGTCAGCACGATGGGCTTTTTCAAATTTTCAAAGGCAAAGCTCAAGGCAGAGGCCGTGTAGGCCATGGTGTCCGAGCCATGAAGCACCACAAAACCATCGGCGGAAGCGTATTCCTCTTCAATGATGTCGATGATTTCCTGCCAATGCTCCACGTTCATATTTGAGGAATCAATGGGTTTTTCGAAATCTCTAACTACAAACTCAATATCCAGTGTTTGCAACTCCGGGATTTTGGTTAGTAAGTGGTTAAAGTTAAATGGGACTAAGGATCCGGTCTTTTCGTCCTGGACCATTCCGATGGTTCCTCCTGTGTATATAAGTACGATTCGCTTTTGCATGTCTAGGGTTTCAGATTGGCCACATTGATTGGGCTACATTCATAATGTGTAGTCTTATGTATTGAACTTACTCAGCAATCCCAAAGATAGAATATGCATTTTGAGTGGTCACTCTCGCAACCTCTTCTATGGGCTGTCCGGAAATAGCAGACAATTTACTTCCCACGTAGGGTATATAAGAGGACTCGTTGCGCTTTCCGCGAAATGGAACCGGTGCGAGGTAAGGACTGTCGGTCTCCAACACCATGTGTTTAATATCAATCCCCTCAAGTGATTTGTCCAAACCTCCATTCTTGAAAGTGGCCACTCCCCCAATTCCGAGGTGCAATCCGTAGCCAATGACTCTTTGCGCTTGTTCGTGGTTTCCTGTGAAGCAGTGGAAAATACCGGTGAGATCTTCTCCAGCTTCTCTGTCCAACACTTCAAATATTTCGTCGAAAGACTCTCTACAGTGAATCACGATGGGCTTTTTGAATTCCTTGGCCCAGTGGATTTGTTCTTCAAAGGCCTTGACTTGAAGGTCTAAAGTGGACTTGTCCCAATACAGATCAATACCGATTTCGCCAATGGCCACGTAGTGATCGGGGCGCGCTTCCAACTCGGCGCGAAGCCCTTCCATTTCTTTGTCTATGGAATCGGGTTTTACGGAACAGGGGTGTAATCCCACCATGGCATAGGCAACACCTGGGAAATCCACCGTGAGTTGATTCATCGAATCCAAGGTCTCCAACTCAATATTGGGAAGGAAAACCTTTTCTATGCCTTCGGCCTTGAGCCTATCAAAAACTTCCTTTTTGTCCTCATCAAACTGAGACAAGTACAAATGAGTATGGGTGTCTATCCACTTCATGATTTCCGGTTCTTAGGAAAGATCGGCTGCACCGATTTTCGATTGCAAAGATGCTCATAGTATTTTGAATAATTGACCTCATCCATAATTAAGGATATGGGTTTTGCGTTCTTTCTAGAAACCAGCGTGTTGAACCGCACGCGATTAATACCTATTCCTATGTACCACATTTTTAGATTTATCATGGCTTGTGCCTTTTTATTGGGATTTGCATTTATTCCCTCTAAGGCTCCTAAAAAAATGAGCATCACCCTTGAGGGCTCCTCTGATTATACTCATTACAGCAAACCGTTAATGGTCATTGCCACCAATCACAATAAAACCAAAAAATCCTATACACTTAAAAAAGGGCAAGTTGTAAAAACTCCAGACCATCAAGATCTATTAATCACTGAAACCTTTGTGGCCACTGTTGGAGGATCTACCACAGATACCTTTTACGTTCCATCCATGTGTATTCAGGAGAGAATGCCGGCTCCGGTTCCTGGATGCCCCTATACCCTTGCACCCAAAGAGGAATGGTTAACCCAAGAGGCCGACCGCTTGGCTAAAACAAGACTTTCAAGAGCGGATCAACAACAATTGCTTTGGGCTCTGGCCTCAGGTTACACTTATGCTCCTTCAAAATTATCGCCCGAAACCCTGGCGCAACTCAATGCGATACGCGCAGAAAGAGGTCTCCCACAAATTGAACCCTACATAGATGACCCCGAAATTTCTGGGGATTATGCATCCAATCGCAGACCCAATGTAAGAAGAGTGTCTTCTATCAAAGGGTATTTTGAGGTAGATTACTCTCGAACCTACATGACGCATATTGGCCTCTTCAACGAAGACAATATTTTGGTTCAGGTCATCCTTGAAGAACAACCTGTCAAAGGCAGAAAGAGGGTTCACTATACCTTTAATCCTGACGATTACCGCGGACAAACTCTTTATGCTCGACTCATTATAGAAGGTCAGGTGGAGTTGGAAAGAGAAATCAGACTGTAAAACCTCCGTTGCTAACAAGCTGTTAATAACGCATTTACAAAACCGTTAGACCAAAAATCTGAAAAAAGGGATTTAACCCTTCATTAACATTTTTGGAGTCCTAACAAAAAATTTACACAGCTGCGATAGTAAATCCCTGATTATCAGACAAAGGTGTAATCACTTTCTTACATTCTAGTTAAAATGGAATTAACCTAATCATTTTTTGCGCTTAAGATGGAGTTTCCTCGATGGCAATACTTTGGAGGAAACAAACTTACTCATGAAAAAAATACTATTCCTATTAAGTGGACTATTCATGACAATAGCCGCTTTCGCACAAACGACCACCCTTGTAGGGGTTGTGTCTGACCAAGACGGACTTCCCATGCCGGGAGCCGCTGTAAAACTAGAAGGCACTAGCCTGGTTTCAATCTCAGATCTCAACGGGCAGTATGGCCTTCAAGGAATTCCCTTGGGGACTTACACCGTTGTAGTGGAGTACATGGGATTTGAGGACTTCAAAGAAGAAGTGAACTTAAACTCAGAAACACGCCAAACCTTATCCATTCAAATGCAACCTCAAACCACAGAATTAGGAGAAGTAGTGGTTACTTCCACCATCTCTGGACAGGCTAAAGCCAATGAGGTTCAGAAAAACAAAATCGGAGTTTCTAACGTGGTATCTGCTGACCAAATGGGAAAATTCCCAGACAGCAACATCGGGGAGTCTGTAAGAAGGATTCCTGGTATCACCATCCAAAATGACCAAGGAGAAGCTCGTAACATAATTATTAGAGGTATGGCTCCACAGCTAAACTCGGTAATGATCAACGGTGAGCGAATTCCTTCTGCTGAGGGTGACAACCGCTCCATCCAAATGGACTTGATTCCTGCGGATATGATTCAGACGGTAGAAGTGAGCAAAACCATCACTCCAGACATGGACGCTGATGCCATTGGTGGTGGTGTAAACTTGGTAACTTCTATTGCACCAGAAAAGACTCGTCTCTCAATCATGGGAGCTACAGGATTGGCCTTGTTCAACAACACGCCTATCTGGAACGGATCGGTTTTGTACGGTGACCGCTTTGCAGACAACAAGTTGGGGGTTGTAGTTTCTGCCTCTTACTTTAATGTAGATTACGGTTCTGACAACGTAGAGTTTGACTGGAACTACGACGGCGCTACCGAAGGAGAGAATCCATTTGTAGAAGAGCAACAAATCAGACAGTACTACGTACAGAGAATTCGCCAATCAGTTTCTACCTCTTTGGATTACCAATTGGCTCCTGGACATACTTTGTTTTTGAAGGGTATCTACAACAACAGAAACGACTACGAAAATCGTTACCGCCTTCGTTACAAAGACATGACTTACGATCCAGCAGGGACGACTACTGCAGTTATTGAAAGAGAAACCAAAGGAGGTTCTGCCGACGTAAAGAACCGTCGCTTGGAAGACCAGAGAATGTGGAACTTCCAATTGCAGGGGAATCACCTATTTGGAAATCTCGATATGAAATGGAGCGTTTCTCGCTCACAAGCTTCTGAAGAAAGACCTGACGAGCGCTACATCTCTTACGAGTCCAACACGGACATTCCCGTAACTATGGACCTATCTGACACTCGCTTCCCCAATGCCGTTGCGGATAACTACGATGACACGCAAGGATCTCTTTTGGAAATCGATGGAATCACAGAGGAAAGACAGTACACTACCGAAGACGACTTGAACGCTCGTTTGGACTTTACGCTTCCCTTGAACCGCACGGGTAAATTTGCCAACTCACTTTCTTTTGGTGGTCGCTACCGCGGAAAAGACAAGAAGAGAGAAAACAACTTCTTTGAGTACGAAGATTTGACGGGCAACTACGATGTGTTCACCAACTCACAGGTGATCAAAGAAGACATCACCAACCCAGATTACTTGGCCGGATCTCAGTACCGCACAGGTCAATTTGCCTCTGCAGAATTCTTGGGTGGATTGGATCTACAAAACGGAAACTTGTTCTCAGAAGAAGTTAAGTACGACGAGTTTGTTGCCGGTAACTACACCGCTACAGAGGTAATCACTGCAGGATATGTAATGTTGGACCAAAAGGTTGACAAATTGGAAATCTTGGCCGGTTTGAGAGTGGAAAACACTTCATTGACCAACTCTGGATTCTCTTACAACGAGGACAATGACGAAATCTCTGAAAACAAGGGAGATCAGAACTACACCAACTACCTTCCTAGCATCCACTTGAAGTACCCTGTAAACAAGAACTTCACAGCGAGAGCCGCTTGGACTAACACCTTGGCAAGACCTAACTACTTTGACTTGGTTCCTTACGCCATCATCGTTCCCGATGACAACGAAGTAGAATTTGGAAACCCCAACTTGAACGCCACCACTTCTATGAACTTTGACTTGATGGTTGACTACTACACAGGAGTTGCCGGTTTGATTTCTGGTGGTGTTTTCTACAAGCAACTGGACAACTTTGTATACACCAACAGCTTTGACACTACTTTGGTAGTAGGTGGGGTAAGCGATGTATACCGCGCAGTAAGACCTAGAAACGGAGCCACTGCGGATGTAGTGGGTGTTGAAGTTGCCTTCCAGCGCAACATGGACTTTATCCCTGGAAAATTCTGGCAGTACATGAACATCTACGCCAACTACACATACACCAACACTTCGGCTAAGGGAATTGAAGGCCGCGAAGATGACCTTCCACTAGAAGGAACTGCCGGAAACATGATAAACGGTTCTTTGGGTTACGACAATGGAAAAGTACAAGTTAGAGTTTCTGTAAACTACACCACTGACTACATCGATGAGTACGGCGGCGAGGCCTTCTTTGATCGCTACTACGACGAGCAGTTCTTCTTGGACGTAAACGCCTCTTACTTCATCACTCCTAAAATCAACATCTTTGCTTCTGCGACAAACTTGACAAACCAGCCTTTGCGCTACTACCAAGGAATCCAGGACAGAACCATGCAAATGGAATACTACCAAGCAAGATTAAACCTAGGTGTTAAATGGAACTTGTAAGAGCCACATTATTCACTTCACTCGTTGCGACAATTATTGGGGGATGTTCCCCCAATAATTCGTCCAACGGAGGTTCTACACAGCCCCTTTCTCAAGAAAAAAACGCTGAATACCTTCCTTCGGATTCCATCACAGAATTGGAGGACGGATTGAACTTTTACGTTCTCGGCGATTGGGGAAGACAGGGCTACTACCACCAAAAGGAATTGGCAGAGATGATGCAGAAAGTAGGCGCTCAGGTAGAAGCCGAATTCATCATCTCAACGGGAGATAACTTCTACGACAACGGCGTGGCCAGCGTAGACGACCCTCAGTGGACGTACTCCTTTGAAGAGGTCTACATGGGAAATCACCTGCAAGTGCCCTGGTATGTGGTTTTGGGAAATCACGACTACCGCGGAAATGTGCAAGCGGAAATCGATTACAGCTCCATCTCCAGAAGATGGACCATGCCTTCTAGGTATTGGTTTACCGATATGGAAATGGAAGACGATTCAGACCCTTCTCGCTTTTTCTTCCTAGATACCTCTCCTTTTGAGGACGAGTATTACACAGAGAAAAAGTACTACCAAGTGGCCGAGCAGGACTCTACGGCTCAACTCAATTGGTTTAAAGAGAGCTTGGCAAGTACGCCAGATAACGTTTGGAAAATCTGTGTTGGCCATCACCCATTGTACACAGGAGGTAAAAGACGCGATGACAAAAACTACGTGAGAGGTCACTTGGAGCCGTCTATGGACGAAAGCGAAGTAGACGTTTACTTCTGTGGTCATGAGCACGACATCCAACACATCAAAAAGGATGGACATCCCACACATCACTTTGTATCTGGAGCGGGTTCTGATGTTAGACCTACCGGAGAAATCGAAGGCACTCAGTTTGCACGTTCAGAAACTGCCTTTTTGGTAGTTTCCATGACCGCAAACCAGATGTTGGTGCAGGCGGTAAACTACAAAGGAGAGTTGATGTATAGCACTCTTATTGACAGAAACTAGTATATCAACCAAAACCTATACCAACCCCATAAAAAAAAGGGCTCCCCATTGGGAGCCCTTTTATTCAATACATGTATACGGGTGTGATTTTACAATCCCAAGGCCTTCTTTACGTCGCCACCCATTAAGTGCTCAACAGGATTCTCTAGCGCTTCTTTAATGGCTACCAAAGAACCTACGGACTCTCTACCGTCAATCACTCGGTGATCGTAAGAAAGCGCTACGTACATGATGGGACGAATCTCAACTTTTCCGTCGATGGCTACTGGGCGCTCAACGATGTTGTGCATTCCCAAGATGGCACTCTGTGGAGGGTTGATAATAGGCGTAGACAACATAGATCCAAATACCCCACCGTTGGTAATGGTAAAGGTTCCTCCTGTCATCTCATCGATGGTGATCTTTCCGTCGCGAACGCGAGTTGCCAAGCGCTTCACTTCTTTTTCTACTCCGGCAAAGCTCATGTTCTCTGCGTTTCTGATAACGGGAACCATGAGTCCCTTAGGTCCAGAAACCGCAATAGAAATATCTTTAAAGTCGAATGTCTCCAACTCGTTTCCGTCAATCATGGAGTTTACCTGAGGGAACTTCTCCAAGGCGTGAACTACAGCAAGAGTAAAGAAGGACATAAATCCTAGACCGACTCCGTGTTTCTCAGCAAACGCTTCTTTGTACTGCTTTCTCAAGTCAAAGATGGGCTTCATGTCTACCTCGTTAAAGGTGGTAAGCATGGCCGTCTCGTTCTTCACAGAAACCAAGCGCTGAGCCAATTTTCTTCTGAGAGAAGACATCTTCTTGCGCTCAGAAGTTCTCACTCCATTTCCTGCAGAACCCATAGAAGCTACCGCCTCTACTACATCTGCTTTGGTAATGCGTCCGTCCTTACCGGTTCCGGTAACGTTCTTTACACCGGTCTCTTCCATCATCTTGGCCGCAGCCGGAGAAGGAGTTCCCGTGGCGTAGGTTTCAGAAGTCTTAGGAGCCTCAGCCTTCTTCTCAGTAGGCATTGGATTGGGAGCCGCGTCTTTTGACTCTTCTTTGGATCCTTCTGTCTTTGAAGCTGCTGCCGCATCGGGCTTGGCATCCATATCGATAGTACAAACTACTTGGCCTACCTGAACGGTTTCTCCGTCTTCAACCAAAAGTTTAATCACTCCAGACTCTTCAGCGGGCAATGCCAAAGTCGCCTTGTCAGAATCAATTTCCGCAATCTCTTGATCTTTTTCTACGTAGTCACCATCGCTTACTAACCATTCAGCAATTTCAACTTCAGAGATCGATTCGCCCGGTGAAGGGACTTTCATTTCAAGTATCATAACACTCTTGTTATTTATATTTTAAACACGCGTTGAACGGTGTCTTTATGTCTAGCTATAGCCACTTGGTGTGATCCCGCAGCCGGTGCAGCACTGGCCGCTGGAGAAACCAATTCCAATCTTTCTGGGAACTGCCACAAGATGTAAGTCCAGGCTCCTGCGTTGGCAGGTTCTTCTTGCGCCCACACGAATTTCTCGGCGTTTTTGTACTTCTTCAATACCGCATTGATCTCATCGGCAGGCAATGGGTAGAGCTGCTCCAATCTCACGATGGCCACAGACTCGTCTTTGCGCTCGGCTCTTTCTACTTCGATGTCGTAGTAGAACTTACCCGATGTAAATACCACCTTCTTCACCTTTTTAGGATCAGCGGTTGGGTGGTCAATCAATTCTTGGAACTCACCTTTTGCCAAGTCCTCAAGTGGAGAGAGACAGTGTGGAGACCTCAACAAGCTCTTGGGAGACATCACTACCAAGGGCTTTCTAAAGTTGCGGTGCATTTGTCTTCTCAATAGGTGGAAGAAGTTTGCTGGTGTAGTGACGTTGGCCACTTGCATGTTGTCTTGTGCACACAATTGGAGGAATCGCTCCAAGCGCGCAGAAGAGTGCTCAGCTCCTTGACCTTCGTACCCGTGGGGCAGCAACATAACCAATCCGTTTTGCAGCTTCCACTTGTCTTCAGCGGCAGCAATAAACTGGTCAATGATAATCTGTGCTCCGTTGGCGAAGTCCCCAAACTGGGCTTCCCAAATATTCAGAGTTTTAGGAGAGGCCATGGCGTAACCATAGTCAAATCCCAAAACGGCGTACTCACTGAGGTGTGAATTGTAGATGGCAAATCGGCCCTCTCTGTCGGGGATGGAGTTGAGCAACACGTACTCCTCTTCCGAATCCTCCACTTTGAGAACCGCGTGACGGTGAGAAAAGGTTCCCCTTTCTACGTCCTCACCAGAAATCCTCACGTTGTAACCTTCCGTGATCAATGATCCGTAGGCCAACTGCTCCGCCATTCCCCAATCGAGTTGATTGGTTTCAAAAACCATTTTTGCTCTTTCCTTGAGCAAGCGCTGAATCTTGTTAAAGAATTTCTTGCCTTCGGGAAGGGTGGTAATGGTCGTGGCGATTTCTTTGAGGCTGCTAATATCAAAGCTCGTATCCACTGAGGGAAGCTTAGATCCCTCTTCCGGAATTTCATATCCTTCCCACTCATCTTGCATGATGGGCGTAAGGATGTTCTTTTCAATTTTCTTAGACTCGTCAAAGTCTTGCTCTAGCATGGCCTTGAACTCCTTCTCCATTTCCTTGAGGAATCCCTCTCCCACAACGCCTTCCTCCAACAAAATTTGATTGTAAATCTTGCGAGGGTTGGGGTGCTTAGAAATGGCCTTGTAAAGCAAGGGCTGTGTAAAGCGTGGCTCATCTCCCTCGTTGTGTCCGTACTTGCGGTAACACAAGAGATCGATAAATACGTTTTTGTTGAATTGCTGTCTGTACTCAGCAGCAAAGTTAACTGCGTGACAAACGGCTTCTACATCATCTCCGTTTACGTGGAGAACGGGAGCCAAAATTACTTTGGCTACATCCGTACAGTAGGTAGACGATCGGGCGTCGAGGTAGTTGGTGGTAAAACCAACTTGGTTGTTGATTACAATGTGAAGCGTTCCTCCGGTTCCGTACCCTTCTAGGGTTTCCATCTGAACGGTTTCGTAAACCACTCCTTGACCGGCAATGGCAGCATCCCCGTGAATGAGGATGGGCATGACTTTGGATCTATCGCCGCCGTAATCGTTGTTGATTTTAGCTCGAGCAATTCCCTCTACAACGGGGTCCACAGCCTCCAAGTGAGAAGGGTTAGGGCTCAAGTTGAGTTTTAAGGGCTTGCCTTGGAGGTTCTCCGTTTGCGTGGAGTATCCCAAGTGATATTTTACGTCTCCGTCAATGCTTTCGTCACTAAACTCCTTGCCCTCAAACTCAGAGAAAATCTCTCTCTGCGGCTTTCCAAAAATATTGGAGAGCACGTTGAGTCTACCGCGGTGAGCCATACCAATTACAAACTCTTCAACCCCTAGAGTTGACGAGGCCTGAATGGCGGAATCCAATGCGGGAATCAAGGACTCACCCCCCTCAATAGAGAAGCGCTTTTGTCCGACAAACTTGGTGTTTAGGAAGCTCTCAAAGGCAACGGCCTCGTTGAGTTTGTGTAGAATTCTCTTCTTCTGATCTACTGAGTAGGAAGGAGAAAAGTCATTGACGTGTAGTTTTTTCTGAATCCAAGAAACCACCTCAGGCTTGCGGATGTACATGTACTCCGTCCCGATGGACTGACAGTAAATGTTTTCTAGGTGATTGATAATGGTTCTCAAGCTCACCTTGCCGGAAAGTCCTACTTCGTGCCCAGCCTCAAACTCAGTATCTAAGTCTTCTTGGCTCAAGCCGAAATTGGAAATATCCAAACTGGGTGTATAGGTGCGACGAGCGCGCACGGGGTTGGTTTTAGTGAAGAGGTGACCTCTAGACCTGTAACCGTTAATGAGATTTATTACGAGGAATTCTTTTCTGATTTGCTCTGGAATGGCACCGACAAATTCGTCCGCATCCATTTCATCGTACTGCTCTCTAGAAAAGTCATAACCTTGAAAAAATGCCCTCCAACTGGGCTCAACCGAATCGGGGCTTTTCAGATACTTCTGGTAGAGATCATCAATAAACTCCGAGTGTACACTTCCTAAGAAGGAAAACCGATCCATGTGTTATATGATCAAAAATTTAGGCAAAAATACAATATTAATTCAACCTCATAACGCATTACAGGGGTTTTTCGTTTAAGTACAAAATTAGTATTCCAATGGTTGTAAGGACTGGTGGGAAACGGTGAATTCGTTTCCACCAAAATCAGTATCTTTAACCTGATAATCTACGACATATGAAAAGGTATTTATTGGCATTGGTATTTGGTTTTTCTACGCTAGCGGTAATGGCTCAAACGCCTAGTCGCTTTGAGGAAAAACCTAAGGAGGAGGAAGCAAAGCCAGAAGAAACCAAACCAAAGGAAGAATCTCTGCCCAAGGCTTCCTATAAATCCCGTGCAACGACTCAAAAAAAATCCAATGACGACTTCTTCGATCGCCTGCGATACGGAGGAATGATTGGTCTACAATTTGGATCCTACACAGCCATTGATCTACAGCCAAGAATCTACTACATGCTCAATGAAAAAACCGCCTTGGGTGTAGGTGGAACGTACTCCTACTATCGCTATTCAGACAGCTATCCAAATCCCTACTTAAGAGGGTATTCCAATGAAGTATACGGCTACAACTTATTGAGTTGGTATGAGCCCATAGCACCCCTTATTCTCCAAGCGGAATTTGAACAGTTAAACTGGGCTTCCACGGTAATCTACGATCCTACAACCGGAGAAACCACAGAGAGAAGAACGTGGTCAACCAACATGTTCCTTGGTGGAGGTATTCGTCAATCGGGTGGTGGCCGTGGATCCTTTTTCCTGCTCTTCCTCTACAACTTGACCTACGACCCGAATTTGACGTACTACAGCCAACCGTATGTTATTCGCGTTGGGTTTGCGTTGTAAAGAGGGCATCGGGCAACAGGCAACAGGTATCGGGAGTGAGCGTTGAGCAGTAACAAGGAGTGTTTTCTTTAACACCGTAGTCTAACTACCCCGCTCCGCGACGAAAGTATATGTCGCGGACCACCGTGTTTATATTAATTTGGGAACATCGAAGGGGAACGTTTTGAATCAGGGACTGGGAACTGGGGACTGGGGACTAGGAGTAAAACCCGCGGCCTGGGTGAAGAATTCGTAAATCGACTTTGCAAACAAAAGACAAACACTATTTACGGTCTAGTTCTTAATGCCAGAGGAAAAAATAACTTATTGATTTACAAAGGACGGGCTTCAAGAATTCATGGGGCCCCTAAAGATGAAGTGAGCGTTAAATGAGTTGGTATGTTTGAGTCCTCAGAATGCGGACGAGTTTACCAACACATAGCGAACAAATCCCAATAGGGTCATGAATTCTTTAGCCTTGATTTTTTTTGTTTATCAACGATTAGAAATTTTGGTGTTGATGAATCAGAGAATCTGATTTCGTTTTTTTAATCAAGGAAAATCCGCTTGCGGATTCACGAACCCCAATAAAAATCAGTTTATCGTTCGTAAAAAAATGAAAGGCCGAGGGCGCACCGGCCAGAGGGGCGCGCGGGGTTTAAGGGGCAAGGCCCCTTGAAAAGTGGTTTGAGCGGCGCAGAATGTTGGAAAAGGGTAAAAGGCACGGATTGCAAATCATCCTAAAACCTAAAAACATTCGATTCCCTGAACGAAGAGAAGTAAATCCGCGCCAGCGCAATTCCCCTTCGCTGGCGAAGGGGTGGATTCGTCAGCCTTAGGCTGGCGAAGACGGGGTAGTTGAAAAACCAAAGAAACAACCAAATCATCGGAACAAATCCTAAATCCGCGCCAGCTGCTCCTGTTGCCCGTTGCCTGTTAACTATTCTGCGAATAGTTAACCCTAAAAAACACCTTCTGAGCCTCCCTCAGCAAAACGTGAACGGCGACGAGTTCAGCGATGGTTTCGAATTCACCGGATTCTAGGGCGGCGTTGACGCGGTCTTCAGGGACGTCAATGCGGTAGAGGACGCTGAGGACTTGGGAGTCACCCGATTTTGCATCGAAAAAACCGTGGATTAAGGAGTATAAATCGGCGAGGGAATCGGCGGTGACATCATCTCTCCACTCCAAGTCTTTGATGACTTGTTGGACCAATTTCTCGAGGTGGTTGGGGTCTTCGTAAAAGGCCGCCAAATCCTCTTTGATTTGTGTGGGAAGGGGTCTCATAAAAAGAGTGTCGGCAATTATCGGTCTCTGTGGAACAACCAGTTTGCAAAGGCCTTTACTTCTTCCTTTTTGTCTTGGCTGATGTGAAGGGGCTCTATCTGCTCCAAGGCCATATTGTAGTACTCCTCGGCTTTGTCCAAAGCGTATTGATCAATTCCCAAGGCCGAGTAAATGGCCGTAACGGCTGCAATTTTCTCTTCGGGTTTATCTGAGGTATTCATCCACTGGGCAAGTGATTGCGCATGAGGAGTTCCCTCGGCTCTTTTGAGCGCCTCGATCTGAAGTAATGTCTTTTTGTTGGCGAGGATGTCGCCACCTACTTGCTTTCCGAATTTTTCGGGATCGCCATAGACGTCGAGGTAGTCATCCATAATTTGGAAAGAAATACCGAGGTCCAATCCAAAGGTGTAGAGTTTCTCGGCGTCTTCAATAGAGGCTCCTCCTACCAAAGCACCCATTTGAAAGGCTGCACCAATCAGCACAGAGGTTTTAAAGGCAATCATCTGGAGGTATTCTTCTGGAGAAACGGTATCGCGATTTTCGAAATCCATGTCCAGCATCTGCCCCTCACAAACTTCAATGGCCATCCTAGAAAAAATGGGAAGCAGTGTAGACTGAAGGGCTGTGTCTACATTTTCCAATTGTTGGTAGGCCTTTACCAACATCATATCCCCACTGAGAATGGCCACATTATCATTCCACTTTTCGTGAACCGTGGGCTTTCCTCTTCGGAGAGGGGCCTCATCCATAATGTCATCGTGGACGAGAGAAAAGTTGTGAAATATTTCTACGGCCAACGCGGGAGGTATGGCCTTGTTGAGATCTTCTGTATATAGCTGCGCGCCAATAAACGTAAGGATGGGGCGCAATCTCTTCCCTCCTAAGGACATGATGTACTCAGCGGGATCGTAGAGGTTGGAAGGCTTGCCTTCCCAAGACAAGGTATCCAAGGCCGTTGCAAAAGCCTTCTGATACTTTTCAATTATTTGACTCATTGACTATGAAAGTAGAGATAAGAGATATTTTCCGTAACCGCTCTTGAGGAGAGGTTGTGCGATGTTTTCGAGTTCTTCTGCGGTGATGAAGCCCTTGTTAAAGGCGACTTCTTCAATACAACCTACCTTGATGTCTTGGCGCTCTTCAATGACCTGAACAAACTGACCTGCGGCCATCAAAGAGGGGAAGGTTCCGGTGTCTAACCACGCGGTTCCGCGGTCCAAGATGCGAACGTTGAGCTCACCCATTTCTAGGTAGGCCTTGTTGACATCGGTAATTTCGTATTCGCCACGAGGGCTTGGCTGTAGACCTTTAGCGATGTCCACCACGCGGTTGTCGTAGAAGTACAATCCGGGTACGGCGTACTTGGACTTTGGCTTTTCGGGCTTTTCTTCTATGCTGATGGCGTGTAGGTTTTTGTCAAACTCTACGACACCGTAACGCTTCGGATCCGAAACGCGATAGGCAAATACAATTCCCCCTTTGGGATCTGCGCTTTCGCTGAGAAGTGAAGGCATCTCCGTTCCGTGGAAGATATTGTCTCCCAAGATTAGGGCGGCGTGATCGCCGGCAATAAATTCTTCTCCCAAGACAAAGGCCTGAGCCAGTCCGTTGGGAACTTCCTGAATGGTGTATTGGAAATTACATCCCACGCGCGAACCATCTCCCAACAACTTTACAAACATCTCGTGATCGTGAGGTGTAGTAATGATGAGAATGTCCTTGATTCCCGCATTCATCAAAGTGGAAAGCGGATAATAAATCATAGGCTTGTCGTAGATGGGCATGAGTTGCTTACTCACGGCCAGGGTCAAGGGGTGTAGGCGGGTACCTGATCCTCCAGCTAAGATGATTCCTTTCATTTTTAGATTTTTAATGGCTAGGCGTCAAAGCCTAACTACGCATTTGCGGTCAAAATGTTTTTGACGCCGTGGTTTTTCTATGGTGATTCTTCCTCAAGGTCATACTGTGCCTCCTCCTGCGCTAACTCCTCTTCTTCTGGCTCGTAGATTTCTATGAGGTTCTCATTGAATTCTCGAGAAGTTACAAATCTTTCTAGAGACATCAATAGAGAAGGCAATAAAACCAAGTTGCTCACCATGGCAACAAACAAAGTCAAAGAAACTAAAATCCCCAAAGCAATGGTTCCTCCAAACTCAGACCATATAAAAATACTGAAGCCTGAGAAGAGCACCACCGACGTGTAGAACATGGAAACTCCCGTCTCACGAATCGACGCCAAGGCTGCCGGCCCGATCTTCCAACCGTTGGCCTTGAGCTCTTGTCTGTACTTGGCCAAGTAGTGGATGGTATCGTCCACAGAAATACCAAAGGCAATGGAAAATACCAAGATGGTAGAAGGCTTAATGGGAATCCCAAAGTATCCCATCAGACCACCCGTTACCAGTAGGGGAATAATATTGGGGATCAAAGAAATAAACACCATGCGGACCGAACCAAAGAGGAAGGCCATTATCAAGGCGATAACGGAAACCGCAAGGGCCAAGGAGATGATCAAGTTCTTAATGAGGTAATCCGTTCCCTTTAAGAAAACAACCGAAGCCCCCGTAATGGTCACCTCGTATTTTTCTTTGGGGAAAATATCCATGACGATATCCGTAATCTGCCCCTCGAGAATCTTCATCTCCGGTGTAGAAATATCTGCCAATTGCATGGTAATTCGTCCCTTCTGCCCTATGGAATCGACCAAGGAGTTGAGTAGCGCAATGTCTTGATCTCCCGCTTCGGGAAGGCTTTGAGTAACAATAGGTGCCTCCCAAGTATCCGGAAGGCGATAAGAACCCGGATCGTTCCCAAGGACCGCTTGTGTAGCAGATTTAATAAAATCGACCATAGAAAGCGATCGAGAAATGTTGGGGAAGGTATCCAATGTGGCCTGAAGCTTGTCCATTCGCTTGAGCGTGCTAGACTTCTGAACGCCTTTGGCCTTTCGCGTATCGATAATAATCTCCAATGGAATCACCCCTTTAAACTGAGCTTCCATAAACTTCACATCCTGAAAAACGGGGTCGTCCTTGGAGAAGTCTTCCGTGAGATTTCCGGTCGTTTCTATTTTGGAAATGCCGTACAAAGCACCTACAGCCACGAGCAATGACACCCCGTAAACTAGCGGTCTGGCGTGTTGTACTGACCAGGTCAAGGTAGAAATCATCCCGTTGAGCCACTTCTTGTCCAAGTGATTGTAATGTCTCTCCTTAGGTGGCGTCAGATAGGTGTAGATTATAGGGATGAGGATAATGCTGATGACAAACACCACAAGGATGTTAACCGAAGCCACAATTCCAAATTCTACCAACGCCTGAGACTCCGTGAGAATAAACGCGGCAAATCCCAATGCCGTAGTCATATTGGTAATAAGCGTCACGTTCCCCACTTTTCGAATTACGCGGTGCAGTGCCAAAATCTTCACTCCGTGCTGCTTGTACTCTGAGTGGTATTTGTTGATGAGGAAAATACAATTGGGAATCCCAATCACAATGACCAGCGGCGGGATCAAAGAACTGAGAAGGGTAATGGAAAACCCAAAACTACTGATGAGCCCAAAACTAAAAATCACACCAATGACCACCACAGTAAGTGCGATGAGCATGGCGCGAATAGATTTCAAAAACACCAACAACAAGATGGCCGTAATGGCGATGGTCAAGAAGATGAACAAGTACACCTCATCTTTCACCTTTTGCGTGTTCGCCATTCGTATGTAGGGAAGTCCCGAGACGTGAACGGGAATCTGCGTTTCCAACTGAAAATTGTCTGCGATTTCTTTGACCGCCTCTACAATTCGAATGATGTTCTTGTTGTAGAGTTGATCGTTGGCAAGGGTGACCATCATCAAGTTGACTTCGCCTTCTCGCGTGTACAACAGCCCCTTGTAAAAGGGTCTTGACAAGAGTTTTTCTTTGAGGGCATTGGCCTGTTCTTGAGTCTTGGGAACCTCATCTACAAAGGGAATGGGTTGTAAGACATCGTTGGAATCAAGACTTAAATCATAAGTTCTAGTAATGGAGAGAACGTTTTCTATTCCGGGGATTTCTGTGATTTGTTGTGCCAGATCATCCCAAGCCGCCAACCTATCGGGCGTGTAGAATTCAGCGTCCTCAGTACCCATTACAATGGTGTTGCCTGCCTCGCCAAAAGTCTTTAGAAAGTCTTGGTATTGAATGTTTGCGGAGTCATCCGTAGGGAGGATTCTCGCAAATTGGTATGAAATTTTGATTTCGGAAGCCTTGTACCCCATAAAGGCCGTCGCAATGGCAACGCCGATAAGGAGGGAAATCTTATTCCGTAAAATGATCCTAGCAATAAGGGTCCACATAGACTTCAGAGTGAATGGCACACAAAGGTAATTATTTCACCTAGATGATGAGGCCTCCACATTTTAAGAATGAGAACTATACCTTAAAACAGATCAAATCGGTAGCTCAACTTAAAGGCCCAGTTGTCGATTTCTATGGGAAGTGTGTAGGGACCAAATCTTCGGTAAACACCTATACCCATTCCGTTCCACATCTTGTTCATCTCCAAACCGGTTTCGTAATATCCGTGCTCTCCCGATTGGATAAAGATGTTCTGGTGATTGCCTGGCTGATCCAACCAACCGAAGTAGGCCGCTGCTACAAATTCCAAGTCCCACTCAACATCCCAGGGCTTTCCCCAGCGCTGGAAAAAGTTCTGTCGGAAGGTCAAGGACAGGTATCGATCCGCCAAGAACTCGTTGTTTCTCATGGCCTCAAAAGTTCCCGTACTGGAGGTGGTAATGCTCAAGTACTCACGCGAAGGCACGTTGGCCGATGGGTAGAATAATTTGGAAAGCGGAACGGAAGGATCTACATATCCCCCGCGTAAAATAAACTGCGATTCTCCCATGGATACGGTCTTAAATCGATAGTCTATAGCCGCTTGTAATCGAGTGTAGTCGTAGTCGCCAAAATCTTCCCATTGGAATCCACGCTCGGCATCAAAGTAGAATACCGGAGTTCCCTTGGTCAGCTCTCTACGCCCCAAGGGAGTCTCCATGATTTCATCGTTGGGGCTCCAACGGAATCCTGCCAAAACCGAAGAAAAGTTAAACCCGTTGGCCTTGGTAATGATGCCATCTGTAGACGTTGTCTGATATCGGTAGTCACCCACAACCCATCGATTGTCACGGGTAAACTGTCCATGAAATCGGAGATATGGCGTAAGATCCGTTTGGGTGTAAATTTCAAATCGAGACACCTCGTCAAACTGCTCAATCCAGAAAAAGCGAGTGTTGTTAGACAGTAAATTGGCCTTGCGTTCTAGGTGATTTCTCGTGCGACCGGTCTCAGAGATATCAAAGGAATAGCCTCCCCCAACGACCCAATCCCATCGGCGGTTGAGCATTATTTCGGCACCGTAGCCATATTTGAAAACTTCGTCATTAAAACCATATCCCAAGTACCCTTTGAGTCGAACACCCTTTATGAGTTTGTCATTGGTCTCTATCCCCGCGCCCAAACGCAGACCTTCGTAAATGTTAAAGGAGAGGACCTTGTCAAACGGAAACTCCATCCACTTGTAAGGAAAGCGCCCATCTAGGAGCACTTGAAGTTTCTCTATCTGCGCGTCCAACTCAAATTCTTCACCAATGGAATCGATAAACTCATACGTTCTGAGTTCTTTGGAATCCAGAGTATCTCCGCGCAGTTTATTCCAATAGGCCTGATCTTTGGTCAGAGAAGAATCCACCAGGACGACGTCCGCTGCGGCAAAGTCCCGCGTATTGACTTCGGGGTTGATTTGTATGTCTTTTATATAGGTCCGACCGATCCCAATGGGTTGGACTTCGTTGACACTGATTCCGTAAATTCTAAAGTCGTAGTTGAGCTGCTGTGGGAACCAGGCGCCCTCTACCTTGTCGTATTTCTGCTGAATGGTAATTCCAATCCCTTCCTTTTCGAAAGGCTCTGCCGTTACGTTTTGCAGAGCGTATCCGTCGGAGTTGATGTAGAGAACCCCTGTCATACTGGGAATCTTGGGGTCCTTTACCGGGAAGTATTCTATCACAAAGACGGAATCCTGCCCTTGGTATATGGTATCGTTGATGAGATAGACGTATCGGGACAGAGAACCACTGGTCAGTGGACTCAGAAAATCCTTGCCTAAAATGGAAATAAAGTCGTCGTAAAAGGAAAAGCTCAATACCTGACTAGAGACCAAAACAAACAGCGGTTGGTTGATTCCCGCCGTCCGCGTGGCCAAGACTTTTTCCTCAGAAGAATTGGGACGCTTATAGGTCTTCTCTGTCACACTTTCCATAATAAAGATGTGTTGAGAATCCATGAATTTTTGCAGCTCGTATCCGGAAGAATCAATCTCTGTGTAACTGGTGTCCTCAAGGGCCACAAACGTGGTGTCAAACATCGGAGGCATGGAGTCTGCCTTGATGGTCACCAACAACTTGTTGTACGAGGTGTACTTGTAAGAATCTAATTTGTCGGGGTGGTTCTTCTTTTTGTTGGCAATTACCTTGCGGATGATCCTAAAGGCAGGGTTCTCTCCCGCCGTAACGTCCACTTCTCTCAATGTATTGGTAGCCTCTTTCAAGTACACTTCCAACTTGGTGGGCGTGTTGGGTGTGATGGGCATGGTTAGCCTTTCGTATCCAATAAAACTAAAAGTGAGGTGGGTAATGGGACGGTCCGATCGAATCTCAAACTTGCCGTCTACATCCGCAGCAATACCTACCCGCGTATTGTTAATGGTCACATTCACAAAGGGCAGTGACTCTTGCGTTTCTTGATCGTAGACTACACCTGTATAGACGTAATCCTGAGCCCACGAGAGCGTAGGCACGAGAAATATAAAGAGGAGAAAAAACTTGAGGTTGAGGAGTACGGTTTTTTTCATGGAGGTTTGTTTGCGTGATCTTTCCAACGTGGTTAAAGCAGCGAGATATTAACTCTCTCTAACTACGCATCTACCAAGTAAGACGATTCAGAGTCCCATAAAGTTACTCCAAAAGTTGCATTTTATACAAAGTGGGGCGACTGGGCGAGGCGTCGTTTTCTATGGGAGCAATCTGTAACTCCAATAAATATAGGTCATCGGCAACTTCGTCGGGGACGTAAATCAATTCAGAAATGGTGGCATTTTCTCTGGGAGAATCCGACTGCGTGCACCAAAAGGCGTGGTGGGCTGCCAAAGCTCCGCCATCCTCTTCCTTGTCAACAGAAGGAGTGTCTATCAGGAGGTGTTCTACTCCCAAATCGGCCAGGCGCGCAGCCAAAGCGGCTTCCATATAGGGAGGATTGGTATTGGAGTAATTGATGAATTTCTTGGCGGCCTCCGCATTGGGCGGTGTTCTGAGTATTACGGCCTCTGGAGGACAGTTGGTGTCAATGGCATTGAGAACCGCCTCGGTATTGATAATGCGATCACCGTCGACCTCATCCAATGAACAAGTGATGACCTGAGAAACAAAAAAATATTTGGAAAGTCTACGGTCAATAGACTGCTTTTCTTCCATGACGTGGCCCAAGGTTTCTGTATGCGTTCCGTGGGCGTGTGGCGAAAAATACACAGAGTAAAAATTCACCCCCGAACCATTTTTTACCGTCCCTACCCATCCGCCGATGCGCACGGGCTCAATTTCTGCACGGCCCACATACCAAGCGCGCGTGGCCTCTTCAATATCTCTCACGGCTATGGAAATATCCATGGGCTTTGTGAGGTCGGATTGGTACCTAGCGCTATTAAAGGGGGTAATGACTTTCATGAAAGTGTTGGGTGTGTTTAGTTTCTTTTTGAATGCGTTTAAAGGTAAAAAAGATTTGACGCGATGCCGTCTGCAGAGAATCTATGTTCTGGAGAAATGGCGTAATGCGTGCCGTTGTCTACAATTCTTCCAGCAGCCAATTCCGCTTTCAGTTCTGCCACCAAATGGTTTTGGAAGGGTTCCGAAAAATGCTTCTCTACATAATTCTTGGGCAGTCCTTCCAAGAGGCGCAGACGGGTCATAACCGTTTCGTTGTATCGGTCCGCTTCGGTGAGCGTCTCCCCTTCCCAATAGGTCTCTCCGGAGAGAACCGCCTTGGAGTACAAGACATTGTTGGCTCGATTCCAACGACGGTTTTTCCCATCATAGGAATGCGCAGAAGGTCCCGCCCCCAAATAGGGCACGCCATGCCAGTACTGACTGTTGTGTACGGCGCGGTATCCGGGTTTGGCCAAATTGGAAATTTCGTAATGTTCAAAGCCTGCGGCTGTCGCCATTTGGGTGAGGAGCAAAAATTGCTGATGCGCCTCTTCCTCGTCCAAGGGTTTTATTTTTTGAGTTTTGATTTGGTGGGCCAAGGCCGTTTTTTCTTCCACCGTCAAGGCGTAACTAGACAAATGAGGTACACCGAGATCAATGGCCTTTTGTACGTTTTCTATCCAATGCGCCCTGGTGGCTGTGGGCACGCCGTAAATCAAATCTATGGTCAGGTTTTCAAAACCTGCGTCTTGGGCCGCTTTAATCGAAGCCTCACTTTGACCGCCCACGTGATTGCGGTTCATAAAGGCCAAATCCTCATCCCGAAAGGACTGAATACCCATGCTCAGACGATTGATGCCCGCACCCTTCCACGTTTGCAAGGACTCTTTGGTGACGTCTTCCGGGTTGACCTCAAAGGTGAACTCCAATGTGGAGTTTACTGAAAACTCTCTGTGAATGGTTTCTATTATTGCTTGCAAATCAGCCGGCACCAAAACAGAAGGCGTTCCCCCTCCAAAATAAACCGTATCCACCGTTTGTCCTTTGAGTTCTTGAGCCCTTTGGACGAGCTCTCTTTGCATGGCTTCCACCACCTGTGGATAGGTATCCATTTTAGTGCTGAAGTGAAAGTCGCAATAGGTACACGCCTTTCTGCAAAACGGTATGTGAAGATAGATTCCGGCCATTAAGTTACTGCGTGATGCGAGGTAGGGAAATCCTAAATGTGGTTCCCGTTCCCACCTCAGATTTCGCAACGAAAATCTTTCCGTTGTGGTAGTTTTCTACGATGCGCTTTGCCAGCGAAAGGCCCAGTCCCCAACCGCGAGTTTTGGTAGTGAATCCGGGTCTAAAGACGGCCTGCATCTGACGATAGGGAATTCCCTTTCCAGAATCTTCCACATCCAAGCGGATGTTCTTGCCATGTTGAGATAGGTAGAGGTTGATTTCTCCAGGACCTTCAATGGCGTCCACGGAGTTGCGTATCAAGTTTTCTACAACCCATCCCATGAGCTGAGGATTCATGACCACTTGGTAAAAACCACCTTCTTCTACTTTAAAAGACAGCTTGATCTTTTTGGAAATGCGCTTTTCGAAATACGTTACCGACTGCTCTACAAGGTCCTTTAAGTTCTCGCTTTTTAATGTGGGCTGCGAGCCGATCTTAGAAAATCTATCGGTGATGACAGTTAGTCGATTGATGTCGTTTTCCATTTCTACCAACATGGACTCGTCGGTGTTTTGGGTGCGAAGGATTTCTATCCAACCCATCAGGGACGAAAGCGGTGTGCCAATTTGGTGAGCCGTCTCCTTAGCCATTCCCGTCCACACCCTATTCTGCTCGGCTCGGCGCGAAGCCGAAAAAGCCAAGTACGCAATGCCCACAAACAGACCGATCACTCCCAGCAAAACCATGGGATAAACTCTAAGCTTGGTCAGCAAAATGGATTCCTTGTAATAGAGGTAGTTCTTTTTGTCCTGGTCGTAAACGATTTCAATGGGATCGTTCTCCTCGGCCATGGCCAACATCTGTGCCTTGAGGTAATCGGCATCGTTCTCGCGACCCTTTTTCAAATTTCGAGAGGTGATGATATTGCCTTCCTCGTCCGTGAGAATAACCGGAATGGTGTTGTTGTTGGTGATGTAGCTCGTGGCAAAGGAGAGGTCTTCTCCACTGGTTGCTGTGGTGGCCACCTGAACCGCATTGGCCCAGATTTTAATGTTCTTCTCTTCTTCTTGGCGAAGTTCTTTGAGGAAGGTTTCTGTGTACCAGAGCGTTCCCACACCAATGAGAACGGCCGTGATAAAAAGGGTGAGCTTCCAAAGATTTTTATTGCTGTATATATCCATACGGGTGGATGAAATTAGCTAAAGTTGACATGACTTGTTAAAAAAGCCTCAATAATTTAGTGGCTCTACCGTTGAAAACGTCTATTTGTTTACATTTGGCATTCACTTTTTTAAAAAACCGAGTCCTTGTCCGATTCTATTGTTGTAATCCCTACCTATAACGAGAAAGATAATATTATCGATATTATCGAAACCGTATTTGGTCTAGAGCACGACTTCGACATTCTCATTGTCGATGACGGTTCACCAGATGGGACGGGTCAGATGGTGAAGGATTTACAGGAAAAATACTCGGGACGCCTCCACCTAGAGGAGCGCGCTGGGAAAATGGGCTTGGGCACTGCCTACATCCACGGCTTTAAGTGGAGCCTAGAAAGATATTACGACTTTGTCTTTGAAATGGACGCCGACTTCTCTCACAACCCCAAAGATCTCGTACGATTGAGACAGGCTTGCATTGAAGAAAATGCAGATTTAGCCATTGGCTCTAGATACATTACGGGAGTCAATGTGGTCAACTGGCCCATGTCTCGCGTTTTGCTTTCCTACTTTGCTTCAAAGTACGTGAGAATTGTAACGGGTTTGCCCATCAATGACACCACAGCAGGTTTTATCTGTTACAAGAGAAAAGTCTTGGAAAACATTCGCTTTAACAAAATCAAGTTTGTGGGCTACGCCTTCCAAATTGAGATGAAGTTCAAGGCTTGGAAGTACGGATTTCACTTGACGGAGGTTCCCGTAATCTTTACTGACCGCACCAGGGGTACATCTAAAATGTCCAAGGGCATTATCAAAGAAGCCATTTTTGGCGTTTTGAGTTTGAAGTTTTCTAGCTTCTTTAAGACCTACAAGCAGAAGGCGTAATTCTCGGAACAATTCACTGGGAGATTACCCGTTTTTTCTCTGATTTTTCTCGACCTTTGGGGTCGCAAACGCAACGGTAATTAACGCATAGTTAAATCGCTTATACAACGCTTAGATATGTCAAGTTCTATTCTTATCAAGAACGCCCGCATTGTTAACGAAGGGCAGATTATTTCAGGAGATGTTTACATTGAAAACGGTCGCATAGAAAAGATAGATTCTTCGATCTCGCAACAAAAGCCAGAGACCAAAATCATTGAAGCAGAAGGCAAGTTCCTACTCCCGGGAATCATTGACGATCAAGTGCACTTTAGAGAGCCCGGACTGACTCACAAAGGAGATATCCAGTCTGAGAGTTTGGCAGCCTTGGCCGGTGGAACCACCAGTTACATAGAACAGCCCAACACCGTTCCCCAAGCCACTACCCTTGAGGAGTTGGAGAAGAAATACGACCGCGCGGCAAAGGTGTCTCACGCCAACTACGGATTTAACCTTGGAGCCACCAACGACAATTTAGAAGAACTCAAGAAAGCGGACAAAAGCCGCATTCCCGGAATTAAAATATTTATGGGATCCTCTACCGGAAATATGCTGGTAGACGACCTCAACGCCCTAGAAAAAATCTTTAGCCAGGTAGACAACCAACTCATCACCCACTGTGAAGACGAGGCCACCATCCGAGCCAATTACGAGGCGGCTCTAGAAAAATACGGCGAAAACATTCCCTTTGACCAACACCCCATTATCCGCTCAGAGGAAGCATGTTACTTGTCTTCTAGCTCTGCGGTAGAGTTGGCCAAAAAACACGGATCTAGACTTCACGTCTTCCACATCTCTACGGGTAAGGAAACGCATTTGTTTGAGAAGGGTCCATTGGGCGAAAAGAAGATCACTTCTGAGGCCTGTATTCACCACCTATGGTTTGACGATTCTTTCTACGCAGAGAAGGGCGCCTTTATCAAGTGGAACCCCGCAGTAAAGACCGCGGCAGATCGAGAAGAAATTTGGGAAGCCGTTCGCGACGGAAGAATTGACGTGATCGCCACAGACCACGCCCCTCATACCTTGGAAGAAAAGAACAACACCTATCCTACGGCACCTTCCGGTGGACCTTTGGTTCAGCATGGATTGCCCGCCATGATGGAGGCCGTTCGCAAGGGAAGAATGGACATGGAAATGCTCGTTCAGAAAATGTGTCACAACCCCGCACTCCTCTTTGGCATTGTGGACAGAGGATTTATTAGAGAAGGCTATTACGCGGACCTCGTATTGGTAGACCCCTCTTCTCCTTGGACCGTAACCAAAGACAATATCTTGTACAAGTGTAAGTGGTCTCCTTTTGAAGGAAACACTTTTGCTTCTCGCGTTACGCATACGATTCTCAACGGAGAAGTCGTTTATGAAAATGGGAAGTTATCTCCCGTAAAATCTGCCATGAGACTTGCGTACAACCGTTAACATAGCGCTCTTTCTCCTGGGTTCTCTTCTTTGGATGGGCTGTAGCTCTACCATAGACAATGAGCCCATTCCGGACTACGTCCTTCCCGAAGACAAAATGAAGGAAGTCATGACGGATGTCTTGCTCATAGAAGGCGCTCGTACCGGAAATAAAATCTTAGGAGACACCACAACGCTGGCTTCTTACTATCACCTGATTTGGGAGAAGTATGACATTACGGAAGCCGACTTTGACACGAGCTTTACGTGGTACACACACCACCCCAAGCTCGCCTCTAAGATGTATGGCGAAATCATCATTGAGCTTCAGAAAATGGAAGTGGACATCCAGAAAAAAGTGGAAGAGGACACTCCAGAGGACTTAAAGAAAAAAGTTCGCGAGGCGGTTACGAATGGTCTTGACGAAAGAACTGAGAAAATTCAGAAACAGACTCCGCTAAAGGGCGAAAAGTAAATCCGAGACGCTTTTCAATTTTTGAACTGGAATAGCGATACACACCACGGGCAGAACGCGCAGTTTCTTTGGTAACTAAGGGCTTGGACCCAAAGAGCACCGATCGCAACCACTCCACTCTCCACACCAACTCCATCAGCGTTTTATTGGGCTTTTTGTGAGGGCGCTTTACGCCGAGGGCATCGGCAATTTGAAAGAACAAATCCTTGTAACTGGCATTTTCTCCGGTGGTAAGGAAGCGCTCACTCCAGATTTTTTGATCTACTAACTTCACCATACAATCTACCACATCGCGGACGTCCACAAAGGCATTGACGCCTTCTGTGTAGTAGGGAAATTGATTGTAGACACTAGAGAAAAGCTTGCCGGAACCACCTTCCCAATATCCAGGTCCCAAAATAATACAGGGGTTGACAATGGTGGCATTGAGCCCCTCTTCCACGCCGCGCCAAACTTCCATCTCTGCGAGGTATTTGCTCTTGGCGTAGTTTGAATTTTCCGGGGATTCTGTCCACAAGGCATCTTCGTCCAAGTAGCCATCCGGCTCTTCGGCAGCCTCAGGACCTTTTCGGCCAAGAGCCGCCACAGAACTTACATGGCAAAAGGCAAACTCAGGATTTGACGCCGTGCGCTCCAAGGATTCGTTGACCAATAGCGCCGTCACCTGCGGGTTGAGCTGAATCATGGCATCGGCATCCTTGGGATAGAAGGAGATGATGGCCGCACAGTGATACACCGTATCAATACCTTCCAAGAGATCGTGAACCTCGCCTACGTTGAGCAAATCGGCTTCGACCCATTCAATGGCCCGGAACAATTCCTCGGCACGTGGTGTGTCTACGTAGTAAGAAAACACGTGTTTAACCGATTCTAGATGGCTAGACTTTCTGTGGGAGGCGCGAACCTTTTCTCCCCTCGATAAGAGAGAAAACATCAAGTGACTTCCCAGCAATCCTGTACCTCCTGTAACGAGTATCATAGTTTCTGTTTGTTGGCCTATTGATGAATGCTGCAGCGTGCGTTTAAATATGTGTCGCAAAATTGCTCGAGGAAGTCCCGAAAAACACGAATAAAAACTATTTTTACAGCGTATTTACAAACAACTAGAATTGACGCAGTGTTTGCGTTCGCCTTCAATGTTGTGATCACCTGTTGAGATGCATCAATAGATGCCATCAAAGGTAACTAAATCCGCGAGAGAAATACGCGAGTATTACCCTATTACGGAGAAGGCAAAAAATGGAACCATCATGGAAAAGAACTTTGTTGAAGAGCTCAAATGGAGAGGCATGCTACACGACATCATGCCCGGAACGGAGGATGTACTCAATAAAGAGATGACCAGTGCATATATTGGATTTGACCCTACGGCAGACTCTCTTGGAGTGGGCAACATGGTTCAGATCATGACCCTTGTTCACTTTCAGCGCGCAGGGCACAAGCCCTTTGCCTTGGTAGGTGGCGCCACCGGAATGGTGGGCGACCCCAGCTTTAAGGCCGCCGAGAGAAAACTCCTCGACAACGAACAACTTCAGCACAACCTCAACTGCCAACGCGCGCAGCTAGAGAAGTTCTTGGACTTTGACTGTGGAGATAACTCTGCCGTAGTAGTCAACAACTACGACTGGTTTAAGGAGTTCTCTTTCTTGGACTTTATCCGCGATGTGGGTAAGCACATTTCTGTGAACTACATGATGGCCAAAGACTCTGTAAAATCGAGAATGGAAAGCGGAATTTCCTTTACGGAATTTAGCTACCAACTCATTCAAGGATACGACTTCTACCACCTTTGGAAAAACGAAGGCATCAAGCTTCAGATGGGTGGTTCCGATCAGTGGGGAAACATTACCACGGGTACGGAAATGATTCGTCGCATGGGCAAGGGCGAGGCCTACGCCTTGACCACACCATTGATCAAAAAGGCAGACGGCACCAAGTTTGGAAAAACCGAAGGCGGCAACGTATGGCTCGATCCCAAAAAGACGTCTCCCTACGCGTTCTACCAGTTCTGGTTGCGCTCTGCAGACGAAGACGCCAAGGGATACATCAAGATTTTCTCACTAAAAGGTCAGGAAGAAATTGAAGCGTTGATCGCCGAGCACGACGAGGCGCCACACAAGCGCGTTCTTCAAAAAGCCCTCGCAGAAGAAATCACGGAAAGAGTTCACAGCAAAGCGGATTTGGAAAACGCCCTCAAGGCCTCAGAAATCCTCTTTGGAAAAGCCACAGAAGAAGTTCTTCGCTCCATTGACGAAAGCACTTTGTTGGCCGTATTTGAAGGCGTACCTCAATTCACCATCAGCAAGGACGCCATTGCAAATGGCGTTCCCGTTGTAGAATTCATGGCCGAGGAAACGGCAGTCTTCCCCAGCAAGGGAGAAGCCCGCAAGATGACCGCCGCAAACGGAGTATCCATCAACAAATCTAAAGTCACCGTCGACAAGGTGATCACCACCGACGACCTTTTGAATGACAAGTATGTCCTTGTTCAGAAGGGGAAGAAGAATTATTTCCTCATAATAGTGGGGAAGTAAACGGTGAGCAGTGAGCAGTGAGCAGTTGGTGGTGAACGGTGAGCAGTGGGAAGTGGGAAGTGGGAGATGAGCCTGGAATAACAACCAACTAATTTTTTATTTGGGAGGTAAAATAATCGTTAGTAATCGATTATAAAATCCTTGGTAGAAATGCCCTTGGTAGTTTTGGGACATGAAAACACACAGAAATTTATTGGTGTGGAGTAAGTCCTTAGATTTTGTGACCAAACTCTACCATACGATTGCAACCTTTCCTTCAAATGAAAATTATGGTATAGGTTCTCAAATACGGAGAGCTGCAGTATCCATTCCTTCAAACATTGCAGAAGGAGCTTCTAGAAACACCAAAAAGGAATTCTACCGGTACCTCTCTATTGCCGTTTCAAGTGCAACCGAGCTAGAAACCCAATTGATTATTTGCAAAAATGTGGAACTAATGAGCTCTGCTCAATTTGGTCCATTGATGGCCGATCTAAAGGAGATTTTGAAATTACTTCAAGGATTGAGAAACTCGTTGAAATAAACGCCATTTCTCATAATTAGGAATTCATTCAGCCCTACCCCAAAAGACTCTGCTCACTGCTCAAGGTTCACTATTCACTGTCCCAAAAAAGACTGCTCACTGCTCACTGTTTACTATTCACTGACACAAAAAAACCCCGAGGTTTTCACCTCGGGGAATTCCCTAGCGTTTGGGTTAGCTAGGATGTCCGTCTTGCTCGATGTAAAGGTGGGAAAAGGAGGTTCACCAAAACATACCCAAGTCTTTGTATTTAATGTGATCAGAGGTTAAAATCTGAATGGAATTTGCTTTTTCTACAGTGGGGTGTAGGTGTAGGCAATGTCCAAAATTTGCTCGCGGAGTCTGTCATTGGGCTTTGAGAAATAGGTGAACGTGTAGCCCAAATCCTCTTCTTGTGCTTTGAAGTTTTTTACGGGGAAGTCCACGCCATTGGTTATGATGCACAGAGGTGAACTTCCTCTGAGGATGATGATCATTCTAAATCCGGGTTCCTCGTCTAAGGATTTGTTGTGGGCTAAGATTACGTAGGTTGGGAGTTCTGTGGACTCGTCTACCACAAAGTCGAAGCGTTCCAAGAAGGCTTCTAAGGCGGGGCCGCGAACTCCTCTTTTGCTGGCGTTGATCTCTTCGTAGAGCTCCTCGTCGGGGATGGTCTTGCGACGAATCTTGGTCACCGGAACTTTGCCGTCCAAGTGAATCCAAAAGTATTTGCGAAGGCGGTAGGGTTCTGGTTTTTTGTATTGCGAAATATCCAAGGCCGTTCTGGATTGACCCACTTCATCCAAGTCTTCGTTGTAAAAAACCACATCAGCGGCGATGCTGCTGTCCTCCGGGTTGAAGTCGTCTTCCGAAACCAATACGTTGACGCCAATTTTGAATTTACTGCTGCGCGGTGGGTAGGTGTAAACGGCAATGGAATCCGCCAAGGTAAAAGAGTTGCCTCCCCTTACGGAAACCTCAACCGATCCCTTGGTGTACTGCGCATACATTTCCGTAGTGCCGAGAAAAAAGGCCATCAAAAAGGCAATGGGTAAGTGTCGTTTCATGTCTGTGAATATTTTGTTTTGTTCCTTCAACAGCGAGCTATCAAGAGTTTTGATCAGGAGTTTGCGATCAAAAGATTACACCCCCTTGCTTCGGCGTCGTCAAAGCGGCCGAGAACCTCAAAAGAGCCGTCTTCGTAGACCCTTCCCAAATCCTGAACCGATATAAAGCTACAAGAATTAACGTTCGCAAGGTCAATTATATTGAGACCGGCGGTTTTGCCATAGTTACCGGGGCTCAGTGGATCGCTGGTGTCGCGAGGCAGAACGCGCATCCACGGCGGACAAACAAACAGACCGTGCCCCTTAGAATATCCCTGAGACAACAACTCCGTCATGCCGTATTCTGAATGTATTACGTCTACACCAAAAGCCTTGGCGTAAAAAGCATGCAACTGAGCACGCGTCCACTCCTGACGGCGCCCCTTCATGCCACCGGTTTCCATAATGACCGCGCCGCTAAGGTCAATGGCACCGCTCTCTGCAAAGTCCAAGAGGGCAAAACTCACGCCGAGTAAAAGCACTTTCTTGTCTCCTCGATTTTGCAATAGCTGGCGCAATTCTTCGGTGGCTGAGAGAAAAAATCCACTGGTAGGATCGGTGCTTCTCTCTATCATTTTTTGAGCCATGTAGATAAGGCTTGACCCTTCTCTTTCCATGTAACCGGGCAGCAGCGCATACACCGTCCAATCGGAAAGGGATCCATACTCGCGCTCAAAGCCTTGGACAAAACTTTGCTCGTAGATAGAAAGGTCGGAAACCAAATGCTGACTGGGGACCATTCCGGTGGTTCCGCTACTGGAAAATTCGATTTCAGGCTTCTGATCACGAAGAATAACCTCGCGACCTTTAAATAACTGAACGGGCAATGGCGGAATGTCTCGGTAATGGGTGATGGCTTCCGCCGAAAGGCCCAAATGCCCTAAGTACTCCGCGTAAACAGGATTTTCTACCGCCTGCAGGCGAAAGATTTCCAAAGCCAACTCGCTAAAGGAGGCCTCTGTATGTTCCTTAAAAATGTTATTTTTGATAGAATCCAAGTCCACGGGAAAACGAAAAGGCGTTTGTCTGCGTTATAGAATGGCAATACCTGCCACGTCCCGATTAGGCATTGTGCCGGCTTCGGTTCGGTAAAGGTATTTTTAAAAATTGAGAGTTACATCGGATGAACACAATTACAAACCTCTTCTCTACTAAGCACCTCCTTATTTTGGGGTTGGGCTTGCTGATGGTGGGATGTCGTCCGCCCAAAGATTTCTCAGACACTCCTACTCTGGAATACACCACGAGCATTCAATACAAGGAAGACCGCCAAGGTACCTTTGCAGATATTATTGAAGTAGAACTCTACTTTACCGATGGCGATGGGGATATTGGTTTGGACGAAGGAGACACCTCTTCTCCTGACTTCTGTTCTTCTTGTCCCTATTATAACAACCTATTGGGAGAGATTTATGTGGAAGAAAACGGCGTAAAGGAATTCTACAGCACCTACAACGCTCGCATCAAAAACTTGACCCCCACAGGACAAAACAAGACGTTGGAAGGACAGCTTTTCTTTCAGATAGACGTCACCACGAGAACCTCTGATTCTCTTCACTTTACATTCCAACTCTTGGACCGCTCTCTCAACAAAAGCGAAGTCGCTGAGTCGGGGTTAATTTGGGTGAATCTATAGGGAGGGTTTAGTTAAGAGCACCATTTATTCCCCTGTTCATACTGTTTCCCAAATTTAGAAGGAAAAAGGAATTAGGAAAAAAGGAATTTTTAAACTTTCTAACACAGGAATCCATCCTCGAAATATTTACCCTCTTGCCCGTAGCCTGCTATTGGATTCAGCACCAACTAGTAACTAGTGACTTGTAACTGGTGACTAGTGCAGTTTTCCTTATTCCTAACTGTTTCCTTCTTTCTTCCTCATTCCTTCTTATCAAGGGAAAAAGGAATTAGGAAATGAGGAATTTTTATTTAATCCATTCCCTAGATTCAGGGTTAGATCCTTCAGTCTAACTATCCCGCTCATGGATTGTGACTAGTAACTAGTGACTGGTGACCAGTAATTTTGGGGTGCAACCCGAGGCATTGGTGAAGAATTCGTAAATCAACTTGAACTTGGAGCGTTAGATAAATCCCGAAACCGCAGGTTTATTGGATTTATTAGCGACATGTGATTAGCGATTAGAATTCTGAGGCACAGCCGCAAGTCATTTTTGCATACTTTTTTTGACGCAAAAAAGTATGAGCCGATGGCGCAGTGGCTTGAACGGCGCTAAAAAGCATTTTGTTTAAAGCAATGGTGTGGATTTTAAATCCGCGCCAGCGAAACCAAAACTTCTCACCACTCACCACTAACCACACACTATTCCCAGACCGAAGAAGGAAAAAGGAATTAGGAAAAAAGGATTTCTTAGTTATCCCAGTTCTGACAATCAGCCTCCCCTCATTCCTTCCTCATTCCTTCCCATTAAGCCACTCACTACCCCACCGTCAACTTCGCGAGGTAATCATAATGCGGTCCCTCTTTGATTTTCTCTACGGTGAAGCCCACAGATTCTGCGACTTTCTTGAGCATGGGGAAATCCACAAATAGCCAAGGGAATGACGTTCCGGATTGGCCGTTGTATTCAAAGGTGTACTCCACATCTCCGTAGTAGTCCTCGGTGTTTTCTATGCCGTCGTACATGTAGGAGAGGTCAGAAGAATCGACCAAGACTTGAGCTCCGGGAGCCATTAATTCTTTGGTGTATTCTAGCATGGGAGCCAGTCGGTTGAGCTGTGCGGCTACGCCCATTCCGTTCATTAAAAAGAGAAGCGTATCGTATTTTTCTTCGGGCTCGTAGGCCAAGAATCGAGATTCTACACAGGGGATTCCGCGAGCGCGAAGCACTTCTGCGGCACCGTGGTCTTGCTCCAGGGCGGTGACCTCAAAGCCACGTCCAATCAAAACGGTGGAATGTGCTCCGGCGCCTGCGCCAACATCTAATATTTTCCCACGACAGTGGTCCAATGCCATTAGCTCCAACTCGGGCATTTGGGCTTCTCCTCTAAAGAAGTATCCGGCGGGCAACGTGTCGGTTTCTGCCATGTCCAGGTGAACGGTCAATTCCTGATCGCCTGGGTTACGGTGATAATCTAAAAGGGCTTGTCCAAAGGGAGTGTATTCGCTTTCCACGGTGATTATTGATTTAAAAAGGCAAGGGGCAAAAATAAAAAAGCCCCTCTACATAAAATATGTGAGGGGCCTGATTCTGTGTTTAGGTCTTATAGTGTACCTCTGTTCTCTTGCTCTCTTTCGATGGCTTCGAACAAGGCCTTAAAGTTTCCTTTTCCAAAAGACTGTGCTCCCTTTCTCTGAATGATTTCAAAGAACAAGGTAGGACGGTCAGAAACGGGCTTGGTAAACAACTGAAGAAGGTATCCTTCGTCGTCTCTATCCACCAAAATTCCGCGCTTTCTCAACTCTTCGATGTCTTCTTCGATGTCACCTACTCTCTCCAACAAATCGTCGTAGTATGAGTCGGGCACGTACAAGAATTCAACGCCATTGTCGTTTAGGCGGTCAATGGTTTCCAAGATGTTATCGGTAGCCACGGCGATGTGCTGAACACCGGCTCCGTTGTAGAAGTCAATGTACTCCTCGATCTGGCTCTTTTTCTTTCCTTCTGCAGGCTCGTTGATAGGGAACTTGATGCGTCCGTTTCCGTTGGTCATTACCTTAGACATCAAGGCCGTGTACTCCGTAGAGATGTCCTTGTCATCAAAAGATACCAACTGAGCAAATCCCATTACCTTGGCGTAGAATTCAACCCACTTGTTCATTTCACCCCAATCTACGTTACCTACCATGTGGTCGATGTACTTAAGACCTGCGTCCGAAGGGTTGTATGTAGATTCCCATTTCTTGTAACCGGGCATGAAAGGACCGTCGTACTTAGAGCGCTCCACAAAGATGTGAACGGTTTCTCCGTAGGTCTTAATTCCCGCAAGGGTAACCTCTCCGTTGGCATCGCTGATGGTGTAGGGCTCAAAGGCAACCTCAGCACCGCGCTTGGTCGTTTCTTCGAAAGACTTGGTGGCGTTGTCTACCCAAAGGGCCACGTTCTTAACACCGTCTCCGTGCTTTACCAAATGCTCGTTGATGCTGCTGTCTGCGTTGAGGGGTGTAGTCAAAACCAAGCGGATTTTTCCTTGCTCCAAAACGTAAGACGTCTTGTCGCTTACACCTGTTTCCAATCCAGCATAGGCAACGGATTGGAATCCAAAAGCGGTCTTGTAGAAGTGAGCCGCTTGCTTGGCGTTTCCTACGTAAATTTCAACGTGATCAGTACCGTTCAATGGCAAGAAGTCTTCGGCTTCTTGGAATATCTTTTCGAGTTGTAGGCTCGAGTTATCTTTCGTTACACTCATGTCGTGAGGGTTTAAATAGTGATGTGCTAGTAATGTGCAAAGGTCTTAAAAAAGTTCTATAAATCCGGGGTGATTCTACAGCCAAGAAGCGTAGTAATCGGCATCCGAATTATCAAGAGCCGCTTGAGTAATCTTAAGCGGTCTAAACGTGTCAATCATAACCGCCAACTCCTCAGTGCCCGTCTGGCCAATACTGCGCTCAGCCGCTCCGGGGTGGGGTCCGTGAGGAATGCCTCCGGGGTGTAGAGAAATGTATCCCTTGTCTACGTGATTTCTACTCATAAAGTCACCGTCTACGTAATACAATACCTCATCCGAATCAATGTTGGAGTGGTTGTATGGCGCGGGGATGGCCTCAGGGTGGTAATCGTACAAGCGCGGAGCAAACGTACAGATCACAAAGTTGTGGGCCTCAAAGGTCTGGTGAATGGGAGGTGGCATGTGAATTCTTCCGGTGATGGGCTCAAAGTCCAAAGCCGAGAAGATGTAGGGGTAGCAGTAGCCGTCCCAACCGATTACGTCAAAGGGGTGAGAACCGTACACCAAAGAGTGCAATTGGTTTTCCTTGCGAATCTTGATGGTGAATTCTCCTGACTCTTCGTGCGTTTCCAAATCTGTAGGCAATCTAAAGTCGCGCTCACAGAAGGGAGAGTCTTCTAACATCTGGCCGTTGTTGTTGCGGTAGCGCTTGGGCGTAACCACGGGAGAGAAGCTCTCGGTAATCAACAGGCGGTTGTCTTCGGTATCAAATTCAATTTGGTAAATCATACCACGAGGAATCACGATGTAATCGGCGTACTCGAACTTGAGGTTACCCACCATGGTTCTGAGCGTACCGGATCCCTTGTGTACAAAAATCACCTCGTCGGCATCGGCGTTTTTGTAGAAGTAGTCTGTCATAGACTTTCTAGGTGCCGCTACTACAATGTTTACGTCGTTGTTGAAGAGCATGGTCACGCGAGACTCCAAAAAGTCATCGGCGGGAGCCACGTTCCACGTGTTCAACATCTGAGAGGTAATGTTCTTATCCACGGCCGCAACCGGAGAAACATCCACAGACTCGCCAATGGATTTTACACGGGTAGGTCTTTCTACGTGGTAGAGAAGTGAAGATACTCCGCTAAAACCTTCCGTCCCAAAGAGTTGCTCGTAGTAGAGGTCTCCGTTGGGTTTTCTAAAAATTGTGTGACGCTTGTGTGGGATCTTTCCCAGTTTATGGTAATAGGCCATGTGTTATCTTTTTTCTTTGGGTTTCGAAAATTCTGTTTATTCTTTCGATTACTCGTCTTTGAGGTTGCCCACCTTGCGGTGACTGTGAAAGCGCTTGGCCTTCTTGGCTTTCCCCATTTCACGTCGAATCTTGAGTTGCTCCTCTTCCGGCAAGTGGATTACGTCCTGACAATCTTTTGAACAGGTTCCTTCATGCGTTTCGGCACAGTCCTCACATTGAATAAAGAGGAGGTTACAGGCCTTGTTGGCACAGTTGACGTGGCGCGCAGAAGGCTGTCCACATTGGTGACAATGAGAAATGACCTCATCGGAAATGGATTCTCCCAAGCGCTCGTCAAATACAAAGTTCACTCCCTTGTAGAGGTTGTTCTTGGGCTCATCTGCAATTTGGCGGTGGTAGTCAATGATGCCACCGTGCAATTGGTTTACGTCGTTAAAGCCGTGGTGCTTTAAGTATGCCGATGTCTTCTCGCATCGGATTCCTCCCGTACAGTACAACAATATCTTTTCATCTTCCTTGCCCTTGAGTTTTTCCAACACCTCGGGAAGTTCTTCTCTAAAGGTCTCGGCTTCGGGAAGCAGGGCACCTTCAAAGTGACCGATCTCTGACTCGTAGTGATTTCTCATATCTACGATGATGGGGTCGGCTTCCTTCATGGCGCGGTTCCACTCCTCTGCGGAGAGGTGCTTACCCACGTTGGTCACGTCGTAGTCTTCGGGCTGTAGGCCGTCTGCAACGATTTGGTGCCTGACCTTAATTTGCAATTTGAGGAAGGATTTTCCATCGTCCTCCACGGCCATCTTAAAGGGCACGTCCTTAAATTCGGGGTGCTTGTAGAGGGTGCTCACAAAGTCGTCCCAATGGTGTTCGGGCACGTTCATCTGTGCGTTGATTCCCTCTTGGGCCACGTAAATTCTTCCCAAACAGTCTAGGTGAGTCCACTCGTTAAAGAGCTCATCCCTCATCTTTTGGGGGTCGTCAATGATGACGTATCTATAAAATGAAATCGTCTTGCGCGTGAAGGTTTCGGCGTCAAGCTTTTCTTGAAGCTGCTCCCTGCTCAAACGATTGTACAATCCTTTTTTTCCTGCGTTTGGATCCATTGCGGTTACCTTTTCTGCGGCCTTTGGCGTGCCTTCCCTTCTATCATCTTCCAGCGGTTTCATTCCGAGGCATTTAGCCACGTCCGGAAACTTTTCCTGCTATCGTTTGCAAAAATACCAAAACTTGCGATTATGAGTATGACAATTGTCAGGTAACGCAAAACCGTCCACGGACTGTCGCGAAATTTTCCGATGTGATTTTCAAAAAATCCAATCTATATTTGCCAAAATTCTCCCCCCCATGGAATCAATTCTCGTAATAGGATCTTCTGGTCAGATCGGTACGGAGCTCGTGATGAATTTGCGCAGCATGTACGGAGACCAAAACGTTGTGGCCTCGGACATCAAGCCTGCCAGTCAGGAAGTGATGGAGTCCGGCCCTTTTGAAACCCTCAACGTAATGGATGGTCCCGGCCTAAGAGCCATTGTGGAAAAGTACAAGATTACGCAAGTATACCACCTGGTAGCCATGCTTTCGGCCACAGCCGAGAAATTCCCAGACAAGGGATGGGACCTCAACATGACCAGCCTCTTTAACGTCTTGGCCTTGGCCAAGGAAGGCTTGCTCAAGAAGGTGTACTGGCCCAGCTCTATTGCGGCTTTTGGACCGACGACTCCACGCATAGAAACGCCTCAGTTTACGGTAATGGAACCCACTACGGTATATGGAATTTCTAAGCAGGCAGGCGAGCGTTGGTGTGAATACTACCACGCCAAGTACAACGTGGACGTGCGCTCATTGCGCTACCCGGGATTGATCAGCTGGAAGAGTGAGCCGGGCGGTGGAACGACAGACTACGCTGTGGATGTTTTTTACGAGGGATTGAAGACGGGCAAATACGAGTGCTTCCTCAACCAAGACCAAGCCCTGCCCATGATGTACATGCCGGATGCCATTCGCGCCACCATAGAAATCATGGAAGCTCCCGCAGAGCAAATTGCCATTAGATCTTCTTACAACTTGGGCGGAATCAGCTTTACTCCAGAAGAGATTTTTGCCGAGGTCAAAAAGCACATTCCCAATCTAGAAATCACGTATGCTCCTGACTTTAGACAGGCCATTGCAGAAACTTGGCCCGCGTCTATTGACGATTCCAGAGCACAAACGGACTGGAATTGGGCGCATAAATACGACCTGTCTGCCATGACGGAAGACATGATCAAAAATCTAAAAGTAAAACTGGGGGTTTAGAGAATTCTAACCCCGCTTTCGGTTCGAACTTGTTCCTTTTCTTACTTGGACAAGGTGAGCTCCAACTCGGACTCAATAGCCTGACCGGCAATTTCAATTTCTTGCTCTGAAGCCAGGCGCAGACGCGTAGAGGTAAGCGAAATGATTTCGTAGCCTACTTCCGCACCGTTTTGCTCCACGTAGAGGCTGTCTTGACCTACTACTCGCCAGGCACCGCCATCTTCAAACGGACCGTAGGGAATCTCTTGCGTGCCGGCAATGGTGGTTACCTCCAAAACGGCTTCCACTCGAGAACTGTACTCCATGGGAGATTTGTTTACGATGTAAAAACTGTTGGTAATGCTCTTGTCCTCGGCGTCGAACAAAATGTTCTGACCGGCCACCTGAATGGTTCCCGAAGCTTCGATTTCGGTTACGGTCCACGTTCCGGTCAACTGGTCTTCAAAAGAAGTACCGCCGCCGTTGTTGTTATCGTCATCATCACTACATGAAGAAAAGGCAACGACTCCTGCTAGGAGAAACGAAAGGGTTTTTAATGTTTTTTGCATAGCTTTTATTTAAGGGATAAGGAATGAGGAATAAGGAAAAAAGGGAATTTAAATCCTGTTACCTGCTTCCTGTTACCTGCTTCCTATTTACTTTTTCATCAATTCTAACACTGTAATTTCTGGCCAGATGCCGACCCTTCCGGGGAAGGCGAGATAGCCGAAACCTCTATTGACGTATAAATATCGGTTATTTTCTTCGTACAACCCTGCCCACTTGGGATATTTGTACTTGACGGGGCTCCATTTTATCCATCCGGGGATCTCAATTCCAAATTGCATTCCGTGGGTATGACCGGAAAGCGTAAGGTCCGCTCCCACAGGATGTTGCTTTACTTCGCCATCAAAATGAGAAGGATCATGAGACATTAGAATGGTAAACTCTCCGGGGTTGATTCCCTCCAAGGCCTTGTTCAAATCGCCGTATTGCGGAAAGGGAGGATAGCCCCAGTTTTCCACTCCGGCCACGTGAATCTTTTCTCCGTCGCGCTCCAAGGTCACATTCTGATTTCTCAAAAGGTTGTACCCCATTTCTCCATGGGTCTTGGCCAACTTGGAGAGGTTGTTGACCTTGTCCTGTTCTGAGGGCCATGTCACGTAGTCTCCGTAGTCGTGATTTCCAAAGACAGAATACACACCCATGGGCGCGTTGATGGTAGAAAACAAATCCTTCCACTCCTCCATCTCGTCGGCTTGGTTGTTGACGAGGTCTCCGGTAAAAAACACGACGTCTGCCTTTTGGGCATTGATCATATCTACTCCGTAGGCAATCTTCTCACGGTTGGTAAAACTCCCGGAGTGCACATCGGAAATTTGCAAAATGCGCAGACCGTCAAAGGCTTCGGGCAAATTTTCAAATGCCAAGGTCTTTTTGATGACTCTAAAGTCATAGCGCCCTTGGATGATTCCGTATAAAATACTGGTAAAGGGAATAGCCGCCACTCCCAAACCAATTTGTGACAAAAAAGTCCTTCGGGAAGTCTTGTACAGCTTCCGGTGGTTGGGGTTTGGAATTTGACCTTGTTCTGTATTCTCTAAGGCTTTTTTGCCGCCTCTGAATTCATTGGCAACCAACAATCCCAACCGGAAAATATCTTGTATTAAAAGGGTAATGGCCATGACGGTCTTGGGGACGTACAGCAAAATCAAAACGCCCAAGAAGGTGTTGACCACCTTGCGGGGTGTAGATGCGGGATCCCAACCGGTGATGGCCAGGAGTATATAGCCGTAGGTAAGCAACACAATCACCCAATAGGCCCATCGTAGCCATTTGGCCTTGGGGAAGGCGCTCTTTACGAGCTGAAAGGAATAGAGGTCAATCACTCCCAAGAAAAAGAAGGTGATGACCATTCTCCATACAATTTCCATAGTCTTTCTAAAAAACGTTTGTAAGGACGGACAGGTCTTTAACGCAAAGGTATGTGTTTGGTTTCACGGGGGCGTTGAGAATTATGTTTACTTTGTATTACCAAAGGGTCTAACAGTCAATTTAAAAGACCCCTAGAAAACTACATGTAACCAACGCAAACAGCGGGCAATATGGATATCCTAGAATTCGGAAAAAAGATTCTCTTTGAGTCGGTCTCCATCTTTACGATTATGAACCCCATCTCTGCGGGTGTGATTATGCTTACGCTGATTCCATCGACCACGCCCAAGTCGGAAATCACCTCCATTGCCAAGAAAAACTCTAAGGCGGTTTTGATTTCTATGCTCCTGATGTTTGCCGTGGGCACCTACCTCTTTGAATTCTTTGGCATTTCTCAATACGCCCTACAAGTCTTTGGGGGACTCATCCTCCTCCTGATGGCGGTGAACATGGTTCGCGGTCAAGAAAAGAAAGTAAACCACGGTCCTGGCGACCACCAAGCGGCCTTGGAACAGGACGACATTGCCGTTGTTCCCCTGGCCATTCCCATTATCGTAGGTCCCGGTCTCGCCACCACCATCATTGCCATGTCTACCAAGGCCAATTCTTGGCAAGACTACCTTGCAGGCGCCCTTGCCCTTGTGGTTTGTTCTCTTGCCAACTACGCCATTCTCAAAAACATGCACGCCATTCAAAATCGCCTCGGTGGCAATGGGATTAAAGTGCTTAACAGGGTTATGGGTCTTATTGTGGGGTCCCTTGCCGGACAGATGATGGTACAAGGGATTTTTTCTTTGGTAGAGAGTTATGGGTAGGGGCTTGGGACTGGGTAGTTTCTTGGGATAGATGGATTTCATCCTGCTTACGGATCACTGCTTGCCGTCTAAGCACCATCCTGTCCACCTGAAATCGACCTTTGGCATCCGTAAATCCCAGGAGATACATCCCCTAGGCAAGAGTCAGAAGCTGCGAATGACGTACGGGGTTTGTCCGGGGAAACTACCGTTCCCACCCCGCGACAAGGTAAAAATCATTTTTAATGTAACCCGTCAATTAAACGTTTCTAAACCCGTGTATTTGACTTTACCATTCACAAACGAATACAGATGATTAAATGACGCTAGAGAATCAAAACATGTGTAACTTCACCTGGGGTGGGACCGTAGGGCCCCGGGCTTTTGGGAGGGTTCCTATCTAAAATCAACTTGTAATATGTGCTCGCAAATCTTTGAGAACAAAACCTGAAATTATCATCAACCTCAAAAACACCCGTTGTCTGTCTAATGGTTTTTCAAAATCATATACAGATAAATCCTCTAATTGAGCTTCCTCCAAATATTGTTCAAACTTTGGTTCTATGACTGAATTGGCCTCATAAGTAGATTGCAAATAAGAAATAAAATCCACTGCAGTTTCCTCGCTAAAATGCCACCCTGGCTTTGTGCTTATTTCTTCATAAAAATTGAAGTTCCTATTCATTATTTCTCGAATAGCAACGGGTATGTGATGACGAAATAAGGAGCTGGAAGTATCTCTCACATAAAAAATTTCAGCATTAACCAATCTTTGATTTTCAAGGAGATTAGAAACTAAAACAGAATTGAATTCATCAGGAGTTTCAGGTTTGCAAGAAATCATCAACAAGCAGATGGCGGCGCAGAGGATGGGTTTCATTGTAGGGGTTTTGGGTTTGTTGGGTGAAGATAGGGAATTAGTAACTAATGACTGGTGACTAGTGGGTATGGGAGGAATGAGGGAAAATGAAGGAATGAGGGTTCTAATTCATCCTTGCTTTTCTATGGAATTGGAATAAAAAAGAATTCCTTTTTTCCTGATTCCTATTTCCTTCTTTAGTCAGTGAGCAGTGAGCGGTTGTGATTAGTTTCTTTTTCCGCACTGTTCACTGTTCACAGTTTACTGCTCACTGTCCGCCACAGGCGGACTAATACCTCACTTCAAACTCACCTAAACCCTCAACTTCACCGAACTCCGTTCGGACCTCTTTGACCTCCGAGCGGGGGGAACCTTCATGGCACCATTGCACCAAGTCGTTTAGGGCATGCTGTGGGCCTTCCGCTTCTATGTAGACGGAACCATCCGGTTGGTTTCTACAGAAGCCGTGTAGGGAAAGATATCTCGCCATTTTTTCGGTATGTGCTCTGAAGTACACACCCTGTACTTTTCCGATGACGGTGATTTTAATGTGGAGGTTTTCCATGGTTTGGGGTTTTGATGAAGATACAATTTCAGTGAACAGTGAGCAGTTTAGGATTTACCAAGGACCGACATCTACAAATCTAGCTGGGACCCGATGCCTGAAGCGAGCGAAAAGGAAAAAAGCAAACGAGAGCTCGCTCGAGATCTTTTTTACCGCGACCGAAGTGCCATCGGGTAGCGGATTTGTGAAGTCTTGATTTTTTTTTGGGTTCGTTTTTTTCCTTGATGAAAAAAAAAGGAACGTACAAAAGGGGTTTAAGGGGCAAGGCCCCTTTAGTAGCTACTTCCTCTGCGAATAATGTCGTTTCAACCACTGCGACAAACCATCCAGTCCAGGGTAAAGAACACGTTCGGTGATGTTGGCCTGATCCAACTTATCACGAATCTCCCATTTGAGCTCTGCGGGGAAGACGATTTTAAAATAGAATTCCGAGTGCTTTTCTAGGAAGTCATCCAGGAGGGTGTGCGAGTTGGAAAGAAGGGAAAACAACGCGTATTGGTTTACGATGCGGTTGTCTAGTGAGGGAGGCTCTAGGAAAACCAAAAACTCTTCCTGTTCTAGATCTTGCAGTTCATCGAGGTTTTTACAGACCGAGTTGAGCATGTCTGCGGTAAACGTATTGGACTCCTCGCGCTCAATTACTTTTTTCATGGACGGAGGGAGCACCTCGTTGAGGGCCGTGTAGTTCAATCCCCAGATAACGCCGTCCTTGTCGTAAGAATCAAGGTTCTGCGTGGCAAAGTGAAGCGCTACGTAG
>CBFHSF010000008.1:80432-112978 GCA_965658445.1 uncultured Schleiferiaceae bacterium | reverse complement strand
CTTCTTTCCTCATTCCTCCCAAGTCCCCATCCCAACAATTGTCGGGAAGTCACCAGTCACCAGTTACCAGTCACTAGTCACTAGTCACTAGTCACTAGTTACTAGTTACTAGTTACTAGTTTCTAGTCCCTAAAGTACCCCTCAAACAAAGCCACAAAATCCTCTGGGGCCTGTCGAGGTCGTCTCGTTTCGGCGTCGACAAATACCAACTGAACCGATCCTTTGGTTAATAAAGTTCCAGACTCATTGTAAACTTCGTGATGAAATGAAATTCTCGTGTTGGGAAGTTCTTTTATTATGGTGACGATTTCAATTTTTTCGTCATAGGTTGCCGGTCTAATGTACTTGACATCCAGTGACAGCACGGGAAGCATAATTCCACGTTCTTCCAAAGCCCTATAGGTGGTTCCTAACTGCCTTAGGGCTTCCACCCTTCCGACCTCAAAAAATTGCGGGTAATTTCCGTAATATACGACCCCCATCTGGTCCGTTTCTGCATATCGGACCCTCAACGAGGTGCTAGATTTGTACATGTGCTTGATTTTAAGAGGGTTCTACCGAAAACACTGGGATACAACGCGTCTCTCCGCTCTATAAAGTCAAACAAAAAAACGTAAAAGTCAATAGCAATTTGATTTTTTTTATCACTTTTTTATGCACACATTTGTCAATGTAAGAAGGGCCATCCAAATTGCTCTACTCGGGACTCAAATATTCCCTTTTTACGACAAACATTAACCATTCAACACCGAGAAAAGAATAATGGAGAAAACAGCTGAATCTGTTTGGAACAATTGCCTTGATTTTATCAAAGACAATATCAATGCCCAAGCATTCAAAACCTGGTTTCTACCGATTCGCCCTCTCAAGCTGCAAGGCAAAGTACTTTCCATTCAAGTACCGAGTAAATTTTTCTATGAGTGGCTCGAAGAGCACTACATCAAACTACTCAAAACAGCCATTACGCGAGAAATGGGTGAAGATGCGAAACTTGTGTACAGCATTGTCATGGAGAACACCTATGGCAATACCAACCCTTACACGGTGAAGATTCCCAGCTCCAACCGCGGCCCCATCCGCAACCCCAAGGTATCTATGCCCGTAGAAATCGGCGGCAATGAAGGGATTAGAAACCCCTTTGTAATTCCAGGACTTAAGAAGGTTCACGTAGAATCTCAATTAAATCCCAATTACACCTTTGACAATTTTGTTGAAGGAGATTGTAACCGACTCGCTAGAAGCGCTGGGTTTGCTGTATCTAACAAGCCCGGAGGTACGAGCTTTAACCCTTTGTTGATCTACGGTGGCGTAGGTCTTGGAAAAACTCACCTTGCACATTCCATTGGAATTGAAATCAAGGATAGATACCCGGAGAAAACGGTTCTATTTGTCTCTGCTGAGAAATTTACACAGCAGTTTATTGATGCCATTCGCAACAATACCAAAAATGACTTTGTACACTTCTATCAGATGATTGACGTCTTGATTATCGATGACGTACAGAGCTTTTCTGGAAAGGAAAAGACACAGGATGTTTTCTTTGAAATCTTTAACCACCTCCACCAGCACGGCAAGCAAGTCGTATTGACTTCGGATCGAGCACCGGTAGATATGCAAGGAATGGAGCAGAGATTGCTCTCTCGCTTTAAGTGGGGATTGAGTGCCGATTTGCAAACTCCGGATTTGGAGACTCGCATCGCCATTCTCAACAAGAAATTGTACTCTGACGGCATTGAAATGCCAGAAGATGTAATTGAATACTTGGCCTACTCCATCAATTCTAATATTAGGGAATTAGAAGGTGCATTGATTTCTCTCTTGGCTCAGAGTTCTTTGAACAAGAAGAAGATTACCGTGGATTTGGCGAAGCAGATGATTGACAAATTTGTCAAGAACACCACCCGAGAAATTTCTATCGATTACATCCAGAAGGTAGTATGTGATTACTTTGACATGCCCATTGACCTTTTGAAATCAAAAACTCGTAAAAGAGAAATTGTTCAAGCCCGTCAATTGACCATGTTCTTTGCCAAGCAACTCACCAAAAACTCATTGGCCACCATTGGGGCGCAATGTGGAAATAAAGACCACGCAACCGTATTACACGCTTGCCGAACAGTAAACAACTTGTCCGAAACGGATAAGCGTTTTAAGGTCTACGTAGAGGACCTGAGAAAAAAACTCACATTGGCATAAAATCAGCCCTGCGTCTTGCGGGGCTTTTTTTTTATGCGTTACTTGACCTTTGAATTGGGTTTGAATTAGGAAAACTCACCACCACCCCACAGAAATTAAAAGCACCCTACTCTATGAAGGTATTAATGGTTTGTTTGGGAAACATCTGTCGCTCTCCAATGGCCGAAGGCCTCCTTATGGACAAAGTTCAAGACAGGGACTGGAAAGTGGACAGCGCCGGAACCTCCTCCTTTCACAACGGCGAAGGTCCCGACCCCAGAGCGGTTAGAACCCTCAAAAAACACAACATAGATATTTCAAAACAGCGCTCAAGAAAATTTGAGGTTTCAGATTTTGAAGACTATGATTTGATATTGACCATGGATCACAGCAATTACGAAAAAGTCATTGCACAGGCCCCTAATCAAGAGGCCACCACTAAAGTGATGCCTATTTTGGATTTTCTATACCCTGGAGAAAAATGGGAAGTACCCGATCCGTATTACGGCGTAGAAAATGGATTTGAAACCGTTTATGACCTCTTAGACAAAGCCACAGAAAAAATAGTTGAGAAATATGGATAGTTCATCGAATGATTTTTTGAATGAAGAAGATGCTGCACCGGAAAAGCCCAAGGGCACACTTTATCTCATTCCAAGCTTGATGGGCGAAACGGAGCCCCTAGAAGTTCTTCCTCTCAGCATCAAAAAGGTCATTGACCTCTGTGATCACTTTGTAGTAGAAAACGAAAAGTCGGCACGACAATTTATCAAGAAGGTTCTCCCCTCCAAGGCACAGCCTGACTTGTTGCTCAATGTGCTTAACAAATACACGGAGCCTCAAGAATACGTAGACTTTTTAAGACCTTGTTTGGAAGGACAGCCCGTGGGAATCATTTCTGAAGCTGGCGCTCCCTGTGTGGCCGATCCCGGCTCTGAATTGGTGAGAATTGCTCATACCAAGAACATTAGAGTCGTTCCTCTCGTAGGCCCCTCCTCCATCCTATTGGCATTGATGGCCTCGGGGATGAATGGGCAGAACTTTGCGTTCACGGGATACTTGCCCATAGAAAAGGCTCCAAGAAAAAAGCAAATCCGACAATTGGAAAGAGCTTCCATGAAGGGACAAACTCAAATCTTTATGGAGACTCCCTACAGGAACCTCAAACTATTAGAGGATGTCTTGGCCGTCTGTGAATCCGAAACGCGTCTTTGTCTCGCCACAGACATCACCACTCCACAGGAACAGATTCAGACCAAGACCATTGCCGAATGGAGACGACAAACACCAAATATTGAAAAACGCCCTACCATATTCGTTCTTCAAGCGTAGGGAGCGTTTTAAATCTTATAGAGATTATTCAAATCAAAAAAGCCGATGCATGTGCATCGGCTTTTTGTTTTTATTGAATTTCGGAGGTTGAATCCTGTATTCTAATCTTCTACAGGAACAGGCTCCTCTTGCTTTTCAGCATTCTTGTAGCTAACCAATTCCATCTCGTCCAAGAGGTATCCGGCGCCGGCGTATTTGTCAATTACGAACAATACATAGCGTGCGTCGACCATAATATTTCTACAACGAGAGTTGTCAAAATACAAGTCACTCATAGTTCCTTCCCAAACGCGGTCAAAGTTCAGTCCAATGAGCTCCCCTTTTCCGTTGAGGGCGGGAGAACCACTGTTTCCTCCTGAAGTGTGATTGCTGGCAATAAAACACACCGGAACGTCTCCAGTAGTATCTGCATACGGACCAAAGTCTTTGTTCTCGTACAAATCCAATATCTTCTGAGGAAGGTCAAACTCATAATCACCGGGAACGTATTTCTTAACGACTCCTCCCAAGTAGGTTCTTGTAGTGTAAGTAGTTGAATCGTTGGGAGAATACCCCTCCATTCTTCCAAAAGTCAATCTCATGGTAGAGTTGGCGTCTGGGTATAGTGGCTTGTCTGCCACTTCCATTTGTGCTGCCATCCAATTTTTCATTTCTCCTTGAATCGCTACATAAATTTCTGAATAACCCGGTCTTACCTTTTCCACGTAATGAGAGTACAATTCAGTAGTAAGACTCATGATATCATCCTTGGCCAGTCTATCTGCCAATTTCTTGGGATCTTCTGCCAACAGCCTTTTGAGTTCTTGTCTCTTGGATTCTTGAGTAAGCCATCCATTGGCAAAGGCCTTATCCACCCATTCTTGGTAAGCGTCTCTATTTTCGTCTTCAATCTTGTCTTGCTTCTCTTCAAGGTCAGCAAGGATATCCGGCAAGCGATTCAAAGGCACACCTTCAGCATAAATTCTCAAAAGCGCACCCATGGCTTCTTGATCCACATCGGCATCGTAATTTTTGTAGAACTCATCAACGCCCTCCAAAATCTTCATGGCGGCATTGCGTATTTCTACTTTGTATTTCTGGCTGTCCTCTTCCTTGAGGTCTTTATTGTCTACAGCATTGAGCAAAGACTGGTAAGAATTGGCGTATCTCACAATCTCCAATCCTCTGTAGGCGATTTCTACAAAGTATTCGTAATCCGTAGCGTAAGGTTCCATGGCTTCGTAGAGCGAATCGAGTTTTGCCAAGGACTGTCCGTATTTCCCATACAGGTCTTTGTCTTTTTCCAGGGCCTCCATAATTCGGGTTTCGTCTGCACGGATGGAATCCAAAGCGTGCACTTCGGCCAATCCGATGTTTTGGCCCTTCCACTTCTTCCAACCATTGGCAATGCTTGCATATTTAGAAGCGTACTTAATTCTCACTTCGTCACTTTCTCTCATACGAGCATCCAAAAGAGCCAGGCGCTTATCGCGAATGGCGATGCGAATGGGATTTCTCAAGGAAGCTGTTTGATCTACCCCCGAAGCAGGCAAGTACTCTTCTGTGCGACCGGGGAATCCAAACACCATGGTGAAGTCCATATCAGCAGCGCCGTCCATATTGATTTTCAGAAACGTTTCTGGCGTAAAGGGAATATTGCTGGCAGCAATATCTGCAGGTGCATTGGTGCTGTCTGCGTAAATTCTAAAGAGAGAGAAATCTCCTGTATGTCTTGGCCAAACCCAGTTGTCGGTGTCGGCTCCAAACTTTCCAATGGACGAAGGAGGCGCTCCTACCAAACGGATGTCGGTATACTTTTGTGTGGCGAATAGGATAAACTGATTTCCATAGAAAAAGTCTCGGATAAAGAATTCGTAATTGGGATTTTCAGCCTTCTTGGCCGCAATGATGGCTTTTTGATTGGCTGCCATAATGGAATCCATGGTGGCCTGATCCATATTTGGATGCGTATTTTCCCTAAGGTCGTTGGTCACGTCCTCCATGTATTTAATAAAGGTCACAAACAATCCGGGGTTGGTCAATTCCTCTGATAGGTCCATGGCCCAAAACCCATTGCTCAACAAGTCATTTTCCACAGAAGAATGACTTTGAATCTGTCCGTAACCACAGTGGTGATTGGTGAGAACCAATCCATTTCTGGAAATAACTTCTCCTGTACAAAAGCCACCAAAGCTCACAATGGCGTCTTTTAAACTGGCCTCATTTACGGAATAAATGGCCGAAACGGGGATTTCCAAGCCCATGTCTCTCATTTCTTGAGCGTGCATGCTCTCCAGGAGATAGGGCAACCACATTCCCTCTTTGGCCTGTGTAGGAAGGAAACCGGCTGTGCATAAGACAATTAGCAGTATGCGTTTGTAAAACGTAGTCATATTCTTTAGTGGTAAATTACTTTGAGGTTAAAAATAACAAGAATTGTAATACCCCGTTGGTAAATGGATGGATGTCAACTTTTTTTGTTGAAGCCCCCATCTTACGAACATTGTAGTTACTTTTAGGAACTCAAAACAAAATTCAACTCTTACGCGATGAAAAAACTTGCATTTCTAGCCTCCGCGGCTCTGTTGGCAGTAGCGTGTTCTCAGCCTGCAGAAAAAGAAGGCTTTAGCATTGACATTTCCATTGATAAACTTCCCGAAGGAACCATCTACCTTTCTAGGGTTTCTGAAAATCAATTGGTAAAAATTGATTCTTCTGAGGTTTCTGAAGGAACCGCCCATTTTTCTGGGGTTCTAGAAGGTCCTGAGGTTCTGTACCTACAAGGGTCTATCTTCCAAAGACCACAAACCATTTTCGTTTACGACGAATCCGTAACCGTTACAGGAACCGTAGACAGTCTTAGAGACTTGACCATTTCAGGTTCTCCTTACCAAGACCAAATGAAGGACTTCCAAGAAATTGAAAAGAACTTCAGCACCATTTACGGTCAATTCAATCCATTGATGCAACAAGCCGCCATGGACTCTAATGAGCGTTTGATGGATTCATTAAATGCAGAATTGGAAACCCTTTACGAGAACTTCCAAAACGAGCAGAAGAGCTTCGCAAAGACGGCCGGCATCACTGGAGCCTACATTGCGGTTAGATACATGTACGAGCCCGATTTAGAGTTCTACAACGCGGTTTACGACCAAATCCCCGTAAACATGTCTGGCAGCCCCTACAAAGACGAGCTCAAGTCTCGCATTGAGGTTTTGGAAAAAACCGCAGTGGGTCAACCCATCACAACGTTCACACAAAACGATCCTGACGGAAACCCATTGGCAATTGCGGACGTAAAGGGCAAGTTTATTTTGATGGACTTCTGGGCATCATGGTGTGGCCCCTGTAGAATGGCCAATCCAGAACTTGTTGAGCTATACGCTGAATTCCACGACAAAGGTTTTGAAATTGTTGGGGTATCTCTAGACGACAACGGAGACAAGTGGAGAGCCGCCATTGAACAAGATGGCCTTACTTGGCCACAAATGAGTGACCTCAGAGGATGGAACAACGAAGCTGCTGATATGTATGGCATTCGCGCCATTCCACAATCAGTCCTCTACAATGAGTTTGGTCAAATTGTAGCCAAAAACAAAACACCAGGAGAATTGAGAGAATTCTTGTCTGAGAATTTGTAAGCTAATTTTGTAAGCACATATTGTAAGCATACATTACACTTTACCATAAAAAAAGCCGCTTGAGTTGTCAAGCGGCTTTTTTGTTTCAGGGTATATCTGTAAACGATTCTTATATCTAACCTACTTCTCGCCATTGAGAATAATGGGCAAGCCATCTTTTCCTCCACCAATCACAATGATTTTAGAATTGGGACTTTCCGAGAGCTTAAGCGTGGCCTCTATCCCCTTTTCTTTTAGGATTTTTTCGGTAATAGATGCCGAAACAATGCGGTTGGCTTGTGCCTTACCTTCTGCCTCAATCTTAAGTCTCTCCTTTTCCTTTTCTGCTTGCTGCAGTCTAAACTCGTACTCGAGTGAGGCCTGCTCTTGCTTGAGTTTTTTCTCAATGGCTTCTTGAAGTGATACGGGCAATTCTACATCTCGGATCAAAACTTCGTCCAAATCAATGTACTTGTCATTAATAGAAGCAATGGTCTGCTCGTAAATTTCGTCTTCAATAACTTCTCTTTTACTGCTGTAAAGCTCCTCTGGAAGGTATTTACCGATGACCTCTCTCGTAGCCGATCGAATGGCGGGAATTACAATTTTCTCGTGGAAATTTACACCGACCTCGTCGTGTAAGTACCCGAGTTTCTCAATACTTGGACGATACCAGTAGCTGACTTCCAACTTAATGGTCAATCCATTTTTAGAAAGCACCTGCATCTGGCTGGTGGCATTCTGTACACGCACATCGTAAATGTACATGTCATTCCAAGGGGCTATAAAGTGAAATCCTTGAGAATAGGTTCTCTCCTTTTCCAATCCAGTAAATCGGTTAAAGAGGACGCCTTCTTGTCCGGCGTCAATGGTCAGGGTGGTCATGGACCACAAAATGATTAAAAGGATGATACCTCCAAAAAAGGCAACCACCACATTAGGGACTCTCTTATTCATATCTATTCGGTTTTTTTAATGATTAGTACCAACCACTCCAGCGACGTACTCCCCACTCTACGGTAAGGAAAAGGATGAGAAGAATGAAAAACCATGGAAGGGATGCAGCACGTGTAATGCGATCCACGGTTTTAATTTTTGGAGTCTGAACTCCTGAATTTTCCAATTCTTCAGGAATGGCAGCGCGTTCTTCCCAAGGAACAAATACGCCATAGGTTTCATCAGAAATTTTCTGCAGCACATCCCATCGGGCGGTGGTTTGCAGGGATTCTAATGAATAGTCAGTAACGGTAAAGCGTCCGCTTTTCTGCAAGGTTTCGCCACCAAAAACTGCCTTTACAACAAAGCGATAATTCCCTGGACTTAGCTTGGGAATCACGCGTTCGTAAGACTTTCCCTTTCGAAAAGCAGTGTACTCCAAAGATTCTTCCCCTTCTGTAATGAGGGTAATGGAAACCTCTGCGTTGGAGGTAGGTCTAAGATCCGCTGTGAGAACCGAAATGGAAAATCCGGCGGGAAGGCCCTTATCCACTTGCGTCTCATAGTTTACTATTAACCGGTCTTGAGCCCCAAAAGTTCCGTTGTATCTAAAGAGAGAATTCCAGAATCCATCAAACTGAAGGAAGTTCTCATTTTCAGCATACTCATACATGCGCGTTCTCCAAAAATTGGTAGAGCGCACAAGCGTTCTTGGGAAACCGTTGACCCTTCCAGACATGATCACAGGATAGGGAGTGGAAACACCTTTTATCTGCGCCGTCGCTAGTGTTTTAAGACCTTCCGGTACAAATTTGGAAACGCTCATTGCCAACGGAGGAGATCGCTGGAAGAGCTTTTGGGTTTCTTCAGAAAACTCCAACAACCCGTTGTTGGCATCCAAGTTCCATTGCCCTCTTTCGGTGAACATTCCGGCGGTGGGAACATTGAACAACTCATCTTCTAAGGTGGAAGGATTGATCTTTTCTCCTTCAACAATCATCAATCCTCCTTTGTAGCCTGCAAACTCATTGCGGTAACGCATATACTGAGAACTGTTGATGTCGTGTACCAACACCAATTGATAATCTTCCAAGTCTTCGGTGGCGCCACCTACAGAAAGTGTCATTTGGAACTCACCTCCCCTTTCAATAGCCGATTTAATGGCGTTGATATCGGGATGAGGAGCCCCTGCAAGTATGAGTACTTTCTTTTGCTCATCCACTACTTGCACAATGCGCTTGCGAGTATTGTTTTGAGGGTATTCGTCGGAAGAGGTAACCGTGAGCTCCACGGGAATCACACCCGGTTCTGTAGCCAAGCAGAAGGCTTGGATGTTGTATACATCATTGCGAGACTGTGGAGACCATTTCTGGTTTTTAATCACTTCACCATTGACTTTTAACCCAATGTCTAATGACTTTCCGGCCAAACCTCTTGCACGAACGCGTCCTCTAATGGGAAACTCATTGCCCACATAGGATTTGGAATTGAGTCTCAGTCCATCTACCCAAGCATCTACCTGAGTAGTGGTGTCTCCAATACCTACAGAATAAATGGGATACGTAGCGCTTCTGCTAGCATACACAGGGTTTTGACCGCGGTTGTAGATACCATCTGACAACAGTACCAATCCCCCTATGGACTTGCCCGGAAACTGCTTTTTCACATAGGGAAACAACGCCCCCAAATCCGTGCTTGTTTGATTCCAATCCTCAGAGGTCAACCCTTCTACTTGTGAACCCAAGGATACGTACTCCCATTCATTGGAGTTTCCAAAACTCTCTTGGAGTTGTTCAAGGAAATCAGGGTACTCTTCTCGCCAAGAAGAATCTTTAGCCACCATAGATTCTGAATGATCCATTGCGATTACAATCAAGGGTTTTTCTTCCGTACTCTGTTGCTGATTGACCAAAGGCTCTAGCAAAAGAGCCGCCAATATCCACAAAACCAGAAAACGACTGCCTCCGACCAACCATTTCAAAGGCACGGAGGGAATCCTCTTCTCTTTGGCGTAGGTGAAATACGCTACCAAACCGGCCAATGCGGTGATGGGTAGTAACCATAATGGGTTTGTTACGAAGTATAAAGACACTTGTTGAGTTTAGAATAAAAAGCCCGACGCGACGAGGTCGGGTCGGGCTCAATGTGGTTTTCAATGAATTACATTAGCATCCCTCCGTCTACCGGAATCACCTGCCCTGTAATGTATTGACTGAGGTCAGAAGCCAAGAAAAGACAAGCGTTGGCTACGTCTTCTGGTGATCCACCGCGCTTCAATGGAATAGCATCTCTCCATCCCTGAACGGTTTTCTCGTCCAATACTTCTGTCATTTCCGTCTCAATAAATCCAGGAGCGATGACATTACAACGAATATTTCTAGATCCTAGTTCAGCGGCAATGGATTTTGAGAATCCAATGATTCCCGCTTTTGATGCGGCGTAGTTTGCCTGACCAGCGTTTCCTTTCACACCAACAACAGAAGAAATGTTTACAATACTTCCTGCGCGTTGCTTGAGGAACGTTCTCTGAACGGCCTTGGTCATGTTAAATACGGAGTTCAAGTTGATCTTAATCACTTTGTCAAAATCCTCCTCAGTCATTCTCATCAAGAGGTTGTCCTTGGTAATACCGGCGTTGTTGATTACGATATCAACGCCACCCATATCGGCAACCACATCGGCGATCAACTTTTCGGCGGAAGCCATATCAGAAGCATCCGAGCGGTACCCTTTTACTTTGGTTCCGTGTACAGACAATTCCTTTTCTAGGGCTTCTCCCTTCTCCACGCTTGATAAATACGTGAAGGCCACATTGGCACCTTGCTTGGCAAATACTTCAGCAATTCCTCTTCCAATTCCCTTGGAAGCTCCTGTAATAATGGCTGTTTTCCCTTGTAGTAAACTCATTATTGATTTTGAATTTGGTGTTTTTAATTTTCGTTTGAAGTGTCGGGCTCCATCGTCTTGGCGCGGGTCAAGCCTATGGGCTTTCCGTCTAGATAGGCCACAATGTATGCGAATTCCATCCCCAGAGTCGACAGCATTTGTTGGAAGTGCTGAGCATCTTCTAAACGCGTGAAGGCCCCGATAGATATCTTTTCGAAGTTCTCCACTTTACCATAGGCGTGGAGGTTGTCAAAACTCGATTTGTAAACTTCCCATTGAGGTCCCTCAAAAGCTCCAATCTGAACGCGATATACCAAACCATCGTCTGAAACTTGATCTACCTTTTTCAAAAGACCGTCTTTATAGACAATCAAACTGTCTCTGGGAACGATTTCGGTAGGTTCAACCACGGTAGAAGTGGAGAAAAACAAAACGTACACCAAGTAGGCAGCCGTTAGCAACCAGCCCAATCCCAAAATCCCAGGTAAGGGGGAATTCTTTGGAGATTCCACTTTGGTTTCTGTGGTGTTTACAGCCTCCTTAAGCTTTTTGTTTTCAGCTTCTAGGCGGGCAATTTTGTCTTTGGCTTCTTGCGGTATAAAACCCATGGTTAGTTTATTTCGGAGTCAAGGTAATCATTTTTAGAAGTCCTGTAAAAAGGCCTATTTCATCACCTCTGTAATCTCTTGTAAAAAACGGTCTCCCAATTGATCCGCCTTTTCTTGCGTAGGTGCTTCGGTATACACCCTTACAATAGGCTCTGTGTTAGACTTTCTCAGGTGAACCCACCCTTCGGCAAAATCAATTTTTACCCCGTCAATGGTGTTTACCTTTTCATTGGAATACTTTGATGCCATATCGGCTAACAAGCCGTCCACATCCACTCCTTCAACCAACTGGGCCTTTTTCTTGGCCATGAAGTACGGAGGATAAGATTCCTTGAGTTCTGTCATCTTCTTTCCAGTTTCGGCCAAGTGAGAAAGCACCAAAGCCACACCTACCAATGAATCTCTTCCGTAGTGTAGGGCTGGGTAGATAACTCCGCCGTTTCCTTCCCCACCAATAACGGCATTGGTTGCCTTCATCTTTTCTACCACATTAACTTCACCAACGGCCGAAGCTTCGTAACTGCCTCCGTGCTGATGCGTGATATCTGCCAATGCTCTGGAAGAACTCAAGTTAGAAACTGTATTTCCTGGGGTTTTTGGAAGCAAATAATCCGCTACCAAAACCAATGTATATTCTTCACCAAACATGGAACCGTCTTCAGAAATTAAAGCCAATCTGTCCACGTCGGGATCTACTACAATACCTACATCACATTTTGTATCCACCACGTGCTTCATGATGTCACCTAGGTGCTCTGCAAGCGGCTCTGGATTGTGAGGGAATTGACCATTGGGCTCACAGTACAATGCTTCTACCGCTTCCACACCCAAGGCCTTGAGCAATGCGGGGATGGCAATACCACCGGTTGAATTTACGCCGTCTACCGCTACGCGAAGCCCCGCTTTGCGGATGGCTTCCACGTTTACCGTTGGCAGATCCATCACTTGTTTGATGTGTAAATCAATGGCTCCTTCGTAGGTTTCATACGTTCCCAAATCATCTACTTCCGCAAATGAAAAATCCTCGCTCAATACGCGATCGAGAATTTCTTTCCCGTCGGCACCGCTCAAAAACTCTCCCTTGTTGTTGAGGAGCTTTAGGGCGTTCCACTGTTTGGGGTTGTGGGAAGCGGTGAGGATTATTCCTCCGTCAGCCTTGAGCTCGGGTACCATAACCTCTACGGTCGGTGTGGTACTCAATCCCAAGTCCACTACATTGACCCCTACCCCAGAAAGGGTGCTAGAAACTAATGTAGAAATCATATGTCCAGAAGGTCTGGCATCTCTACCAATGACCACGGTGGGATTCTTTTTTCCGGATTGTTCCACGATCCAAAGACCGTAAGAGGCCGCGAATTTTACGGCGTCAAGGGGAGTAAGTGCATCGCCAGGATTTCCTCCAATGGTTCCGCGAATACCCGATATACTTTTGATTAATGTCATAGCTTGTATTTGATACTTCAAAAATAGAAAACCCCTTTAATTTTCAGGGTTTATTTTTCAGTTTATCTCTTTGGTTGCGTAACGTCTTTCATGCTCAACTGTATGCGATTTCTCTCGAGGTCAACATCCACTATTTTAACGTTTACCGCCTGTTGCAACGAAACAATCTGAAGTGGGTCTGAAACAAAGGCATTGGCCAATTGAGAAATGTGAACCAATCCATGCTGCTTAATCCCGATGTCTACAAAGGCGCCAAATTTGGTAATATTAGAAACCAAACCGGGAACAATGGCTCCTACTCTCACATTTTCTATGGAAGAAAATTCATCAGAAAACGAGAACACCGAAATGGCCTCCCGAGGATCACGTCCTGGCTTTTTGAGGTCGTCTAGTAAATCTTCCAAAGTGGCGTCTGCCAGATCAACCGACTTCCAATCCGCTGCGTCTACATCCCGCATCAACGATTCTATGTTCTTTCCTGAAGACTTGGCGACGCGTTCAATTACCTTATAGCTTTCCGGGTGAACTCCGGTGTTGTCCAGTGGATTTTCTCCATCGGCAATGCGAATAAATCCTGCAGATTGTTCGAAAGCCAAAGGTCCCATCAAAGGAACCTTTTTGAGAGATTCTCTAGAAGTAAAAGGCCCTTCTTTTTTGCGATGAGCTATGATGTTTGCAGCCAGTTTGGGCCCAACTCCCGAAACGTATTGCAAGAGGTATTCTGATGCGGTATTGACTTCCACTCCTACTTGGTTTACACAAGAAACCACCACCCTATCCAAGGCTTCTTGTAAGGCTTTTTGATTGACATCGTGCTGATATTGCCCCACTCCCAAATTCTTCGGGTCGAGTTTTACCAATTCTGCCAGTGGATCTTGTAAACGCCTTCCAATACTTACGGCCCCTCTAACGGTGACGTCGTACTGTGGAAATTCTTTTCTACCCACAGAACTCGCTGAGTATATGGAAGCACCGTCTTCGGTAACCATAAAGGCTTTGACCTCTCTGTCAAAAGTCGTGGACTTTACCAATCGCTCCGTCTCTCGTCCTGCGGTTCCGTTTCCTATTGCGATGGCATCAATCTTATATGCCTGAACCAACTGAGCCAATTTTTTCTTGCTCTGGTTGACTTCTTTTTGAGGTGGGTGCGGAAACAGGGTTTCATTGTGAAGAAGGTTTCCGTTTTCATCGATACACACCACCTTGCACCCCGTTCTAAACCCCGGGTCGATGGCCAAGACGCGCTCTGTCCCCAAGGGAGGCATCATTAGGAGTTGTCTCAAGTTCCCTGTAAATATGGCAATGGCCTCTGCATCGGCATTCTCTTTGTTTTGAGAGCGGATTTCTGACTCCACCCCGGGTTTTATAAATCGCTTAAAGGCCTCCGTTGCGGCTTTTTTGCAAAACCCTTCGGTATCGGATTTTTGGGAAGTGGCGGCTTCGACTACTGCGTCTTCTCCTTTGTCTTTGGGGATGTCGAGTTTCAGACGTATGATTTTTTCGGTTTCCGCTCTTTCCAATGCCAACCATCGGAAGCCCGGCATTCTTCGCACAGGAGTTGAAAAGTCAAAGTAGTCCTTGTAGGCTTTGCCTTCCTCCTCCTTGCCCTTTGCGACTTTAGAAATCCACTGACCATGTCTTTGGGCGTTTCCTCGAAGCAGGTTTTTTAAAAAACGTCTCTCTGAGTACCACTCCGCCATGATTTCTACAGCTCCCTCCAAGGCATCATCTTCAGATACTTCTGAATTTATAAAGCGTCCCACTACATCATAGGCATTGGTGCCTGACATGATTTGCTTGGCCAAGGATTCTAACCCTTTTTCTCGAGCCTGCTGAGCCTTGGTTCTTCTCTTGGGCTTGTAGGGAGTGTATAGGTCTTCTAAATCGGAAAGCACCCAACAATTCTCTATGGACTCTAAGAGCTTGGTATCAGAGATGCCCAATTCTTCCAAAGTGGAGAGAATGGTTTTCTTGCGGCTATCTATTTTTTCCCAAAGAGCCTTGGTATCTACTATATGGCCTACCTGAACTTCATCCAAATGCCCTGTAGCCTCTTTGCGGTATCGGGCGATAAACGGAATGGTTGCTCCACCTGCTAAAAGTTGTAGCGTTTTATCAATGGATCGCGGAGAAATTTGGGTTTGTTTGGCTATAAATGCGTTGAGGGAAGTATTTCCTGAGGTCGTGTTTGTCATGGCTCAAAAAAACAAAAGATTCATTGAATGAGTATATGAGCAAATCAAAATTGTTGATTTAAATGTTAATTTCTTTTGAATGTACTTACTTTTGCCGGCCGCAATTCGTTCTATATTTAGGTAGCAACACCTACGACTATGTTTGAATTTGAAGATTCGTCTATAAATCAATTGGTTCAGCGCTTTGAAGAGATGCTGGCCAGCCATTCTGTGCTCTTTTTTGACGTGGACGACCTCGAATCTCTTGCTGATCACTATTTCGAAAATGGTTTTTTCAACAAGGCGATGAAGGCAATAGACTTGGGTTCTGACCAGCACCCAACGTCGGCGAGTTTCCCCATCAAAAGAGCTCAATACTTTCTGGCCACCAATAAATTGGACAAGGCAGAGGAAGAGCTAGAGCGCGCAGAATCTTTGGATCCCAACAACTTTGACCTCCTAGTTGCTAGAGGTACCTTCTTCTCTAAAGAAGGGCAACACCGCCAGGCCATTGTCACCTTTAAAGAAGCCATTGAAGCCCATCAAGACCCCGTAGAAATCTACCCATTGGTTGCCTATGAGCACCAACAGTTGGGCGAATACAAAGAGGCCATCAAATGGTTGAAGCTCACCTTGGAGACATTCCCAGATGATGAATTGGCCCTTTACAACTTGAGTCTTTGTTACGATTTCTTAGAGGCCAATGAGAAGGCCATTGGATATTTTAAAAAATACCTAGACACCAATCCCTATTCGGAAACTGCATGGTACCAGTTGGGATTGATCTACAATAAATTGGACAAGCCCAAACTCGCCTTAGAGGCCTTTGATTTTGCATTAATCATTGATGAGTACTTTACAGCGGCTTACTTCGAAAAAGCAAAACTCCACGAAAAGCTCGGACAATACGAGCAAGCGACGGAGACGTACTTGCGTTCCTTTGAATACGACGAACCTTCCGGTTACTCCTACTACCGCTTGGGGAATTGTTATCGTCAAATGGGAGAAATGCGAAAGGCGCAAAAATTTTTCCGATTGGCCATTTCTGAAGATCCCGAGTTGGACGAAGCGTATTTAGAGCTATCCCTTATCAACTTGGCCCATGGAAAGATTTTCGAATCCATCCACAACATTAGAAAGGCCATTTCTCTTGATGAGGAAAACACAGACTACCTCGTAGTGGCTGCGGATGTCTACAAGCAGGTGGGACTATACCTCGAAGCCACACAGTGCTACGAGAAGATTCTCGACCAAGGATACAAGGACCCCGAGCTCTACATAGACTACGCAGAATTGTTGCTGGATATGGACGAGGTAGAACAGGCTTTGGGTCTGCTCAAAGAAGCTGTTTCCCTTCACGGAGATTCTGAAGAACTCCTATGTGTCTATGCCGGTTACTTGTTAGCCGTTGGAAGAGATAACGAGGCCTTTGATCAATTGGCAGCGGCTAAGGTGCACAGCCCAAAAGTCAAGGACATCTTCTTTGAATACTTCCCCCACTACGCCGATGAGGAAAACATTGCCTCCTTCCTAGACTAGGATTCCCAAAGACCTTTAACGGGAGCCAGAATTGGACATTTCGTATTCTATAACTTCGCATTCCGAGCTAAACGTTTACTTTTGGTTAGAATTTGCTGAGAACTTAAAACCTATCAATCTGTGCGCAGCCTAAAAGATTACGCTTCCATCACCCTCAAGGGATTGGCCATGGGAGCCGCCGATGTCGTTCCTGGAGTTTCTGGAGGTACCATTGCCTTTATTACAGGGATTTACGAAGAACTGATCAACTCCATCAATAAAATCAATTTAGAAGCCCTTTCCATCCTTAGAAAGGAAGGTTTGGGGAAAGCTTGGAACTACATTAACGGGTGGTTTTTTGTGTCCCTGTTTTTGGGAATAGCCATTTCCATCATTAGCCTGGCCAAGGGAATCACCTATCTCTTGGACACGCACCCAACCCTGTTGTGGTCTTTCTTCTTTGGATTGGTTTTCGCCAGTATATTCTTTGTAGCTAAGGGGGTGAAAAAGTGGAAATTATCAACCGTGGTAGGCCTTGTAATTGGAGCCGCTTTTGCCTACTACATCACAACATTGCCCGCTCAGACAGAAAATGAAGCCCTATGGTACATCTTTATCAGCGGTATGATTGCCATTTGCGCCATGATACTACCGGGAATTAGTGGAAGCTTTATCCTTCTCCTCATGGGGTCTTATAAAGTGGTTTTAACGGCCATTCACGAAAGAAATCTCTTGACCATAGCCACATTTGCTGTGGGTGCTGTGATTGGATTACTTTCCTTTTCAAGATTACTCAAATGGATGTTTGCCAAGCATCACGATGTAACCATTGCCGTACTCTCAGGATTCTTGGTGGGTTCATTAAATAAGATTTGGCCTTGGAAAGAAACCCTTTCTACCTTCACCAAACACGCCGGTGAACCCAATGAAGAAATCGTTCCCGTAGAACAAGTTAGTATTCTTCCTCAGCGATTTGAAGAACTGTACAATACACCCAGTCAATTGGGCCCAGCAATAGGCCTATTTTTAACAGGTGCTGCCATCATTGCCGTTATGGAATGGGCCTCTCGCAGAAAACCTCAAAACGATTAGTATCTTTAAAGAGCTCTTTTGCTCAGAGAGCAATGGGAAGATTTAAGATCGTCATCAATGAAAAAACACTTTGGATTGATAGGAGAACGCCTTGACTACAGTTTCAGTCCAGCGTACTTCTTTAAAAAGTTTAAAAAGCTCAATATTCACGCTCAGTATGAGGCCGTAGAAGTTCCACAAAACCACTCGCTAAAGGCTGCGCTCAATCAAAGGGATTGGAGCGGTATGAACGTTACTATTCCCTACAAAAGAGAAATCATTCCCCTTCTGGATTCCCTGTCGAGAAGTGCCCGAGAAATTGGTGCCGTTAATACAATTGAATTTTCTGAAAATCAACTGATTGGACACAACACAGATTGGATTGGCTTTACGGAAAGTCTTCCCCACAACAACTTCTCAAAAGCATTGATATTGGGAAATGGAGGCGCCCACAAAGCCGTCCTCTACGCCTTAAAACAAATGGCCATTGAAACCTGTGTAGTGGCGAGGAATCCAAAAGGCAATGACGTCCCTTGGACAGAACTCAAGACACTACCTATAGCTCAATATGATTTGGTGGTCCATTGCACCCCTATAGGGACGTATCCCAATGTTGAAGACGCTCCCGATTTTCCATACGCAGATATCCAATCCCATCAATACTTTTACGATCTTATTTACAATCCTGACGTTACAGAATTCTTAAAAAGAGCACAAAACGCTGGAGCAACCATACAAAATGGGCATAAAATGCTGGTTCTTCAGGCAGAAGCCGCTTGGGATATTTGGAATTCATAGCCGTCAGCCCAGTCATAGCAAGACTTTACAACCATCGTCATTTCATTGTAAACCAAACCGTACGAATACGGGTTAAAAGGTTGGAGAAGCCGCAAAGGGTTTCTATCTTGCTATTATCAATTAACACCCATTTAAATCGATACGCTATGGCTGAGGAAAAACTCAACCAGGAAGAGGAGACCCCTAAACTCCCTTTGAACGAAACTGGAAACGAAGAAACTACTGACTCTACACTCGAGAATTCTCAGGAGACGACTGAAATCCCTCCCAAAGAAACTCCTCAAGAGGAAAAAGTAGAGACGAATGCAGAGGCGACCACTGGGACAGAAACCCACATGGAAACCAAGCCACAGGAAGAAGAAAACACCTCTTCATCTGAGGATGAGGACATGGTAGATTCTACCGAGGCCGTTGAATCTGACGAGGAACAGGATGAGTATGCCGAGGAGCACTTAGAACTTCCCGATCTCAACGAACTCTCCGTAGACCAGTTAATTGACGAAGCCAAGAAATGGATTCAGAATGCCCCTATCCAAAAGTTAAAAGAACCCGTTGAAGCCATTAGAACAGCGGTTCTAAAGGAACTTGACGAGGTGAGAAATGCAAAGCGAGAAGCCTTTTTGGCTGAAGGTGGAAATGAATTGGACTTCGAGTTTATTCAGCCACATCGCGAAGCGTTTAGAGCTCTCTACAACGAGTTTAAGACCAAGAGGAGAAATTACTACCAGCAATTGGAAAAGGATTTGTCTAGCAACTTGGCGATCAAGCAAGACATCGTAAAGCAAATCAAGGAATTACCGACCCAGCCGGGAACGGTAACCGAAGCCTACAATACATTTAAGGGATTGATGGATCGATGGAAAGAAACCGGCCCAGTCCCCAAGTTGGATTCCACAGAACTCTGGAGAAACTACCACCACCACGTGGACAATTTCTATGAGTACTTGCGCATGAGCAAGGAGTTAAGAGAGTTGGATTTCCAAAAAAATCTGGACCAGAAGAAAGCGTTGGTTCAGGAAGCGTTGGAGTTGGCAAAAGCCGAAATCAATACCGAAACCTTCAACGCCCTTCAGGCCCTCCACAAAAAGTGGAAAGAAGTGGGTCCTGTAGACAGGGAACACAGAGAAGAACTTTGGAAGGAATTTTCTGAGGCCACAAAATCCATCCACGACAAGCGCCACGACTTCTTCAAGCAGAGAAAAGAGGAAGCCGGAGAAAGACTCAAAGAAAAGGCAGAATTGGTAGAGAAGATTCAAAACTTTTCCTTTGACAAGCTCAAGAGCCACAATGCATGGCAAAACGCCATCAAGTCTATGGATCAATTGAGAAATCAATTCAAGTCTTTGGGGAGAATCAACCTTCCTGAAAACGATGTCCTATGGGAAAAGTACAGAGAAGCCAACAAAGCCTTCAACAAGGCGAAAAACGATTTCTACAAAGAACTCAAGAGTCAACAAAGCAAAAACCTAGAGCGCAAAAAAGCGCTCTTGGCAAAAGTTGAAGAGATCAAGGAATCGACGGATTGGAAAGAAACGTCCAACGAACTCAAGAGAATTCAGCAGGACTGGAAAAAAATCGGATACGTCCCTCGTGCAGAATCTGATAAAATTTGGAATCAGTTCAGAGCCGCTTGTAATCATTTCTTTGACCGTCTAACAGAGCACAACAAAGAGTTGGACAAGGCTTTGGAAGTGAATTTGGCCAAGAAACAAGAGCTTCTCGACAAGTTTAAAAAGTCAGAAATCGTCGAAGATGCTAAGGAAGCCTTAGAGAATCTCAAAGCTTGGGGCGCTGAGTGGAAAGAAGCCGGTAGAGTTCCCAGAGCTGCTGCAGAAATCGAGAAACAGTACAACGAATTTGTAGATTCTGTTTACGACAAACTCAACCTTTCTAAGGCAGAGAGCCAATTGATTAAATTCAAGAGCAAGGTGGTTCAATTCTTTGACGGAGACGATCACCACAGCCTAAACAGAGAACTCGACGCCGTTCGCAAGAAAATGGACGAAGTCAAGAAAGAAATTCTCCAATTGGAAACCAACGTTTCTATGGTTTCGGGTGGAGATGACAATCCCTTCGTTAAGGAAGTTAAGAAACAAGTCGGAAAACTCAACGATCAATTGGAAGTGTACAAGACCAAATTGGCCTTTGTTCGCGAGGAGAAAAAGAATCGTGAAAAAGCAGCCGCTGAAGCTGAGGCCGCTTCCACAGAAGACACCGAAGGTTCTTCTGATGTGGGAGAAGAGCCCGCAGCCGAATAAAATATATAGATATTCAAAAGAAAAGCCGAGGTTATGCCTCGGCTTTTTTGACAGGGGTACCTTCCCCATTAAGAAAGGAATCCGTTCCATTAAGACTAAGGAAAAAGAGAAACCACATGGAATTTTCACTACAATCCGAATTTGAACCTACGGGAGATCAGCCAGAGGCCATCCGGCAATTGGTAGAAGGCATTCAGAGAAATGACCCCGCTCAAACACTTCTTGGAGTTACGGGTTCTGGAAAGACCTTTACCATGGCCAACGTTATTAAAGAAGTGAAAAAGCCCACCTTGGTGCTCTCTCACAACAAAACCTTGGCGGCGCAGCTCTATGGAGAATTCAAGCAATTCTTTCCAGACAATGCGGTGGAATATTTTGTTTCCTACTATGACTACTATCAGCCAGAAGCTTACATTCCTACTTCAGGGACGTACATAGAAAAAGATTTATCCATAAATGATGAGATAGAAAAACTGAGACTCTCCACCACCTCCTCCCTACTCAGCGGCCGAAGAGATGTATTGGTAGTCGCCTCTGTATCTTGTCTATACGGTATTGGAAACCCCGAGGAATTCACCAATTCGGTAATCGATATTCGAGTGGGTGAGGTCATCCCAAGAAATCAGTTTTTACACCGACTAGTAGATTCTCTCTACAATCGAACCACCGCGGAGTTTTCTCGAGGAACCTTTAGGGTAAAGGGCGACACGGTAGATGTTTTTCCAGCCTATGCGGACCATTACATTCGCATTTCCTTCTGGGGAGATGAAATTGAAACCGTTGAACAATGGGACCCCGCCTCAGGTCAAAGGGTGACCTCTTTTGATGCCTTACGCCTCTTCCCTGCCAATATCTTTGTAACCGGAAAGGACAAATTGCAAACGGCCATACATCAGATTCAAGAAGACATGGTCAGTCGCGTAGATTACTTCCGAGAAGTAGCGCGCCCCTTAGAGGCAAAGAGATTGGAAGAGCGCACGCAATTTGACTTGGAAATGATTCGCGAACTCGGCTACTGTTCAGGAATTGAAAATTATTCTAGGTATTTAGATGGAAGAAAGCCCGGTACGCGTCCCTTCTGTTTGTTGGACTACTTTCCGGATGATTTCTTGATGGTTATCGACGAAAGTCACGTAACCATTCCCCAAGTAAGAGCCATGTATGGTGGCGACCGTTCACGCAAGGAAAACCTTGTAGAATACGGCTTTCGATTGCCAGCAGCCATGGACAATAGACCCTTGACCTTTGATGAGTTCGAAATGCTCCAGAACCAAGTAGTATACGTTTCCGCCACACCCGCAGAATACGAATTGGAAAAATCTGACGGTATTTTCGTTGAACAAGTCATTAGACCCACTGGACTTCTCGATCCCGTTATCGAAGTGCGTCCCAGTAAGGATCAAGTGGATGATTTGATGGAAGAAATTCTCAAGAGAGTGGATCTGGACGAGAGAACTCTGGTGACCACTTTGACCAAGCGAATGGCTGAGGAATTGACCAAATACCTGACGCGTTACGGCATTCGATGCAGATACATACACTCTGACGTAGACACTTTAGAACGCGTAGAAATCATGCGCGATTTACGCTTGGGAATCTTTGATGTCCTCATTGGGGTTAACCTTCTTAGAGAGGGTTTAGATTTTCCAGAAGTGAGTCTAGTAGCCATTTTGGATGCCGATAAGGAAGGGTTCTTGAGATCGCAAAGATCTTTGGTACAAACCATTGGTAGAGCGGCGAGAAACGTCAACGGACTCGCTATCATGTATGCAGATAAGATTACGGATAGCATGCAGAAGACCATTGATGAGACCAATCGTCGTCGTGAAATACAAGATGCCTACAACAAAGAGAACAACATCGTACCCACGGCCCTTAAAAAATCAAAAGAGAGCATTTTGGCCAGTTCGTCTGCGGCAGAAAAATCTAATCAGAACTATGTTTTGGAAGAGCAGCAAAAGGAATTGCAAGAATCCACCAAGGTCTATCACAATTCTTCTGATTTAGAAAAAGCCATCAAGGCCTCCCGCAAGGAAATGGAGAAGGCTGCCAAGGATTTGAACTTTATTGAGGCGGCCAGACTTCGCGATTTGATCATTGATTTAGAAGCTCAACGCAAAAAACTCAACTAAGGAGTTCCATACACAACCATGAATCCTTACCTTGTTAGAAGGTTACATAAAAAAGTATAACCCGTTTTTCTCCACCACCTCGCGAAAAACCCAAAACCTATCGCTTGAAGGGCCGACGTTTTGGAATTCTCTGTGGATTCTGCATCTGGCCTTCTTTCCAATGACGTTCAAATGGCGTGCAAATTTATAACCCCAAACATTGTGCAACCGCCAAAAAAAGGCTTTATTCAAGTCCAGCCCAAAGGGGCCTTCACCTATTGGCCTGACCGAGAAGCAGTAGGTATGGATACCTTGGAATACGTAATCAACACAACCTATGGCAGCTCAGAATCGGGTTTTGCCTACTTCTCACTTTCGGGTCAGCCTTTGGAGGTCACTCCTTTGTTGGAAGCATATCCCAATCCTACCTCCAAATCCCTTACCTTGCAGGCCATTAGAAACATGGATCAGATCGAGGTAATGAATACTTCAGGGGCGGTTGTAGAATCCATAAACCCTGACGTAGATAGTTATGAGTTGTCAATGTCCCATCTTCCCAGCGGAACCTATTTGCTGAGAGTTACCATGGGCACAGACGTTCTGATCCGCAGAATCGTCAAAATCTAAATTTCATGCACCCAAATTTCTCGGGTATTTCCGAATTGTTGAGTTCACCCAAGGAAATCGTGATTACCAATCACATAAATCCAGACGGTGACGCCATGGGCTCCGCTTTGGGCCTATGTAAGTATCTTCGATCCAAAGGACACAACGCTCGTGTTGTGGTTCCCAATGAATACCCCACCTTTTTGCATTGGCTTCCCGGAAATTCTGAAGTCGTTAATGGAGATACCGATCCAGAAAAGGCATCTTCTCTATTGGCTTCCGCCGAAGTTATTTTCTCCCTAGACTACAACGATCCCAGCCGCAGTGGCGGATTGGAAAGTGCGCTTGTAGATTCTTCTGCAACCAAAATCATGATTGATCACCACAGGGAACCTGTGGACTTTGTGGACTACATGATTTCTGACCCTTCCATAGGTTCTACTTGCCAGATGATTTATCACTTCGTGGAGGCCATGGGAGATTTAGATTTGTTGGATGTGGATATGGGTAATTGCATTTACACCGGAATCTTAACCGATTCAGGATCCTTCCGATTTTCGTCTACCACCGCCACGACCCATAGAGTGGTTGCGCATTTGTTGGACCTCGGCGTAAAGCCCGATGAAGTCCACCAAAAGATATACGACACCTCTACCCTTGCGCGTTACAAAATGCTGGGAATACTGCTCAACACAATGGAAGTATTCCAAGACCGAGGAATTGCTATTTTGAGATTGAGTCTCGAGGAAATGAAACGGTGGAATGCCCAAAAGGGAGATACCGAGGGTTTTGTTAACTATGGACTGGGACTTACCGGAATCAAAATGGCCATTTTCTTAAAAGAAGACGAAGAAAAGATAAAGATGAGTTTCCGCTCAAAAGGAGATATTGACGTCAACGAGTTCGCACGTGCCCACTTTAATGGTGGCGGTCATAAAAATGCAGCCGGTGGAATGTCCAAGCTCTCTTTAGAAGAAACCCTAGATAAAGTAAAATCCCTGTTGTTGTGATCAATACCCATCGCCCCATAGTCCTAAGAGTTCTCATTCTGGCCTTTCCGTTTTTAACCGCCACGGCGTGTCAATCGGATGAAGCCAGTAAATCTCCCGATACTCCTCAAAGCTTCAGTCCTCCCCAAAATTCTCCTTCACAATCCTCTATTGAGGCGAGCAGAGCCCATTTGGAGGTTGAGCGCAATAAGATTGAGGCCTTTATGGACACCAACAAATTGGGTTGGGAATCCACCGGTACGGGTATGTTTTACACCGTTCTTAAACCCTCGGGAGAAATCAGAATGGCCCAGTCTGAAGAGTTGGTAACCTTTGAGTACAAAACACTGACTTTGGAAGGTCAAATTTTGTACTCTTCTGAAGAAACAGGCCCCCGAAAACTGAGATTGGATGTACAAGATTCTGAGTTGGGATTGCACGATGCTCTAAAGCGAATTCACCTCATGGATGAAGCGCTTTTTATATTACCTTCGCACCTCGCTTATGGGGTTGCCGGCGATCAAAAAAGGGTCCCTGCCAGAGCTCCTTTGCTCTACGAAATCAAGATTATAGAAATTAATTAAAACCCAAGCTTTATGAAAAAGTGGATTTTAGCAGTCATTGCCCCCCTATTGTTGGCATCAACGGCTTGCTCATCTACAAATTCCGTATCAATCAACGGAAACGAGGTTACACTCAACGATGGAATATACGCGAAGTACGAAACCACAGAAGGTGATGTTTTGGTACAGTTGTACTACAAAGCCACTCCTATGACGGTTGGAAACTTTGTATCTCTTGCAGAGGGAACCAACACCCTGACTCAAGTAAATATGAACACTCCATTCTACGATGGATTGATTTTCCACAGAGTAATTCCTGATTTTATGATCCAAGGAGGTGATCCTATGGGAACAGGCGCTGGAGACCCTGGGTACAAATTCCCCGATGAGATTGTAGATTCATTGACTCATGACGGACCTGGTATTTTGTCTATGGCAAACTCAGGCCCTAAGACCAATGGCTCTCAATTCTTTATCACACACAAGGCAACACCTTGGCTCAACGGTCGTCACACCATCTTTGGTAAAGTGATCGAAGGACAAGACATCGTAGTTGCCATTGGAAATGTTGAAAAAGGTGCCAATGACAAGCCTGCTACAGATGTGGTTCTTACCAAATTGACCATTATCCGTGTTGGTGAAGACGCTAAAAACTTCGACGCAATGGGTGCCCTACAAGCGGGTATTGACGCCGAGAAATCTAAGGAAGAAGAAGCGAGAATGGCTCAAGAGGCTGCGCTTGCCAAATACAAAGCAGACGCTATCACTACCGAATCTGGTTTGATGTACATCGTTATTGAAGAAGGAACCGGAGAAAAGCCTGAGCCCAATGCAATGGTTCAAATGCACTACGCTGGGTACTTCCTTGACGGAAAAATCTTTGACACAAGCATTGTAGAAATTGCCAAGAAAGAAGGAATCTACGATCAAAGACGCGAGCCTTACCCCCCTCTAGAAGTGCAGAACGGTCCAAGAGCTCAAGTTATCCAAGGTTGGAAAGAAGCCCTTTCAATGATGAAAGTTGGGGACAAGTGGAAACTCATCATCCCTCCACATCTAGGATGGGGCCCCAGAGGTTCTGGTGGTGTAATTCCTCCCAACGCGTACACAGTGTTTGATGTAGAAATGGTAGGAATCAAAAAATAAATCAGGATAGATGAATCCAGGAATTTACGCGAAAATTAAGACGAACCGAGGAGATATTACCCTCCTACTCCACCACGACAAAGCACCTCTTACGGTTGCCAACTTTGTGGGACTAGCCGAAGGAACGCTAGAAAATTCCGTTAAGGAGAAAGGAGAGCCCTATTACGATGGACTTTCTTTTCACCGAGTAATTGACAACTTTATGATCCAAGGGGGTGACCCCACAGGAACAGGAGCAGGTGGCCCCGGCTACCAGTTTGATGATGAAATTCACCCCGAATTGTCTCACAAAGGTCCTGGAATCCTTTCTATGGCCAATGCAGGCCCTGGGACCAATGGATCACAATTCTTTATCACACATGTAGACACACCATGGTTGGACGGTAAACACACTGTATTTGGTGAGGTTATCGATGGTATGGACGTGGTTAACGCCATTGCCCAAAACGACACCATGGAAAAAGTAGAAATCATCCGCGAAGGTGAAGAAGCCCAAGCTTTTGATCCTTCTGAAGTTTTCGGCAGAGCTCAAGAGCTAGCTGCAGAAGCTGAAGCTAAGCGCAAAGAAGCGGAAGAAGCCAAGGTTGCTGAAGTAGCGGAAGGCGCTGAGAAATTGGAGTCTGGCCTTATGATTAAGGTAAAAACCCAAGGAGACGGCCCCAAACCTCAAGTAGGTCAGGTGGTTCGCGTACACTACGCAGGTTTCCTTTTGGACGGAACAAAATTTGACTCTTCTTTTGATCGCAATGATCCCATAGAAATTCCCATTGGTGTGGGAAGAGTAATCCCTGGTTGGGACGAAGGTATCATGCAACTAAACGTAGGAACCACAGCCTCTCTAATCATTCCTAGTCAATTGGGATATGGTGCACAAGGTGCCGGCGGGGTGATTCCACCCAATGCAACATTAATCTTTGATGTTGAGCTCTTGGAAATCAAGGGATAATACCAAGGTTCAAAAAACATTCAAATACATTCAAAAGGAAAGAGGAGCCAAATGGCTCCTCTTTTTTTTTGTACTCATAACGAGTGCGTGCTTAAATCTCAACACAAAGATTACATAAAATCGAAAACTAGTATCGGCAAAGCCATTGCCAACGTGAATTCGTTCTACACGAGTTTAGCTCGCAATAGATCGTTCACCCTTCTTCTGAAGGTTAGAAATGTATAAGTTCAATTCACGCTCCAAGGATTCGGATCGCATCAAGTGCATCAGAACCAAGTCTTTGGTAGCGTCCGGAAAATTCTCAGTAATTAACAACAACGATTGAATTTTAGTCAATAGTCCTCTTGCGATGAACAGTTCATCCAAAAAGTCCTTTGGACTCCCTTTACCGAATCCTTCGCTGATTCGAGAAACTAGCTGTATACAAGACTCCGATAAAAGAGAATGTATCAACTCGTTTCCAAAAACTTCCGTTGATTTAATAATTTCTGAAGTAAATCCAGCGGCTTCTTGCCAGATTTTAAGATCACTAAATGTTGTCGTTTTCATGATTTGAAATTCGGAAGAAGGATTAGAATCTAAAAGTATATCGTCTGCTGTATTCGGTTGTAAACGGATAGTAGTCATGGCTATGTTGTTTTACGAAATAAAATTCCCGAAAGTCTAGGGCCTAAACAATACCCACATTTGGTTAAATTTTATTCCACGAGTATTAGCCCTATCTTTAATGTATCGTCTTACCTCTTTCCAAAAGCGACAAAATTTAGTGATGGTAGGAAAGAAACGAAAACCAAAAACACATGCACTTCTCCACAGAATTTATCGATTTTTTTAAGGGCTTGGCCGCCAACAACTCCAAGGACTATTTTGACGAACACCGCAAAACCTATGAAAACTATGTCAAGAAGCCGTGGTATGAATTTGTCAACCAGGTGGTGGAAAGGTTGTCCGTGCACGATCCGGATATGAAGGACATGCAGCCCAAAGACATCGTCTTTAGAATCAATAGAGATATTCGCTTTAGCAAGGACAAGACCCCTTATAAAATGCACTTAAGTGGCGTATTCTCTTCTGGGGGCCGCAAGAACATGAGAATTCCTGGAATGTATTTGCAATTGGGAATTGGAGAAACTTGGATGGGAGGCGGAATGTACGCACCGGACAAGGCAGACATACAGGCCATTAGAGAAGCTTTGGCTCACAACCCCAAGAAAATTGAAAAGCTCCTTAATGATTCCAATTTTGCGTCTACCTACGGTGAAATCAAAGGAGCCAAAAACAAAATCATTCCCAAAGACCTCAAAGAGGCTGCAGCAAAACAAGAATTAATTTTTAACAAACAGTGGTATTTTATGAAGGAGTTCGAAGATGGAGAGGACATCATCATGCGTCCCGATTTGTTGGATATAGTAGAACAACACTACCTCGCAGGCAAGCCATGGAACGACTTTTTGCGAAGTACACTGTAAGGAAATTTTGATGCCATTTTTAATGACGTTTAGCTACCTTTGCGGCAAATCTCGATTCCAATGACTACTACATATACCATCGGCGAAAAGCCCTTAGTAATCTCCGATATTCAGAAAATCCTAGAGGAGAATCACACCCTACAACTCTCACAAAAGGTGATCGACCAGATCATTGCCTGTAGAGAGCATTTGGACAAGGCCATTGAAAACTCAGATCATCCTATTTACGGAATCAACACTGGGTTTGGTGCTTTGTACAATATCGCTATTGAAAAAGAGCAACTCACCGATTTGCAAACCAACTTGGTGATGTCTCACGCCTGTGGCACCGGGGATGAAGTACCTTTGGAAGTTGTGAAAATCATGATCCTTCTCAAGATTCAATCTTTGAGCTACGGACATTCTGGTGTGGCTTTGTCTACGGTAGAGCTCTTAGTAGAACTCTTTAACAAGGACATCCTTCCCGTGATATACCAGCAAGGATCATTGGGTGCCAGTGGAGATTTGGCTCCCCTTGCCCACCTTTCTTTAGGTCTTCTTGGAAAAGGAGAAGTGTACCTAGAAGGAGAAAGAATGGAAGCGTCTGAAGCACTCTCTAAAAATGGATTGGCTCCCGTTTCTCTCCAATCCAAAGAAGGTTTGGCGCTTTTGAACGGAACCCAGTTTATGGGCGCTTACGCCGTTTGGAGTTTGATTCAAGGAAGTCGCATTTCGTACTTAGCCGATTTAATTGGGGCCATTTCTCTCGAAGGATACGACGGTCGCATTGAGCCGTTTGACGCATTGGTGCATCACGTAAGACCACATTCTGGACAGATTAAGACAGCCGAGAACCTCAGAGAATTCTTGGAAGGCTCAGAATTGATTTCTCGTCCCAAACAACACGTACAAGACCCCTACTCTTTCCGCTGTATGCCGCAGGTTCACGGAGCGACAAAGGATACCATAGCACACGTAGTTAAAATAGTGACCACAGAGATTAACTCGGTAACGGATAATCCCACCATTTTTGGTGAGGATGGCAAAATCATTTCTGCGGGTAACTTCCACGGACAGCCCTTGGCATTAGCTATGGACTTCTTGGCCATCGCATTGAGTGAATTGGGCTCCATCTCCGAGCGCAGAACGTATCAGTTGATTTCTGGAAGAAGAGAATTGCCTCCCTTCTTGGTGGCTGAACCCGGTCTAAACTCTGGATTTATGATTCCTCAGTATACCGCCGCTTCTATTGCTTCACAGAATAAGGGTCTTTGTCACCCCGCATCTGTAGACAGTATTGAGTCCAGCAACGGACAAGAAGACCACGTGAGTATGGGAGCCAATGCCGCTACAAAGCTGTATCGCGTGGTTGAAAACGTGGAGCGCATTTTGGCCATCGAGCTGATGAACGGTTCTCAGGCTCTTGGTTTCAGAAAAGAAAAGACCTCTGAATTCTTGGCAAGCTTTGTGGAATTGTACCGCGGAGAAGTGCCGTTTGTAAACGAGGACAGAATCCTTCACGAAGACATCGAGAAGTCTCTCCTCTTCTTGCAAGTGACGTCTTTGGATCCGGAATTGATTTACTAAGAAATTCTATTTAGGAATTAATCCAAGAATTTACTTCTGCGCGTTGAGTCCTGCCTTGTAGACATATAGGGCTCTTTCACGGGCCCATTTGTGTTCTACAATGGGTTGTGGATATTGAGGGGTTCCGTATTCAGGGACCCACTTTTTGACGTATTTGAGATCCTTGTCAAATTTATCCAGTTGAAGTGCTGGATTGAATACTCTAAAATAAGGAGCCGCATCACATCCTGAACCCGACGCCCATTGCCATCCCCCGATGTTACTGGCGAGATCAAAGTCCAAGAGCTTTTCGGCGAAGTAGCGTTCGCCCCAGCGCCAATCCAATAAGAGGTGCTTTGTGAGGAAGGATGCTACGACCATGCGCACGCGGTTGTGCATGTAACCGGTCGTATTGAGTTCTCTCATCCCAGCATCCACAAGAGGATATCCCGTTTTGCCTTCGCGCCAAGCGGCAAAGTGCTCTTCGTTTTTCTCCCACTCTATTTGGTCGTAAGCCGGTTTAATGGCTTGATCTACAGAGTGTGGAAAGTGATAGAGTATCATTTGGTAGAAATCCCTCCAAATTAATTCATTTTCATAGGTATCGGAAAGCTCTCGGCCTTCTCTCACGAGTTTTCGTGTACTCACGGTACCGAACCTCAAATGAACCCCCATTCGCGTGGTACCGCGATCATTGGCAGGGAAATTACGAGTTTGGCCATAGGTAGACACTATGTTCTTTGGAAGAGTGGCTTCGACGGAAGTCAAGACGTTTTCTTCAAAGCCCATGGACTCTAAGGTGGGAATATTAAAATTCGTGGTACTCAGACGCAGTGAATCAAAATTAGATTCTGAAGGAAAATGCTGAATGTCCTCTGCGGTAAGTGTTGCCCTCCACTTCTTGGCGTAGGGAGAAAATACGGTATATGGACTTCCATCGCCTTTGACCACTTCTCCTTTTTCAAAAATCACGTGGTCTTTGGTGCCTATGACTTCTACATCGTGCGACTTTGCAAGATGAACTATTTCTTCATCTCGGCGCAAGCCATACGGCTCGTAATCGCGGTTTAGAAAAATGGTTTCTGGATTGTGTTTGGAAAGGAGATTCTTCCAAATAGATTCAGGTCTTCCATAGAAAACCCAAAGATCTGACCCTGCCTCTCTAAGCTGAGTTTGCAATTTTTGGAGTCGTTGATGAATAAAGGTTACTCGTGCGTCCTTGGGATTGGACAGTTTCTCAAGTATGTTTTCATCAAAAATAAAAAGGGGCTGAACACCTTGGGAGCGGGACAAGGCCTTATAGAGACCGGCGTTGTCTTCTAACCTCAAATCACGACGAAACCAGAAGAAGGCATTTACCTTCTCCTGTGATTCATCTTTATTTATCTGATTCTTGGCCAATGATTTTAAGTGCTTCTTGGGTTTGAACGCGGTCTATTGCAGCCGCTTTCTTCCACTGATCTTTTTCGAGTTTCTTTTCTGCACTTTTCTTGCGCAGATTCTTGAGGAGCTTTTTCATGACGATTCTTTGTGTTACTGTAAAAACCGGTATTTGAGTAGTGAGGTTTTAAAAGAGCACGCGAATCTAATCAATGCCCTACATACTTCAAAAATTCATTGCGTTTTTGAACGTCTCTTTCAAATGCGCCCGAAAAATGAGTCGTAATGGTTGAAGAACCCGTGTCTTCTATTCCACGTGTGCTCACACATAAGTGTTCTGCATCAAGGAAAACCGCTACATCGTCTGTTTTGAGTACATTTTTCAACTCCTCTGCAATCTGCTCAGTAAGTCTTTCTTGTACTTGAGGACGCTTTGCATAGTATTTTACGATTCGATTGATCTTGCTCAAACCGATCACGTGTCCGTTGGAAATGTAGGCTACATGAGCCACTCCCAAAATGGGCACAAAATGGTGTTCGCAATAGCTGTGAACCGTAATGTTTTTCTCCACCAGCATTTGCTGGTATTGATATTTGTTTTCGAAGAGTTTTACCTCCGGCTTGTTAGCGGGGTTTAACCCTTGAAATACCTCTTTGATGTACATCTTTGCAACGCGCTTGGGGGTTCCACGCAAGGAGTCATCCGTTAGGTCAAGTCCCATAATTTCCATAATGTCTCTGAATTTCTCAGAGATCAATTCAATCTTTTGGTCATCGGGCATATCAAATGCGTCGGGGCGCAATGGGGTTTCTTTAGAAGTCCCCACGTGCTGATCACCAATGTGATCAAATTCCTGAACGGCATTATCCTTCGTACTCCACATAGTTTCTAGGGGTTTCATACAGTGTTACTTTTAATTGTTGAGAAGACGGAATCTCTTTCCTAAGGATTTTCCAGATCTCCTGTACTATGTTTTCGGCCGTAGGATTTAT
>CBFHSF010000008.1:0-80333 GCA_965658445.1 uncultured Schleiferiaceae bacterium | reverse complement strand
GGTGTCAAAGGGTTTGACTTGAAGGTTTAGGTTTTTGTGGTCAAAGACTTTTTCTACGCGGGCCTTCATAATGTCGGCTAACCACTTCATGTCCACAACGTATCCCGTTACAGGATCTACATCGCCCTTTACAGACACAATGTATTCGTAATTGTGTCCGTGAAAGTATTCATTGTTACAGAGCCCAAAAACCTTCTGATTCTCTTCGGGAGACAGTTCAGGATTGTGGAGTCTGTGCGCTGCGTTAAAATGGCCGACTCTATTTACGGTTACCATGTTATAATGAGGTTACGTGCTTGTAATACCTGTCAAAAATGATTTTGAACCACTCTGTGTAAATCTCTGGACGGTTTTTGATATCGTCCTTGAGCTCTTCCAAATCCATCCATTTAAAGGAAGCTACTTCCTCTGGATTGATGACGGGGTCATCGTTGTAGGTCCCGATAAACACGTGGTCAAATTCGTGTTCAGTGAGGCCGTGATCCAACTCTGCTCTGTAGACAAAGTCTAGAATCTTTTCTACGGGACAATCAAATCCCATTTCTTCTTGTAGTCTGCGATGAGCCGCCTCTAGGTTGGTTTCTCCATCACGAGGGTGGCTGCAGCAGGTGTTGGTCCAAAGACCTCCAGAATGGTACTTAGAATGGGCTCTCTGCTGAAGTAAGATTTGCTTTTGGTCGTTTAGGATAAAAACGGAAAAAGCTCGGTGCAAAAGACCCTTTTCGTGCGCTTCCATTTTCTCCATCAGTCCCAGAGCATTGTCCTGCTCGTCGACTAGGATAACGTTTTCCACGGTAAAATGTATTATATACGGTTATAGCAAGTTAAAACTATGGCGAAGGTAAGAACTTACAAAGAGTCCATACTTCTTTTGGTTTGGAATTCTAATTCTCTCCTGGAACAACACCTGGCTAGAGGTATTTTTAATTTTCTGGAGAAGGGCATAATAATATACATAGGCAATATACACTCCAAATCGAGCGCCTTTCGGTAGCGCCTTAATTCCTTCAAACCCTTGACGGAAATCGATTTCTATATCGGCTTCGATTTCTATCTTGGTTTGATTCGTAAAGTTGTTCAAATCTACCCCAGGGAAATACGTTCTTCCCAGTCCTTCGAAGTCTGCATTTAAATCTCTGAGGAAGTTAATTTTCTGGAAGGCAGAACCTAATGCCATGGCTTGAGGCTTCAACTGCTCGTAGTATTCTTCGTTTCCTTCTACAAAGACCTTGAGACACATAAGCCCTACGACTTCAGCAGAACCCAAAATGTATTTTTCATAGGTCTTCTGGTCGTATTCAATTTCTCCCAAATCCATTTCCATAGAATCCAAAAAGGTATCTATAAGATCCACGGGAATAGAATATTGGTGGACTACTTCCTGAAAGTGATTGAGAATGGGATTGAGTGAAATTCTTTGTTCTAGTGCTTCATAGGTATCTTGGCGGAACTTTCTGAGGAGCTCAGCTTTTGGATATTCATGAAAGGAATCTACAATTTCATCCGCAAAGCGAACGAAGCCGTAAACTCCATAAATGGGATCGTGAAATTTCTTGTCTAGACCTAATATACCAAGGGTAAACGAGGTGCTGTACGATCGAGTAACCATTCTACTGGTCTTGTGCGAAACCTTGTCAAACAGTGCTTTCATACGAGTGCTTTTGATCTTTAACGACTTCACGGGCTACCACCTGTCCGCTAATTAATGAGGGGGGAACACCAGGACCAGGCGTGGTTAACTGTCCTGTGTAGTAAAGGTTAGAGAGTTTTTTGTTTTTGAGCGAGGGCTTGAGCAGAGCGGTTTGATCTAGAGTATTTGCCAAACCGTATGCATTCCCTTTAAAGCTGTTGTATTCTGATACAAACTCAGAATAGGCAAAATCTCTGCGATAGATAACGTGCTCGCGCAAATCTATACCCGTGTGATTTTTTAACCTATCCATTACGAGGTTGTAGTAATGTTCTTTGATGTCTTTTGAATCTTCCAATCCAGGTGCTGTGGGAATGAGGATAAATACATTCTCGCAACCTTCCGGAGCGGAAGAAGGATCTGTCTTACTGACTACAGAGAGATAAAACAGAGGGTTGACGGGCCAAGAGTGCGTATCGTAAATACACTCAGCATGGGTGTTGAAATCTGCGTCAAAAAAGAGGTTGTGGTGCAATACATCAGGAATTTTGGTATCCAATCCAATGTAGTATAACAAAGAACTGGGTGCCATCTTGCGCTTTTCCCAGTATTTAGCCGTGTAATTGGCGAATTTCTTGTCCACAATCTTTTGATCTACGTGATGGTAATCGGCTCCAGCAACAACCACATCACAAGGGTAGCCTTCGGTATCCGTGTGAACGGCAGTCACGTCGTTTCCTTCGTAAGAAAAATGAGTAACGTTGGCTTTGAATTCAAAATTCACGCCTTGTTCTTTAGCTACCTTGTACATTCCTTGTACAATTTCATTCATTCCACCTTTGGGATACCAAGTTCCCAAAGCCATGTCTGCGTAATTCATCAGAGAATACAGCGCGGGAGTGTCCTTTGGCATAGCCCCTAGGAACAATACTGGGAATTCCAAAATCTCTATGAGTTTGGGATCTTTAAATGACTTTCTAATGAATGACTTTATGGAATTTAGCAAGTTGAGTTGAAACAATCCCTTGAGAACGCGGACGTCAGCAAATTCGAAAATGGAACGACCCGGTTTGTGCACCAAGTCTTTAATTCCCACTTCGTATTTGTACTTGGCGTCGTCCAAAAACTCTTTGAGCTTGGCTCCTGCCCCAGGTTCTCTTGAATCAAATAACTCATATAATTTGCTGAGTTCTGCAGAAAGATCCACGTGATCGTCTGTGCCAAAGTACACGCGGTAGCTTGGGTCCAATCGAATGAGGTCGTAAAAGTCCTCTACTTTGTGATCAAAATCTGCGAAGTATGATTCAAACACATCGGGCATCCAATACCAAGAAGGCCCCATATCAAAGGTGAATCCTTCTGCTGAGAACTTACGAGCCCTGCCCCCTGGCGTGTCGTGTTTCTCTAAAACGGTTACCTCATACCCATCCTTTGCCAGATAAGAGGCCGAAGCCAATCCTGCAAAGCCGGATCCAATAACGATTGCGCGAGGTTTTGATTGCATGCCTAAGTGTAGTTGTAGGTTTTTAGTATCTGTAGTCTTGGAGTTTCTCCATCATCTTCTTACGAGCCAAGAAAATACGACTTTTTACCGTACCTAATGGAATTTCTAAGATATCTGATATTTCTTCGTACTTGTATCCATTAAAATGCATCATAAAAGCATCCACGTAATTCTTGTCAATGGTTGCAATTTGATCCATAATGTACTGGTGATCGACTGAGGAGTCTGCGTGATCTGATTTTGACGATTCTTGAGAGTTAAGGAAGTACTTGTTCTCAGTTTCGTCAATGAAGGTGTTTCTGTTTTTCTTCTTGCGGTAGTTGTTGATGAAGGTGTTCTTCATAATGGTGTACAACCACCCTTTTAGGTTTGTACCTACGCGGTACTTGTCTTTGTTCTTAATGGCCTTCAACATCGTATCTTGGATAAGATCCTCCGCTTCGTCCAATTGGCGAGTGAGTTTTAATGCTAGCTGCTTTAAAAACGAGTGATGGTCAGAAATAAGAGCTCCAAATTCATTCGTAGACATAGCTTCAAATATTTTGTTTAAGTTTTCTGATGTAAAATTAAACAAAAAACAATCTCTTCCAAAAATTTTGTTTAATATTTCTATCCTAACGTTAAACATAATGTTTAAACACCTTTGTTTATGCGGGTTTCCGAGGCATACGCATTTATTAACCTTTACAGGCTGATAAATGTTGAAACATCGTTTACCTGCATTTTCTACTATACCCACCTTGTTTCCAAATAATATTATCAACTCTTTTGAGCCAAAAAAAGCCCCTTTTGAGGGCTTTTATCGGTTTAGGCATAAACACTGTGGTGAGATAAAAACGGTGTTATACTGTGAATAATGTATTTGTGGTTATTGGGTGAGCAGGTTTTCTTTGAGATCTTGTAGATTCTTGTACAAGTGGAGCCCCTCCTTCTTATCAGCATGCTCGTAAGCAGTGAGCTGGTATCCACAAAAGTGGAAATTTAAATCTTTGCCTTCCGTAACCTTAAAGAGCTTTTGGAGATATACAGGCATCAAATCAACGTGAGGATGCGTAGTGAAAATACTGACCAATTCGTCAACGTTTTTCTTTTGAATTACATCCTTTAAATAGTGGGCTGGAACAGACTGCCCTAAATAAATCACGTGGTGGCCCCTACTCTTAAGGTAGAAATTCAAATAGAGCAAACCCAATTCATGTAGTTCTTCATCAGGTAAATACAACAAATACGTTTTGGCATCCCCAGAAGACGTTGGGGTCATTTGATCGATGGCTACGTATAGTTTTTGTCTAATGAGATTGGAGGCAAAGTGCTCATGGCTAAGCGCAATGGCGTTGGTTTGCCACAATATACCTACTTGAAAGATGAAGGCACCTACCAATTTGGTAAAAGTCTCGTCAGTTCCTACTTTGAGAATACTTGCGGTTAACACCTTGTCAAAAAGGTCTGCATCGTATTCCAGCATGGCGACCTTGAGTGTGTTAATCTGGGCCTCAAAATTTCCTTTGTATTCAGATTCGTCAATAACGGCCTGTTGAATTTCCCCTTTGGAGAGACAAGCGACTTTTGAAATCTTGATTCCGGAGTTGATGAGCACAGCGATATTGAGGAGGTGCTTTAGATCTTCCTCTTGATAGTATCTGATATTGGTCTCTGTTCTCTTGGGTTCGATAATATCATATCGCTGCTCCCAAATGCGCAGAGTGTGGGCTTTAATCCCAGTTAGATGCTCTAAGTCTTTAATACTATACTTTCTCAGCATGTGAGTAAGGGTAAATCTTGTTTAATAATAACGACTATTGTTTAAACAAACCCGCAATATAGGATTTTTGTTCTACCTCTTCCGTTATTTATTCCCGATTGAGCGTCATTATTTTATCTTTGCCCGCCTCGGACCCCCTATTAAATATGGTACTTTTCACCAAAAGGACTGAGGAAAACTTTTGCAAAAAACTAGGAGACAATCGTTTATGAGCCTTCAGACAGAAATAAATCGCAGGAGAACTTTTGGAATTATCTCCCACCCGGATGCCGGAAAAACCACCTTGACGGAAAAACTTCTCCTTTTTGGAGGAGCTATTCAAGAAGCGGGTGCGGTAAAATCCAATAAAATTAAAAAGACTGCCACCTCTGACTTCATGGAAATTGAGAAACAGAGAGGGATTTCTGTGGCCACCTCGGTAATGGGTTTTGAATACCGGGATATGAAGATCAACATCCTAGATACTCCCGGTCACCAGGATTTTGCAGAAGACACCTACCGCACCTTGACAGCTGTGGATAGCTCCATTGTAGTCATTGACGTCGCCAAGGGAGTTGAGACCCAAACAGAGAAGCTGGTCAACGTATGTAGAATGCGTAACACGCCCATGATCATCTTTATCAATAAGATGGATAGAGAGGGTAAGGACGGAATGGACCTCTTGGACGAAGTGGAAGAGAAACTTGGACTCAATGTAGTTCCCATGTCGTGGCCTATTGGAATGGGACAGAGATTTAAGGGAGTCTACAACATGTATGAGAAAAACCTAAACCTATACACAGCAACCAATAAACAGAAGATTTCTGAATCCATTGCATTTGACGACGTATCGGATTCAAAATTAGACGATCACATTGGTGCAGAAGACGCCGCAACACTGCGCGAAGAATTGGAATTGGTAGAGGGAGTATATCCAGAATTCACGGAGGAAGATTATCTCAAGGGAGACATCGTTCCCGTTTTTTTTGGTTCTGCCCTGAACAATTTTGGAGTTAGAGAGCTCTTGGATTGTTTTGTGAACATTGCCCCCACTCCCCTTCCCAAAGAAGCAGAAGAGCGCGTGGTAGAACCTACAGAAGAAGCATTCAGTGGATTTGTATTTAAGATCCACGCCAACATGGATCCCAATCACCGAAACCGCTTGGCTTTTGTTAAGGTGGTTTCCGGAACTTTTAAGAGAAATACCAACTACAAGCACATGCGATTGAACAAATCGCTTAAGTTTTCTAACCCTACGGCCTTTATGGCCTCCAAGAAATCCGTAATTGACGAGGCCTTTCCAGGAGACATTGTGGGTATTCCCGATTCTGGAAACTTTAGAATTGGAGACACCTTGACCTCCGGGGAATCTCTACACTTTGCAGGAATTCCAAGTTTCTCACCAGAGCACTTCCGATTTGTCAACAACAGTGATCCCATGAAGGCCAAGCAACTGGCTAAGGGAATCGATCAATTAATGGACGAAGGGGTAGCTCAGTTATTTACTCTTAAACAAAACGGAAGAAAGATCATTGGTACAGTAGGTGCCCTTCAGTACGAAGTAATTCAATATCGCTTGGAGCACGAGTACAATGCAAAGTGTTCTTATGAAGCTTTTCCTGCGTTTAAAGCCTGTTGGGTGGAGACCGAAAACGAAACGCAACTCAAAGAATTCTCTACCCTAAAACAGCGCTATTTGGCCGAGGATAAATTCGGGCGATTGGTCTTCTTGGCAGACTCTCCTTTCTCACTTCAAATGACGCAAGAGAAATTCCCCGACATTACATTCCATTTAAAATCTGAGTGGTAACTCATTGATTGTGTGGGAAATATTCTGTAATTTTTCAGAACTATTAACCAATTAATCAATCAATTATGAAGAATTCATCTACCTTTTTTGCTGAGTTTTTCGGAACCTTTTGGCTTGTGTTAGGAGGTTGTGGATCCGCCGTTTTGGCGGCAGCATTTCCGGATGTAGGTATTGGCCTTTTGGGTGTTTCGCTCGCATTTGGTCTTACCGTTTTGACCATGGCCTATGCAGTAGGCCACATCAGTGGCGGACACTTTAACCCTGCCGTAAGCTTCGGACTTTGGGCCGGTGGTCGCTTTGAGGGGAGCAATTTGTTCCGCTACATTATCGCTCAGGTTTTGGGGGGTATTGCCGGAGCAGGTATTCTCTACATCATCACCACTGGGAATGGATCGGATATCGGAGGCTTTGCGGCCAACGGCTATGGAGAAAACTCTCCCGGAGGATATTCCATGATGGCTGCCCTGGTCACAGAAATTGTGATGACTTTCTTCTTTTTGATCATTATACTCGGAGCGACAGATGGTAGAGCCGCCAAGGGATTTGGAGGTTTGGCCATTGGTCTCGCACTAACCTTGATTCACTTGATCAGTATTCCCGTAACCAATACATCTGTAAACCCTGCCCGTTCTACAAGCCAAGCACTTTTTGTTGGCGATTGGGCCTTGGGACAACTTTGGTTGTTCTGGGTGGCTCCCATAGTTGGGGCGCTGCTTGCAGGTTGGGCATACAAAGTGTTTTTTGCCAAATCAGAATAAGTATCACCCATTGTAATACAAAGGCCATCTCACAATGCGAGGTGGCTTTTTTTTTGTGAGGAAAAACGGGGTGATGTATCTTACGGATTCCCTTTTCAAATTAAAAATTCTATCCTCTAAAGTTCATTGTCATGGCAGAATTAAAAACACGTCCCAACCCCACTCCACCACTGGAATACATCAATGGCATTGCCAACAATAAGAGGAAGGCAGACGCAATAACCCTCTATGAATTGCTTTCTGATCTCATGAAAGAAGAGGGAACCATGTGGGGCGGCTCCATTGTAGGCTTTGGAAGCTACACACAAACTTATGCCAACGGAAAAACCGCCGATTGGATGCAAATTGGCTTTTCGGGAAGAGCCCAGAGCTTGGTGCTGTACCTCATGGACGGAGCCAACAAGTACCAAGACCTATTGGATCAAATGGGACCTTACACCACAGGGAAATCTTGTTTGTACATCAAGGACCTTTCTAAAATCAATTTGACTATTTTGCGAGAGGTTTGTCGTAAAAGTGTTGAACACATGGCTACCAGATAAGGAGACAATTCTTCAATACCTTACCGATCAAACCACAATTCAAACTACTGTCAAACTACTGTCGAACGACTACTATTCAATAATTCTTCTATGCGCTTATTGACTACCGCCCTTTTTGCATTATTTGGAGTCTCTTTGATGACTTCTTGTTCCGAAGAAATGCCGAGTTTCAACCCCGAAAGAAATTGGACAGAGGGTCCAGATATACTCTCTCAATTTATTCTTGCTGAAGACAGCATGACCATAGAGATTCCCGAGGGGCATTTCAAATTTGATCAATCTTTGATCCTAGATGGAGTGCATCACGTAACCATTAAAGGTGCGGGAAAGGACAAAACAGTTTTGTCATTTGAAGGGCAAACACAAGGTGCTGAAGGCATTTTGGTCAAGCAGTGTAGCAATATCACGTTGGCAGATTTTACCATAGAAGACGCCAAAGGAGACAATATCAAAGTTACAGAGACCGATGGGATTCACTTCAATGGGTTGCGTGTGGCTTGGACGGGAACGGTATCTCCAGAAAACGGGGCGTATGGGTTGTATCCAGTACTTTCCAAAAGGGTTATCATTCAAAATTGTGAAGTTCTAGGCGCTTCCGATGCGGGAATTTACGTGGGACAGTCAGACTCAGTGATTATCAAAAACAATGAAGTCTACTGGAATGTCGCTGGGATTGAATCCGAAAACAGCACCCACGTGCTCATTGCAGCAAATCATGCTCATCACAACACGGGAGGACTTTTGATTTTTGACTTGCCGGGTCTCACCATGTATGGCCATTCCATTGAGGCCTTTGACAATGTCCTAGAAGAAAACAACCTCGAAAATTTTGCGCCTGCCGGAAACATTGTTGCCATGGTGCCTCCCGGAACGGGAATTATGGTATTGGCTACCAAGAAGGTTAACATCCATGACAACGTCATAAAAAACAACAAAACGGCCAGCGCCGCCGTCATCTCCTACGAGCTCGTAAGTGCAATGGCTTCGGAAACTTCAGAGGATGAACCGTCCAATGCGGGATCTACACAAAGTGTTCAGGCCAACTTTAGAGCGGACAGCCTCTACGATCCCTTCTGTGGGCAAATTCACTTTTCCAACAATGCATTTACCAATGACTACTCCATGCCGGATTTGTCCAATGATTTTGGAAAGTTGTTCTTGTTGGAATTTGGAACGGATATACCCTTCCAACTTTGGGGAGGTATTGCGGAAGAGTCCATGCTATCTGAAGGAAGACTGACGGATAAATATTCTATCTGTTTTCAAACCAATGCCACCTCTGCCAATTTGGATTTGGCGAATGACAGAGAGAATTTAGAAGTGAATCCCAGCATTACGCAATGCCCATAATAGAGAAAATAGAGAGAATAGAGAGCATACACTAAACACATGACGAAGAAGATTTGGACGGCCCTAACCATCGTTGCCATATTAGGAGCCTGTGGAGGAGAAAGTGAAGATACATCATCGGTTGACGTTACTACCAAAGATTTGCCTTGGAAGGTGGCAGAGAATACTGCTTTTTCTAAGTTTGGACCCACTCGACTCAGTGAGCATGGGTTTTTTGAAGGCGAATTGAAGAACCTCTCCCCTTCCCAAAACGTCTATCCTTATGAATTGGTAGCTCCCCTTTTTACAGATTACGCTGAGAAATCGAGATTTGTTAAGCTGCCCGATGATTCCAAAGTCACAGCAAACGACAGCACGGGGAAATTGATTTTCCCCGAAGGAACCGTTCTCATAAAAAACTTCTATTACACGGCTGATAAAACGGCATTTGAGGAGGATAAAATCCTTGAAACCCGTTTGCTAGTCAAAGGCGAAAAGGGCTGGAAGTCCCTACCCTATTTGTGGAACGAGGAACAAACCGAAGCATTTCTATCAGTTTCGGGAGCGGCTCGTTCCGTCTCTCACAACCTTCACGGGGATTTCATTTACCGAGCTCCCACCATGACGCAATGTAAGAGCTGCCATGAATACAAGGGGGTTCTAAAACCCATTGGCCCTTCCACTCAGAATTGGCCCAAGGGAGGTAAAAACCCCTTGGCACAATGGGAAGAAATGGGAATCTATTCAGAAAGCAAGCAGGTTGGCAATGCCAAACAACAAACCCTTCTAGCTCATGTAGACTATTCCGATGCCACTAAGCCCTTAAACGACAGAGCCCGTTCCTACCTAGACATCAATTGTGGACATTGCCACAACCCCAACGGACCGGCCAAGAACTCTGGGTTAGACTTGTCTTTATATTCTCCCAATGCGTTTTCTTTGGGCGTTTACAAATCTCCTATTGCCGCGGGCAAAGGCAGCGGTGGGCATCAATTTGACATTGTTCCCGGAGCGCCAGAAAAATCCATTTTAGCCTACCGTATGCATTCCACAGACCCCGGAATTCAAATGCCTGAATTGGGTCGTTCGACTACCCATAAAGAGGGGATTGCATTGATTGAGGAGTGGATACAAAAAATGGAGTCCAATCCTCAGTAGTTACACTGTAGCTAGACTCCACCTTTATGTATCAAGGTCGGGTTGGTGATTGTGGAATGAACACTACCATCCATGGTTAGGTTAGTTTGGAGAGTTGTCTTCTCTATGGATACTCCCCAGTGACAGCAACGGTTTCAATCCTTTTTTTTGGTGTACCAAAAGTCGGTTATAGATGTAGACTAGACATTTCGGAAGTGTTAAAGTCAGGTTTTGATTTTGTAAAGTCGTCGGAAATGGGTGAAGTAGCGTTCTCCAACAGATTTTGGTTTCATGCCTAGGGCATTCAGCAGATTTTTGCCACCTTTAGACGGCAGTTACAACTGCCCTTATGAAAACTTCAATCACAACTTGACCAAAACCAAACATGGATCCAGAAATTTTAGATGACCTCAATGAGGAAAAAACCGAACTCGCCTCAAGGGGCTCACGATTGGCAGCTGCTATTGTAGACAGCATTATCCTTATGCCCATTTCCTTTTTTGTGATGTATTTCTACCTAGATATATCTTATTACTTGCAAGAATCCAACACCGATGAGTTTATAGAAATGCTTACTGGATTTGGTTTTTACGATACGCTCCTCATTTCACTTCCCTCCATTCTAGGATACATTGTGATCAACTACTTCACATGGGAGAAATACGGTCAGTCCCTCGGGAAACGACTCCTAAACATCAAGATGGTTACCCTTGAGGGCGACATTCCCTCCATACGAAGTCTTGTAGTGGAAAGATATCTCTTGGTACAAGGGATAGGAATGGTTCCCGGTGTAGGTGGACTTTTTGCCCTGGTGGACGTATTGTTGATTTTTGGAAAAGAAAGAAGATGTATACACGATATAATCGCAAGAACCAAAGTGGTAAAGGCCTAGTTCTATTTTGTATTCTGATGCTTTGGGGCCATATGGGTCTATGGTCTCAGAATAATGAATCGGATAGAGACGTATTTGCCAATTTGCGCGCCAATCCCCCCAAGGCAGGTGCCCTTATTGTCCACGTTGCAAAGCCCGTTCCGGAAGCAGAATCTATTTACATTACAGGAAGTCATATTACGTTGGGAAATTGGGATCCGGCAAGGGTATCTATGAGTCGCATTGACGACACTACCTTCTTTCACAGTTTTGACGGCTCCATGGAAGACGGTGTGGAATTTAAAATCACCATGGGGACGTGGGAGCGAGAAATGCTTATCGACGGCATGAAGGGTCCAAATTTGAGATATGAAAAACAACCCATCATCTACGAGTTTTGGAGTGTTGAATTTTCTGAAGCCGGCGCCATGCTCTCCCAGCCTTCCGTTGGAAAAGTGAAGCACTACCCCAACTTTGAAGATTCCAAAGGAAAGATCAAACCCAGGAATGTGTGGGTATGGACACCAGAAAACTACGACCCCAGCGCGGAAGACGCCTTAAACTGGGCGGTTATCATCATGCACGACGGACAGAATCTCATCGATCCCAAAACTTCCAATTACGATGTAGAATGGAGAGTAGATGAAACCGCAGATTCTTTAATTTCTGGAAAACACACTCGCCCCTTTATTGTTATTGGCATCAATAGTTCTGTAGATAGACATCGCGAATACATGGGAGATTTAAGCCCAGCTTACATAGATTGGGTACTCAATCAAGTAGTACCCACCGTACGAAAGGAATTTGCCTTTTCTGAGAACGTAGACGATATTTTCTCTGGGGGTTCCTCAGCAGGTGGAGCGGTTTCCTTTGTGATGCACACGCAACACAGAGACCGTGTGGGAGGTGCCATTTGTATGTCCCCTGCCCTGTTTTACAAGGGGTTTGATTCTTTAACTCCCTTTGTAGATGGCCCCAAAAAAGACATCAACCTTTACTTGGACAACGGAGGTCTAGAATTGGAGTTGGTGCTCCAGCCTTCCATTGACTTCTTGCTTCAGAACCTAGAAAACAAGGGCTATGAAAGTCCTAACGATTATACTTACGTATCTGACCCCAATGCAAACCACTTTGAAAGCGCCTGGGCCCATAGATTGCCCTACGCCATAGTATATGCATTACGCAAATAAAAACTTCACTTTAAAACTAGAACCATGAAGAAATCACTATTGTTTGGTTTTGCGCTGGCCGCCCTTACGGGATGGAGTCAGTCAGAGCCCGCATGGAAAAGTGCAAAACTACAGGGCCTCTCCTATCGCTCTGTGGGTCCCGCCATTACCTCGGGAAGAGTTGCCGACATTGCCGTGCATCCAGAGAACCACTCTACCTATTACTTGGCTTTGGCCAGTGGAGGGGTTTGGAAAACTACCAACAATGGAACGACCTATAAACCCATTTTTGATTCACAAGGCTCCTACTCGATTGGTTGTGTTACCATTGATCCTTCCAACCCCAATACCGTTTGGGTAGGATCAGGAGAGAACAACAACCAACGATCTGTGGCGTATGGTGACGGTGTTTACAAGAGTACTGACAACGGTAAGTCTTGGACCAATATGGGGCTCAAAAACTCCGAGCACATTGGTATGATTGCCGTACACCCCAACAACTCTGACGTGGTTTACGTTGCCGCTACCGGTCCGCTTTGGAGCGCTGGAGGTGACCGTGGTTTGTACAAAACAATGGACGGAGGAAAGACTTGGGAAGCCATTCTTACCATTTCTGAAAATACCGGAATCAATGAAGTTCACTTGGATCCTAGAGATCCCAACGTAATTTATGCAACCGCTCACCAGAGACGTCGTCACGTATTTACCTACATGACAGGCGGTCCTGAGTCTGCTATTTACAAGTCAACAGATGGTGGTAAGACCTTTGATAAATTGACCAAAGGACTGCCTTCTGGAAACGTAGGGAGAATTGGGATGGACATCAGTCCTGCCAATCCCGATGTAGTTTATGCACTTATTGAAGGTCACGGAACCTACCGCTCTGTGGATCGTGGTGCCAGCTGGCAAAAGCGTTCAGGTCACGAAACCAGCGGAAACTACTACGTTGAGCTCTTTGCACATCCAACGGATGTGGATGTGGTGTATTCTATGGATACCTACGGAAAGGTTTCCAAAGACGGAGGTAAGACCTTTAAAAACATCAATGAGAGCTCTAAGCATGTGGACAACCACTGTCTTTGGATCAACCCAGACAACACCGATCACATGATCATCGGTTGTGATGGAGGTGTGTACGAAACTTTTGACGCCATGAACACTTGGCTGTGGAAAGAAAACATTCCCACAATCCAGTTCTACAGAGTGGCTGTAGACAACGCCGAGCCATTCTACAACATTTACGGAGGAACTCAGGACAACAACAGTTTGGGTGGCCCCTCCAGAACACAAAACAACCGTGGTATCATTAACGAAGATTGGTACGTAACCAACGGTGGAGATGGATTTGAAAGTCAAATTGACCCCTTAAATCCCAATATCGTCTACGCTCAAGCGCAATATGGTTGGTTGGTGCGCTTTGACAAAGCCAGTGGAGAAACGGCAATGATTCAACCTCAGAACAAAGAGGGTGAACCTGCATACCGCTGGAATTGGGATGCCCCACTTATCATCAGTCCTCACAACCCCTCTACCCTATACTTTGCAGCGAATGTGGTATTTAAGAGCACGGACAGAGGAAATTCATGGGAAGTAATTTCTGAGGATTTGTCTAAGCAAATTGATAGAAACACTCTCAAGGTAATGGGACAAAACTGGGGTCCTGATGCCATTACTCCTCACCGCTCTACCAGTATTTTTGGAAACATTGTAATGTTGAGGGAAAACCCCAATACAGAAGGGGAATTGTGGGCAGGTACGGATGACGGAAGATTGTGCATCAAAAAAGCAGGATCTACCGAGTGGGAAATTCAAGAAGAGTTTCCTGGAATTCCAGAAGGCACATATGTTCAAGAAATTCAGATTTCGCGCTACGACGCCAACACAGCCTACGTTTTGTTCAATAATCACAAAAACGGTGATTTTAAGCCCTACATCCTCAAAACGACCAATGGAGGAAAGTCATGGACTTCCATTGCCAATAACCTTCCCGAAAGAGGATCTCTATACGCTCTTGCAGAAGACCACGTTGAGAAAAACCTTCTCTTTGTAGGAACGGAGTTTGGCGTACAGTTTACCTTGGATGGAGGTCAGAACTGGAAAGCCTTGAACAATGGACTTCCTACCATTGCCGTTAGAGATTTAGACATCCAAACACGCGAAGTGGATTTGGTACTGGGAACCTTTGGTAGAGGATTTTACGTATTGGACAACTACAGTGCCTTGAGATATCTTACCCCAGAAAACCTTGAAAAAGATGGATTCATCTTCCCCATTAAAGATGGTTTGTTCTACAACGAAGCAAATATCGGAGGCGTGAGCTACAAGGGAAATGCCTATTACCATGCAGACAACCCACCTATCGGTGCGACGTTTACCTATTCTGTATCCAACTTGCCTAAGTCGTTAAAATCTCAACGCAAGGAGGCGGAGAAAGACGCAAAAGAATTCAAGTTCCCAGATGTAGAAACGCTGAGAGCTGAGAAAAACGAGAAGGGATCCTACCTCCTCTTTATGATTCGCAACACAGAAGGTGAAGAAGTGAGAAGACTCACAGCCTCTGCCTCAGAAGGAATTCAGAAAATTACTTGGGATGGTCGTTGGGCCATGAGAGGTGACCGCGTTCGCGGAAGCTCTCCTCTTACCAAGGTTAACGGAGGACCTGTAGCCACCCCAGGAGATTATACGGTAGAATTGTATCGCATGGACGGTGGTGAGCCTACTCTTATCGCGGGACCTGAGCCCTTCACCCTCAAACACTTGAACAACTTGACCTTGCCTGCTGAAGACGAAGCCGCTGCTTTAGCCTTCCAGCAAAAAGTGGAAGTGATGGGAATTGCCCTAACAGAAATCAACGACGAATACAGCAACCTGAAAAAAGATCTGGAAACAGCGGAAAACAAAGCCCGCACGCTTCCTGGCATGCCTTTGGATGTGTTGAAGGAGTTAGCGAGTATTGAAGCCGAGCTTCAAAAAATCAGCTTGGTACTGTACAGTGACCCCATAAAGAGTGCCTACGAAATCGAGCAGTCTAGCGGATTGAACTCGCGTTTTGCCAATGCGAGATGGAGCAGCATGTACAGCCGTTCAGAGCCTACGCAAACAGCAACCAATGAATTGGCAATCGTAGAAAAAAAGGCTCCAGAGGTAGCACAACAGCTAAAGGCTCTACGTGATCGCATCAGTACAGTAGAAGCCACTTTGGTTGAAAACGGTGCCCCAAAATAGATCGTACGACGCGAAGAGGTAAATCGTCGTTAACCAACACGTTTTACAGACTTCGTTAAAATAACGTGATTTAAAAGTGTTTTATTAAACGCCCTAGGGATATTTCCCCAGGGCGTTTTACATTTGTAGATATGCCAGAATCCAAAAACCCCGAAGGCCTTGTTTTTTTGGCCAAGTCTCAAAGGCTAGCCAAATGGCTAGACAGCAACTATCGAATCCCAGGAACCAACATCAAATTTGGTTTAGACCCCTTGCTGGGTCTAGTTCCCATCGTGGGAGATGCCGTAGGTCTCTTTATGAGCTTGGCCTTGGTTCTCACCATGATTTTACATGGAACCCGAGGGAAGGTCGTAGCCTTGATGATTACCCATTCTGTGGTGGATGCCCTCTTTGGATCCATCCCAATAATAGGTCCCTTTTTTGATGTTTGGTACAAGGCCAACAACCGTAACGTTAGATTGCTAGAAGCTCATTATGCAGGAGGTAAACACAACGCACCCGCCACCTCTATAATTTTAGGTTGGATGGCAGTTCTGCTTATCGTTTTTGCTTCCATTGTGTTTCTGATCTCATGGTTATTCCTAGAAATTATAGATCTACTAGCCCTGTAAATCGGTCATAAACCGATTGTAAGTCTTCAACATAAGTTGGACTAAAGTTATTATTTTTAAATGGAGACTCTTCCTGGATTCGGGAAGAGTCTGTTAAAACTTTAGTCAAATGAAAAAAGCACCTGGAAGGCCAAAAAAATCAGAAGCCATTATCAAAGACTTAAAAAGACGCACCAAACGTCAATTCCCATCCTTGCCTTAACAGCGGATGCTTTACATGAAACCAAGCAGAAAATCAAAGAGTCAGGATTTAATGATTTGATTACCAAACCCTTTAAGGCCGATGAACTCTTACTTAAAGTTTCGAACTTATTGTCCTAATGCGGTAAACGCTGAAAAAAATTATCTTCATAAAAAGAAAAAGCCTCGCGTCTGCGGGGCTTTTTTTTATTGTAAAAAAGGATTCACTAGAATGTCTACAAGGTACTTTACTACCTTATAAACTACTTCGCTTCTTCAGCTGACTCTGTTGATTCTGAAGCTTCGGCAGTTTCACTTTCAGCATCTATATCTTCCTCAGTCAAAAGAGTAGTGTCCGCCAAAAGGTTGTACCACTGAAGAACCTTTTTCATATCTGAGATGTAAACGCGCTCTGCGTCGTAATTGGGAAGAACATCAGAAAAGTAGGCAACGATTTGATCCGTGCTCTCTTTGTGACTCAAAGCCTTTCCTCCCTCTTCCTTGTCCATAATCTTTTGGAAAACCTCTTTAAGGGGCACTTCCTCTTCGTAGGTATAGATAGCAATATCCTCCATTGAGCTTACGTTGCTAGTGGCAGATACGGGAAAGCGCTTGTTTTCTGAAAGGGCTTCTACGATGATTCCATTCTTGCTCTGTGCGACCAATTTGTACAAGCCGGGCTTGCCTGATATGGCCAAAATGCCTTTGATATTCATATTATTTGTTTTTTCCTGTGATTTTATTCCTGTGGTAAACTATGTGCTTATTTCGAAACTTATTCAGACGCTTTTCCTGACGAACTTTCTTTCGCCTGTTGTTTGTGAACCCAATCCAAATCTGTTTCCTCCTTCTTTCTCATTTCAATGAGGTGTTGCGCATTGATGGCAGTGTAGTGATCTGGGTAAGTCTCAATTACTTTCTGAAAATATTGAATGGCCCTTTCGGGGTCATTGTAATTTTCGTCCCATACCATACCGGCCATTAACATAGCTTCTGGAGCCAATTCGTGATTTGGATAGGTTTCATAAACTTCTGTAAAGTATTGAATGGCCTTTAACCCCTTTCCTGGAACGTTTCTGGCAATGTGGGCAGCCTTGTAGGTAAACAGTGGATTGAGCGTGTCCTGAGGGTTTGCTCTTACGTACTTGATAAACTTTCCCATAGCCAGGGTGCCAAACTCGGGATCCAATTCTTTGGATTGCATGAGTTCTGCATCGATTTTCCTAAGTTCCTCAAGAGTAACCACAGATTTCTCATCGGTTTCTGGGTTGGCCTCCGTTCCTGCGGTTTGATCGCTATTGGATTCACCTTCTGGTTGTGAATTACACGCGGTAAAAATGATAAACAAGGAAAATACGGAAACGTAGGAGATATTTGAGAGTGCTTTCAATTTCGAATTCTTTTACTTGTTTTACGAGGTCAATTCTTAAAGTCCACTGAACGTAGAGTTTCTACTATCCTGGAAAACGCATGCGGTATCCCACTTTAATTTTCCCTTTAGAAATGGAAGCAAGTCTTCCCTTCAGTAAACGACGACGAAGTGACGATAGTTTGTCTGTAAACAAAATTCCATCGATGTGGTCGTATTCGTGTTGAATAATTCTCGCGGCAATACCATCAAAAGTATCTGTGTGCTCCTCAAAGTTTTCGTCGAGGTACTTTACCGTAATGGTGGGATGTCTGTAAACGTCTTCGTGAATATCCGGAATGCTCAAACAACCCTCGTTGTAAGCCCATTCGTCACCGGTTTCTTCGAGGATTTCTGCATTGATAAATACCTTTTTAAAGTCTACCAACTCAGGCATTCCCCCTTCCCCGTTCTCGTCGGGCTCAGCAAAGGGAGTAGCGTCAACCACAAAGAGTCTGATGGAACGACCAATCTGTGGAGCGGCCAAACCAATTCCGTTGGCATTGTGCATGGTATCCCACATGTTGGAAATCAATTCTTCCAAACCGGGATAATTGGCATCAATATCTTTTCCTTTTTTCTTAAGTACGGGGTCTCCGTAGGCAACAATAGGTAAAATCATATCAAAAATATAGGCCGCAAAAATATCAATTTATTGGAGAACAATGGGCATTGAGCTCACAAATTAGCGGGCGATTCACTGGCCAAATTAACGGTGGACTTATCGCTTTTTATCCATATAAGACTGTAAAATAATGGTAGCGGAAACTTCATCAATCAAGGCCTTATTCGCGCGTTTGGATTTTTTGGCACCACTGTCTATAATGGATTGGAAAGCCATTTTGGAAGTAAAGCGCTCGTCCATTCTCTCAACGGTTACACCGGGTAAAACCAAGGGAAGCTTTTCTACCACTTGAGCAATAAATGCCTCCACATCGGACGCCTCACCGTGTAATCGCTTGGGCTCCCCCACTACCACAACTTCAATACCTTCTCGCTTGTGGTAATCTTCCAAGAAGAAGAGAAGCTCAGGAGTATTGACCGTAGTCAATCCCGAGGCGATTATCTTAAGGGGATCCGTTTCGGCAATCCCGGTTCTCTTGGTCCCTACATCGAGGGCTATCCATCTTCCCATGCAGCGAAGTTAGGTATTCAATTTGATTTTCTATTTTTAGGACTCTTGAATCGTCACTAACAAAACAGGCATGACCACGAAAGCTCCTTTTATTCCCTATACCGGCCCACAACTTTCAGAGGACGAAACCCTAAAAAACGCTCGCGACCACTACAATTACATGGACAGTCGTCGTTCCATTCGCGAAATTGATGCGACTCGTGAGATTCCTCAAGAGGTCATTGAGAACTTGATCAAAATTGCGAGCAGCGCTCCGTCTGGTGCCCATAAACAGCCATGGACCTTTGTGGCTATTTCCAACCCAGATCTCAAGGCAAAAATCAAAGAAGCCGCTGAGGAGGAAGAGAGAACTTTTTACGGCGGTCGCGCCTCTGAAGAATGGTTGAAAGATTTGGAACCCTTTGGCACGGATTGGCACAAGGAATTTATTACCGATTCCCCTTGGATCATTGTGGTATTTAGAAAGATCTACAACGAAACTCCCGAGGGAAAAACCAAAAACTACTACGTTCAAGAATCTGTGGGTATTGCCACGGGATTTTTACTTCAGGCCATTCACCAATGCGGTTTGGTCTCTTTGACTCACACGCCCAGTCCCATGGACTTTTTGTCTGAGATTTTAGACAGACCAAAAAACGAAAAGCCCTTTTTGTTGATTCCCGTTGGATATGCAAAACCCGGTGTAGAAGTTCCCAATATTGAGAGGAAAGATTTATCGGAAGTAAGTATCTTTAAGGTATGAGAAAACACCCGGCTCTTTGGTTTTCGTTGTTAGTCGCTTCGGTGATGAGTTGTGTTTCTGCAGGTCCTCAGCCCGTAGGCGGACCATGTACATATCACAATGTGGTGTTTCAGGCAACGCCTGTGGGATATACCAATGACAGCAATTACATTGAATTTAGAATTGTGAGTCCCAGCGACATGGCAGAAAGCCTTATGCCCGTAGATACGGCCAACTTGGACCATAACGAACCCTACGAAAACCCCTCTTCTGCAGTATATAATCTCACCTACAAAGTCATAGATCAAGGCACTTGCACGCCCATGATTTTTCAATCCATTGAGCCGGCTGGGAAATAGGGAATTTGCCTAGTCCTATTCACTGGCCGCTTTGAGAATACCTTTTATGATTTTTGCCGGTCCCTCAGGAAAAAAGGTCCCGAATAAGAAACTGGGAACATTCACTTGTGGTGAAAAGGTCGATTCAATTGAAATCTTCACCTGGCCCTCTCCTACTTTTTGGAAGGTATAGTGAAAACTGTTGTACGTCATTCTGTCCAAGTCTTCTGTTCTTGGATGAGCATCGGGTGCGGACTGTCCAGAAAAGTCAATGAGTCCTTCCGAATCCTTTCTGTACACACGTGTAATACAATCTGAATTGGGAAGCGGCCAAGGCGGATCTAAATAGTAGAAAATCAACCATTCCTCAGACTCCACCACTTCTTTGAGTTCATAACTCTCCTCTGTGTTGGCTAAAAATTTAGAGTGGTTGCTAAAATCTTGAAAATAGGCTGCAGCTTTTTCGTAATCACCCGGCGCCGTCCAAGTAGCCGTATAGTGAATCACTTGTCTCTCCTCATCATCGATAACTTTTTCCTCCACGGCATAGGCAACCTCTACCCCATCATCGGTGGTTTCTCGATTCCATTCCAGCTGAGCAAAGAGGTTAAGAGGCAGAAAGGCCAGGACTATCAATTTCTTCATAGTACACACATTTGAGTAGTTAGGCGAGTTTTTACATTTATTCGCAGGCTTCTACACTTAAAAATATTGAGAACAGATTACATAACGCCATAAAACAATGCGTAGTTTTGAATAAACATCAGAATTTCTATTTCATGCATTCTAGAGAAGAAAAATTGGAGGCCTTTGGACGTTTGTTGGACATTATGGACGACTTGAGAGCGGGCTGTCCGTGGGATAAAAAACAAACCTTAGAAAGCTTAAGACACCTCACCATTGAGGAGACCTATGAGTTGGCCGACGCCATTCTCGAGAACGACATGGAAGAAATCAAAAAGGAAATTGGTGACCTCATGCTTCACATGGTATTCTATTCCAAGATTGCATCCGAGACTGAGCATTTTGATGTGGCTGATGTTTTGGATTCCATTTGCAAAAAGCTGGTAGACAGACATCCGCATATCTACGGTGATGTAAAAGTGGCCGATGAGGAAGAAGTCAAACAAAATTGGGAAAAGCTCAAACTCAAAGAGGGCAAAAAATCGGTTTTGGAAGGGGTGCCCAAGTCGCTTCCTGCTTTGGTAAAGGCTACCAGAATTCAAGACAAAGCACGTGGTGTGGGTTTTGATTGGGAAAAACCAGAACAAGTCTGGGAAAAAGTACAAGAAGAACTTCACGAATTTAAAGAGGCGGCCGAATCCTTAAACAAAGAAGAAATGGAAGCGGAATTTGGCGATTTGCTTTTCTCTCTTATCAACTACTCTCGCTTTGTGGACATTGACCCTGAATTGGCCCTAGAAAGAACGAACAAGAAGTTTATTCACCGCTTTACGTATCTGGAATCCAAGGCCGCAGAAACCGGAAAATCTCTAGAAGACATGAGCTTGGAAGAAATGGATGTCTTTTGGAACGAAGCCAAGAAGGGGTAGTTTTACCTCACCTACTCTTCCGTCCAATAAAAAACCCGCGCCTATTGCTAGGACTACGGGTTTTTCCACAAACAAAAATTTATCGCAATTCTCAAAGCGGCTGTTTCCGCTTTAGAAATGATTTTTATCTACATCTACTGCTTAATAATGGGCACCACGGCGTGGTCATTCTCAGTCGTTAGACGAATAAAGTACTGACCAGGCGCCAAATCATTTAGATTGAGCTGAATGGCATTCACTCCCGCGTTGAGCTCGTTACCCCCGTAGCTCTTGTGTATTCTTCCGTAAAGGTCAATTACATCCAATTGAAGGGTACTCAAGCTCTCCGAATCAATTTGCAACCATGTGTTTCCATGGGTTGGATTGGGGAATACTTTGATTCTTTCGGCAAGAGCCGCGGCATACTCTACCTCACCAATGGAAGTTGTGAGATTTAAGTATATCATTTGATCTTGGCTAAACAAGCCGTCAGAAAGTCTAAATACCACAGGGTAAGGCTCTGTGCGAACTTCTGCAGGTGTAGGGTTCCAAATCAAGTTTCCTAACACTTCAGCTTTTGCTGGAGTATAGCTGAATGTAGCCTTATTGGGATAATTGTCTTGCATCAAGGGGCTGAAAGCCTGCATGGTCAAGTTTACCGTAGAGTCTGGATGTTCTCCCTCTACAAATAGAGAAAATTGCTGACCACCTACTAGATTAAACTCTGGTATGCCCGCTGGGCCATTGGTCCAATTGGAGGTAACCAAATGAGGTGATCCACTAGGAGCGGCAATTACGATGAACTGTAAATCTCTAACGATGTGAGATATCAAAGCTCCATTTCTGTATTCCTCTACCTTGATGGAGGCTACGTAGTTTCCTTGCGCAATAGCCGTCCACGTAATGGTTCCAGTCAAAGTATCTAGTGTAAAGGGATTGGTGGGATCACCCGCAGGTATTGTCCATCCTGCACAAGGAACTCCATTGGAGCCCAGTGGATCAGTAATGCTCCAGAATAGAGAGTCGCCCTCAATATCAAAGGGAAGTGGATTGTAAGTCCAAGGTGTGTTTTCTGCCAAGTAAACGGATGCAGGAACAATAAACACCGGCGTAGAGTTAGAAACCCCAGCGGTTTTGATGTATCGAGTTTCAATGGTAGTTCCCTCACCCAAAGGATTGGAAAGATTCACAATGGCTCCATTTCTACAACAGCTTTCCCAACGGATGCTGTAATCTCCTACCGCAGATAAGGTAATGGTATCCCTGTAGTAGTAGAACTCTACGTTATACGGAAAAAAGGGAATCATGGCCCCGGACAAAACGGGGTCTTCTGCAATGGTAACGGATGTTAAAACCCCAGAAGTCAGGTTTTCTATATCCAAGGTTGTAGAACCCGATGGCATGGGTGCGGTTCCAGGGTTTGCATCTCTATAAAGGAGCAGGTTGACGAAGTATTTGTCATTCCCCACATCTATAAGAGTAATTTCTCCCCCCATTATATGGGTGGCTTGAGTAGTGAGACTAAAAGCCAAAAAAGCCAGCCCCATAATCCACTTTGTCAGTGTGGACTTCCGTGAATTTTCAGTGGTAACATTTTGCATAGTGCTAGAGGTTTTGTAAACCTGAACCCCTGGCTTTCAGCTATCCAGTAATTCGGGTTTTGTGTTAAACAGGTATAAGGTAGTAATTTCCTCACACTTAAAAACCTCTAAAAAGCCAACGGTATAGCCTAATACAAAAACCCCTCTCCCCAATGATTTATCGAAAATGGGGAATCAAAGAAAAAGGGTTTTCTATTCTTCTGGTCTTATTATGACATGTCCAATGGCCTCTGGACCGGCAACCCAAATGTTTCCATCGCTGTCTACCTCAATGGTATTGTAGGGTTTGTCGTTAATGAATTCCCAGGTTTGTCCACCGTTCACCGTCCAGCACGTCCCTTTGGTACCCGTTGCCATAAATGCAGACTCTCCTAGGTATACGACATCACTGAGATATCCATTAACCCCTTTGGAGGGAAACCAATGCGATCCAGCATCGCGAGTGTAGAAAGTAGTATTCTGATTGAGGCTGTCAATTGCGTAGTCCCCTCCTACTATGATTCCCATGGAATTGGGAATGGTAACTCCAAAGGCTCCCTTGGAGGGACCATTGGGATATGGGAGCACTTGTACATTCCACTGATTGCCTCCATCAACACTGGTATACCAACGCGCCAAACTTCCGCCGGTCACGATGTGAATCGTATCTCCCCTAACTTCTAGACAGGCATTACCTGCGGCAAAACCATACTCCTCCTTTGTGTTCATAGGGGGAGATTTAAATTCTATTTCTCCATTGGGTCTTCTGACCAACAAGGTAGGCACGTATTGGGTATCTGCTGGCGTTTCCGCCGAAGTAGTATCGAACTCTGCTCTTACGTCTCCAAAAAACCAGACGTTGCCTTTGCTGTCAGCTTTGGCTGCATCTAAGAACCAATCTTTTCCATCGCGCTCGGCGGTTTTTTCAAAAATCACCTCAAAATTTATGGTTCTTCTTGGAGATTTGTAGATGCGACAAGGCGTTCCGGCAGATGCTAAAAAGATCTCGTCTTCTGTAAGGGCTATGGAGCGAATCTCCACGGAGTCTACAAATTCAAATTGCCATGTACTTCCAGTATCCGTTGAATACACAAACTGCCCTGTATTACTTGCCGCGTATATTTCTCCTCCGTCCGCTGCCAAGGCTCTGAAGTTGTCTTTGGAGACTTTGAGTATTCGGTAGGCTTCCCAAAGTGAATTCTCAGCAGGAGCTCTGAACAAAAAAATAAACACAGGAATTGCCAAAATGGCAACAAAAACAAGGGCGGGAATCACTTTTCTCATGACGTGATCAAATTGGATTTCAAAAAATTAAAAGGCAAAGTAAATAAAGGGCTGCAAATCTGAGCTAATGACTTGGTACAGAATGGTGAAAGTTAACACACCAATAACAATCTTGGCCCAAAACGGCGTGCGCACAAACCAACCTCTGTACATTTCTTTGATGGAACTAGGCAACCAGTGAATTACCATTCCAAAGATCATTACCAAGAAGACTTTGTAAAATGCAGAAACCACATCGGGAATGAGTTCCGGTTTAAAGTCGTTACCTATCTGATGCAGCATTTGCATGGCAGAGCTAAAGTCTGGAGATCGGAACCAAGTTCGGGTAAAGGTGATAAAGGCAAAGGTCAAAAGAACAGACCACGCGTGGTTATACCACTTGGACTTGTCCTGCCAAGGACTGATTTTCTTCCAGCCCTTGTAAACCACCAATCCAATTCCGTTGAGACCTCCCCACAAGACAAAATTCCAACTGGCTCCGTGCCATAGACCTCCGATAAGCATGGTCAACATTAAGTTGATATTGGTGTCTACCCTCTTTTTAACAGCAGGTACAAAGCGAATGAGAAGCCCTCCTAAGATTAACAAACTAGCCAAGGCCGCCGGTACGATCCACGTCTGTGCCAACAAGGACACAAAAAAGAAGATGACCAAAACCATGATGTATGAAAAGTAGCTACCCGATCGGTTCCCACCCATGGGAATGTAGAGGTAATCCTTAAGCCAAGACGACAAGCTGATGTGCCAACGCCTCCAGAAATCACCCACGCTATTGGCTTTGTATGGGGAGTTAAAGTTGGTTGGTAACCTGAATCCGAGCAACAACGCCACACCAATGGCAATATCAGTATATCCAGAGAAATCTGCATAGACCTGAATGGAATATCCAAAAAGGGCCATCATGTTTTCAAACCCCGAATGGGACAGGGGGTTAGCAAATACCCTATCCACAAAATTCACAGCCAAATAATCGGCCAAAAACATCTTTTTAAACAGTCCGTTGACAATCCAAAAAATGGCCAACCCAAATTCTTCTTTGCTCAGTGAATACTCTTTGTACAACTGAGGTACAAAGTCACTGGCACGAACAATGGGTCCCGCTACCAACTGCGGAAAGAAGCTCACGTAAAAGCCAAAGTCCAGCAAATTGTTAACCGGTTTGATCAATCCACGGTAAATGTCTACAGAATAGGAAATGGTTTGGAAGGTGAAGAAACTGATACCCACCGGTAGCAGAATCTTATCAAAGACAAAGTCTGTCCCCAAGTACTGATTACTCCAGAGAGAAAAGTGATTGTACACGGCTACATTCGTCCCAAACAAGTCATTAAAGCTCTCCGTGAAAAAGTATGCGTACTTAAAGTACACCAAGACCATGAGGTTAACGGTTACGCTGAGCGCCACCCAACCCTGCTTTCCAGACTTGCTTTGGGTCTTGTAGATTCGCTTCCCAATAAAGAAATCCGTGACCGTAGAGAACAGCAATATGAGAAAGAAGAAACCACTGGTCTTCCAATAAAAAAACAGACTGACCAAAAACAAAAAGGCATTGCGGGCAGCCCTTTTCTTATAGACGATGGAATACCCCGTCAGCACCAAAGCGAAGAATACCCAAAAGGCAATTTGGGTAAATACGAAGGGCTGGGTGTCATCGTATCTAAAGAACGAAAGAATCCAATCAGTATACTGCTCCACTTCCGTTGCTTTTTTGATATTGGTAATAGGACTTCATCAAGGCTTCAAAAAATAATTGTGCTTGTAGCTCGTAACCCTTTCGGGTGAAATGAATTTTATCTGAGGGGGCCAATTTGTTTCTCTCCCACTGTTTGATGGAGTTGTATCCACCCATTATGGAGAACAGGTCCCAAAATGCGGATTGGTATTTTGCGGCGAGTTTTCTCTGTGCATGACGTGCTCTAAACACATTGGGATTGGCGTATCTACGCTTGTAGTAACTGTCGTTATTAGACATAAACACAAAGGAACAGTTGGGGTTGGCAGCATGTAAAATGGTAACCAAAGAATCGTAATTGTCCTCGTATTGATCCGGATGAAACTGATCTTCTCCCTTGTAGGCATCGTTGATTCCAATTCCAAAAATCACCAAATCCGGTGGCGTGAGTTTTACCTGTTCTGGAAGATCCACACATCGCAAGAAACTGGGAACAGACGCTCCATTAACCCCGAGTGCGTGGTAAATGATTCCGCTCTCTTCCTTGGAGAATTGAAGGCCTTGAATCACAAATTGTACTTGATCGGAATTCACCTTTTCAAGTTCAAAGGTCACCTCCGTCTGTAGTTCTGAAAAGAAGTACTGTGTAGTGTTGGTGACCGTGTCTACCGTATAGTAATACGCTGTATCTGTCGTTTTCAATACCGGGCAGTACTGCGAGGAATCTTGCAAGTGATACAATCGAACGGATGTAAACGAAAAGACTCCCGTATCGCCAGCAAAGGCCTTGACCGTAAAATCACTTTTTGCATCTACAGTGGTGGCAATGGCGGCACCCATCCCCCATTGGCCTTCATGCCAAGGCACACTGGCCCGGGCACCTTCCCAAATTCCTGAATAGGTTACTTTGAAGTTCCTAGGATTGTTGGTTTGAGCCAAACGCATGGGAAAGAGAAATCCTCTCTCTGCGGACAAACTGGGGAATATGGAATACAAATGCTCTCTAGTGGCGTTGCTCAATACCCCCGCCTGGACGTGAGAACCGCCCATGTGGTAAATATTGATTTTTCCCTCTCCCGTGTACAGCAAGGTGTCCAGTTTTTGGAAAAAGCCCATAAAGGCAGAGCTGTCTTCATAAAACTCCAATCGGTTGGAATCCAGCTGCAAGAAAGGGTACTCTGCTGCCAGAGAGTCCACATTGACAAATTGGGCTCTTGCTTGCGTCACAAGCAATAGAGCAAAAAGGGTCATATGTAGTTTTAGATTTCTCATTTCGATGGATGTTTTTTATCGATTAGAGAATCTACTTTGGCTTGATGGAATTGGATAGAATCAGAATATGCCTTTGTGGAATCCAATGTTCTCTGTTGCTCTTCCAAGGCGCGTTGTGCGGCTTCATTTTCTGCCTCCACTTGTTCCACAACATCCTTAAACGCCTTAATCCAGAGCTTTCCAATTTCTCGAGCTCCCTTTGGGGTAAAGTGAACGTGGTCTGGGCCAGCCAAGGGCGGGTTGGAGGAAACCCACAGTGGCATGGAGTTCTTTCCTCCCATAACTTCGTACAAATTCCAGTAGGCAACCCCTTCAGAATAACAAACCTCTTTGAGGCGCTTCACCAAAAATGGCAAGTGTGGGTAGGTCATCATTTGCCCCTTGACCTTGGTGGACATATCTGCTGGACCAATAAAGAGGAAGTCTGCATCCGGGAATGTCCTTTTCAAGGCTTTTATTTGACGAGCAATGCCCTTTCCGTAGTCCATAATCTCCTGCCTATTATCTAAATACGGAACGGTGTTTCCTCCATATTGCAATACGATCAATCCGATGTTCTCCCCTGCCAATTGTTCCTTCAATTGATTAGTAGATCTACGTGTAAAGTGCGTACCGCTGGATCCTCTCATTGCAATGTTGTCTACCGTAATACCGTAGTAATCCTCTAATGAGGCGGCGTAGAACTCTGGACTCGGGCCCTTGCAAACCAAGGATATTCTCTTGGGAGTTGTGGGAAATAAATACGTCAATTCAACGGCGGAGCGTTCACCTTCAAAGACCTCTGTGGTAAATAGCGTGTCATTTACATAGACATCCATGGAGAACATCTCTACGGGATGGAATTTGCCCATCCACAAATGCATTTTGTGAATCTTTTTGGATGAAGAATAGGCGGCACCCCATACATCCCATCGCAACCAAACACTGTCAAGTGGTTGTGCTTTATACGAATCAAAGGTCGCGCGGAATCCGTATTCATTGTGGGCCACCGAAGTATCTTTTCCCAAAAATCCAACATGTCGTGTCCAATGCTCACTGGCGGTTTGTTTTAAGGACAACCTTCCCACAAATTGCAGAACGGGAAAAGATCCCGGTCCACCACCACCGTAGTTGGTCTGGAGGTAATTTCTAAAATCAGCCGTAATGCGGTCTCCTTCTATTTGTGAATCCCCGTAATGGAGTACGCGCATCTTTTTGCCCGCAAGCAATTGGTTGATAAACCGCTTGAGCGGAATCTCTCCGTCGGCATCCCAAGAAATCTGTTGTTTTCTCCTCTGCTCTGCCAATTGATAAGCCTGTATGCTATCCTGAATTTTGGTAGAATCAATGACCGGCGGTGGGGCGTCTACTAGAACTTCTTCCGGTGTAAATAGTGGAACAGTATCCTGAGTATGCGCATCTTCCCACTGTGGATAGTACAGAGTCCACCCTTCGGTCACCTCTAAGCCCTCTTCTGGAAAGACAAAGGAAATGCCCAGGCAAATAAGGCCAATGGACAGCAACCACAGCAATGTTTGGATGGGTTTTATCATGGAGTCTGTTTCTTCTTTTTAGCGGTCGGAGGAATCTTGATTTCGTCGCCAGCTCGGATATTTTCTGAAATACCATTGTACTTCATGATATCGTCTGGAGTGAGATTTTCGAATTGTCTGGCAATGCTCCAAAGCGTTTCTCCAGGTTGAACGATGTATGAGATACCGTCCGAAGTATCGGGTTTCTCCTTGGGTTTAGAGGACTGAGATCGCGTGGGCGCTTTGGGTTCTTTGGAGGATGATTTGGGTACGGACTGTGCCTTGCGCTCACGGGTAGGAAAAACGGTAAGGGCCTGCCCTATTCTAATCATATCCGATCGGAGGTTGTTCCACGATTTCAACTCTCGGATGGACACACCGTACCTCCTGGCGATACCGCCCAAGTTGTCTCCTGATTTTACTTTGTAGACTACGGGTTTGGGCTTTTCTTTTGCAGCAGCTCGCTCTTTGGCTTCGGCTTGAGCCTCCAATGATTTTACATCTCTTTTCTCCTTTAGAAAAACATAGCTAGCTTTCTGATTTTCAGACCACAAAGAGTCCCAATCAGCAGAAACCGAATCAACCCTAATAACCAAGGGAATTGAGTCTAGTACATTGCCGGTAATGGCAGGGTTCATTTCAAAAAACGAATCAAAACTAGAGGCCTTGGGCCAAATCTGCGGCCCCCAAATGGTGTCGTATTGATGACTTCGCGCCAAGCTTCTCTCCGTCCTACCATATCCCGATAAGGCCAAGGTCCAATCTCTTTTGTGGAGGGAGTCAATGGGGTGTTTTCTGTAGGCGGTAGAGCCTTGCAAATAAGCCCACAAGGCGTCCTCTCCAAAGCTGCCTTCTAGGTGCTTGTAATATTTTCTGGCGGCGGGAAAGGCCCTGAGGGTATCCAATCTTTCGTCATAGCCTTCCTCCACAATCAAACCGTAGCGATAGGCCATGATTCTGGGTAGCTTCCATGGCCCCGCAATATCGAACTGAGATTGGTTGACCATTTCTCGGCGCAGCTGAGGAATTCCATAGAACAAAGTGCTCCCAGACGGAGGCGATGCTTGTCCCATAGCAGATAGCGCAGAGAAAAGGAATAGAGCTATGACCAAGGGTCGGATTAACATGGTCTCAAAAATACATTTTTATCCCAGCCAACGCCATGGTTTACGGTGTATGAAAACATTTTTTTCTAACAGGTTTTACACCCCCTTCAAACTACTATCTTTGGCGCCATGGATTTGACCACTTGGGAGATTGTGTTGTTCTTAGTTGGAGGTTTTATTGCAGGGATTATCAATACCCTTGCAGGAAACGGTTCCGCCATCACCCTCACCCTACTCATTTCCCTAGGCTTGGATACCAACGCCGCCAACGCCACCAATAGAATTGGAGTGCTCTTTCAGACCCTTACCGGAGCCTTCAGCCTCAAGCGAACCCCCAGGAACAAGAAGAATATTCGCGACAGCGTTTGGTTTATCATTCCCTCTCTTTTTGGATCGGCCTTGGGAGCCTACCTCGCAGTAGAAACCCCGCCCGATATTCTGCGCTATATAATTGGTGTTTTGATGTTGGGTATTTTGTTAAACGTGTTGTTTTCTGCTAAAAAGTGGCTTATCAATACGGACCCTAGTGTTAAGATCAAGTCTACCAAAAACATGTTTTGGTTCTTTGCCGTTGGGGTTTACGCCGGTTTTATTCAGATGGGATTTGGAATCATAGCATTAAGCGTTTTGGTATTGGTTGCCAAGTACAGCCTTAAGGACGCCAACATCATTAAAATCATTGCTGCCGCCATAACCACCCTGCCCGCCTTCTTTATCTTCTGGCATTCTGGGCTCATGGAATGGTATCCTGGAATTATTCTGGCCATAGGATCTTCTGCTGGCGCATGGTTTGGGACGCGTTTTGTCCTCACTCATCCGAGTGCAAACGATTATATACGATATCTCTTAATCGCCGTATTGCTCTTTGGGCTCTACCGTTTGTTCTTTATGGGATAAAAACAATGACCACCAAGATGCTGTTTCTATGCAAATACTTTGGATCAAATTTTTGATATTTACCCTATGACAGATAAGCCTTGGTATGCATCTTGGTTTGATACGCCGTTTTACCACACTCTTTACGCCAAACGCGATGAGGGTGAGGCGAAGGCTATACTCAAATCCTTATTGACGTACACCGGCTTGGTTCCACCCGCTCATATTTTGGACTTAGCTTGTGGCAAAGGAAGATTCTCCTTCGCCATGAATCAGTTAGGATATAAAGTGACGGGATTGGATTTGTCCAACAACAATATCGAGTGGGCCCGGAAATGTCATTCGGCGAAGGGAATCACTTTTGTCCAGGGAGATATGCGTCAGCCCTTCGGTGACGAAGCGTTTGACGCCGTTTTCAATCTCTTCACGAGTTTTGGATATTTTGAAACCGACGCTGAGCATTTACAAGCGATAGAATCCATTCACCGAGCGTTGAAGCCTGGTGGGTGGGTTTTATTTGACTTCATGAATGCCGAAAAGGTAGCCCAGAACCTCGTGGAATGTGAAGAGATTGAAAGGGACGGAATACATTTCTCCATCTATCGAAAAGTTGAAAACGGCTACATCGTCAAAGATATTGAGGTGGATTCACCTCAGGGCCAGTACACCTTTCAAGAAAGGGTACGCGCCCTCACCCCTTCTGACTTTAAATCGTGGTTTGAAGCCGCCGGATTGACTTGGGTTGAAATTTTAAATGTAAATTCGTTGCGCCCGTTTGACCCACAAAACAGTGACCGCATGTTAGTGGTGGGCAAGAAGTAAAGAAACCTCAACACCGAATTCCAAAAATGCAATACGCCGTACTTTTCATTTCTGTCTTTATTGGCATTGCTGCGGCAAGAGTATTTTACTCTTCACAAAAGAACCCCACCTTACTGCTGGCCTTCAGTGGAGCGTATTTGATTTCGGTTTCTGTTTTACACCTGTTACCAGAAATTTACCATGGACACGATCATACCATTGGGTTGATTGTTATGGGAGGTTTTTTATTTCAGGTGACTTTGGACTTTTTCTCCAAGGGGATTGAACACGGTCATCACCACTCCGAAGATTTTTCTCATGGCAAATTGCCCATAACCGCTATGGCGGGACTCTTTATTCACGCCTTTTTTGAGGGCATGCCCCTAGGTGGCGATTTAGAGGGAAAGCAAACCCTGCTAATGGCCATTGTTTTTCATAAGATTCCCATCACAGTGGTTTTGTATTTCTTACTGGCAAACCTCAAACTCAAGCCCGCTGTATTCTGGATCGCAATAATCGGTTTTGCTGTCATGGCCCCTCTGGGCGCTTGGGCCGGTAACTTCTTGATGGTAAGCGAGGAATTCCAACAGTATGTTATGGCCTTCGTAGTGGGAATCTTTTTCCACGTTTCTACCACCATATTGTACGAGACGAGCAAGGACCACACCTTCAACATTCTCAAGCTCCTTATCGTATTGCTGGGAGTGGGATTGGCCTACTTGACCACCATGCACTAATTGGAAAACAGGCAGGCTTAGCTCTTCCTTACAAATTCGGATTTTAAGGCCATAGAACCAAAACCATCGATCTTACAACTGATGTTGTGATCTCCGTCCGTCAAACGAATGTTCTTGACTTTGGTTCCCGCTTTTATGGGTTTGGGCGCTCCTTTTACCGGGAGGTTCTTAATGACGATAACCGTATCCCCATCCGCCAACACATTGCCATTGGAATCTAATACTGCGTTAGATATATCTACCTCATTGGGATTCCACTCGTGGCCACATTCTGGACAAGCGTAGAGTTCTCCACCCGTAGAGTAACCATAGGGAGATTTGCATTCGGGACAGGGTTTGGATTCGTCGGACATAGTAGCGTATTGTGATGAAATTGTTTTCTATTGGATCATTCCTTCTCTATTCTTTGACTGAGTTTTTCTATCCTATTTTGATAGTATTCACTTGGAGAAAGGGCTTGCGCTTTGTTCACTTCCTGTAAGGCCTCCTCCCACTCTTCTTGACTTTCGTAAAAATCAGCCATGGAATCATGAGCGTTGGCACTTTGTGGATAGTACTCAATAGCCAATCGAAAGTACATATTTGCCACGGAATATTGACCGCTTTCCATGCGCATATATCCCGAAACATTGAGGAGTTCTTCGGGGTAAGGCGCCACAAAATAACCAAAGTGCTTTTTGAGCTTAGCCTCGCGATGTTTGATGATTTGATATAGCTCTTCTTGAGACGTTTCAAACGAATTGATTTTGTCCGTGTTTTCCATCTGATACCAGCTAAACATAGATATCAATCCATCGTGAATACTGGGAAAGGGAACGGTTCCGTGTAAATCTGTGGGATAATACTTCCAATCGAAACGAAAATCTTGAAAACGCTCCTTTTGATCTTTCTCTTTACCATTAAAGAAATCAACCGCAGTGAGAATGGCCCTAGAAAACGCTGTGAACTCTGTGGTGTCTTGACGGACATTGTCTATGGTGATATCGGCATTCTGCCAATGCAACTGACCACTCATGGTGATGTACATGGATTTATTGGAATAATTCACTGGAGCATTGTCTTCCATGAGCTCATTCAGTATGACTTCGCCATCCCATTCCAAACTGGGATCTATGGCTAAGTAGTTGGAAAAGACATTGGGATGATGAATGGAAGAATAAACGGTAAAAAGCCCCCCAAAGGAATGTCCAATCAACGTGCGATAATCCGTCACAGGATATTCATTTTCTACATGCGGAATGAGTTCTTCGGAGAGAAATTGATGAAATGCCTCGGCTCCCCCACTCTCCACAGCCATGGGCATGCCGTGGCGCTCCTGAACTTTTGTTGGCGTTAAATCGCGGTCTCTATTATCTCGGTTGGAAACTCCAATCAATATCATTTCTGGGGTAAAGCCTCCGTCGTAGTATTTTTGAAGCTCCCCTACTGTAGAAAGCAAACTTCCTCCGTCCAGAATATACGCTACGGCATACTTGTTTTCAGGAGAATAATAGGATGGGAATTGTACGAAATAGGTTCTGTATTCACCCAAAACTTCGGAATACACACTGTCTGCATAGGTGGTTGATCCCAAAGTTACAGAGGTAGACTGAGCCCTGGTAGGCGTTCCGAAAATCAGTGAAATAAAAGCGATGACAAAGAATGTTTGAAATCGTGCATTGGGCAAGGTAAAAGTAGCGTGCATCGTTTGGTTTTTAATTTTCAGGCACCAAGAACAAAAAGCATTCCAAGGCGCAGATAACTCGTTTATCCAAATGTTAAGTTTGGAATTACGTTACATCTGGAACCATTCTTTGTATGCGAATCCTATGGGCTCGTTGAAGAATGATGGGGTAGAAATTCCCAATGACGTTAATTATTGTCAACCAGAGCACCACCTCCCAATGCCCCCACAGAGCCAAGGGAATGGATAGAGTGGCTATTGCAATACCGGCCATCAAATGTCCAAACTCTGACTGATGCGTTTCATAAATAAATTGAGAAATCCCCGCTTTGGTGCCGTTGAAGTATTTTTTACGATTCTTGGAGGAACCCCAGAAGAAGATTAGCAGTAGTTTTCTAAAACCCTCAACAGCTAACATTTGGTAAACTATCTGCAAAAACTCTGGAGATTGGATTCTATAGTAGTTTTTAGGAAGGAGCTTGCTCGTGGGATAGGCAAACCCAAAAAAGGCAAAAAAACCTGTAACAAACGCGGAGAGAAAAGCCGCGTTCAAGAAGTTTTCCCATGTTCCACACTCCTGAGGTGCTTTAAAATTCAGTAACCTCAGCAAATCATACGTTCGATAGGCCAGAAAGAGGGAAAAAAAAGGAAAGAGGATTTTTTTAAACATGGACGGTAACTGATTTAACCTAAGTGGTTCATCCAAGGCTATTTCTCCACAATTTATAAAATCCAGTGCCCCAGTTTAAAAAATCCAATGATTTTCCTTTGGGACAGGTGCTTGAAAGGTGATGTTTTCCCCGCTTTCAGGATGGCGAAAGGTCAATTCTCTGGCGTGCAAACAGATGCTCAAGGGCTTATAAGCCGTCTTTGCACCGTATTTCTCATCTCCCACAATAGGTGACCCCAAATGTGCCAACTGAGTTCTGATCTGATGAAACCGTCCCGTTTTGGGTTTTACCTCCAACAGAAATCCAAAATCATTCTGTCCCAATACTCGATAGGACAAAGAGGCTTTTTGCGAATCAATGGTTTCCGTTTCGGACACGTCTGCCCTCTTCTCTTTTTGATTTTTGATGAGAAAATTCTTCAACACAGCCGAGTCTTCCTCTGGTTTTGATTCTACAATGGCCCAATAGGTTTTTTGGATTTTTCTTTGGCTGAAGAGTTCATTGAATTGAACCAATGCCTTCTTCTTTTTGGCAAACATCAAAACCCCACTGGTCACACGGTCCAATCTGTGGATGACACCTAAGTGGGGAGGTTTCTTTGAATTTGCCTTGTTTTCAGTCAAATAGTCCAAAACCTGATTTTCAACGGTAAGATCCTCGAAAGGACTCTTTTCTGAAATCAATCCCGCCGCCTTGTTGACCACAATAATCTGCGGGGTTTCATGGATGATTTCTACACGTGGCGATGGATTAGGCATTGGAGAAAGGCTGTATTGGTAAAGCGATTTGAAAGTAAAATTACTTAAAAAACCCACTTATTCCTCATAAATAAACCTCAACCCATTGGTAAACCCTATCCCAAAAATAGTTCGGTGGGTTTCATTAGGTATGTGCTTTAATTGTTTGAAAAGAAAAAGAGTATTGTGATTTAACTCTCTCTAATCTACCCTTAAAAGTACACAGAATTCGGGCACTTACCTATGAGGAGTATTTAAGATTAATATCTAAATCCTTTCCCAAATTATGTTGAAGAATTACAAGATGCCTGCCCATAAGAAAACCAAGAGGATACCGATGATTTTACTCCGGGTAAAGATCCATAGCAATACCAGAATTAAGGTTAAAGGCAATACTATGAAGATCATTCCAAGATTAAATCCGAATCCCATGTTTCCTTGACTTTAATCTGATTTACTTCTGAATTTCTATGCGGTACACCGCCCCATAAGGCACCTCAATGGACTTTCCCTCTGGATTGATCAAGAATGACTTCTTTTTGTTCATATCGTAAAGCCTGTACATACCAAAGGGAGGAAACGTGGTTTGGTGTCTAGTCACCACTCCATTGGCTTCAAAGACTTTTTCTCCGGTAAAGGAAGTAATGCGAAACGTAGAATCTTCTGGATTGCTCTCTACCCATCCAAAGAAGGGATCCCATCCTCTTTTATAATTGAACGGAGCTCGGTCGTATTCCTTTCACGTGGTCAGTGGCGTTCCCTTTAAATCGTAAATTCTAAAATCTCTTTGCTGGAGTTTGTCGTCGTTTCTGCTGAGAATAAGACAGCCCTTTAGGTTTTGAAAATCAATTTTCACCAAACTCAAATCGTAAAACCAAACCGTTCCATCGGCCAGTGTAGCCTTGGCACAATAAGAAAACAATTCGTTGCCACTTGCGTCAAAAATGGAAAACACCTGACGGGGAAATACCGCGTACACAACGTCCTTGTGAATGGTCCTTCCACTCCAATCATTGGGGAGAAATCCCAATCCCATTACCCCCTTCTCTTTTATCTAAGGATAGTTCACGGGAACCAGTTCATTCCATTTACCATCGGAATGCATGGGGCCGTCGGCAACAGAATCTAAACGCAGATTATAGGAAGCGCTACCGCGGTAACTGGCGGACAGAATGTATCTATCGGCCAAGCCCATCCAATCAGATTTTAGAGAACCTAAGCGATTGAGTTCCTCCTCGGAAAACGTCTTTTGAGCGGGATCGTGAAGGCCGTAATCGGGTTATTCAGGTTGGGCTGTACAGGAAGAAATCCAAAATACCAGTGTAGCCTCACCTAGGATTTTGAGTGAAGTCATGTTTTGGGAGTTTTTATGGTTGGGGAAGATAGAAAAATGATATCTGTGAGCTCTCTGAAAAATAATATTTAGATTGTTGTTGGGATTACGAAACAAATTGTACTTTTGCACCCTCATATTCAACACATTAATTAACTGGGTTTCGGACCCTTATTAAACAATTAATTCTAATGGCAACAAGAATTAGACTTCAACGCCACGGCCGCAAAGGCAGACCCATCTTTCACATTGTAGTAGCTGACCAACGCTCTAAGCGTGACGGACGCTATATCGAGAAGCTTGGTATTTACAATCCCAACACAAATCCTGCAACCATTGACATGGACTTTGATTCAGCATTGGATTGGATGATGAAGGGAGCTCAGCCTTCTGATACTGCAAGAGCTATTCTTTCTCACGAAGGAGTAATGATGAAGAAGCACCTTTTGGAAGGTGTAAAAAAAGGCGCCCTTACGGAAGAGCAAGCAGAAGCTAAATACGCTACTTGGAAAGAAGAAAAACTAGCTCGTATTTCGGGTAAAGTTGACGGACTTTCTAAAGCAGCTGAAGAAGCAAGAGCCGCTCGTATTGAGGCCGAGAAAGAAGTAAACCGCAAGCGTGAAGAAGCAATCGCTGCTAAGAACGCACCTGAAGTGGTAGAAGAAGAAGCGACTGAAGAAGAAGCAACTGAAGCTCCTGCTGCGGAAGCAACAGAGGAAGCTCCTGCTGCGGAAGCAACAGAGGAAGCTCCTGCTGCTGAAGAAGGCGAAAAAGCGGCCGAGTAATCTTGCACGATGCGAATAGAAGATTGCTTTTTTCTAGGTAGTATCACAAGAAAACACGGAACTTCTGGGGACGTCGTGGTCTATATGGACACCGATCAACCTCAGGCTTACACACAATTGGAATCAGTTCTCGTCAAAAGCGACGGAGGGCTGGTTCCTTTTTTTATTGAAAAAATCACGCCTCTTAAAGAACAGCAATACCGCTTTACTTTTGAGGAAATTCAATCCATCTCCGAAGCGGAAGAATGGATTGGTGCAGAGCTCTACCTCCCTCTCACTCTGCTTCCTGCCCTAGACGGCAAAAAATTCTACTACCACGAAGTCCTAGGATTTGAAGTGGAAGATGCCATTGAAGGAACCATCGGAACCATTGACGAAGTATTGGACAGGCCCTCTCAACCCCTTATTGCTCTCTCTTCACCAGAAGGCGAAGAAATCCTCATCCCGGCCATTGATGACTTCATCCAAAAAATTGACCGAGAGCAAAAGAAATTGTACATTCAAGTCCCTGAAGGTCTCATTGACCTCTACAGGAAAGCTTGATAAAATGGCCGTTAACAAACCTACATACGACCCCAAGGGTCTTACTCAGATTCACCTCTTTCTATTCTTTGCGCAAATACTGCTTATAGGGATAGGCATGTATGTTATTTCTAAGGGAACCAGTGAGTTTTTCTGGATTTTGGATGAATGGATTTATTGGAGTATCCCCGTTCTCATCGTAGCAATGGACTCCATCGGACAATGGTCCTTCAACCAACAGTTTAGGGCCATTTCAGCCACCGAGGATCTTGAGGAAAAGTTTCACAGACTGGTAAGAGCACACCTCATTCAATATGCGTTGGTAGAAGGCGCCACGTTTTTGGCCATCGTCATTGGCATTGTAGAAGACAACTACTTCTTCATTTTCTTGGCCATGTTCAACACGCTTTACTTCTACAGCCTCAAACCTAGAATTTATACCTACAATCAGGATCCTGTTTAGTTTCGTACCCGACAACTTTGCGCTGGACTAAACGGAAAACAAACTGAGACCAATCCGCATTGACCCAAATGAGCAAATACAGCGTTTTTTCCTGCAAACAGTTTTCCATTACGCACCGAGAGTGCGCCATGAAAGTAGGAACGGACGCCATGGTTTTGGGATCTCTAGCCGCCGCCCTATTTACCGAATCTCCAAAGCGAATTCTGGACGTAGGAACGGGAAGTGGAATCTTGGCATTGATGATGGCTCAGGCTTATGAAAATTCTTCCGTAACGGGAATTGAAATTGAATCTACATGTGCACTGGAAGCCGAGGAAAACGCGAGAACTTCCCCCTTTTCTCAACGCGTAGAAATTCACCACAAATCACTTCAGCAATACGTTGAAAAACAAAGCGTTAACCGATTCAACTTCATCCTTTCTAACCCTCCCTATTTTGTCAACTCTATGCAATCCGCGGATGCGGAAAGAAATACCGCTAGACACACAGAATCCTTGGGCTTTGAAGATTTGATAAAAGGGGTTTCTTCACTGCTTATTGAGCACGGAAAATTTATGTGTATTCTTCCCTCAGAGGCAGAGGAATCTATTTTGAAAGAAGCTAAGAAACAAGGGCTGACTCCTTTGTCTATTACCACAATTCTTCACAAAGCCGGTGGAGACGGCAAGAGAAAGGTTTTTGTTTTTCAGAAAGAATCCATTCTCAATGCAAATAAAGGTAACGAAGACGATTGTAATCGGATACAAACCGATGAATTTCTGAGGAGCGAATTGGTGCTTTTTGAAGCGGATGAAAGTGGAGGACAAAAAAGATCGGAGGCATACAACAGGCTAAGCCATATGTACTACCTCCGATAGTGTAAATGTAATCCTAGTAATTGAAACCAATCTTTTACCAGAAGGCAGGAGATTTGAGCCTTGGCCCCTTCTCTCCAAACTATCTTCCTAGTACCCCTGGTAGGGTACGTGTTGTTCTACAAAAGAAATGCCAAGAGTTTCCAATTCTTTGAGCATGGGCTCATAAATTTCCTTAGAAATGGGAAGGTGTACTCCCGGTGTATGGATGGTTCCATTAAGGATGAGCTTAGTAGCCATGGCTACGGGTAATCCCACAGTTTTGGCCATTGCCGTCGTTTCCTCGTCTTCTCCCTTGGTAATCATGTAGCTTTCTATCATCTGCTTTTCGCCATTGATTTCAAAGCCTAGCTTGTGGAACATGACAATCATGTCCTTATCTCCGGGAGACAAACTCCATTTCTTTTCTAAGATATGCTGGAGGATTTGTGCCGGTGTGGCATCCTCTAATCCCACGACTTGATCGGTAAACAAATCCAACCAGGTCAACTTTTCCATCAAATCTGAATCCTGAGGAATGGCCAAAGAGTGCATAACCTTGAGTTCTACCGAATCATTGGGATTATAAGGCAGGAAGGAATTGATGAATTGACGATGGGTCATGTTTTTGGAATCTTCCATAACATAGGTGTCATCCGTCATACCGAGTTTTACAAACACATCCCAAGCTCTACAAAAGCCCGGTCTTCTCAAGGTTCCTCGGTAAATGGTCGGAATGTCTTCCAAGCCGTAAACCGAACGGTACATCAACGAATCTCGGTTAGCATAGCCTTCAAATCGGCCGTAGCCTTCTATGGAAATAAACTCTGTTCTGCGAAAGAGCTTACTGTAGGGGATGTATTTATACGTACCCTCTTGCTTAAACTTCACCGCTCCACCAGAGCCCGCCATTACGACGTTTCTGGGATTCCAAGTGAACTTATAGTTCCAAGGATTGTCATCGGATTCTGGAGCGACCAAACCACCGGTAAACGATTCAAAGAGGAGCATTTTACCGCCTTGGTCTCTTACGTGATCGATAATTTTCATGGCCGAAAGGTGATCAATGCCAGGGTCTACCCCAATTTCATTCATTAAAACGACACCCTGCTCCTTGGCCTTTTGGTCTAGCGCGCGCATTTCTGGAGAAATGTAACTGGCCGTAACCATGTGCTTTTTAAGGGCAATACAATCTTTGGCCACCGGAATGTGCATGTGTGAAGGCAGCATAGAAACCACTAGGTCTGCATTAGAAATGGCAGAAGTCCTCGCAATTTCGTCGGAGACGTCCAAAGAAATGGCAGCGACATGCTCCTTCCCCTCTGCCTTTTCCTGAGCCAAATCCAAGTTGAAATCCGCCAATGTAACGGTCCAACCTTCTTGAGTTGCATGGGTGTTGAGGTAGTTTAGCAGGCTCCCCGTAGAGCGTCCTGCACCTATTACTAGGATTTTTTTCATAGCGCGTATATTGTAAATAAGGGATTTACTATCGTTATCCCTTGAATTTTAGTTTTTTAAAAATTTAACAAAAACTGAGGTTTGTGTTAAAATTCCGAAGAGCAAAGTTGAAAATGTTTTGCAGACTTCCAAGACAAAACTCAAAAAATCAAGTTTAGAGATTTGCCTTCATTTTTATAGATTAGCGAACTCATAACCGCATGAAGAGATTTCTTACAGCCATAAGCTTGTTGCTCACCATAACGGGATGGTCACAGACCATAACCCTCGTTTCTCCGACTCCTGTATATTGGGGAATGGATTCCCTGAGAATCAATGTGGAACCCGAAGCATCGGTTACGTTTACGGTTTCTTCCATGCCTTCTGTTCTGTATGCCACGGATGATTCCACTTTTACGGTGAGAAAGCCTCTTGGTGATCTTACCGGGCAAAACAACGTTGTGTATACATTGAGAAAGACCTTTGAAGGCAAAACGGTTATGAGGTATTCTTCCAAAGCTCCTTCTAACGCCACTACAGTCCATCCCACTCAGCTACCTTGGAATTTTCCAGCCACATGGGCTTACGCCGAAGTCATCACTCCTTTGGACACCACACCCGTCGCAGAGATTGACAGCGCGTTTGAAAAACTCCTGGTAGAGGTTCAATCCAAGGAAAGAGAATTCGAAAGACTTCAGCTTTCGAAGAACTATATCAAAGAACACAAAGTCAGTACGGCCAATGCCAAACGCTTGGTAGAAAAACTGGGCTTTGAGAATACCCGTTTTGAATTTTTAATGCTCGTTGTTGAGCATTGTACCGATCCCGAAAACCTGCCAGACTTAGCTACTGAATTGTCTTTTGAACCTACTAAAAACAGTTACCTTGAAAGAGTCAAAGAACGAGCAGAAAGAACCCAAGAATGACCTCGTGGCCCCGTGGAACCGTAGCCTGTTAACCGCCGCCTTCCTCTTGGGAGCCATTGGAATCGCATTGGGTGCCCTAGGTGCACACGCCCTCAAAAAAATCTTGATTGAATCTGAATTGGCCAGTTTTGAAACGGCTGTGAGATACCAACTCTTTGGAGCCACCACATTGATGGTTTTGGGCTTCTTCAACCCGGTAAAAAAAGCCTTTGTAAGGGGTTCCCGTCTTATTCTCTGGGGAACCGCGCTTTTTTCTGGAAGTATTTATTTGCTCCTCATGGGCAAACACATGGGCTTTGCCTATTCATGGATTGGCCCCATTACCCCACTGGGCGGTGCTTTGCTGATTATTGGATGGTTATTTCTCCTTTGGGGAGTCCGTTCAAAATAAAAATTCCCCCCTCCCGTTGTTGATAAAAATGGGGTATGTTAGGTCTACTTTACCTGAAAGTCTCTAATTTTGCCCTAATTAAACCAAGTTTGAATCAAAGAATACATCATGAATGTAAACGGAATTAAACCCGATGGCGCAGACCTCTCCAGCCTAGGGATAACAGAAGCCGTTGAGCACTGGAACTTGTCTCCTGAGACACTTTCAAAAATCTCAATTGAAAAAGGTCTCGTAAAAGAGGCTGACAATGGAGCCATTTCAGTTAACACAGGTAAATTTACAGGTCGCTCCCCCAAAGACCGCTTTATTGTAAAAGATGCCTTAACTGAAAACAGCGTTTGGTGGGGTGATATCAATATCCCCTTTGACGCCGATAAGTTTGATCAATTGCATCAAAAAATTACACAATACCTCTCTGGAAAAGAAATCTATGTTCGCGATGTTACTGCATGTGCTGACGATAGGTACAAGATGGGTATCCGCGTAATCAATGAATTGCCATGGTCCAACCTATTCGTGTCTAACATGTTCTTAAACCCTTCTGAAGAAGAGCTAAAGAACTTCCAAAACGAATGGACCATCATCAACGCACCCGGATTTGAAGCCGATCCCGCAGTGGACGGTACTCGCCAAGGAAACTTCGCGATTTTGAGCTTCGAGAAAAAGACCATCATCATAGGTGGTACAGGGTACACAGGAGAAATCAAGAAGGGAGTATTCTCTGCCTTGAACTTCATCCTTCCCACACAGAAGAACACCTTGCCCATGCACTGTTCTGCCAACGTAGGCGAAGAAGGTGACACGGCCATCTTCTTTGGATTGTCTGGAACGGGTAAGACCACTCTTTCTGCAGACCCACAGAGAAAGTTGATCGGAGACGACGAGCACGGTTGGACTTCTGACAATACCATCTTCAACTTTGAAGGCGGTTGTTACGCAAAAGTAATTGACCTTTCTGAAGAGAAAGAGCCCGATATCTTTAGAGCCATTAAACCAGGAGCACTCCTTGAGAACGTTACCTTCATCAATGGTAATGAGGTGGACTACCACGACAAGAGCATTACAGAAAATACTCGCGTCTCTTACCCCATAGAGCACATCAACAATATTCAAGTTCCTTCTTTGGGTAAAAACCCAACGAACATCTTCTTCTTGACGGCTGATGCGTATGGAGTATTGCCTCCTCTTTCTAAATTGACTCCTGGTCAGGCTGCTTACCACTTTATCTCAGGTTACACCGCTAAGGTGGCTGGAACCGAAGCAGGGATTACTGAGCCCGTAGCGGCTTTCTCTGCGTGTTTTGGAGCTCCTTTCATGCCTTTGCACCCAACGGAGTACGCTGATATGCTTAGTGCGAAAATGCAAGAAGCCGGCGTTAACGTTTGGTTGGTGAACACAGGATGGTCTGGCGGTGGTTACGGAGTGGGATCTAGAATCAAACTCAAGTACACTCGCGCCATGATTACGGCAGCACTTGAAGGTCAGTTAGACGATGTAGATTACATCACTCACCCCATCTTTGGATTGAATTCACCGGTTTCATGCCCCAATGTTCCGGATGAAATCTTGAATCCTAAGAACACGTGGTTTGACCCCATCGCATACGACGAAATGGCCATTACATTGGCTAAAAAATTCAAAGCAAACTTTAAGCAGTTTGCAGATAACGCTAACGATGAAATTTTAGCTGGAGGCCCATTGGTTTCCGCGAAAGTATAAACATCGTTTGTTTTCAAAAACAAAAATAGCCCTCCTCGTGAGGGCTATTTTTATTTCCGGAGGACTCGTTCTTCATTCGCGGAAGTCTATTATCTTGGGTAAATGAAAAAACCACTGACTCTCGCAATCGCCCTACTTCTCACTTTAGGCCTCCAGGTTTCATTGCAAGCACAATCCCAAAAATCAGAGGATTGGACCTATGTTAACGAAGGGGACACTCTTTTTGGAACCCAAATCTTCATGGAGAATTCTCCCGGTATAGTATTGATCGTGGCGGGCTCAGGCCCTACAGACCGCAACGGGAACAACAATATGGGAATGACCACCAATGCGTATTTAAAGCTAGCAGAAGCTCTTGCGGATATGGGTTGGAGTTCGGTTCGCTATGACAAAAGAGGGATTGCCGCGAGTTCTGGTGCCATTGATTCTGAATACAACATGGTGCCCTCCAAGTACATTGAAGACATTGGAGGAATCGTTCACCAACTTGCAATGGACAATTCTCAAATTGTGTTAATGGGTCACTCAGAAGGTGCGATTCACTGCGGTGAAGCATTGGCAAAATACGACCTCTCCTACCCCTTTATTTCTCTGGAAGGTCCTGGCCGATCATTGGACGTAACCCTCAAGGAACAACTAAAGACCAAACTCAATGCCGATTTGTACAGCATGGCGGCAGCCAAAATTGACAGCATCAAAGAAGGGCACACCGTTTACGACCAACACTTTATTTGGATGAGCCTTTTTAGAAAATCGGTTCAGCCTTATATGAGAGAACTCTTTAGCCTAGTACCCTGTGATATCTACCCTAGAATAAAGGGTCCCGTTTACATCGTGGATGGAGGACATGACATTCAGATTATGGAAGCAGAAAGAACGCAACTCAAAGAATGCCTTCCCAATGCAGAATTTGTAACCATGCCCAAAATGACACATGTTTTGGTGGACTCAGAAAACCCCAATGACACCCAGGTTTACAATCAACCCGAATTGCCTCTGTCGTCTGATCTTATCAAGGCGTTGGATACCATTCTCAATCATCAGATTCACTCGGGAAAGTAATTATTTCACTAGCTATTTTACTTTACGAAAACTGCAGGCCCGATGGGATGTAGAATCATGGTTAAGTAGGAGATTCGACAATAATCCTTTAGAATTTGTCGTTCAATTCCTATATCCCAAAACCATTTTCATGAAAAGCTACCATTTTACCCTTGCGGCTTTTGTGATGATAACCCTTATTTCTTGCCAGAAGGATGAGCCTAGCATCAACCCAGAAAAAACATCCTTTTCTAATTTTAATACAGGGTACCATCACAACAGAGTACTTGACATTTTAAGTCAGGTTGAAAACTCTGAAAAATCAAATCCAGATCTTGAAAGCTATGTATACAACTACCAAGCTATCGATGGATTGAATTCTTATAATTTAGATTCCAATGAATGTGAAGAAATTATCAGTTCTATTGAGTATTTAGACACCTATTCTCTTGATGAGAATTTGTTTACCAGCGTTATCAATGATTTTTCTCAAAATCAAATAATCTCTAGCGATTTGCTTTTACAATTAGGGAAAATCAATCAGACCCTATTTAAAGTCAACTTGAGTCAGGTTGTTTCTAAATCCTCCGGAAATGAGGTAGAGACTGTACGGGTCGAAATGTCTAAAATCACCAATGATTTAAAAATGCTTGAACAATATTTTCATTCTTCTCATTCCTTTCAAACTCCTGAAGAAAAAACCATTGCATTACAATCTATTTCAGTAACTATCTATAGTTTAGATTACTGGAAGGAAGTTCTGGGCAACTCAAATCATATATACCACAATGCCCTAATAGAAAAAATGGGTCAAAACAAAACCACAGGAGCTTTCTGGGATGCCGTTTTGCTTGTAGTTGGAGCCGACCTGACTGGTGCGGTAACCATGGTGGCAGGTGGAGCCGTCGAACCCTCTACGGTTGCAGTAGTTTCAGGAGTGTGCTCAGCGCTAGCTTTAGGTTGTGTAATTTGGTGTGATTAAGAAATACAGTATGAAGTTTTCAGTAAGTCTGGCATTTGCTTGTCTATTAACAATACAAGTCATTGCTCAAAACACAGAAGAAAGGTCCCTAACACCGATTTTTGAAATAAACCTAATTAGTGGTGTTGAAATTCGAGACAATAACAAGTTAAGTTCTATCCTTTTTGAGGATAATTCAAGGATAGCTTCGAATATCTATTTTAAGGCAGGAATTGGTTTAACTTTTGAATTCCAAAATTTCCAATTTGGAATCAGCTCTGAGTCTTCTCGTTTCTCAAGTTCCATTCAGAATGTAGGAAACCTGGAAATTTTTGGTTCATCCGCAAACATTACACTAGGCTATATTTTTCCCGTTGGACGAACTATATCAATTATTCCAAATATTGGATACTCTAGATATAATGATAGAATTGCTATCAACTCATCTTCCCCTGGTAACGTAACAATACCTATTACCCCAGGAAATCAAACTAGCAATAATTTTGTGCTGTCTCAAAACAATTATTTACTAGGGGTTAGTTTTAGATATGACGTATCTAATCGAAAGCTGGGAATTATCCCTTCCAGAATCTCCATTAAAACCTACTATAACGGAATGGTTGGAGAATCTGAATGGGAGTATAATAATTCAAGCATCGAGGTTAATCAAAATGCCTTTGAGCACAATTATTTTGCAGGTTTAACGCTGGGATGGATGTTGTAACCCTTAAAATAACGTAATCCCTTACAAAAGATCATTGGCCAAGTTGGCCAAGTCAGAGCGCTCTCCTTTTTCTAGATTCACATGTGCATACAAAGATTGTCCTTTAAGCCTGTCTACGAGGTACGAAAGCCCGTTTGAATGTTCATCTAGGTAAGGAGTGTCAATTTGATTGATATCTCCTGTAAAGATGAATTTGGCGTTTTCTCCAGCCCTTGTGATAATGGTCTTTATCTCATGGGGTGTCAAGTTCTGTGCTTCATCCACGATAAAGACCACGTTGCTCAAGGACCGTCCTCTGATATAAGCCAACGGAGTTACCAATATCTTTTCCGTGTTGATCATCTCTACGATGGCCTTGTTTTGCTTGTCGCTTTCTGGAAATTGATTCTTTATGAGCTTTAAGTTATCCCATAGCGGTTGCATGTAGGGATTGACTTTTGCTTTTTCATCTCCTGGCAAGAAGCCGATGTCTTTATTGCTCAGCGGAACAATGGGACGGGCGAGATAGATTTGCTTGAAGTTTCTTCGTTGCTCCAAGGCCCCAGCCAAAGCCAACAGGGTTTTTCCGGTTCCGGCTACACCCGTTAAAGTGACCAGTTTTACTTCAGGATTAAAGACCGCGTGCAACGCGAACGCTTGTTCTGCATTCTTGGGCTTGATTCCGTAGTAAGGGCGCTTTTCTACGTGCTCAATACACTGTGTAAAGGGATTGATATAAGCCAACGCGGTACCTCGTGCGGCCTTCAATATATAATAGCCATTCATTTGTGGCTTAAACTTCTTGGTATAGGACTCCAATTTGTCTAAGGGGACAAAAGACTTTTCGTACAACCTATCCAAGGCGCGTTGAGAAAATCCTTCCACCGTCGTATGCCCCGTGTGAATCATCTCCACATTTTGAATCTTACCCGTCTGGTAATCTTCTGCATTGAGATTGAGAGCCTTTGCCTTAAGGCGAAGATTGATGTCTTTGGTTACGAGAATAACCTTCTTCTTGGGTTCATCCTCAGCGAGACTCAGGGCACAATTAAGAATTTTGTGGTCCATCTTGGCCCCGGCATAGATCACAGTGGCATCCAAATCCTTCCTGCGAGTATCCATTATGACTTTGAATTTCCCCCGAGTGGGACCGTTTAAAGAAATCCAATCCGTTAGGGTCTTCTCCTTTTCTGCCTTTTTATCCAAAAAGCGGATAAATTCACGGGCTTCAAAGTTCTTGGTGTCATTTCCCTTTTTAAAATCATCGAGTTCTTCCAAAACGGGAATGGGAATGGCCACATCGTTATCATCAAAATTCATGATGGATTGGTGGTCATATAAGATCACAGAAGTATCTAGGACGAAGATCTTCTTTTGTGATTCAGAGGCCTTTTTCTTTGTTGGCATGTTGAATAGATTTGTTCGACTCCACCTAATTTAGGATTACCTTTTGAGGATTGTGTAAATTCTAGGTAAAACCTATTAACAATTTCAACAGGTTCTTGTGAAAAAAAAGCCTCGCCACCAAAGGCAATATTTACTATCTTTTTAGTTTGGCTCTGTATCTTTGAATTAAACAGATAAGGTAACGTACGGATTGCGAGACACCACGATTACATTTAAATGATAACACAAGACAAAATACACATCATACCTCCTCAATTCAGTAGTGAGGGCTTACGAGAGGCCATAGCACAATTTGGAACGCTATACTCTTTTGAAGAAGGAGAAATCATCATTGATCTAGGAGTGCCCATTCCCTTTGTCCCCATTCTCATTAGCGGAAGCATGCGCATTATCCGTAGAGACGAGGAAGATCACGAACTCCTACTCTACTACATTGAGGAAGGTCAGTCCTGTGCCTCCAGCTTAACGTGTTGCATGGACAATGCCCAATCCGAAGTCGAGGCCATCGCAGAAGAAGCCGTGACCTTAATAGGAGTTCCCGTAAAGCACCTCAATGAGTGGATGTCTAAATACCCCGATTGGTTGGCTTTTGTCATGAGAACCTATCAATCTCGATTTGAAGAATTGTTAGATACTGTCAATTCCATCGCCTTTACTCAATTGGATCAGCGACTGGAAAAATACCTCCAGGAAAGAGCAAAGGTCCACGATTCCAATACCATCAAGGCCTCACATCAAGAAATAGCCAACGATCTAAATTCTTCTCGTGAAGTTATTTCTAGGCTCCTCAAGCAAATGGAAAGACAGGGAACTGTTAAACTTTCTAGAAATAGCATTGAGTGGTTATAGGATGCTTGGACTTTTACGGCGTAAGTTCTTATCTTTAAAATCACTTGGTGTTAATAAGATCCCTTGCTTTGATAGAAGGTTTCGAAACCATCATAATCAATTGTGATAATAATCACGTTAGAAAGAAAACAGGGCGCTTATCTTTGCCCTGAATCAAATGAAAAATACCAAGGCGTTTGGAATTGAGGTAGAATCCATTTAAACGATTTCAAAAACCGGTACAACACATAAAGAACACAACTATGAAAGTACAACAGCTTTATACAGGATGTCTTGCAGAAGCCGCCTACTACATTGAATCAGACGGTGTAGCTGCCATCATTGACCCCTTGAGAGAAACAAAACCTTACTTGGACATGCTCAACGAGAATGGGACCAAGTTGGAATATATTTTTGAAACGCATTTTCACGCAGATTTTGTTTCGGGTCATTTAGACCTTTCGGCAAAAACAGGTGCTGCCATTGTATACGGCCCTAAGGCCAATCCCAACTACGACATCATCGTAGCTGAAGACAACCAGGACTTTAAAATTGGAAAGGTAACCTTGCGTGCCCTTCACACTCCCGGTCACACCCCAGAATCTACAACCTACTTATTGTTAGATGAAGAAGGCAAGCCACACGCCATCTTTACGGGGGACACTTTGTTTTTAGGAGATGTAGGTAGACCAGATCTCGCCATTAAATCAGATGTAACACAAGAAGATTTAGCGGGAATGCTCTACGAGAGCTTGAGGAACAAAATCATGCCTCTCCCTGACCACATTACCGTTTACCCCGGTCACGGTGCAGGATCTAGCTGTGGAAAGAACTTGTCAAAGGACACGGTAGATACTTTGGGAAACCAAAAGAAAACAAACTACGCGCTCAATCCAGAGCTATCCAAAGAGGACTTTATCAAAGAGGTAACCGATGGTATCCTTCCTCCTCCTCAATACTTCCCTGCCAACGCCATGATGAACAAAGGGGGTTACGATTCCTTTGACGTGGTTTTGGAAAGAGGTGTAAACGCATTGGATGCAGACGCCTTTACAGCAGAAGTTAGCAACGGTGCTTTGGTACTAGATACTCGCAAGCCCGAAGAGTTTACTGCAGAGCACATTCCAGGCTCTCTCTTTATTGGAATTGACGGAAGCTTTGCCATGTGGGTGGGTGCCTTGATCACTGATCTTAAGCGCCCCATCGTATTCATCGCTCCGGAAGGACGCGAAGAAGAAGTGGTAACACGTCTAGCTCGTGTTGGATATGATCACGCCGTAGGATTTCTCAAAGGCGGGATGGACGCATGGAAAGCCGCTGGAAAGGAAACGGCTTCTATTGAAAACATCTCTCCAGAAAACTTTGAGACTCTCTACAACGGTTCAGAAGAAAAACCTTCTATAGTCGACGTGAGGAAGCACGGCGAATACACTGCTCAGCACTTGGACAACGCCATTTTCTACCCCTTGGATTACATTGCTGATCACCTAGGGGAATTGGATGGAGACACTAAGTACTACGTTCACTGTGCCGGAGGATATCGTTCGGTAATTGCAATTTCTATATTGATGCAAAGTGGTTACACTGATTTAGTAAATATTGAAAAGGGCTTTGGAGGTCTTAAAAAGACCCAGCTTCCCATAACGGAATACGTTTGTCCCACTACCCTGTAGGAATTATCGGAAAAAGGTAAACAAAGGCCATTGGAGACATTTTACGCTCCAACAAATCATTTAAACAATGCCAGATTCATTAGCGAATAACGTTAATGAATTTGGCTTCTTTTTTCTTACATTCCCATCAACAACTCATGGTAGACTAGTCGTTTAATAATAACGTTGGCCGAATAAATAGTTACGTACGATACCCCCGCAAAAACGTTGGGTGAAAAACGAAAAAATCAACACTTTTTCCTGACAGTCCACTCTAAGTTCGGTTCAACGCGCGACTTACATTTTTCTATTTGGTGTATTTTCACGACCTTTAACAGGTAAAATATGTGAACCTTGATCATTGAAATACTCAAAATAGGCTGTTACATAGCTCCAGGATTTTTTTTTTTAGCGGCCGGCATTTACCACAGGAGTAATATGCCAAGCTTTGAAAAAGGTTTTGGGTATAGATCTACTCAATCTATACTATCAAAGAAAACTTGGAAAATGGCTCAGCGATCCATCGCAAACTGGAGCATACGCTTTAGTTTACTTGTCTTAGCCATCTCATTTTTATTGTTCTGCTTTGCAGACCTTTCGCTTTTACAAGAAATAATATTTGGAGTGGTAACGGCCATCCTTATACCCCTTTCCTCAAAAGTGATAACGGACAACATGCTGAAGGACCTTGTCAAAAAGGGAATGATTCACGACTAGTCGCTGATTCCAAATTTTAGATACCCGTTGAAATTATATTGAAAGTACGATGGGTATGCACTGGGTGATATCTGTGGCTCTAACCCCTCTGTTTGAGTAGGTTTCTGCTGCCTTCTGCCCTGCTTTGCCATGAATCCACATTCCCAAGATGGCGGCTTTGTAAGAGGGATATCCTGAAGCAAGTAGCCTCGCAATAATCCCCGTAAGCACATCTCCTGAACCCGCAACCGCAAGCGCTACCGTTCCTGAAGAATTGAAGTACCATTGGCCATTAGCTGTAAAAACACACGTAAAGGGGTTTTTGAAAAGTAAATGAACTGAATGCTTTACGGCCCATTGACTTAAGTACGAGTACAATTCAAGTCCATTGAGGTGAGCTGCCTCAGGAATCAAACGCCTTACTTCTCCCCAATGTGGAGTGAGAATACTTCCCTTTGGTAAATCTTTATAATGTGCTGGGTTCTTTGCCAATAGATTGATGCCATCCGCGTCCAAGACTATGGGTTGATCGACAGATTGGATGAACTCGAGGAAGCCCGATTCGGTTTTTGGGTTTTGCCCTAAACCAGGTCCTACGGCATAGGTCAAGCTGGAATTGATTTTCGGAAAATCATGAATGTAATCCTTCCCACCCGATTGAAACATGATGTCTGGATGGGCAACCCCAGATTCCGCAATCCAATTCTCTGGCATCGTTACCGAAACCAAACCTCCCCCGCTTCGGAAGGAAGAAACTGCCGCGAGAATGGGCGCTCCATAAGTATCCTTTCCTCCACCAATAATGTGTACATGACCTCGGGTGCCCTTATAAGCGGTTCGCTTTTCAGGCTGTAACCATAACTGAGCCTCCTCATCGGTTATATAGTGATATGGACTGGGTTCATCGGCTGTGAAATCGGGGTGAATTCCTATGGGCAATACGTGAAACTCCCCGGGGTAATCTTCCATTCCCTTCAATAAAAAGGAGAGCTTAGGTTGTTCAAAAACCAAAGTGTGCTCTGCTTCTACCGCAGGTCCCGTGAAATCACCATCAGAAGAAAGTCCACTGGGTATATCTATACTGATGACGGGATTTGATTGGGAATTCAAAAATTCAATGCCCTCTAAGGCCTTGCCACGAGCAGAATCAGAGATTCCAGAGCCCAGCAAGGCATCGATATACAAATCAAAATCTTGCCAATTTGTAGGTGAATAGTCAACTTGTGTTATTTCCAAAGTCGATTCTAGCGATTGCAAAACCTCAGAAGAACGTTGAGATTCTGGGGACCGTGGAGAGGAAGTTTGGGTGTAGCATACACTCCATCCCTTTTCCGCCAACACCTTTGCGATGCCCAACCCATCGCCACCATTGTTACCACTGCCACAGAGTATGAGAACTTTGGGGCCTTTCTTTTGGTTGGGGTACTTTTCAAAAATCCATTGGGCGCAAGCTTCTGCCGCACGCGTCATCAACGCATAGGGGGAAATGGGTTCGCGATCAATGGTGTACTGATCTCCCCTCCTAACTTGGTCGGCCAGAAAGATCTTCATGTATAGAAAGGACTTGTTTTATCAAAGAGTGCTGTCCTGAGTTGTCGATAATGTAATCGGCCAAGGGTTTCTTTTTGTCATCCGGCCACTGCTTTTTCATGCGACCCTGAATTTCTTCCATGGACAATCCTGAGCGGTCCATTACGCGTTGGATTCGGATGTCCTCAGGAGCGGTAACCAAAACGGTGGAATCGCAGGATTTTTCTAAACCCAACTCAAAGAGCAAGGCGGTTTCTTTTAGAAGGTAAGGATGCGCTTCTCCGCGGCTATGCTCCTCCACCCACTGGGCGTAATCTTTTCCTACCAAGGGATGAACGGTTGTATTTACCAACTCCCAGTCTTGAGGGTTTTGAGCTAAGTGTTTACTTAAGACAGAAGGAATAAATTGACCGTCTACATAAGCGGTGGGACCCACAAGGTTTATGATGAATGCCTTGAGCTCTGCAGAGGTAACATAAAGGGCCTTGGCGCGCTCATCGGAAGTGTAAACGGGAATTCCCAAATGTTGGAATATCCGGGCTACAGTGGATTTTCCACTGCCCATACCTCCGGTGATACCCACAGTCTTCATGGCTATTTTATCAAAATCAAATCTATGCGCTGGGGATACCAATCAATGACCTCGGGAAGCCCCGAAACGTTTTCTATGACCAAACTGGCGCGTGAATTTTCTAAATCGGCGGTGGAGTAGTCCATTCTCACTACAAAGTCTTGCTCAGAGACCTTTGGAAAATCTCTAAAGGCAGCGATGAACTTTACAGTGACTTTGTTGGGAAGGGCGTGTACCGTTAGGTCTTCTGGTAAATTGTCCAAAGTAATGCCCACCTCTACTTCACCTTCGGTAAACTGATCGACGTCCTGAGAAACGGTTACTTGCTCGATGGCAAGTTCCAACTGCTCCACATTGGGACGCACTAAATCGAGTTGTGCGGTTTGTGGCTCGGAAACTTCATTGGGAGACCATACCTCGGTTGAGATGTATTGAAGGGTATCCAACACGGACTGAGGACCAAATACGTTGATTTGGGAAGGGGTAATCTCGGTAACTCCATAGTTGCGGTATCCCTGTGCAAGCTGAAATTGCTCGTCAACGCGAATGGGCAGAGATTTGGTTCCTTTGGAAGTGAAAGAAAAATGCAGTGTATCGGGTTCCACCCTCCTAACCTGGATGCGATCAGAGAAATTGTTAGAGAGGGCAATGGCATTTTCAGAAAACACAAATTCCCCATCGGGAGAATTTACCATCCTGCGTATATCTATTTCTATAGGTGGCGGTCCAAAAAGGGAGTAGTTGAGCAAAGTAAAACCATTGCCTTTGGCGTGAACGGTAACCGAGGGATACTCTGAATCGTTGAGCAAGATTCGATTCTTGGGGTAGTCTCCATATTTTATGGGAGCCTCAAAAGTGGCTCTATGGTCATCCTTAGAGAGGTGCAACAAGGCCCAAAGGAATACAGTACCCACCAGAATCACAATGCGGATTCTGTAGTCAGGGGCGCCGGTAACTTTTGATAGTAGTCGATTCACACAACCAATTTAAAGACAATTTCTACAATGGGGAAATAAAAAAAGAGGCCGAAGCCTCTTTTCACAATATAAAAGGGATGGAAACCCTCTCTATTTTTTCTTTTCCTCTGCTTTGGCCTTGGGATCGTATTGGGCAGTCATCTCTTTGGATACGGCCGATTTTTCAATTTTAAGACGAGAGTTTTCACTTTCGATGATGAGGTGAGTCTCGCCCACTTCCAAAATCTTACCGTGAATTCCAGAGGTCGTCACAATGCGATTTCCCTTGGCTACAGTTTCTCTAAAAGCTTTCTCTTCTTTTTGCTTTTTGGCCTGAGGTCTAAAGATGAATAGGTACATTACACCGAGGATCAAGACAAAGGGAAGTAATCCCATCAATCCACCACCGTCGGCTTGTAAGAATAATGATGTCATAATTTGGTTTTATTGCTATTGTACTTCCGCAGCTTTGTTAGGGTTAGGAACTACGTTAGAAGTGATTTTAAGCACTTTAGTGTTGGGTACTGTGTTGGCAGAAAGAGTAACCGTTTTGTCCTGACGACCTGAGCGGCTGGCAGAGTTAAAGCTTACTTTAATTGTTCCAGACTCTCCCGGAGCAATGGGAGTACGAGGCCAATCAGGCACGGTACATCCACAAGATCCTTGTGCGTTGGTAATTACCAAGGGCGCTTCTCCAGAGTTGGTGAACTCAAAAATGTGGGTTACCACTTCTCCTTCGGTTACATCTCCAAAGTTGTGGAATACCTCTCCAAAAGAAAATTCAGGAGCTGCTTGGTTTTGTACGATGTCTGTAGACGTATTTCCAGCGTCTGAAGAATTGTTAATCTTACTTGATGCATTGTCACATGAAGACAACAAAGCGATAAGCGGAAGTGCTAGAAGTATCTTTTTCATTTTTCTAAGTTTAGTCTAATTAAATTTCAAGTATAAAGCGTCAATGTTCAAATGAAAATTCAGCGTTTTTGTTCTCGCGTATTGAAAATTCGATGGACAAATCATCAAAAAACGAGTCTAAAAGATGCGTGAGCTTTTTAAAATTCCACTCTGAACTCGAGCAAAAATAGCAATTACATCAGGCCTTTGCCAATTTTTTTAATCTGTTTTTTCTCCGTTAACTCATTGACGAGTTTGTCCAGTACCCCATTGATAAACTGTCCGGATTTAGGGGTGCTGTACTCTTTGCTTAAATCAATGTATTCATTGAGAGAAACCTTCACTGGAATTTGATCGAAGTTGATGACCTCGGCCAAGCCCATTTTTAAGAGAATAATGTCCAACTGAGCAATGCGATCCATCTCCCAGTTCTTGGCTTTTTCTGCGATGAGTTTCTCGTAGTCTGCTTGGTTGTTGGCCGCAGCCATAAATAGCTTTCTACCAAATTCTACATCGTCCTGATCCTTGAAGAGCTTTACCAAGGGGTGAAATTCATCCACATCTCCCCTCATAGTCTTCAGGGTTTTAACCACCATCATTTGAGCGGCGTCCAAATCATCGGCCCAATGCAAGTTGAGATCTTCATAGATCTGGTGCATGGTCTCGTTCTGGCTGATGTATTTTACATAGATGTGCTTGGCAATCTTCTTATGATCGTCAATGCTCACCTTGGGGGCGTTCATGTAGTTGTGGTACTCATCAGACTCTCTGAACTCCAAGTAGGATTTCTGAAAGAGGTCATCGTGATTCTGCCAAGAGAACTTGGACAAGTCTACATCCGTCTTCTTGTTCTCCAAAACAATGCGCTCCAAAGCGGCTAGCATCTGGCGGTTGTAGCGCAGTGCTCGCATGGCGGGATTTTGAATAAAGCGAAGATTGGGATTGAGGTCTTCCTGTGTGGGAAGGTGCTTCTTCTTGGCGTTTTCAACAAACGTTTGCGCCGAAGCGTGGAACTGTCCCAATGCACTCAATTCTAATAAGTACAACTGATAAATTTTGTCTAGGCTTTCTTGCAAGGACTTTAGGTAGGGAACCTGGTCCGTTGCGCCTTCTTGAAAATAACCGTAAAGAGCCTGCATCACCTTGATGCGAATATGCCTTCTTGTTAACATAGGGACAATGATTTAAGAACGTTTAAGGGGGAAGGTGTTGCCACCTTCCCTCTTGAATAATTTACAGAATAACTCTGATATTACTTTTGCTCTAGACGAGCCTTCTCTACTCTTTCTTCTGCCATCTGCAGAGCAGCTCTGTGAGTAGTGATATTTCTCTCTTCTGCCAAGTGCAAAAGATCCAAAGTGGTATTAAAAATGTTCTCGGTTCTTCTAAACGCCTCATCAGAATCGTACTTGGCGATTTCTGAATACACGTTGATCAAACCTCCGGCGTTGATTAAGAAATCTGGAGCGTATACAATACCCTTTTCTTTGGCCATCTTTCCATGTCTGTCCTCGTCAGCCAACTGGTTATTTGCCGCACCGGCAATTACCTTGGCGTTGAGTTGAGCCAATGTATCATCGTTTACGGTTGCACCCAAAGCACAAGGAGCGTAAATGTCCATGTCTTGCTCGTAGATGTTTCCTCTGATGATCTCTGCGCTGTACTCTTTAGAGATGCGCTCCAATACATCCTCGTGGATGTCGTTGATCATAACGTTGGCGCCAGACTCGGTAAGGTATTTAACAAGTGTTTCACCTACGTGACCTACTCCTTGTACCAATACTTTTTTACCAGATAAATCGTCAGAACCAAATTGGTATTTGGCCGCTGCTTTCATACCCATAAACACACCGTAGGCAGTTACAGGAGAAGGATCTCCAGAACCTCCCATAGAAACGGGAATTCCGGTTACGTGGTCTGTTTCCATTTTTACCATTTCCATGTCGTGGGTATTGATACCTACGTCTTCTGCCGTAATGTAACGGCCGGAAAGGCTGTTTACGAATTGACCAAACTTGCGCATGAGCGCGTCCGTTTTATGTTTGCGAGAGTCTCCAATGATTACGGCCTTACCTCCACCGAGGTTAAGTCCAGAAATCGAGGCCTTGTAAGTCATACCTCTTGAGAGTCTCAATACGTCGCGAATGGCGTCTGCTTCGTTGTCATAGTTCCACATGCGCGTTCCTCCCAAAGCGGGTCCAAGAACGGTGCTGTGAACACCAATAATGGCTTTGAGTCCAGTTTCTGCATCTTGGCAAAAAACCACTTGCTCATGACCAATAAAGGCGGTGTTTCCGAAGACTCCTTCGGATTCGATAGTTTTTACGGGATCTTTAACTAGCATATAACAGGGGGATTATTGTGATATCATCGTTGTATTATTAGCGCAAATGATATCATTTTATTGTTATAACTTTGAACCGTCGGCAACCTTCCTTTGTTCTCTTCGCGTCTCAGGTTTTTATTGACCCTTTTTGGATAATTCCTCAAAGAATTGATAACCACCCGATTTACAGAAAAGCGGACAAAATCAATCGCCCCAACGGTGGCGCGAAGGTACTTTAAAAAAATTAAAGATTCCTCAAAGAATCCCACAAGGACATGAAATCACTCTTTCATCTCAATAAATATTTTCTCAGATACAAATGGCACGTAATTACGGGGACCTTCTTTGTTATAATATCTGTAATATTTGAAGTTTTCCCTGCAACTTATGTAAGGGAATCGTTCAATATTGTTGAGAATGCCATTTCCAATTACCGCCAAGGAGACCTGTCCGGAATGGGAGAATTGAGAAATGAATTGATCACCTATGGACTTTTAATTATTGGGGCCTCTCTTCTTCAAGGACTCTTTATGTTCTTTATGCGCCAGACGCTTATCGTTATGTCCAGGCATATTGAGTACGACCTTAAAAACGAAGTCTACCAACACTACCAAGCACTGAACCTGGCGTTTTACAAAAGAAACAATACGGGAGACCTCATGAACCGCATCAGTGAGGACGTAAGCCGTGTGAGAATGTACATAGGCCCCGCCATTATGTACACCATCAGGACCTCTGCCCTTTTGATAATTGTACTGGCCATTATGCTTCAGCAAAACGTTCAGCTGACCTTGCTGACGTTGATTCCCCTTCCCCTTCTGGCCTTTGCCATTTACAAGATTTCTGAAAAAATCAATGTGCGCTCCACGGTAGTTCAAGAACAACTCTCTGTTTTGAGCACTTTTGCGCAAGAGACATTTTCGGGAATTCGCGTGCTAAAATCTTACAGTAAAGAAGAAAAGCAGTTGGCAGACTTTGCCAAAGAAGCCGAAGAATACAACCAGAGAAACGAAAGCTTGTACCGAGTAAATGCCCTGTTCTTCCCCATTATCGTATTGCTCATTGGCTTGTCTACGCTTTTGGTCATTTACTTTGGGGGAAGTCTGGTCATTGCCCAAACCATCAGTGTGGGGGTCATTGCAGAGTTTATTATTTACGTCAATAAACTGACTTGGCCTGTAGCCTCTCTGGGATGGGTGACTTCCATCGTACAAAGAGCCGCTGCCTCACAAACGCGAATCAACGAGTTCTTGCTTCAAGAACCCGAAATCAAAAATCACATTCACCTAGATACAGACATTCGTGGAAAAATTGAATTTGATCACGTTACGTTTGAATATCCCGATTCTGGAATTGTCGCACTCAAAGACCTGAGCTTTACGGTAAATCCAGGAGAAACACTTGCCATTGTGGGTAAGACAGGATCTGGAAAATCTACAGTTGCGGCCTTAGTTGGACGTTTGTACGACCCAACAGAGGGCGTTGTAAAGGTGGATGACACACCGCTAAAAGAAACCAACTTGGACGCCTTGAGAAAATCCATGGGCGTCGTACCTCAAGAAGCCTTTTTGTTCTCAGACACCTTGGCAAACAACATTGCCTTCGGCGTAGATGAGGCCTCGGAGGAAGAAATTGAACAGGCCGCTCGCATAGCCCACGTAGATGCGAACATTCAGGAATTCCCAGAGAAGTACGAGACTAAAGTGGGAGAACGCGGCGTAACGCTATCGGGAGGACAGAAGCAAAGGGTGAGCATTGCTAGAGCGGTATTGGCACATCCTTCCATTTTAATATTCGACGACAGTCTCTCAGCGGTGGATACCGAAACGGAAGAAATCATCCTCAACAATCTCAAGTCGGTAATTGCCAAGAGGACGACCATCATAATCTCCCATCGCGCCAGTTCCGTTAAGAACGCTGATAAAATCATTGTTTTAGACGATGGTACTCTTATAGAGTCAGGAACTCACGAAGAATTGCTCAAGGCCAATGGATACTACAAGGACCTTTACGAAAAGCAATTGATGGAGGAGCAGCAAGGGGATTTATCAGCATAGCGATCACCCTCTTTTTTCATTTTTTTACGGCTTTCAACTGCTTGAAATTCAGGAATTTTATTGGTGATTTGAAGTGATAAATCTTCGACAAACCCCCATGAAATAGGGAGATTGCAATATTTTTTTAGATTTGTTGGAGGTAAAACCACTAAACCAATGAGCGAAAATAATCACCCCAAAGAGGAGGTCTTATCAAAAGTAATGCGCGCCGGAAGAAGGACGTATTTCTTTGACGTGCGATCTACTCGCGCAGAAGATTACTATCTCACTATTACCGAAAGCAAGAAGCACACTCGTCCGGATGGAAGCTCTTATTACAAGAAGCACAAAATCTACCTCTACAAGGAGGACTTTTTGGAATTCCGCGATTTGCTCAACGAACTGACGGAGTACATCATTGAGGAAAAAGGAGAAAAGGTCATTACCGACTCTCCCGCCCAAGAAGGCACTGAAGGCAATGGCTTTGAAGTTTTTGAGCAGCCGATTGAAGAGACCGTAGAGGAAGTTGCAGACACTTCGGTAGAATCCAAGTACACCGACGTAAACTTCGAAGAGCTTTAGGATACGTATTCCAACGCATTCCAGATTAAAACTTTTCGAAGGCCTTCCACTGTCTTTCCAACACCGCAAGGGTCTCTACATCGTGCAATTCCCCTGCATCAGAGAGCAAGGCTTCAATTTTTGAAATGGGCACCTTGGCGGAGAGAACCTCTATTTGAAGGTGGTGAAACACATCGGTCAAGTGATCCATACCTCGAATGTTTCCCGCTCTCCCACTAGCCACTCCCACTAAGGCCGCTTTCTTGCCGCGCCAAATAACGGGAGGAACCGAATCCAAAAACGACTTAAATATTCCCGGAAAGGAACCGTTGTATTCTGGAGAGATGACTACGAGCTTTTCAGAAGGTGCAATGACGCGGTCCAAGAGGTCTTGTAGTTCGCTGCCTACACCGGAAAAAGGAACGCCTTCAAAAAAGGCTCGCGGCAATTCTTCCAACGTAAATAACTGATGCTCCACTCCTTTGGATTCCAGCATTTTACCGTAGGCTTTAACTACTTTTTGAGTTTGATTTTGAGGCCTGTGAGTCGCACAAATAATGGTCACCATATGTTCATAAGTTTTATTAAATCCGGGGTGTCAAAATACCCGTTTTTTGGTCGATTATTGTATTTTAGTCGCCCTGAGGATTTCTAAAAAGACCTCCTCGGAACAACCCAATAGAAGAACGTTCTAGATAACTCTAAACCATCCACCCGACAAAAGTCCGAAATTCAAATTTATTATGGGCAAAATCATTGCTATTGCAAATCAAAAGGGAGGCGTAGGAAAGACCACGACCTCTGTAAACTTAGCCGCCAGCTTGGGCGTATTGGAACAAAAGGTTCTGCTCATTGATGCAGACCCACAGGCCAATGCAACCTCTGCCTTGGGTTTTGATCCCGACAACGTAACGACGGGAACCTACCAGGCCATTGAGCACGAAGCGGAAATTGCCGACATCGTCCTCAAGACGCAAAGCCCCAATTTAGACTTGTTGCCAGCTCATTTGGATTTGGTAGCAGTAGAAATCGAATTGGTGGACAAAGAGCGCAGAGAATACATGCTCAAAGGAGCACTAAAAAATGTGGCGGCTCAATACGACTACATCCTAATAGACTGTGCCCCTTCCCTAGGATTGATCACGCTTAACGCTCTTACGGCAGCAGATTCTGTTCTCATCCCCATCCAATGTGAGTACTTTGCCTTGGAAGGATTGGGAAAACTCCTCAACACCATCAAGAGCGTACAACAGATTCACAATCCCGATTTGGATATTGAGGGATTGCTATTGACCATGTACGATTCTCGTTTGCGTCTGAGCAACCAGGTGGTTGAAGAGGTAAAAACGCATTTCCAACAAATGGTTTTCGACACCATTATTGCGAGAAACGTACGCCTAAGTGAAGCTCCCAGCTTTGGAGAGTCCATCATTATGTACGACGCAGCGAGTAATGGTGCGGTCAATTACCTTACCTTAGCCCGCGAATTCCTCGACAAAAACCGTGAAAAGACGTCGGCGAATTCCGCCAATTAATTCAATAAACAAGAGAAAACCGTTCAGAGCCCGTATCTGACAGGAACAATAAACCTTAGGAATAAGAAAACACTATGGCCAAGAAAAAAGCAGCTTTAGGCAAGGGGTTATCGGCCCTGTTAAAGGAAGCGCCAGTGAGCGAAGTATCCAGTGCAACGGACACCAAAGCTCCTGAGGTTGTAGGTCACATCGCAGAAATTAATGTGGAGCACATTGAGGTAAACCCCTTTCAACCACGTACCCACTTTGACCCAGATGCACTTAAGGAACTGTCTCAATCTATCGCAGAATTGGGAATCGTTCAGCCCATTACCGTGCGTAAGACCGGACCGGACGCCTATCAGCTCATCTCTGGAGAGCGTCGTTTTAGAGCGTCTCAAATGGCGGGCATTACGGACATTCCTGCCTATGTAAGAATTGCTGATGACCAAGCCATGCTAGAAATGGCATTGGTAGAAAACATTCAGCGTCAAGATTTGGACGCTATAGAAGTGGCTATCTCCTACAAGCGATTGATTGACGAGTGTAAACTCACCCAAGAACAAATGTCTGACCGCGTAGGAAAGCAGCGTTCTACCGTAACCAACTACCTCAGACTTCTCAAGCTCCCTCCCCTAGTACAGGCAGGAATTAGAGACCGAATGATTTCTATGGGGCATGCAAGAGCCTTGCTCAGTGTAGAAAACGAAGCGTTGCAATTGGAACTCTATAGAGAGATCATTCGCAAAGACCTAAGCGTACGCGCCGTAGAGGCCCAGGCCAAGAAATTGAAAAATGGAAGCACTGCCTCTGTAGAAGCGGAACCCTTAGCACCGGAATACATTGACCTCAAAGAACAACTCATTGAATACTTTGAGACCTCTGTGGACGTTAAGAGAACAGCCAAAGGGTCTGGCCAGATCATCATCAAGTTCACCTCAGACGAGGACTTGGAGAAAATCGTAGGTCGCCTGCAATAAGATTTGCAAACAATCATTGGGTTGAAAAAGCACATACAATATATCATAGGCGCTCTCCTCATGGGGATGATGTTAATGCCTTTGACATCGAAGGGGCAAGACCCCAATCCTGCGCAAGCACCAGGTCAAGGTCCCATTCAAGGCACGGAGAGAATAACCCGTGCCGATTCTGTTTTTACACCCACCACTCCGTCAACCCACAGTCCTTCTGCCGCTACGTGGTGGAGTGTGGCTCTACCGGGAGCGGGGCAAGCCTACAACCGAAAGTATTGGAAAATGCCCATCGTATACGTGGGATTTGGCGTAACGGGTTGGTTTATCCATGACAACACGGTAAAAAGGGATGAGTACCAACGAGCCTTAGACATTCGCTTGGACGACGATCCCAATACCTCTGACAAATACGTGGGCGTTTACTCTGACAAAGACCTAGTAGAACTCGTAAACTTCCACCAACAGTACAGAGATCTGAGCATCATCATCATGGTCGTCATCTACGGTTTGCAAATTGTAGATGCCAACATCGATGCTCACCTCTATGAATTTAATGTTTCTGAAGACTTGTCCATTCATTGGCAGCCAGTATCTGCGGGTTTTGACCCCAACTGGGGCGCCAACTTGGGCGCAAAAATAACGCTGAGTTTCTGATGAAAATCGCATTGATTGGATACGGTAAAATGGGAAAGGCCATTGAAGCCATAGCCCTAGAAAAAGGACATGAAATCATCGCCAAAACAGGACGTGACGGCTTCTCGGATGCTGAAGTGATAAACGCCGATGTAGCCATAGAATTCAGCCGACCGGAAACGGGCTTTGAAAACTGTCAACGCCTGGTTTCACTGGGAATCCCAACCGTTTCTGGAACCACAGGTTGGACGGACCAACTGCCAGAAATTGAAGAACTCACCGTTCAGAATTCAACGTCTTTTCTCTACGCTTCCAACTTTAGCTTGGGCGTCAACATCTTCTTTGCGGTAAATGAATATTTGGCCCAACTCATGGGCGATCGTTCCTATGACGTTTCTATGGAAGAAATTCATCACACGCAAAAACTGGATGCCCCTTCAGGAACGGCTCTTTCTCTAGCGGAACCCATAATCGATGCCAACAAAACGTTAAAGTCGTGGGCCTTGGCAGAAGAGGCAAAAGAAAATGACCTTCCCATCGTTGCTAAACGCGTAGACCGAACTCCGGGTACACATGTTGTTAGCTACGATTCTGAAATTGACAGTATTGAAATAAAACATACCGCACACTCTCGCAAGGGATTTGCTGCCGGAGCCTTGGCTGCCGCAGAATTCATTGCCGATAAATCCGGCGTCTACAGCATGAGGGATTTATTGAAAATTGAAGGTGCCGAATAAACCGATAAACCACCAATTATGGACATTACTTTGGGATTTGTTGAGTACTACCTCTTAATCCAAATCATATCTTCCCTCGCGCTATTCCCCTATTTTAAAGCGGCTGGCATTGAGCCTTGGAAGGCCCTTGTTCCCTTCCTAAAGACTTGGATTGTCTTGGACAAAACCGAGAGAAAGAAATGGCAAATGATCTTGGTTTACATACCGGTGGTCAATCACGTAATGGCCATCATCATGGCCTACGAGTTCTTGCACGGATTTAACAAGCGCAAATGGTCGGACATTTTGCTTACCGTTTTTACGCTGGGACTGTACATGGCCTACATGGGTTTTACGGACAAAAATCTAAAATGGGTTGGTAAAAACGAGGTACAGATGAAGGCCCAATTGGGAGATTGGATTCCTTCTGTTTTCTTCGCAGTAGTTGCTGCCACTACCATTAGAGCGTTTAGCTTTGAAGCCTACACCATCCCTACTCCTTCTATGGAAAAAACGTTGATGGTAGGTGATTACCTCTTTGTATCTAAGGCTCATTACGGTGTGAGAACGCCCATGACTCCCGTGGCCATTCCACTTATGCACGCTACCATTCCCTATACAGACATCCCTAGTTTCACCACTTCGGTTCAACTGCCATATTTCCGTCTTCCGGGATTCCAAGACGTTCAAAGAAATGAAAGCTTTGTCTTTAATTATCCGGGAGAAGTAGACAATCCCATCGACAAAAAGCAAAACTACGTCAAGCGCTGTGTAGCTGTGGCTGGAGATACGCTATCCGTACACGAAGGCATGGTGTATATTGACGGAGAAGCACAGGAGTGGTCGGATAGAGCCAACAGTCAGTTTTCGTACTACGTTTCCACAACTGTAGACAATGCGCTCAACCCACGAACGCTCAAGGACAAGTTTGACATCAATTACATCAACAATCAACAACAGTTGCGCTACCAGAACTCATCGGATGTTATTCCCATTTCTCCGAGAGAATATTTGGTAACGCTATCTAGCGACAAAGTAGAGCTCTTTAAAACCATTCCCGGTGTAGACAAGGTTTTGAGAATTAATTCTCCGAGACCCGGTGAGGCCATTGCAGGCGATTTCCCCGGAAACTACAAGAGATACAGCCAAAGTGTAAACAACAACGTAGTATTCCCAGACAACACCTTGGGAGGTCACAATGACACCCTGACTTTTAAATGGTCTAGAGACGAATACGGCCCCTTGTACATTCCAAAAGAAGGCGTAACCGTACCCTTGGATTACAAGGCCTACTTGACATACTACCGATTGATCACCGCCTATGAAGGCCATGAATTTGAACGCAGAAGCGATGGCTACTACATAGATGGCGAAAAAGCAACTTCTTACACCTTTGGCCAAAACTACTACTGGGCCATGGGAGATAACCGCCACAACTCCTCAGATTCTAGATATTGGGGCTTTGTCCCTGAAACTCATATCGTGGGTAAACCGGTCTTTATTTGGATGAGTATGGACAAGTTCCGCAGTGGTTTTGACAAGATCCGAACGGACCGCGTTTTCACGACAGTTCATGGGACTGGAGAGAGAAAATCACTGTTTTGGTACGTATTTGCCTTGTTTGCACTCAACTATGTGTACAGAAAATTCGTTAAGAAGAAGAAGGCACAATCGTAAATCAGTAGAAACATGAATGCTCACTCATTGTATAGCACGGTATATTTAGGTCCCCTGACCTACTACACCCGTGCCATACGAGAAGGTATTTTGCATTGGGAAGCTCAAGAGCGATTTCCCAAACAAACCTATAGGAACCGCACGTACATAAACGGTCCCAATGGCTTGCAAATGCTGACCATTCCGGTTTCTTACGAAAAGACCACCCTCATCACTCAAGTGGAAATCAGCTATGCAGAAGACTGGGTAAAAAACCACCTCAAGGCCATTGAGACGGCCTACGGCAATGCGCCTTTTTTTGATACCGTTTTTGCAGAACTATCGCAAATACTGGAGAGCCGTCCCCAATATCTGTGGGATTTAAACTTGGCCATTCACCAATGGATTTCGGGATGCCTTCGTACCGAATTGCCTGTGGAGCCCACCACTGCGTTTACACTTCCCACGATAGAACCCTTTACAGAGTCTGACTTCAGGTACTGCATCTCTCCCAAGAAAAAGGACCCTTTAGCAGAAATGCTAAAACCTTACCCTCAGCCCTTTACGCGTGAGTTTGCCCCCAATGTTTCGATATTGGACCTCTTGTTTATGGAGGGATCTTGGGGGTTGGACTACCTAGAAAAGAATTGGCCACATTCTGAGGTCATTGATGGCTAGTAAATTCCTATTTTAGCCCTACCAATGAGACTCCCCAAGGGGATACTCCTTAACGCACTACACATGAAATGGATGTTTACTGCACTGTGCATCGTCTTTGGACTTGGCCTTCAAGCCCAGGATGCGAGTTGCCCCACCAATCAAATGTTTAAGATTACTGCCAAAAATGGCATGAAGATGCGAGGAGGCCCTGGCACTCAAAACGAAGTGGTTGGGTTTGTTCCTCCCAAAGCCATCGTTCTGGTATGCCCTACCCCTCAGAAAGCTCAAACCATAGAAGGTATTGAAGGTAACTGGAAGAAGGTCAAGTACATGAACCTCGAAGGGTACATGTTTGATGGATTTATGGAATCCTACTACCCGGCCACAGATGTGGAGTTATTAAATGACATTCGCACCGCAGAACCTGACACCGGTAAATCGGACCTCTGGTTTAAAATAGTTATTCGCCGTTCTCATTATGAGCAGCCTCGTCCTGTGGAAGGATTGGCTAAGGATACTGTGAAGGGAACTCCAGTACTTACTGGTGGCATTCCAGAACCCAAGGGCACAGCTCCCGAACCCGAAGCACCTGCTGATGTTCTACCCATGGACATTCAATTTTTGACGGAGTCCTACAACTACTGTGGAGACATCTCTTCTTTGGATCCCGGAAAAATCTGGTACGGATACTACCTCGATGCCAACGGAACGTTTACGCGAAAAATCGTAGACCTTCAGATCATCAAGAGCAAGTACTCATTGGGAACCAATATGGAATTTGACATCAAAACCGATTCTGAAGACGCCTCTTACTTTTTGATTGGTGTCGATAAAAAACTTCCCGAAGACTGGACCATGACCTTCCCCGATGCGTTTTTTGTGGACAACTCTCGCCAGCTCTTCCCCGGAATGCAAATTGAATTGTACGGTCAACAACAAGGTTTGAGCGCTACCAATGTTCAGTTGTACGCCACAGGAAACGTGACAGAAGTGACCAACTGCCCCGTGATTTCTAATTATAAAATGATTGCTCAAACGGAAAAATCTGCGGGTCCCGTTTCTCAAGACTTGGCCAAATTAGTGTCTGAATTAGGCGAATGCGGCATTCCTGACATCTACTGGTTTGGGGATATTTCTGGCGACGGCATCCCGGAAGTGATCCTCGTGGGAACTTATCCCGAAAAAAATGTGTTTACCCTATTGAGTTCTGATACCCCCAAGGCCACTTCGCTATACAGAGTGGCAGGAACATGGACCGTTGAAAACTGCGAATAATGGATGTAAATTTCAATAAGAACGAAGACGCCCTGAAGCTATTGGTGTCTGAGATGAGAAGAAGACACGAACAGGTAAAACTGGGCGGTGGTAAAAAGAAAATCGAAAAGCAGCACGCACAAGGCAAGTTGACCGCCAGAGAGCGCATAGAGACTTTGCTAGACGCCGATGCTCCTCAAATAGAAATTGGTGCCTTTGCCGGAGAAGGCATGTACAGAGAGTACGGCGGATGCCCTTCTGGGGGTGTAGTCGTGGTACTCGGATACGTTCAGGGCAAAATGGTTATCGTCGTAGCCAATGACGCCACCGTAAAGGCTGGAGCTTGGTTTCCCATCACGGGAAAGAAGAACTTGAGAGCGCAGGAAATCTCCATGGAAAACCGCATTCCCATCATCTACCTAGTAGACAGTGCGGGTGTGTTTTTGCCTATGCAGGACGAAATCTTCCCCGACAAAGAGAATTTTGGTCGCATCTTCCGCAACAACGCCATAATGAGTTCTATGGGGATTACCCAAATCTCAGCCATTATGGGATCTTGTGTTGCTGGAGGCGCCTACTTGCCCATTATGAGTGATGAGGCTTTGATTGTAGAAAAGACGGGGTCCATCTTCTTGGCGGGGTCTTACTTGGTAAAAGCGGCCATTGGCGAAGACATTGACAACGAAACGTTGGGAGGTGCTGAGACGCATTCAGAAATCTCTGGAGTAACCGACTACAAGTGCAAGGACGACAATGACGCCCTATCGCGCATTCAAAATATCGTAGACAAGATTGGTGATTTTGACACGGCTGGTTTCAACCGCAAAGAAGCTCAAGATCCCGCAAAAGACATCCAAGAAGTATATGGCATCATCCCCAGAGATGGCAAGCCCTACGACGTTCGCGAAGTGGTAGATCGCTTGGTGGATGCCGATTCTGTAGAAGAATACAAGGAAGGCTACGGAAAGACCATTTACACCGCTTACGCTCGCATAGACGGCTGGGCAGTGGGTATCGTAGCCAACAACCGCGAATTGGTAAAATCCAAGAAGGGCGAAATGCAATTTGGAGGGGTTATCTACTCCGACTCTGCAGACAAAGCCTGTCGATTTATTGCCAACTGTAACCAAAAGAAAATCCCTCTCGTCTTCCTACAAGACGTAACGGGCTTTATGGTGGGTTCTCGCTCAGAACACGGCGGAATCATTAAGGACGGAGCCAAGTTGGTGAATGCCGTTTCTAACTCCGTAGTCCCCAAGTTCACAGTAATTACCGGAAACTCCTTCGGAGCCGGAAACTACGCCATGAACGGAAAGGCCTACGACCCTCGATTGATCGTTGCTTGGCCCAACGCCAAACTCGCAGTAATGGGAGGTTCACAGGCCGCCAAAGTGCTTTTGCAAATTGAAAAGGCAAGCCTTAAATCCAAAGGGGAAGAAATCACCCCAGAGGTAGAACAGAAGCTCTTAGACGACATCACGGCCAAATACGACGAGCAAATGAGCCCGTACTACGCCGCCGCACGCCTATGGGTAGACGCCATCATTGACCCCGCAGAAACCCGCAAATGGATTTCTATGGGTATTGAAATGGCTAACCACTCTCCCATTGAGAAGGCGTATAATCCGGGGGTGATTCAAGTATAGGGACTAGGTACAAGGCACTTGGGACTGGGGGAAGCTGGGATTCCACTTCCATAATCTTTTTTCTAAAAGACCAAGGTCATGAGCTAGGTAACTTATTCCTTATCCTAGTTCCCAGTTCCTAATTCCCAGTCCCCAAAAAATCATAGATTTTTTGGATTACCTTCGAACTATCAATCTCCTGGGATTCTAATCTTCGAACAAACTCCGCTTCGTCCATGCATTGGGCGTGGGGTTGGTTCCAGGGGCTACTGCCGTAGTGGCGCCCTTCTACGACTTCAAAACAGGTGATATCTATGGCTTTGTAGTGAAGGCTGTCGGCTTGTTTAAAAATCAAGGACTTTCGTCCGTATTGGTTTAAGGCGTTGGTGATGTCCTCCTCCCCTCTCATAACAATTACGTTTACCTCGCGGTCGCTGCGGTAATAGCCTATTCCGTTTTCATCGATATACAACTCCTCAGAAGATTCTTTACTGGGAAGAAGGTGAACCATGCCCTCAAAATCTTCGGGCACGTACATGTAGTAAGAGGGCTTGTAATTGTCCACGGCCAAGTAAATCAACAGCGCAGCAAATAGAGTGCTTCCCACGGAACTGAAAACTACCCAGAATTGCCTTCTCCATGGCATCTGCCAATTTTTTCGCCACGCCTTTAGCACCCAAACTGCTATTCCAGCAAGCAATCCCGATACAACGAATACCAGTGGCGTTAGGTAGACTCCTAAGCCGTAATACGTGTAGTAATATCCAAAATAGGAGTAAGCCAACCCTAGGATGGTAAGGAGGACTAGGCTGAGGATGGTTTTCTTTTCGGAGTTCATTTTTGGTTTAGTGAAAAGTTAGCAGTGAGCGGTGAGCAGTGAACATGAAAGGGACTGGGGTTTGGTAACTAGTAACTTGTGACTAGTGACTAGTGACTAGTGATTTGTTACATATTCCCATTCCCAGCTCACTCCCAATATCCATCGGAACAGGTCCTCACTGCTCACCGATCATTTATCCTCATCCCATTCCTTCTTCTCAAACGCCGTGTCCACCACGGTATTCTCAATATTGTGGTTTTCGCGGAAGCCCTTGAGGTGAACGGTGATTCCTCGCTTGGGAGCGACGTTTTCGTAGAAGTCACGAATCAATTCTAGGACATCGTAACCGAGGTACACAGAATTCTCTGCATTGATGGTTACTTCGAAGTCATTTGGGACCTTAGCAAGGCGTTTTTTGAGGGTGTGCTTGTTGAGGAAAGAAACACGAGTAGCGAGAGTAATTCTATTTTTATTTTCTTCGTCGATGGGCTCTTCCTCATCGTGATAGGGTGCTTTCTTGTAACCCTTGATAACAAAGGCTAGGCTCACTACCATACCGAGGGCTACTCCTTTCAACAAATCCAATCCTACCACACCCGCTGCGGTAATGATAAAGGGAATAAAGTGGAACCTTCCCACATGCCAGATTTTCATAAAGACCTGTGGGCTTGCCAGCTTGTATCCAATAATTAAAAGGATAGCAGCCAAAGTGGCCATGGGAATTTTATTCAGCAAAAAGGGAATGAGAATCACACAAGCCAAAAGCAATATGCCGTGAAATACAGCCGATAACTTACTCTTTGCCCCCGCATCAATATTGGCGGTAGTTCTCACAATTACAGAAGTCATAGGCAATCCTCCAATCATACTGGAAAGAATATTCCCTACCCCTTGCGCCTTGAGCTCTGTATTTCCGTCCGAATGGCGTTTGTAGGGATCCAGCCTATCTCCGGCTTCAATGGTCAACAAGGTGGCGATACTGGCTACTGCGGTTATAGAGAGAGCCGTAATCCATACCTGTGGGTTGGTAATGGCGGTAAAATCAGGAATAGTAAACTGGTCCACAAACTCCGAGGGCGAACCCGCCATGGGCAATTCCACCAAGTGGTCCTCAGAAATGACGAGACCGGGGAAGAAACGAGCAAAAATCTCATTGATAATAACCCCCACAATTACCGCTACCAAGGCTCCTGGCAAGAGTTTTAACTTCTTGAGCGCTGGAATTTTTGCGTAGCTAATAAGAATAAACAAGGACACCAAAGTCACGATAATAATTCCCGTATGCGCAAAGTTAAAAGAGTGCGCAATCTCGTATAAATAGCCGCTATCAGCACTATCCGTAAGGCTGTAATTGAAAAAATCACCTTCGTGCTCCTTGTCATACCCAATGGTATGGGGGATTTCCTTCAGAATGATGATCAACCCAATGCCCGTGAGCATTCCTTGGATTACGCCCGTGGGAATGTAGTTAGAAAACGTTCCTGACTTGGCAAACCCCAGAATCAACTGGAAGACGCCTGCCAAGACTCCCGCCACCAAGAAGGCCTCAAAACCTAAATCTTGTATGGCTAAAATTACAATGGCAATCAAGCTGGCCGCCGGCCCGGAAACACTTACGTGCGATCCACTGAGGTATCCCACGATGATTCCACCCACCACTCCCGTGATGATTCCAGAAAATGGGGAAGCTCCCGATGCCACCGCAATCCCCAAACAAAGGGGCAGTGCCACTAAGAAAACTACGATTCCGGAAATGATGTCTGATTTGTATGAGGCGGTCAATGATTGTTCGTTATCCACAGATGATTGGTTTATTGAATGGTGTGAGTGTGTGTGTTTGGTTTTTCGCACGGAACCACTCAAGGCCCCATACTTCCCCTAATTTAACAATTGTGGGGAATTGGACAAAAAAAGATGTAGCGGTAAACAGTGAGCAGTTATGAGCAGTTCCTTCTTCCGTAAAAGTAGTTTTCAATCCGTAGCTACTCCATTCTCCTAATAATTGTCCGCCCCTCGGGCCAGTCCTTGTCAAGGGGAACTTATCCCCTTGAAACCCCAGCGTGGCTAGTGCCCCCACACGGCACCTTGCTTTTTACGAACGAAATTTGATTTTCTAATGAGTTCGTGAATCCGCAAGCGGATCTGTCTTGACAAAAAGAGGCAGAACGACATAGGAGGTTCATCAATCCCTTATTAAATCATTTTTTTTATTGATAAAAAGGTCAAGGCTCAAGAATTCATGACCCTATTGGGATTCGTTCACTATGTGTTGGTTGTAAGTCTTTTAAGTCAACTTTTGATGATATATCTCCTTTGTGCATCATATTTTTTAGTGCACCGTTATATTCAACATTGAACATATGTTTTTCCTGATCAGCATTTTCATTACTGCCTGTTCCACATGATGTAGTTGAAATTACTGTTAACAGAAATATTTTGTGTTTTATCATCTTGATTTTAATGTTGCCCAACGGTTAGTATAAAATGTCGTTTTAATGCAGTTTATACATTGTTATATGCTTGATTTTTAATCGTTATAATGTCATTAATCGCATCCCATAGTTCAATCCTCTTTCTTAAAGACTGCTTGGCAACTGATAATGTATCAGACCACTTTTTGCTGTCATTACCACATAATTCTGAAATCATTTCTAGTGAAAGTGGGCCATGCTCATCTCCGTCCAATTCGATATGTCTATCTAGATAATACCTTAGCTTATTATATGATTGATTTTCAGAATCGGCAGCATTCAAAATTTCAATAAACATATCTGGGATAACATCCTCTCTCCCAAATGTAAAGGCTGAAGCTACGAGATGTGGTTCGTTTGTTTCGATAATAGAAAATGAGAATTTCACGAAATCAGCAACCCTGTTATCTAAGTCAACTTCGCTTAAAGAGTTTTGGATTGAATGTCCAGATTCAATTAATCTAGTGAAATGAGTAATATTAGTTGTATTGGCATTTACCTGATTCATGGCATCCAAATACATTTCAAAATGACTTTTAGGTTCTCCTAATTCATTAATATCACTTTCTTCCCCATGGACAATTTCATTTATGAACCTTGATAAGGATGGGTTTCGTGCAGGTGTCCAAGGAATTTGAACAGTAGTTAACTCAATTTGGAGTGATTTTAATAATGACATAAAATCCCAAACGGCAAAAACATGATTTTCCATAAAGGCTTTGATATCATCTATATTCTTCAAGTTTTCATAGAGAACATGGTTCTGTAGTTGATCTCTCAATTCAGAAATCTCGTTTTCAATATTCTGTATTCTATCCATGTTGTTTTTTCTTGCATATAACGGTTAGTGTATGGTGTCGTAGCATCCCGCAGGGTGGCTATGATTTTTTAGCCCTTGTTATATGCTTTTCTTTTATTTTAACATAAATCAATTTGCTTCTTCCTTTTGGATTTTCTCGTTGTTCAATCTCAAATTTGTTGATTGACTTAATTAGTGGTGTGAGTTTTTCAAATCCAAAATTTCTAGAGTCGAAATTTGGACGTTTTTTCTGTATTAAACTTCCGACATCTCCAAGGAACGCCCATCCTTCTTCATCTGATAAATCATTTATTGAAGAGGAAATTAAGCTAATCTCTTTGTTGGTGATTTTATCAACCAAAGGTTTAGTAGTCTCCTTTGTGTCAGTTTTATCTTCCGATTGTTTCCTGAGAATCTCTATGTAAATAAACTTATCACATGCAACAATGAATGGGTTAGGCGTCTTTTTCTCTCCAATCCCGATGACTAACATGCCTGCTTCCCTTAGTCTTGTAGCCAATTTGGTAAAATCACTATCACTAGAGACAAGGCAAAAGCCATTGACTTTATTGCTGTAAAGTATGTCCATAGCATCAATGATCATAGCAGAATCAGTCGCATTTTTTCCAGTTGTATAGCCATATTGTTGTATTGGTGATATGGCATTTTCTAACAATAGATTTTTCCATTTATTCAGTCCTGGCCTGGTCCAATCTCCATATATTCTTTTTATAGTAGGATTACCATACTTGGCTATCTCTTCCATCATCTCCTTGACATTAGCAGATGGTATATTGTCACCATCAATCAAGACAGCCATATTTATGTTTTCGTTCATTTTATGTTTTTATGGTAATTGCATACAACGGTTTGCATATGGCTTTGTGGCGGTTTCGAAGCACTTTCCTGTCAAGTTACAAGAAAGTTTAAGCGGGCTACAATCCTTAAATTTATACTATCTCGGCTATTATTTTTATACATTGTTACAAGCTGTTTTAATTACTTTTAGGTAATCATTTACTGTTTCCTTAACTGCTAAATAATTACTTGACTTTTGATTCCCCGGCTCATTTAAATAAAGTGCTCTGTTAATTTCAAGCATTATGGATGAAACATTCTTTGTTTGTTTATAATGATTTAAAGGAACAATAGAGCCACTATAAGGCCAGTCAATACCAAGCGAGTAGCCTTTTTCCTTAAAAAAGGTTTTAGATATTTCAATTAGGTAATCAGGTGTATGAAAAGCGTCTGTTCCAATGTTGAAATCAGGTCTATTTTCTTCTTGACTAAGATCTCTAATAAGAGGTTTACTCGGAAAAGAATGACAATCTACAATTAATGCTTTGCCATTTGATTCTAATTGGTCATTTACTGCCTGATTTAACTTCGCATGATGAGGCCAATAGTACTTGTTCAGTATTTCCTCTCTAAGCTTAGGGTTAACTTCTCTAATTACTGAACCATCATCTAGTTTTTCGTAAAGCACTCCCATACCATATTTAGCCATAACCTCTTGGCTGTCTTCAGAAAACCTTTCAGTGTCGCAAAATATTCTTGAGAAATCAGCTCTGATAATTATACTATCCTCAAAGAAAAAAAGGTCATCGGTATACCAATCTGTTAATTTGATAATTTCTTGGTCAAGGATTTTCTGATCTACCATATACCCCTTATCCATGGGTATCTTGTCAGATGAATGAGGTATATGTAAAATCAAGTTTGTCATTTGAATTGCTTGTAACGGTTTGTGTATGGTGTCGTAGCATCCCGCAGGGTGCTATGCAGTATAAACATTGATATATGCAGACAATTTAATTATGGTACAACAAAAGATACAGCTGGGGCAGAAGTCGGGTTTAAATTTGGAAAGATATCTCTATTCAGATCTGGGTCACTGTAGCTATTTCCCCAAAATGATTCGCCATAACATTTTACGTAAACTGTGGAGCCACTTGTAAAATCAAGGGCATCTAATGAGCCTTGACTCAAATTAAGATTATAGGGTGAATTATTAGCAGCGAAAGTTTCCAAATAGGAATCATAATTTTCATTACTTACGTTCGGGTCGGTCGAAAAGAAAAACCTAATATATCTGGTGTTACCAAGGTTTCCGGCAGGATTGGTTGTTGCTCCCAAAATTACAGGGAAGTTAGCATTAGAGCTTACAGTAAGATTTGTAACGGAAGTAGTAGATTTTTGACCCAAAGATGGCGCATCTGGTATAATAGTGTTTCCGTCTTTATGCTCCACGTTAAATCGTTTAAATGTCCCATAGCCTAACTTCTCATACAAAAGGGTGTAGGTGCCGAAAGGAACATCCGTAAGTGTGAATTGGCCATCAGCATCTGTAGTTGCTGAGATTAAAGGAGATGTTCCATCTACAGTCACAGTCATTCCTGAATTGTCAATCTTTGTAGTCCCTTCATCATACAAATTAACGGAGCTTGTTATATTAGCCTTAGTAACTGGCGCTGTATCGGGGTTTTCATCTTTTTTGCAAGATGTTAATCCAACAACAACGATTGTAATGATTGTTAAAAGTTTAGTTTTCATAAAAAGAATTTTTTATTGCTAATGCAACATGTTACGTGATTTTAGTTTGCATAGAACGGTTTAGCTATGAGCAGTAGCCTCCCGCAGGGTACTATTGCTCATAGGTTTTGTTGGCACTAGTTTTTTATAATTCTTTTTGATATGATTTGATTATTTTCCATGATTAAACGGATGAAATATATTCCATCAGTTAACGTTGAAACATCAAGTAGGTTTCCATTAAGTTCTATATTTTTTCCAACTAATTGTCCTAGTTCATTAATTATTTCTAGACTTTTAATTTTTACAAAATCATTTGTTTTTATTTGTATCAATTTAGAACTTGGATTTGGGTATAATTCTATACCAGAAAGATTTTCGGGAGTATTCGAAATACTTAACGAATTAAAATCTACAACAACTAATGCAGCTCTTCTTGGGTTATATCCGCTTGATGAACTAAAGCTGTGTCTTTTTATTGTTATCTCTGTAGATGGATCAAATTCAACAATACTTCCATTGTTGTAGTCCCCTCCTTCATTACAAACAAAATACCATTTTCCATTTGTACTTTCTGTGAAACCAGCCTCTGGTTTGGCACCCTCAGTATCTAATGCTTTGACTATATTATTACTGGAAATGTTACCAAGGTCAATTCTGTATATTGTACCGTTGTTAAAATCACCAAGTTCTGAATTTAAAAAGTAAATATGGTTATTGTGTTTTTTTAATGCACCACTTGGTTTTATACCTAAACTAGGAGTGTTGGTGCTAAATCCAATTAAAAACTCATATCCACTGCCATCAGTGTTTATTCTTAAACCCGCACCAGAATTCGTATGACCACCTTGTGCAGTGATCAAATATAATTTACCATCAGTATCTTGAAACACTGGATTATTCACTGGAAGTCCTGCGCCTCCATCAGTTTGTCCGGTTAGACTGTAAACTGTCGCAAACTGATTTCCATTATAAGATCCAATACTTCCATTAAAGGTATTACCACCTGTTTTTGAAGTGAAATAATAATCTCCATTTAACCCTTGGATTATTGGACTGAAAATTCCTGCATGAATTGAAGGAATAGTATCAAGTATAGTTATTTGATTACTTGAAGGCTCAAATTTAAAAATTCTAGACTCTTCAAAAGTCGTTGAGCTTGTATCTAATGGACCGTCTATTGATGCTGTAACTAATTCCCCATTATTATTAACAATAAATTGAGTGAAATTAGTACCAAAATTGGTTTGGTCATCAATATATTTTTTCACATTATAGGTTGAAGTAACGGGGTCGAATTCATAAAGTGTTCCAAGTTTAAAGGTTGCTCCTGCATTAACTAAAGCTCCTCCTTCAGATGTGAACCCATAAAGTTTGCCATTAGGAGCTAATGTCATACCCCAAATGGGTGTATGTCCACCAAGCGAATCAAAATGATGTACGATTTGATAATTCTGACCGAATGCATCTGTTCGATATATCACTCCTTTGTCGTTAGCTCCACCCTTAGATGTTGTTCCGTACAGGTATACCTGTGCATTAGTCGATACAGCTAAAAATATAGCTACAATTAAAAGTAGTTTTGTTTTCATTAGTGATTAATTTTTATTTAAACATAAATATTTTACAATTCATGCCAACGTCGCGGCTATGAGTAGTTGCGTGGTTTCGCGATTAACTTTGCAAGTACACACCAAACTGAAAATCCGTCAGGATTATCAGAAATAAGCGAGAACAAGCAATTACTTATAGCCAGTGTTGTAGGCAGTGTATATTTTCAATTATTGATTTTTTTATACTTTCAAGATTTTTTAATCCTCTGTCAATATTTTCAAATTGCACGTTAAAATCTTTTGTTCGGTCAATATTTCCTGAAAAAACTCTAATTGAGAAACTTTTACTGTGTTTTTCAAGTTTTACCCATCCAGAAAGTAACACTATTATTTTAAACTCAACTTATTCGGGAAAACCCTTAAAAATTGCGTCTGTATTCCCTTTGCTAAGTTTATGATAAAAAATTATGTTTTTTTTAACCAAGTCTGAATTAACAACTATAGCCTTTGTTTATTGGTAGATTGTTTACTTTTAGTTGTATTCCAAAGGTGACCACAAAATTTACACTTATGAGAAACTTCGTATTTGTTCGTGGTAGTTGTTTCCCTGAAATTTTCCGTAGTCGTAATATTATTTTCTGTTTTTGATTCAGAAAAATTCCTCGTATAAACACTAGAATCAATCAAGGTTTCTCCTATAATTTCATTAGCAGACCAACAATTACATTTGGGACAGCTATTACCCCATTGAATTAACCAATACCCAGGATAAAAAAAGATTAGGATTAAAAAAGAAACCACCCATGGGTTTTTATCAACATCATTTGAGACCGCGAGGTAAATCAATATAGCTCCTAATATAGATGGAAGTACAATTCTATAAAAAAACGATCTTTGAACTCCTATTTTATTTTTCATAGTTTTATTTGTAAAAAAAATATCTTTCTTAAAAAAATTATTTTTGGAGACAACGACATTCAGGTTATAGGAGGCCTTTTTAATATTGACTCACAATCACGATATTCGTTCCATTTTTCATTTTCGTAGTCCCATCCTTAATGTAGATGAGTTGCTTAAAAATTTTCAGCGCCATTTCCAAGACATTCATCTATCAAAAATTCCCCAACAAATAAATCTTTTTTGATGAGAAAAAATAATTTTCTTTTTAGAAATTTCACCAAATTTTTCTTCAATTCATAATCGCTTATCAATTCATGCAGATGGATTTCCCCAAGGTGCAGTAGTTAGAAAAAATAGATCGAAGTCATGAATTTCATACAACGGCTCCGTAAAAAACAAGAAGGGCGTATTCAAATCCCCTACCCTTGTCAAATACAAAGCCTGTTTTTTGTTTTGAAATTACACTTTTTTTTAAAAAAATAAGCTTTGGACTACAGCTGATCTTTTCACAGACCATGAACGGGAAAATCTACATAGCCCTTTTTGTTTTTTGCGTTTTTATGCAAAGTTGGTTGACCTCGCGAAAAACTGAAATTTCATTTGTAGAAACTGACCTTGACCGAGGAACGCGCGCAAAGGTGTTTTTCCTTTTTCTTTGAGTCCAGGGTTTTTATTTGGCTGTTTTACCTCAACGACTTTTTAGTTTTTTTTTTACCACATTGCTATTTCCACCTTGCTATATCCGGAGTGATATATCCACCAAAATGGTCACCGTGGTAGGTTTTTTCCTTCTCCGTTCCTATGATCCATTTTTGTCATTCTTCTTTTTAAAAAAAACTAAAAAGAGTTTAAGGTTAAACACGAAACACCTTAATGATGATGCAACCTATTAATTACAACGGTTTGGCTATGCGCAGTATCCCGAAGGGTATGCACTATAGCTGTTGATGGCGTGTCGTTTCTGTTTTCAACACAATACTTCCTATATATTTCAGCAATGAAAAGGGCTATAGTCTTGATTCTTGTGAGTCAATAACCCAGCTAGATTCATCACCATTTCCTTTCCAAACTTTTTTTCGAAGCAATTTTTCATTAATGACTCCTTGTTCAACAAGTTCAAGGAATTCAGCACTATCCATACAAGGTTTTATTTCATAGTCATATTCCCTTGGGAGGTAGTAATTTGAATTATTTATTTCCAGGCATGAGACATCATATGCAATCATTATTGTATTAGATGAGTCTCTTATGACAATTTCATTTTGCTGACGTGTTGCAAAAGCGTTGGTTATTGATTGATTGCCTTTTTGGATTTCCCATTTTGCTTTGCCTTTACTTCCAACATAACCAATTCCGTGTTCATCTACGGATACATTCGATCTTTCTTCGATTGTGACAAACAGATATATACATCCCTCATAATTCTGAGGAATATCGATAACGTAGGTTGGCTTGTATTGATCAATCTCGTGAATTATGATTAAGGCAAGCTGAATCGAGCTCACTACAACTGCAAATACCTTAAAACTTGTACGAATATTATATTTATAGAGCAGTAGAGAAACTCCATTTGCAGCTTAAACACCACAGTCTTTGCTGCGATTACTAATAAAAGTTTCTCGAAAACCAGGCGTAATTATAGTTGGGAAAACCGACGAATAACAAACAAACCGGCTAGCTAGCAGTTGATATTGGCAAATGTTATTCTTTAATAATCTTTCTATGAGTTCTTATATCATTATTTGAAATGATAGTGAAAACATACAATCCTGTTGCGCCAATCAATTCAAATTGATTCTTTCCAGAAACAATTGTTTGATGATATACTAATTGACCAGTCTCATTGAATACCATTATTGTTGCTTCATCCTTAATATCCGAATCAATTGAGATAAAGCCAGTTGTTGGATTAGGATAAATTAAAATTCCATTTGTCATTGAAACTTCATCGATTTCGACTGTCCCTGATTCTACAAAGCTCAAAGCCACGAAATTATTATTTGGACAGTTACCCTTATAAGTCCAGTTAGCACCGCTGTCAATGGTTTTGTATACTTGTCCAAATTCATCGGTTAAAAACCCTATATCTTCACTTATAAAGCTC
>CBFHSF010000007.1:130549-132431 GCA_965658445.1 uncultured Schleiferiaceae bacterium | reverse complement strand
AGGAACTGACTTCTTAGGTCCGTATCCGCTGTAAGACGCGTAATTTCAAAATTTACTTTACCAAGCTAATTCGAACGGCCACCAATCCTTTTGGACCTTTCTCAAGCTCAAAATTCACTTTCTTATTTTCTGCCATAGGATCTACCGAATTGTTAATGTGGAAGAAATACTTCTCTCCATCCATGGCATCGGTAATAAAACCGTATCCTTTCTGATCGTTGTAAAAGGCAACTTTTCCTTGGCGTTGTGGATCCTCTTCTTCGTCGGTTTTCTTGGGGATGCTGATTTGAATATCAGAAGCATCAATCTCTACCTTTTGATTGGGATCGGGTGGAGTATCGGTGAGGTTGCCGTCGGCATCCAAGTAGGATATCATATTATCCAAGCCCTGCCCTTTTAGGTTATTGGCTTTTCTCTCTTCTTTTCTTGCGGCCTTTTCTTTTCTCTTGAGTTCTTTCTTTTTTTCTCTCTCTTTTTTCCCAAAGGTGCCTGCCATACTGCTGATTTTTTTGATTTCATTCATCCTGAATGGTAAAGGGGAGCTCGAGAATACAAGTAAAGAAACAGTCAACGAAAAGACTTTTGCAATTGATGATTTGAAATCTAGAAAATGCCTTCGATATCCAATGCTAATATACGTCCAATTAAAATGGCACGAAAATTCAAATAAAAAAGGAGAAGAAAAGAAGGGCTTTAGCAGGTTTTTCCCATTAGGGGTCAATTTCGTGAAAACGTCCCGATCTCTATCGGGGTGCTCCTCTTGCTCAGCCTATAACCCAACGCAATCAAGCAAGCGCTACGCGCGTTTTTTAGCTTTTATTATTTCACTCAAAAAAAAAATTGGCTCAGCATAAAAGCAAAAAACCACACTCTTTCAGTGTGGCTTGATTGCGTTGTGGCCCCATTAGGAGTCGAACCTAAATCTCAGGCTCCGGAAACCTGCATACTATCCATTGTACTATGGGGCCGGGAGGGGACAAAGATGCAATTTTGATTTAAGTAAGGCTATCGGTAGGGAGATAAATTAATCATCCGATAAAAAAACCGACAGCTCCACAAAAAAGGTGGAAACTGCCGGCATTGCGTTTAACTAACTACACAGATGTAAGCTTAGAAAGTATATTTTCTTCCCCGCTGTCTAGCCATTGATAATGGCGTAATACAAGGGGATGCCTATCATCACATTTACGGGAAACGTTATCCCGAGGGCCATGGGTAGATAGAGACCCGGATTTGCTTTGGGTACAGAAATTTTCATTGCAGCGGGTACCGCGATATAAGAGGCGCTAGCCGCCAAGATGGCCAAAAGGAATCGGTTGCCAGGTTCCTCGATAAAGACCGAACTGAAAGAGGCCACAGCCAATCCATTGATCAATGGAATGACCACTGAGAACACCAATGGAAACCACCCGAACTCCTTGAGATCTTTGAGTTTCTTTCCGCTTTCGATTCCCATAGTGAGAAGGAAAAGGGCTAAGAATCCCTTGAAGATATCTGTGGTAAAGGGGGCAATTCCACGCGCTTGGTCCTCACTGGCCATATAGCCAATAAAGAGGCTTCCCAAGACCATCAAAACACTCCCGTTGGTCAATGCGTGCTTGAGCACCTGGCCGTATTCGAGTTTTTGATTTTCGGGATCTTTCAGTAGATATAGCAAGAAGAGTGCAGCGATAATGGCGGGAGCTTCCATAAGGGCCATCACAGCGACCATGTGACCTCCGTACTGTACTTCAACCATTTCTAAATAGGAAATGGCGGTAATAAAAGTTACTGCACTTACAGAACCGTAAGCCGCAGCTACTGCCGTAGCATTGTAATTTCCGACCCGTTTTCTGATTAAAAAATAAACGTAAAGGGGAATGACTAAACTCATTACAATTCC
>CBFHSF010000007.1:123238-130449 GCA_965658445.1 uncultured Schleiferiaceae bacterium | reverse complement strand
GTAGCATTGTAATTTCCGACCCGTTTTCTGATTAAAAAATAAACGTAAAGGGGAATGACTAAACTCATTACAATTCCAATTCCAATGGAACCAAAAATCTCCAGTGACCACGTGGAATGAGATAATTCCTGACCGCCTTTAAATCCTATGGAAAACAGGAGATATAAGGAGATAAACTTTGAACTAGATTCAGGAATTTCTAGATCGCTTTTTAACTGGACCGCCATAATTCCCAAGAAGAAAAAGAGGAGTGCAGGATTGGTCAGATTTTCAATCAAAAGGCTGGTATTCATCGAGAAGCCATTTCGGGTTGATTAACTACTTGCATTTCTACGTTGGCGGTAATGGAAACCGTTTGGTCTTGGTCTTCCAATTGACTGAGCAATGCCAAGATTTCTCGTCTTGTGGCACGAAGCTCTTCAGCTCTCTTTACGTGCTGAGGGTTTTCTTCTCCCAACATGACTTTTTGTTGGAAAATCATTCGATCCAACGACTTGATCTTGTCAGAAAAAATGGAGATTAATACTTCTTTGGCCTGATCTGCTGGGTAGGTGTTGTCTACCAATTTAAATGACTTTTGCATGGTGTTAAATTTTTATCCCGGCAAAGATTTGACCTTTAATTACATCATCAAAATTTATATATTTAATCCATTATATAAACAATGACTTATGCATTACACCTTTCATCAACTGTCTATTTTAGTGGCTGTCGCAGAAGAGAAAAGCATCACGAAAGCCGCTGAGAGACTGCATTTGACGCAGCCAGCTATTTCCATTCAACTCAAAAAACTACAGGAGCAATTTGACATTCCTCTGATTGAAGTAGTGGGAAGGAAGATTTTTGTCACTCCTTTTGGCGAGAGCATTGTGGAGAGTGCGGAGCGAATTTTGGAAGAAGCACAAAAATTGGAGAACCAAATCATCTCTTTTCGGGGTGGGTTGGCGGGTGACTTATCCGTTTCCATTGTTTCTACTGCAAAATACATTATGCCCTACTTACTCACAGAGTTTATTGAAGCCAATCAGGGTGTAAAGCTTCACATGGAGGTAACCAACAAAGGGCAGGTTGTAAAACACTTAGAAGAGAATAAGGTAGATTTTGCCATGGTTTCGGTTTTGCCCAATCACATGAAGCTCAATACCCTTCCGCTGATGGAAAATCAATTGTACCTAGTGGGAAGAAAAACCAAAAAACACATAGACCTTTCCAAAGAGCCTTTGATTTTTAGGGAACGTGGTTCGGCCACCCGACTGGCCATGGAAGCTTTTTTAAAATCTCAAAAAATTGTGAGCGAACGATCTTTAACTCTTCAATCCAATGAAGCGGTAAAGCAAACCCTTTTGGCAGGTATGGGATATTCTGTGATGCCCCTTATTGGAATTGTAGATGAAATCAAAAACGGAGATTTACACCTCATTCCGCACGAAGGTTTACCTGTAAGCACCCAGTGGAATTTGGTTTGGCTCAAGGCGAAGAAACTCTCTCCCGTTGCCAAGGCTTATGTAGAATATTTAAAGGAAAATCACTTGCGAGTGATTGAAGATCACTTTGGATCGGAGGTCTTTGGGTTGAATGAAGGCGGATTGTAAGAAGTTTTTTGAAACCGATTCTGATAAAAAAGATACTAAAACGCCCTTCCTAGCCCAATGCTAAACGAAAAGTTTTCATACCCTTCTTTGACATCCATAAAAGCTCCTACGGGCATGGTCCATCGATTCCCCAAGGAAAATCCATATTCCGTTCCCAATCGCCAAATGGCAAAGCTCTTGTGCTTTTCAATTTCTATTCCTCCACCTCCAAACACACTCCAGGAAGAGGTCACGTTATAGGCACCTACGATGGTAGCGATAAAGGCGTGATCGCGGATCAATTCTTCTTTATGAGGAATCACGTATCGAGCCAACTCCCAGTCCACCATAATTCCCAATTCCCACTGCGGGGCCAAGCGGTACAGGTAGTCTGCTCCCAAACTGGGTACTAAGTGGTCTTTGTGATTTAGATTGTCTTCATCAGCTCCCTTTGGAACCACGCCATAGGCAAAGGTAAAAGAGGCAAAATGACGGTTGTTCATAGGGTTTTCCTCTGGGCTATATTGTGCATTTACAAAAAAACTCAAAGAGAGTAACAACGAAGTAAAAAGAGTCCTTATTGGGGTTGGAGACATGATTTGATTTTGTGTTTTTTTGAGGTGTCTTAGATAAAATTCAATTTACAAAAATTGATTCTTACGCAAAATATGTATCTTGGAGTACTCCCCCAAACCACATTTTAGTAGCAATTGGCACCCATTGACATTGCATTATTGTGAAAAGTACTTCTGATAGAATTCACGCTATGGACTTATGGACTCTTTGCGAGCCGTAATGATGATTCTTGGAATTGTATTGCACGCCTCCGTGACCTACTCCACTTCGAGTATGGAAGGACATTGGCCTCTCAAAGATCCCAACAGCCAATCTTATGGCATGGATGCCATCAGTCATTTTATTTCTCTCGCTAGCCAACATGGATTTGGTAGAAGTGGGGACCTCAGCCTCCTTTGCCATCAATGGGCAAACCCTTTATTGCTACTTTATCTTTTTTATTATTGGATGGGCATTTTATGCATTGAAGGTTTCCATGGACTCTCTCAAGAAATACCCCATTCCCCTCCTATTTATTGGTTTTGTATGTTGGGCAATTTATGCCACCAACATGGATACCATGGAATATTTGCCCCGACTTACCCTTCGCGTAGTGAGTGTTTGGAGTTTCGTGTTGGGTTTCCTAGCCACGTTTGTAAAATGGGTTAATTCAGAATCCAAGTTTTGGAGATATCTCTCGGATGCTTCGTATTGGATTTACTTGGTTCACCTGCCTATTGCCATCGTCGTTCCCGGGATGATTTATGGATGGGATGTCAATGTTTGGATCAAATTCGCAGTGGTTATTTCCGCCGAAGCGGCCTTTACTTTATTGACTTACCACTTCTTAGTGAGATCTACTTTTATTGGAAAATTTCTCAATGGGAGAAAATACTCAAAGTAAAACTATAGGCTGTACTGTTTTACGCCCCCTTATTTCTTGACTTCAAAAACTCGCAACAACCAAGGAAACACAATCCATTGGGAAAGCAATGCCATGGCAATCATTTGGGCGAGTAATCCACCAAATAACACCACCGTTTTAAGCTGTCCTCCCAGCAGAATAGAATATCCCAAAAACAAAATCGCACTGGAAATCAAAATGGCGTACCCCACTTTTAAAAAGGCTCGTTTGTAGGACAGACTGGAGGAATCGGAAGGATACTTTTGGGCATATTGAGAAAAACCGTAGATAAAGTGTAGACTGTCATCAATACAAAAGCTCAATCCTATTGCAGCGATAGAAATGGTTGCCAAATCAAAGGGGATACCCAACCAACCCATGGTTCCAAACAGAGCAATCACAGGAATGATGTTGGTAATCAACACGATAAAAGCCCATTTGATTTTTTTGAAAAACGCCCAGACGAGAAGGAAGATAAACGCCAAGGCCAATCCCAAACTCTTGATTTGACCCTCGGTAATTTTGTTGGCAACACCACCGTAAAGAGGTAAGTAACCAGCAGCTTTAAGAGTGGAGCCTTTTGGAAAAAATCTTTGACCCTTGGCCAAAATCCAATCCGCCGTTTCTTTAACCGAAGAAGCGGATTCTAAACTTCCGAATGCGGTGATTCTGGCAATCTTTTGATCGGGTGTTACGAGTCGGCTATAGGCTTTGGGATACAAACTCTCCATTTGGCCTAGAAAGAGACTACTGGGCATCTGGCGCAGACTGAGGTTTTCTTCCACAATAGAAAAAACGCTTATGCTATGCGCCACCTGAGGAACGGAATCCATCCATTCATCAAAGGCAATTCCTGCAGAAAAAACATTGGGATCCTCAATGCCATTTCCTGTGGACAAGGTCATTTCAAAAGGCATGTAGGGTCCCCAATATTCCAAAATAGAATCGTGATCGGTTACTACCTCGTGATCATCCGGTAAATAGTGCAGGGTCTCAGTGTCTACCACAACGTATTGAATGCCCCAAGCAAACCCCAAAACCAAAAGTAACATCCCCACTCTCAGGGCCTTTTGATTGTGCTGTAGGAATCCGTGAAGCTTTTCCATGGAGACCACAGGAGACGGAGCGGGCTTTAGATTTGTGACGAAGAAAAGCCCAAAAAAGAAGGAAAAAATCAGACACATAAAAATGCCCAAAGCGGTAAACAAACCAAAACTTTGAAGTACAGGAAGACTGGTAAATGATACCGCCAAGAAACCTGCCATGGTAGTCAGCGTGGTAAATAGACAGGGCTTCCAAACGCGTTGTAGAGCTTCTACTCCCGTCAGTTCTTGGTGATTGTTTTGGTAATAAATTTTCTCATTGAGAATATGGATAACGTCCAACAAACCCAAAATGGAAATGATCAACGGAATGAGCGTCGACATTAAATTGAGTCTTAACCCGAGGGTTCCATATAGTCCTAGGGTCAAATAGGTAGAAAAACCAATGACGGCCAACACGTATAACACATAGGAAAACCTCCTGAAAATTAAAATCATCAGCAATACCACCAGTAAATAGGCAGCGCCCAAGAACTTGGCAAAGTCTTCTCGAGAGAGTGTGTTTAATCCCTCAAAAATAACTCCAACACCCCCCAGAAAAACAGAAAAATCCTCGCGATAAGGAGAAACGGTCTCTCTAATTTTCGCAATGATTTCTCCTCTTTGCGCATCCATGTTGGGAGTTCGGGTTAATTGCACCCACATTTGGGTTGTGGTTTGATCCTCGGAAAGCCATAAGCTCATGGCTTCTTGGTTTTCGCGAACCTGTGATTGCAACTTTTCACGAGTGTGACCTTGGGATAAAATGGGAACGGAATACGGTCCAAATGTTCCCTTTTTCAATTCTTCTGCCTGAATCATACCCTTTATCAAGTCCACCTCTGGCATTTCCTTTAATTCCGCACTCAAATGAGTCAAAACCGAAATATTGTCTGGAGTGAGAATCCCCGCATGGTCTCTCAAAACGATAATTAAAGACTCGTCTCCTCCAAATTGATTTTGGAAACTGCGGTATTGTTGCATTTCTGGAGACTCCTCCAAAAACCAAATATCCAGGGAATTATTGATTTGTACCGCTCTCTGAACTCCCGGAGACACCACGACGGTAATCACAAGGAGGAGAGCCAGAAGGAGATTCTTGTACTTCTGGAGGGTTAATAGCATAAAGAGTAGAGTGTTCTTGGAGGTGGATTCGGATTTAATGGTTTCTCTTTTGGTCTAAATCGTCATAAAAGTAGTCAGAAAAAGTTTTCTTACTCTCCACTCCTTTGGTAAGAACTTGATAGACCATGTAAATCACGGGGATTGGACTGAGAGAAAACATAAACACCGCAATGGAAAATGTAGAATCAAATCCACAGAGTGCCGCGTAAACAAAGAGGTAGATAGTAGCAAAGGCAATGGGGAACTTAATATTTTCCATGTTGTAAACGATTTTTTACTTTGATAACAAATGCCTCAAAAATTTTGTTCTTTATCCTTGGTAATGAGCCCTTTAATGTGACAATCAATCTTGCACTGTTGCTAATGAAGATCTTATTCTCAGCCATTCTTTTCTTTTGTCCTTTGGACTTATGGCACAATATGAATTTACAAGTCACCCCACAGAAAAGGGACAGGTCCTTTTGAGCACCACCTTTTCCGTCAACCAAAAGGAAGGAGAAAATGAAGTTTCTATTATCCAGACCTTTGAACAACGCAAAACTTTTTTAATTGGGACATTACCTTGCGTTCTGGTTACTTCATCAAAGACAATTTTGCCGTTGGAGGTTTTTTGTCTTTGAAGAGAGAAACTCTGACCTCAGATACCAAAACGACAATCAACCCGTAATCGATGAGTCGCGGTCCATCAATTATGGTGTTGCTCCCTTTATTAGAAACTATCGTCCACTGGGAGACGGAAGGTTTATGTTGTTTAATGAGACGTATTTTGAATTTAAATATGGATCCTCCGTACGGCAGGTAGAAACTCCTTCGGACATCAACAGAGTTACGAGTATATCCTATGATTTCACTTTGGGACTGCAGCCTGGAATAGCCGCCTTTATCAATGAAGGTCTTTCTGTGGAAGTGGGGACTTCCCTTCTGGGACTCAATAGTTCCGTTACGGAGTCCGTGACCAATGGCGACACCAACAATCCTTCTAGAATTGTGAGCAACAATGTGGATTTTAAAATCAATTTATTAACCCTTTTTGTAGGGGTCACTTTTTATTTTCCCTCCTAATGAAGCGTTCAATATTTCTTATCACCCTACTTATAGCTGTTGGCGTATCTTGCGTAAAGGAAGACCAATTCGGTTTGTCGTACAGAAATCAAATAATGAGCTTTTCCATACAGGGACAGAATGGTAATACGCTAATTGACCAAGACAGTCTAACAATCGTGGTTCCCATGCCAGAGAACACCACTGACTTTAATCTAACCCCCTCAGAAATATCGCACTCCAACTTTTCTACTGTGAACCCGGGGGCTGGAGTTACTCAAGATTTTAGTTCGCCCGTAACCTATGCGGTAACGGCAGAAAATGGAGACATTGCCCTTTACCAAGTGTCCGAAGTGCGCTCAGGAGCGCAACCTCAACTGGACAACGCTTCCTTTGAATTGTGGTATTCAGAAACGACTTCTAGAAACACTTACGATCAACCTGGAGAATCCAAAGAAACCACAATATGGGGAACTGCCAATCGCGGATTGGCACTTGGCGGTGGTAACCCTAATGCAACCCCATTACCCAAGGGAGATTCTACAGCAGCTCGCCTGGAAACTATGGCGGCACCTGCACTCGTAAGACTGGCTGCTGCAACATTGTTTACTGGGAAATTCACCGAAGGCTTCCCAGTATTAACGATCCCCGATCAAATATTGACTTGGGAGTTGCCTTTGCCGGCAGACCGCAATCCATGACCTTTCAATACACATACGAGCCAGGCCCGAGCAATGAGGATGCCGATGGACAACCCCTAGCCTATTCTGATCAATGCGATATTTACCTCTTGCTAGAAGACCGCTCGGGATCACAGACCAAACGCGTGGGAACGGCATGGTTCCGTTCCGATGATGTAGTACAAAGTTGGACCACCGTAAATGTGCCCATTGAATATGGCCCCTTAGATCCTGGTCACCCATGGTATGACTA
>CBFHSF010000007.1:95362-123141 GCA_965658445.1 uncultured Schleiferiaceae bacterium | reverse complement strand
TACGCACAACCGCAGCCTGGAGAAATTTGGGGAGATGGTTCTGAATCCGTTACCCATATATCCGTCCTCTTTACTTCCAGTTTTGAAGGGGATTTCTTTAAGGGAGCGGTTGGTTCTAACTTGGAGGTGGATAATTTCACCTTGAAGTATTAGTTAATACAACCAAAACCATCGGCAATCGATGTGATTGCGTGTAAATTTTTTCTCACAAAATTGGGATTTGGAAAAATTTTATGGAAATTGTCCCTATCCAATCAGGATTATAACATTAACAACCAAATAAGCTTAACATGAAAAAAGTTTTACTAGTATTTTTTGCAGTATTTGCAATGGGCACATTGAGTGCTCAAGAGGTCGGAATTCGCTTTGGAGGCGTTAACGGAGGTGGCGGTGCTGCTATTGACGGGGTCTTTGGAAATGGTCCCAACAGAATTCACGCGGACCTTGGTTTTTACAACAGTGCTGTAGGCGTTGATGTGCTATGGGACTTTTTATACAAACCTCTTGGAGGAGAAGCCTTTAACTGGTACATCGGTGCAGGTCTTACCTCTTACATCGGAAACGATTTCTGGCTCGGTGCCGCGGGTGAAGTAGGATTAGAATATCGATTTAACGGCGTACCTATCGTACTGGGAATTGATTGGCGTCCGACCTTCTGGATCTTCGAGCAGACAGAATTTGGGGCCAACTCTTTCGGTTTAAACGCACGTTGGAACTTTGGAGGATAATCCTCGGAAAAGAAAACAATTTGAAAAGGCTGGTCATTGACCGGCCTTTTTTTGTAAGAGTCAATAGGAAGTGATTTTTCCTCACTACCTTTGCAAACTAAACCATACAGGGGAATGAACAGGTCAAGAAGAGGAGGCTCATCGAGCTCGGGAAGAGGTCGCTCCAACAGCGGAAAAAACTTCGGGAGAAATTCTGCTAGAAAGGCAGAAAACAAGCGCATAAATCAACGTCGTGCCGCCGAGGGTAAGCCATGGATGGACGCTCCAGAAGAAGGCCCTTCTGACGACCGCAAAGGCCCTGCGAAAAAGAAAAAGATCCACTACCGCGGAGGAACGAAAGTTCAGGGCAAGAGATTCTATAGCCCCAAGCACAAAGGCGCCGAGCAATTGATGGGAGCAGAAACATCCGTTCGCCTCAACAAGTTCTTGTCAAACTCTGGAGTGTGTTCACGCCGTGAAGCCGATGAACTCATCCGCACCGGTTTGGTTTCTGTAAATGGCGAAGTGGTTACCGAAATGGGCCACAAGGTGGACCCCACCAAAGACCAAGTTCGCTACAACGGTACCTTGCTAAAAGCCGAGAGAAAAGTATACGTTTTACTCAACAAACCCAAGGGCTTCATCACCACCATGGACGACCCCAAGGCTCGTAAAACCGTTATGGACCTTGTGGGCAAAGCAGTAAAAGAACGCATCTACCCCGTTGGAAGATTGGACAGAGCGACCACCGGTGTTTTACTGTTTACCAACGACGGTGACTTGGCCAAGAAATTAACTCACCCCAGCCACGGGGCTCGCAAAATATACCACGTTACCACAGACAAAAAAGTTAGCTACGGCGATATAGAAAAAATTGCTGCAGGGCTAGAATTAGAAGATGGATTTATTCAGCCTGATGCCGTTTCTTACATAGACGAGACGGACAGAACACAGGTGGGTATAGAAATTCACTCGGGCAAAAACCGAATTGTAAGACGCATATTCAAACACCTTGGATATGAAGTCATCAAATTGGACCGAACGATTTTTGCTGGACTTACCAAGAAAAACCTCAAAAGAGGAGACTACCGCGTCTTGGACGAAAAGGAATTGAAATTCCTAAAAATGCAGTAAAATAGAAATTGCCTAAATTCGTTTTTACTGCTAGTTAACCGCTCCTATAAACCCCAAGAGAACGCAGAGTAACATGAGAATTATCAAAAGAATTTTGGCCTGGACTTTTTTGGTTTTAGCCATTCTTTTCACGGGTTCTGTATTCTTTCTCAAGTACAACAAGCAAGCGGTAATTGATGTGGTGACGGCGCAAATCAATGCTAACGTTCAAGCGGAGATTTCCGTCCGTACCATAGACCTTACCTTTATAGAGTCTTTTCCCAATGCTTCCGTCTACTTTGAAGACGTTTATTGCATGGAGGTTACAGAAAATCCAACGGATACACTGTTTGCTTTCCAAGAGGTGTTTTTTAAATTTTCCATTTGGGATTTGATTCGAAAGGACTATACACTCCAAACCGTTGAGGTAAAAGATGGATATGTCCACATCAAAAGATTGGAAAACGAAAAGGACAACTTTCACTTTTGGAAGGAGTCTTCTGACACTACCCGGAGCGATTCCAAATTCTCTTTTCCCAACTTTAAAAGTGATAACCTAAGACTTATTTACGAGGACCGTCCCATAGAACTCAGCATCGCTACTCAACTTCCAAACTTGGACATCAGCGGATATTACCAAGGAGATATCTTTTATGCGGCAACTTCTATTGAAGGTCAAATCCGCAATCTAAAATCAGGGGGATTGACCTTGTTTAGAAAGCGCGATTTTGCCTCAGAATTCACCTTAAGTGTACAACCCGATACCTTTTCTATTTCTGGTGGATTGTTCAATCTATCCGGAGTTCCCTTCGCCTTTGAAGGCCTAGTGGTCGAAAATAAAAATCAGTGGAACTTTTCTGGAAATGACCTTCCCATAGACAAGGTGATTAAAACCATACCCTCTGCCTTCTTTCCGGAAAAAGAAGGGTTTAACATCCACGGACAAACCAATATTGCTTTGGCCATCAGTCAAAAAGGGGATCAACCCATACGAATTGAGGCAGACGCCTCTGTCACTGGGGCTGATTTTGCCATGTCTCAAATTCCCTTTCAACTGTCTAAAATTGCTTTTACGGCGAATTTTACCAATGGAAAAAGAGGCAATCAAAAGTCTAGTGCGCTTCGCATCCAAAACCTTACAGCCTCTACCCAAACCGGAGACATTGCGGGGAATATTTCCATAGAAAACTTCGCCTCTCCCACCATCAGAATTGACGGTGATTTGGACGCCAAATTTGGTGAAGTCCTCAAATGGGTATCCCAAGATTTAGTGGAATCTGCTTCGGGTTCCATTGTGGGAAATTTTTCCATAGTACAACGCTTTAAGAACTTTGAAGAAATTCCCGAAAAGGGATTGATCAACGCTTTCTTATCGGGTGAACTGGCATTGCAAAACGCCAGTTGGATCATTCCCGAATCCGGTATAGAATTTACTCGTATGGACGGCTCTGTGCGTTTGATGTCCACAGGGGATTTGTCTGTTGATCGCATGGAAATAGCCACACCCAAAAGCGCTTTCCAACTCTCCGGAAAAGTGAAAAACGCCTTGAACACCGGGCGGATGAAATTTGAAACCACCCTGAAGTCCGACCTGATTTCTCTGGAGGAACTCATGACTTGGGATTTTTCTTCGTTCTCTGATGACGACAAAACGGCTGCTCAATCCGAAGAGTTCCCCTTTGACTTCTCTGTTCAAATGCACGTGGATAAATTTACGCTCAATAAACTGATGGGTAAAAGCCTTACGGGAAGGGTTTGGTCGGAAAAAGGCCCAAGGATTCAAGGGAATGACATCCGATTTAGAACGCTAGACGGCGGAGTCTACGGAAAGTTTAGCTACCACATGAGTCAGCCTCAATCTACCTTGTGGACCAAGGGGAATTTTACCGGGATAGACATTCATCAACTCTTTAGAGATTTTGATGACTTTGGACAGGACGCCCTTTCGCATAAAAACCTAACGGGGAAACTCACCACGGACATGGAGATGAGCATTGCCCACGACGAGCAATACGCCTTCTTGCCCAACACCCTCACCCTCGATGCAGATGTAGTCATCCGCAAGGGTTCTTTGGTCAATTACAAGCCCTTAGAGAACCTCTCTCAGGTCGCAGACATGGAGGAGCTGAATAACGTGACGTTTAGCGAGCTCAAAAACCACATTCACATAGAGAAAGGAACCATAGAGGTGCCCGAAATGACCATAAACTCAAGCGTCCTTGACCTTTCCATTGTAGGAACTCACACCTTTGAAAACTACTTGGATTACTCCATTCGCCTTAAACTTTCGGATGCCCTTGGAAGTAAGAAAAAGAAAAATGCGGACTTCGATGAGTTTATAATTGAGGAAGACAGAAAGGGAACGCCTTACGTTTGGTTTAAGATGGAAGGTCCCATTGACAACCTCGAAACCGGTTTGGACACCAAGAGAATGGGCAAGGGAATCCGCGATGAATTTGTCAATGAAGGCCAAGAGCTTTCCGACCTGTTAAAGGGAGAAGATCCCGACGACAAAAAACCCAAAAAACCGGATTACACCTTTGAATTGCCGTTCGAAAACGAGGAACCGGACACCATTCCAGACCGCCCTTAAGAGTTCTCTAACTCATCGAAGGCACTCGTAAAATCATTTTATTGCACCACCCATCGAAATTCAGTTGGCGCTGTGTTGTCTAAAACGATATATTTGTTTCTATGCCTTTGAAGCGCCACATACCTAACTGGATAATTGGACTGTTGTTTTTAGCCTTGCCCTTGGCGAGTAATGCACAGTCTAAGGAAACCACTCTAAGCAATAGAGGAGGTAACTGTACGCTGTTTACCCCCAAGGCATTTACTCCCAATGACGATGGTGTCAATGATCTTTTCACCATTCGCAGCTCAGAACATTGCATGCCTATGGCGTACACCCTCAAGGTTTTTGATCGATGGGGACGCCTCGTTTTCCAAACCGATAGAATCAGTGAATATTGGGACGGAAACTACGATGGGCAGCGCGTACGCGAAGGCGTTTACCTGTGGACCCTCCACGCTACTTTCGAAAATTCATTTTCTGGAGAAGTCACCACGGTAGAAGACAAAGGGTCCATTGTCGTTCTCCGATAGAATGGATTGAACTCCGCCTAATCAAGCGCTAACATATGACAACTTCTAGCACTTTTCGCAAAACCTCATCCCTTCAGCAAAGCGCACGAATCCTACTGCTATTGGTATTCACTTTTTCATTGATTTCTTTGAATGTAAATGCATTGCCCATGGAATCTCCCACATTGACCTTAACCGTAGAGAACATCAAAAAATCAAAAGGCTTTTTAATGATTGCTGTTCGCAACGCCAAGGGTGAAGACGTGAAATTGGAAAAGGTAAAAGTAAGCAGTACCCCGCGTCAAAAGGTGTCTATTTCACTGCCCTCCAATGGAGAGTATACCATTGCCATGTTCCATGATGTAAACAGCAATGGAGAATTGGACAAGGGAATGTTTGGACAACCTACCGAACCCTATGGATTTTCTAACAACGCTCGCGAAACTTTTAGCGAGCCCTCATTAGAAGATCAGAAGTTTACCGTTAAAGGAAATACTTCACACTCCATAAAAATCAAATAATGCCTACTTATCTATCTCGACTGATCACAGGTGCTCTTCTGGCCACCGTGATGGGTTGCAGCTTTGGAAACATCTCCAAGTTGAGAGATGGCACCACGTTGAGAGAAGAAAACTTCTCAACCACCATACCCTTTGTCACCAAAAGCAGACTGCAAGTGGTCACCGTTTACGTAGACGGCGTGCCCCTAGAATTTATCTGGGACACGGGGGCTTCCTATACCGTTCTTACTGCAGAAGGTGCTGCAAAAATCAATGCAGAGGAAGTGGGCTCCAATTCCATTAGAGATTCCCAGGGCAACGTCAAAAAATCTCCGTTGGTTCTTATTCCAGAGGTAAAACTCGGAGATCTGCACTTTGAAGAGGTTTTGGCGGCCGTTATTGATTACCCAGAAAACAGTGCTGTTCGCTGTGTCGCCTATGACGGCATCCTCGGGCAAAATGCCATTCGCCGCGCCCAGTGGACCAGTGATTACACCACCAACACCTTTACGGTTACAGACCAACCCTTAGAAGCCGGCGAAGGAGACTTGGTGGCTTCCTTTTCACAAAACCGTCGTCCGTTGGTAAATCTCAACATTGGAAACAAGACCGTTTCCAACATACTCTTAGACACGGGCTCCGGTGGAGCCATTGACCTACCGGCAGATGTAAAAGATAAACTCAACGACGACCTCTTCCTCTACCCTGAATTGACGTATATAGACGGCACCTCTCAGGGAGTTTTTGGGGCGGGGCTGGACACTTCCAAAGAGTGTTTCCCAAAACACTTTGCCGTTGATTCTGTAGAAGTTCCTGGAATGATCATTTCGTTTCAGGAAAATGAAAAGGGAAAAATTGGTCAACAGGTTTTGAGGATGTGGGATCGCGTTTCCCTAGATCACATCAATCAGCAAATCATTTTTCACGGTGCCCAGAAAAAAGCCAAAGAACCCAAGTCCTTTTGGCTGGGACTTTCAAAAAGTGGTGATTACATCACCGTAGGGTCTTTATTGGAAGAACACCTCAACCATGAAAATGGTCTGAGAAGAGGCGATACCCTTACGGCCTTAAACGGAGTGCCCCTACCCGACTTTAAAGATTATTGTGAGTTTTACGAATGGCAACTCTCCACTTTTAGAGGAGAACAAGACTCCTTGAAAGCCACAATGATTGATGGTAAAGAGGTGCTATTGACGAAGTCACTTCCCCTTTTCCCCATCGAAGGAGAGTAGGCCGAACTTAGGACTCCAATAGTTTAGGACTTCAACAGTTTACAGGTCTCGTCGTACACCAACTGAGGATTTTCGGCATGGACCCAATGTCCAGCGCCTGGAGCGGTCACCAGTTGAGCTGCGGGAAAATGATGTCTGATCAAATCCATGTCGCCATCTACAATGTATCCAGAATTGGCCCCGCGAATAAAGGTCGTAGGCCCATCAAAAGTGGCTTCTGGTAACAAGGCTTCACCGACCATTTCTATGTGCTTGGAAATGGAATCCAGGTTAAATCGCAACCCCAATTGACCCTTTTCTACCCAGTACAAGCTCTTTAGCAAGAACTGTCGGATGGCCATATTGGGAAGTGATTTGGCCAATTCCGCGTCGGCCTCTCTTCGAGAAGTCAAAATGGAAAAGTCTAAAGTTTTGAGGCCGGCAATGATTTCATTGTGATGAACGGGATAGCCCTTGGGCGCGATATCTACAATCATTAGTTTATTCACGCGTTCAGGATGCTGAGTGGCAAACAACATAGCTACCTTTCCACCCATAGAGTGCCCGAGAATGGACACTTTATCCAATCCGTGCTGATCCAAGTAGGCCAACAAATCATCGGACATCAGCTGATAGGAGAAGTCTTCGGTATTTTCGGTCTGACCGTGGTTTCTTTGGTCGATTATGTGAACGGCATAGCCTTGCTCTGCCCATTTCTTGCCAAGAGTTTGCCAATTATCTCCCATGCCAAAGAGGCCGTGAAGAATAATTAGGGGCTCCCCTTCTCCAATAACTCTAGAAAATAAATCAACCGTCATGCTGTATTGTGTTTTTGTAAGACCGAAGTCCTAATGAGATACTACCGTTCCTCCCAACTTTCCTCTGTACATCTGAATGGTGTTTTCCAATCCGTAATAGAGGGCATCAGAAATCAGGGCGTGTCCTATAGAAACCTCTAACAACTCAGGAACATGAGAGGCAAAATACGCCAAGTTCTCCAAGCTTAAATCATGCCCCGCGTTTACTCCCAACCCTAGGGTTGTTGCGTATTTAGCCGCCAACGTAAACGGATTCACAGCAATTTCTGGGTTCATGGGAAAGGCCTTGGCATAGGACTCTGTGTAGAGCTCAATTCTGTCCGTACCCGATGCTTTTGCACCTTCTATCATGTGAACATTGGTCTCCACAAAAAGTGAAGTTCGGATGTCATTGCGCTTAAAGTGATTGACCACCTCCTTTAGAAAACCCAAATGCTTTACGGTATCCCAACCGGCGTTTGAAGTCAAGACTTCTGGAGAATCCGGAACAAGGGTTACTTGTGCAGGCTTTACCTCGGTAACCAAATCAATAAAGTCATTGGTGGGATAACCTTCAATGTTGAACTCTGTGGTGACCACTTGACTCAATTCTCTTACATCCACGTAAGTAATATGTCTTTCATCGGGTCTTGGGTGAACGGTAATTCCTTGAGCACCAAACTTTTCACAGTCTTTAGCTACTTCAATTACGTTGGGCACATCCCCTCCTCGCGCATTGCGCAAAGTGGCGATTTTATTAATATTTACGCTTAATTGGGTCATGTGTATTTTTATAATTGACAAAGGTAAAAAACCTTAAATTTGTATAATGACTTCGCAAGAGCTTTTACAAAAAGATATTCCACTTATTGCTCCCGATGACTTGGTGAGCTATGCCTTCAACGTTATGGAGGACTTTAAGGTGGAGCACCTTCCCGTAGGTGAAAACGGAAACTACCTCGGTTTGGTTTCTGAAGACGACCTGTTGGAACTCGATGAAGAAACCAATGTAAAGCGCGGAAGTTCAAAACTCATTAGATGTTTTGCGGAAAGTGGCCAACACATTGTGGAGGCCTTTAGAATGTTTTCGCAGTACAACGTCTCACTACTCCCAGTCTTGGATGCCGAAGGAGACTACCTTGGTTGCCTCTTACCTCAAGATATGGTTATGGCCATGGGAGATTCTCTTTCTTTTTCTCATGAAGGAGGAATTGTCGTTCTCAAAATTCACGACAAGGATTTTCAGATGTCTCAAATCGCCCAGATTGTGGAGTCGGATGACGCCAAAATTTTGGCGAGTTGGGTTTCGGCCTCCGAGCCGCCTGGAGAATTAGAAGTAGCGATAAAAATCAATAAAAAGGATCTTACTCGGATTCTTCAGACCTTCTCTAGATACGATTACTCCGTATTGGCTTCTTTCCACGAAAGTGATCACGCATCGGACATTAAGCACCGATACGAAGCCTTTATGAAGTACCTAAACATGTAGGAATGAAAGTAGCGATTTACGGTAAATCTTTTTCCAAAGAAGCGAGACCCTACATAGAAAACCTGTACAAGGAACTGGGAGGTACGCAAGTATTTGTCTACAGCGAACTCAATGATTTTTTGATTGAGCACTGTGATATAGACTTGAGCTTTCCGACATTTTCAAATCACGAAGACTTAGCCCGATTGGCGCCTAAATTCTTAATTACCATAGGTGGCGACGGAACCATTTTGGATGCAGCCACTTTAGTGAGAAAGGAAAACATTCCCATTTTAGGTATCAATACGGGTCGTTTGGGATTTTTGGCGAATGTCTCAAAAGAGGAAATCCCAACGGCCATTCAATCCTTGCTCTCAGGAAGATTTAAAATCAACAATCGTAGGTTGTTGTCTATGGAAACGACCTCTGACCAGCATATCGAACCTCGATTTGCCCTCAACGAGGTCACCGTTTCCAGAAAGGACACCACGTCCATGATTACCGTCCACACCTACATCAACGATGAATACCTCAACTCCTACTGGGCCGATGGTCTGATTGTAGCCACTCCTACGGGATCTACGGGTTATTCACTGAGTTGTGGAGGTCCCATCATCATGCCGGGATCTGAAAATTTCGTGATTACACCCATTGCTCCGCATAATCTAAACGTACGTCCGTTCGTTATACCCAACAACTACACGATTACACTCAAGGTGGAAACTCGAGAGAAAGAATTCTTGACGTCTTTGGACTCCCGGATTTACGCCTTTGATGAAGAGGTAGAAATCACATTAAAATGTGCGGATTTTCAGATTCAATTGGTTCAGACCGACGTGCAGGATTTCCCCACTACCCTTAGGAATAAATTACTTTGGGGATTGGACAGAAGGAATTAAAAAAGCACCTCTATTTTACCCTTAGATTCTGTATATTTGCGCCCTTTGCAAGACAAAATGAAAAGACTCACTATTCTGTTATTCAGTTTTTTACCACTGTTTGGATTTGGACAACTTTCCGAATTTGGACTGGGAGGTGGCGGAACCAACTTTTTGGGTGACGTAGGGAACTACGGAGTATCCCTTCCGCAGCGCTGGTATGGTACGGCAGAATTTAGACATCAATTTGACGAACACTATGCCATCAGAGCTTCGGGTTCTTACGGGCAAATCTATGCCAACGATGCACAGTCTAGCTTGGACTACAGAGTAGACAGAAACTACGAGTTCCGCTCCAATATCTTTGAAGCGGCTGTTATCATGGAATTTAATTTCCTTCCGTATATCACGGGGTCTAAAACCAAAAATCACAGTTCCTACATCTTTGGAGGAATAGGTCTTTTTACCTTTAACCCTCAAGGAAAGTACAACGACGAATGGGTGGATCTTCAGCCGTTGTCTACAGAGGGACAAGGAACTTCTCTAGCCCAAATCACTCCCTACGGACGCACCGGTTTCTCTCTTCCCTTTGGAATGGGATACCGGTTGAGTTTAAGCCAAGATGTTTCTATGGCTTTTGAGGTTGGGTTTAGAACCACTTCTACCGATTACTTAGACGACGTAAGCTCTGATTACGTAGACCCCACCTTGCTCGCGCAAGAAAAAGGGGATGTTGCTGCATATTTTGCCGATCGATCTCTCTCCAGTTCTGATAAAACCGGAACGGCTAGAGGGAATTCTTTAACAAATGATTGGTATGTTTTTTCGGGAATAAAGTTTTTCTTTGCGCTTACTCCCAAAAGGGAACGATGCAAGAAATTTAGATAGGAGGATATAGCTGTTTTGATGGGCCGAACAATTACAGAGAAAAGCGTACCGCAACACGTTGCCATAATAATGGACGGAAATGGCCGTTGGGCTAAGAAGCAGGGCTTCTTGACTCGACTTAAAGGTCATGAATCGGGAGTCTCTGCACTCAAAGAAATTGCCACGGCCGCTGCAGAATCCGGAGTAAAATACCTCACGGTTTACGCCTTTTCCACAGAAAATTGGAATCGCCCCAAAGCAGAGGTCAATGGACTGATGCGCCTGTTGGTGAGTTCTTTGGAAAAGGAAATTGAAACTTTGCAAAACAACAAAATTCAACTCAACACCATCGGAAAGATGGAAACCTTACCTGGCGACTGCCAAAGAGGCCTCCAGTCGGTTATGGAACAAACGGCCCAAAATGACCGCATGATGTTGACCTTGGCCTTGAGCTATTCCAGTAAAGAAGAAATTCTATCCGCTACCAAGGAAATTGCCACTAAGGTTGCCGCAGGAGAAATGAAGGTAGAAGACATCGATGAGAAGTCTTTTACGTCACACCTTTACACCCACAATCTTCCGGATCCTGACTTGTTGATTAGGACCAGTGGTGAATACAGAATCAGCAACTATCTTTTATGGCAAATTGCCTATGCAGAGTTGTATTTTTCTGATAAATTGTGGCCCGAATTCACCAAGGAAGAATTTAACCTGGCATTGGCCAGCTACCAAAACAGAGAACGCAGGTTTGGAAAGACTAGCGAACAGATAAAATAAGCCACCACGAATGCACAAAAATAGATTACTCTACCTCCTCATTTTCCTTTTGACTTCATGGGTTTCCGTGGGTCAAATCTCTACATCTGGGGATGTTTCCATCACTCCGGGTGTGGAATACGAAATTGGAGGTATAGAAATCACCGGCGGTAACAACCTCGACAAAAACGTAATCACCCTTCTTTCAGGACTGCGAATTGGAGACAAGATCACCCTTCCGGGCGAGGAAGTTCAGCGTGCCATCAAAAATTTGTGGAAGCAAAAACTCTTTGAAGACATTCAGATTAAGGTCGTCGGAAAGCAAAACCGAGTGGTGTTTTTGGAAATTCACCTCAAGGAATTGCCCAAACTCTCCAAGTACTACTTTATGGGCGTTAAGAAGTCCAAGAAAGATGACCTGAGAGAACTCCTCAAACTCAACCGCGGCGTTGTGGTAACAGAAAACCTCATCGTTACTTCAGAAAACAAGGTTCGCAAATTCTATTTAGAGAAGGGATATTTAGATGCTACGGCGGAAATCAAAGCCTTCCCTGATACGCTCAGAAACACCGTAACCCTAGAGATTAGCGTTAATCGCGGAAATCGAATTAAGATTGACCACATTCACTTCATCGGTAACCAAAAGGTCGCCGACAAGACCTTGAGAAAGGCCATGGATGAGACTAAGGAAGTGAGTATTTGGAATATTTTCTCCTCTTCTAAACTTCTCAAAGAAGAATACGAAGCCGACAAACGCTTGGTCATTCAGAAGTACAACGAGCTTGGATTTAGAGATGCCCGCATCCTCAAGGATTCTATTTACGTTGTAGACGAAGGCAGAATTGGATTGGATATTCACGTAGATGAAGGGAACCAATACTACTTTAGAGACATCAGCTTCTTGGGGAACACCAAGTATTCAACCGAGGTCCTGGAGAAAATTCTTCAAATCAAAAAGGGTGATATTTACGATGCCGGTTACCTACAAGAACGCGTTTCTTTGGATCCCGCAGGATCGGATATTGCAACCCTTTACCTAGACAACGGATATTTGTTCTCGCAAGTAATGCCTGTAGAGGTGGGAGTGGATAGAGACTCCATCGACATAGAAGTAAGAATTAGAGAAGGTCGACAAGCCACGGTTAACAGCGTAGTGGTTATGGGTAATGACCGAACCAATGACCACGTAGTTTACCGCGAAATCAGAACGCGTCCTGGAGACTTGTTTAGCAAGACGGATATTCAGCGTACCATTCGTGAATTGGCTCAATTGGGATATTTTGACCCACAATCTCTTAACGTAAACCCCAAGCCCAATCCAGAATCGGGAACGGTAGATTTGGAATACACTGTAACGGAACGTTCTACCAGCCAGTTGGAACTCCAAGGAGGTTGGGGTGGTGGCCGAATCGTGGGAACGTTGGGATTGAACTTCAACAACTTCTCCGCGAGAAATATTTTTGATGGAAGCAGCTGGAGCCCTCTCCCTTCTGGAGACGGACAAACCATTAGCTTGAGAGCACAGTCCAACGGACTGTTCTTCCAGTCTTACTCGGTTTCGTTTACAGAACCTTGGTTGGGAGGTAAAAAACCAAACTCACTTACGGTGAGTATGTACTACAACATCCAAACCAACGGATTGCCCAAATCAGACATTAACCGTCAGTCTCTCTACATTACTGGATTTAACGTAGGATTGGGTAAGCGTCTCAAGTGGCCAGATGATTACTTTACCTTCTACCAAGGAATTGAATTCCGTCAGTTTAGATCTCAAGATTACCGCACGGATTTCTTGACGTTTAACACGGGAGTTTCGAACAACATTAACTACAAATTCACCATCGGTAGAAACAATACAGATTACCCTATCTACCCAAGAAGAGGTTCAAACTTTAGCTTTACAGGGGAACTAACACCTCCCTTCTCGTTAATGAATTCGAGAGTAGATTACGCAGCCCTTGACCCCTCTCAAAAATGGAATTGGATAGAATACCACAAGTGGAAATTCAACGCAGATTGGTACACGGAAATGGTAGATAAATTGGTTTTGAGAACCCACGCAGAGTTTGGTTTCTTGGGATCGTACAACAAGGACCTTGGCTTACCTCCCTTTGAGAGATTCTACTTGGGTGGAGACGGACTTCAAAACTTTGTAATTGACGGCAGGGATATCATCGCCCTCAGAGGATACCCCAACTTCTCGCTGACTCCTCCCGGAGGAGGTGCTCTTTACAACAAGTTCATGTTAGAACTTAGATACTTACTATCGCCCAACCCCAACGCCCAAATATTCGCATTGTCTTTTGTTGAAGCCGGAAACAACTTCAACGAGTTTAAGCAATACAGTCCCTTTAACCTCAAGCGTTCTGCTGGGGTGGGTCTGAGAATCTTTATGCCCATGTTCGGATTGCTCGGTGTTGACCTCGGTTACGGATTCGACAACATTCCCGGAACCATTGGCCGTAGCGGTTGGCAAACTCACTTTGTGATTGGTCAACAATTCTAATTTGGTTAAATTCGCCCCCATCATGCGCAAAATCCTTCTATCACTACTACTTATTATAGGTTCTCTTGGCATTGCCCAAGCACAGAAATACGCTTATGTAGACAGTGAATACATCCTCAAGAAAATTCCTGAATACGCTCAGGCTCAAAGACAATTGGATTTGTTGAGCAAGCAGTGGGAAGGAGAAATTCAATCTCTATACTCTGAGGTAGATGCATTGACTCAGGCATACAACGCAGAAAAGATTTTGCTTTCGCCCGAAATGCAGAATGAAAGAGAACAGGCTATTGCCAATAAGAAATTAGAGGCACGCAAATTGCAAATGAAATACTTCGGTCCAGAAGGCGAATTATTTAAAAAGAGAATGGAATTGGTAAAGCCCATTCAAGACCAAATATTTAACGCGGTTAAAGAAGTGGCAACCAAAAAAAAATTAGATATTGTGTTCGATAAATCGGGAGATATCATCATGCTTTATACCAGTCCTAAATCGGACATTAGCGATGACGTTCTTCAGAAAATGGGATACCGAAACTAATAACAGATAAACAATATTTTTCTACGTACTAAACCTACTAGGAAAAGGCTGATCACCACAGATTGAAATTAAATTAAAAAGAAATGAGAAAGATTTTCACTACCCTTTTTGTTGCAGGATTGCTAGTTGTAGGATTTGGGGCGAATGCGCAAAAAATCGGTCATGTTGACGTAACAGAAGTTATGGAGCTAATGCCCGAGTACAAAACGGCTCAGACCGAAATTCAGGCACTATCTGCCCAGTACCAAAAAGAACTTGACGAGATGAAGGCTGAGCTCAACGCCAAAGCCATAGAGTTGGAAGGAAAAGCTGCTACGATGACTAAGCTTCGCTTGGAAGAAGAGCAAAAGACCCTTCAAGACATGTACACTAAAATTCAAGAATTTGAGCAGGTGAGAATTCCTCAAGAATTGCAAACTAAGCAGTCTCAAGTCATTGAAACTATGTACGCTAAAGTTCAAAAAGCATTGGACGAAATTGCTGCAGAAAAAGGATACTCTTACATCTTCAACTCCAACCCACAAGCTGCCATGCTTTTGGTTGCCAAAGGAGATAACCTAACAGGGGACCTCAAAGCGAAATTGGGTCTTCAATAAGAAGCACCCAACACTTTCTTCGCAATACAATATTCAAAAGCATCCGCCTGAGGCGGATGCTTTTTTTTAGCTTAGATTTGAGGTATGAGCCAAGTCACAAATACATCGTCACAAGGTCCCATCGGAATATTTGATTCTGGTGTGGGTGGATTGACCGTGGCTCAAGCCATTTCTGATGTTCTTCCCAACGAGTCCATTCTCTACTATGGAGACACTGCTCACCTCCCCTACGGAGACAAGTCTTCAGAGGCCATTATTCAGTATTCCATTGGCATTGCGGAGTTCTTGATTGGAAAGGGCGCAAAGTGCATTGTCATCGCTTGTAATTCAGCTTCGGCCAATGCCATTGAAGCGTTGGAGGAGAGATTTCCAGGAACGCCCATTTACAACGTAATTGATCCGGTGGCCCAATGGATTGCTAGCGAAAAGCTTTCTCCTGTGAGTATTCTAGGTACTCGAGCCACCACTCGCTCACAGATTTATCCCAAGAAAATTAAAAGGGCTAACGATCAGGCCGTGGTAAACAGTTTGTCTACCCCTCTTTTGGTTCCCATTATTGAGGAAGGATTGGCACATTCCAAAATATCATCGGAAGTTCTTCATCACTACTTGAAGGATTCTTCTCTGCATCCCATGGAGGCTTTGGTATTGGGATGTACTCACTACCCCTTGCTCAAGGATTCCATTCAGGAGATTTTAAACGATGGTGACATCACTTTAGTAGACTCTCCCCAATTGGTAGCAGAATACGTTGCTGAAGGCTTGCGCCGAAGTAATTTGATTTTCGAGGGAAACTCTCAACCAGAATACCACTTCTACGTTTCCGATTACACAGACACCTTCCAAACCATAGCGCGCTATTTCTTTGGAGAGAGCATCCCATTAGAAGAGCACAATATTTGGTAAGACGTTCTCTGATTTAGAAAGCTAGGAACGCCAAGAACGCCATCGCCTTACATTTTCCCTTGCTGCTTCTTAAACCAGCCCGAATACATAATGTAGTTATTGGCAATTCTATCGATTTGGCCCTTTACCAATTCTGGAGTGATGTCCTTTACTTTTTTGGCGGGAACACCGGCGTAGATAGATCCTGATTCAATGCGAGTACCTTCCAACACTACCGCTCCAGCGGCAATGATGGAATTGCTTTCTACAACTACTCCGTCCATTACAATGGCGCCCATGCCCACCAATACGTTGTTCTCTAGCGTACAACCGTGAACAATGGCATTGTGACCTACACTCACATTGTCTCCCATGGTGGTGGGGAATTTTTGATACGTACAGTGGATGGTGGCGTTGTCTTGAATGTTCACCTTGTTGCCCATGCGAATGGAGTTTACATCTCCCCTTACTACGGCGCCAAACCAAACAGAACATTGGTCTCCCATAACTACATCGCCAACCACGGTGCAGTTTTCAGCCAAAAAACAATCTTTACCCACTTGTGGAAGTACGCCTTCCACTTCTCGTATTAATGCCATTTTGTAAATCTTTGCAACAAAGGTAAGACAGAAGTGTTATCAAAAACCTGATAAATGCCATTTTGCATCGTACCTTTGCCAAACTTTTGTGGTAAGGTGCTGAGAGGGGGATAGTTATCCTAGAGAAATCAGGAGTTATCCCGAAGGCAAAGGCACATTATCAAAAACATAATTACAACAAGACGCATTCAACGCAAATACAATTCACATGGAAATTAAAAGAGTTCCCGCAAGCGTATACGCAGAAGTAACCCCAAACCCCACTGTAATGAAGTTTGTAGCCAACAAAGTGCTATTGACTGAAGACAGTGTGGAATTCAAAAATATCGACGAGGCTCAGCCCAGTCCACTGGCGCAAAAGCTATTTCACTTTCCCTTTGTAAAGGAGGTATTTATCACCGGAAACTTTGTGGCCATCACCAAGTTTAACGTGGTAGAATGGGAAGATGTAACCTTGGAAATCCGCGAGTTCATCACCAACTGGGTCGCAGAAGACAAGCCCGTTTACATCGCTCCTGCAGTAGTTGAAACCGCTGCCGAAGAGGAAGCTCAACCCGAAGCGGAAGCAGTTCCCGAGGGAGAAATTGAAACACGCATCGTAGAAATCCTCAACGAATACGTTCGCCCTGCCGTAGAACAAGACGGTGGAAACATCAAGTTTATGGCCTACGAAGACAAAATTGTAAAGGTCCTTCTTCAAGGAGCCTGTAGCGGATGTCCTTCCTCTACCATGACCTTGAAATCTGGAATCCTAAACATCCTTCAGAAGATGTTGCCGACGTTGGTAACGGATGTGGAGGCCGTTAATGGGTAGATGGTGACTAGTGACTTGTAACTAGTGACTAGCTTTTAGTGATTCCTTCTCCTGATTTTTTTGGAGTATCGATCACATCCAGTTACCAGTTACCAGTTACCAGTCACAAACCAAAAAAGCCGAGGCGTTTGCCTCGGCTTTTTTGGTTTTGTATGTTTTCCGAATTAGCTCACTGCAGGAGTGGGCTTAGCCATTGCCTTGAGGTAATCCATGTGGGATACCAAGGCCTTTTTGAGTGATTCGTATTCTACGTAAGGAACGTTCATTTCTCTAGCGGTTTCCTTTACAATTTTAGAAAGGGCTGGGTAGTGAACGTGGTTGATCCAAGGGAAGATGTGGTGTTCTACCTGGTAGTCCAATCCACCTACATAATGTCTAAAGATGGCAGGCAACTTAAAGTTGGCTGTGGTTTTGAGTTGGTGAATCCAATCTCCAGCAACTACCTTCTCTGGCATTTCTGGGTGCTCAACGTCGGGCATGATGTGAGCCAATTGGAATACCCAGCTCAAGATAAATCCACACAAGAAGTGCATCGCTAGGAATCCGAGGAATACCGCCCAAAAGTTGTAACCCAATAGAACGGGAGTCAAAATAAAGATGGCAAAGTAAACCAACTTCATGGCAGACAAGAGAAGGATTTCTTGCCAGAAACCACCCTTAGAGAACTTCTGAGTAAGACCTCTTTTTCTGTAAGAGACCAACTGACGGAATTCTTTGGCGAATACCCAGTTGATGGTCAACAATCCGTAGAGGAAGGGACCGTAGATGTGCTGGTACTTCTGGTGTTTCTTATACTCTTGTTCGGGGTGCAAGCGGATAAGGCCTCCACTGTCGATGTCGTCATCCAAACCATCGATGTTCGTGTACTGGTGGTGGAGGTAGTTGTGCTGAACTTTCCAGTTGAACACGTTTCCACAACACAAGTAAAGACTCGCACCAAAGAGTTTATTTACAAATTCATATTTGGAAACCGATCCGTGGTTGGCGTCGTGCATTACGTTCATTCCAATTCCGGCCATTCCCAATCCCATGATAATCCACATGGCGAAAAACGCCCATGTAAAAGACCCCAAATCCACAAACAACATGGTAAAGAACGGTCCCCAATACATGAGTCCCATAACGGCTGCTTTGAAGTAGTAGCGGCCGTCTGCCTTCCCTCCATTGTGCTGGTCTAGGTAGGATTTTATTTTTTTGCTAAGATTTTTCTGAAAATCTCTTGAGCTAGCTGTGTTGTCTATCATTTTTATGATCTTTACGATTGGCAAAAATAAAACAAAAGAGCGGCTAAATGATATTAAATCTCAAAAAGACATCTCCTGTTACCACCGAAGCGTGGAAAGAATTATCAAAACATCGTAATCGCCTTACAAACACTTCTTTACACACCCTTCTTCAAGAGGAACAACGCGAAGACTGGGCATTTGTTGAGGCAGACAATTATTTATTTGATATTTCGAAAAACCTATTGGACAAACCGGCCTTTGACGCACTTGTTTCATTGGCAAAGGAAATGGATCTAGAGGGTTGGAGAGATGCTTTTTATCGAGGAGAAAAAATCAATGAGACCGAAGGACGCTCTGTCTTGCACACTGCTTTGCGTGACGCCTCTCGGGCGAAGTCTACAGATAACAATCCCATAGAGGGATTGGAAGACATTGAAAAAGTACTTTCGGCCATTGAAGAATTTTCCAATCAGCTTCGTTCCGGTGACTGGAAAGGTCATACAGGTAAGCGCATAACGACGGTGGTCAATATCGGTATTGGAGGTTCCGACTTAGGTCCTCGCATGGTGTACGAAGCGTTAAAATCTCAAGAAGCTCAACCTCTTGAGGTTTTGTACGTAGCGAATGTGGACGGTGTGGACATCGCTCGCACCTTGGATCATTGCGATCAAGAGACCACTCTTTTTATTGTTTGTTCCAAAACGTTTACAACACAAGAAACGCTTACCAACGCAAATACGGCTAAGGATTGGTTCTTGTCCAAGGGTGGAAACCAAGAGTCCATTGCCAAGCACTTTGCCGCGGTATCTACCAATATTCCCGCTTGTGGAGAATTTGGAATTCCCCCACAAAACATCTTTGGATTTTGGAATTGGGTCGGCGGAAGATTCAGTGTGTGGAGCGCCGTGGGAACAAGCCTTGCCGTGGGATTGGGAATGCCCGCCTTTAGAGAATTCTTAAAGGGAGCCGCCGCTATGGACGAGCATTTTTACTCGGCACCACTAGAGAAGAACCTTCCGGTAATTCAAGGATTGTTGGGCGTTTGGTATAGGAATTTTTGGAATACGTCTTCTCAAGCCATCATTCCCTACGACGAAAGACTCAATTTATTTGTGGACTTCCTTCAACAATTGGAAATGGAGTCCAACGGAAAGTCCATTGACAGAAATGGGAACCCCGTTGACTATGCAACCTGTCCTGTGATTTGGGGAAGTTCGGGAACCAACGGACAACACGCCTATTTCCAGGCCTTACATCAAGGAACGGATATCATTCCCGTGGATTTGATTTCTGCCGTTAATCCAGAAACCAACGTCGGTGACCACCACATAAAACTCATGGCCAACTACATGGCTCAGTCCAGGGCTTTGGCCTTGGGAAAAAGCAAGGAGCAAGTAGAAGCGGAACTTCAAAATCTCTCAGAGGAGGATAGAAATGCGCTTACACCCTTCAAGATTTTTGATGGAAACCGCCCAACGACACAACTCTTCTTTACAAAAATAGACTCCTTTGCCATGGGGCAACTCATCGCCTTGTACGAGCACAAAGTCTTTGTACAAGGGGTTCTATGGAATGTGTTTTCCTTTGATCAATGGGGCGTAGAATTGGGTAAGGCCATGGCCAAAGACTTAATTCCCCTGTTGGAAAAGAGCGGCGACGCCGGCGCCATGGATGCGTCTACGCAGAGAATGCTGTCCTTTTTCCACGCAAAGAAATCGTGACTAAAACTCATACGTAAAGCTCATGGGTAAAACTCATTCCTCGCAACAGAGCATTTGTGATTCGCAATTTAAGATAGAACCTACTATCTTTAAGTCATGAGTTTTAGGGAAGACATATTTCTTCAGCGCCGGGTCTTGCTCTTGGGAGTGGTCCTTATGGTGGTGAAGGGATATGCCTTCGTAGCAACCCAATCCAATGCCATTTTAACGGATGCATTGGAGTCCGTAATCAACATTTTGGCGGGAGGATTTGCCCTTTACGCTCTACATCTCGCTTCCAAACCCAAAGACCTCAATCACCCTTACGGTCACGGCAAAATCGAGTTCGTTTCTGGGTCCATAGAAGGCATACTGATTTCTGCAGCAGGTCTAATTATGGTGGTAAAGTCAATTTACAACCTATTCTACCCCAACGATTTAGAAAATTTAAATGTAGGAATAATCCTAACCGTAGTGGCGGGAGCTATCAATTATTTCATGGGATGGCAGTTGGAGAGAAGAGGGAAAATGAAGGACTCTCAAATTCTGATTTCCGGCGGGGCTCACTTAAAAACCGACGGCTATTCTTCCGCTGCCTTAGTGTTGGGACTTATGGTTTTGTATTGGACAGATGCACCCTGGCTAGACAATGTCATTGCCTTCCTCTTTGGAGCCTTTATTGCCTATACGGGAATTAAGGTGGTGAGAAAAAACATGTCAGGAATTATGGACGAGACGTCTTTTGACGATGTGGAAAAAATCATTTCGACCCTAGAGTCTCACAGACAAACAGAATGGATAGATATTCACAATTTTAGAATGGTAAAGTACGGACGTGACGTTCATCTGGACGCACACATTACACTCCCCTATTACTGGGAATTGGAAAAGTCACATGACGTATTGGAAAAGCTCAGCGCAACGATTTCAGAAAATGCCACTACGGAGGTAGAAATGTTCTTTCACGCGGATCCGTGCAAACCTTCGAGTTGCTCCCTCTGTCAAATCGATTGCCCCCACCGATCACATCCCTTTGAAAAGTTGGTGGAATGGAACTTAGAGACTGTTTTGCCCAACAAGAGGCATAAGCTCGATTCTTAAAAAAGATATTACCTAGCTCCTTAAAATCGACCCTTTTGCACACTTATATGCGTGTCGAAAGTCACGCTCTGTGAACCATCCTATGAACGAATCTTGTCCAATAGATCGTTAAGGGTCTTTGCCTCCTCCTCGGTAAGTTTTGACATCAAAGTGGTATTGGAATCATCCTTATCTCTGATAATGTCCACCAACTTCATTCCCTTCTCCGTAAGGGTAACCACCACCAATCGACGATCGTCCACATTCTTCTTTTTCTCCACCAAATTCATGCGCTCCAAACGATCCACCAAACGACTGGCGTCTGACATTTTATCAATCATTCGAGAGCGAATGTCTGAGGTGGTAATTCCCTTTGGGTACTGACCGTTGAGAATGCGGAGTACGTTGTACTGCTGCATTGTGATATCATAGGGCTTGAGCTGATCTCCAATTTTCTCCTTTAGCCAACTTTGAGTAAAGAGAATATTGATCATGGCTTTTTGATATTCACTTACAAAGGAAGATTGCTTAATGGCTTCTTGAATGTTCATGCGGTCGAATTATAGTGACACTGCAAATTTCGGAAAAATTAATGTTTAAACAACTTTTTTTATTGGATTTAGAGTAGACTCATTATGAATGCATTGGAAAATATTTTGTAAATTTTCGATGAAAAACCAATACTTCAATCAAACACTAATAAACACTACTACAATCAGTCTTTTCCATCAAGCCTATTGAACGTTTCCCCCAAAGTTCCAAAGCATGATAAATATCATTTAGCACATTACTTTTAAGTGGTACCTCTGCATTGTAGAACAATACATCGCATGGAAGTCATCTATTTACTTATCGGCATTAGCCTTCTAGTCGCTCTTATCTTTCTAAGAGCCTTCTTCTGGTCAGTTAAAGACGGTCAGTATGACGACGATGTTACCCCATCCATAAGGATGTTGTTTGACGACGAAGTAACAAGTAAAAAGGAAAAATAATCGATCAATTTGCTACTGTATGGAACTGGACAAGTTTTATTATGACAACAAAATTGTAAGGAACTTTATCATTGCCACGATCATCTATGGTGTCGTGGCCTTTTTGGTAGGTATTACAATTGCCTTTCAGCTCGTATTCCCCGACCTGAATTTGGACACCTCGTGGTTGACCTTCGGACGCCTTAGAGCGCTCCACACCAATGCCGCGATTTTCGCCTTCGTCGGCAACTCGCTGTTTGCGGGAATTTACTATTCGCTACAGCGACTTCTCAAAACCCGACTGGCCAGTGATTTACTGAGCTCCCTTCACTTCTGGGGTTGGCAGCTGGTAATTGTTCTCGCAGCCATTAGTTTGCCTCTGGGTATTACTTCTTCTAAGGAGTACGCAGAATTGGAGTGGCCAATCGATATCTTGATTACTCTTGTTTGGGTAATCTTTGGTATCAACATGATCTGGACCATCCTCAAGCGCCGAGAGAGACACCTCTACGTAGCCATATGGTTCTACCTTGCGACCTGGGTAACGGTTGCAGTTCTTCACATCGTAAATAACTTGGAACTCCCGGTAAGTGCCTTTAAGTCCTACTCCATTTTCTCTGGAGTTCAAGATGCCTTGGTACAGTGGTGGTATGGACACAACGCCGTGGCCTTCTTCCTAACCACTCCGGTTTTGGGATTGATGTACTACTTTGTTCCCAAAGCGGCCAACAGACCGGTATACTCCTATAGACTATCTATCGTTCACTTCTGGGCCTTGATTTTTATCTACATCTGGGCTGGACCTCACCACCTTCTGTACTCTGCTCTTCCCGATTGGGCTCAGAGTTTGGGAACCGTATTCTCCATTATGTTGATTGCTCCGTCTTGGGGTGGTATGATCAACGGATTGTTGACTTTGCGCGGTGCGTGGGATAGAGTTCGCGATAGCGCCGTACTTAAATTCTTTGTGGTTGCCCTTACCGGTTACGGTATGGCCACCTTTGAAGGTCCAATGCTATCGGTAAAATCAGTAAACGCCTTAGCTCACTTTACCGATTGGATTCCTGCACACGTTCACATTGGAACATTGGGCTGGAACGGATTTATGGCCTTCGGTATTATTTACTGGATGATTCCTCGTATGTACAAGACTTCTCTGTTCTCAGAAAAGTTGGCCAATGCCCACTTCTGGATTGGAACTTTGGGAATCTTGTTCTGGGCCATCCCCATGTACATCGCTGGATTTACTCAGGGAGAAATGTGGAAGCAATTCAACCCTGACGGAACCTTGGTATACGGTAACTTCCTAGAGACGGTAACGCAATTGATCCCACTCTATGCCTTGCGCGGAATTGGTGGTCTCCTCTACCTCATTGGAATGATTCTCTTGATTGTGAACGTAGTGAAAACCGTTGCCTCTGGTAAATTTGTTGCCAACGAAGGTGCAGAAGCCGCTCCTCTTAAGAAAGAGTACAAAGAGCACAAAGGCGAGCACTGGCACAGAGGAATTGAAAGAAAGCCTATTCGCTTGGTGATTTGGTCTACCGTTGTGGTATTGATTGGTGGTATTATCGAAATCATTCCAACCATTACTGTGGATTCTAACATTCCAAAAATTGACAGTGTTAGACCGTACACCGCTCTGGAAATTGAAGGACGTGACCTTTACATTCGCGAAGGTTGTAACGCCTGTCACTCTCAAATGGTAAGGCCTTTCCGTTCGGAAACGGCTCGATACGGAGAGTACTCCAAAGCAGGAGAATACGTATATGAATATCCCTTCTTGTGGGGTTCTAAGAGAACGGGTCCAGACCTTCACCGCGTCGGTGGAAAGTACCCACACTCTTGGCACTACAACCACATGTGGGATCCGACTTCAATGTCTCCAGGATCTATTATGCCTAGATACCAGTGGATGTTTAGCGTAGACGGAAATGACGGATCGCTCAACACTTCACTGACTCAATCTAAGTTGGAAGCCATGCAACGCCTTGGGGTTCCTTACTCAGATGAATACATCGCCAATTGGGAAACTGAACTCAACGGTCAAGCCGATATGATTGCCGAAGAGCTCAACAAAGACCCCAACATTGACGTACAAGCCAATGAGGAAATCGTGGCATTGATTGCCTACCTACAGCGTTTGGGTACCGATATTAAGAAATCAAAAACCTTAGCAGAAAACAACTAGGCCATGATGAAATTTCTCAAAAATCCAATGGAAGCCATGGACGGGGTAGCGATCTACCCCATCCTTTCCTTCCTCATCTTTTTTATCTTCTTTCTGCTGGTAACTTATTTCGTTGTCAGAAAGGACAAAAAGTATATAGAAGAAGTGTCTAACCTCCCTCTCGAGGGTGATAAACCGAATTCAAAATGATACGACCCTCCAAAAATGCACTCAGAATTCTAGCGATTTTTTCTGCCTTTGGCACCCCTGTATTTGGTCAATCTGAGAACGCTTCCTATGAATACTGGAAGGGTCTTCTAGAGGACCCCATGGTTTGGGGTCTGGCCATTGCCATTTCCTTTTTGATTTTGGCACTGCTTGCCATCAACAAATCGCTCAATACCATTCGTGAAATTACCTTGCGCGCCACCAATCCCAATTACGATGCGGAGGTAGCGCAAGCTGAAGAAGAATCGTCTATTATGGCGGCGCTTACCGATGCCGTACCCGTAGAGCAGGAAGCAGAAATTATGCTAGACCACGAATACGATGGCATCAAGGAATTGGACAACAACCTTCCGCCTTGGTGGTTGTACGGATTTTACATCTCCATTGCCTGGGCTATCGGTTACATGTTCTACTTCGAATTCTTGGGAATTGGTATGGGACAAGAAGAGCGTTACGAAGCTCAAATGGCCCAAGCTGAAGTGGAAGTTGAAGCCTACTTGGCTACAGCAGCTAACTTGGTAGATGAGACTTCGGTAACTATGATTATGGACGACGGTCGATTGGCGAAAGGCCAAAAGATCTTTGTCCAAAACTGTGCCGCCTGTCACTTGGCAGATGGTGGCGGAATTGTGGGGCCCAACTTAACGGATGAATACTGGATTCACGGTGGAGGCATCAAAAATGTATTTACTACTATCAAATACGGTGTGCCCGAAAAGGGTATGATTGCTTGGAAAGATCAATTGAACGCATCTCAAATGCAAGATGTGGCCAGTTACATCTTGACCTTGCAAGGAACAACTCCCGCCAATCCCAAAGCTCCTGAAGGAGAACTGTGGGTAGAGGAGGCTTCCGCCGAAGAGACACCCGCAGAAGGTGACGCTCCGGCTGAGGGTGCAGAGGAGACTGCAGATGAGGCCACCGAGGCCACACATGCGGAATCTGTAGAATAATCACATTAGAACAAACCAAACACGCTAGAGAGGGATGAGTGACCAGAGCTTTAGGGATTCCATCGGAACCATAAATGAAGAGGGAAAGAGAAATTTTCTCTATCCCAAAAAGCCAGAAGGACGCCTAACTCGACAACGCAGTTGGGTGGCCGCGGGACTACTCATCTTTCTCTTTGCCGTGCCTTGGATACGCATTGGAGGCCAGCCCTTTCTCCTGTTCAACGTAGTGGAGAGAAAGTTTGTCATCTTCGGAAATATTTTCTGGCCCCAGGACTTTTACTTACTGGCCATTGCCATGATAACAGGAGTGCTCTTTGTAGTCCTCTTTACCGTGGTCTTTGGCCGTTTATTTTGTGGATGGGTCTGTCCTCAAACGATATTCTTGGAACACGTCTTTAGAAGAATAGAATATTGGATAGACGGAGATCGTGGACAGCAAATCAGGTTGTCCAAACTCAAGTGGAACCACCCTGAAAAACTCAGAAAGCGAATTCTAAAAAATGGAATTTTCTGGTTGATATCCTTCCTTATCGCCAATGACTTTATGATGGTCATTGTAGGAACGGGTGAGTGGACCAAGGTCGTAACCGACGGTCCTATGGCCCATCTTGGAAATTTCTCAGGGATTCTGATTTTCACGACCATCTTCTACTTTGTCTTTGCTTGGTTTAGAGAACAGGTATGTATTATCGTCTGCCCCTACGGAAGATTACAAGGCGCTATGCTGGACAGAAAGTCCATTGTAATTGCCTACGACTACATCCGCGGTGAGAGCCGAGGCAGATTCAAAAAATCGGAAGACAGAGCGGCCAGTGGGAAAGGAGATTGTATTGATTGTGGACAATGCGTGGATGTATGTCCTACCGGGATTGACATTCGCAATGGCACTCAATTGGAATGTATCAATTGTACGGCTTGTATTGATGCCTGTGATCACATGATGGAAAAAGTGGATTTGCCCAAGGGACTGATCCGCTATGCTTCTGAGGAAGAGATTGCAGAGAACAAACCATTTACCTTTTCTACAAGAGCCAAGGCTTATACCACGGTTCTTTTGGGATTGTTGGTTCTCATGGGCTTTTTACTCTCTAGCCGCCCAACTTTGGATACCACGATTCTAAGGGCTCAAGGTATGCTCTATCAAGAACGTGAAAACAACGAAATCAGCAACCTCTATACCTACCACGTCATCAACAAATCTACTGAGGAGAGAACTTATGACTTTGTTTTGCTTTCTCCCGAGGGAGGACGTGTAGAATTTGCAGGGGTTCCCAATAAAGAAATTGGTTTGGCAGAGAAAAAAGAGGGATCCTTTTTTATCTTTCTACCCGAAGATCAACTCACCGGCTCAAAGACGGAAATTGTCATTGGACTCAAAGACGGTGAAGAGATTGTAGAAAGCATCAAAACCAATTTTAACGGTCCGCGAAAATCCACCAAGAGCCCTCCTAAAAGTGGCTCCTCTTCGGGAGAATAAATCGGGCCCACCTAAACCAAAAACACTGTACTATGAAATTTAACTGGGGAGTTGGGATTACGATAGCTCTAGTATTGTTCGGGGCCTTTATCATTACACTCATTGTAAAGACCACACAGGTCAAAGACGACTTGGTTGCGGAGGATTACTATGACCAAACCCTGACGTACCAGAGAGAAATTGATCAAAAGTTTGCCGCAGAAAAACTAGGCGAGCCCATGTTGGTGGACACCGACGAAAATCAAATTGTACTGATTCTTCCCACTTCCTTAGACAACAAAAATCTAAACGGTGTGGTGACGTTTTTGCGCCCCAACAACTCAACTTTTGACAAGACCCATAAAATGGCACCCCAAGACACCAATGCCATAACCATTCCCAGAGGCGATATGCTCCCCGGGAAGTGGGTGGTAAAAGTGTTTATTGAAGATCCCGAAGAGAGCTATCTCTGGGAAACGGATTTGCACTTAAAATAAAACCAGAGAAAACGATTCATGAATTACATTGCCGCATTTTCTATAGGACTCTTTGGAAGTTTCCACTGTCTGGGAATGTGCGGTCCCATTGCCTTGGCGCTACCTTTTGGGAGAGAAAAGGGATGGAGAAAATTCACGGGAAATTACGCCTATCAAATGGGCCGAATTCTCACCTACAC
>CBFHSF010000007.1:90994-95264 GCA_965658445.1 uncultured Schleiferiaceae bacterium | reverse complement strand
CAACCATTGGTGCCTTGGCAGGATTGGTGGGTTCTGGATTCTCTTTGGCAGGTTGGCAACAACCCTTGAGTATAGCCACAGGCATTGTCATGATTGCCTTTATCGTGCTCCCAAAATTGGGGACCTCATTTGCTCCCAATATCAGCAGCAAAATCAAAAACAGTACGTCTTCCCCTTTCTTTTGGGCGCGTAAAAAACTGGGAAAGTTTCTTACGGTTAAATCTCATAGGGGATATTTTGCAGCGGGTCTACTCAATGGATTGCTCCCCTGCGGATTAATTTACATTGCCGTCTTGGGATCCTTCGCCATGCCCACCGTTCCAGAAGGCGCTCTTTTTATGGTGTTCTTTGGATTGGGAACCTTTCCCATGATGTTTGTGACGCCGCTGATTCCTCAGTTGTTTTCCGCCAACATCAAACAATACTTTAGAAAGGCCATCCCGGTTTTTGTGGTGGTCATGGGACTGCTGTTTATTACCCGCGGCATGGGATTGGGAATACCCTACATCAGCCCATCGGATGGTGCGTTGACCACCAACCAAACGGAAGAGTGCCATTAATTACCGACTAAGGCCTTTTAATGAATTCTAAGCGCCTTTCTACCGAAAGAAATATCGTTCATATAATATTCCACAAAGATTGACGAAAGTCATGTATTCTTTCTCCAATTCGCTTTATCTTTAGTACTGTATTTGAGAGAGGATTTTATCGTCTCAAAAAGACAACTACAGACCACACACTATTTAGGCAGGTTTCTGATTTTTGAGAATTGTAAACCTGTCACAGAACATTAAATATTTACTCCGATGAAAACCATAATCTGTCCTACGGATTTTTCTAAAAATGCTGACAAGGCTTTGGATTTCGCCATTGACATTGCCAAAAAGGCCAATGGAAAATTGGTGGTTCTCAACGCCTACGACCTCCCCTATTCTCAAAACGTTATGAGTACTTCCCTGCTCGAAATCATGAAGGAAACTTCTGAAAAGGGATTGGAAGAGCTCAAGGCCAACCTTGCGCACACCGGTGTAGAGGTGGAAACATATTCTAGAATGGGGAATCCCATCCGCGTCATCAAGGACTTTACAGAAAACTACGATGACTGTATGGTAGTAATGGGTACAAAGGGTGCTTCTGGCCTTGAAGAGGTTCTTATTGGTTCCAATGCGGCCTCTACCCTACACATGGTAAACGTTCCTGTACTGACCATTCCTACCGGAGGAGAAATCAAAGAAATCAAAACCATCGTTTACGCAACCGACAACGATTCTAAGCGCGATGAACAAGGATTGTCGAGATTATCTGTTTTGGCCAAGGTATACGGAGCCGCTGTTAAGGTCGTTCACGTAAAAAATGCCAAGAGTCAAACGGCTACCGATGAAGCCAAGTTCAACCGAATCTTTGACGGTACAGAAATTTCTTTCCACACCTTAGAGGGAACAGATAGCATTGAAGAGGACATCATCAACTTCGCCAATGCGGAAGACGCCAATATGATTTGTTTATTGGCGAGACGCTACGGATTTGTAGAAGGTTTATTCCACACGAGTAAGACGAGCAAGGTCGCATACCGTACAAACCGTCCTTTCTTGGCGCTTCACGAGACCAAGAAATAGATAGAAAAACCAATAGGTTAATTCATAGGTTACGCCCTTTCAATAGCACTTCATCCCCCCTGAAGTGTTCAGGTAAACCGTATACGATTTAAACTTTGATTTAAATCTCGCGAAAAGCCTGAAACTATATTCCAATAAAAAGCCCCGCTCGTTGAGCGGGGCTTTTTTATGATGATAAGTAGTATCTACTTATTCTTTCATTTTTTTCTCAACTAGTGAGAAGACTCTTCTTCGCCTTCCATAAGTGGAGTGGTCTGAGGTACAAAGTCCTCTTCCATTCCAGGCTTAGAGTAATCGTACGCCCAACGGTGTACTGCTGGAATCTCTCCTGGCCAGTTTCCGTGGATGTGCTCAACCGGAGTAGTCCACTCAAGAGTGTTAGATCTCCATGGGTTCTGAGGTGCTTTCTGTCCTCTTCTAATGCTGTAGAAGAAGTTGAACAAGAACACCAACTGAGCAGCAAATCCGATGATGGCGAAAATTGAGATTACTACGTTGATCTCCGCCAAGTTGTCAAACATTGGGAAGGCCGTGTTGGTGTAGTAACGTCTTGGAAGACCCGCCATACCCAAGAAGTGCATTGGGAAGAATACTCCGTAGGCAGCAACAAAAGTTACCCAGAAGTGAACGTAACCCAACTTCTTGCTCATCATGCGACCGTACATCTTAGGGTACCAGTGGTACACCCCAGCAAACAGTCCAAAGATGGCAGACAGTCCCATTACAATGTGGAAGTGAGCAACCACAAAGTAAGTATCGTGAACATTGATGTCTAGTGCAGAATCACCCAAGATGATTCCGGTAAGACCTCCAGTGATGAAGGTAGATACCAATGCGATAGAGAACAACATTGCAGGCGTAAATTGAATATTACCTTTCCAAAGAGTGGTGATGTAGTTAAAGGCCTTAACCGCAGATGGGATGGCAATCAACAACGTCGTAAAGGTAAAGACAGCTCCTAGGAATGGGTTCATACCCGTCACAAACATGTGGTGACCCCATACGATAAAGGATAGGAATGCGATGGCCAAGATAGAACCAACCATTGCGCGGTATCCGAAGATGGGCTTTCTAGAGTTTGTTGAAATAATTTCAGAAGTAATACCCAAGGCAGGCAAAAGAATAATGTATACCTCAGGGTGTCCTAGGAACCAGAACAAGTGCTGGTACAATACAGGGCTACCTCCTTGGTTGGGAAGCAACTCTCCGCTCGCCATCATAATATCCGAAAGGTAGAAGCTCGTTCCCATTGAGCGGTCGAACAGAAGCAATAGAGCTGCTGAAACCAAAACTGGGAAAGAAAGTACCCCTAGGATGGCCGTTACAAAGAAGGCCCAGATGGTTAGTGGAAGGCGTGTCATAGACATACCTTTGGTTCTCAAGTTAAGGATGGTTACGATGTAGTTCAAAGATCCCAAAAGAGAAGAAACGATGAACAATGTCATAGAAACCAACCAAAGTGTCATACCCATTCCCGATCCTGGCATCGCTTGTGGAAGCGCAGAAAGTGGTGGGTAAACCGTCCAACCTGCAGCAGCCGGCCCTGACTCTACAAATAGAGAGGCTACCATAACTACAGAAGAGGCAAAGAAGAACCAGTAAGACAACATGTTCAAGAAACCTGATGCCATATCACGGGCTCCAATTTGCAATGGAATCAAAAGGTTAGAGAAGGTTCCGGAAAGACCAGCGGTCAATACAAAGAATACCATGATGGTACCGTGAATGGTAACCAACGCAAGGTAAATGTTGGGATCCATTACTCCGTCAGGCGCCCACTTTCCAAGAAGTGATTCAAGGATGGGGAAGCTCTGCTCCGGCCATGCCAATTGCAAGCGGAAGAGAATAGACATTACTACACCAATCAATCCCATTACAATACCTGTAACTAAGAATTGCTTTCCGATCATCTTGTGATCCTGAGAGAAAATCCACTTGGTGATGAATGTTTCCTCGTGGTGGTGTTCTTCGTGAGAATGAGTATCTGTTGACGACATATTCCTAAATGTTATTCCTAATCAAATATTAAAGCGATTCTGCGAAAGTCTTTTGCTCAGCAAGCCATTTGTTGTAGGCTTCTTCTTCTTCCACTACAATCTTCATTTGCATGTTGTAGTGAGCGGCTCCACAAATCTTGTTACACAACAAAACGTATTCGAATTCGTAGGGATCTTCACCGGCAGCGGCGCGAATCTCATTGATTTCTGTAACGTTTCTTACTACGTCAGGGTCCTGAGACATTTCAGCAGTAGTAACTGTTGGTGTGAACTGGAATTGAGTAACCATTCCAGGAACACAGTTCATTTGTACTCTAAAGTGAGGAAGGTAAGCAGAGTGGATTACGTCCTGAGCTCTAAACTTGAGCAGAACAGGCTTGCCTACAGGTAGGTGCAACTCGTTGACAACGATGTCGTCAACAGAGGCTTTGTCTGAGGCATCAACTCCCAAAATATTTGCTCCTTCAATCATACGCACATTGGCGTAACCCAATTGATTATCCTCACCTGCATAACGAGCAGTCCAACCAAATTGTTTAGCGTAAACTTCAACAACCATAGGATCTTCTTCGTTCTCTGGGAAAGTAATCTCAACCCAGGTAGAAAGACCGTATAAAATGATCCCTGCCAATACTACGGCAGGTACCAAAGTCCAGA
>CBFHSF010000007.1:77337-90896 GCA_965658445.1 uncultured Schleiferiaceae bacterium | reverse complement strand
ACCAACTCTAGCTTGTTATTGTGCTCGTAATAAGTAGCTTTTCTACCCTTGATACCTCTGTATCTGTAGGCGAAGTAGAAAAGGATGGGCTGTGTAATCAAAAAGACCAACACAATCACACCCATGGTAATGTTCCAAAGGTTGTCGATGTCTACTCCGTGCTCAGAGGCGGGCTTTGGCAACACCAAATCTCCCCAAGCATAGATAGAGTAAAAGAATCCTAAGATTCCAATGATCATCACAGCCAAGAGCATCTTACCCTGTGTGTCATTATCTCTTTCTGAGACAGCGTTAGAATCCGTTTTGCTTACTTCTCTAGAAATTTCGAAGATGCGCACGATCTGAACCAGTGCGATGATTCCGAGAAGGACTACTATTGCGGTTATAATTCCAGTCATTATTCTACTAGATTATCTAATGAATTAAAGTGTAAAGTGCTCACTCTCCACGGCCATCGGGTGATTCTTCTGATGCAATGGTGCCTTGGAAAGATTGTTAAACACAACGTAAATGAACAGTCCCATAAACATGATGAAACCGAATACTTCTACTAAGCCGAATCCCCAGAAGTTACCTACGGTACCGGGCATGATCATTACAAAGTGATCCAACCAGTGTCCTACGAGAACTATGATACCTGTGAACATAATGATGGGGTAGTTTCTCTTGGCGTCTCTAGACATGATCAAGAGAACAGGGAATACGAAGTTAAGAGCTACCATAAAGAAGAATGGCAACTTGTACTCTCCAAATCGCTGCATGTAGTAGGTAACTTCCTCTGGAATGTCAGAGTACCAAATCAACATGAACTGAGAGAACCATAGGTAGGTCCAGAAAACAGAGAATGCAAACATGAATTTACCCATATCATGCATGTGGTTTTCATTGATCCACTCCATGTACCCTTTGTTCTTGAGGTATACAATAATTAGGTTCAAGGCCGTCAATGCAGATACAAACAAACCTGCGAACGTGTACCATCCAAATAGCGTTGAGAACCAGTGAGCGTCAATAGACATGATCCAGTCCCAAGCCATCATAGAAGAAGTAACGGCGAAGAATACTAAGAAGATGGCAGAAGCTTTGAAGTTTTTGCGGTAGTAAATCTCTCCACCGTTAACGTCTTCAGCCATTGAGTTTTTGCGGATGTAACGAGCTGCAAAGTACCATCCCGCCAAGTAAACCAAGGCGCGAATCAAGAAGAATGGTACGTTTAGGTAACCTGATTTTCCAGCAATGATTTTATCGTAGTTTTCATGTCCTTCGATGGCGATTCCTTCTGCCATCCAGTGGTACATGTGGTGCATGTGACCGTATCCACCCAAGATGAAGATAACAACGATAACCAAACCTGGAATGATCAACCAAAGGGCTACGGCTTCAAAAATTCTCAAAAGACCCGCAGTCCAACCTGCAGATGCAGCGTACTGAATGGCCAAGAAGAAAAGTGATCCAAGTCCAATAGAGAACCAGAAAAATGCATTTAAGAAAAGTGCAGACCAAGGACGGTTTGCTTTTTGGTGTGCGATGGTTTCCGCATCCAATCCGTGGTGACCTTCACTATGACCACCGCCATGAGAAGCACCGTGTGCTTCACCGTGACCTCCATCGTGGTGAGCGGCGTCATGTGACTCTTCTCCGTGCGTTGCGTGGGCATCGTGTCCCGCTTCTTCTGCATGAGCATCGTGAGAGTCGTGACCTTCTGCCATGGCATGCGTGTCATGAGAAGCGTGATCGCCGTGATCTCCACTTCCATTGGTCACAAAACCTGCGATAACCCCAATCAATCCAATCGCGAAAAGTGCGATGGCAAATGTTTTGGCTTTGCTAGTAAATTCGAACATATTGCTCAGATTTCTGTAATTCTACAACTATTATTATTCAGCCTTAGGGGCTTGATCTTCTCTAAGTTTCCACACGTAACGAACGATTTTCCAACGCTCGTCATAGGTCAATTGAGAGGCGTGTGATCCCATCACTCCTTTTCCGTGCATAATTACGTGGTACACAGATCCAGGAGAGATATCTGGTAGACGAGTTGCGTCGTACCCGGGAACCCCCAAAATTTTCTCACGTTGCACAAGGACTCCGTTTCCGTCTCCCTTTTTACCGTGACAGTGAGAACAAAATACTCCGTACAACTCAGCGCCGTCTTTGAGAAGGGCTTCGTCATTTCCGGCGTACCCCTCTGGGTAATCCATCAACATCTTTGAAGCTTCGTAAGCTTCAACGGTGTTGGGCATTTCGTAAGGAACATATCCTCTAGGAATGGTTCCGTCTACAGGCTGTTGTGCTTCCATTCCCTTAGGAAGAACCTCGCTGGCTTGGTAAGGCTCCAAGCTAGGAGATACGTACATGTCATCCATGTAAGTGTATCCGGGAGTGGATTTGTCGTTATTACAGGCAACCAAAAGGGTACCGGCGATAATCAATAATGTGGCGTTTATACGTTGAAGCTTCATGCTTTTGCTTTTAATGTATTAATGAGCCGCGGCTTCTTCTTTACTAATTTCGATTGCTCCCGTCTCCTTGAGAAGAGATACCATTGCTTCCTCATCACCTTTAAGTGGCATTTCCATAAGGAACTTGTCATCAGTAACTCTAGGATCTGGGTTCTGAGGCTTTGCCCCAGGGTACAATTTGTTTTTGGCGAAGAACGTCCAAACCATCAAGTGAGCAGCAAAGAACACTGTCAACTCAAACATAATGGGCACAAAGGCAGGCATGTTCAATCCCCATGACATACTGGGCTTACCACCGATGTTCTGCGGCCAATCTACAATCATCATGTAGTAGGTCATTACAATAGCGGTAGTCAATCCCAAAAGTCCGTACATGAAGGCTGCAATAGCGATTCTTGTAGGAGCCAATCCCATGGCGTGGTCCAAACCGTGCACTGGGAAGGGAGTGTATACTTCGTCAATAGAATACCCTTTTTCACGTACTTCTTTAACGGCTGACATCAACGTGTCATCGTCATCGTATAGGGCGCGTACTATAGTGTTATTAGTGGTGGCCATCTTTTCCGTGTAGTTTTTTATAGTTTTCTCCTGATGATTTCAAAATGGTCTTCAATTCCGCTTGTGCAATTACTGGGAATGTGCGAGCGTATAGAAGGAAAAGAACAAAGAAGAATCCAATTGTTCCTAAGAATATTCCGATGTCTACAAAACTAGGTGAGAACATAGACCAAGAAGACGGCAAGTAGTCTCTGTGAAGTGAGGTCACGATAATTACAAAGCGCTCAAACCACATACCGATGTTTACAACGATAGAGATGATGAATGTAAAGATCAAGCTCGTTCTCAACTTTTTGATCCACATGAACTGTGGAGAGAATACGTTACAAGTCATCATTGACCAGTATGCCCACCAATAAGGTCCTGTTGCACGGTTAAGGAATGCGTATTGTTCATACTCTACACCAGAGTACCAAGCAATAAAGAGCTCGGTGATGTAAGCGATACCTACAATAGAACCTGTAACCATTATAATGATGTTCATCATTTCAATGTGTTGCATGGTGATGTAGTCCTCCATCTTGAAGAGCTTACGCATGATAATCAAAAGGGTTTGCACCATGGCGAAACCTGAGAAGATCGCCCCCGCAACGAAGTAAGGAGGGAAAATCGTGGTGTGCCATCCTGGAATTACCGAAGTGGCAAAGTCCATAGATACAATGGTGTGTACAGAAAGTACAAGTGGTGTTGCCAAACCGGCCAATACCAAAGATACTTCTTCAAAGCGCTGCCAGTGCTTGGCTTTACCTCCCCATCCAAAAGAAAGTACGCTGTAAACGTGCTTCTTTATTGGGTTGATTGCGCGGTCGCGAATCATGGCGAAATCTGGAATCAAACCTACGTACCAGAATACTACCGATACAGAGAAGTATGTAGAGATCGCGAATACGTCCCAAAGAAGTGGTGAGTTGAAGTTAACCCAAAGAGATCCAAACTGGTTGGGAATTGGGAATACAAAGTATGCTAACCAAATACGACCCATGTGAATCCCTGGGAAGAGTGCTGCTTGGATAACCGAGAAAATGGTCATCGCCTCAGCAGAACGGTTAATTGACATTCTCCATTTCTGCTTGAAGAGTAGAAGTACTGCAGAAATCAACGTTCCCGCGTGACCAATACCTACCCACCAAACGAAGTTGGTAATATCCCAGGCCCAACCAACAGTTTTGTTGAGGCCCCAAACTCCAATACCGGTTCCAATGGTGTACAAGATACATCCAACTCCCCATAAAAATAACACAAGTGAGATTCCAAGTGCAATCCACCAGGAGCGTGGAGCAGCGGTTTCTACCGGGCGAGCAACGTCTTTGGTGATGTCGTGGTACGACTTATCTCCTAAAATAAGTGGCTCTCTAATCGGCGATTCGTAGTGCATGAGATCCTTTTTTATTTAAATCGTTAAGCTTTGTTTCTAATTTTCGTTTGGTAGAATACAGATGGCTGTGTTCCTACCTCGTCCAAGAGACGGTATGATCTTGCGTCTTCTTTGGCAGCGCGAACAGCAGATTTCTCATTGTTCACATCTCCAAAGGTGATAGATCCCGTTCCACAAGCCTGAGCACAAGCTGTAGTAAAGGCGCCATCTTCTAGCATCTTACCGGCTTTCTTAGCCTCTAGTTTACCCAATTGAATTCTTTGGATACACATAGAACACTTCTCCATAACCCCACGTGCACGAACGGTAACGTCTGGGTTAAGAACCATTCTTCCGTAGTCATCCATAGATGGATTCACATCGGCAAACTGATCGTTTCCTTGGTAGTTGAACCAGTTAAAGCGACGAACTTTGTAAGGACAGTTGTTCGCACAGTAACGAGTTCCAATACAACGGTTGTACGCCATGTGGTTAAGACCCTCAGCAGAGTGAGAAGTCGCAGCTACTGGACAAACCGTCTCACAAGGAGCGTGGTTACAGTGCTGACACATTACAGGCTGGAATACTACCTCGGGTGATTCGGCTGGCTTCTCCATGTCCGCGTAACGGTCCGTGGCACCTTTTCCGATCAATCCAACTCCTTCGTATCCTTCTGTTTCTTTGGTAACGTCAGAAGAGTAGTATCTATCGATGCGCAACCAGTGCATATCTCTAAAGTTTCTAACTTCTTCTTTACCTACAACCGGTACGTTGTTTTCTAGGTGACAAGCAACCACACAAGCCCCACAACCAATACAGCTGTTAAGGTCGATGGCCATATTCCACATGGGACCGGTTTCGTGATCAAATGAATCCCAAAGGTTGGTTTCATCTGAATTCTTGTGACCGTCGTACGTGTGGAACATTGGAATTTCATTCCATTCGCTGTGCTCACCGTTTAGGAAAGTTGAAAGATCCGTCTCGTTCACAATCTTACGGCCCATCATGGTGTTACCCAACTGTACCGATGCGAACTCGTGAATTCCTTCTGCTTTTTCTATTGTAACGTCAGCAAAGTGCTGACCGTTCATCAATTCAAAGGCGTTAACACCAATTCCGTTTCCTGCTTTTCCAGCAGCCGTTCTACCGTACCCTGTAGACAATCCAAGAGTTCCAATAGTCTGACCAGGCTGAATGAGAACCGGCACATTAGAAAGTGTAGCGCCGTTTGCCGACAAGTTTACTCGGCTACCGTTCAAGGCACCATTAGACTCGTGCTCGTTCATCAAATCCATGGCCATTGCATCCGCCAAAGAAATGGTAACGTAATTGTCCCAAGTAATACGAGAAACAGGATCCGGCATTTCGTGCAACCAGGGGTTGTTGGTTTGGTTACCAATACCTACTCCCGCTTTTTGGTAGAAGGCCACTTGGTATTTACCCGCTTTCATCTTCGCCAAGGCAGAAGCAGCAGCGTTCAAGTCCATTTCTGGCATCTCAACAGAAGTAGCTTCTGAAGAGAAACGCGCCTCACCATCGTGAAGAACTGTGTTCCAACCTGCTCCCAATAGAGAACCGTAGTTGGTAGCGTATGTGTTTTTGATGTAATCGTAGTAACGACCTTCTACTCCAGCCCATGACATCAAAGCCTCCTCGAATTGACGTGTGTCAAACAAAGGCTTGATGGTAGGTTGAGTCAAGGCGTAAACTCCTGTTGCAGGAACCGCATCTCCCCAGCTTTCGAAAGCGTGAGATGTTGGAAGAACGTAGTCCATTGAAGCGGCTGATTCATCCATGCGATCGGTAAAGGCAACCTTAGTGGTTACTTTCTCCAAACCTTTTGCATATCCCTTGGCAGTAGCCAATTGATACACTGGGTTTACTCCGTTGGTAATGATGGCACCTACTTGACCCGCGTTCATGCGCTTGATCATTGCGTAAAGTGCTTTGTCATTTCCTGCACGCAAGTACACCTTATTAGTAAGGTCAATGGTAGTACCCAAGTTTCCAAGGGCGTTGTTCAATGCTAAAGCGATGCGCTCAGCGTTGGCGTCATTTCCACCAACCATAACCAAAGAATGGCTACCGGCTTTCATCAATTCTTTAGCTACTCCGTCCAAGCTAGATTTAGCTTCTGTTGAGAGTGAACCTACTGGCAACTTGCTACCAGTAACTGTATTATATAGGTAAACCAAAGAAGAGAACTGCTCAGCAGCACCTACTTTGATTCTCTTATCTGCGTTAGATCCGGTAAGGCTCAAGTTAGACTCCACCTGAATGTGGCGCATCATGTGCTTACCGGGCTTGCGGGCCGCGGCGTAGTCAGATTCTACAGACTGGCCAGTGTAACCATTCAAGAAATCCGCTCCAACACCTACTACCAGGTGTGCTTTGTCCATATTGATCATGGGTAGAGCTCTTTCTCCAGTCACTTCTTCGTAAACGTCCAACTTACCTGAGTAAGAGTACGGATCGTAAGTTACGTGAGTGAAGTTTGAGAATTGCTCACCAAAGCTGGCGATCAAAGCCTTTGTTGAAGGGCTCACTACAGTAGAAGTCAAAAGAACTACTTCTTTTCCTTCTGCCTTGAGCAATTCACCTTTGATTTCAGTAAGAATGCTGTCCCAAGAAGCTTCAACTCCTTTGGCCATTGGCATTCTCAAACGGTTAGAATCGTACAAACTCAAAACAGAAGCTTGTACACGCGCGTTGGTTCCCGCGTTAAAAGTAGCGTCCGTATTGGGCTCTACTTTGATGGGACGACCCTCACGAGTCTTTACCAAGATAGATGCGTAATCTTCTCCGTCGTAGTATGCAGTTGCGTAGTAATTAGGTAGTCCTGGGATAACAGAATCTGGCTTAACAACGTAAGGAATAGACTCTACTACAGGTGACTCACAAGCGGCCAAGGTAGCGGCAGCTGTAGAGAAGCCCAAGTACTTAAGGAAGTCTCTTCTCGAGGTGTTAGACTCTTCTAATGATTCTTTATCTCCTAAGAATTCAGTCGAGGGAATCTCGGCTGCAAACTCATTTTCTTTAAGTTTTTGAGCGATTTCGGTATTGGCCAAATCCTCAAATCCCGTCCAGTATTTTTTATTCTCTGCCATTATAACAAAAGGAGTTTGTTCTTATTAATAGTGACACTTTCCACACTCGAGTCCACCAATCTTCTCAACGGTGATGTCCTCACCGTGGTACTTGGCTTTCAACTTCTCGTGCATTTCTTCATAGTAACCATTGGTCTCAACCTTCACCTTAGTCTCGCGGTGACAGTTGATACACCATCCCATAGTCAAGGGAGAGTACTGGTATACTTCCTCCATAGTCTCAACCGGACCGTGACATGTTTGACACTGAACCTGTCCAGCCGTTACGTGCTGAGCGTGGTTAAAGTATGCCAAGTCAGGTAGGTTGTGGATGCGAACCCATTTGATAGGCTGTGTCTCGTAATCTTCGATGTACTTTCTCTCGTCAGCATCCCAACCAATGGCAGCGTAAATCTTCTGAATTTCAGGAGAGCGCTCACCACCGTACTTCTCAGTTCCTGTAGCGGGGTCAATGATTTCTGATCCGTCCACGTACATGTGACAGTTCATACAAACATTGGCCGATGGAATTCCAGAAGTTTTAGAGTGACGTGCTGAAGAGTGACAGTAGTTACAGTCAATTTCGTTCTGACCTGCATGCAATTCGTGAGAGAATGCGATGGGTTGTACCGGCTGGTAGTCTTGCTCTACACCTACGCTCATCAAGTAAGCGTACAAGGCAGACAAGAACCAAACACCTACAACCACGGTACCCAAGGTCATGATCATTTTGTTGTTCACCAACCAGCGTGTAAACGAAGAGGCGTCTTGCAACAAGTTGGTTGCGCCTTCTCCCTTAACTTCTTTGAGGGTGTTTCTAACCTTCACCAAAAGGCCGATCAACAACAAGAAGAACACGCCCAATCCGATAACAACCACAGGGCTGTTGTCTTGCTGGGGTACAGCTGTTGTTTCACCGCCTGCAGTATCTACAGGTACTTTCTTCTCATCACCCTTGATGGTGTAGGCCAAGATGTCCATAACATCTTGATCAGAAAGTTGTGGGAAGGCGGTCATTGGTGAACCGTTGTACTCTTCGTAGATCGCGATAGCATCCGCATCTCCTGAGGCTCTCAGTTCTGCGTTGTTCTTGATCCACTTAACCAACCACTCTACTTCGCGGCGATCCGTTACTCCTGCTAAGGCGGGCCCTACAAGCTTTTTGTCGAGTTTGTGACAAGATGCACAGTTGGCTTTAAACAATTTCTTTCCGTTTGCAGCGTCGCCCTCAATCTGTGAGAACGCTGGCTGGCTCCATCCAATTAGGATTGCCATCATACTGAAAACGAAGAACTGACGTTTGCTTTTTAACAATTTACTCATGTGTTGATACAAATGATACGTTCCTTAAGTTCGGTGTGCAAATTTAAGATAAAAGCGCGTTGAAAACGTTGTATTTCGTGCTCTACAGCTAATTTATAAGCGTTCTAAATAACTAAATTGTTGTCTGATTTATTAGGCATTTCCACTACTTTTGATGTACATTCTGCAACTATGAAAAACGCCCTTTTTGTCGCCATTTTAATAACGCTATTTGGTAGCTCAGTAACTGCACAAATAGATACCTCTGCGAAAAAAATACCTGTAAACGATAGTATTGTGCCCCAAGAGGTGAAATGGAATACGGACTATGATTTTGATGAAATTTACGACCATTGGGTGTCAAAAAACAAGAATCAAATGATACGTGGATTTCGGATTCAACTGTATAATGGAAATCGAAAGGAAGCAGAATCTTACAAAATTCGTTTCCTAAAATCGGGGATCTCTCAACCGTCTTTTGTGGTTTTTGAAACTCCAGAATTTAAGGCACAGGTAGGTAACTTCAGAAATCAATTGGAAGCTGAAAAAGTTCTTCAAGAAGTGCGAAAGCACATCCCTGGTGCCTTTGTAGTAAAAACAAAAATCTATCTTCCCGAATTGGCGAAGGAAACCACTCCCGAATAAATCACCCCCTGCGTACACTCACTGCTCGTTGTAATGGAGCTTGGACGCAATTGATTTTTAGTATCTTGAGTCCCCTATGGGACGCGCTCGTAAAATCACGTCAATTCTTTGCGCCCTCCTCATTATTGGAATGTCAGGAGGAGTTCACATTTCCAAGCATTTCTGTAGAGGTGAGCTGGTAGATAGATCCTTGAACTCCTTTGTGGAGAAATGTTCTGTGGACTCTCCAGAAGGCGAAAACGCAACACCTCAAGAGCGCGAAACCCGTTTTTCTAAAAAATCGTGCTGCGAGACCGAGCACCTTTTTCTCCAAACAGATAAACTCGCCAAGCAAGTCGACTCCCACTCTCTGTTATTTATATCCGCAACCTTCATTGATTGGGAGGCATCTGAAATAGAATTTACATCAGGCGGAAAGACTATACCTAGGCAACCGCCCGATAAGCAGAATAAAAACGGACAACACTTGTACATTCTGCACGAACAGTATTTGATTTAGAATTCGGAATCCCTTGCTACTACTGTATTTTTCACTTCGGCGTAAGCCAGAGAAATTGCAAGAGAAATGGACAACGAATTCAAAACCATAAAACTAAATATTATGAAAAAATTACTACTCGCATTGGCCTTAATAACGTCCACCATAGCATGGGCACAGACTGATGTTTACTTTTCAATAAACCATTACCTAGGATCCAATCCCTTTGCTTTTGACAACGCAGCCACCAACAATTTTGGCAATGTATTTAATGTCAAAAGGTTGGAATACTACATAGCTGAAATCGAAATCATTCACGACGGAGGTCAGTCCACACCGGTATCGGATACATGGATTTTAGTTGATGCCGGCACACCTGTCAATCAATTATTGGGCAGCTTTAACATTAATCAAATAGAAGCGATACGCTTTGGAATTGGGGTGGAATACTCTCACAATCATCTGGACCCTTCTACGTACCCAAGCGCACATCCCTTGGCGCCAAAATCTCCGTCAATGCATTGGGGATGGACCTCGGGTTACCGCTTTGTTGCCATGGAAGGCGATTGGAGTACTGCCCTTAACCAAGACTATGAATTTCATGCCTTGGGCGATGGCAACTATTACCAAATGACCATAAACACGGCCGGAATGGCTTCGGGTAATGACTTGGTCATTTCGCTCAACGCCGACTACGAGATGGCCTTTTACAATATGGACCTCTCCTCTGGCAACAACATTGTTCATGGCGAAACGGGAAAGAATGTGGATTTGATTTACAATTTCAACAACCACGTATTCTCTTCATCTGACGGCAACAATTCCATTGGACTTGGGGAAACTGCTGTGGACAACTTTGGCATCTTCCCCAACCCAGCTCCGGGAAACTTCACCATAGCAGGATTGGAACCGGGATCTGAGGTTCGCATTATAGACCTTAGCGGAAGAGACGTTTTGAGAGCATTCCCAGAAGGTGATAGCTACACGGGATCTCTGGAAATTTCTGGAGTGTACTTTGTCCAAATTCTAAATCAGGGCAAGTGTTTGAGAACGGAAAGATTGGTGATTTCTAAGCGTTAAAATCATGAAATCTCTCAAACTCCTCATCGTTTTTGGGGTAGTTTTTATGGCGAGTTGTCAGAAGGATTCTGAGCCTGAAACACCTGCTCAGTACGATCCCACGCCCTATTCTCTCAACATTGGGGATTTTCCTACTCCAATGATTGCCCCAGACAATGCACTGACCCAACAAGGTGTGCAATTGGGTAGAATGCTCTTTTACGAAAAGAAGCTTTCTTTATATAACTCCATGGCTTGTGCTACTTGCCACAAACAGGAAACGGGATTTTCTGACACCAATAGATTCTCTATAGGTGTGGCCGGTTTTCCAGGCGGACGACAAGCCATGGCTACTTTTAATATGGCTTGGAACAACAACGAATTCTTTTGGGACGGACGAGCGCATTTATTGCGTGACCAAAGTCTTATGCCCATTGAAGATTCTTTGGAAATGGCCGAAACTCTAGAAAACGTAGTTGCCAAACTCAAAGCCGATTCTCGATATACCGATCAGTTTATCAGAGCCTTTGGCAATTCGGAAATCACAGAGCATAAAATATCTCTAGCATTGGAGCAGTTTATGAATAGCATCACTTCTGTGGACAGCAGATACGATCGTTTTGTGAGAGGCGAGGATACACTCTCCGATTCTGAAGAAAGAGGTCGCGTTTTATTTTTTACTGAATACAATGAATTCTTCCCCAACCAATCTGGGGCCGATTGTGCGCACTGTCATTCGCTAAGAAACTTTGAGAACAACCGATATATGAATAACGGTTTGGATGGCGTTGGGCAGTTTTCTGACATTGGAAGGGAAGCGGTAACCGGACTTCCACAAGACCGTGGAAAAATGAAGGTGACCTCTTTGCGGAATATTGAATTGACACCTCCCTACATGCACGATGGTAGGTTTAACACTCTGGAGGAGGTGGTAGAACACTACAACTCTGGCATTCAACAATCTCCTTCATTGGACCCGGCTTTGGCCATGACATTGAATACGGGATTGATGCTGGACGCGCAAGACAAGGCAGATTTGGTGGCGTTTCTTAAGACATTGACCGACGAGAGTCTTGCTACGAATATGGAGTATTCAAATCCTTTCTAGGCGAATCCGTTTTAAACGAATAAAATCTTAGGAGCACATTGAAAAGCAAACAGCGAAACATATCGTCTACAGTAAGAGCGCTCCTCCTTGGAGGGGCGCTCCTGTGGGCGGGTGTTTCTTGTCAGAAGGACCAAACCCTGAGTGAAACGGTTTTGCCCGAAATACTCGTTCCTCCCAAGGGATTCCCCAACATGGAGTTTCCCGAGGGCAATGAATATTCAACGGTTCGATGGGAATTGGGAAAGAAGTTGTTCTACGACCCTGTGCTTTCCATTGACTCCTCTGTGAGCTGTGGAAGTTGCCACATGCCCAACCTGTCGTTTGCAGATAACTTAGCCACTACTCCAGGAGCATTTAATAGACCTGGCACTCGCAATGCACCCAGTTTGGCCAACGTAGGATACAAACCTCATCTTTTGAGGGAAGGCAGTGTCCCCACCCTAGAAATGCAGGTTTTGGTTCCCATTCAGGAACACAATGAATTTGCGCATAACATCGTGGATATTTCTGAAGAACTCAACACTCTATCGGAATACGTTCAAATGAGTCAAGAGGCCTATGGACGCAATCCAGATCCCTTTGTGATTACACGTGCGTTGGGGGTTTTTCAACGGACTTTGATCAGTGGAAACAGCCGATTTGATGAATATCAAAATGGAAATACAAGCGCCCTGAGTCCTTCAGAAAAAAGGGGAATGGATTTGTTCATGAGCAGCAGAACTCAGTGTTCTAGCTGTCATTCGGGATTCAATTTTTCCAATTATGAGTTCGCCAACACAGGCCTTGAAGAAAGCTATGAGGATGTGGGCAGATTCCGATTTACCCTAGACAGCGCAGATCTTTCTGTATTTGTGGTTCCGAGTTTGCGAAATGTGGAACTCACGGCCCCCTACATGCACAAAGGGCAGGTGGCTACATTAGAAGAAGTGTTAGAGCATTACAATTCAGGAGGAAAAGCCCATCCCAATAAAAGCGGTAAAATCGCTCCCTTGGGATTGACAGAACAAGAAAAGGCAGACATGGTAAATTTCTTAAAGACGCTTACCGATTTTGAGTTTGTGGAGAATCCCGCCTGGCTTAAATAATTCGCAATGGGTAATTCGGAGTGGGTAATTCGGAATGTGTGGTACGGAATGAATGATTCGGAATCCGTAATGCCAGCAACATAGTCTGCATTGCCTGATAACAATATTGAAAAGCATTAAAAAAGCCCCTGATTCTATATGGAATCCGGGGCTTTCTTATAAAACCAAAGTCTCAAAACTAAAATCTCTCGGAGCCTTACTACACAACTTCTACTCCGCGCCAAAAGGCAACGTGATCTTTGATTTCTGCCGCAGCATCTTTAGGCTCTGGGTAGTACCAAGCAGCGGAAGGATTCTTCTCGCCATCCACTACAACATTGTAGTAAGAGGCTACTCCTTTCCAAGGACAAACGGAATGGGTTGAGGAGTCTTCAAAAAACTCCTTTTTAATGGAATCTACCGGGAAATATGCATTTCCCTCG
>CBFHSF010000007.1:51147-77238 GCA_965658445.1 uncultured Schleiferiaceae bacterium | reverse complement strand
TCGGATTCTGCGATGATCTGACCTTTCCAAATGGCTTTCATATGATGTTTTCTTTTCTGATGAATACTGAGAAGCCGAGTGGGCTTCCGGTGATCGAATGTCTGAATGGGGTCATTAAAGTTCCAAACACTATAAGAATAACGCTTTGGGTGTGGGGAAAGTTTATAGGGCAGGGACTGGGGAAAGCTGCGCTCTCTTCCTGTTGCCCGTTACCTGTTACCTCCTTCCTAAGAAGACTTCCTAAAATACAACTGAATGGGCACCCCGTGGAAATCAAACATCTTGCGGAATCTATTTTCCACATAGCGCTTGTAGGGATCTTTAATGTACTGTGGTAAGTTGGCAAAGAACACAAACTGAGGGGTGGGTGTCGGCAACTGCGTAATGTATTTAATCTTAATGCTCTTTCCCTTGAGCATTGGAGGCGGGTTGTCTTTTACCATGGGCAACACCAACTCATTGAGCTTGGAGGTCGAAATCCGGTTGGAACGCCTTTCATATACTTCCATCACGGCATCTAGGGCTTTGAGAATTCTCTGCTTGGTCAATGCCGAAGTGAAAATTATAGGGTAATCGGTAAAGGGAGCCGTTTTCTTGCGAATGTACTCTTCGGCCTCCTTGATGGTATTGGTTTCTTTCTCTACCAAATCCCATTTGTTGACCACCACTACGATTCCCTTTTTGTTTTTCTCCGCCAAGTGGAAGATGGCCTGATCTTGGGCTTCAAAACCACGGGTGGCGTCGATCAAAAGCATACAAACATCTGAGTTCTCAATGGTGCGAACGGAGCGCATTACAGAATAGAACTCCAAGTTTTCATGAACCTTAGTCTTCTTTCTAAGACCGGCAGTATCCAATATCATAAAGTCGTGACCAAATTTGGTAAAGCGAGTATTTACCGTATCGCGAGTAGTTCCCGCGACATCTGTCACTATGTTTCTCTCTTCGTCGTAAAGTGCATTTACCATGGAGGATTTCCCAACGTTGGGACGTCCTATCACCGCAACTCTGGGAAGACCTTCGGTTTCATCCGTAAATACGGCTTCCTGATCTAGGTGCCCAACCAATTCATCCAAAAGCTCGCCGGTTCCGGACCCGTTGGTTGAAGAAATACAGTGGTACTCACCCATTCCCAAAGAATAGAATTCGGTAGCTTCCGCAATGCGCGCGTGGTTATCCACCTTGTTTACAGCCAAAACCACTTCTTTCTTGCTCTTGCGAAGGATGGCGGCAATTTCTTTGTCGAAGTCGGTAATACCCGCTTCAACATCCACTACAAACAAAATCACATTGGCTTCGTCAATGGCGAGGTGCACTTGGTTTCTGATTTCGCCTTCAAAGACGTCATCCGACCCTTCTACGTAACCACCTGTGTCGATTACCGAAAAGGGAACTCCATTCCAGTCTGACTGTCCGTAATGTCTATCACGTGTAACTCCTTCTACGGAATCCACGATGGCTTCTCTGCGTTGAATCAGTCGATTAAATAGTGTTGACTTCCCAACATTGGGACGACCCACAATGGCAATAATGTTTGACATGAAATGGTGTTTTATCTCTGTGGGACGGTATGTCTATGCAATCACTGCCCCCTTGAAATCTTACTGCAAATATCCGAAACGTTTTAGACTTTTCTGGTCATTTCTCCAGTCCTTGCTCACTTTAACGTGAAGCTCGATAAAGACCTTCTTTTGGAAAAAGTCTTCCAAGTCGTGGCGTGCTTGGGTTCCTACGCGCTTCAAAGCAGATCCTTTGTGACCAATCAAAATCCCCTTTTGAGAATTTCTGGCCACCAAAATTTCGGCGCGCATTCTAATGATGTCCTCTTCTTCTTTGAACTCGTCAACTACGATTTCCACTGAATAGGGAATCTCTTTTTTGTAGTTGAGAAGAATCTTTTCGCGAATGATTTCTGAAACAAAGAATCGCTCCGTCTTATCGGTCAAAGCACTTTTATCAAAGAAGGGAGGTGATTCAGGCAACAAGTCTAAGATGCGACTCATCACATGATCGGTGTTGAACTTCTCCAATGCCGAAAGTGGAATGATCTCCGCATTGGGAAACTCTTCCTTCCAAAAAGCCACATGAGACTCCAAAGTCTCTTGGTCAATGGTATCAATCTTATTGAGAAGCAAGAGCATGGGAACCTTTGTATTCTGAAGCTTGGCATAGAACTTCTCGTCCTTGAGCTTCTTCTCTCCCACCTCGATCATGTAGATAAAGATATCAGCATCTTCAAAAGCCGAACCCACAAACTTCATCATAGACTCTTGCAAAGCATATGCCGGCTGGATAACCCCTGGAGTATCCGAAAATACAATCTGGTAATCCTCCTCATTCACAATCCCAAAAATTCTGTGGCGAGTGGTCTGCGCCTTCGACGTAATGATGGAGAGTTTTTCTCCCACCAAAGCGTTCATAAGCGTCGATTTCCCCACATTGGGATTCCCAATAATATTTACAAAGCCTGCTTTGTGACTCATTCTCAATTTATTTGCTGCAAAGGTGCGGATTAATTCCTTATTTTCTCACGTTTCCTTTGGTAAAAACCAAAATGAGTCTATATTTGCACCCACAATAGCGCGGGGTGGAGCAGTTGGTAGCTCGTCGGGCTCATAACCCGAAGGTCGCAAGTTCGAGTCTTGTCCCCGCTACAAGAAAAAGGGAATCCAGAAATGGGTTCCCTTTTTTTATTTCTCAATCTTGAGCAAGCTTGCTTAAGCGAAAAGAGGAGAAATAAAAAAGAGCATCTGATTAAGATGCCTTTTTCTTGGGCTGTTATCCTTCTAAGACCGCCGAGCACGTTTAGTGCGAGGCAATCTTGTCCCCGCGAAAAATTTAGTATTGGATTATATGATGGATGAGCATTTGCTGTCGCACCAGCTAACATGAAAAATCACTCTCTCATAATCTTCTCTATCTTCTTGCCTTTGGCAAGCTCATCTACCACCTTGTCCAGGTACCGTGCTTTTTGAGTGAGCGGATTGTCAAGTTCCTCCACTCGGTATCCACAAATCACCCCTTTGATTAGGGAGGCATTGGGATGGAGAGTGGCCTCTTCAAAAAACTGCTCAAAAGTAGATTTCTTATCAATTTGTTCTTGGAGTGCGGCTTCGTCAAAACCCGTTAACCATTCAATGACTTGATGCAGTTCTGCCTTAGTGCGTCCCTTGCCTTCGACCTTAGTCACGTAGTGAGGATAGACGGAAGAAAATATCATGGCCGCAATGCGCGCATTGTGTTCGGGAGTCGTTTTAGAGGTAGCCATTGGAATTGATTTTTTATTAGAACCGTTGAATTTTCAATAATTGCGTAATTACCAAAGTTAACGTTTCTCGCATTCTTCCTTAAGAGCTTCGTTCATATGGGAAAACCCAAACTCCGTTTTGTCAAGTAATTTTTTGGATAGGCCCACAAGGACACCTGTAAATTCTTCTTCGTGGATAAAACGCGTTTTAGTCTCCTCGATAGACTCCAACTTAAACAAGTGTTCACCATCAAACAATCTAGGCAGGGGTCCCTTTCCCAACCAACGAAATTCGGATTGAGGCACTACGTTGAGAACCTTGGGTTTAAAAACCATGGGTTTGGCTTCTGGAGGATGGATTTCTACTTTCAGTGTGCTCCCCACCTGAGGCTCCCCTGAAAGAGACTGAATAAAGGGGTTCCAACTCGGATAATTTTCAAAATCCATCAAGACTTCCCAAATGATGTCGCAAGGTGCATTGATGGTAATTTCGGTTTGAATGTGGCGCATTGCTCGGTGAGGTTAGGTTATTGGCATTTATAGCTTTCACATGCTCTAATTTCGGAAAAACCTATGGAATTTGGTTTGTTTTGGAGCTTCAAAGTATTTTGATAAATCGCTCTATTTTTTACTCGGCAAATCTTCCTTAAAACGCTCCCAATTTTTCCGCGCTTTCTCGCGCCTTCTCCTCTCCTCACGGATGTGTCCAATGGCGGCAAAGACACCGGAAATTGATAAAAAAATTAGGGTTTCAAACATCTGGCATTTATTTGCTTTGTGTTTACTCTTTTTGTTTATCGAAATAGGTAGATTGAGTAGTCATCATATATAAAAACCTCATCATCCCAGTTCAAACGTAGTGATTCCAAAAACCTTCTTCCAATCCGTTGCCGGAGGATTTCCATGGTACATTCTTGCACATTCAAAGACGTATTCTCCACCGTAGCTCTTTGTTAATGTCAAAGCTTAGGGTTCCGCTTCAGGGGAAACGACTAGAATTTGAAAAAACACCTCGTCGTCTCTTTCTCCAAGAAAATCTTCATTCAATGAATTTTTTGCCACAAAAAAGGAGTTCATGTAGAGTGATTTGTCACCTGCGGTAAACTGCCCCGGTTGGTTTCCGTTGGCTACCTCATCACTTCCCATGGTCAGTTCGTAACTCGGTACAGGAAGGGCTGCCAATTCAAAAGGACCCGCCATGTCCAAACCAATGAGTTGTTTGTCCATTTCCAATTTCTCCAGATCCCACGTGGTAGAATCTTGGGTGTTTTGAATGTGTTGCCGCCTTTCGGCTTCGCCTCATTTGGGATTTCCAGAGGTTGCGCTTTGTGAATACATAGAAAGGGAAAATGCAAAAAGAAAGGCAGCGAAAAGGATTACACGTGAGGATTTTGTCATGAGGAGGAGGTATTTTGGTTTTTGGTTCGGACTACTCGTTTGGATCCTAGGCATAAAGATAATAGGGAAGTTGGTGGGAGGCAAATGGGGAGATGGTGGCTACTGGTGACTTGTGACTTGTGACTAGTGGTGAGTAGTGAGTGGTGAGGGGTGAGTGGGAAGGAATGAGGAAGAATGAAGGAATAAGGGGAGGTTGATTTACTGAACTGGGATAACTAAGAATTCCTTTTTTCCTAATTCCTTTTTGTTTCGTAGAATTGTGTCATCTGAAAACGTTTACTTGACGGGTTTAGTGCTCAGAAATCCCGATATTGAAACTGGGGCCTGCGGGTGCAGCCCCGGGCAGAGAATAGTCCAGGGAATTACTATGAATCCATCCTGTTGCCTGTTCCCCGTTACCCGTTACCCGTTACCTGTTGCCCGTTCCCTATTGCCTGTTCCCTACCTCGTCAACTGATGAAACACATCCTCCAACGAAGTGTGCTCCTCCTGGATGGCCAAGAGCTGATTGCCTTGAGATACGGCCAAGTCAAAAAGTGCCTTTCTGAGATCTCCAGACTTTTCTATGGCGATAAATTCAGTATCCGAAACGGCTTTAATTTCTCTGACTTCGGGAAGTTTCTTGAGAACCGATTTGGAAATTTTTGAGGCAAACTCCACTCTATAGGCCTTTCCTCCTTTTAAGTGGGTCAACTCCGTTGTGGGCTGATCCGCAACGATTTTTCCCTTGTTGATGATAATTACTCTATCACATAGCTGTTCTACCTCCTGCATAATGTGGGTGGAAAGAAGAACGGTTTTAGACTTTCCGAGCTCTTTGATCAACCCGCGAATCTCCACCAATTGATTGGGATCGAGACCCGTTGTGGGTTCATCGAGAATCAATACTTCCGGATCGTGAATCATGGCAGCCGCCAATCCAACGCGTTGTCTATATCCTTTGGAAAGCTGTCCAATTTTCTTGTTGGCCTCTGGAGTCAATCCCGTCTTTTCAATGAGATGAGATATTTGATCTTTTCCCTTTCCGTAAACTCCCGCGACAAATGCCAAATACTCACGAACGTACATCTCCAAGTACTGAGGGTTGTGTTCGGGTAAGTAACCGATTTTAGACCGGATAGATAGCGAGTCTTCATCCGTAGATAAATCACAAACAGAAGCCTGACCGTCGGTGGCAGGAATGTATCCCGTCAAGATCTTCATCATGGTGGATTTTCCGGCGCCGTTGGGCCCTAGGAATCCAACGATTTCACCTTTTCCCACAGAAAAAGAAACGTTGTCTAAGGCGCGTTGTGTGCCGTATGTCTTTGTTATTGAGGATACCGAAATGGACATAAATTAGTATTTGCGTCAAAAATAGAAGGATAATCTAAGAAACGAAATAGGTGAGCTTGTATTTTATGAATTCAAAATCACTATTTTCGGGAGACAATTAACCACCTTTAAACATACCACACCATGGTAAACCTAAATCGAATTAGCCTTACGGGGCAATCCGGTACTCCTAACGTAATGGACGCAACCGTTCAGTATGGAACCGCTGAAGAGCAAGGAATCCCAACCCACACCAATGCTACCCAATCAGGAAACACAGTGACTTGTGACTTGGATTCGGATGCAGCACCCTCTACTGATGTGCTCAATTTTTCTGGAGAGGCCACCTTTGACTCATCGCCCATTTCATTTGGGACCGATGACAAGAAGAAAAAGCGCAAGAGAAGAGAGGTTACTATTCAGATGAACCTTCCAACGGGAGTAGGAGAGCCAATGGGCGGAACCAACCCCTACATTGGAACCCTTACCGCTGATTTGCAACCCAACGGAAGTTATGACGTGTCATTCATCATCATTCACAATGGAAATGGTATTAACTTTTCTGCGACGTTTGATTCTGCATCAAACAGCATAAAAATAAGCCCTGCCTCTTCGCCGGGAACCACTTCCGTAAATATCAATGTCGTGGATGGAACCACCTACAGCATTGATTATGCAGGTGAAGAAACCATTGAATTGGGATACTTCGTGACCAGCGAACAAACAGGATGATTAAACACCTGATTTATATCACCACAATCGCAGTGTCTCTCTTGGGAGGCACTGCTTTTTCTCAATCTCACTTCGGAGTCGAGGACTCTCTGGATATTGAGCTCAATGAAATTTTAAAAGGGTCCACTTTTTCAAAATCCAAGTATTTATGTGATTCCATAGGCCAGGCTGTGGGTGTGGAATCACCTATGTACACCAAGGCATTGTTGAGAAAGGCTTGGCTCTGTGTGGTCAATTCTCAATCGGACTCCGCATTATTTTTCTCCCAAAGGGTTCAAAAACTCAACCTCACCTACCCCATTCCTGCACTACATTTAGCGGAAGCGGTACGATTGGAAGGAATCGTGGCTCAAATGAGTGATGACTATTCTATGGCTAAGGAAAAGTATTTTGAATCTCTTGGTATTCTCGACCCTGTACCCTCCTTGTTTAGAGGAGGTCTTTACGCCAATATCGCCCATGCAAATTCAGGAATAGACCTAGACTCGGCCATTTTCTATCAAAAAAAATCACTTGCTGATTACAAGGTCTTTATTGAAGATACGGCTGCCTTAAATAATTACTACAGTGAAATCATTAACCTCGCCAAGTACTACTACGTGCAAAGGGATTATGAATTGGCAAAATCCACATTGCAGAATGTCTTGAACCCATCCACAAATGATTCTGAGGAAATGTCAGAAACTACCCGATTGTATGCCTTGGACCTTCTGGCCGCCTTTTATCGACGTGAAGGGAATTTTAAAGAGGCTGAACTCGTGGGTCTGGAAATGGAAGAAATTGCGGAGAGAACCGGATCCCTAAGTCAACAAAAAACGACTTACAACAGCCTGTATTACACCTATTACGACCAAGAAAAATGGGAATTGGCCCTTGACTATTTAAACTACTATTTGGTGGTCTCAGACAGTTTGATGAACCAAGAAAAAATTTCGGAAATCAACAAACTCCGAGTTCAATACGAATCAGAGAAAAAAGATGCCAACTTAAAATTGGCCAAAGCGCAACTCAACGAGCAGATTGCTACCGCAAAGAGAAACCGATTAATCAACCGTACCATCATTGGGGTCATTATTGTGATTCTGGCGATTACTGTATTGATCATTTTCAACTACCGACAGAAGCAACGCATTGCCAATCAAAAGATAGAACTCAGCAACCAAAGAGTGGATGTTCTACTCTCCGAACAAGAAGTAAAAACCAAAGATGCCGCCCTGCAAGGGCAAGAGGCAGAAAGACAACGCATTTCTAGGGATCTTCACGATCAATTGGGCGGATTGCTCGCGACCATAAAATTGCAATTTCAGTCTCCAGACGCTCCTGAGATTTCGGAAAAAACCTTGAGTCTAATAGATCAAGCCTCCACGGAAGTGCGAAGAATTTCTCATGACCTCGCCGCGGGAACCATCACTCAATTTGGGTTGATTCCCGCTTTGGACGATCTCTGCACCTCCCTCAATCAGTCGGGAACCATAGAGGCCGAACTCAACCACTTTGGGTTGGAAAGCAGACTCCCTCAGAAGGTTGAACTTCAGCTGTATAGAGTAATTCAAGAACTGACTTCCAACGTGTTAAAGCACGCCAAAGCGCAAAACATCTCCATCTCCTTGACCATGTTGGAGGATGAGCTCAACATTCTATTTGAAGACGACGGTAAGGGGATGAAGATGGATCCTAATAAAAAACCCGGTATAGGACTATTAAATATGCAGGAACGCATGGCTCAAATCAATGGAACACTTACATTTGACAGCTATGTGGGCAGGGGAACGACTGCAAACATTTCACTACCTTTATAGTCCTAAATGCTCCCATTATGATTCGTGTCTTACTTGCGGATGACCAACAAATGTTCATCGATGGTATACAATCCATCCTGAGCACGGTCAACAACATCGAAATTATTGGCGTGGCTAACAACGGTTTGGAACTCCTTGAAAAATTGGAGGAAAACCAACCGGATGTCATCCTTTTGGATATCAACATGCCAGAAATGGACGGAATTGAGACCTGTAAAAGGGTCAAAAAACAATATCCAAAGTCCAAGATCCTCATTCTATCCACCTATTCTCATAAGTCTTTTGTGGCCAACCTCATTTCCTTGGGTGCCGATGGCTATTTGCTGAAGAATACCGGAAAGGACGAGTTGGTTTTGGCATTGGAGACCGTAAACGACGGAGAGAATTACTACTCAAGCGATATCAAGGACGTTCTCAACGAGAACAAAAAGGGCGACGGGGACGAAATTTCCTTTCTTTCCAAAAGAGAACTTGAAGTGTTGCGCCTGATCGGTCAGGGAAACACAAATACCCAAATCGCAGAGAAGCTATTCTTAAGTCCTTACACCGTAGAGACGCATCGCAAAAACATGATGCATAAGCTTCAGCTAAAAAACAGCGCAGAGCTGGTAAAATACGCCGTTGACCGCGGCCTTGTATGAGAGGAACCATCCTAAAATCCACAGGTAGTTGGTACGTTGTCCACGCAGAGGACGGCGAGAATTACAATTGCAGAATCAAGGGAAAGTTCCGAATCAAAGGCATCAAAAGCACCAACCCCATTGCGGTAGGGGATGAAGTGGAGTTCGATTTAGAAGATCACGAAGAATCCGGTGTCATTCACAAAATTGTAGAGCGCAAGAACTACATTATTAGAAAATCGGTAAACCTCTCCAAGAAATACCATATTCTAGCCTCCAATCTTGACGGAGCAATTTTGATGGCCACTTTGGTAAAGCCCAAAACTTTTACCGTTTTCATGGATAGGTTTTTAGTTTCTGCTGAGACCTTTCGCATTCCCGTTCACATTATTTTCAACAAAGTGGATTTGTATGGCGAAGAGGAACTGGCCGAATTGGAATATTTAGAAATCGTATACCAACAAGCGGGATATACCACGCAGCGACTCTCTGCCACCGAAGAAACCGATTTTTCAAGTATCGTTGAAAGACTCAAAGGCAAAACCACCTTGATTGCAGGTCATTCTGGAGTTGGGAAATCCACTCTGGTCAATAAAATTCAGCCCAACCTGAACATACAAACCAAGGCTGTGAGCGAATCTCACGGACAAGGTCAACACACCACCACCTTTGCAGAAATGCACCTTTTAGATTTTGGAGGTGCCATAATAGACACTCCGGGAATTAGAGGTTTTGGCGTGGTGGATGTAGAAAAAAATGAAATCAGCCATTTCTTTCCGGAAATTTTTGAAATTAGCAAAGACTGTAAGTTTAACGACTGCCTTCACATGGAGGAACCGGGTTGCGCCGTAAAAGAGGCCTTAGAAAACCACGAATTGGCGCCCACCCGATATCACACCTATGTAAGTCTAGTCAATGGAGATGAAGAAGAAAACACATACCGAAATGATCCATATTCGTAATTGGGCCTCAATGGCCGCTATCGCCTTAGTTATCGCGAGTTGTTCAACCCCATCAGGTACTCCCACGGACGGAGAAATAGCCAAGGCAAATTCTGTTGAAAACCACTTTACCTATGAGGCACCACTGCCTTTGAACACAGACATCATGATGCGTGACCAGTGGAGTTCCGCCCTTTCAAAATTAAAAACGGCCTTCAATCAGAACGCGAACCCCTTACCTAAATCTTATGTGATTCAAATTGAAGGCGTGCTCCTTCCCATGCATGAGATTTACACTACAACGGATAGACCTAAAATTGATGCCGATGCCACCTCAGGTGGTTTTATTTTCGCCAACACAAACCTCACCTTAGCTCCTGGAGCCAGAGATCTTTTCCTCTTTATGTACGAGGTGGGAATTCAACCGGTATTGGTGTCTTCTTACGGAAGAGAAGTCTTGGACCCTACCAATGAAGTCTTGAGAAGAGAAGGCTTGGAACCGGTAATGGATGACTTTTTTATTATGGACAGAGGGGATGAAGAAAGCGAGAGTCTTTCTCTCCTTTCTCAAAGAACTGAAATCTTGGGATACTTACTTTCAGATATCAGGACGTATTATCCCACCATTGAATCTCAGCTAGACCCTAACGAAACCACTCTCTCTCAAGAAATGTACGAGGAATTTGCGTCCAAGGTGACCATCATTCCCGTTGGAAAATACCGCTTCGAAGAATGAGATTGGTCTTTCAACGAGTGAGCCATGCTCAAGTGGTCGTTGAAGATAAGGTCATAGGAAAGATTGGCCACGGTGCTCTTTTACTGGTTGGATTTGAAGCCGAAGACAGCGCCGAAGACTTGGATTGGGCCGCAAGAAAAGTGAGTAATCTCAGGGTGTTTGGAGACTCTGATGGAAAAATGAATCAGTCCATTGAGGACGTGGGAGGACAGTTTCTAGTGGTTTCGCAATTCACCTTGCACGGAGCCACCAAAAAAGGTTCTAGACCCAGTTTTATTAAAGCCGCTCATCCAGACATCGCCATTCCATTGTACCAGCAATTTGTACAAAAATTGGAGGCGCTTTCTAGCAAACCCATTGAAACAGGAGAATTTGGTGCTCATATGGAGGTTTCGCTCACCAATGACGGCCCCGTAACATTGATTATCGATACAAAAAACAAAGAGTAATGAAGCCTGTAACATCCCTTCAAGAATCTGTTGACCAGTGGATACAGACCATTGGCGTGAGATACTTTAATGAATTGACCAATATGGCTCAACTCACCGAAGAAGTTGGTGAGGTAGCGAGAATCATTGCCAGGCGATATGGAGAGCAGTCCGAGAAAGAGTCCGACAAGAAGGCGGACCTTGGAGAAGAATTGGCCGATGTACTTTTTGTAACTTTATGTCTCGCCAATCAAACCGGTACGGATCTGCAAGAAGCCTTCGACAGAAAAATGAAGGTCAAAACAGACCGTGACAAGGACAGGCACCACAATAATCCCAAGCTCAAAAAATAAGGCTGTGAAGAATTTTTGGCCCCTATTACTCTTAGCTTCGGTGACGGTTTGGGGTCAGGAAGAAGTCATTTATCTCCCAGAATCCGGATCGGAATCCATAACCAATCCCGCCATTATGGTTGGGGCCAATTTGCTATGGCCAGGCGGCAGCTCTGGATACAACCTCACAGGAAGTGGAGTTACCCTAGGGCAATGGGAAGCATTCCTTTCCAGCAATGCCCAAGCCAACACAAGTGGTTTCTCCGGCAGATTATCCAATATGGACACTTCAGGAATATCTGCACATGCCACTCATGTCGCCAAATTTATGGCGCGAGGAAATGGAGATTCTGGTGTTGCCTACGGCAGCGAGGTTTTAGTTTATGACTTGGGGTCAGGAACCTCCGATTGGGCACCCGAAATGAATGCACAGGCCAACCTACTCCTGACCACCGCAAACTTGAGCTACGCTCGATCGGGAGGATGGATTTCGGCCTCTTCCAATCAATGGTCCGGAGTAGACAATATCAGCATTACAGAAGATTACAATTTTGGTCGCTATGGCGAAGGGGCTAGAAGCTTGGATTCTCTGGCGGCCCTTCACCCCTATTTTCTACCGGTTAAGGCCGTGGGAAACACTCGAGGAATTACGGGGATTACCAGTCCCAATTATTTGATTTGGCACTATGACACCGGAAGTAAAACGTGGAGTCAAGTGACCTATTCAGGATCGCCACCCGCTGCCAATGGATCTTCAGGATATGATTGTCTTCCGAATAATTCTACAGGAAAAAACAGCTTAGTAGTAGGCGCTTGTACAAATACGGGCTCACGGTATTCGAGTCCATTGGATGTGGTTCTTTCCACAAACTCATCCACGGGTCCTACGGATGATGGAAGAATCAAGCCGGATTTGGTGGCCCCGGCTGTAGGAGGATACTCTTCCTACTCTGCTCCCATTGTTACGGGAATCATCGGGTTGGTCCAAGAGTATTATCACACGCAAACCGGTCATTACCTCGCTGCAGCAGCGGTAAGAGGATTGCTTTGTCATACGGCTTCAGAGGCAGGGTCCAATACCGGACCTGATTACCAAATGGGCTGGGGATTGGTAGATGCAGAGGCTGCCATAGACCTAATGGCCTCTGAAAAGCATTTGTATGTTTCCCCCATTCTTACCCAAGGAGACTCTGTTAAGATCAAATTCTATGCAGATGGTTCCACCAATATCAGACTCACACTTACTTGGAACGACCCCAAGGGAACCTCTCCGGCACTTACATGGACAGCTTCCGATTTGGACAACTCCACCTCTATGCTTGTCAATGATTTAGACTTCAGGCTTTATAGTGGATCGAGCCTTCAGGCATCCCCATACACTTTAGATCCTGCCTCTCCATCAGCGGCTGCCTCCACGGGAGACAACACCCGCGACAACATTGAGCGCATTGATGCGGGAACTCTTTCTGCCGGTTGGTATGAAATTAGAATTGGGCACAAGGGAACCTTGTCTGGCGACCAAAAATTTCACTTGTGGCTAGAGGGAGGAGAATCGGTTAGCTTCTCCTCTGGAAGTTGGAGTTTATCTCCTGGTTCTTGGACGGGAACGGAATGGGTTACCATAGAAGATGTATCCAACACCGCAGAACTCTCCGGAAACCACACGGTGGGAACCCTTGTCGTAAAGCCCGGCGCCCGTCTCAAAATGACCACCGGTTTATTGACGTCTTTGGGACCTGTAGTTTTAGAATCCTCCTCAAGCGGAGACGGCCAACTCAAAGGCCAAATAAAGGGAGAGGTCATAAACCACACGTACATTTCATCTCACAACGCATACCGCCACATCACTCAACCGGTTAAAACAACCGCTCAGGATTGGGTATTGGGACAAATGAAAAGAGCTCAAATGCAAGGCTCCAGTTCGCCTTCTGTCTGGAAATGGAACGCGTCTACCGCACAATGGACCGCAGCAACCTCTACAGACAGTACCCGAGGTTTAGGACTAGCGGTTTTTTTTGGGACTTCTTCGGGGTATTCTTTTTCCAACTTGCCACTGACTTTGGAAGGAAGAGGTGAGTACCGATATGAAAATCAAAATGTGACCCTACAGAAGGATTCTGACAACGATCCTGGGAATGGAAGTGCGGGTTGGAATCTCTTGGCAAACCCCTATACCGCCCACCTCAATTGGGACGCTATCGTCTCTGATAACTCTGGTGTTACCTCCGGATATTTTTACACTTGGGAAGCTGGTTCCTCAGCATATGCAACTTCCAACGGAAGTTCCCATACACTTAACGCTCATGGCTACATTCCAAAGGGACAAGCTGTTTTTGTTTATGCCCCCTCCACGAGTTCTGGAACCTTGGCTCTTGACACCTCTCATGTCCAATTCAAGTCTGGGAATGTCTTTAAAGGCGCTTCGGATGCATTGCGTATAAAATGGGAAAGCCCCAATCGTTGGGATGATTGTTTGGTCTTGTTTTCAGCGCAAGCCCAGCCGGGAATAGACTTTAGTGAGGACGCCATCAAAAAAGACTTCAACTATGGTATTTCTACCTGGGGACGGAATGCAAATAACATTGAAGCCTTGTGTATCGATTACAGACCAAAGTCTCCTAACCTAAGTATTCCCCTGTGGATCAAAAGCGAGGATGCCGGATACTGGTCTTTTTCGAATTCTTCAGGAAGTGAATATCGCTATTTCTTAGAATCGCCCCAGGTAAGAATGGAAGTCTTTCCCAATACACAGTATCCCATCAACCCACATAACTCCGACAGAAATTGGGTCCTTCACATAGTTCAGTCAAATATTGGAATCGCAGAAAATCCTCCAGAGTCTCCACCTTGTGAAAGGGTCCCTTTCGTTTCGTGGTCAAACGGAGTACTTACCACCTATGGGGTTACGGGTCCTTTTTACGTTATTTCTTCTAGTGGAAAAATTGTCTACAAGGGTGTTTTTACGGAAGAGGAGTACCCTTTACACCACATTCCATCAGGTGTCTATCAACTCATAACTGAATGGGGAATGGCCCTTTCTTTTGTGATAGCCATTCGCTAATTCCCATTTTTTTCTCCTTCATAGTTTTCAACAAATAAGACCGATATTGATTCGCTAATTCTCAGGAATTGCAGTCATAACATTGGTCTTAGGAGATTTGAAAATTTTCCGAAAATTCCTACAACCTGTTAACAAGTAAAACTTTGTGTCTTTAATTGGGTTAAAAAAATAGTTAATCTTACATAGAACAAAGCTGACCAACGGTAACATTAAATTATCAGTATGAAAAAACGAATCCTTGTATTCGGGAAAACCGCTTCGCTTATGGAACTCGTATTGGGAAAATTCAAACGAGAAGGATGGGAGGCAGAAGCCGCCTACTCCGTGAAACAAGCGGTAAGAAAACTTGGTGAAGCCGAGTATGACGCCTTGGTCGTAGGAGGAGGCATAGATTTGAGCACGCGCACAGATCTCCAACGCCACATTACCAACGAATTCCCAAAGACCAAATTGATCAATGCCTTCCAAGGCTCTATGGTCAATCAAGTCAAAGAAGCACTTTCTGCCTAGCAGATCGTTTCAACCAAAACTTTTATCATCGCATAAAAAAGCCCCGTTCCAAATGGAACGGGGCTTTTTCAATTTTTACCACCTGATATTCCTCAGGGGTTTTGTCTATTTATCTGCCACTTTCTCAGCGGCGCGCTTTTCTTTGGCTTGCTCCTTGGCTGCCTCATTTCTCTCGATGGTATGACCCGGACGTGACCACTTAGTGCGATCAGACTCTGGAGCGGTCATTTCATCGGCCTCTTTGGGGATGGGTCTATCTCCTTTTTTGTAAGGTTTTCTAGGAATCAATCCCAAAGTGCTGAACATATCCATATCCTCGTTGATGTCGGGGTTTGGAGTCGTCAACAACTTGTCTCCTGCAAAAATGGAACCCGCACCGGCCATAAAGCAAAGTGCTTGTCCTTCTGTGGACATTTCTGTTCTACCCGCAGAAAGTCTTACGGTAGTTTCTGGTAATACGATACGCGTAGTGGCTACCATGCGAATCATGTCCCAGATGGGCACGGGCTTTTGATCTTCAAGAGGAGTTCCTTCAACCGCCACCAATGCGTTGATGGGCACAGATTCTGGCTGCGGGTTGAGCTTGGCAAGGGCCAAAAGCATTCCCGCTCTGTCTTCTTCAGATTCTCCCATTCCAATAATTCCTCCCGAACAAACCGTAACATTGGACTTTCTTACGTTGTCCAAAGTTTGCAATCTGTCTTCGTATCCACGGGTTGAAATGACTTCCTTATAGTATTCTTCGGAAGAGTCTAAGTTGTGGTTGTAGGCGTACAGTCCAGCTTCTGCCAAGCGCTTGGCCTGGTTTTCCGTTACCATTCCCAAAGTACAACACACTTCCATATCCAGCTTGTTGACTTCTCTTACCATTTCTAAAACCTGTTCAAACTCGGGACCTTCTTTTACGTCTCTCCACGCTGCTCCCATACAAATCCTAGAGGAACCTCCAGACTTTGCGCGAAGTGCTTGCGCCTTCACTTGATTGACGGTCATCAAGTCGTTTTTCTCGATGTCTGTGTGATAGCGAGCAGCTTGTGGACAGTATCCACAGTCCTCGGGACAACCACCCGTTTTAATGCTCAAAAGAGTACTTACTTGTACTTCTCTCGGGTCGTGGTATTTCCTGTGAACAGAAGCCGCCTCGTACACCAACTCAAGGAGTGGGCGGTTGTAAATTTCTAGAATTTCTTCTTCTGTCCAATTGTGTTTAATATCGCTCATATCGTAAATATTCTAGGCGTTTGATCGCTTGATAACAAGACTTGTACAATTGCCTCCAAATCCGGAAGCATTGATTAATATTCGATGGATGGACTGCGGAACCATGCCAATTCCAAAGGGATTGAGGTCGCTGATGTTTCCATTGAGAAGATGCAATCCAAACTCAACGCTCAACAGTCCAGACGTTGCTAAACTATGGCCTATTTTCCATTTATTTCCGGTTACTGCAGGAATTTTATCCCTAAAGACACCCTTTATCGCGTTCCATTCCGATTTATCTCCCAAAAGCGTACCTGGAGCGTGGGCAATAATCAAATCAATTTTGGGATTGCCCGCTTTTTCAAGGGCCTGGCACATGGATTTTTGAAGTCCATTCCCCTCTTGAGAAACAGATGTGGCGTGATCTATGGACTCCAAAGAATGTCCCCATCCTTCAATAACCCCAAGACCTTCTTCTCTTTCCGTTCTTTGTAGCGCAATGGAAACGGCACCTTCTGCCAAGACAAACGTGTTTTTGCGCTTTTCAAAATCCAGAGCTTTGTTGGGTACATCGGCTTCGCGTGAGTAAATTTTTAGCGCCTCCAGCTGAGCCAAGGTAAAGGGAGTGAGCGGTGCTTCGGTAGCACCGGCAATAAAGGTATCTACCATGTCTGCCTTTAGCCAAGCAATGCCGTTGAGCACACTTTGCATCCCCGTAGAACAGGTTACGGAATGTGAAAACGCATGGTCTACTTCTCCCAAGTACTGTCCTACCCAAGAAGACACATTGCCCGATGTGGTCAAAGGAGAGACCAGTGGCCCCAAAGGCTCACCGTTGTAAAATTCACGAGCGTGTTTTTCAAAGAGATGAGTCGCACCTCGCGAAGAACCTATATTGATAGCAACCCTCCCCTTTTCACTTCCAAGGGGTTTCATGGCTTCGCGCGAAGCGTAAATTGCCATGGCCACCGAGGGATCCAAACGGTCCAGCGGCACCTTTTCTGACGTCAAATCCACGGCGGGATTTTCCTCACCAATCTGAGACACCCAAGCGCCTGTGTGATGACGAGAAAAAGAGTGTCCCGGCGTCTTGTAGCTTTGGATGACACGATCCGCAGTATGCCCTAGAGCGGAGAGACTTCCTAGGGATTGGATGGAGATTTTTTTACTCACAGAGTATCCAACATTTCTTGAATGGCAGCGTAGATTTTACTCAACTGCGCTTCGGTAATACAATAGGGCGGCAAGATATAAATCACATTGCCCAATGGACGCAACAAAATGTCTCTTTCCATAAAGAAATCGTACAACCTATCGCGAATGGAATTGAGGTAGGAAGTCTCCTCGTCCGTTTGAATTTCCATGGCAATAACCACCCCAAGAGTTCTCACCTGCGCAATGCGCTCGTGGTTCTCTATGGTTTTGGCAAAGGCCACGTGTTGCTCGTTGATTCGAGCGATTTTATCTAAGGTGTTTTCCTTTTCAAATATTTCTAAAGAAGCCAATGAAGCAGCACATCCTACAGAGTTTGCCGTAAAGGAATGGCCGTGCATAAAGGTCTTGTAGGGATCGTCATCGTAAAAGGCACGGTAGATTTCATCGGTACATGTGGTGATGGACATAGGAAGAATCCCTCCTGTCAAACACTTGGAATAACAGGCCACGTCGGGTTTGTTTTCCAGGTAATCACAGGCAAACATTTTTCCCGTGCGACCGAAACCCGTCATTACTTCATCTGCGATGGTCATAACGCCACGGGCCTTACACATACCTACGAGCTCGTCCAAAATCTCGGGTTCGTACATGATCATTCCTGCGGCTCCCAAGAGAAGGGGCTCAAAGATAAACCCAGCAATATCTTCTCTTTCTAAGGCCTTTCCCATGGCGGCTTTGGTTTCGTTTTCTTTTCCTTTTACGGGAACGGGAATTCGAATAACTTCCATAAGCATATCTGTGAAGGCATGGGTAAAAACACCCTCTCCGCTTACGGCCATGGCTCCAAAAGTATCGCCGTGAAAGGCGTCCTCAAAAGCGATAAACGTGGTCTTCTTTTTTCCTTGATTGTGGAAGCGTTGCAGACACATCTTAAGCGCTACCTCTACGGCGGTTGATCCGTTGTCAGCGTAGAATACACGGGAATGACCATTGTTTTCTATATCCAAAAACTTCTCACCCAAATCAACAGCAGAATCGTGGGTAAAACCCGCAAAGATGACGTGATCGACTTTGAGTATTTGCTGCTTAATGCTCTCAGCCAAATGTGGATGTCCGTGTCCGTGGGGATTTACCCACCAAGAAGCCACAGCATCTATGATTTCTCTTCCGTCTTCCGTGTGCAGCAAAGCGCCACTGGCCTTGGTTACGGGCACAGGCAAGGGCATTCCCTTCATTTGGGTGTAGGGATGCCAAAGGACTTCTACGTCTCTTTCCGAAAGTGTTTTTTGAGCGGTGGTAGAATTACTTTCCATAGACAAAGTCTTTTAATGCAGTTTGTATTTTTTTGGCTTGCGCCGAAACAAAATCAACGTCTACCTCCTCGGCCCAATCCAATCGGCCGAGAATGGTTGCTCCCGTTTTGGAAGCAATAATGGATTCCGTGCTGGGGTGTTCCTCTCCATTGAAGAGAATACCCACTTTATACCCTCTTTGCGAAAGGTAATCGTAAGAAAGGAGAGTATGGTTAATACTTCCCAAATAATGCTTAGAAACCAAAACTACGGCGTCCTCCGGACGAATCATATCCGCAATGGTCTCTGTTTTGTTGATGGGTACGAGAATTCCACCTGCACCTTCTACCACTAGAGTGTTTTCTGTTTTGGGAAAGGGGATGTCGGATACGTAAACCACGCGGTTTTCCAAGTCAGCCGCAGCGTGTGGAGACATGGGCTCCAAGAGGCCAATACCTACCCCGTGATTGGTGTGGTTGGGTCCTTGATATTGCGCTACCGTATCGGCATCCGTAAATTCCAATTCTCCCGCCTGCAAGGGCTTGAAGTAATCGGCATCTAAGGCCTTACAAACCACGGCGGAGGAAAGGGTCTTTCCGATCTCTGTACTGATGCCCGTCATAAATATGCGTGGACCGGATTGCACATTCTTATCGTTATCTGAATTATCTGTGGTGTTCATTTGTGATAGTGTTTGTGAGCGCGTGTGGACGTTTTTGTTACAATGAGAGTTTGAATGATTTTGCAATACTCGTTTAGGAGGGTTGCAGGTTTTCTGCAATCACCGTTTCCAGGAGTACATCCACTTCTTTGCGCGTGTTATAGGCATGAAGGCAAATTCGCAGTCTCTCTGTTCCCTTGGGAACCGTGGGACTTAAAATGGCCTTACTAAATACACCCTGTTGGGCCAATTGTTCTTCAGTTTTCTTCACTTCTTCCACATCTCCCAAAACCAATGTTTTGATGGGACTCTCGGTCCGAGGCATGAGGGAACGAAGCCCCGAGGCATCAATTTGATTTTCAAAATACTCACAAAGTCCCCAAAGTGCATTCCGTAAGTCTTGAGCTCCCTTCATCTTTTCCAATTGATCTTGAACTTCTTGGACGTGATGAGGAGGTGTGGCCGTGGTATAAATAAATGGACGACTGAAATTCACTTGATATTCTTTCAAAACCTTTGACCCCAACACCAAGGCTCCATGAGCTCCCACCCCTTTTCCCAAGGTGTGGATGGTAGCCAAGACAGAAGATCTCAAATTTAAGGCATCTATACAGCCTCTTCCTTCCGGACCAAAAACTCCAGTAGAATGTGCTTCATCAACTATCCACTCCGCACCATTTGCCGAAATCAATTTTTGCATGGATTCCAGCGGAGCCAAATCCCCGTCCATGGAAAACACAGATTCCGTGATAACCACCACTTGGCCTTGCGCTCTTTTGAGCTTGGCTTCCAAATCTTCCAGGTCATTGTGTGCAAAGGAATGAGACCGTGCGGGACTCAATCGCAAGCCGTCCCGGATACTGGCGTGAATGAGTTCGTCATACAAATAGGTATCTCCCTTTTTAAGAAGACAAGAAAACAAGCCATTATTAGCCATGTACCCTGAGGGGTAGAAAGTAGCTGCTTCAACCTTCCAAAAGTGAGAAGCCCATTTCTCCAGAGCGAGATGTGAGGGATGGTTTCCAGAAATCAAACGGGAACCCGGTCGATAATCTGTGGAGGGCGAGACTCCTCTAACTACTTGAGAAAGCCCCAAGTAATCATTGGAGGCAAAATCAATGGAAGGCAAATTTTCGCGCAGCCGTCTTAGACCTCCAGCGCGTGATGCGAGCTCTTCACTGAGTCTCTCTTCTATGTTACCTCCTTCTCCCATGTGAATAGGCCCAAAAATAAAAAAGGCTGCCCAATGGACAGCCTTTTTACGTTGAAAATATGTGTTGTTTAGTCAGCTAAAACGATGATGTTGTTGTTCATCATTTCAACTACTCCCCCTTTAACCTCTACGCGGGCAACCTTGTCATCAGACGCATCGTGAACGATTTCGCCAGATAATGTGTCAACCGTTTTAGAGTTATCTGCCAAGTTGATTTTGATAGTACCCTTTACAAGAGTAGCTACAATGGGGGCGTGATTTCTCAAAACCTGAAAAAGACCTTCTTTTCCTGGAAATTGAACCGCGTCCACTTCACCTTGGAAGATTTGCTTTTCTGGGGTTATAATCTCTAAATACATGTGTTTTCTTTTTATCTGTAACTACTTAGTTAGCAGACTCAGCCAACATTTTCTCTCCGGCTTCGATAACGTCTTCCACACCACCTTTAAGGTTAAAGGCTGCTTCAGGATACTTATCCAATTCACCGTTCATAATCATGTTAAAGGCCTTGATAGTGTCTTTGATATCTACCAATACTCCTTGAAGACCTGTAAACTGCTCTGCTACGTGGAATGGCTGAGAAAGGAAACGCTGAACACGACGTGCGCGGTGTACAACCAATTTATCCTCTTCAGACAATTCTTCCATACCCAAAATCGCGATGATATCTTGTAGCTCTTTGTAGCGCTGAAGAATCTCTTTTACGTTTTGCGCACAGCTGTAGTGCTCTTCACCTACGATCTCTGGAGTCAAAATACGAGACGTTGAATCTAGTGGATCAACCGCAGGGTAAATACCGAGCTCAGAAATCTTTCTAGAAAGTACGGTAGTTGCATCCAAGTGAGCAAAGGTAGTTGCAGGCGCTGGATCCGTAAGGTCATCCGCAGGTACGTATACCGCCTGTACAGATGTAATAGATCCCTTCTTAGTAGAAGTAATACGCTCTTGCATCGCACCCATTTCCGTTGCCAATGTAGGTTGGTAACCTACCGCAGATGGCATACGTCCAAGGAGTGCAGATACCTCAGAACCCGCTTGTGTAAATCTAAAGATGTTGTCGATAAAGAATAGGATATCACGTCCTTGTCCGTCTCCTTCTCCATCGCGGTAATACTCAGCCAAAGTAAGACCTGTCAAAGCAACACGAGCACGTGCACCTGGAGGCTCATTCATCTGACCGAATACGAAAGTAGCTTTAGACTCTTTAAGTTCGTCCTTGCTAACTTTTGAAAGATCCCAACCTCCATTTTCCATAGAGTGGTTGAATTCTTCACCATATTTAATAATACCAGACTCAAGCATCTCTCTCAAAAGGTCATTTCCTTCACGAGTACGCTCACCTACTCCGGCAAATACAGAAAGTCCACCGTGGCCTTTTGCAATGTTGTTAATCAATTCCTGGATCAATACGGTTTTACCTACACCGGCACCACCAAATAAACCAATCTTACCCCCTTTAGCGTAAGGCTCAATTAAGTCAATTACTTTAATTCCAGTAAATAGTACTTCAGTTGCAGTAGAAAGATCCTCAAAGCGAGGAGCCTCTCTGTGAATAGGCAAACCTGAGTCGCGAGTAATATCGCCAATACCGTCAATATCTTGACCTACTACGTTAAATACTCTTCCGCGGATTTGCTCTCCAATAGGAACCTGGATGGCTGAACCTAAGGCGGTTACTTTTGTACCCCTAGAAAGACCCTCAGTAGAGTCCATAGAGATCGCACGTACGGTGTCTTCTCCAATGTGGGTTTGAGTTTCAAGGATTACTTCCTGTCCGTCAGGACGCTTTACAACCAATGCGTCGTAAATTTTTGGAAGTTCTTCGTTTGTCGTGTCAAAGTAAACATCCACAACCGGTCCGATTACCTGGGCGATTTTACCTACTACTTGAGACATTTGCAACTGATTTTTAATTCTTTGTCATTCGCAATTTGAGGAATCCCTCAAACTTGGGCGCAAAATTAATGTTTTTGCAGTAATCTAATGCACCCTCAGAATACTTTTTTTTAGATGTTGATGATTATCCCTCTTGGAGCTCGTCTAGAAGGCTGTCTTCATCATTGTCAGGCAAGTCTGCAACCTCTTGAAATATGGTGTATGTAGTGTATGCACTCACCGGAATGGTAACTAACAAACCAATGAGTAATGCGATGGCACCACCAATGTTTAGAAGAATCAATAGAATTCCCACTGCGATGTACGAACCTATATTCTTGTTAAAGACCTTTCGGCTGGCCTCCATGGCTTCCCAGGCGCCCAGATTAAAGAACACGACAAAGGCTGGTGCCAAGAAATAGGCAGCGGTAAAGTAGAAGCCCAAAATAAACGCCGCGGAAATGGCGAGAATCATTCCGGTTGTAAAGCCTACAAAATCATACTCCAAAATGGCATTGTTGTCAAATCCGCTAGAGGCGTAGTAAGCCAAGAATTCCGTTAGGCCCAGTCCAAGCGGAATGGCAATAGCGGCAAGGGTAATAATTGAAACGAGAATATTTAATATGATAAGCGTTCCTGCCTTGTCCTTAAAACCCGCGAAGAGATCACCTACATTTCCCTTTCCGTGATTGCGAACATTGTGAGCAATGTAAAGCCAACCAGCACTTAGAATGGGAGACACTAGAATTCCGTAAGCTCCGCTGAACAGTCCGTATTCGTTGGTGAGATCATCTAAATACTCAATAGGTACGGAGATCAAAATCAAAATGATCAATGCGAAAATTGGGGTTCCCGCATCTTTTCCAAAAAGTGTAAATGCTGATCGTATAGATTCTCCCGCTCTAAAGGATGGAATGTTTTGCAATACGTGCTGAATTCGTTCTGGTTGAAAGCTCATGGTTTTGTTTGGTTCTTTAAATTGAATGTGGTTTAATTATCTTTGATGCCGAAATTCAACAAATAAATTCAGAATTGAAAATATATCACTCCATTCACGAGTTTACCCCTTTAGAAAAGGCCGTTGCCACCACAGGAACTTTTGACGGAGTACACGTAGGTCACCAGAGAATACTCAGCCGATTGACCGAGACTGCTGAGAAAATTGGAGGAGAATCGGTTCTATTGACCTTTCATCCCCACCCCAGAATGGTGCTTCACCCGGATTTGGATTTAAAGCTTCTCACTCCCATTGAAGAAAAGGCAGAATGGCTTGAAAAATTTGGTTTGGACCACTTAATCATCCACCCCTTTACCACGGAATTTTCCAGAACCTCCTCTTTGGAATTTGTGAGGAATTACCTCGTAAATCAGATTGGCGTCAAGAAACTGGTCATTGGTTACGACCATCACTTTGGGCGCAATCGTGAAGGAAGCTTCGATCACTTGGTGGAATTTGGCCCTGTGTATGGATTTGAGGTGGAAGAAATCCCAGCCCAAGACATTGATGACATCAAGGTGAGTAGCACAAAAATCAGAAAGTCCATTGAAGCAGGTGACATTCCCACTGCAGTAAGCTACCTCAATCACGATTTTGTTGTGAGGGGAGCGGTAGTAAAAGGCGAAGGCATCGGAAGAACGCTAGACTTTCCCACGGCCAATATCCAGATTCCCAATATTCACAAAATGATTCCTGCAGATGGGGTGTATCCGGTTAGGGCTACATTAACTCGCACCGGCCAAACGGTATTGGGGATGTGTAATATCGGCAACCGACCCACCGTAAGCGGCCGGGACAAAACCATAGAAGTTCACCTTTTTGATTTTGAAAGTGACATCTATGGAGAAACGGTAGAGCTCTCCTTTGAGAAGCGCATTCGCACAGAGCAAAAATTCGAATCCGTAGACGCCCTAAAAACGCAGCTACAAAAAGACGAAATCGCATGTCGTCAATTGCTCAACGCGTAGTCATCAATTTGTCTATAAAACCACACTTTCGCAATTATTGGTTTGTGGGGTTTGTCTTTGCCTTTTGTTTTTTTAGCCTTTCGGCCGAAGCCCAATCTTCCAAAACCTACAAATCTTTAAAAGAGGCATTAGCCGCTGCTAAGGAAGATCCCACTTCCGTGGAAATCTTAGACCTCAGCAAGGACAAATTGAAAAAATTGCCAGCGAGCATAGGAGAACTCACCCATCTAAAAACGCTAATTCTCAGAAAGAATAAACTCACGGACCTACCACCGGAATTGGCTCAGTGCACTCAATTGGAAACTTTGGATTTGAGAAAAAATGAAATGACCGTCTTCCCAGAAGTCCTCTCTCAACTCAAAAACCTGCAAACTCTTCGCGTGGCGCAAAACCCCATCGAAACCATTCCCGCTTGGATGCCCGAGCTCACCCAATTGATATACTTAGACATGTGGGACACAGAACTCAAGACGTTTTCTGAGCATTTTAAAAAAATGCAGCAGCTCAAAACCCTCGACCTCAGACAGACCTATATCTGGGAAAAAGACGTGGAAGAGACTTATCAATCTTGGCTTCCCAACACAGAGATTCTCTCTACTTGGGATTGCGATTGTAAGCCGTCTAAGTAAGGTTTTAGCGTTCCGCCTCTCCTCTCCCATCTTTTATTGATTCACAGATAATCCCCCTGGAATTGCCTTCAAAGGCTAAAACAATCGTTTACACTCGTATTATTGACGCATTAGTCTGTTACCATACTCTAGATTTGTCTCAGATAAATCCAAAAACCAATAAATAATAATTACATTGTAATTACTTTTACAAATCGTAATTTGGACAAACATGGAATTATCTATCATAAAAATTGGCAATTCAAGGGGGATTCGTTTTCCGAAGGCAATCTTGGAGCAGTACGATATTAAAGATAAAATCGAGTTGATTTTTGAAGATGAGCACATGGTTTTAAAGGCAGTTGAAGGGCCGCGCAAAGGCTGGGATAGTGCCTTTGCGGACATGGCTGACAACGGCGATGATCAGTTGATCATTCCTGATGTTTTTGTTGATGACGAAATAGATTCGGAATAATTTCAGTTGAAAATGGTTTGTACTCAATACCAAGTCGTTCTTGTGAATTTGGATCCTACTGTTGGGAGTGAAATCAAAAAAACCAGACCCTGTCTGGTGATTTCCCCCAACGAAATGAACAGAAACCTGAGGACATTGACTATCGCTCCTTTAACCTCAACGTCAAAAAAATACCCTACACGGGTGAAGGTTTTACACAATCAACAAAATGGATGGGTGGTCCTAGATCAAATCCGAACCATTGATAAACGGAGTGTCATTAAACCCATGGGGCAAATTTCTCCCTCTGAAATAAAAAGAGTGAAAGGGGTGATAAAAGAGATGTTGGTGGATTAAAACTCAAACCCCACCTTGGCAAAGCCGATTTGGAGGAAGGCATCCGTTTCATAGGAAGCCCCTATGTATTGTCGAACGTAAATCGGAAAACCTACTTTTAAGACTTTGGGTCGAGGGCCGTTTGACAAAAACAAATACCCACCTATTTCCATTCTGGCTTGCCAGTTTATGGGAGATTCGTTTTCATCGGTTT
>CBFHSF010000007.1:0-51048 GCA_965658445.1 uncultured Schleiferiaceae bacterium | reverse complement strand
CCAACTTTGGGCTTAACTTTTTGATGTTGGCCTGAGCTCCAATTCCCTATAACTTCCAGAGCGACCTGATGTCTTGTGCTGTGTTGAAGAAAATAAGACGGCTCCTTTACAAAACCAATAAAAGGTGAAGAAGCAATTTCTGAATCGTCAAAATACAATTGAGAATAGACGTAAGAAAGACTACCCCCGACCTTCAACCCCGATCCAGCGCCCCACAATCCCCCACCAGAAAATTGAAATTCACCGGTCGCACCCGTGTAGGTTTGCTCTCGGATCCCCCTTTCGTAGGTATTTGAAAAATGGGCTTCTGTGCTTGAGGGCATGACAGTAACATTGACAAAATAAACAGGCGGCCAATGGCCCGTTGATTGAGCTTCCGACAAAAAGGGGAATAATAGCAAGAGTAGGATGAAACGAGTAGGCATAAGATTGGGGTAAACTTAGGGTCAGGGATTAAGACTCAAAAATAACTAAATATTCCTTAACCAATACCTCAATGGGAATTTTCAACTCTACACTGAGCTTTCTGATCATCCCAAGGGTGAGTTTTCTCTTTTTGCTCAACACTTCGCTGACTCTACTTTTTAAACCCAAGACTGAGGCGAGGTCTTTTTGCTTTAGGTTCATCTGATCCATTCTAAACAAAATGGCCTCAATGGGATCCGGATTGTCTATCGGAAAATTAAACGCCTCGTAGCGCTCAATCAAAATCGATAAGACTTCTAACTCGTCACCCTCCTCAGTCCCAGGTCTAGCGTCAAAGATTTCCTCCAGCCTATTAAGAGAAGCCTGATAATCCTCAGGAGTTTTAATGGGTTTTAGATTCATCTTAAACGGTTTTTGCATTGATATTATCGTATTCTGAATGTGTGCCAACAAAACGGATCCAAGCTATTTGATAATCCAAATTAAATCGGACAATCAAACGATAGTGATTCCCTTTGATATTAAAGACAACACGTTGATCACCAAGGACACTTGCACTGGGATAATCATTCTTTAATTCCTGAAAACTCTTCCATGATCCAAGAGACAATTCTCGGAAAATGGATTTAAGAGCCTGTTCGGAATTCGGATGAACACTCCAGAAATCTCTAAGAGTCTTCTTGGCAATAACTCTCATCAGTCAGAAAACAAAAATACAAAAAAGTTCCCATTTCGGGAACACTCAAACGTAACACTCATTTTCAAAACTAGGGCAACGGCCAAGTAAATTCCGGCAAACAATCGATTTCAAACGGATAGACTGGTTTACCAAACACGCTTCCACAAAAAATCCCCTCCCAGTTTTCACCAAATTTCACCAAACGGGGATTGTGATATTTATGGTTTAAAACCTTGTTTTCCAATCACCATCCCGACAATTGTCGGGAAGTCACCAGTCACCAGTTACTAGTCACTAGAACGAAACCGCAAACCCAGCTAAGAAGTTAGCAGGAGCTTGTGGGTAGAATCCCATGTAATAGGCTCCTGCCCACTCGTATGAGTAACCATTGCTAGCGTACTCTTCAGACAAAATGTTGTTTACCTGAATGTAGAAACGGCTAGACTCCAAGGTTGGAATATTCGGAGTGTACTCGATGCGGAAATCGTTTACAAAGTACGCGGGCAACTGTAAATTTTGGTACTGTGGAGTCTCCGCCGAAGGATCGGTGAAGTTGGTCAAGTACTGATCCGATACGTAACGAGCGATCCACTGAACAGACAAATCTTTTACTGGACGGAATTCCAACACAAGGTTGGCAATGAGATCTGGTGAGAAAGAAATACGAGTCGATCCCAAGTTTTCCAGGTCTGTACCGTTGTCCAAGATCATATCTTGGTTGCGGCTTTGGCTGTAGGTAATGGTTGGCAATACAGAGAACCATGAAGTCGCCATGTAGTTGGCAGACAATTCAATCCCCATGCGGGTAGAGTTCCCTACGTTGTCGCGTACAGGTGCACCTACGTCGTTGATGGCTCCGGTCAACACCAATTGGTTGGTGTAGAACATGACAAATGCATTGGCTTCATATGAAATCTTCTGACCTGTAGACTGATATCCCAACTCAAAGTCTAGAAGCGTTTCGTGCTCTGGTTTTTCACCCGCAGGAGCGTCTGTGTAATCCGAGCGGTTGGGCTCTTTGTTGGCCATGGCAACAGAGAAGTAGGCACGATCTGCATCGTTCACTTGGTAGTTCACACCCAATTTAGGGTTTAAGAAGAGGAAGTTATCGTCAAAGTCAATTCGGGCAGAATCCCTGTCCCATCCCTCACCTCTGTAATCAACACCTCTTACCTGAAGGTCAACGTATGCGTTCAACTTAGAGTTGAAAGAGTAGTTCAATTTGGCGAAGGCATTGTAGTCTAACTTCTTGCTCTCGTTGAAGTAGAAAGAGTCTCTCAATTCAGAATCACCGGCAAAGCGAGCCCACTGCAAATCACCAAAGTGACCCCCAAGGTATTGGCTCACACCTCCACCTACTACCAATGCGAAATCATTGGCTTGGTACGTGGTATTGATGTTTACTCCGTAGAAGTGATTATCCAACCAAAGACGACGGATCAAGTCCGAGTTGGTAATGGTATCTCCGCCCACAATAACGGGATCAATTCCATACGCTCTCAACTCATCATCCTGACGATACTGCTCGTAATAACCCTTTCCGCGCGTGTAAAATCCACTTACGTTGAAAGAGAAGTCTTCAGACATCTGGTGATTCAAGTGCAACTGGTAGTGATCTTGACCGTAGTTGTCTACTTCATTGTCGTAGTAACTAATACTTCCATCTGCATTGTAGATGGCACCGGCAGAGTTAAATGTTGGGTTAGTAGCATAGGTAGCTGAATCGGTTCCGTTCCATGACTGATACGTCTTTTCTCTCCCGCCAAAAACAACAGCCTTTACCGTCGTGTTTTCAGAAACAAATCCTCCCGTCAAAAAGTACGATCTAAGATCAGAAGACGCTCTGTCAATCCAACCGTCTGATTTGATCATAGAGGCACGTCCTTGAAGAACCCAATGGTTATTGATGAGTCCCGTTCCAAATCCAACAGAGTATCTCTGTGTATTAAATGAACCTCCACCAATGGCTACTTCGCCATAAGGCTTCTTTTCTAATGTATTGGTCTCCATGTTGATGGAAGCACCAAAAGCACCGGCACCGTTGGTTGAAGTACCTACTCCTCTTTGTACCTGAACACTGTTTAGTGAAGAAGTTAAATCGGGCATGTTTACCCAAAAGACACCGTGAGATTCTGGGTCGTTGATGGGCACACCGTTTACGGTTACATTGATGCGTGTTTGGTCCGAACCACGGATGCGAAGTCCCGTGTAACCAATTCCCGCTCCCGCGTCAGAAGACGCCACAACAGAAGGCGTGTTTTGTAAAATAAAAGGAATGTCCTGACCGGTGTTCAACGTGGCCAAGTCTGAGCGATCCAAATCCGTGTAGGCGATTGGAGTCTTCTCATCTGCGCGCAAGGCAGAAATTTCTACAGCTTGCAATTCTTCAGAAACTGCCGCCATAAAAAAGACTTTTCCCTCGGGGTATTCACCGAGGTCAACCGTCTCAACGACATCAGCATAGCCTACAAAAGTAATGGTCACAGAAAGTGATTCTGCCTGACCTGTGCGCACGGTAAATTCTCCGGACTCACTTGTGGTCAGCTGTTGGTCTTTGTCTCCCACCTGAACGTGGGCACCAGAAAGTGGTTGTTTGGTTTCGGCATCGAGAACTTTGCCGAGAAATACGCTTTGTGCCCAAATAGGAACTTGAGCCATTAGCAAACAAAAAAGTAAAAGCTTCTTCATGATAAAATGAATTACCACAAATAATAGGGGCGATTACTCGCTCGTTAAAATTTAAAATTAGAATTTCCATCATCCCTTGACAGCATTACCTGTCCAGGTTCTACGGGTATGATCTCAGCCCTCTGGCTTTCGCTTTGGGCACCCCTTTGAGATATTGGCGGCAAATATACTCTACAATTTGGGGCCAAACCCCATATTGGTGAGTTTTTTTACGGCTAGATTCTGTCTGTCTACGGTTTCGGTCCCTTCAACAATGGCAAAGAGAACGTCCATGTCCTGCAACCTTTTGAGGTACAATTCAAAAAGCTCCTGTCTTTGGGTTGGATGCTCTCTCAGTGGGTCTGGCACCCATGGCAAATCGGGAGACATCAACAAATAACAATGTGGGATCGAATCACGTAAGGCCGACTCTAAGACCTCGGATCTCTTTCCATAGGCTACTTCATACCAAATGCAATACGTCAAGGCATCGGTATCGCAAATAACTCCAGTAGAAATCGGCTCGGCATTCTTGGCCACTTGTTTTACACCCATCATTTCCACTTCCTCAGCTGTGTACTTGGGACCGTTAATGGACAGGTATTCCCTAGCGTATTCTGCCACGTAGGGAAAGTTGTAATACTGACTTAAGTATTTTGATAGCGAAGATTTACCGCTGGATTCAGGGCCTGTGATGACCGCTCTTTTCATGAGATTTTTTCCTTGCTTGAGTTCTTGCCTCAGTGTATTCTATAAACTGCACTAGGGATTGTCATCCACATACTGGGACACATCCACTCCTAAAACCTTTACCATAAAGGAAATGGACCCTTCCTCTTGGTAAGACTTTTTCATTTCACCTGGCAAGACAGACCAAACAGCATCATACGGTCCAAAGAGCTGAGTACTCATTCCGTTGACGCGAACCTCGAAACTGCTGTGAGTTTTAAGACGGTCTATAAATCGCTGTATGGCATCGAGGTATCCATCTTTAAGAGGATACATGGATATTTCTACGGATGTTTTCACGCGGTAATTACTTGAGATAAATCTCTAATGAGATTGGGATTGGATTCTGTTGCATTTCCCACTACCACAATGCTTGCACCCGCTTCTACCACAGATTCTGCTTGTTGTGGGGTGCGAATTCCTCCTCCCACAATAATGGGAGTGTTTACGGACTTTCTTACCGCAGCAATCATTTCTAGAGGCACGTGATTCTGAGCTCCTGAACCCGCATCCAAATACATATTCCTCATTCCCAACATCTCACCTGCCATTGCAGTACACGCCGCGATTTCAGGTTTGTCTCTTGGAATGGGAGCACTTCCCGACATGTAACTGGCAGTAGTAGGTCTTCCACCATCCACAATCATGTAGCCGGTAGAAACGGCTTCAATTCCCATTTGTCGTACGAGAGGTGCTGCTATGACTTGCTGTCCAATGAGCAATTCGGGATTGCGACCCGAAAGCAAGGACATAAACAAGGTGGCATCGGCATCGGCACAAACCTGAGGAACCGCTCCAGGAAACATGACAATCTTGGCGTCCGTTACCTTTCGCAATTGAGAAATCTTGTCCTCTATCTCATAACTCGTCAAAAGACTGCCTCCTAAAAAAATTAGAGAGACCCCTGATTTTTCAATGGTATCACCCAATGTGTCCACTAACTCATTGCCCGGTTTGTCGGGGTCAATGAGAATAGCCAACTGTGGCTTTTCTAAAGCAGCAGTAAACATATCTTGAACAGGGTGAAGACTCATGTTTGGTTTTCTTTTGTCAAATGCGCTAGAGCAAAGATGCAAATTTTCAAATTCTAAAACCGAATACCACGTGGATATCTTCTATTTTTTGATAGTACATCTGAGCTGAGAATTCTTCTCCCATCTTCACAAACTTGGCCTCGAAGGCTCCATCAGTTCCTGAAGGAGGTCCCATAACCTTTATATGTGCCTTAAAATCAACCCCTCCCAAGGCGTACATTTTAAAAATACTTTCTTTGGCACCCCAAATGACATGGGCGTGCAGAGTAGTTTGAGAATCGACCCACGTCCTTTCGTATTCATTCACAAATTTGGGGGCCACAACCGAAATCTTTGGACGCTCTAACTCAATATCTACACCCACAGCCATTTTACCGGTCACGGCGGCGCCCCAACCGTGTGTATGGGACAAACTCAAATGCTTGCCGTTGTTCAACATGGGGCGTTGCCCTTGGTAAATGATGGTCTGAGGATCTACGATTTGAGCCGCGGCATATCGGGCAGAATAAAAACTCTTTAAGGAGCTGGGATGGGAAAAATTTTCTTGCGCCTCTTGATCTCTCGAGCAGAGTTTCATGGGAAGGGGTGGCGTTGGAACCTCGTCAAAATAGGTCAAACAGCCCTTGACAGGTCCACGACCAAAAGAAAACTCCATAATATTAGCCTTATTCATAAACCCCTTGACTTCAAAGTTGTTATATTTGCAAACGTCAAAAAAACGAATTACAGATCATGAACGAAACTACGCAAACGTACGTTCCATACAAAGTTAAAGACATTTCTTTGGCTAAATGGGGAAGATTAGAAATTGAGTTAGCAGAAGCTGAAATGCCAGGGCTTATGTCTTTGCGCGAAGAATTTGGAGCTGACAAACCCCTTAAAGGAGCGCGTATCGCAGGATGTCTTCACATGACCATCCAAACCGCGGTACTCATCGAGACTTTAATTGAATTGGGAGCCGAGGTAACTTGGTCTTCTTGTAATATTTTCTCAACCCAAGATCACGCAGCCTCTGCCATCGCAGAAGCGGGAATTCCTGTTTACGCTTGGAAGGGCATGAACGAAGAGGAATTTGATTGGTGTATTGAGCAGACTCTTTTCTTCGGAGAAGATCGCCAGCCATTGAACATGATTTTGGATGACGGTGGTGATTTGACCAACATGGTATTGGACAGATATCCAGAGTTGGTAAAGGACATCAAGGGAATTTCTGAGGAGACAACCACTGGAGTTCACCGCTTGTACGAGCGCATGACCAACGGTACACTTCCCATTCCTGCCATCAACGTAAACGACTCAGTTACCAAGTCTAAGTTCGACAACAAGTACGGATGTAAAGAATCTGCAGTAGATGCCATTCGCCGTGCAACGGACGTAATGATGGCTGGTAAAGTTGCTGTGGTTGCTGGATACGGAGATGTAGGTAAGGGAACGGCTGCTTCTTTGAGAGGAGCTGGCGCTCGTGTTATCGTAACGGAAATCGATCCTATCTGTGCCCTTCAAGCGGCAATGGACGGATTTGAAGTTCGCAAAATGTCTAACGCAGTTTCTCACGCAGACATTGTGGTAACCGCTACAGGAAACAAAGACATCATCACGGGAGAGCATTTCTCTGCCATGAAAGACAAGACCATCGTATGTAACATTGGACACTTTGACAATGAAATCGACGTAGCTTGGTTGAACGACAACCACGGAGATTCTAAAGTAGAAGTGAAGCCACAAGTTGATAAGTACACTGTAAACGGAAAGGACATCATCCTTTTGGCAGAAGGTCGCTTGGTAAACTTGGGTTGTGCTACGGGTCACCCTTCTTTTGTAATGTCTAACTCTTTTGCCAACCAAGTATTGGCTCAGATCGAGTTGTGGATCAGAGGAGAAGAGTACAAAAACGAAGTATACACTTTGCCTAAGCACTTGGATGAAAAAGTTGCTGAACTTCACTTGGCCAAAATTGGTGTTGAGCTCGACAAGCTTTCTGAAGAGCAAGCTGAGTACATCGGTGTGACAGTAGAAGGTCCATACAAACCAGAGTACTACAGATACTAAATAAATTGGGGTCCGGTCTCAACTGGGCACAATCGCAAAAAGAAAAGCCCCTCTGCATTTAGAGGGGCTTCTTTTTTATCCTCGAAATACGCCTTATACGTATCGCGACAAAATTTGTTGAATTTGGTGTGCCGGCAATACTCCAGATTCCCTCCACAACATTTCGCCCTTTTTAAAAATGGCCAGCGTAGGCACACCTTGTATACTAAGCGATTGTGCCAACTGCGGATTCTTGTCTACATCTATCTTTAGTACGGAAACAGAATCCCCCATGTTCGCAGAAACCTCCTTGAGAATGGGTGCCATCATTCTACAAGGCTGACACCAATCTGCATAGAAGTCAATGAGAACGGGTTTGTCTTTAGAAATTAAATCTTTAAAAGATGCCATAACGCTTAGGGTTGATCCTGTGAATCATTGTTCTCTTTACCAGACTTTCTTTTTTTGACGGTGAGGTCGTGGACCAAATCCAAGGCCAACCCCCCCATTATAAGCCCGTAAACCGAACTATTGATGGGATCTGAAGTAATATTGCACGAACCCGTAGAACATCCTATGTAATAATAGTAAGCATATCCTGCAGCAGCGCCCAAAACAGCTCCTATTCCAATAATTTTAAATCTCAAACTCATATCCAAATGATGTTAACAGGTTTTGACGAGGTGGCGACTAAGTACTTTCGCCATTGCAATTACTTTTCTACCGGCTGATTGGCTCCGCTCCAAGCGTTCATTCCGCCGTCAAGATTGTAAACGTTTTTAAAGCCCATGTCGTTCATCATTTTCATCGCCTTTCCCGAACGACCACCCGAACGGCAGTAAACGTATACAGGAGTTTCCTTGTCCAATGTTGAGATGGAACTTTCAAAAGTCTCCGAATAAATATCCATGTTGGCAGCTCCGGCAATGTGACCTTCTGCGTACTCATCAGGAGTCCTTACGTCCACCAACTGTCCTTCCCCTGCGGCAACCAATTTTGCAAACTGGTCCACGTCTACGTTCTCCGCAACCAAAGCTTCCACTTGAGGTTTTTCTTGTGTAGTTTCCAGAGTTGTTTCTGTTGAAGTGGCAGACTTTTGTCCGCAAGATGCTACAAGGGCACCGGCTAAAAGAGCGCTTAATACAATTCTCATAACGAGATAATTTTTCCGATTAATTACTTTACAATGGATTGAAGGGACGTCCAAGAACCGGCGTTGTACACCTGCTCTACGCCCTTTGATTTTAAAATGCTCTTGGCTTGACCCGATCGCATTCCAGAGGCACAGCAAACGATTACAGGTTGCTTTTTGGCTAATGCCGAAGCCTTGCTTCCCACGTTCTGCAAGGGAATGTTTACGGACCCTTTGATATGTCCTGAAGCAAATTCTCCCGGAGACCGAACGTCTACAATATGCGCTTTTTGATTTTGTATGAGGTCCTGAAAATCCGCTTCAGGTCCAAAGAACTTTTTTAGAAATCCAAACATACGATTACATTTTGTGAATTTGTACGTCCGACCAGCCGCCGCCGTTATATACCTCGTCAATGCCGTGTTGCTTCAAAAACATTGTAGCCTGACCACTGCGGTTGCCACTTGCACAGCAAAGTACAATGGGCTTAGACATGTTCTTAAACTCCTCCACGTTATTGGGGACTAGGTTAAGGGGAATGTTAACCGAACCCGCTACATGGCCGCCTGCAAACTCTCCCGGAGTTCTAACGTCTACGATGGATGCGTTGGGGTTGTTGATGATTTCGTTCATGGTGATTATGTGTTTTTATTATTTGGAGGACAAACCTATTTAAGTATTTACAAAACAAAAGTAACGCAAATCACAAAAGCGAGTAAAGGGGACAATGAGAAAAGTCTGTGAAACATTCAGTAAAACGTTAAAGAGGCGTTAAACCTATCTTGCACGTGTTGAGTTCGATAAGCCCTCATGCACAATTTGGCGACACCGAATTCATCCCTGTAAAACAGTTAAATCGCTCCACGCAATTTAGATAAAACAGTTACCCACCACAGATACCTCGTGTTCCCAAAGAACACAGAAAAGCCCCGCATTGAGCGGGGCTTTTTTATTGGCTACGTGACAAATTCCTTACCAGATCTCGATGATATCCGCAGGTTGATCACATTTAAACGATTGATAAAACTCTGGGATATTGGCCGTGGGTCCAATCACTCTGTACTTTGCAGGTGAGTGCGGATCGGCCACCACTTGCTGACGCAAGTATCCTTCCGTGGCATGTCCCGTAAAGGCTTGCGCCCATCCCAAGAAAATTCTTTGCTCGGCAGTAAAGCCGTTTACCAAAGGAGCATCCTCTGGATGAGACATCTTGTAGGCGTGGTACGTCAAGGTAAGACCTCCCAAGTCGGCGATGTTTTCTCCCAAGGTCAAATGACCGTCTACGTGAATTCCAGGAAGGGGCTCGTAGGCGTCATACTGGGCTGCCAAGGCCTCAGCTAGCTTGTCAAAGGCAGCGCGATCTTCCTCTGTCCACCAGTCAGATAGGTTACCGTAGGCATCGTACTTAGATCCTTGATCGTCAAATCCGTGCGTAAACTCGTGTCCAATCACACCCCCAATACCTCCGTAATTGAGTGCGTCATCTGCATTGGGATTGTAGAAAGGTGGCTGAAGAATTCCTGCGGGGAATACGATTTCGTTGTTGGAAGGATTGTAGTACGCATTTACGATGTGCGCTCCCATACCCCAACGTGATTTATCTACGGGTTGGTTGTAGTCCGCCAAATTCTCGGCGGCTCGGAAACTTCTTAAATTCATAAGATTGCCCACATAGTCTGTAGATAAAATGGTCAATCCATCCAAAGATTTCCAGCTATCTGGATACCCAATTTTATAAGTAAACGTCTTGAGTTTCTCCAAGGCCTTAGACTTGGTCTCAGGAGACATCCATGCCAATTCAGAAATTCTCATTTCATAGGCAGTTCTCAAATCTTCTACCATGGCACTGATCTTTGCCTTATCCTCTTCTGGAAAGTGCTTGGCAACGTAAATTCTGCCTACTTCCTGAGAAAGCCCACCGTTAAGATCAGACTGTACGCGCTTCCAACGGGGCTTCATCTCTCTTTGTCCACTCAGAACTTTTCCGTAAAAATCAAAATCAGCCTGAACGTAATCATGAGGCAAGTAAGAAGCAAAGGCATTGATTACCTTAAAGCGGTTGTACAATTTCCAATCCTCCAATAAGTTGGGATCCGCCAACATTTCAGAAACCCCCATGAGGTAGTCTGGAGTGTTCACAATCAAGTGCGAAGGCTCCATTCCCAAAACAGCGAAATAGCTCTGCCAGTCCATATTGGACATGTCGGATTGTAATTTCTCGTAGGTAAATGGATTGTATGTCATTTCAGGGGAGCGCAAGTCCACGCGATCCATTTGCAAATCGGCCATCTTGGACTCGAGAGCATAAATTCTCTCTGCCTTAGAACGCGCATCTGCATCCTCTGGATTGGCCAAAGACAACATTTTTTCAATGTGGTCAACATAGGCTTCCTGAATAGAAACACTAACAGAATCGGTTTTCTGGTAGTAACTCTTATCCGGAAGGCTCAACCCTGACTGATAGAGGTACATGGTGTTAAGTGATGAGTTTTTCTCATCCGCACCGATGTAATATCCCAGCGGAGAAGAAACTCCATAGGCCTTTACACGGGCAAAGTGAGCCATCAAATCTGCCGTGTTCGCGTCTTCATCTACGGCATCTAACAAGCCTTGAATGGGCTCTAGTCCCAAGGCCTCAGCCGCGGCAGAATCCATACCTGTGATGTACATATCTTTTACCACTTGGCGGTATTTCTCAGCCTCCTGGCCTTCCGATTGAGCCAACTCTTGGAAGAGTACCCTGATCTTCTTTTGATTGGTCTCCCAAAGCATGTTGAACTTACTCCAGTTGGCCTCTGAGTCTGGAATGGGGTTGTTTTCAATCCACCCTCCACCTGCATAAGTAAAAAAGTCTGTACAGGGGCTAGACTCTGTATGCATGTCCGCTACGGGATATGCATTGGGGTCTACGGTCTTTTCAGGAGCTGCCTCTTGGCATCCCACAATCACCAATCCCGCAAGGGGAAGGACTTGGGCTATTCTCTTTAGTTTAACCATTGTTTTCTTAGTTTTTCTTGTTCGGGGGTTAGTTCGTCTAACATTATCATGACATTCTCTTCCGTTACCTCTGTTTTGTGAAGGCGTCCAGAGAGCTTTTTCTTTTTGAATTTACCGTCTTCATTTTCTCGCATGATGACGATTTTAAGCTTGGAGCCGTCTTCAAAGTTATCTACGTACTCTCCAATTACTTCTTCGATATTATCCACGTTGACCTCAACGCCGTTGAATTCCACAATGCGATCTCCGCGTCTTACGTCCAACTCAGAAACTAACTGAGAGCTGGGATCCACCCCTCTAAAGTAGAGTTGATTTGAAACCTGATCCAATCCCAAGGCAATCTTGCCCAAGTCCAATTTCATAACCGTTCTCTCCTCGTAGTACTCCACTCCTACCAATGGAAACAACTCTTCCCATGGAAGGGGTTGTGCAGATTCTACGTGTAGGGCAAAAAACTTCTTCATTTCTGGGTAGGTCATCTCTGTAATGATATCAAAGAGCTCTTCGTCTGGGAAGGCTACGTCTTGGCCGTATCTATTTCCCAAATCGGCCAATAGGTTTCTCAGACCGTATTCGCCGCCAGAAAGACTTCTCAACTTGAGATCCAAGGCAGCACCAATCAAAGCTCCTTGTTGGTATACGTTGGTATACTGACTTTCAAATACATCCAAAGCGTGCTTAGAAAGCATGGTAAATGGAATGTTCTCATTATATGAGGAAGCACCGTCCATTTTGTCCTGTAATTGCTTGAAGAATTCCTCTTCTGAGATCAGTCCGCCTCTGCGTTGAGAAATGATAGAATTGTACTCTGTTACCCCTTCGTACAACCAAAGGTGAAGACTCATTTCTGGCTTCATAAAGTCAAAATCAGAGATGTATTCAGAGTGAATGTTAAGTGGTGTTACGATGTGAAAGAACTCATGGGCTACCACATCTCTCATCCCTGAACCCAAGTACTCAAGTGGCACATCGGGAAAAACTACGACTGTACTGGTGTGGTGCTCCAGGGCTCCAAAACCATTGTTCGCTCCACCCATTGCAGTCGTGTGAATAAGCACACCGTATTTTTCGGCGGGAAGGGTGTCTCCCAGGTAGGTGTAGGCCGCTTCAAAAATGGGTGAGATATCATCCATAATGGCTTGTGCGGTAATATTACCCGATGGAGAATTCACTCCCACAATGATTTCAATTCCGGCTACCTTCTTAGTGGCCGTATCGGGCTTGGCGTATAGAATGGGATTGTCGTGAAAGTGGAAGTAATCCGGAGCAGAGAACTCATCAGAAATAGAGTCTGAAGACACTCTGTCCAAAGTGGTGGAACCGTACATCCAATCCGGTTTGGTAACGGTTAAGCTCATGGGAAGATCCTTGTCTCCCTTCATGTATCCTGCATATCCAAACAAGTTGAGCAAGAATGCAGAACTGTCATTAACGGTCGCCGCAGGTCCAAATATCGAAGGCTTTCCAGAATGTCCTTCGGAAGCCTCTGCCAGATATGAAACCTTGTATAGGTCGGATCCCTTGGGCACATACCATCGGTTGTCATCCAATTGCTCTACTTCTAAGGTATCACCGTTTGCATTGGTGGCGACAAAATCAGAAAGGTATCTTCCAAAATCATAAATAGAATAGGTTCCGGGAACCATTGCCGGCATTTGGTAAATGGCAGAATCTCGATCGACCAAGGCCACGACTACTTCTACGGGAACCTTCTTCTCTGCTCTTTGGGTCAAGTCTATGTGGACTTGAGTTTCCGAATCGTTTTGAATGGGCTCAAATTGAGCTTGTGCCCCCCATCCGGTGAAGACCAATAGGGCGGCCGCTGCATAGTTTCTCATCATTGTGCTTGTTGTTTGCTAGGGTTGTTGTTTTATAAATTTCCGTGGTTCTCATGCAACCTATTGGGCATGAATCAATAGGTTTGAATTCAATAGCGCCTATTCAAGGCGAAAATTAATACGCCTTGTTTTTCTCTTTCTCAGTGGCTTTTCTACCCTGAGTCATCCATTCTGGCGCAGGGCTTCCCAATAGGTAATGATCAAAGAACTGTGACATTCTAATGGTCAAATCCATTCGGTTGTGGCGCTTTCTCAAATTGTGGGCTTCACCGTTGTAGTTAAGCATCCAAACCTCTTTTTGATTTCGGCGCAAAGCCATGTAATACTCAATTCCTTGGTACCAAGGCACCGCTCCATCGTTGTCATTATGCATAATAAGCAGTGGCGAGGTTACTTTATTGGCTCCAAATACGGGAGAGTTTTCTATGTACAAATCCAGTCCTTTCCACATATCTGTGCCCAATCTAGACTGGGTGCGTTCATATTGGAATTCTCTGGACAATCCAGATCCCCAACGAATACCACCGTAGGCAGACGTCATGTTGGATACAGGAGCACCGGCCATGGCACAGGCGTATCTATCCGTGAGCGTCACGAGTTGAGCTACTTGATAGCCTCCCCAACTCTGACCTTGGATTCCCATTTTGTCTGCATCCACAAATCCCATGGACAGAATGTGATCGGTACCCGACATAATGTAGTCGTAAGCATTTTTTCCTGGGTGTCCCGTGGTGTAGTGAATGTCCGGAACAAATACCACGTATCCATTGGAAACAAAGTAGGTGATATTGATAATGGACCACTGAGGTTGTGGCTTGTAATGTCTGTGCAATTGCTCAGAGTACGTCTCGTAGAAATATACCACCATGGGGTACTTTTTGTTGGGATCAAAATTCTCGGGTTTGTAGAGAAGACCCTCTGTCATTTTCCCATCGTAAGCCTTCCACTCCGTGAGCTCAACGGTTCCCCAATTGTACTCCGCTTGCTGCGGATTGGCATCGGATAATTTGATGGAATTGCCATCGCTTCCCAATAGATACAAGTCTGGGTAGGTATTGTAATCCTCATAGGTATACAAATACATTTCTGTATTCTTGGCCTTGTTAAAGCGGCCTACCATACCGTTGAGTTCGGTAACCATTTCTACGCTTCCACTCTTTGCGTTGTAGCGACCCATGTTATACGTCTTGGTCTTTTTGTCAAAAACAGAAACCCAACGATTCTTGAGCTCAACGTAATTTACGTCCGGATCCATTGAAGTGAATCTATAGCGAATTTTGTTTTCTCTTCCCGAAGTCAATCGCTTGGGAGAAGAGGGCTTTTTAGGATCTACTAACCAGGCATCGTACTGATCGTAAATAATAATGCCCTTGTCCTTCTTGGTCCATCCACCGTTTCCGTAACTGTAGGGGTGACTGGGAATGTCGTTGTCTTCGTCGTAAACGGGATTGGGAATTCCGCTGGAGAGTTCGATAACTTCGTATCCCTTTATGTCATAGGCGTACCACGCCGTATCTGCGGGTTCGTACCATACCGAATACTTTCCAGCAGGACTCATGGTTTGGTAACCGCCAGAACCCTCCTTTACCAATGTGGCCTTTCCGGTTTCTGCATTTACCACGTAGAGATCACTTCTCCATGGATAGGCATAAGAACGCTCTTTTCTGTAGGGTCTGTCGCCACTGGCTGTCCAATATTTCTTAGGGAATTTTCTAGAAAAAGAAACTCCCGTAACGGTAGAGTCCTCGAGGCGAACCCACTTTCCTGATTTGGTGGCCATTGAAGCAGAATAGCCCTTTTCCTTGTCTGAGGATAAATTATTGAGTTGAACCGTCATGATGTCGTCATCGTGGTGTGACCAGATATCGAGCTTCACTTTCTCGTTGTCAGGAGTAAGAGAGTCTTCTTCAAAAACTCTTTGGGGTTCGCGCAATTCAAAATACAATGCCTTGCCATCATCAGAGAATGAAGGTCTTGCAAAAGGAGAAATCGTCCATCCTGTGTACTGAGAACTCGCATCGATTTCACGGGTCTTTTTGGCCGTGTAAAGAGTAAGCGAATACGGCTTCTCATCAGCATCAGAAGTGTCCACTGTCCAAGTCCAAGCCATTTGCTTTCCTTCCTTGTCAATGGATATTTTCCCGTATTTCTCACGGGTGGTGTCTATATAATTAAGCGTCCAATCAGTGCTGTTGAGAGTAGCGATTCCGTCAAACTGAGTGGAGTCCATTTTTTTAAGCTTTAGAATAGCCCACATTCCCTTATCTGCCAATCGATAGGAATCTACTTTTTGTAGATCTATGTGATTGGTGTCAGAAAGTGATTTAAAAACGGTCATTTCCTCAACCTTTACGATTTCGTCTTCCATCTCTAGGGTGTCATTGAGGTTGGTATCGGGAACCTCAACGGTCTTTTCCCATTCATAGGTTTTGTAAACCAACCAGTCACTACCTTCATCCGGCAAATCGTAGCTCTTAACATAGGGAATGGTGTCTGTGGTATTGGATTCCAAATTTACAACCACCAAAGAGCCCTTGGGTAAGTCTAAGTCATCGGTATCGCGACGCTTTAGGGTTCTTAAATTCCAATACTCTGGGGTGGTTTGGAAGACAAAGAACTTCTCATCGTGGGTCATTTGACCATTCTTGGCGAGTGTGTATACCGTTTCGCTTTTAGTTTCTGAGTTGTAAAAGTGAATTTCTGAGTTCCCCTTCTGCTCCGCAAGCAAAAACCAAACGTACTTACCAGACTCCGAAATATTGGGAGAGCTCAAGTCTTTCCAACCGTCATAAACCGAGTGGTCTAATGGCTTTAATTCTTGAGAAAAGAGGTTAGGTGAAAATAAAAGGCCGGCCATCAGGGCGGCAAGGAAGGTGTAAATGGTTTTTTTCATCTGCTTTTATATATACCGATTATAACCCATCCGGATAAAAAAAGATCATTTTTCAAAGGGTTATTATTCGTATCTAAGTGCAACAATAGGATCTACGCGCGTGGCTTTGTATGCTTGTAACGCAATGGCAGCAAAGGCTATTATCAAACCTAAAAATCCAGCCATCACAAAACTGATCCAATCCACAGAAATGTGATACGCGAAAGAATCCAGCCATGAAAGTAAGAATAAATACGCCAAGGGCGTGGTAATCAAGATGGCCCATAGAATTACTTTGAAGAAATCCTCGGCCACTATGTATATAATTTGCCACTGACTGGCTCCTACAATTTTCCGAATGCTGATCTCTTTGGTTTTCTGCTCTGCAGAGAAGGCGCTTAGCGCGAAAAGGCCAAAACACGCAATGAGAATGGCAATGATGGAAAAACCCGTCATCAAGTCTCTAAGCGTATCCTGTTCTGCATAGGACCTCTTGATTTCTTCTTCCAACAAAAAGTAATCAAAGGGAAGATTGGGAAAGGTTTCTGCGAAATAACTTCTCACATCTTCTATGGCCCAGTCCACTTGACCTGGTTTTGCTTTTACCACCAAATAATGCAAGAAAAAAGTCTGTGCCTTTTGCCCTTGAATATCAAATACAAAAGGTCTAATGGGCTCCGATAAGGACACAAAGTTGAAATCCTCCACAACGCCCACAATTCGCTCATGGCCGCCTTGTGTAGACAAGGGAAAACCAATGGCCTCCTCTGGACGAGTGAATCCCAATTCCTTCACCATTTCCTCATTGACGATAACGGCTTCATCCGAATCCCAAAAGTCATCCTTAAAATCTCTACCGGCCAAAAGAGTAAAACCAAACGTCTTTAAAAAATCGTGATCCACAATAAGGGACGGGTAAAAGATGTAGCTATAGCTCTCGTTCATTTTGGAATGTCTGTACTCGTGAACGTTGTGTTTAACCCCGAGTATTTCATTCATGGAAGTAACGGACTCCACGTGTTGCGATTCAGAAATCTCTGATTTTATCTTGTAAAAATTCCTTGCAATCTGCCACTTTGCGGGAATGACAATGACTTCTTCATCATTGAATCCTATGTCTTGGTTCTCTAAGAAAATAAACTGTTTATTCACCACTAAAGTGCCAATGATCAGACCCAAGGCCACCGAAAACTGAAAGAGCACCAATACCTTTCTAAGTCCACGATTTTTTCTGGGGTGGCGTCCACCCTTCAACACCTTGACAGGACTAAACTGACTTAGGTAAAACGCTGGGTACAATCCCGAGACAACCCCCACCCAAACAATCAATCCAATAAAGAATCCAATACTCTGGGATTCAAAGAGTATGGACGAGTCCAATTCCTTCTTTGACAATAGATTAAAGGCCGGTAAAAAGATTTCTACCAATACGATGGAAAACAAAACCGCAAAGGCGGCTATCAGTAAAGACTCCCCTAGGAAACGCCAAACCAATTGACCTCGGGAGGCTCCCAATACTTTCCTTACTCCTACTTCTTTGGCGGCTTTCACCGATCGGGAGGTAGCAAGGTTCATGTAATTGATACAAGCAATGATCAAAATAAACAAGGCGATCACAGAAAAAATCTGAACGTTATCGCCGTAGCCATTGGGTTGTATTTCGTAGTCCAGATGAGACTTTAGGTGAATGTCTTCTATGGGCATCAAATGGCCGACAGTTGCGTTGTTTGTAGACATCTCGTCCACAAAAAACAGATCGATAAACTGCTGAAAATCGGCTTCGGCTTCGCGAACTGTAACCTCGTCTTGTAGTATGACATAGGTCCAACAAGGGTTCCAAACCCTGCCCTTTAAAGTCATATCCCCGTAAATAGTCTGAAGCGTTGGAAATGAAATCAAGGCGTCCGTGGGCATATGGGTTTGCCTCGGCACATCTTTTAAAATACCGGTTACAATCAAGGGTAAGGCCCCTTCCAGGATAAGCGTATCACCAATACTGTTGGATACGCCAAAGTATTTTTTACTTAGAGTTTCTGAAATAACAATTCTATGGGGCTTGTCCAGAGCGGTTTTTTCGTCACCGTGCAGCAACGGCAAAGTCATTACCTCAAATGCCGATGTATCGGCAAAGTAAACATGGGGTTCATTGAATGCCTGTTCCGCTGTTTGCAAACTCAAATAGGGTTTCTGCATATTGAAAAAGCGAACCTGCTTGGCAAACGTTTCGGGATACATTTTTAGGAGAGAAGGTCCTACTGGGAAGGCCATAGAAGACGATCTTTCCCCTTGACCGTCGACGTCCAAAACAGTCCACAGTCTAAAAGTGTCTTCTCTGTGCTCGCGGAAGGACTCATAGGTCAATTCATCACGGATGTAGAGACTGATAAAAATAAACGACACAAGGCCTACCACCAATCCCGCAATGTTGATCAGCGAAAAGCCTTTGTCGTTCCACAACGACCTCCAAACGATTTTGAAGTAGTTTTTAATCAAATCTCTTCCTTTTAATCTCCGTATTTTCTAGGTGTGTATCAAGGTATTCTCAGAAATAATCTCGCCATCCAATAGCCTCACCACGCGCTTTGAATAACTGGCGTCGTGATCGGAATGGGTTACCATCACCACGGTGGTTCCCATTTCATTGAGTTCGGTTATAATTTCCATGACTTCATTGCCATGTAAAGTATCTAAGTTTCCTGTGGGTTCATCGGCGAGGATCAGTCGAGGTTCGGTAACTATGGCTCGGCCTACTGCAACGCGTTGTTGCTGGCCTCCGCTGAGTTGTTGAGGAAAGTACTGGGCGCGATGCTCTAAGTTTAATCTTCTCAAGACTTCGGTGACGCGTTCCTTGCGCTCAGCTCCTTTTTTCTTGAGGTAAATAAGGGGAAGCTCAATGTTTTCGTAAACGGTCAGCTCCTCTATCAAATTGAAATTTTGGAAAATGAATCCGACTTGTTCTTTTCTGAGTTGGGCCTTTTCCTTTTCCGAAAGCCTTGCCACGGATTGACCGCAAAACTCATAGGAACCCGCCGTGGGGTTGTCCAAAAGTCCTAGCAGGTTTAAGAAGGTGGATTTTCCACATCCGGAAGGTCCCATTACTGAAACAAATTCTCCGGCTTTGATGGAGAGGCTAATAGACTTTAGCGCTACGGTTTCTACCGAACCTCCTGTATAAATCTTAGTTAATTCTCTTACTTCTATCATAGTCTTCCCGCTAAGGTAAAAACAAAATTCTCCGACTCGGTGATCTTTTTGGAGGTGGTTCCACCCTAGCAGGTGGATGAGGAGAGGAGTAATTTGAATCGCGTTTATCACAAATAACTACCAACCAAATGTTTCTCGAGCCGGAGAATTATAGGAAAAAAAATCTTGTGGGCTATGTCACTTTTTTTGGACGTTAACTATGTTCTGCTACTTGAACTGACTGTTAAACTAATTGACTGTTATAAGAACGACCGACAATTAGCCCAGCAAGATTTTTAAATTATAGGTGTACAAATCGTACTTGCACACTGTACTTTCTCTGCGCCAATAGTGAAGAGGTGTAAAGTTTTTTCTTCTCTATCATGCTTTCTACCATAGCGTTCACTAGGCAGTCATCTCCATCAACTCCAGAGATGGTAACCACTCCATTTTCGTCAACTTCATAGTGCACTACCACAGTAGCTTCCATTACGTCGTATTTGGCCATGTTAAAGTCATCCATTCTGTCGATGATCTTATCTCTGAGTTCTACTTCTTCTCTTGCGATCTTATCTTCAGGTGCATTTCCGCCTTTGGCGAATGAGGAGAATGAGGTTAACCCGATTAGGGCTAATGTGAAAAGGGCTTTTGCAGTTTTCATAATTTTTGCGTTTTAGTTCGTTTTAGTTTTTTTTTCAGATTCGATGTGTCCATCGGAATCATATTGTTTTTTTCTGCGTGCCAACATTAAGGCAACCCACGTGCCAAAAAAACACTTTAACTTGATTTTTAAGTAGTTAACAATTTTTACCCCCGTGCCACGATAGAAAAAGTGTTCATTTCCGAACACCTGTGCGTTCATTTTCGTACATTTTTCTACCTTCCCACTACCGAGTCCAAACACATGAAGAAAACAGAAGCCACTCTTTTAATTATCGATGACGATATGGACGTGCTCACCACGGCACAACTCTTTCTCAAAAGACATTTTTCTAAAGTCATTACCCAAAGCCACCCCAGAGACATCAATACCATTTTTAATGAGAACGATGTGGACCTAGTCCTTTTGGACATGAATTTCACCAAGGGAGACAACGATGGTCGAGAAGGATTGTATTGGCTCAAACACATTAAGGAAGTCAGCCCGCACACTCAGGTTATATTAATGACTGCCTATGGAGAAGTGGAATTGGCCGTGCAGGCCATTAAGCTCGGGGCCACGGACTTTGTACTCAAGCCCTGGAAAAACGAAAAACTCCTTTCCACATTAAATACGTCATTGGCCTTGCGCCGCTCCCATCAAAAAATTGAAATACTCGAAGAGACTCAAAAAGTCATCACCAAGGATCAAGAGCCCGACATCTTTGTTGGGGAAAGCGATGCCATGAAGCGCGTCTACGACACCTTAGACAAGGTAGCACGCACGGACGCCAACATTCTTTTATTAGGAGAAAACGGGACAGGAAAAACGATGGTGGCCCGAGACATTCACAAGAGAAGTCAAAGAGCGCATCACTCTTTTATACATGTAGACTTGGGTGCCCTCAATGAAAACCTCTTTGAAGGAGAACTCTTTGGTCACAAAAAAGGAGCTTACACCGATGCAAAAGAGGACAAGGCCGGACGCTTTGAATTGGCCAACAACGGAACGCTATTCTTGGACGAAATTGGAAACCTGTCCACTCCCCTTCAAGCCAAATTACTCACGGTCCTACAAAACCGAAAGGTCATGCGACTGGGAGGCACCAAGGAGGTGAATGTAGATACTCGGTTGCTTTGCGCCACCAATATGCCTTTGTACGAAATGGTTAAAAGCGGTGGCTTTAGACAAGACTTACTCTACAGAATCAACACCGTAGAAATTGTAATTCCCCCATTGAGAGAGCGCCCTGAAGACATCAAACCCATGATGGACTTCTTCTTGGAACGCTTTGGAAAGAAATACGGCAAACCCGAATTACAACTCACCCGAAAGGCTTTTTCCAAATTGTTGGACTACCACTGGCCAGGAAATATCAGAGAATTAGAACACACGGTTGAAAGGTTGGCCATTTTATCAGAAGGAGAAATCATCATGGAGGATTTAGTCCAACTCAAGAGGGAAGAATCTCCTGAGGAAGAGGCACAACACACCCTGAACCTTGAGGAAATGGAATCGTATTTGATAGACAAGGCCATTCGAAAACACCGCGGAAACATTTCTAAGGCTGCCGCTGATCTGGGATTGACCCGTGCGGCCCTCTATCGCAGAATGGAAAAACACGGCCTGTAATACCTCCTCAACACAAATGATCTTTAACCGATACAACCTCTTTCTCCTCTTTAGAATCTTGCTTTTAGTCGGCAATGTGCTCCTAATGATATACGTGGGGCAAAAGGGCTCACTTTGGTTTACCTTTTTCTCTTTGATGGTGGCAGGGCTCATTCAGATTTACGAACTCATGTGGTACGTAAACCGTTCGCACAGAGAGTTGACGAGACTTATTACCTCTGTAAGACACAATGACTATTCCGTATCTTTTGTAAATCCCAAATTGGGAAAGTCCTTTTCGAGCTTCTACTCTGCCCTCAACGAAATCATAATACAACTCAAGGATTCCAAGCTGGAAAAAGAATCTCAGTTTGAGCTCTTTAAGCTCATGCTGGAGAAGATCTCCGTGGGAATCATTGCCTTAGATGAGGGAAACAACATGGTGCTCATCAACTCCAGTGCGCGCAGTCTATTGAACATTCCCAACCTCATTTCTTATGAACGCTTTGCGGAGAGAAGACCTCTGTTTTCTGAGGCCATTGTAGAGCTCCAACAATACGGAGGTCGCAAATTGGTAGAGGTCTTTGAAGGCGGAATACAAAAGGAATACAGCGTGGAAGTGACCCCGCTTAAACTCAAGGGAAAGACCCATACCCTTGTGGCCTTCCAAGACATTAAAGATGAAATTGAGCAGAAGGAAATAGACGCTTGGCACAACCTCATTCGCATTCTCACACATGAAATCATGAACTCCATCACGCCTCTGAGTTCGCTTTCCGAAACCATGAAGTCACTGCTGGTGGATGAAAACAATGACCCCATCAAGGCCGAAGACTTGGATCCAGAAACCACGGAAGATTTATTGATGGCCATTACCACCATCAACCGTCGCTCGAAGGCCATGTTGGATTTTGTGGATGACTATAGAAGATTGACCCGTGTGCCGGCTCCAAATTTTGAATTGATCAATGTCCCCGATTTGTTTTTGGGCGTGGAGGAACTCATGCGTTCGGAATTGGAATCCAAAGGCATTTCTTTTTCATGGACCTGTGCCAACAAAAAATTATCTCTCCGCTGCGACCGAAAATTAATTGAGCAAGTCCTTATCAATTTGGTGACCAATGCAAAACAGGCCTTGCGAGAAACCGAAGACCCTACCATATCCTTTAGCACCAGCATTTCTACCGAAAATATTTCGCTGCACATTGAGGACAATGGCCCCGGAATAGAAAGAGAAAAACTCTCGAGAATTTTTATTCCGTTTTACTCCACGAAAGACCAAGGCACGGGTATTGGGCTTAGCCTTTCAAAAAATATCATGAGAACGCATGGTGGAAATATTCAGGTAGATTCCTCCCCTGAGGAAGGAACCACTTTTACCCTGCACTTCCCCAATCACGCCAACTTGATGTAAGAGCGGTAGTCCTGAAGTTCCAGCTTAGAATTAGACTTTTCTACTTCAAACTGATCTTGACAGAAATCTCTGCGAGTTGGGCCAGCATGTAGCTTACCCCACAATATTTGTCTTGACTGAGGTTTATTGCCTTTTCAATTTTTGGCAAGTCCTTCTCGTCGGCTTTGAGCTGATAGTGAATGCGAATGGCGTGGTAATACTTAGGATGTTCGTCGGTTAAATCTCCTTCTACGTCTATTTGTAAATCAGAAAATTCTACTCGCATTTTTTCCAGTAAAGAAACTACGTCCATACCCGTACATCCCCCCAAGGAAACCAAGAGCAAGGGTTTGGGCCTGGGGCCAGCGTCTCCGCCTCCAAATTGTGCATCGGCGTCCATGGTCAAGGAATGCCCATTGACCTGACCTTTAAACTGCATGATTTCTGCGTGGTGTACTTCTGCGGAATGAGTGGCTTTTTCTTCTGACATGGTTTTTGTTTTTCGGTTTGATTTTCGGTTTGATCTTCGTGATCTATTTTTCGTTTCTATTGGTGATTTTTTCTCCTTCAAAACGATTCTCCCTAAGTTATGAAATTTGATTTTTCACTGGGCAAAACCCAAGGGTTACAGCAAAATTCAATATTTTAGAGATTACGAACCACTTTGTGGTTCTCGCTGCACTTTTGTTCAACACTAATTAAACGACTAACATGCTTTCATACGATCAGGTTTTTGCCAATAACAAAGAATGGGCTGCTGGCAAAAAAGCCACTGAAGCTGAATTTTTCAACAATTTATCTAAAGGACAAAGTCCTGAATACTTATACATCGGATGTTCCGATTCTCGCGTTACCGCAGAAGACCTCATGGGCGCTGGGCCCGGAGACGTTTTCGTTCACAGAAATATCGCCAACATGGTGGTTAGCACAGACGTGAGTTCTATGTCCGTTATCGATTATGCCGTAACTCATTTAGGAGTAAAACACATTGTAATTTGTGGTCACTACTTCTGTGGTGGTGTTAAAGCTGCCATGACCAAAGGTGACTTGGGGATTATTAACCCATGGCTTCAAAACATCAGAGACGTTTACCGTTTGCACGCTGCAGAATTGGATGCTATCGCTGATGAAAACGACCGTTACAACCGATTGATTGAGCTCAACGTAGTAGAGCAATGTACCAATATCACCAAGAACCCTTCTTTCCAAGCGGCTTATGCCAAGGGATCGGGGATTCAAATTCACGGATGGGTATTTGATGTAGCCTCTGGAGAATTGGTGGACCTCAACGTAAATACTGAGGAGATTGTAGCTCAAACTACAGAAACTTACAACCTCGGATATTAATTCGGATACTAATACAATCCATTAGCACTTGTTTGTTAAAAAAGGCATCAACCTACTGCCCTTGCTGTTTTATTCAGGAGGGCAGTTTCTTTGGTTGACCCTCTGGTTTTCGGGAGTGGCTATACTATACCACTTCACCTTTGGGAGTGGATGAGTATGACTTGGTTCCCCATTGCAACCGTTGGAACGGCCGTGGCCTTTTATGTCGGTTTTAAAAACAACCAAGCCTACGATAGAATCTGGGAAGCTCGCAAAATTTGGGGCGCGATTGTAAATTTCAGCCGCGCATGGGCTACTTCGGTACGAGGCTTTGTGGGATCGCCCGATGACAATCTTGCCAACCACAACTCGGCAACCTACAAGACACAACAAAAGATGATTGTTCGCCACATTGGATGGCTGTACACTTTGAGAAAGCAATTGTTGGCCCCAACGGAGTGGGAGCACATCAAACAAGGCCCCTTAGTTCGATACACCACCAAAAAGCGAATCAAAAGACACGGCCTGGAATTGGGTGCCGTAAATAATCCAATAGTAGAGTACAGTTCCTTTTTTGAGGATTCTGAATTTGAAAAACTACAAGGCTACAGCAATCAGGCCACACAAATTTTAGATCAGCAAGCACAGGACTTGCGAGCCTTGAGAGGCGAATGTCACATCGATGACTTTCAATTGATGCAATTGCAAAACCTCATCAACGAATTTTACGACCACCAAGGAAAATGTTAGCGCATTAAAAAATTCCCATTGCCCCGTCAGTACGGAGCCATGAGCATGGTGTTTATTCGCATTTTTATCTTTTTGATGCCCTGTGGAATGGCAGCACAATTTCACAGCATGGGTCCTTGGGCGCATTGGCTGATGATTCCCTTTGGAGTGATTGTCGCTTGGGTTTACCTCATGATGGAACTCGTGGGGGATTATTCCGAAAACCCCTTTGAGGGACTGGGAAATGACATTCCCATGTATGCGCTTTGCCGCACGATAGAAATTGACCTCAGAGAAATGCTAGGCGAGGATAACATTCCTGCTCCCTTCCCGAGCAACCGAGGGATTCTCAATTAAGGAAAACAAAACGTACTATCCTTCAAAAAAAGAAAAGCCGACCCACTGGACCGGCTTTTTAATGAAATGTATCTAAGGATAGTATTTATCTCATATTGTGATATACGTTCTGTACATCGTCATCTCCTTCTAGGAGTTCGAGGAGTTTTTCTACGTCGGCCGTTTGCTCTTCATTGAGCTCTGTGGTATTGGTAGGAATCCACTCAAAACCTGATTCAATCGCTTCTATGGAGCGCTCTTCTAATCCAGATTGGATGTTCCCGAACTCGCCAAATTCGGCGTAGATCATTACGTTGTCGTCTTCGTCTCTAAAGACGTCTTCCACACCGTAGTCAATCATTTCCAATTCAAACTCTTCCAAGTCTATGCCCTCTCCAGGAATCTTAAAGTGACATTTGTGCTCGAACATGAATTCAACCGATCCCGAGGTTCCCAATGAACCATTCACCTTGTTAAAGAAGGAACGAACATTGGCTACCGTACGCGTGTGGTTGTCCGTTGCGGTTTCTACCAAAACGGCAATTCCGTGTGGAGCGTACCCTTCGTAAACAATGGATTTGAAATCCGCTTGATCCTTAGAAGTTGCCTTTTTGATGGCGCGTTCTACGTTGTCTTTGGGCATGTTGGCAGACTTTGCATTCTGAATCAACATGCGGAGGCGATAGTTGGTATCGGGATTGTCCCCGCCCTCTTTTACCGCCATGATAATATCTTTGGAGATGCGCGTAAAGGTTTTGGACATACTCGCCCAACGCTTCATCTTTCTCTCTTTCCTAAATTCAAAGGCTCTTCCCATAGTCGTGTGGTTATGGCAACAAATTTAATTTTTTAGACCAAATAGGGGTCCGTAGACTCATTTTTCTGTGGAATTCTTCTTTGGAAAACTTAGAGCGTCCAGGTATTCTTCCCTCGCAACAACGCATCCAAATCTCCGGCACCCTTGGTTTCAATGGCTTTTTCTACTTGGGCTTCCATGGCTTCTTCGTAGCGGAATCTGTCCTCTGTATAGAAAATCCCAAAGGGACGTGGCATGCGATTGTTGTCATCGGCAGCATCAAACATACGAGTCAATAAATACGCCTTGGTGGCATCATTGGGATCGTGAACCCATAGGTCATCCACGGTATACCCCTCATCGAGTTTTACTCGCTTCGGCGCAAGCCCGTCCAATACAATCCCTTCTGTTTCTGAATTAAAAAGCAGTGGTTTGCCGGCCTCCAAGAACAGAGTTTCTGCGGCCTTAGACGATTTATCTGTGAAGAGCTCAAAAGCTCCGTCGTTAAAGACATTGCAGTTCTGGTAAATCTCAACAAAAGAAGAACCTACGTGCTGGTTGGCTTCCTTGAGAATGTTGCGCATGTGAATGGGATCTCTGTCCATGATGCGAGCCACAAACGTTGCGTCGGCACCCAAGGCCAAACTCAATGGATTAAAGGGGTGATCAATCACTCCCATGGGGCTGGACTTGGTGACCTTGCCCAATTCAGAAGTCGGTGAATATTGCCCTTTGGTCAATCCGTAAATCTCGTTGTTAAACAAGAGAATGTTGACATCGAGGTTTCTTCTGAGAAGGTGAATTAAGTGGTTTCCTCCAATGCTCAGAGAATCGCCATCCCCTGTTACGATCCATACGGACAAATCAGGTCTGGCCGCTTTGAGGCCACTGGCCAAACTGGTCGCTCGACCGTGAATACTGTGCATACCATACGTGTTCATATAGTAGGGGAAGCGGCTACTACAACCAATTCCAGAAATAAACACGATGTCTTCGGGTGGGGTTCCCACCTCAGGCAAAATGGTTTGGACTTGCTTTAGAATGGAGTAATCTCCACAACCGGGACACCATCTTACGTCCTGATCAGTGGCAAAGTCCTTAGCGGTAAGCGCCCCATTAACGGGTTTTGACTTTTCCATTCTATGCGTTGTTTTCAGTTAGTTGTTGTACTTGAGCTTTTACCGCCTCAGAAATTTCGGCAGCCAGGAAGGGCAACCCTTGAACCTTTGAGAGCGGCTGAGCATCTACCAAGTACTTATCTCTAATGACTTTCACCAATTGTCCCTTGTTGAGCTCAGGTACAATGACCGCGTCGTAGCGCGAAAGAATTTCTCCAACGTTTTTCGGCATGGGATGAATGTGACGCAGGTGCAAATGACCGACCTCAACACCTTCTTCGCGCAAATTCTTTACGGCCGTTTTGATGGCTCCGTAGGTGGAGCCCCAACCGAGAACGAGAACTTTTCCGGACTCCACTCCACTGTCGATTTCGGCGAGTGGAATGTCATTGGCAATGTCTTCTATCTTTTGGGCGCGCAGGCTAACCATGAGATCGTGATTCTCTGGATCGTGGCTCACGTTACCCGTTTCGTTTTCTTTCTCCAATCCACCCAGGCGATGTTCCCATCCCTTTTGACCTGGAATGGCCCAAGGTCTAACCCCTTTTCCGTCTCTTTTGTAAGGCTTGAAACTTTCGACGTCTCCAGAAACCAGTGGTGGTGTGATTTTTGGCAAGTCTGAGGCTTGTGGAAATTTCCACGGTCCCGCGCCGTTGGCGATGTATCCGTCGCTAAGAATAACCACTGGAGTCATGTACTCTACGGCAATTCTAGCGGCTTCATAAGTTGCCCAGAAGCTATCGGAGGGACTGTGGGCTGCCAATACGGGCAGGGGAGCTTCCCCGTTGCGACCGTAGAGGGCTTGCAACAAATCGGCTTGTTCTGTTTTGGTGGGGAGACCGGTGGAAGGACCTCCGCGTTGCACGTTGACTACCACCAAGGGAATTTCTAGCATGACGGCTAACCCCATGGCTTCGGTCTTCAGCGCAATTCCAGGTCCTGAAGAGGCTGTCACCCCAAGTCTTCCTCCAAAGGAAGCTCCAATGGCGGCGGTAACCGCGGCGATCTCGTCTTCTGCTTGGAAGGTCTTTACTCCAAAGTTTTTGTGCTTGGAGAGTTCGTGCAAAATATCAGATGCAGGAGTAATGGGATACCCTGCGTAAAATAGTTTGAGTCCCGCCTTTTCAGCGGCAGCCGTTAAGGCAATGGCCGTAACCTGATTACCTACGGCGTTGCGATATTCTCCGGGAGGTAAGGAAGCGGGCTTTACTTCAATTCTCTCAAAGGAAGCTTCTACCGTTTCACCATAGTGATATCCCGCCTTGAGAACGATGCTGTTGGCCTCCGCAATTTCTGGCTTGGACTTGAACTTGTCCGCGAGCGTTTCTAAGGTATGCGCCAAATCCTTGTGGTACAACCAGTACACAAGGCCCAACACAAACATATTCTTACTGCGGTCTATAATTTTCTTGGACAATCCACTTTCGGCCAAGGCCTCACGGGTCAACTTGGTAACGTCGAGTTCGAGCTTTTTAAAGCCCTTGGACTCTATCTCTTCCAGTGGATTTTCTGAGGCATCGAGGCCCGCTAATTTCTTGTTTCTGGCATCAAACCCCGCGATGTTGGCAATGACCAAACCTCCCGGCTTGAGCTGATTGAGGTTCTTCTTGAGGGCGGCCACATTCATAACCACGATCACGTCCGCCATACCCCCGGGGGTAAAAACTTCCGCAGAACCAAAATTGATTTTAAATCCAGAAACCCCAGAAACCGTTCCGAGTGGAGCGCGAATTTCTGCAGGGAAGTCGGGGAAAGTAGAAAGGTCGTTACCGTACTGTGCTACGGTATTGGAAAACTCACTTCCAGTCAGCTGAATTCCATCTCCAGAATCTCCCGCAAAAAGGATACATACCTTCTCTAGAGTCTTCATGAAATTATGCCGTTACCTGTTCTACGCTTACCACTTCGGGCACGTACTTTTTGATGGTGGTCTCTACTCCAGACTTCAAAGTCATCTGGTTAACCGAACACCCCGTACAGGCCCCGTGAAGTTGAACTTTTACGATTTTATCTTCGGTGTATTCTATAAAGGAAATATCTCCTCCGTCAGACTTTAGAAAGGGTCTGATTTCCGAAAGAGCCTTTTGAATTTCCTCTATTGTTGTGTTGTTTTCTGACATGTCTCTTATTTTGGTGAGCAACCTGCCATGGTGGTTATTCTAACGACCTCTGTTGGAGGCAATTCTTCATTTCTCTTTACTAACTCCTCTACCATATTGCGCGTCACCTCCGTCATGGCTTCTGAAACGGGTGTGTCCTGTTGCATAATGGCGGGGCGGCCTACATCTCCTGCTTCTCTAATGCTTTGTACCAAGGGAATCTCTCCCAAGAAGCGAACGTTTAGATCTTCTGAAAGGTGCTTAGCTCCTTCTTTACCAAAGATGTAGTACTTGTTGTCTGGCAATTCCTCGGGGGTAAAATACGCCATATTTTCTACAATCCCCAATACGGGAACGTCTATAGAATCCATGTTAAACATCCCTACTCCCTTGCGAGCATCCGCCAAGGCAATGGACTGAGGCGTGCTGACAATTACGGATCCCGTTACGGGTACGGCTTGTACCAAGCTCAAGTGGATATCACCCGTTCCCGGAGGCAAGTCAATAAGCAAGAAATCCAACTCTCCCCAATGCGCATCGCGAATCAATTGGTTGAGTGCTTTGGTCGCCATGGGGCCTCTCCATACGACGGCCTGATCTACTCCTGCAAAGAACCCGATGGAAAGCAACTTCACTCCGTAAGCTTCTACGGGATCCATTTTGCTTACGCCGTCCACGTCAATGGTTGTGGGCTTCTCGTTGGCAACGTCAAACATGATGGGCATGGAAGGTCCGTATATATCAGCATCGACCAAACCGACTTTAAAGCCCATTTGAGCAAGACCCACGGCCATGTTGGCGGTGATAGTAGATTTCCCTACTCCACCTTTTCCAGAGGCGATGGCTACGATGTTCTTTACGCCAGGAAGAGCTTCTCCGCGAATCTGGTTTGCCGCCTGCTGTGCGTTCTCGGGAACGATCAATTGAACTTTGACCTTGGCCTTCTCATACACGTGATCGTGAATGGCCTTTAGGATTTCTACTTCTAGTTTCTTTTTGGCTTGAAGGGTAGGGTTGTGACATTGCGCATCCACCATGACCTCATCTCCAAAAATCTGTATGTTTTGAACGTGGTCTTCAGAAACTAAGGAACCCTTTCCGGTGCTCGCTTTTACAGTTTCTAAAGCCTTTAAAACGTCTTGTTTTTTAATCTGCATTATGTGTTTTTCAAACGTGAACTCCTGTTCGTAATCTGTCCTACAAAGGTAGGTATTTATCCTCTATTTAAGAGGGTGTTTACAAGTGGTAACAACCGCAACTACAGGTTGTTTACGACTTCATTTTTGTTGGCCAATTGACCACAGGCTGCATCGATATCTTTACCTCTAGATCGGCGCACTTTGGCGACTATACCCTTGTCGTTTAGGATGCGTTCGTACATCTCAATGGCTTCGGGAGAAGCTTGTTGATAAGGACCGTCATCGATTGGGTTATACTCGATTATATTCACCTTGGACGGTGTGCGTCCACAGAATCTTGCCAAGGCACGAGCGTGTGCTTCGTCGTCATTGATTCCCTTCCAAACCACGTATTCATAGGTTACGCGTTTTCCGGTTTTCTCGTACCAATACGCCAAAGAATCCGCCAAGTCCGAAAGGGGATTGACATCGTTAATGGGCATAAGGGAAGATCGCGTTTCGTCAATGGCAGAGTGTAGACTCACGGCCAAGTTAAACTTGACTTCATCGTCTGCCATTTTCTTGATGAGCTTGGGAATTCCCACCGTAGAGAGCGTGATGCGCTTGGGAGACATCCCCAGACCCTCTTCTGAGGTAATGCGTTCAATGGCCTTGAGCACATTGGCATAGTTGAGAAGGGGCTCACCCATTCCCATAAAAACGATATTGGTCAGAGGTCTTTGGTAGAATTCTTGTGCTTGCTGCTTGATGGCAGCCACTTGATCGTATATCTCATCGGGATTGAGGTTGCGCATGCGCTTGAGTCTCGCCGTGGCACAGAAATTACAATCCAAACTACATCCCACCTGAGAACTTACACAGGCGGTAATTCGCTTTTCTGCGGGAATCAAAACCGATTCTACCACGCGACCATCGTGCAACTTCACGGCATTTTTAATGGTACCGTCTTCTGAGCGCTGCATATCATCCACCTCAATGTGGTTGATGGAAAAATGCTCCTCCAAAAACTCTCTTGTCGCCTTGGACAAGTTGGTCATATCTTCAAAGGAATGGGCCGATTTCTGCCAAAGCCACTCGTAGACCTGCTGTCCTCTAAAAGAACGGTCCCCTCTTTCCACAAAGAAATCAGAAATCTCTTTCTTAGAGAGCGCTCTAATGTCTCTTTTGGACGGCTTGCTTTCGATGGCTTTTTCCTCTGTGCTCATAGTTTGCAAAGGTAGTGATAAGTAATGAGTAAAGGGAGTATTGATTTGGCTCGTCACATAACCAAAAACCCTTACAAACAACCACTTACCCCACTACAATATTGATGATTTTTCCAGGCACTACAATGACCTTTCTCACGGTCTTTCCCTCTAAATACGGCTGAGATTTCTCATGCTCCAAGGCCGTTTTCTCCAACTCGTCTTTACCCAATGTCAAGGGCAAAGCCAACTTAAAGCGCATCTTTCCATTGAAGGAAACGGGGTATTCATGAGAGCTCTCTGTCAAGTACTCTTCCACGTGCTTGGGGAATTCTACTTGGCTGATACTTCCCTCGTGACCCAAAACACTCCAAAGCTCTTCGGCCATGTGGGGTGCGTAAGGAGAAAGGATGATGGCCAATGGCTCCAAGATCTCTCTCTTACTACACTTGAGGTCTGTGAGCTCGTTAACACAAATCATAAATCCAGAAACCGATGTGTTAAACGAGAAGTTCTCGATGTCTTCGGTCACTTTTTTAATGGTTTTGTGAAGGCTCTTTCTCTCAGCTTCTGTAGCGGGTTCATCCACGATTTTTACCTCGTCGTTGTGAACGTACAATCTCCACAACTTTCTCATGAAGTTAGAAACTCCACTCAAACCTTGAGTGTTCCACGGCTTGGATTGCTCCAATGGACCCAAGAACATTTCGTACAAGCGCAAGGTATCTGCACCGTAATCTTCTACGATATCGTCGGGAGTTACTACGTTGTACTTCGATTTGGACATCTTTTCTACCTCGCGGGTTACCACGTACTTTCCATCTTCAAGAATAAACTCCGCATCTGCGTAGTCCGCCCTCCAAGCTTTAAATCTTTCAGTATCCAAAACGTCGTTCTCTACCATGTTCACATCTACGTGAATGGCAGTGGTTTTATGGTCTTTTCTAAGTCCAGCAGACACAAACTGATTCGTTCCTACAACGCGGTGTACAAACGCCGATGTCCCCTGAATCATCCCTTGGTTGATCAATTTGGCAAAGGGCTCTTGTGTGGTCACAAGGCCAAGGTCGTACAAACACTTATGCCAAAAACGAGAGTACAACAAGTGACCCGTTGCGTGCTCAGAACCACCGATGTAGAGATCCACATTTCCCCAGTACTTCTCAGCTTCTTCACCCACAAAGCGATCTTCGTTCTGTGAGTCCATATAGCGCAAGTAGTACCAAGAACTTCCCGCCCAACCGGGCATGGTATTGGTTTCCATGGGATAGCCATCTGCCGTCTTCCAATCCTTGGCACGAGCCAAAGGTGGCTCACCGTCTTCAGTTGGCAAGTAGGCATCTACTTCGGGAAGGGTTACGGGCAATTTATCGTCGGCCACCAATTGAGGTTGACCGTCTATAAAATAAACAGGGAAGGGCTCTCCCCAGTATCGCTGACGAGAGAATACGGCATCGCGAAGGCGGTAATTGGTCTTACCAGCTCCCAACCCTCTTTCCTCGATTTTAGAAATGGCTGTGGAAATAGCGTCGGCAACTTCCAATCCGTTCAAGAAATCTGAATTCACCATTTTGCCCTCTTTCGCCTCTACGGCACCTTCGGTAACATCTCCTCCGGCTACCACCTCGAGAATGGGCAAATCAAATTTTGAAGCAAATCCCCAGTCGCGTCCGTCGTGACCAGGAACCGCCATTACAGCGCCCGTTCCATATCCCGCCAAAACGTAATCAGCAATCCAGATGGGAAGTTTTTCTCCTGAAAAAGGATGTACGGCATAAGCTCCAGTAAACTGACCGGTAATGGTCTTGGTGTCCGCCATGCGATCTCTTTCGGAGCGCTTGGCAGTTTCTTCTCTATAGGATTCTACAGCTGATTTGTATTCGGCGGTAGTCAACTCTTCTACCCACTCGTGCTCGGGTGCAAGCACCATGAAAGAAACGCCAAAAATAGTGTCGGGACGAGTGGTGAATACTTCTACTTTTTTATCTGAGCCGTCAACGTCAAAGAAGACTTGAGCTCCCACAGATTTTCCAATCCAGTAGCGCTGAGATTCTTTGAGCGATTCGCTCCAATCAATGGTTTCCAATCCGTCGAGCAACCTTTGGCTATACGCCGAAATTCTCATGGACCACTGCTCCATTTTCTTCTGAATAACGGGGTGACCACCGCGTTCAGACAATCCTTCTTTAACTTCGTCGTTGGCCAAAACGGTTCCCAAGGCGGGACACCAGTTTACTACGCTCAACGAGCGATAGGTCATGCGATAGTTGAGAAGAACTTCAGATTTTTTCTCATCAGAATACCCCTTCCAATCCTCTGCAGAAAAAGTCAATTCTTCCGTTTGTGCAGCGCGCAACCCTTCGGTTCCGCGAGCTTCCAAATGAGCCACCAAGGTATCAATGTTCTCAGCAGAATCGGAGGCTTCGTTATACCAAGCGTTATAGAGTTGCTTAAAGATCCACTGAGTCCAGCGGTAAAAGTCGGGTTCGCTGGTTCTCACCTCGCGGTCCCAATCAAAGGAAAATCCAATTTTGTCCAATTGCTCGCGGTAGCGCGCAATGTTCTTCTCGGTAGTTACGGCAGGGTGCTGTCCCGTCTCAATGGCATATTGTTCTGCGGGCAAACCAAAGGCGTCATACCCCATGGGGTGTAAGACGTTAAACCCTTGATGTCTCTTGTAACGAGAGTAGATATCAGAGGCGATATACCCCAACGGGTGCCCAACGTGAAGTCCCGCCCCAGAGGGGTAAGGAAACATATCCAGTACGTAGAACTTGGGCTTTTCTGAGGCATTTTCTGCCTTGAAAGTCTTGTTCTCCGCCCAATAGGCTCTCCACTTTTTCTCAATCTCTCTAAAGTTGTACTCCATGACCGTAATATTTACGGCGCGAAAATAAAACTTTAGCCTCGGATTTTAAGGGTTTATCACTTAATATCCTTTTTGATGAGGAGATAGGCCGTCGACATCCAAATAAGACCGATGTAAATAAGTGATTTGGTCACGTACAAATAGTCTACAGAAGAAACGGTTGGTTGTAAAATGTATCGTCCAAACGGGATGGGAACGAGACCCCATGACACTTCAAAGGGAAGGGCATTGGCCAGCATGGGAAGATCCAATCCATAGTTGATGATGGAGCCCGCAATGGGTTCAAAAATATACATCCAAAACAACAGGAGAATAATGGTAAGTCCCGTTTTGCGAATAAGCATGGCTGCCAACATCCCCAAAGACAGGTGATACAACAGGTGCAGGAAGTAAGCCAGTAAGAAATCTATATTCTTGACAATGTATTCAAACTCAGTCACTGGACTCAGGGCCAATCCCGTGAACAATCCCAGTAGAAAAAGTAAAATGGTACTGATAAGGGAAAGGACTGCGATAAAACCGATTTTACTGTAGAAAAACTCCTTTCGCGTTAAGCCGTCAATTACGTTTTGTCTAAAGGTCTTTTCTTCCCATTCTGTCGTTACCGAAATCACCACTATCAACATCAAAAAGATGGTGAGAAACTTGTAGACGTAGGCCAAGTTTTGCCAAATGTCCACAAAGTCAAAAATGGGAATTTGATCGGGGCGAATATTGAAGAAGTTCTCAAGCGTCTCTCCTTGACTGGACAACCAATCCAAAAAGTAATTGGCCGCTACAGGAATGGCGAAAAATGCAACCAACCAAAGGATGAGCATCACCTTGACATACCTCAGGTGCTTGAGCTTTAACCATTCTAGTTTTAAGTACCACATGAGATCAGTTGCTTTGGTTAAGGATTTCTAGGAATTTCTCTTCCAGTCGGTTTTTGCGTGGAGTGAGCTGAGAAAGGACAATGCCCCGGTCATAAAAATGTTGGTTGATGGCCGAGGCCTCTACGTCCTCCTCTACACGTATTTTAATTTGACCCTCTTCGAGTTCTGATTCTAGGATCAGAGAAGACTCCCCACAAGCTTGCGTCAACAGCTCAGTGTTGGGGGCGGAAATGGTAAATTCTCCTGCGGCGTTGAGATCTTTTTCTACGTTGCCACTGTACAGGGTTTTCCCCTTGTTGAGAATGATAAAATCCGTGCAAATTTTCTGCACCTCGTCTAGCAAATGAGAGGCTAGAATCAAGGTTTTTCCGGAGTCAATAATTTTTTGGATCATGCCTCTAATGTCGGCGATACCCTCTGGATCCAATCCATTGGTGGGTTCGTCCAAAATGAGTACATCGGGGTCAGACAGCAAGGCCGAGGCAATGGCCAAACGCTGCTTCATCCCCAAGGAATAGGCTTTAAAGGGATCCCTTTTGCGATTGTGAAGACCTACAAATTCCAAGGTCTTTTCAATGGGTGCGTTCTGTATTCTCTTGATATGAGCTACAATTCTGAGGTTTTGCTCTGCAGAGAGACTGGGATAGAAAACCGGTTGTTCCAGGATAGCTCCGACTTTTTTTCGTGCCACCGATTCCTTTTCTCCTCCAAACCACTGGTACTCTCCAGAGGTCGGATTGGTAACTCCCAAAACCATGGAAAGCGTCGTGGTCTTTCCCGAACCGTTGGGACCGAGAAGTCCAAAAGCCTTCCCCTTTTCTATGGTAAGAGATAAATTGTTGACCGCGTGCATGCGGCCGTAGGTCTTGGTGAGGTTGTTTATGGTTAATGCGCTCATAATCCGAAATTAGATAAGGTGCTCATGGGGTCTTCCCCATTCAATAGGCCTTGAGCAAGGGAGGTGGTAATTCCCATGGGGTTGTCGCCGGTAATTTCAATGACTTTCAATGAGGAAGGCGTTCTCATAACTACGTCAAAAACCTGTGGATTTTCCTGATCGAGAACCATTAAGACCTTTACCTTATTGGTGTCATCAGTCATTTCTGCCAGCTCTTCAAATTGAGAGTAGTCGATGTTTGACATGTAATTGTATGACCAAGCAGAGTCGTAGATTCTATCGTCTGCGTTGACATCAAAAACGACAATCTTCTCTACGTATTTATCCAGTCCCTGAAGTGCCTGGGCCGTATCCAATCCACCGACGGCTCGGATCATGGATTCGTCGACCTGAGTGAAGATGAAACTGTTGTTTCTGTATTTGTCTTCTATCTCAGACATCAAGCCTGCCTCCTTCTGGGTGCAAGCACCCAGAAGGATCAGAGAGAACAGGCTCAATAGAGTGGTTTTATTCACTATTTGGAGTTTACTCGGCATCTTCAACACTCTCGAGTTTTTCCATTCCGGAAATGTTTACCGATTTTGAAAGCTTAGAGATTTCCTTGAGGTCAATATCACCTTCTAGAGAGAGGATCATAAATTCGTTCTGACCTCCCATGACCATTACCAATTCTTTGATAATGCCGCCGGACTCATCGATGTAGAAAGTGATTTTTTCTTCGTCTTCAATTTCCATCAAAACTTCGTAGTTCTTATTCATCTTTTTGATGGCCTCTTTGTACAAAGACTCTACACGTGGGTCGTTGTCCAATTCTAGCATCTTAAGTCCTTTGAGCTTTCCGATGGTTTCTTGCATGGCCTTTTGTTCTTCAGTAGACCCTTCCATTTCTGTGAAGAGCTCGAACATCTTGGCGTTGATTTTGACCTTTGCGAAGGCGGTGTCATTTTCGTACTGAGAAAAGTACTTGTCAATGGCGTTGTCATTTTGAGCCGATAGGCTAAAGCTGGATCCTAGTACCACTAGGGCAATCAATATCTTTTTCATTTTTATCGTCTTTATAAGAATTATTGTTTAGTCAATTTTTGCATTTGACGTGGAGTCGTTTCTGGACTCCACTTTCTTTTGTTCTAGTTCTTTTTTGGTTTTTTCGAATTGACCCACTGGGGCCATTTTTTGTGAGCTCTGGTTGAGCTTGTTGGAGAGAAGCATCAAGGCTTTTTGAGTTTCTTCATAGGCCTCAGCAGTCTCTGCGTTGGTGATATCTTGAGTACTTGTTGCATACGGAATGGTGACCGCGCCCAATGCGAGGAGAACAGCTACGGAAGCTGCCATAAAATAATTGCGTCTTCTGGTGTGCGTCTTTCGCTTGGCCTTGAGTTGTTGAAGCGCTATAAAGTAAGGAGCGTCCGGATGTTGATCGCTCTGCGCCATCTCCGAGAGGAGACTGCGTTCTTCCTCCTGGGAGGTCTCTGCGTCAAAATACTTCTTTAGTGGATGTTCTTGCTTACTCATAGTTGTATTCTCCGTTGGAGGCATTTATCAATGCCGTTCTCAAGGTCGTTCTTGCTCTATGGAGGTATACCTTTACGCTAGAAAGCGACAGGTCCTCTTTTTGAGCCATTTCTTCGTAGGTCAACCCTTCTATCTCTCTGTATTCAAATAATTTTCGCTGGATGGGAGGCAGTTCTTTCAATGCCAATTCTAGCATTTCTAAAAACTGCGAACCGTCGGTTGCCACTTCTGGATTGTCTGCCGCCGCGCGTTGTGACAGTTGATCAGGTATGGGAGACCATTGAAAATTCTTGGCCTTTAACCTGTCCAGAGAGAGGTGCTTGGTCATCTGAATGCAGTAGGCTTCGGGATTCTTGATCGTACTGAGGTCAAGCCCCGACTGCCAGATCTTAAGCATAACATCTTGCGCCACATCCTCTGCTTCCACTCTTTTGTTGAGAAGCTTATTGGCATACGATTCCACTTTGGAACGCAGGGAATAAAACGAGGATGTAAACTCTTCTATAGTCATACTCACAAGGAAGACGAGCCAGCGAATAAAAAGTTACACCTAAGGTAAATAATTTGTGGTTTTTTTCTTGCTCATCTCTGCAAACCCGCGTAGATTGGGGTCTTAGAAGGGAAAAGAATCTTTGATTTTTTCGTTTTTCTCCTTCCTCAACGGATAAAAAAGGAGGGGTGCAATGGGATAAACGAATGACCAACGGTGAGAATTTGAGAAAATGAAAACCTGGTTTTTACCGTTTATTTAGAAGTCAATTAACAATTTCTTATGCCCGTTGACCCTATGTTTTTTACTACATTAGCCCACGATTAAACCATGGCTTCAAAAATTGAAAAATACAACCAAAGGAGACTTAGAGGCGCCAATGCCTCTGTGGTAGTTTCCATTTCTCTCGTACTCTTTCTATTGGGGGTATTGGGAATCTTGGTTATCAACGCACAGAACTTGGCTCGAGAAGTCAAAGAAAATTTCCAATTCACCGTTTACCTGAAGGACAGTGCAAAAGAAGTGGAAGTGCGCTCTTTCCAAAAGGATTTGGCACTTTCTGATCAGGTGAAAGAGATAGAATTCATTTCCAAAGAAGAAGCCGCGGAAGAATTCCAGGAAACGCTCGGCGAAGACTTTGTTGACTTTCTGGGCTTTAATCCCCTTCAAGATGCATTGGCCATTACACTGAAGAGCCAGTACGTTTCTACGGATAACATTTCTGAATTTGAAACGGAACTCCTCGGTTTCCCATGGGTTGCTGAAGTGAACTACGACAAGGACCTATTGCAACAAGTCAATGACAATATTCAAAAAATCGGAATCTTCTTGGCCGGTGGTATCTTCCTCTTGCTGATTATTTCCATCGCACTGATAAACTCCAGTATTCGATTGTCCATTTACTCCAAGCGATTTATAATTAAGACCATGCAATTGGTGGGAGCCACTCGCTTCTTCATCCAAAAGCCTTTCTTGATGAAATCCATTCGCACAGGGTTGATTGGGGCCATCTTTGCTGGACTCTTACTCACGGGAATTCTTTACATTGGAGACCAACAACTTCCAGAACTCGACTTGTTGTCTCAACAACTTGAATTGATGGCTGTGGGCGGTGGACTTCTCTTGGTAGGAATCTTTATTTCTTGGATTTGCACCTGGTTTGCCGTGAGAAAATACTTGAATCTAAAAACAGACGAATTATACTTTTAAGATATGGACAACAATCAATTTTTATTCGGAAAGAAAAACTACACCTTCCTCATTGGAGGTTTGATTTTGATTGGCTTGGGATTGATTTTAATGATGGGTGGTGGTTCTGATGACCCCAACGTCTTTAACCCTGAAATCTTCAGCCCACAGAGAATCGTGGTTGCACCTACTCTCATCCTATTGGGACTTGTTGTTGAAATCTATGCCATTATGGTAAAGGATAAATCCGAGAAGTCAACGGAAGAATAAGACAGGAACAAACTCTACTTTGCTACATGAGGTCAGAATAACTGACTTCATCCCTCTATTACCAATCAACGCGCGCCATGAGTTTAATCGATGCTATTATTCTTGGGATCATCCAAGGACTTACCGAGTTTTTGCCCGTTTCCTCTTCGGGTCATTTGGAATTGGCCAAATTCATTTTGGGAGACCAATCCGTTCCGGAGGAGAGCCTGATGTTTACCGTAGTGGTTCACGCAGCTACTGCACTTTCTACCCTTGTTATTTACAGAAAAGACGTCGCCCAATTGATCAAAGGACTCTTTGCCTTTGCTTGGAATGACGAAACCAAGTTTGTCACTTTTGTGGTCATATCAATGATCCCCGCCGCTTTTGTGGGATTGTTTTTTGAGGATGAAATCGAATCTCTTTTTGGGGGACAAATACTATTAGTAGGCGCTATGTTGGTCATCACAGGACTGTTGCTGATGTTGGCCGATCGCGCAAAAAAAACACAGAAAGGAGTAAAGGGCAAAGACGCATTTATCATTGGAATTGCACAAGCCATTGCCATACTTCCTGGAATCTCTCGTTCGGGAGCTACCATTTCTACTTCCGTTTTATTGGGAATTGACCGAGAGAAATCTGCACGATTCTCTTTCTTGATGGTTGTACCCTTGATTTTGGGAAAGATGATTTTGTCTATCAAAGACATGGCAGAAACCGGAAGTGGAGTTTCCTCGGATCAAACGGGTATTTACATTGCCGGATTTGCCACCGCATTTATCGCTGGATTGATTGCATGTAAGTGGATGATTTCTTTGGTGAAAAAAGCGAAACTCACCACGTTTGCCATTTACTGTTTCGTCGTGGGTGCTATTGCTATTGGATACACCCTCCTTTAATCCTATCTTTTTAATTCACTCAATGTATGGACCTCTCTAAACTCACCTTGGAGGAAGCTCGCGAAGGCCAAGTCTACCGAGTGAATAAACCCCTAGATTGGACCAGTTTTGACGTGGTTGCCAAAATGCGAAATGCCATTCGCAATGTCTACAAAGTCAAAAAGTTTAAAGTGGGCCATGCCGGAACGTTGGACCCAAAAGCTACCGGTCTGCTCATCATTTGCATTGGTAAAAAGACCAAGGAGATAGAATCTTTCATGGCGGATTCAAAGGTCTACGAGGCCACCATTAAATTGGGTGCCACCACGCCGTCTTATGATTTGGAGAAAGAGGAAGACCATTGGTTCCCAACGGACCATATTACTGAGGATCTCGTAAAATCCACCCTGACAAAATTTACAGGTGAAATTGAACAGATGCCACCTGTGTTCTCTGCATTGAAAAAAGACGGAAAGCCACTCTATGAATACGCTCGAAAGAATCAAGAGGTGGAAATCAAAAGTCGAAAAATCACCATTCATCAATTGGATTTTGTCTCTCTAGAAGACAACCTTTTGAAGCTCGTCATTCACTGCGGAAAGGGTACCTACATCCGATCTTTGGCAAGAGATATTGGAAAATCATTAGACAGTGGAGGTTATTTAGTTGCACTCAAAAGGACACGCATTGGCGAACACTCATTGGAGGGCGCCTGGGAAGTAGAAGATTGGGTGCGTTCGCTAAAAGACAGAGTGTAATTCTCTTTTTAGACCCCACGATTAACCTACAGTTTACAATAGAAATCTAAATTAGTGGCCATATCCCCACTAACACATATCCTATGCATCGTGCATTGCGAAAAATCACCTTAACGTTGGGACTACTGATGCCACTGGTCTCAGTAGCCCAATTTGGAGAGGACGCCCCAGACAACTACCCTTTTTCTAGTTTCACCATCAAAACCGCCCCCATCCGATATATCTACGGGCTCAATGCAGAAGTTGAATTTGCCCTGACCCGGAAATTTGCCATTACTGCCGGATACCAATACATGGCAAGGGATTTTGTAGCAGCGGATGTGAACTACAGTGTGGTAGATAACCTCGGAACCTTTTCTCTTTACAACGGATCGGGAAACCGATTTATCTTGGGAGGACGCTACTACCTTCCCAAAGACCATATTTCTAACAGCGACTTCTACGTAGAGGGGAGATTGTTTTCCAAAACCTTTTCTTTCCAAGATTCCATTGATGTAGTGGATAAAAACGGAGCGAGGTATTCCGTGTGGTACCGAGAAGATCAGACTGCCATCGGAACTCAATTGCTCTTTGGATGGAAGTATTCAAATTGGTTGTACAAACCCAATATTATTGGTGAAATTGAACTTTTTGCAGGTTTAGGGTATTATTTTAGAGAGAGAAAGATTGCGTATTGGGTGCCTCCAGGCCCAAACAACTCAGAGGACTTTGTGCAAGACTTTCAAAGCTACAGCTCGCCCCAAATCACCTTCGGACTATTGGTCGGGCTGGGAATCTAGAGAGCTCAACCTCCATCCTATTCGAGAAATATCACTGGAGAAAGCTCTCTCAAAAAATTAGATTTTGAAAAGAGTTTTCGCATTAACAATGATACTGGCTTTTGTCAATGTGAATGCCCAAGAAATGGCGGGCAGCTATGATCCATTGAAGCACCCCAAGGCTACTTTTTCCATCAAAACAGCGCCCATTCGCTATATCTACGGAGGCAATATAGAAGTAGAATTTGCCCTTTCCAGAAAATGGTCCGTAGGAATGGGGGTCCAAGATTTACAGAGAGACTTTGTACTACCTACGGAGCAATACTCCTCCCAACAAGTGTTCTACCACTTTTCTATGTACGAAGGAAGTGGTAACCGCATTTTTGTAGATGCGAGGTATTATACCTTCCGACCGTCAAAATTCCACACATACGTAAACTTTAGACTGTACGCCAAGAACTTTGACTTCAGAGACACCCTTGCAAAAAGAGGTGATGATGTAAACGATTACTTTATTGAATACGAAGAAGACCAAAGAACCTATGGATTGCAAGCTCTTTGGGGAGCGAAATACACGGATAAAATCGGTAGCTCTCCTTTCTTTTATGAAATGGAGGCCTATGCTGGCGTAGGTCTTTTCTATATGGAAAGAAGAACGGAGGTAGTCGTTCCGGACAACTTGTTCTCCAATCCAGAGACGCGCAGAGAATTCGAAACTCTATTCTACCCACAATTTACCGTTGGGCTACTTCTGGGATTGGGAATGTAGTTTTCCTAGTGATTGTACTTACTGTTCCACAAACCGTCGCTAAAGTTCTTCATTCTTGAAAATCCATAGAGGGCAAACAATCCCGAAAACGAAAGGAACAAATAGAAGAACAATATAATGCGGATAGGTGCTGATGAAGAATCATAAGGTCCCATCATCACAGAAGAGGGCACGGCCAGTGAAATTAAAAGTGCCAGCGAAGTGATGGTCAACAACAAGGCTTTGAAAGACCTGAGTGGGTACGCCCAAATCTTGCGGAAGGAATTGATTTCTCCTCCCCATTTGTGAATGAGATAAAACTTTTGATCTCCCAAATCGGCAAACAACAAAGGGTCCTTGTCCTTCTCTTCCAAGTGGAAAAGCGAACCGGGCGCCATGATGTACAATGTGGGATTGTAATCGCCTGTTTTTTCTGAATAAGCCGCTAGCTTTTCCAATGCTTCATTGGGAATTTTACCCTTAAACAATTGAGAAGACAAAAATCTCAATCGATAATCTATGCACGTATCGCGAAGCGTTTCCAAAGAAAATATGCGCTCTGGCGATAGGTCATTTTTAATTTTAAACGTTTGTTCTTGAGTTCCTATTCTCTTGCCACTTCCTCGGTTCTGCTCGGCGGCAGTAATTACTTCTAGTAAATCTACACCTCTCATACTCAATACATTTATTACCATAACACGCTAAAAACCCAAAGGGTTCAACGCTAAGATAAAAAGTTTTGAGGCCATTTTTACAAGGCGTATATTGTTCGTATCTTTGCAGACTATTTATTTATTACAACAATTCAAAGCCCGTAAGCTATGAAAATGAAGCTTTCGCACTTCAACTACGATCTTCCCAAGGAATTGATCGCCCAACATCCCGTTGACCACAGAGACGATTCTCGTCTAATGGTACTCCACAAAGAGACACAAACCATTGAGCACAAAAAGTTTAGCGACATCATCGATTACTTTGATGAAGGCGACTCCATGGTCCTCAACAACACCAAGGTTTTTCCTGCGAGAATGTGGGGAAACAAGGAAAAGACTGGAGCTAAAATTGAGGTTTTCCTCTTGAGAGAACTCAATGCAGAATCTCGACTATGGGACGTTTTAGTAGATCCCGCTCGTAAAATTAGAATTGGTAACAAGCTGTACTTCGGAGAAGACGATTCTCTAGTAGCCGAAGTAATTGACAACACCACTTCTCGTGGAAGAACTTTGAGATTCTTGTACGATGGAAGTTATGAGGAATTCAGACAGAAACTTCAGGAATTGGGAGAGACTCCACTTCCCAAGTACATCGCCAGAGAAGTTGAGCCCGAAGACGAAGAGAGATACCAGACCATCTTTGCCAAAGAAGAAGGTGCCGTTGCCGCTCCCGTGGCTGGAATGCACTTCTCTAAAAACTTGATGAAGCGTTTGGAAATCAAGGGAATTGAGTTTCCAGAGGTAACTCTTCACGTAGGTTTGGGAACCTTCCGCCCCGTAGAGGTAGAAGATCTTTCCAAGCACAAAATGGATTCTGAGCAGTACAAAATTACTGCAGAAGCTGCCGAAATCGTAAACAAGTCAAAGACCAATAAAAACCGTGTAGTGGCTGTAGGCACAACCGCCATGAGAGCCATTGAAAGCTCGGTTACAACCGATGGTTTGTTAAAGCCTTTCGAAGGATGGACCAACAAGTTCATCTTCCCTCCCAATGAGTTCTATGTGGCTGATGCCATGGTAACCAACTTCCACCCGCCGCTTTCTACCCTTTTGATGATGAGCTCTGCCTTTGCAGGCCACGAGTTTTTGATGAAGGCATACAAGGAAGCCGTGAAAGAGAAATACCGCTTCTTCTGTTACGGAGATGCCATGTTAATCATTTAATGGTTTACAGATAAACAATTTTAAGCCCCGTTTTGAGAATCTCAGGACGGGGCTTTTTTGTGGTGAATGAAATTTCTTTTCCCAAGGTTTTTACTGATGAAATTCTTATAACAACCCTCTATCAGTCTATAGGAAAGTCCAAAGGAATCCGGGGTGGTTTTTCCGAAAAAACCCTTTACTTTTGTACCTATAAAATTTAGAAAACATGAATTCATACGACGTGATCGTAATCGGGTCAGGACCCGGAGGATATGTAACCGCTATTCGCAATGCTCAATTGGGAATGAAGACGGCGATTATTGAAAAATACAGCACTTTGGGAGGAACGTGTCTCAACGTGGGTTGTATTCCTTCAAAGGCCCTATTGGATTCCAGTGAGCACTATCACAACGCCGTTTCTTCCTTTGCGGAGCACGGTATCAACGTAGAGAAACCAGCCATCGATTTTGAACAAATGATCAACCGCAAGCGCTCTGTTGTGAGCATGACTTGCGACGGGGTTAAGTTCTTGATGGACAAAAATAAAATTGACTTATACCACGGTATGGGTTCTTTTGAATCTGCCACGCAGGTTAAGGTGACCAAGGAGGACAAGTCTTCTGAGGTTATTGAAGGAAAGAACATCATTATCGCCACCGGTTCTAAGCCCGTAGAGTTGCCCTTCGCCAAGTTTGACAAGGAGCGTATCATCTCTTCTACGGAAGCTCTTGAACTCAAAGAAATTCCCAAGCACCTCATCGTTATCGGTGGTGGAGTTATTGGTTTGGAATTGGGTTCTGTTTACGCTCGCTTGGGTGCTGATGTAACCGTTGTGGAATACGCTCCTAGCCTAATTCCAACTATGGACGCTACCATGGGTAAAGAATTGGGTAAAGTGATGAAAAAGCTCGGAGCCAAAATCAACTTGAGCCACAAAGTGACTTCTGTTGAGCGCAAAGGCGATGAGGTAATTGTTACAGCAGAAAACAAAAAAGGTGAGACCGTAGAAATCAAAGGAGATTACTGTCTAGTATCTGTAGGTCGCAAGCCTTACACTGACGGTTTGGATTTGGAGAAGGCAGGACTTTCTACCACAGACAGAGGTCAGATTGACGTCAACGATCAATTGCAAACTTCGGTTTCTAATATCTACGCAATCGGAGATGTAGTGCGCGGGGCCATGTTGGCTCACAAAGCAGAAGAAGAAGGCGTTTTGGTTGCGGAATATATCGCAGGCCAAAAACCTCATATCAACTACAACTTGATTCCAAATATCGTTTACACCTGGCCTGAAGTTGCCGGTGTGGGTAAAACGGAAGCTCAACTCAAGGAAGAAGGCGTGGCCTACAAGTCAGGTTCATTCCCAATGAGAGCATTGGGACGTTCAAGAGCCAGTGGTGACATCGATGGTTTGGTGAAAATTCTTGCCGACAAAGAGACCGACGAAGTATTGGGAGTACACATCGTAGCCGCTCGTGCAGCAGATATGATTATGGAAGCCGTTACGGCCATGGAGTTTAGAGCTTCTGCGGAAGACATTGCTCGCATTAGCCACGGTCACCCTACGTACACTGAAGCCATTAAGGAAGCGGCTTTGGATGCAACGGACAAAAGACCTCTTCACTCATAAGAAGGAGGTATCGAAATACATAAATAAGAAAAGGGACCAAAAGGTCCCTTTTTTTATTCTGAACAAATAGGAATTTCTTATGCCTTCTTTTTTTCTCGAGCTGCTGAAATTTTTGAGCGAAGAAGTCCAAAGAACTCATTTCTCTTTTCTTCTGCCAACCCGGTTACACTTACGCCTTCACTGGATTGGTAATAAAACGCTTTTTTGATATTGTCACCCACACTGGGATGTGAACTCATCAAATAATTGATGGCCGAATATCCCAAATAAGTGATTACTGTATCGCCTACACTCAACAATCCAGAATTCGCTCCCATAATAAAGGGACACCAATACAATTGGAACGGCTTCCCTGTCACCTTGCTTTGGTTGGCGGCTCGCTTTTCTGTGAGGTTGACTACGTTTTCTAAAGAATCAAAGAGCTTTTGGGCATCCCCGTCTGTAATGCGCTCTGTTCTCCAAAAATGTTTGATTTGATCTACGAGGTTGTCAATGGTGTGCTCAGACCAAATCTCTGAAGTGGGCATCTGCAAATACAAATTGTACAGCTGATTTCCCTTTTCTATTAATGATGGTGGAATTTTTCTGGCGTTGAAGACTTCCTGTGTTTTGGCGGTTTCTTCTACCCACACAAAGGCTTTAAAGGCCGCCAAAAAGGGATCGGCAAAATAGTCAAACAGTGGAAGGTCCTTTGCAGAATAGTAAAGGTGCGAATCGGGCACCATTTGACTCACGGCCAAATTTCCCAAGGTCTGAGAAATGTAAATCTCCAAATCCGTGTAGTTGGTGATTCGGTTTTGAGACTTAAAGAGAATATGTGTGGATTGCACACCGCCCCTCATCTCGTCAATTGAATAGTGAAAGTGATCCGCCAATCGGAAGAGTTCATCATTGGATAAAGGCGTGGATCCCGCCCTCTTCCTAAAGAGAGAAGATCGGGAACAGGACAAGACCTCTGTAAGCTCGTTGATGATATCGGATTTGCTGTCTGCTTGATTGAATATTCTATCAAAAAGTGCCACCTGGAAGTCCAGTGCCTCTGACTTTTTCATAAGCGATTTTGGTTAGTTGTCTCAAAAGTGACACAAAATTTCTAAAAATTCCAAAAAATAGTCTAAAAATCCTCAATAGTGTCCACGATATGGGACGCTGATGTTATGCAGCCATAGGTTTAAGCGGTAGTTTGGCTTCAACAAAAAACGATAACCATTTAAATCTTTACACCATGAAAACACAGAGAAACATTGTATGGATTGCCCTTAGTATCATAATGTTGGGAAGTCTTAATACAACGGCACAAGAGTATGACCCCAATTCTCAATCTTCCAAAAAAGCCGAACCCATTCACCTTTCGGGACCAAGAGTAGGACTCACTTACCTACACAACTTCCACCCCAGCGAAACCACTCGCAATAACTTAGGTTGGTCAGAAGACACACCCATTCCACAGACCATCACCCAATTTGGTTGGCATTTTGAGTGGAACTACTTCCAGACAGAAACCGGAAACCAAGGTCTCATTCAAGTATTACCACTTGTAGGTGGTTTTGATCAAGGATTGTTTTTACCCTCGGTATCGGTGTTAACCGGTTTTAGAATGAACTCCGGATGGGAAGTTGGATTTGGTCCGACGGCGGGAATAACGTCCATAGGATTTGTATACGCCATGGGCTACACCTTTAAATCTGGGGAAATGAACATCCCCATTAACCTTGCCATTACTCCTACCCGTGAGTCCACAAGAATCTCACTGATGATAGGCTGGAATATGAATTAAGTTTGGTTGTGATGTTGTTTCGCGTAGCAGTGCGAAACCATCCGGGAGCGGCTTCCTCTTTAGGAAGCCGTTTTTCTTTTTACAAAAACGCTCAACACCAGTATAATACTGACAAACCATGCCGTTCTTACTAGCAAATCGCCATAGCGAGTGTAAAAAGTAATGTCCTCTCTAACCTCCACTTGACCTCTAAGAGCTCCTTCTTCGCGATACCCTAGGCGTTGTTCTACCTCTCCACGTGAATTAATAAATCCAGAAATCCCCGTGTTGGCAGAACGAGCAATGGCTCTTCGAGATTCTATGGCTCGAAGGCGAGCATAACTAAAGTGTTGTCTATGACCGGGAGTATCTCCCCACCAATCGTCATTGGTAATTATGGTCATGACCTGAGCCCCCTTGCGTACAAATCCTCCGTAGTACTCACCGTAAACAGATTCATAACAGATGGCAGAGCCAATGCGGACGGCGTCATTTCCCACTCCGTAGACATCCCTTTCTGCCTGGGTTGCAAGGGAACCTGCGGTTCCACCCAAATCGATGGCCACCTCTCCTAAAAGAGGCTTTAATACGGACATAAATGGCATCTTTTCCACACCTACTACCAACATGGATTTATGGTAAATGGCCGGAGCGTGTTGAGCAGTAAAAAACAGTGACGAATTGTACATATCATAATACCCTTTTCCATCAGAAAAAGGTCTTGAGGTAAGGGTAGGAGGAACTTGAACAAAGTACGGCTTGTAGGTGCTCGCCCCAAAGAGCAGAGAGGTATTGGGGTGTTCTTCCCTAAAGGCCTTTGCAGTCCTAACGGCTGTAAAACTTTTTATTTGACTCTCATTCATGGCCTTGGGAATCATGGTCTCTGGCCCCACAATCAAATCCACCTCATCGTCATACTTTTCTTCCGCTAAGGCAAAGAAGTGGTCTATGGCTTGTTGAGGGGTGGTCTTGAACTTCTCAGTGTAAGCGTCCACGTTGGGCTGAACGACTATCACATCCAATTTTTCTTTAGACTCTTCCCAAGAAGAATACATCCATAAGCTCACTCCTATGGGCAAGAGGACCCAACCGAGAAAATAAAGCCCCATTCGGACTCCATATACTGCTGTGTTCTTCGTTTGAATCAGTTGTTTAACACTGGAAAAAACGGCGAGATTGACGGCGAGAACCCAAAGGGTACCGCCAGAGAAACCAGTGTATTCGTACCATTGAACCCATTGAATGTCTTCAGAAAAAACATTTCCCAAGAAGAGCCAAGGCCAACTGATTTCCCAATAGTTGTGTATAGATTCGGCGGTAAGCCAAAAAGCAACCAGAGCTATATAGGCCCTTTTTATGTCCACACTTTTCTTGATCCATGCATAGCCGTAAAAGGCCAAGGCCAGTTCAGCGCCATTGATAACAATAACGGCAGCTGTGCCCGACCAATGAGCATTTCCAATCCAATACCCGTTGACCGCATTGTATGCGGCAAAGACCAAGTAAGAAATCCAAAAGGCTCGGCGTGCTGGCTTTTTAGAATCCGTGTACTCTATAGCCATCAAAAGAGGCACTAGAGAAACAAAGATCAATGGAGACCAACCATAGGTGGGCCAAGCCAAAAACAAAAGAAGTGGAGTCAGAAGTGCTACGTACCACCGAACTTGCATAGGTGTGAATTTTTAGGTGATTCAAAGATGAGGAAAACCTTCGAAATTTTAGGCAATAGACTACCTTCTTTCCCAGCGGTATTTGAGGGAGAAAATATTGGAATACAGAGCAGTGGACTGGTTGCCCACATCGGTTAGGGCATAGTCTACAGAAATTCCCAAGTACTTAAATCCAACACCAAGGGTAGGTTGCCAACCTATCTCTTCTTCACCGATAATGGATTGGGTGCGTTGGAACTGACCTCCTCCCAAGCGGAGAAAAACAAAATCGCCATACCCCAACTCCAAACCGGCCATGGGATTGATGTTAATGGCAGAGCTCGACACGAGGGTGTTTCTTTGACCGTCAAAGGTCATGTCTACGTTGATTTCTGAAAGCAAGGAGAATTTCTCGGAGAGTTCCCATGTTCTACCCGCTCCCAAAAGAGCTCTAGGAATGGTGAGCTCAATTCCGTTTTGGGGAATTTCGTTTCCGGTGTCTTCAAAAACTTGCTCGAAATCTTCTGTATTGAAGACCCAAGAGTTAACCGTGGTTGTAGCGTCACGTAATGTAAAGCCAAACTGCCAATCTCCCGGTCTGTACTGAAGACCTAGATCTAAACCAAACCCATACGCATCGGCAAAATCTCCGATTTGTCTGTAGACCACTTTTGCGTTGGCACCCACGGACAACCCCGGAACAGAGGAAATTTTTCTAGCGTAGGAACCCATAAAGGCGTAATCTGCAGCAGAAAACTTGGTGATTCTATTGTAATCTACATTGCCGTTTTGATCGATGAGCTGTGTGGTGTTAAGAATGTTGTCGACACCAAATCGAATGACGGTAAAACCGACGCTTTGTTCCTCGTCAATATCCATAGCCGCCCCAAGGTAGTCGTACTGAGCAATGGAAGCAAAGTACTCGGCATGCATGAGCCCAAAGTCATAGGCATGGCCCATGTTGGCCAAGCCAGCAGG
>CBFHSF010000006.1:66976-155231 GCA_965658445.1 uncultured Schleiferiaceae bacterium | reverse complement strand
CATAAGTTGGCGGGTAAATCCTTCCAGTGAGGGTAGAGGCAATTCGTGTTTGGCATGTCGCTTTTCGGCGGAAGCCAGAACTTCAGAAACGGAGAGAAGACCGCAATTAACCAATGGACTTAACACCGAGTGATGTAACCAGTTTTCACCTCGGACCATGGCGTCTTCATAGGGACCAAAAGCGTCTAAGTGATGATCTAAAAAATCATCCAACCAATCGAGGGCTTCTTGCCGCGTTGTGGGATAGAACTGGTATTGAGTCGCCGAACCCAGGGCCTTGGGGAAGTTCTTGCTCACGTACTCAATGGCTTCCTTTACGTATGAATTTTGCGATGGAAAGGAGCGAGGAGGAGGTGTTTGACCTCTCGGATATTTTTTGCGGTTTTGGTCGTCGTAAGACCACTTTCCTCCCACAGGCCCCCCGTTGCTATCGATAAGAACATTCTTGGCCAGGCGTTGGTCTTGGTAAAATCGTGCGTGGTGGTATTTTTTTCTCTGCGGAGGAAAGTGTTTCTCCAGCTCCTCTTTCTTAATAAGAAATAAGGGTGAATCTAAAATGTGTAGCGTTAGCTGCGTAGTGGCGGCGCGCAGTCTTTCCTCAAGGTAGTGATCTACCAAGTCTATGGTGAAGATTTCATCGTAAGATTCAAGAGGGTTGTTCGTTTTCCAATTTCTCAAGTCCGAGTCTTTTGAAGAGGCTTCTATGTAGTGCACGACCATTCCCTGATGAGTTAAGTAATCTTCATAAGCCTTACACGTAGCTCTGTGAAAGATGAGTTTCTGTTCGTGAAAATCGTATTGAGAAAAGAATAAGTATTCCTCCACAATAAACGTTGGAAGGGAAGGGTCCAATGCAAACGGATAACAAAGCTGATGTGGAAATACGAGATTACAGGTCTTCATGAACTGCGTTTTTTTTATTTCGGCGGCAGCGCTCGCTGCAGTAAACGATTTGATCCCATTGGCTTTCCCATTTTTTTCTCCAAGAAAATGGTTTTTGGCAAACGGGACATGTCTTTTGTGGAAGATTCCAGGGTTTTTTCGTTTTTCGCTTTTTCATTTTTCCGAGGCCACGAGTCATCGCTTGGAGATTTTGTTTTGGGAAATTCCTCGTTGGCGACTGCATTTGAAGCGGCCCACCTCCTCCGATCTCTTCTTGAGATGTTTGGTAGCTCGTCCCGAAACCCTCTTTCTCCACATTCTCCAGCTGCTGGGTTTCATTTGACTTCTCATTAAGACGATAACCTCGGATTCGGTGAGCCCAAATTGAAATTCAATAGCTTCAAATGGCGTTCTGTCTTCCCAGGCCATTTCAATAATGCGGTCTATTTGTTCTTCAGATAAATGGTTGTGCGTTGTCTTCCCCATATCTATACAACCTCAAAACTTTAACAAAAGTTTTTTTATTTTTTTATGTGGCCTATAAACAATACGATAGTATATTTGTAATTGATAATAGTAATACTATTAATGGATGAAACAATTACTTTCACATATACGAATTCAGGTGAATTCGAATATCTATCTGAAAGATCCAGAAACCACAAATCTGGGCAAGAAATTGGTGTCTGCTAGTATAGAAATGATTGACGAAATGGGTTTCGAAAACTTCACGTTTAAGAAGTTGGCTACCCGCATTGGATCTACGGAAGCCTCTATGTATAGATACTTCGTTAACAAGCACAAGCTCCTTTTGTATCTAACTGCCTGGTATTGGGCTTGGATGGAATACAAAATGGAATTTGCAATGGCCAATGTGCCCTCGCCACAAAAGCGATTGGAAAAAGCCATGGACCTGCTTACAGAACAAGTAGTGGAAGACAACAGAATTCTTCACATTGATGAGGTTAAACTTCACCGTGTGGTTTTATCGGAATCCTCAAAAGCCTATCTCACCAAAGAAGTAGATATCGAAAACAAAGAAGGTGCCTTCTTGGGATACAAAAGACTGGTAAAACGCGTTTCGGATTTGATATTAGAAATAAACCCTGATTACAAATACCCGAACATGCTCATCTCTACTTTAATCGAAGGCGTTCATCACCAACGATTTTTTGCCCAACACTTGCCAAGACTGACCGACACCGTTGAAGGAGAGGACTCCATTCAGTCCTTCTACTGTCAACTGGTTACCAAACTCATTAACAAATAAACAATGGATGCTAAAAAATTAACGCCCATGCGCAGGTTCTGGAGATTACTCACTCCGGATTACCCAGAGATTCGCTCGGTATATCTCTATGCGCTCTTTAACGGTTTGATATCGTTGACCCTTCCCTTGGGAATCCAAGCCATCGTAAACCTTATTCAAGGTGGTCAGGTGACCACTTCTTGGATTATTTTGGTTTGTATCGTGGTCCTTGGATTGGCGGTAACCGGGATTCTTCAAATTTTTCAATTGAAAATTACGGAGACCTTGCAGCGCAGAATCTTTACTCGCGCCGCCTTTGAGTTTACCTACCGACTTCCTAAGATTGACGTGCGCACTTGGTTTACCAAGGACGCCCCTGAACTCATGAACCGCTTTTTTGACGTGATTTCTGTACAGAAGGGGTTGTCAAAAATGCTGATAGACTTTACCGCCGCAGGGTTGCAGGTGATTTTTGGATTGATTCTTCTCTCTTTCTATCATCCGTTCTTTATCCTCTTCAGTTTAATACTCCTACTCTTTATCTATTTGATTTTTAAGTTGACGGCAGCCAAGGGTTTGCGCGCTAGTATTCAGGAGTCTACGGAGAAATATAAAGTGGCCCACTGGCTAGAAGAAATGGCGCGTTCCGCTTCTTCTTTCTCTTCAATTACTGGTTCCAAACTTCCGCTGAAGAAGATGGACAAGAAGGTAGAAGCTTATTTGGATTCTAGACAGACCCACTTCCAAGTTTTGGTGCATCAATACTCCTTGTTGGTAGTCTTTAAAGTGATTATCGCCGCAGGACTTCTCGCCATTGGAGGAATCCTTGTCATGGAGGAGATCATGAATATTGGACAGTTTATCGCTGCTGAGATTATCATTCTCTTGGTGATGAACTCAGTAGAAAAATTGATTTCGACATTAGAAACCCTATACGACGTATTGACCGCATTGGAGAAGGTGGGACAAGTAACGGATCTTCCCATAGAAGAAGAGAAAGGACTAGATCTCAAATCTCAATGTGACGATTGTGGAATGAAGGTTTCGGGTATCGATCTTGAAATTTACTTGGGAACTCCCAAACCATTGATCACAAAATTCTCCTTAGAGCTCAAGCCAGATACCGTAAACATCATCACGGGGCCCAGTGGCTCGGGAAAAACCACCCTACTCAAGGCACTGTCAGGAAGGTATCCCCTGGATTCAGGAACGTTGACCTTCCAAGACTTTACCATTGGTAATCTCTCTCCTTCTGGACTGAGAGAGGTCATAGGTACAGTGCTTCCTGAAGATTCTCTGTTTGAAGGAACGCTTCTGGAAAACTTGACCATGGGCCGCGAGAACATCGAGTTCAGCGACATTGTAAAGTGGACAGAGGTGATGGGATTGGACGATTTTGTAAAACAACTCCCCGAAGGTTACGACACAGAAATTTTTACATACGGTAAGCGCTGGCCTCGAACGGTTGTGCTCAAGTGGCTTCTAATTCGCGCCATGGTAAGCCGTCCCAAATTGCTGCTTCTTGACGAAGTCTTTGCCGGTTGGCCCATGGACGAATCCAAAAAGGTATTCAAAGCCATTGGAGACCCTTCCAACGGATGGACTACCGTCTTGATTTCTAATGAAGATGACCTCGTTCCCTTTGCGGACCAAGTCATCCCAATGGACGAGAATCCGACTTTTATTTCACAAAACAATAATCCCGCTTAGGTCATGTTGAATATTTCAAAAAAGAGGGTGAACGATAAGATCGATTCTAACTCATACGATTCCTTGAGAAAGGTGACGGGACAACCTCATGGAGTAAAGACTATACGCTTTTTTACCGTATTCTTCATCGTAGTCCTCTTGGCGCTTTTCTTGCCGTGGACGCAGACCATTCGCTCCAAGGGGATGGTAACTACGAGAAAGCCTGATCAACGACCTCAAACCATCCACAGTATTATTGGTGGTAGGATTGAGCAGTGGTTTGTTCAAGAAGGAGACTTCGTTCACAAGGGAGATACCATTCTATTTATTTCGGAAATTAAGGACGAGTACTTTGATCCTGAGTTATTGACTCGTACCCAAGAACAGGTAGAATCAAAGACCCAAGCTCTAGATGCTTATATGCAGAAGGTAAGAGCTCTTGACAACCAAATCAATGCCTTGGAGAAAACTTCCGTTCTCAAGCTTCAACAAGCGGAGAACAAGAGACAGCAGGCATTACTCGGTGTGAGAAGTGACAGTATTGACTTTGAGGCCGCTCGCGTAAATGAAAGCATTGCCAAACAGCGATTGGGTCGTACCGAGCAACTCTACAAAGAAGGATTGAAGTCTTTGACGGATTTAGAATCGAGAAAGCTATCCCTCCAAAAAGCGACCGCAGAAATCATTTCTGCAGAAAACAAATTGTTGGCCAGTAAAAACGAAGCCATCAACGCAGAAGTGGAGTTGACCTCGATTTCGGTTCAATATCAAGACGATATTGCAAAGGCTCAGGCCGATAAATTCACCGCCCTTTCTGCCATGTACGATGCCGAGGCCGTTTTGACTAAACTTCAGAATCAGTACATGAACTATTCTATCAGAAGGGGATTGTATTACATCACAGCCCCACAGGACGGTTATGTTACTCAGGCCATTCAGGTGGGTTTGGGTGAGACCATTAAAGAAGGAGACGACCTCGTAAGCATAATGCCAGCCCAATATGACTTGGCGGTGGAGATGTATGTTCGCCCCATTGACCTTCCGCTTTTGAGCATAGGTCAACCCGTAAGACTGCAGTTTGACGGATGGCCCGCTATTGTATTTTCTGGATGGCCCAACACTTCTTACGGAACCTACGGAGGTAAAGTAGTCGCTAGGGATAACTTTATCTCTACCAACGGATTGTACAGAATTATGGTAGCTCCCGATCCAGAAGAACCCGAATGGCCCAATGCACTGAGAGTAGGGGCGGGAACCAAAAATTTGGTGCTCTTGCAAGACGTGCCTGTTTGGTATGAGTTATGGCGAAACATCAATGGTTTCCCACCGGATTTTTACGCGCCCTCTTCTACGGCGAATTCTACCCAAAAAGCTGAGATAAAATGAGCATATTAAAAATTCGAATTTTCCTAGTTGCACTTCTCTGGGGAGGGGTGGTGCAGGGTCAAGACTCTGCCATGTTTACCTTCCAAGATTTTATGCTCCGGGTGGAAAATCATCACCCTGTGGCGGTTCAAGCACAGTGGATCAATGAGGGAGGTCAGGCGGCCTTCCTAGAATCCAAGGGTAATTTTGATCCTGAGGCGTTTACTAAAGTCGCTCAAAAGTACTTTTCTGATGATCAGTACTACTCGTTAATAGACGGGGGACTGCGTGTTCCTACTTGGTTTGGTCTTTCCGCAGAAGCAGGATTTGAACAGAATCAAGGGATTTACCTAGATCCCTCCAAAACCGTTCCCAGCAACGGACTGTACTATGCCGGGGTTAATCTAACCTTAGGACAAGGGCTCTTTATAGACAAGCGAAGAGCAGAATACAAGAAAGCTGCTATATACATGGACATTGCGGCCTTAGAGCAATCTTTAATGCTCAACAACTTGTTGTTAGAGGCAGGACAAGCCTACTGGGCTTGGTATGAAGCTTTTTATGATGTTAAGATTTTTAGAGAAGGCTACGATCTGGCTACACAGCGTTTTACCGCAGTAAAGCTCAGCACATCTTTGGGTGATCGCCCCGCTGTGGATACGCTAGAGGCCGGAATTCAGGTTCAAAACCGATTGTTATCCCTACAAGAGGCAGAGCTTGAATTCCAGAACAAGAGTGTTCAACTCGGACTTTATCTGTGGCAGGATGGCTACATACCCATTGAATTGGCAAAGACCACTCAACCCGAGCCGTTTTATGGTGACGTAAGAGATTTGTCGAGTTTGGATCTCAATACGCCCATAGATTCTCTTTTGACCAATCACCCGGCCTTGAGGCAGTTGGATGCCAAAATGAATTCGTTAGATATTGAAAGAAGAATGAAGGCGGAGGCCCTCAAACCAAAAATTGATCTTTCATATCGAGCGCTGGTTCAGAATCCTGCAACGGAAATGCCCCAGCCCTATGACATCAGTGATTATACTTGGGGGTTGTCGTTTACCATGCCGCTCTTTTTGCGTTCGGAAAGAGGAGCCCTGAGAAAGGTGAAGTTGGACATTGCGACCTTAGAATCCAAAACGCAATACACGCAAGCCAAGGTAACGGCAGAAGTTCAAATGGCGTTAAATCAGATGGAAACCACGCGTTCCCAAGCTGAGGTGTATCAGAACAATGCTCGCGATTACGGGGCCCTTTTGGCGGCGGAAAGAAAGCTGTTCAATGCCGGGGAGAGTTCGCTTTTCTTGGTGAATTCTCGTGAAATTGGATTTATTCAATCTCGTATTAAGTGGGTAGAAGCAGTGGCGAAAAACAAAAAGTCACAGGTGTATACGTATTACTCTTTAGGGGTTTTGCCTAGGAATTTGTAAATTGACTGGAACCTACTTTTCGTGTATTAAAGGCCAAATGCGGGTAAATAAGTGATGTCTCCAGTAGGGGCAGGTTTTCCGTTGAGACCGAGATAGAGTGTGCTGTCTGATGGCACCTCAAAGGGAAATACCATGTCTTTTGCCAAGTCCGTTGAATAGCCCATAGAAGCGTAGTACGGGCCGTGACCTACCACAACTACTCCTGAGAATCCAAGCTGCTTTGCTCTTTTATGTCCTTCTTCAATCAAGGCTTTTCCGACCCCTCGTTTCTGAAATTCCGGGAGCACCGAAACCGGAGCTAAGGCCAAGAAGTCTTTTGCATTGGAACCAATTTTCATGGGGGTAAACAATACATGACCAATAATCAAGTCTTCATGCGTGGCGATGATAGAAAGCTCAGGGATGAATTTTGGATCCTGACGCAACCGCGCCACCAATTCGGACTCCGAGCCGTCACTTAAACCGGACTCTACAAAAGCTCTTTTGATAAGAGGTTCTACTGCTTGGTAGTCAGAGGGTTGTTCAGTTCTAATAAAGAAGTAACTCATGTCGTTTTTCTATAACTCAGGATGGCCCAAGAATTAAAAAATATAGCAAAGCCTACAAGTGCAAAGAATTGGGTGGTCATTTCTGAAAACCCTGATCCCTTTAGGTAAACCATTCTCAAGGATTGGATAATATATTTAAGAGGACTTACGTCCGAAATGCGCTGAGCCCAGGGAGGCATGTTTTCTACCGGTGTATACAATCCGCTCAAGAGGATAAGGGTCAGAATAAAAAAGAAAATCATGAACATGGCTTGCGAAACGGTTTCGGCATAGTTGGAAATTACCAATCCAAATCCTGAAAAAGCCAAAACAAAAATGGTCACAAAGAGGTAGAGTAATCCGATTGAACCCTGCGGCGCCAAACCATATACCAAATAAGCCACAAGAATACAAGAAGTTAAAACAACGTAACCAATGATCCAGTAGGGAATGAGCTTAGAAAGGATGAGGGAGAACTTGGTCACCGGCGTCACGTTCATTTGCTCAATGGTTCCATTCTCCTTTTCTCCTACGATGTTGAGGGCCGGTAAGAAACCACAGACCATGGCCAAAACCATAACCATCAAAGCAGGAATCATAAAGATTTTATAGTCCAAACTAGGGTTGTATCGGAATTGCGGAACCACTTCCACACCGGCTGGAGGCGTCCCGCCATTGGACAAAAGTATTTCTCGGTTGTATTCCGAGATGATCTGTCTCAGGTAAGCCGTTCCCAATCCGCCCTTGGTTCCGTTGACGGCATTGGCAGAAATCATAAGGGGAGAATGTCCTTCAGAAAGCAAGCTCTTTTCGAAATTTTCTGGAATTTCCAATATGATATCGGAACGATCCGCTTCAATCCCTTCCAAAGCCGATTCATAATCCATAGGGGTTTCCGTAATTCTAAAGTAGCCGGAGGCCTGAGCCTTTTGCACCAACTGCCTGGAATAGGTGGACTTATCAAAATCCACAACGCTGAGGTTGATGTTGTTAATCTCAAAATTGGCCACCAAGGGATAAATCAAAACCGCCACTATGGGCAAGCCCACAATGAGTCTTGGCAGGAAAGAATTCCTGAAGATTTGTTTAAACTCCTTTTCTAATAGATAGCGCAACGTCATTCCAATCGAATTTTAAATCGTTTTAAGCTCAATGCTACTAGGGCGGTTCCCATCAATAACAGAACCCCAATTTCTTTGGCCACGCCCCAAAATCCCAACCCCTTGATCATGATGTCTCGCATGGCTTCAATAAACCATTTGGCAGGCACCAATTGGGCGATAATTTGAAGGGGCCAAGGCATGCTCTCAATGGGGAACATCAATCCGGATAGCATTACGGCCGGCAACATCAGTCCCATGGCAGACCCCAAAAGTGCCACCAATTGAGATTCTACATTGGTAGAAATAAAAAGTCCCAAGGCCAGAGAAACGAATATGAATAACAAGGCTACGGCGATCAGTAAAAAGAAATTCCCAACTATGGGCACATCCAGTACAAATACGGCCAAAACCAAAATGGTGGCCAGGTTGATTACCGAAAGAGTAAAATAGGGGATGACCTTAGCCAAAATAAGTTCCAAGGGCTTAAGAGGAGAGACCAACAGTACTTCCATGGTGCCGAGCTCTTTTTCTCTAGCAATGGAAATGGAAGTCATCATGGCACATATCAACATCAAAATCATTCCCATAACACCGGGTACAATGTTGTAAGTGCTCTTCATCGTCGGATTGTAGAGCAGTTTAACTTCTGGGACAATGGTCATGGCCCTAGTCATGGAGCCTTGGTCACCCCTTGGAGCGGATTCTCGCATGACAATTTGAGAAATGTAATTGGTCAAAGTATTGGCCGTGTTGGGGTCGGTTCCGTCTGCGATAATTTGAATTTGCGCTCCATTGGGACTGGCTACCGATTCTGCCCATTTTTCTGGGAAGATGACCGCCACGCCAATTTCGTTTTTCTTAAACGCCTCATCTACTTGCCATTGTTGGTCGTACAAAGCAAATGTGCTGAAGTATTCACTGGTCTCTATGGCATTGATGATGGCGCGACTTTCGGAATCTCTTGAGGGATCTAAAAACGCAATCTTGGCATTTTTCACTTCTGTAGAAATTCCAAAACCAAACAGGAAAATCATGATAATGGGTAGGGCCAAAATCATAATTGTTGTCCATCGATCTCGAAAGATGTGGTAAAACTCCTTGCGGGTAAATACTATGAAAGAAGAAAAACTACGCATCGCTTCTTTCGGCTTTACGAGCGAGTTTCTGGAAAACTCCGTCCATGCTCTGGGTTTCAAATTGTTTTTTGAGAAGGGCAGGTGTGTCCAAAGCCTCTATGCGTCCGTCTACCATAATGGAGACGCGGTTGCAGTATTCTGCTTCATCCATGTAATGCGTAGTGACAAAAGCGGTAATCCCTCGGCCGGAGGCCTCGTAAATCAACTCCCAGAATTGTCTTCTCGTAGCCGGGTCAACACCCCCTGTGGGTTCATCTAAGAATACGATTTTGGGCTCGTGTAAAATGGCGGCAGAAAAGGACATCTTTTGTTTCCATCCTAAGGGAAGAGATTTTACTTTGGTGTTTTTCTCAGTGGCAAATCCCAAGGTTTCTAATTGCTGGTCAATTTTGGTGTTGATTTCCCGGTGGGGAATTCTATAAATACCCGCGTACAGCCTCAAGTTTTCGTAAACGGTGAGGTCTTCGTAGAGGGAGAATTTTTGACTCATATAGCCAATGTTCGCTTTGATTTTATCGGGGTTTTTGTAGATGTCAAAGCCCGCGACCACACCGCTACCAGAGGAGGGTTTGAGCAATCCACAAAGCATCCGCATGGCCGTGGTTTTTCCAGCTCCGTTGGCACCTAGAAAACCAAAGATTTCCCCTTGGTCCACCTCAAATGTTAAAGTGTCGACCGCGGTAAAGTCCCCGAAGGTCTTAGTGAGTTCTATGGCTTCTACGGCTTTCATTCTTCCCTTTGGTTTTCTGATAAATCCATAAAACAGTCCTCAATCGTGGGATCTATCCTTTGAATGTTTACGTTTTCTTGGCCTTTCTCTTGAAGTCTTTTGACGAGACTCCCAGTCTCAGTGGGCTCTTTGTGGAATAAAGCGTGCACGGTATCCCCAAAGGCGAAGGCCCATTTGATTTCGGATTCTTCCCTAAGGTCCAATAGCAATTTGTACATATTGTTAGAGGTGACTGAAAAGAGTGGCTGTTTAAACTCGGCCTCTATGGCTTTGGGCGTGTTGATGGTCAAAAAGGCCCCGTCTTGAATCAGGCCAATGCGATCACAACGCGAGGCCTCATCCATATATGGAGTGGACACCAATATGGTGATTCCCATTTCCTTGAGATTGTGGAGCATATCCCAAAATTCTGTTCTCGAAACGGGATCCACTCCGGTGGTCGGCTCGTCTAGGAACAGAACCGTGGGCTTGTGAATAAGCGCACAACACAGCGCTAGTTTTTGCTTCATTCCGCCGCTGAGCTTTCCGGCTCGACGGTCTTTAAAGGGCTCTAATTGGATGTAGATTTCTTCAATCAAGTGGTAATTCTCCCCAACCGTCGTGTTAAATACTGCCGCAAAGAGTTCGAGGTTTTCTCTCACAGATAAATCCTGATACAAAGAGAATCTTCCCGGCATATAACCCACGTGTTCTCGTATGGTTTGGTAATCAGTTACCACGTCGTGTCCATCCACTGTGGCCTTGCCCGAAGCAGGAAGCAGCAGGGTAGTTAGGATTCGGAACAAAGAGGTCTTTCCTGCACCATCGGGTCCAATGATGCCAAAGATTTCTCCTTTGTCCACGTCAAAACTCACCCCTTTGAGGGCCTTGACGTCGCCATAGGACATTTCAATATTTTGTACGCTTACCGCCGTCATTTTTGGGGTTTACAGTTTAAATCCTCCATACATTCCCAACTTTATAAAGCCGTCGTTTTGTATGGCAATTTTTATGGCATATACCTGATTGGCGCGCTCATCCTGTGTTTGAATGGTCTTGGGTGTAAATTCCGATTGACTGGAAATCCAAGTGATTTCTCCAGGATACTCAACCGTGCCCTCCGCACCATTTTCTGCGAGAACAGTGACTTTTTGGTGTAATGAGAGTTTGCTGAGTTGATCTACCGTCACATAGGCCTTGAGGTAAACGTTTTGTAGGTCGGCCATTTTGTAGAGAGCTCTTCCGGGGGAAGCCAATTCTCCGGCGTTGGTATAGGTAACGAGTACCGTTCCTTCCATGGGTGCAGTAAGCACTGATTTTTGAATTTGATCTTCAATCTGCGCCCGTTGAATATCCACGCCTTCACTTTGTTGATCTATAGAGGAAGAGGAGTTGTTGAGTGAACTCTTTTGAGCCTTTAACCTCGCTTCCAAAATGTCAATTTGTGCGTTGATGTCGTCGAGTTGTTTTTGAGTAGCGACTTCCCCGGCAACGAGTTTTTCAATTCGCGATTTCTCGTCCTTGGCCTTGGTGATTTCTCTCTCTGTGGCTTCGATTTGAGGTTGTATATCGGGTTTGTTGGAGAGGAGGGCCTGCTGGTTTTTGCCCAAGAGAAGCTTGCTTAAATGCAGCTGGGTGGTATCTATATAGCCTACGACCTGTCCTTTTTTTAGTATATCCCCTTCGCGGAGGTTCAATTCCTTTATGGTGCCCATGGCCTCTGCAGAAAGGGTGATTTCTGTGGCTTCAAAAACCCCAGTGGCCATTCTGCCATCTCCTTCTTCCTGACAGCTCATCATTCCCAAGGTAATGGCTAAGGCGCCCATTACTTGGATTTTTGAATGATTTGCGATTGCGTATAATGCGTTCATATTCAGTTGATGTATTTCCTTGGTATATTTTTAAGATTCTATTTTTGTGGTTCGATTTCTTCTGTCTTGCCGTTCCGTATCCCGTCTTTACGTTAGGGATTTAGTGAATTTCCGGAAGTGGTTTGATGCTTGTACAGTGCCATCAAATATTGCACTTCGTGAACCGTCTGATTTTGAACGGCTAAATTCTCATCGTTAAGACGCTCTATGAGCTGTGTCATCGTAGCAACCCCATTGTCGTATTTTACCTGGTAAGCTTGCGCAATACTGGTTTTTAGTTCTGTGATTTTTTGGTCTTGCGCCAAGAGTTGTTCGTATTTCTGAATTTCAATAAACAACTGTGTCAGTTGCAGATTGGTATTGTACAGAAAGGTCTCCTTTTGGTTTTCTACCAGGGATCTTTGCACCTCTTCTAACTTGTTGTTGTTGCCGTTCCTGTACAGTCCTCCAATATCCCATGTAAGGTTGAGCCCCGCCACGAGAATGTGATCTATCTCTGAAATCCCTAAGGAAACGCCGGGTTCTATCAAGGTTCCAAAACCGATCAACCCAATTTTTGGGTAGAGGTTGGATTTGTTCATCTTTCTCTGGGCATCTATAAAAGCCAGTTGCTGGTCAAAGGCCTTGATCTCGGGTCTTTGAATGGATGCAGTGGCGGGGTTGTACTGAGAAATGGGAGCTACAAATTCTGTCTCTGCAGGAATTTCCTTTCCCATCATGGCAGAGAGCATAGAGATGTATGCCTCCCTTGCGTATTGAATTACCAATTGGGATTGTTCTGCGTTGATTACTTCGACTTGAATCTCTTTGAGGTCTGATGCATAGGCAATTCCCGATTCAATGGCCTTCTCTACTTTGTTGACTTGAACGTCTAGGTTTTTCATAAAGAGTTCCGTCTGGGCTAATTTTTCATCGAACAAAAGCACAGAGAAATAGAGGTCGTTTACCCTTTCATCCAATTGATAAATAGAAACTTCTAACTGCGCTAAATCCACCTGAGATTGCGCCCTGATCATATCCTTTTGGGCTGCGGTAATCCCTCCATCCCAGAGAACCTGATTGATTTGACCGATTCCAATGAGGTTGAAGTCACTGCCGGAAGAACTACCTCCACCGGGAGAGAAGGATGGGAATCCGTCAATGATTCCTCCAATGGCAGTAATGCTAAACTGCGGAAGGTAATTCTTGTTGGCATTGGACAGGTTGTATTCTTGAGATTGCGCAATCAGATCGTATTGAGCAATCATTGGGAAATTGGCTCTAGATCGAGTGCGACATTCTTCTAAGGTGAGTTGCCCCATAGCGGACATTCCCCAAAAAGTAAATAGGCAGGTGATCAAGGATTGTATTCTCATGGTCTCAAGCTGTTTAATATGGTGCGGACGTTTTGTTCACGTCTCTTTTTCACGATTTCTTCAAAGTCTTTATCTGTGGCTCCCGTAAAAATTTTGATGATGGGCTGCGCCACGAACAAAATCATATTTAAGGAGACAATGGTTAATAGGAGGTCTAGTGCGGGAATCTTGCGAATTCGACCTGCTTTGACCTCTGTTTTAATCTCTACTTCGAGTTGGGTAATGGCCTGAAGCGGCAAATCGCCCATAGATTCCTTTAGTCCTGGAATGCGTTCGGGGTTGCTGTTGAGTTCGTTGAAGAAGAAAAGCGGCAGTTGAGGGTTGGCCGCTATCATATCAAAATGCGTCTCAATCTTCTTTCTCAACTTGTCTTCAAAGGAGAGTTCTTCATTGCCAACGGCAAGAAGTGTGGACAAAAAGAGTTTGATTTTCTTTTCAAAAATCGCCTGAAACAAGTTTTCCTTGGTCCGAAAGTAATAGTGAACCAAGGCTTGGTTACAATTCACTTCCTTGGCAATCATAGTCGTAGAGGTACCGGTAAATCCCTTTGAGAAGAACAGCTTTTCTGCGGCTTCAAGGATTTTTATTTCGTTGTCAACGGTCTCTTTCTGAGGTGATTTCAATGTAATTAACCTATTTAATAGACTTATTAAACAAATCTATTAATTTTCGCATTAGAACAAAGTGTTTTTCGTTAAAAACTCAAATTTTTGAACTCCTATTGACGGGTAAACTGCTGTATAATCGCGCTGTGTTGTGGAAAGGCTGCGGTGAGAGATTGACGATGTGCCAAGGTAAAATCGGCAAAGTCAAAACCCGGAGCTACAGTACATCCTACAAGAGTGTATTCACCATGGGTTTCTGCGGCAAACCACGAACCACCGGGAACGGTAAATTGAGGTCTCTCACCATCAGAAAGGTTCATTCCCAAATCCATAGATTCTAGATTTCCATTGGGATGAATGATGTGAAGGGTAAGGGGCGATCCATGATAAAAATGCCAGGCCTCATCCTGAGTTACTTTGTGAAACGCAGAAAAAGAATCCTCAGTGAGCATAAAGTAAATGGAGGTTGAAATATTTCGTTCGCCATTGTATTCAGGACCCAATGCCGTTTGAGGAATTATTTGTTTTCCTCGGTACGTTTCCGAATAAAAACCGCCTTCTGGGTGAGGCAGGAGTTGAAGTTGAGAAACAATGTCGTCGCGAGTCATATTACAAGTGAAGTTTTAGGCCCTCATGAGAGGCTACCATTCCATGGCGAAGATAAAAGGAAAGGGCTTTCGCACAGTGAATCATCGGCCAAAAGTCCCACCATTGTTGGTAAGTCCTCTTGTGTTGCCGCTCTAATAATGAGTTGTTGTTCCACTAACAAAAGATACGGCAATTATTTCAACTGAATGTGGATGTGATCGTCGTGTCTTACAGCATGACAACCGTGAAAGTGGATTTTTTGGTAGTACAAATCCATTCGTCTTACCAGATGAGGTTCCAAGAATACTTTTCCCACTCGGGCATCGGCTACCAACTTTATCATGAGTTGTTTGGTCCATTTTTTAGACCACTTAATGTGGGTATTGTTGGTTCCCAAGGTTAGGTATTTGGCCAAGTTGTATTGTTTAGCGCCCGCTTCCTCACACAACTTAGGTTGGTTTAACTCATCGCCAATGGGACTTTCAAAAACCCCATAACCACTGTTGGATTTAAGTTTAGGAGACCAATTTCCCATTCGGTCCTCGTACACCAAAGCGATGTCCACCTTTTTTCCGTCGTTGTGACTGAGGTGTGGTAGCAATGGGAATCCATTGATAAATGGAAAATTGGCGTCTAGATAGTGAACTATAGCGTTTGAGTTCTCAGCAGAAACTCTCTGGGAAACATCCGTGAGGACCTCATTGAGCTCAGAGGTTACATAATTGCGATTGAGCCAAAAGGTAAGAGACGTTGCAGGTTTTAAATGAGTGTTCTCTATTATGGGTTCGCGTCCCCACACGTTTGCTAAATAGGGAGTAATCCAAAGGGTAGAAATCGTGTAAAAGCTCGAGAATAAAACCAATTTTCCCATGCTTCTTCTGACTTTTTCCTTCGGGAAGAATGACGCCGTTATCAAAGCTAGGGCATAAACTACACCTCCGGTCTGGGAGATAACTGTCAAAATCAAAAAGAGTACAATTCGAATACTCCAAAGGAGAAGCGCCTTACGGGCTGGGGATTGGGTTGTCAATAGTGTAGGGTTGACAGGGTTAAACTTGGGTTTGTGCAAATATCAAAAATAACCCCTATCCTCTAAAAATCTTCTCTAGAAATTAGGGTCTTTTCTTCAAAAATCTCCGAAAATCCTTCCTCAGTAAACAAATAAGCACCTTCCACGCTGTAGCAGGTATCTCTTTCTTCCCAATTGAGAAGGTCCATTGCATATTGATATTTTACGGTATCTCCAGAAAATTCAATTTTGGGATTCGGTGATAAATAATGAGGAGAAGAAACGGCAAACAGATAATCTTCTGGATTTTCTGCATTGGGATTTACGGGAATTATCTGCGGAATAGAATCGAGGCCGTGTTCTAAAACCAAAAGAGAGGAAAAGATTATGGTGTAATAGCCAGCGGGTCGTCCCCAGCCACTAGAGATGATGGCCACATGATGTGGGTCAATAGAAAACACTGTATCAATGACACCCAAGGATTGTTCGCTTTCCCAATCATCTCCCCACCTAATTAAATTGGAGTAAAACGGGTTGCAATAGGCGCCGCAAAACTCACCTGAAGTAGAATAAATCCGCAAGGGCAAATGGGATAAACCGTGAATGGTCACGCCCTCATCGATTCCTGACATGCTCATTTCGTCTTCTTCACCGAAGTATTCTTCCACCATTTTTTCGCGATAAGCCAGTGCTTGCGTGGTGTCCATTTCCGCGGGAACAAAGGGCAAGAATTCATTCGAAGGGTTTTTTGGACTGTCCTTAGAAGAATTGCATTGGATTAGGAACAGTCCCGATAATACTACAACCAACCCCTTAAGGGAAGTTCTCACGTGATGGTCTTTCATGAACGTTAATTTAGGTGGGTTCATTCATGGCTAAAATAGTGACTTCTTCGGGATGAATTTTAATCCAGTATACTGTGAAGGTGTTTACACAGCCCGTGCTGTCCCAAACACTGTGATCTATAGAAAGCTTAAAGGTTTGTGACTTTTCAATGTACTCTACCTCTAGCATATCTGGACATACTGTAGTGTCATTGGGATGCTGATTCTTAAATTGAAAGGCATCTCTCGTTTGATGGTAGGCAAAAAACTCAGTAGTATCTAGATCTTCAATAAAATCTACTAGGTATTCCATAGTATGTTGTGAACTCAGGTAATGAGGGTGATCCCATTGTGTTTTACTGTGTAGGAGTGCAAGTTCTTCCGCAAAGTCTACGTGGAGTTCTCCTTCTGCCAAGGTTAGAAAATCTCGGGCATGTGGAGACCATGAGCGGGTTTCATGAGAAGGTGTTTCGCATCTCGTCAGGTAAATTGTCAATGAGCAGCTCAACCCTAGTAACAGGGAACGTTTCATCTTTTGGTGGAATTTGGTGGTTATTTGGTTTGGTGTCTTTTGATTTGATGTCGTGGTTTTTTCGTCAGTTTTGAATGTTTTATTCTATCATGGCAATGCCATGGTTTCATGAATTTCAATGGTGCAGGCATCATTCCACGATAGGTGAGGATGTCCCTTTAATAGCACGCTTACACCCTCTAAATCGTTGGCTTTGACCAGGGAATATCCCACGAAGTCTTTATCCCTGACAGAAAGGCTCCCATTGGTGTGAAGGGCTTGGCCATTGGTCGTGGGGAGGCCAAAGTCAATGAGTTGCTCTCCACAACGCTTAGCCCAATCCCTCCATTCCTGCATGCTCTTTTCGCTTGCAGCTACCGCTTCTTCTGCAGAAGTATCCGGAGAGCGTTTAAGAATCTCTGCCGGCGCGTGATTAGTCAATAGGAAGGTTTTCATTGGGTTTAGGTATGTTTTGCGTGGTGTTGTAAACGGGTTCCTGAATGAGTTATGGAATGGTTAATGATTGATCTCGTTCGGTAAGAGATAAGGAATTGAGAAATGTATTCAAAAATTATTTCCTTGAATAATAGGAGTTCACAATTCCATTGTCAAAGGTGTCTACTTTGTCGAGTTTAAAATCTTGTACATCTCCATCGTATTGAAACAAGGGAATCCCCGCTCCAATAATTCTGGGGAGGGTGGTGATTATGAAGTCATCTACCGATTTGTGTTTGAGAAAATCAGCAATGAGGCGACTTCCACCCACGAGCCAGATCACTGCGTCCTTTGGGAGGCTTTCTAGGTATTCTGAAATTCCGGAAGACCAAACGGATGTTTCAGGAGTAGGGGTTTCCAAATTTGGGTTGGACGTAAAAATAGCCACTGGTTTTGGAGTGTACGGCCAATCCACATCAAAAGACAATACTTCTTGATAAGTGGTTCTTCCCATGCAGAGGTGCGTAACGCCTTCGTAAAAAGATCCGTAGCCAAAATCCTCGCCCTGGGGCATGGGGAAGCTGTTCAGCCATTCCAGACTTCCATCGGGTTTGGCGATTTTTCCGTCTAAACTTTGAGCAATGTACAATTGTACGCGTGGCATGGTTTTGATTTTTGATTTTCTCTACTACTAAAGATAAAAAACAAAAACCGGGAAGCGACATCACTTCCCGGTTTTCCAACCAAACATCTAACAATTGAAACAACAATTACCTTTATGAAGAATCTATGCGTTGTAGATTCTGTATTGTTATAAGGAGAAGTACAAAGTACGTGCCAAGGTTGTGATTTGGAAAGAAAATCCTTCAAAAAAAAGCCTATCTTTCATTTAATAATACTTCAAATGAATAACAAGAAAGGAATTACGGGTGTTGGCTCTCTCACTCTTTTGGTATTGGCAGGTGAAGCCATTTTTCTTCTTCCTTTCGTGATCCCTAGGGTTTTTAGACCCACCATGCTCAATGTATTTGATGTTTCAAATTTTGAATTGGGGTATTTCTTTTCCATGTATGGCCTGATCGCAATGGCTTCTTACTTTTTTGGAGGCCCCCTTGCCGATAGATTCAATTCCAAAACTCTCATTGGTTGGGCTTTGATAGCCACCGCAGTTGGAGGTTTTTATTTATCAACGATTCCGCCGGCTACTACTTTGCCTTTTCTCTATGGATATTGGGGGTTTACCACCATTTGTCTTTTTTGGTCCGCATTGATTCGGGCTACCCGAGAATGGGGTGGAGAGGATAATCAAGGAAACGCCTTTGGTTGGTTAGAAGGTGGAAGAGGTGCCGTGGGCGCAATTTTAGGAAGTGTGGGTCTCCTTTTTTTTGCCGCGGAAGCAGGCACGGACTCTGATATTTCTGGAGAAATGCGCAGGGAATCCTTTCAATATATATTGTTGTTGGGAAGTACCATTACAGCTTGCGCGGGGGGATTGGTCTGGTTGTTTTTGCCCGTTAGGCAGTCCACGTATGCTGGTCTTAAGATGAAAAACTTTTATGTAGTAATGACCAATCCTAGCGTTTGGCTTTTATCCGTAATTATCATCTGTGCCTATGTGGGTTATAAAGTAACCGATGACTTTACCCTCTTTGCCAATGAAGTCATAGGGTTTTCAGAAAAGGAATCTGCATCTCTTGGAGCCTTTATGCTTTGGATGCGTCCCGTCTTTGCAATACTCGCGGGTTGGCTTGCCAATAAATACAAAGGCGTTGTGATTATGCTTCTTTGTTTTGTCTTGGCCGCTTTGGGTGGTTTGGCGGTCTTTTACGATGTATTCGCGGGAGGGTTGTTGGCATTAAACTTTGCGTTTATCCTCATGGGAATTTATGGACTCAGAGGCATCTATTTTTCTGTGATGAAGGAAGCTAATATCCCCATGGTTTACACCGGTACCGCCGTTGGTCTCATTTCTTTTTTGGGATACACGCCAGATATTTTTATGAGTCCTACCATTGGATATTTATTGGACAATTACCCAGGACCTCTGGGGCATAGATTGGTCTTTTTGAGTCTTTCTGTTTTTGCCTTGATCGGGGCGGGAGCTACTCTGCTATTTCAACGAATTCAGCGCGGAGATCAGAGAAAGACTTGGCCCGTTTCTTCGTCAATTAAAGATTGAGTATACCCACCGTCAGAAATCACTTTTAACGGTAGCGCGCTTTCTTGATAAAGCCCTTCGTATTTTATGGGATAAAGGGTAAGTACATCCTCATCCAATACCGCAAGCGAATAGAATCCTCCCGCAAACTGCTCGTCAATATATGTAGCATAGAATGCGATGGAGTTGATGAAAGTAATTTTACTGACGCGATTATCCGCATTCCAAACGTACTCCTGCTTGTTGTTCGCAGAGAAGTTTTCTACTACGCTTTGAATGGAAATTTGGGTAGTATCTGCGATTTTCACGTTGAGAAGGACCTCGTTTCCAGGATACTGCACAGAGAAGGAATCCGCAACAGCCGCTTCCGCCCAATAGGTAGAATCTCCAATGGAATATGCAATCATGGCTTCTTGATAGTAATCCGTTCCGTCATCCGTAACCATTTCTGAATAGATAATCAAACCTTCAGCCTCAAAATCACCTTTGATTTTGGAGACAGGTGAAGGACTAAAAATAAAGTAAGCTCCTGCTGCTAGGGCCAGTAAAAAAAGAATCAGGAGGACTGGAGAGAGACCTTTTGACCTTCCTTTGAGATTATCTTGCATGCGATTCGTGTATTGGAGTTTGTTGAACGTTGATCACGCAAAATAAATGAATTTGCCTTGGATAATCTGCCTTTATTGAAGTCTCCTTTACAATTCAATTTCTGAGGGACCAGATTCTCTATTGATGTGACAGGCATCCGCAGAAATCAGATAGTTTTGAGTCACAACTAAACTGTCTTGTAACCATCCAAAAAAGGTGAATACATCTTGGTCATCTCGCAAATCCCCTGCGTAATTATCATCCAAAATAACATAGTGGGGTGGAGGGAGAGAGGTGCTGTCTTGTGGATTGATGTATGAGTACACGGTATCACCCGTAGAGGATCTAACCGTAGCGGTTCTATCCAAATAACCTCCTGTGACACTTACGGTAACCAATGCAAATTCTAAGGTGCAGTTTTCTACAGAGCAGCCACTAAGTGCTAGAATGCCTGCAAGAGAAAGGGTTAGTAGTCGCTGCATGAATTTTTTGGAGGTTTTGTTTTTATGATGACTACAATATAGAGCAAAAAAAAGAGGGCCGAAACCCTCTTTTAGTTTATGAATTCAACGAGTGATTATCCTCCCACCTTTTTTCCAGTAAAGTAGGAAATCAAACCAAAGACTAAGGCCATGGCAGCACCTGCCCATTGTTGATCGCCAGCGGCGAGGTGAGCAGATGCCGCGAGAAGGGCGTTGAACACAAAACGAAATGGGCTCAATAAAGAAGTCGTCCACGAAAATGAACGATTCATGGACGATAAAACGGTAAAAGTTTCTGAAGTAATTAGTCTAATACAAAGGGCAAATAGGCAAGTATAGCAAGGGAAACCCAAAGAGAAAGTCCTAACGTTAAGTAATACGTTCCTTGTTTTCTCATGGTCACGTATTCCTTGTCAGCTTCAAAGGAGAATCCTCCCTCTAAAAATGCCAAAGAGAAAGGGGCTAAGGCCACGATGAGAATTTTTTCCAACCCAGAATATGAGGCTCTTGCCTTGATGTTTTTTCTGCGCTTCTCAAATCTTTTATGACTTCGAATCCAGCGTTCTTGTCGCTTGACGGAAACGCCGTTTTCCTCCAGCTGAATGGAAAATTGGGACTTTTCTTCCTCTGTTTTGGCGAGGAGAATTTGATGAAGGAGCTCTTTGTTTTCTGCGGAGTTTCTGAGTAGAGTCATAGCGTCGTTATTCAAGAGGTTGGTAAAACGTGCAATTCAATAGATGTCTTCAAAATTTCAGGTAAAAAGGTAAGAGTTTTCGTATGTTTTTCGAAGCCCTTTTTAATGAAAACAAGAAAATTTAAAGTTTAGTTTAAACAAGCCCCAAAAAAAGGGGAATTGAAAAATCTCAATTCCCCTTGAATATTTTCAAAAAGATAATCCGTCCTACTCCTCTGCCATCTCCTCAGCCTTCTCTTCAACTTTCAACGCTGCAGTAAAGGTTTGTTTGAGTCGTCCGTTGATTACCTCGTGGGCCTTGGTGTAGTCTCCGTAGTAAAGCTTTGCAAATTCTACGATGTCATTGAATACGATCTGAACGCGACCCTCTTCGTTTTCAAGAACCAAAATCTTTTGACAGAAAGCGTCCAATCCCAATCTCGGGTACTGTGCCATGGCCTTACCTCCTGGAGCAGGGTCTCCAAAGAGGAGAAGTGTAGTTCTGGGAAGAGTAACACCGGTTTTGGCGGCTTCTTCATGGTATGCGATTTCTCCAAACCAACGCGTATCTCCTTGTCCCATGACAGCCGATTTAAGAGAGGTAATGGTAGCGTCAAAATCTTTTTCGGAAGGAATAAAAACCATTCCGTAGCGCTCGGTCACCAAGTCGTATTTTACTTTGGCTACAGGCAAATCTCCGGCTTTTTTTAATCTTCTCAGGGCTTCTTGCTCATACTCTTCGATAAAGTCAATGCTGCTGAAGCCATGTCTTCTAGCCATAAATTCGCCTGACGTATACGCAGTCATTAAACCGGTTGAATCGCTTTCCTGGTAAATTAAGAATTTGAAGGGCAGGTCTAAACCAATTAACGGGAACTGCTCCAAGAGCGGAAGGTTTATGTGTGGCTCAGAAAGAATGGTCGCAACACTTTGAGGCATTTCTACACCTTCTTCTGCGGCCATTCCGTGGTGATCTAATGTGAAAACGGTGGCGTCTTCCGAGGCTGTTCTTGCGAGGTTTTCTGAAAGCTCAAGAGCGGTTGGCTCATTGGTCGCTTTTTTATCGTTTGACGTACAGGCCATTACACACAAGGCCAAAAAGCTAAGAGCAGCAATTTTTTTCATCGATGGAAGGTTGTGGTTAACAATTGAGAAGGAAAGGTACGAAAACGAAGAGAAACGCCGTACCACAAAGCGTCAGGAGTTTTTTACTTCACGGCTTTGTACAGGTCAAAGACCTCTAAAGTCTCCACTTTTTCCCATTCAGAATCTGGTGGCTTTGGAGCCTCCTTTGGGTTGAGGAAGAACTCAGAATGTGCCTTGCTCTTTGCTTGGGCGAGAGGGCTAAGGGAAGACTTGCCGATAGGCCAACAAACAGCAGCATTCTCAGCGCTAATAGGTTGCTGATTGGGATTGAGAAGGTTTGGATTTTCTAAAGGATTGATGGAACGGAATCATTGGGCAAGGAACTTTGGTAGTGAAGACTGTCAGGAGGTAAGTGAATGGGGGTGTGGGGTGCGTTGTAGGCTAGCCACAAAAACCAAGGTTGATCCTGCTGTCCTATCCAATGGCTAAGTCTGTAAATTTACTGGTTATGTATTCTTGGGAGATGGAGTTGATTCCGTTGTCATTGAGGCGCCAATTGTAGTAATCATCAACAGAACCCGAAAGCACTCCAGCAAAGTAATCCACTCCCATGACGTTGGGATGAGACGTGTTGTTACCCAAATGCCATTTTCCAATGAGTGCTTGAGAATAACTGCCACCCAATTGATTGCTAATGTATTAGTGAATAATGACTTCAGAAGAGGAGATGTAATCTCCAACCTCCAATACCTCTGTGTCAAATCCGTGGTGTCCAGTGAGCATTGCCGCACGCGTGGGAGTGCAGGTTGGCGTGGCCCATACATTGGTGTAAGTAATGCCTTCGTCTGCTAAGGATTCTAACGTGGGTGTATGGGGTTTTGTGGTTCCGATGGAGTCCCCCGGAGTGGCGTCCGTACCCATGTCATCCACAATGACAAACAGGACGTTTTTGGGTTGTAGGGGAATGGAAATGGCGGGGCTGTCATCAGAGCAAGACTCCAATGCCATCAGCATAAAAAAACTCATCACCATCAAAAGAGAACTCGAAAAACCAAAAGGGGATCTCAACACAGAAGAACGCAGAAAAATAATCCTAGTCATGATTCGTATTTATGGTTAGATGCGAGATAGGAGCCAAGGTTTATTTCTTGGTAAATAAAACCGGTAAACCCCTTAATTCCTAAGGGAGAAATCAATAAAACTTCTTCTTGAGGGCAAGGACTTTTTTCTCGTACAGTTCGTAAGATACAATCGCAACGACAAAAGTCAACAAAACATTGACGGGTGGGTCGTGAACCCAGATTTTTGGGGTAAAGTCAGGGCCTGTTCTCACAAAGAATCCTTGCCAAATGTATAGACCGTAAGAAATGGTGCCTATGTATCTCAAGGGCGACCATTCCAATGCACCTACCACTTTGTGGCTTTGATTGTTGAGAATCCAGACCAAGAGGAGAGAAGCGCCTGTGGCGTGAAGCATTCTCATGATGGGCACTAGAAAATCAGGAATGTAGAACGGACACAGAAAAACCAAAAAGGCAATCCAACCCCATCGCGAAGAGGCAAATCGCTCCCGAATGTTTCCAAAATTTCTGTGCTGCCAAAGCGCCAACAAAGAACCGATAAGAATGGGGCCGATGGCTGGTAAGGTCCATCGCATCACAAAAAACACATCTCCCAGTAGGTAGTCTTCTCCTTTTATATTTATGGGGAGACCGGGGAGAATATACGAGGCAAGGACACATCCAAGCAGCAAAACCCAAAGAGTCTTTTCTAATGCTTTCTTAGAAACTTTTGCAAATAGGAAGGCCCACATGAGATAGAACTGTTCTTCAACGGCCAGAGACCACGTATGACTCAATTCTGTGGAATAGAGAATTTTGGCCTTGGGAACGTAATTGTACAAGTAGAACACAGAGGCCAGGAGTCCCCAATAGGTTTCGCGAACATATCCCAAGGACATAAAAATGGCCAGAGCCAAATAGAAGGGGAGTATGGGAGGTAACAGCCGCAAGAACCTTCGGATAAAAAAGTTGAGCACATTGAAGCGCCCCGTCTTGTCGTATTCTGCAAGGATGAGCGTGGTAATTAAAAATCCACTGAGGGCAAAAAAGATGTTTACGCCTGCGACGCCAGAAAAGAAGTAAAACACGCGATCTCTGAGATAGCTGCCTTCTGCAAAAGAATGCGCAAATCCTAAATGCGTGATGATGACCAGTAAAATGGAATAACTCCTAAGGCCGTCAAATCCCTTTATGTACTTCTTCGCCATGGATTTTAGAGAATGTAAAATTCTAAAGCGCCGAAAATAATACTATTACCTTCTACAATGGGCGTCTTGGGAAATTATTTGCGGTCTAAGGCCTTTACAATGAGCCAAAGGGTGGCAAATACGAGTGGGGCACCCACCAGGAGATAGGTAAACATCCAAAACCACTCAGAGGCTTCGTATCCGAAAATCAATTCACCGCCTCCTGTGAAGTTAAAAAAGAAATTGCCCGACAGTAGGTATCCCACGGGAATCCAAAGCATGGAAATCCAGACAAAGGCGTAGCGAATTTTGTGAAGGAAAAGAAAAGCCTTCGTGGTTCTTCGTTGGACCGGCAAGGCCACAATGAGCCAGCCTTGAAGACTGATGAGTCCCAAAGCCGTCATGGGTGTTCCCAGGGGGATGTAGGCTGAGAGTTCAAAATTCAGTAGATCAGAACCGGTTGCCAAAAAGAAAAGGGGGATAAACAATCCCAATGTCCACAAAACAAATCGCAAGGATATTCTCATGTAACTAAGATAGTAAATGAAGATGGAATCCACGAATTCTAGGTTGTGAAGAATGTCTCCTACGGCTGATCCATCGGTCTAGAAATATCTACAATGACCCCACGAGTGAGTTCCTCTTCCACCACGTCTTTTGCAATGGCGAAGGAGTAATTAGAGAACCCTACTTCGGGATCAATGGCTTTTAAATCCGACAAAGAGTGGCTCTCAGAAATATTCTCAGAAATGACCCATTGGGTCTCTGACATGTCCACAATCTTGAAGCTGGCGTATAGACCGTCCTCAGTTTTAAAGTGGTAGATATCATTTACCTGAGGTTGAAGAAATAACTCGTTGAGCTTTTGATTTTGGTTGCTCTCTCCCCAAATAAACAGTGAGAACACCACTGCGATAAGAGCCCATCCAGAGAATTGCCAAACCGGACCTGAGGCCTCTTTGACAACCTTGCGCACAACGCGTTTAAACTGACGGGATACGGGGTTGTTTACGCTAGAAAACCTACAAGAGAGGCATTCAGCTGTTCCCGATCTATACAGTGGTAAAAAGGGGATTTTGAATAATTGAAAGTGGTGGCGACGCACCGTGATTTCTGTGCTTCCTCGGTCTTTGCAACATGGGCAGACCATTGAGGAAGGAGTCACCCGATCTATGACCGGAGACTCTATTCCTGCAATTAACATATATAGTAAGAGTTGGTTGGTAGGGCTAATGTATAAAGTCCAGCCAGCCAAGCCCGTACGTCATGTTTCAAAAACTAGAACGGACGTTAACAGTTTTTTAAGATTATTTCCAAAATTGCCACCATTTCGGTGGTTTGGAAGGCTCTTCTTCGGCTTCATCTTCCGCCAACAACTTTTTGGCTTGGATACACAATTGAACGTCTTTTTGAGAGCCCGTTGCTTATCCGTCGGTATAATCGACCAAGCCTTCCTCATACAATGCTTTAAAATACAGGCTCCCCATGGTTTCTGAAAGATTCTCATCCGTGGCAAAGACATAGATGTCTTCAATTTTTGGTTTCCCATCGTTGTAATTTACCTCAGGAGATGGTAGTTTAAGCCATCAGCAGAAAAGAGCCTGAAAACTAAGATGTAATGATCGTCTTCTTCGTAATAACTCAAAAAGGTATAGATGCCTCCAGCCTCTGTTGACGATACAATTTCTTGCCCCAAGTTGAACCTTGATGTGACTCCCAACTTAAAGAAAAGGTTGAATTTTCGCAATTTGTCATCGCCTTCCTTTTCAATGAGAAAGCGGTCACAAAAGGCATTCATATCTATGTAGTTATCGAATCCCTTACCGTATCCATTGTAAATAAGGCTGTCAATGGTCAATCCCAAATTGACGATGACACTATCCTTATAGGGGTCGGCTTTAGAAAACTGAGACAAAAAGAGTAGGACGGCCAAAGCACTCATCCTTACAGGGTGGAAAATACGCATGTCTTTTAGGTTTTGGGTATAAAACGCGTTGGGATACAGTACCTAATAATTCGCCGCAATTAAGCAAAAATTTGAAAGGCAGTGTAGCGGAAGATTAATTTCTTTCAATAAAGGTATTTGCCGAATCCAATTTTGAGGCCAAGTACTTTTTGCGCCATGCCAAGAGACCTGCAACAGAAAAAATGGTGTACACAACGGTGAGACCCGTGTAGTAAAAAAGGCCTTTGGTAAAATAGAGGTAAATGGTGGCTCCATTGATCAGAATCCAATAGATCCAAGAGGACAGTATTTTATGCGCTTCTAGAAAACTCGCCACAAAGCTGAAGCTCGTTGTCGTGGCATCAAAGTAGGGACTTTCTGCATTGGTCTGTGTGGAAAACAAATGTCCCAGTCCCAATGCACCCGCTGCCCCAATAATAATGAGCATGACATTGTGTACGGGCTTGTTGTTGGTAATGGCGATTTCCTTTCCCTTTTTGTCCTTTTTGCTCCACAAGAGCAATCCATAGATTCCAACGCCAACGTAGAACACGTACAAGATGGATTCTGAATACAGCCCCACGCGAATCATCAATACAAGGCTCAGTAGGGAATTGGCAATACCAAAAATCCAACAAAGAATATTCTCTTTCACCATGTAGTAGAGGTATCCCAAGGCGAGGAGTACGGCAATGATTTCAAAGGCTAAATCGATATCCATAGAGGCGTGGTTTCGTTTTTTGATTCATCCGTTTGTTTTTAATACCAAACCACAGAAATAATCTATGGATACGATTAATAAAAAACGAGCTAGAATAGTTCTAGGTAGGCACGAAAATACGAATTTGCATGACCCCAATTGCCTTTTGCTTCACGTTTGGGAATGGAAAATATAGCAAAGGAAAATCTCTCGTCTTCTGGGTTTGCAGAATCCACCCAATGGTTGAACGCCTTAATACGCCCTTGAGTCAAAAATTCAGATAGGTAACCAGAAAAGGCAAAGGTGGTATTATGTGTTGGAAGGGATTCGTCCAAGGAGAAAGGCTTGCCTTCAGACTCTGTCATAAGTCCCTTGGGGTTACCGTACGGAAACACCGAAAGCAAGCTGGCATCGGGATGCGCCGTCAATCGCTTTTCTCCCGTAAATCCAGCGGGGTAGTAGTTACAAGAAATCATATGGGTAATGTGATTCTTGTAGAATTCAATTTCCTTGTCGGTGAAGTGCTGTTTTAAAATTTCCAATTCAATGGCCTTGACCTTTTCCAAAACCACGGGGAATTCCTCTTGGAGGTATCTGTGAAATTCTGTTGGGAACTGGTGTTGAGGTGTTTCCGTAGAAAGCACAAAGGAAAAGAGTTGATCCTCTGGGTATTGATTGAGGCTGTCTTCTTGCCCCAAATAGGAGTATCCATCAAAACCGTAATCATACTGGGATTGAAGGAATTTTTCTTTGTAATAAGGGTCTCTACCCATAAACTCCATAAGGGAGCGCTTCAGTAGCGCCGGTTCCAACGCGGGCTCCTGAGTAGGGTAAAATATCGCGGGCGATACATTCATAAAATGGGTGCACAAAGGCGTCAACCTCTGCGACTTGGCTTAGTAGTGAGCAGAATACAGGGTGGGGTATTCTATAGTTCTATTGGGGATTAAATTATCCAATGGCAATTTACAGAATCCTAACCGTAGAATGAATCTCGATTTTGGATTGCTTAGGATTTCCACTCAGACCTTTCCCTTTCAGAGAGAAATGTCCAAGCTAGGAATCGAGAGGACTTATTGCCCTGGCTCATTTCAATCAATCGGTGCTCTGCCGCACCGCTTTCCTCAATGGCTTTGACCGCTCTATTGATGTGTTTTGACTTGGACAGTAAGCAAGTAAACCAACGGATTTGCGAACCGTAGGATTTGGATTCCGATACCATTTGAGCAATAAAGCGTTCTTCTCCGCCATAGGTCCAAAGTTCATTGGCCTGGCCACCAAAATTAGAAACGGGCTTTACCCTGCGAGACTTCTTGAGGTTTTGATATTTCTGCGTACCGCTCTGTGTGGCCTGTGCCGCCGAAGAGTGAAAGGGAGGGTTGCACAAGCTCAAATCAAATTTTTCTCCACGCTTGACTACGCCGTTGAATATTTCTCTTTTGTTTTTCTGAAATCGGATGTCAATCTTGGTAAACAAGCCGTCGTTGTCCTTGACGATTTTTTGGGCGTTTTTAATGGAAGTCCCGTCAATGTCCGAGCCAACAAAGCTCCAACCAAAAGTTCGCGAGCCAATAATGGGATAAATGCAATTAGCCCCTACACCTACGTCCAAACATCTCACGGGGTGTTTCGTTGAGTTGTTATCTGAGGCCAATAGGTCATTTGCATAAAACAAATAATCTGCCCTGCCCGGGATGGGCGGCGCCAAATAATTGACGGGCAAATGGTATCTATTGATTTGATAGTAGTATTTGAGAAGCGCCTTGTTGAGCGTCAGTACGGCTTTGGGGTCAAAGAAATCAATGGATAAATCCCCGTAGTCGTTCTTTCTAACAAAGGGTTTGAGATCGGGAAAAGAGGCCGTCAATTTCTCAAAGTCATAGCGTCTATTGAAGGGGTTTTTGGGATGCAGCGCAGATTTTATTTGCGGCCTTTCTTTTTTTGGTGACGCCATACTTTGTTTTTTAATGGACGGGTTGTGTCGGTCAAAAGACCGCGAATCATGACACAAAGATACGGCTCCTTTTGGGTAGGAATACTAATCTGAGAACAAAACCCAAAAAGTAAAGAGTTGAAAAGAGGCTATCAATTCAAATTTCGGTAGCCTTGTGGCGAAACTCCCGTTTTGGCTTTGAACAGTCTGCAGAAGTAGTGCGGGTAATTAAACCCTAGGTCATAGGCAATTTCAGAAATCCGGAGTTCTGGCTGTTTCAGGAGCTTCTCTGCCTTTTCCAAACGCTTGTTTTTGATTTACTGCGCAGGGCTGGTCTGGTAAATGGAAGCAAATTTTCTCTTAAACGAGGAAAGGCTCAATCCGGACATATAGGCCAAGTCTTCGATTTTTAAATCGTCGTACAAATGTGCGTTGACAATTTCTGCCAATTCGTATTCCTGCGGGGCAAACAAGCTTTTGAGCATGGCCTGAACATCTCCTGTAGGATCGGTGGAAATCAAAATCTTGATGAGTTCCACAATATTTATGGAAATCAATTCCTCGTCAATGAGATTGGTGCAATCAAAGTAGGTCTTGAGGTTTTTGAAATACTCAGTGAGCAATACCGAAGACTCGATTTTTTGAACCGCCGTCTTATGGGGTTTCAAAGATGGAGTAAGCGCCTTGGGCAAAATGCCTTTATAGATTTCTCTGAGAACTTCCGGATAAATCTGAAAGACAATGGCCTCGTTGGCCGAGCCGTCCTCGTTTTCCACCCAGTTACTCACAAAAATCTCCTTCTTCATTATAAAGCTATCTCCCGCAGAAAACTCCATGTGTCCGTTTGGATAGTAGAGTCTGGTCGTCCGCATTATCACGTGCACAAATCGGGCCTCGTCCTCCATGTTGGTGTTGACCTTAAAGGGAGGAGTAAAATTGATTTTCCCTAGACTGGTCTTGCCAAAGACTTCAAATTGAAAGAGGCGATTGATGGGATTGTGGTCGGACACAGAGCGTTCGTTTGCGAGTGGTTTTGTAAGAAGCGAGATTAACTGGTATACTAAAGAAGACCTTCCAAGAAGGTCTTCTTTAGTGATATCCAATGTACAAACTTACGCGAACGATTCATTTACTTTACCTCTTGCATTTTTCTCACCTGAGAGAGAATCATCTTCTTGGGGGTAAAGGGCAAGGTGGCCATCATTACTTTTTGCACAGAAGTCAATCCTGAGATTACGTCCAGTTTTCCCTTGAGCATGGCTTGATATCCGTCCATAGCTACACTTCGTGCAGAGGCCGCTGCCTTGAACATTTCGGTTTTGTCCATACCCGATACGGCACCAAATTCGGTTTCCGTGGCTCCAGGCATCAAGGCGGTAACTGTGACATTCGTATCGTGAAGCTCCTCTGCTACGGCATTGCTAAAGGAGGTGACATAGGCTTTGGTTGCGTAATACACCGCCTGAAGAGGGCCGGGAAGGAGGGAGGCTGTAGAAGATACATTGAGAATCTTTCCTCGATTGCGTGCCACCATTCCGGGCAGGAATCTTCGGGTCAATTCTGTTAAGGCCACTATATTCAACTGAATCATGGCGCGATCGGCTTTCCATTCTCTTTCATGGAATTTACCGAGACCACCAAAACCCGCATTGTTGATCAAGAAGTCAATTTCAATTTTTTTCTGTTCCAAGAGGTCGAATAAATCCTCACTGGCAGAAGGTTGTGTTAAGTCCATAGAAACCACTACGATTTCTACTTTGTGAGTGGCTTGAATTTCTTTTTTAAGCTGCTTGAGCTTGTCTTCGGAACGCGCTACGATTACCATGTCCCCACCGTTTTCTGCGTGGATGATGGCCAATTCCTTTCCTATGCCTGAAGAGGCGCCCGTGATTAATGCTGTGTTTTGCATGATGTGTACATTTTAGAGTTTATGATTTACAATGGTTTGATTTATTTCTTTCAACACTTCAAAAGTCTAAAGGTTGAGAATGTGATGCGTACACAAAATGCGGAATTGAAAACACTTTTTGCGTTTTTCCTTTGATCCTCAGGTATTACCACGAAAAAGCCCGAGGCAAATTCGCCTCGGGCTAGAAATCAAGTAAGAATTATTTTGAGTGGATTCTTACGCCGCAGCCTTATCTAATTTTTTCTGCTTGCGTGGATGAGGTTTACCGTTTTATACAAAGTACTTAAGCTCCTCCAGCATATCGTCAAAAGCCTTGGTCAGACCCAGTTTGAGCATGGGAGAAAGAACTTTTCCTGTAGTGGTAAGTTGGATGTCTGCCGCCAAGTTCACTCGAGTTTCTGAAGGCCCTTCTTTGAGCAATGACAATTCTAAGTGGTTTTTTACGACGAGAAGAGGAGCGTTTTGTAGAACGACTTCTACGTGCAACACCTTGCTTTGTGCGTCGTAGAGAGAAATTCTTTTGTCTGCAAAAGCACCTCCAGGCTTGTTAGATAATTCACAAATTCTCCCCACCATGGGTGAGTTTTGTGCTGTGTCTCCATCTACAATTTCGTAAGAATGAGGTACGGCTGACATCCATTGAGACGCCTTGTCAAAGTCTTCGGCTAGGATCTTCCAAACGATTTCTTCTGTAGCGTTGATGCTGATGGTCTTGTTGATTTTCATATCTAAAGTGTATTAATGTAAAACAGTTAAAGATTAATTACACTTCAAAAGTAGACGGACTACCAGCCAATCATTTTGAGAAAACGTTCAAAAAATAAGAGGATTCGTTCAAGGGGGTTATGCGTTGATTTCAAGAACCACGTTGCCCAACTTTTGACCTTTGAGTACATAGTTAAAGGCTTCAGGCGTTTGGTCCAATCCGTAAGTCCTGTCTATTAAAGGTCTTAACCTTCTCTTTTTTAGAGCTTCTGCGACCTGGTCAACGGATTGCTGTCTATTAAGAGGTAAGGGAAAGGCCACTCGCTTTCCGCTAGAAAACCTTCCCAACATGGATTTCCAAAGATTTTCGGAACGCGGTCCCAACTCAGAAGATATGTACACGCCCTTTGAGGTAAGAAGGGGTTTGCACGCTCCAAAAGTTGATTTACCTACCGCATCAAAGACAAAAGGGAATGCCTGTTCTAGTTGGGTAAAATCCTCTTGGGTGTAGTCTATCACCACGTCTGCACCAAGGGCCGCAATGGCATCCACGTAGTCTGTCTCCGTAACCGCGGTTACCTTTGCGCCTAGAATTTTGCACCATTGCAAGAGAGCCGACCCAATGGCACCGCTGGCGCCGTTGATCAAAATTTCATCTCCCGCATTGACTTCCACTTTGTTGAGAAAATTCAACGCGTAATGACTTCCTTCTATGGAGGCAGCAGCCTCTTTGTAATCAATATTCTCAGGGACAATTCCCAAGGCGTTTTTTTCGGAAATCACTGTGTATTGTGCATGAGAGCTCAGGCCTCCATCATCAAAGCCAAACACTCTGTCCCCTACTTTAAAACGGGATACCTCGCTACCCACTGCAACAATTTGTCCGGCGAGGTCGGTTCCCAAAATAGGGTTTTTGGGTTTTGTTAAACCCACAGAAGCCCGCATAATGGCAGGCTTCCCAGTGAGCATGGCGCAATCTGATCTATTGACCGTGGCCGCCATAACTTTTATTAAAATTTCTCGGTCCTTGGGCTTTGGAGAGGGGGTTTCTCCGAGGCTCAATACTTCGGGGCCACCGTAGCGTTCATATAGAGAAGCTTTCATCTACTGCGTTTGGATTATAGTACCCTAAATGTACACAATCCAATGGTGTGATTTCCCATAGATTTCCACATGTTTAAAAATTACGCGGCGTGTAATTCCAAGAGCAATTCCATGGGTACACTTTGCAGATCACTGCGCGTAATTTGATCCTTCATTCTCTTTTGATCTGTGATTTGTCCCAAGGCCTTTCCTTCAGGAGCACCTAGAACACTTCCGTTTTGGCCCACTTTCCCCATTAGGGCATCGGCATATTTTCTGGCGCCTTTACTGGGTGATTGTGCTAAGCCCAGGACATTCTTCATTCCAAAGGCCACTTTTTCCATAAGCCATCTCTTGAGAGGAGGCAAGGCTGCCAATCCATTCGTTCCCGAGGTAAGTCCAGGAGAGAACCACACAAAATTGTGCTGAGATTGGTGGTGTGATAGATAATCTACCATTTGGGCACTTACGAGTTTAGAGACTCCAATGGCATTCATGGGGTTGTATTTTGGCAATTCTCCAACGCCGTGAATGTAATGGGAGAAATCATCCGCAGATTTAAAATCTGGCTTTTCGATAAGTCCCTTGATACCCCGCGCTCCTTCGCCACCGGCAAATACGATTCTTGCCTTCGAAGTAAGACGTCCCGTTTTATTGAGATGAGCGTAGAGTAGGTATCCACCAAAGGCATTCTGGAAAATGGTTTTCTCGTATCGCTTGCCCTTGTACTGAAGGTATTGGTAGTTCTCGGTAAAAAACACACCTCCTGATTGTAGGAAGACGATATCAATAGTTACCTCCTTTGGCAAGTGGTCTAAGTTCTGGTACATGCTTTCGGGCTGGTTCATGTCCATGCCGCCCAACGGAATGATTTCGGTTCCCAAACTCACCTTGAGTTGTGAGGCAGCGCCCTTTGCTTTTTCTAGGGTACGCGCTCCCATAATAATTCTCTTAAATCCCTTTTGAGCTAGAATTTTTGCCGTTTCCAAACCAAGGCCTCCATTGACTCCTGTAATGAGTACGGTTTGTTTTGCTGTGATGTTTCTATCGATTTCCATAGTTGTATAATTTTATACTACAAAGGAACCGACCGTTGCAAACCTTCTATTGGACAATTAGACCAATAAATGGTGTAATTAACCCAGCGTGTGAAATCAGTAACGAGACGCTCTACTTATTCCACTTGATTTTAGTCTGCGAAGGTAGCTGTGAGCCACCCCATTCTACCAGAGTAAAACCCGTTCTCTTGACTCTTAGCAAAGAAAGATCTTGCCTTTTGATGGGCATGGGGGCAGAAAGTGGTTTGAAGTACATCAAGGTTCTTATTTGAGAATCGGGGATGGGATTGACCTCAATGGGAACCTGATTTTGGTATTCTTCAACAGAGAAGTAGATAAAATTGTATTCATACATGTGCATCTTGGGCAACCAATACACGATAAACTCATTGGCTTCCCAATCCGTGTAACCCAGTTGTCTGAGGGCGTTTTCGAGATACATACCCGTTGCATTTCCCGGCACAACGGCACCTTCAGAAATTTCAGCTGGAGGGTTTAGTGGGCCTTCCCAAAACAAACCGTAGTAATCTCTGTCTTCTGTGTGAAGGTTTCCGTTGGGCATTGCGGTTACACTCCATCCTCCATTGTATTCGGGATAAGAAAAGGTCATGGGAGTAGAGAGTGTTACCGTTACCTCCGTTTCTGCCTCAGGGTAGAGGTAGATCATGGGCTTTTCGGCAAGTGTAGGTTGAGGGTCTCTTACTTCATCCCATTTGAGATGAATGGAATCCAATGCGTTCAATTCTTTGGGAAGGGTCACGTCCATACCGTGAAAGCGTTCGCCCCAGAGTTCAAAAATAAATCGGAAATCTCCCTTGTCTACACGAATTTCAAAACCACCTTCAACGTCGGTGACTCCAGAGTATTGATGCTCTTCTCCACTGTAAACGTGATAGGTTTTTCCAATTACAGGATCTCTGTTGGGGTCAACGAGAAATCCCTTTTTGGTTTTTTTGAAATTCTCAGAGGTTTTGATTTGGGATGAGGTCAGCAGGTCTTCTGAATGGGAAGAGGGTGTAGTTACCCATGAGGTAATTCCCAGAAAACCCACGATGAGGAGAAACGTGGCTTTCATAGCGTAGTAGTTTTTGTTTTTTTGAACTTGGTTTTAAGTCTTGACTTTTAGTCTTGTTTTTTTGCGTTCTCCCTAAGGTAGTGAATTGTTATCAACCTGAGAAATAAGCGGTTGGAAGAATTGTGAAAGCCCTTTCTCAGTGATTTAAAGCGCCTTGGAGAAGCACACTGAGTTTTCCACGCCTTCATAGGGTGGGTAATTGGGAATGATTTGGTACCCGTTTTTTGTGTAGAGAGCCACGGCATCTTCCTGGCGCTTTCCGGTTTCCAAAAGAGTTTTTGAAAATCCCTTTTCACGGGCCAACTGCTCTAACGCCAAGAGAACTTTTGTTCCCAACCCACGTCCTCTATACTCAGGAAGACAGTACATTCTCTTGATTTCAACCCCCTTGAGCTGTGGCTTTTCGGCAAAGGCCCCAATGGCTATTGCACGGTTTTGAGAATAGGCGACGATTCGGTTTTTGAGATTTTCTATGCCGTTAAAGCTGTGGTAAAAATCATGGTCATCGCCATCAATTACGGCCAGTTCGGCATCTAGCATTTTGACCAATTCAGGGAAATCGGAATTGTTTTCATCCACTACTTTGATTTCAATGGAATCCACCATCAGCGATTACTTTGGAGTGAGCCAATTCTCTGCCAACATGCAGCGCACACTTCCGCCACTCACTCTTTCTATGGTGGGAATGTCTATGGGAATCATTTCTGCGTGAACAGAAATTTGACTCTTCTGCGCGGCTTCTAGTGAGTTGTATGCCGTTTGAGATATCAGTAAAAATCGCTTGCCATGAACGCTAGTTACTTCCAGGGCATTACCAGCAAATTTTTCAATTTGATCATAGGTGAGATCCACGACCGTTTCGTTGTTTTCAAATAACAAATCCACGGTGGCTCTTGGATTGTCCTTGAGGCTTTCTCCACAAAACAAAACGTATCCCGTGCCTTGTGCCATCATCACATTGGTGTGGTAGATGGGTTTTCCGTTGGAATCTACAGAATCAAATAGGTGCACTTTGTATCCTATGTTTTCAGCAAATTCTCGCAGGAGTCCTTCATGAGTTCTCTCTGATTTACAAGCGTAAATCCATTGGTTGGCGTGATCAAAAACCATGCTTCCGGTTCCTTCTAAAAATTCGTTCTCTGTGGCTTTCGCCGAAGCGTCTATAATGTCTTCTACCTCAAAGTCTCGGGCCAATTCCTCAATCAATTCCATGCGAACTTCAGCTCTTCGGTTTACAGCCATCATAGGAAACAAATAGACTCTACCACCAGGCATGGTAACGAGCCAATTATTGGGGAAAACCGCATCCGGTTTTTCTGGAGTGTCGGAATCTTCCAAAACGGTGGTAAAGATGTCGTGGTTATTTAGCGTAACCACCAGTCTGTCAAATTCCTTCAATGCCACGGCGTGGATTTCCTCTTTAGACAGATCAGATTCCCTTTGGAAACCGTTAGAGGCTGCCGTTTCTGAATTAAATCCAAAAGCCTTGGGGCGAATGAGTATTAGTGAATTTTGTGACTGCTTCATGCATGCTATTTTAACTTCCCAATAAAAACTCTGGGATGGGTGCACCGATTTTTTCTTGGGAGTCTGAAAGTAAGTAATAAAGTGGAATTCCAATAATTCTATCCTCAGAGAGTAATCCCCAGTATCTGGAATCCAAACTGTTGTGTGTGTTGTCTCCCATTACAAAGAAATAATTTTGGGTAAAGGTGTATTCCGTCAGTTCACAATCGGCGTTTTCTAGATGGCCAAGGTCGTTCCAAAAAATGCCGGGGTCCTCCTGGACAATGTATTCTCCGTAGAGAGAGGAATTGAGATCCGTAAGTTCTATGGTACCTCCTTTTTTTGGTATGTAAAGAGGACCAAAGTTATCTGTGGTCCACTTAGCACTTACAAATGCGGGGTGGAGATTCTCACTTTGTTTTTCTGAGATTTCGTGATTAATGGCCACCTCCAAAATATTGGGGTCCTTGGCCAATTCACTTGCTTGGTAGGGCGTCATATGAATGTAATACCTCCTTGGGGCCACCGGGATTACGTTATCTTCAGAGGGTTTGATTTTCAGGCTTTTGAGCCTAGCTGTGGGCACAAAATCCGTTTTGAGCTCAACTTGATATCCCTTTCTAATGTGGGGGGCTTTTTCAGCCACTCCATTAATGGACAGCCTTCCTTTTACAATGTGTATTTGATCACCTGGAATCCCCACGGCACTCTTGAGATAAATGGTATGGGGCTCTGCTGGAAACTCAAAGACCACGGGTTTGTAGCTTTCGATTTCCTTGGTTTTGTGTGTCATTATGATATCGTTCACCTCAAAGGTGGGGGCCATGGAGGGCGTGGAGATTTTAAAAGAATGGTAGTTTCCAACGGGATTGAGTACTTCTCCCGGCAAAAAGGCTGCCATGCCGTAATTCAAAAAGAACAGGAACATGTAGATGTACCACTTATCCCACCAGGTCTTTGGAGGGAAGGGATTTTTCTCAACGTCCTTTGAGGCAGATGTGATTATGTAGATGTAAAATGCCAAGCCAATTATTACAATAATAATGGCGATGGCAAAGGAGGAGGCTACAAAGCTTGGTAGCGAGGCCAGGAACAACAAGTAAATATAAAAGAGGGCGGCTTTTTTGGGATGTCACGCGTAGAGGGTCCCCAGTCCATGTGTAAAGAAGTTTAGGAGCATGGCCCGTACCGTCTTTTTGGAATGGGCTCTCCTTTGTCCTTCGGGAATGGTATTGATATCAGGTTTCATCAGTCGTATTTCAAAGAGAAAGATACGACAAGTAGGCCTAGTAATTCAACAACATTCGCCGAAGGAAAAGAGATTTTCTTTTTTTGGTAATCCGAAAATTAAAAGAGGTCTTCAATCATTTTATTTGATTCCTCCATCGTATGCGTTCTGTACAAATAATCTCGGGCGATGGATTTATAGGTGTCGGCAATTTCAGTGCTTCCCTTTTGTGTTTCCCATTGATAGGCGTGTCCCAAGGACTCTAATAGGGTTTGATTCAGTTGGTCAATTCTGCCTTGGCCTCGAGGCTCAGACAGCGGAAGTCCAAAGTTGTCCCATCGCATTTTTGACATCAATGGGCGGTAGCTCCAGTTCCGGCATCCCCAGAGCTTTCAGTTCTGCCTTTGCGTAGTCTGGGTTGAGGAAGAAATCGATGTTTAAAACCTTGACATCAGTTCTAATCCCCAAGGCATCTTGTAGCATCCAAGCAGGGTAGGTGTCATTGTCTCCAGAAACCAATAGAATTCCATTTTTGGGAACGGACACCAATTGGTTGTAGCCGAAGGTCAAGAAGCCATCGGGCCAATCGCCTTGGTCGTGCCATTTGATGTTAGCCTCACGTCTCAATTCAGGATTGTGACTGGCGTGTGCGTAAGAAACCACATCGGCCAAAAGATCCTCGAAATAGGGGTTTTGTCTGTACGCCTTGAGGATGAATTCACTGTTTTCTGTAGAAACCCCTTGGTGAGACCCCTTTATAAATTGAAGGGTAAATGAGCCAGGAATTTCTTCCTCCATCAGTGCGATGATGTCTGGGGCCAATCTCAAGTAATCCGCTTCATTCACAAAATCTGCAGACCAGTTGTCCGTCCCTTGGGCATTTCTGCACGCGCGGAAGTATTGGTACCAGGCGTTTTCGTCCTTTGGATTCTGTTGGGTTTGTGCCCACCAAAGCCCTGCTTGTTCTACATAGTATTCATGTGAGCGAACTTCTCGGGCAAAACTGATTTGGGGTTCTGGGGTCGGTTCGGGTTGAGCCATGGCTTGATGCACCGCCATGGAGGAAGTGATCAATGTAAAACTCATGAGATTTTTCAAAGATGGTTGAAGTCTCATAGTTGGAGGTTTTTAGTTTATGCCACCAAAGTACTTCCCACTGCCAAAACGCCGTGTGAAAGAAATCTAAATTGAGATAGTTTTAACGCCACACAGGGAGAAGGAAAATGGCGTCTACTCCATGGGAGAACCTTGAGATGAGTCGTCTTCCTCCATGTAGTCATAGGGGATTTGTCCGTCCACAGGCGTCATGGAAATATCTAAGGTGAGATTACCGAAATCGCTTTTTACCCACATGTTTCTCGGGGTGTTGCCCAATTCATCTTCTGGCGTCAAGGTGTAGATGGCTCCGGTCAATGGGTCTACAATAAGACCTACGATGCCTCCAAATAGAATGTTTCCAATATACCAGCCGTTGAATCCCTTTTCCAACCTGAGGTAGTAGGGTTTGTAACCGGGCATGGTGATTTCTACTTCGTAAGAGATTGAACGATCCAAGTTTCTCGTCAAAGGCGTTTTGCCAATGTCCATTCCGTTGAGTCTGACGGTGGCACGGGTGGGTTCGGTTCTAAAGGTGAATTCTTGGTTGGGACCACTCATGATAGTGGCACAACTGCAAAGAAAAACGGTTAGGGATAGAGAGAAGAATTGGATGATTCTTGATTTCATGTTTTAGGTTTTTGTCAGTAGGTTTTAAGTGTCTCAAATGTGAGAAAAATTTTGAGAATGGCACATACCTAAAAATCGGTAGTGCAATCCATGATATCGGATAAAGCCGATAATTGTTCGTACATTGAAAATCTAACTAACCTACAATCAGGTGAATACATTAGCAGCGTTTCTTTTTGCATTCTCCGTTTTTTGTTCTTCCGCTCGAGCTCAAGTCGATTCTGCGTTAGCCGCCGATTTGCAATTTTTATTGGATTCTAAAATTTCCGGCTTGGGATTGGAGGGTGTAACCGCCACCATTATTTTTCCCGGAGAATGTGTTTGGACAGGGATGGCAGGAGAGTCTTCTCCGGGTAATCCTGTGCTCGAATAAATATTGGAACAGTGGGAGTGTAGGTAAGTCTCTGACCACTGCCGTTATTTTACAATTGCACGAAGAAGGTTTGTTAGATATCAATGATCCCATTGGCGATTACTTAGGAACTGATACCATTTCTTCGGATATCGAAAGTACCCTAACCATAAAACAGTTACTGAACCACACTACCGATTTAAACGATACTTGGTCTTCGGCCACGCCACCCACGCCTTTGTGGAATGATGTGTGGGCAGACAGAGACAGTGTCTGGAACCTCAGAGACGTGGCCAGTTCTACATATTTTGTGGGAACTACTCCCAATCCGAATCAAGAACACAGGTACGAATGTCTTGTGAATTTCTTATTGGCAGGTTGGATTGCCGAGAATGCTTCTGGTCAATCCTTGGATCAGTTATTTCAAACTCGATTGTACACCCCCTTGGGAATGAATGAGACCTATTCTACCTCTTAGGGTTACGACTTAGGAAACATGAACGGAATCTACAACAACACCAATTGGGTGGGGGCTATACCTTATGACTCTTATTTTTCTACTCGTGGAGGGAATGGAATATTTGTTTCCTCATCATTGGATGTAGCCAAATTTATCCGAGGTTTTTACGAGGGGAGTTTACACAATTCCTCCACCGTTGATATGGCTGAAGGAGCACTTCGCGTGGTAGTGTATAAGGTGCCTTGATGCAAAAAGAAAATGGTTTGACTTCCGTGGTGTACTTCTACCTGTTGAATGTCTCCGCCAAATCCATCATTTTCGTCCGCACAGGGAAGTGGCGTCCATTTAACATTTACAATGCCGCTACCTCGGTAACCTCTTCAGTAAAAAAGTGAATTAGGGCTTCGGGTAGAAATCACTAAACAGACAGAATCTGCATGTGTTTGATAAACCTCAATGTCTTCAACGGTTCCTCCGTAAACACCTTGAGCAACCGGAGCAGTAAGTGATTCCGAGTGCGTGGCTAAGGCCATGAGTAGAATTCCACTGATTGAAAATAGGAGCTTTTTCATGGTGTGGAAAATAATGTGTTAAAATACGACAGTTCCTACAAGATAAGCGTAATCCTACGTATTTGAAATATATTCGCTCTTCAAGTTTTTAATGAAAATTGATTGAATCCAATAGGCTCCACAAAGTATATCGCAAGTTTGGGTCAGAGGTAACGATCATAACGACATCATTTGTCATGATTTCTTCTGTTAGTTCCGTATCTCGAATGGGAATTTTTCTCGAGGTCAATTGGCCGGTTTTATATTCCTGTTTATTGTAATACCAAAAGGTATTGTTGTTGTAAACCTTAGAAGCTTCTCCTTGGCTTACTAAAGTCCAATAAAAACTATCTCCGATTACTAAAAGATTCGCTTTAGGAGTATTCGCTTTTAATTGGAGCTGGGGTTCGGCCATTAAAAAGTCTTGTTTTATTGGTAACCATAGATTAAGGGTGTTCCCTATATCCAATTCAGTCCCTCTTGGCTCTCTCCAAGTGGAAGCTTCCCAGTCGCATACAACACTAAATCGAGGGGTTTGTCTCTCTATTGCTTTAAATATGGTTTCATTTGCTACGGCGGCGGCATAGTATGACCAATGAATTCCCATGGAGCTAAAAATAGGTGCTTGTAGGCTATCTTGCTCTCTAAAATTAGGTTTAATCACCCGCTTAAACTCCTCATTAAAATCGATGTAAGGAACCTCTTTTTCGCGCAGTAATTGGGTGAGGATGATCCGGTTCGTTTTATTTGATAGACTTAGACGGTTGGCGGGAATTTCCTCTGAATGGAACAATACTTTGTTTGGTGCAATAACAAAGAGAAACGCCTTGTCTTTACTTCGGAGGGAATCCGAAAGTAACTTGAGTTCTTCTGCTATAAAATTTAGGGTAGAATCTCCAAGATAATCTTCCCCGTTAGCCGCTTCTAAATACGTTTCTTCAAAGAGAAACCCTGTCTTCCCAATCAAAACTCCTTCGGGAATATTGGTTTTGTTGAAGAGTGAGTAATTTAATTGATTTTGCATTCTAATGGCTGAATTGGAGAATCCCCAATTTCTAGAAATAGCTTCTTCAGATTGCCGCTGATATTCCCCGGAAAACCAGCTTTTAAAGGACCATTCAGGCTCTTTGACTTCCTCAAAATATCCCTTTAAGGGTGCGGCAGGGATGAAGTGGTAAAGGGACTGGATCAAAATAAAAACTACCGCAATTCCCAAAAACACAAATGCGAATTTGGAAGCAGTATGGGATGTTCCTTTATTTGGCTTTTCGCTTTCCATTAAAATCTAAAATAGATAAAGGGGTTAAACGAATTTTGAGCTAAGGACATCACGCTGACCCACAGCAAGGCCAAGCTGAAGCCAAAGGATGCGACAGAAAATCTTCCTTCCGCTTTGTACAGCCAATTCTGAAGCCGTTGCCCTCCAGGTATCAAAACAAAGAAAGAGAGTAGGGCGGCCATTCCCAGGAAAAAGTACAAATGAGGGCCCCTGATAAAGGCGTAATGGCCATCGCTGATAAAGAGGGCCTGCACGTAGTCTATGGCTCCGTCAAAGGTTTCTATTCTAAAAAAGATCCAGCCAAAGACCACAGCGGTAAAAGTGATGAGTCTGGGTACAAATGCCCCCAGCTTTTCATACCACTTGAGTAGGAACCATCGCTCCAGGACTAAAAAGGCCCCGTGATAGGCTCCCCACAGAACAAAATTCCAGCTGGCTCCGTGCCACAGTCCAGAGAATAGAAATACAATCCAAAGATTTCTATACACCTTCCACTTTGGAGAAGATTGGTTTCCACCTAGGGGAATGTAGAGGTAGTTCTTCATCCATGCGCCCAAGGTAATATGCCATCGCCTCCAGAATTCCGTAATGCTGGCAGAGGTGTAGGGGTTTTCGAAGTTTTCAGGAAGGCTAAAGCCCATCATTCGGCCCAAGCCAAGGGCCATATCTGAATAACCAGAAAAGTCAAAGTAGATCTGGAAGGTGTAGCACAGTATTCCAATCCAAGCGATGGATGGTGTGAGTTCTTGGGGCGCCACGGCCATAATTTCATCGGCATAAGCCCCAACGGAGTTGGCGATTAAAACCTTTTTTCCCAACCCAAGGCAAAACCGCTGGAATCCTCGAAGTCTCTTATCCCATGTGTCCTTAGAAAAACGATCGGTTATTTGGTCCGCAAAATCTATAAATCGAACGATGGGACCTGCTATGAGTTTTGGGAAGAAAATGATGTATAATTGGTAATCCCAAAAGTTGTGGAGCGGTTTGTGTTCTTTTCGGTATACGTCCACAACATAGGTAACCGTCTCAAAGGTGTAAAAGGAGATGCCCAAGGGCAAAACCAACTTGACCCAATGTATGGGCTCGCCTCCCAGGGGGGAGAGGAGGGCGTTTACGTTGTCAATAAAGAAGTTAGAATATTTGAAATACGCCAAAAGCCCCAGGTTAATGGTCAAAGAACCCAAAAGCCAGAGCTGCCTTTTTCTCTTGGATTGCGACGCGTCCATCCATCGCACAAAGTGGAAATCAATAAAGGTAGACAGGAGGATGACGGCTATAAATTTAGGAGCTCCCCAGCTGTAAAAGACAATGGAACCTATCAATACCCAAGCGTTCTTAAACCTATTTGGGGTCCAATAGTACAGGGCCGTGAATACAGGCAAGAAATAGAGCAGAAAAAGTAAACTGCTAAATACCATTTAGAAGCGTTTTCGAGAAGTCCGTTTACGGGAACTCAAAGAAACAATAAAAACCCAATACTCGTCCTAGGACTAAGCTAGTTTATTGATGTCCGCGGGTTTACGATTTTTTGAGAATACCCCTCGGTGGCACAGGCAACCATGGCCAGGCCAATTTGATTGGTATCTACTACGGAGTTGGGGCTGAGGGTCTTCATGATGTGAAGAACGAATCCTAGATACCTGTAAGTCTTCAGCATAAGTTGGACTAAAGTTATTATTTTTAAATGGAGACTTTTGAGTGTATAATTCAAATAACTCGACTCTGGTTATGCGACTTTAAGCGCTAATTCCTTCATACGATTTCTCTTGGCTTTGGACGGAAGTCCTGTTTCTGCATAGACTTTGGCGTCTTTGAGGACGGTCTCAAGGGTTTGGACCATTTTCTTTTCCATCATTCCATTCATCAAGGTGCCCATGATTCCTTTGGAACCAAATCGAGCCTTCATTACGAGTTTGGAGGCATTTTTTCCGACAGGGACAATAGACCATTCATTGGTCGCTTCGGTTACAAATCCGGGCATTCCCTCTTGAACGGTATATGCCAAGGTCTTGGTCTTTTCGTCGTACTTGGTGAGCTTCTCACTGATTTTAGAAAAGCCCTTTACGTTGAGGTCACAAGATCTCTCGCTGCATACGGCGCCTTCAAACTCTGGAGTTCCGGTTCCACTGGCGTGATCCACATTGGAAGACCACTTATAAACGTCTACGAATCCAGGTCCTACCATTTCCCACACCTTCTCTTCAGACACGGCAATGGTAATTTCTCTTGAAATGTTAAATCCACTCATGATAATTTAATTTTAACGGTTAATTGTTTTTTAACAGTCCAAATATCAGGAGGTTACAAGTGGTTTTCTTTCTGTAAAAGTTCGTTTGCTTTCCCATTTGAGCCAGTTGTGTCAAACGATACTCCGAGGGGGATTTGCCAAAGGCTACATGAAAGTTCACCGTAAAAGTCGTGGGGTCTTGAAACCTAGAATCATAGGCAATTTCTGAAATGGCCTTTCCGGTAGACAGCAGCATTTTTTCTGCCTTCTCCAATCGGCGTTGCTTAATGTATTTGGCAGGGGTTTGGCCAAAGGCCTTTTTAAAATTCTCTCTTAAAAGTGGAAAGGCTCATGTGACAGATAAAGGCCAGTTGTTCAATCTTTAAGGGGTTGAAAAGGTTTTTCTCTATGGTCTGTACAAATGCGATTTCAGTGGGAGAAAAGATTTCCGAGAGAAGCTTGCGAATGTTTTGGTGGTTTTCTGGGGCCAGCAAAGTCATCATAAGTTCTTTGAGCTTCAAAATTCCCAAGTCCTCATCTAGCCATTCTGGATCTTCAAAGTACAAGGCCAAATTGCTCATGAATTGCTCCACGAGGGCATTCGCCACAAATTTTTGGGGGCTTGAGGGTGTTTTTGTTTCAGGAAGGAGGGGACTTCGTCACGGTATATGGTTCTCAAAAGATCGGGGTATAGGTAGACGGCGATGGCCTCGCATTCGGTCTGATCATTGGTTCCTACATAGCGTTGCACATAGTTGCTGCAATTTTTGACCATGGCCTCTTTTCCTGAAGCACATGGGCGCCTCGTGCATCAAAACTCATCATACTTCCCTCTACAACGTAGAAGAAACAAGCAAACTCTGCAAAGGAACCCTGCATGTCCATGGGGGCCTTAAATCGCGCTTTCTGAAAAAGCGGCATTCCCTTAAACTCAATAATCTTAGAATCCAGTACCATCTCTCATTTAATATAAAACAATGATACCACAAAGGGGAGGTCAGGACTTTCTGAAAAAGCTCAAATTATGTCCAATTAGTTCAAAGCGTCATCAAACTAAGAACGCGCCCATCGGTATCCCAAGAGTGCCATTGGAATATAGGCTACGCCCAAATCGAGCACGTTGAACCACATGGGAGAGGGGTAGTCCAAAACCATAGACAGTCCACCGGCAAAAAATGCGGCCCCAATGATCAAGGGAATAACCATTTTGTTCGTCTTGGAAATTTTAACGGCCACAAAAGCTCCCACCAAGGTTCCTACTGCGTGGGCCAAGAAGGGCATGATAAAATGTTTGGGTTCCATGAATTCCATGCCAGCGGCCAATCCTTCTGGCGTGGTAAAGTCAAAACCTTCTGGAGGAGGAATGAGCACGGGACTGAGCAAAATGAGCGCCATGTTAGCAGCGCCTCCTAGGAGTAATCCTGCGACTACGGAAAAAATATTTCTAAGCATGGGATGTTTGGTTTTATGTGAAATTACAAAACCTTTTACAATCCAAGCGTGATTTTGCTTTCGCAGATAACGTTGTCTACGGTGATTCTACTATAGAAAGAACTTTTTTCTACGCCCTTTGACGTAACGGATAGAGGTGGGCGTATTTGTATATCATCACTCCGCTCACAATCCAAGTGGAGAGGAAGAATCCCATACCTACACCCAGTAATTGATAAGCCTCTGCGTTGGGCTCAGGAAATTCTTTGTACTCTGACCAAACCGCCAACATCATGTAAGAGCTGGCCAAAGACAGAAAGCTGGGAATCAATATGCCCATCCATCGTATGGAAAACCTCCACTGAATAAAGAGGACGGCGAGAAGCCCAATAGCAATGAGATTAAGGGCATTGGCTGTGGAAACCCAGTAGAAGATTACGGCTGCCATCAAAAGAAATTCGGGAAGTTGCCAAGGCCAAGAAAGGTTTTTTGTAGACATGGTAGAGCGCGTTTGGTTACGGTCGTGTTTTTATAGGATAAAACGCTCAAGATTAGGGTTTCGTATTAAGGATTCTGAAATCCTTGAGGTCTCCATTGTTTTCCCCTAAATAAAATCCCATCGTTCCCTATCGTTGTCAAAATTCTCCAAAACCTTGGACGCTTGTATGGAAGAAATTTCCAAATAGGGTATGTCGGTCTCTTTATTTCCAATGCAATCCGCTAGATTTGTTACATGAAACAATGGAATTTCTTTCTCCATAGGCCGCGTATAATCCTCTTGCTGATGGTTCTTTTGGGTTCTCTTTCTGGGGCTTCAGCCCAAGAGGGGTTGCGCGCCAAAGAAGCCGAAGTGGCCATGCGTTGGATTGGTCATCAACTCTACCTAGAAACGGGAGATTCTACCACGGCGGTTGCTCCTGTAACCTTTATCGCTGGAGAATTTGGTGTTTCGTTTGAGCCGACCAAACCGTGGATGCCTTCATCTATGGTTCCCATTATTGACAAAGCTGTGAGTTCTTACCAATTGCCACCGGCCTACATTGTGGAGTTGGTTCCCTGCGATTCCCAGAAAGTCATGTACAGCTATTCCATGTTAACCCATCACAGCGATGAACTCATTCCCTGCGGATCTCGTGAATTGCCTCCGGGGTGTTACACGGTTTTTATTGAGTTTAAGGGAGATTGGGAGGAAGCGAATGTGGAAAGTTCATTGGATTCCACAGAGGCCAAGACCTCTTCGACTTTTCAGTTTTACTTCTTTGCCGCTCTGGTGTTGCTTTCGCTGATGATGATTCGATGGTGGCTCAACCGCAAGAAAAAAGGATCTAAAAACTCAATTTCTCAAAACACACCCACGTCTGGCGACCACGTAATCGCCTTGGGAACCTTACAATTTGATACACGCCATTCTCTGTTGTTTCGCGAGGAGGTGAAAATTGAATTGACCTCCAAGGAAGCCGATCTGCTGCACGTATTGTATCAAAACCAAAATCAAACGGTAAATCGTGAGGACCTGCTCAATAGCGTGTGGGGTGATGAGGGAGATTACGTAGGCAGAACCCTCGATGTCTACATTTCTAAACTCCGAAAAAAATTAGAAGGAGAACCCTTGGCGAAGATTGTCAATACCCGGGGGGTGGGCTACAAACTCATTCTGGATACTCCTTCTTAGATTTTGACCTGATCCATTACATCGCCGATATCAACGCTTCAACGGCCGCTTGTAATTCGGATTCTTTTTCTGCATCGGCTATGGCCTCTCCCGTAAAGTTTTGAGAAAATGAGGGCAGAGAATACTGAGCCACAATTTGAGCTCCCATTCTCGGAAACTTTTGGGCGGCGGCTTCAATAACCCCAATGGCTCCTCGTCCGCCGGGACTCGTTCCCATCAGTATCATGGGCTTATTCGCCCAGATGTCTTTCTGATGTCTTGACATCCAGTCAAAGGCGCTTTTAAAGGCTGCTGAATACGATCCGTTGTGCTCTGCAAGAGAAATGACAATGCCATCTGCAGATTCTATATGAGAGCACATGTCTTTGGCGGCTTGTGGGATTCCGTCGGCTTTTTCTAAATCAATACCATACATGGGAAGGTCATAGTCATTGAGGTCAATGACGTGAACCTCCGTTGGTGTTTCTGAGGTGGAGGCTGCTCTTTGTGCCGTATAGACGGCGAGTTGTTTGTTAATTGAGGTGGAGCTATTACTTCCACCTATGGCTACAATTTTTTTCATGTATCGTATTTTCTGTGAGTGCTTACCAGTTTATAGAGACAAGGTAAAAAAAGAAAGACGGAGCCTAAACTCCGTCTTTCTTAAATACTTGTACAATAAAAGGTCTCAACGCTTCCGATTCCCCACATCCACTAGCAACCGTCGGGATCTTCCGCATTGGCTTTTACACTATTCAGCCATTGGTCCCATTCAGCGGTTTTTTCTGGAAGATCACTAGAGTAGGGGCCCATAACAATTTGAATCTCTGCCGTGGTGCTGTCATCCCCAGGGAGAATTAAGATTTTTTCCGTTTGGGTATGCGCGGGATAATCGTAATCGATTTGGAGATAAATCCCTCCCCACATATCAGCAATCATGCCCTTGGCTACGTAGTGTTCGCTCTGGTAATTGAGTTCCGTGTAATTGTTTTGAGACCAGTCATTGCGGAGGATGTGTTGCTCCTGAAATTGCGTTCTCAATTGATTGGCGTATTCTGTGAATGTCACAGACTCCCAGGCTCGATTCCTCGACGTATTGATGGTCCTTTTTAGGTGAACATAGGGAGCGTTTCCTAAATCATCCACACGGCCCCAATCCAAGAAACTCATTTCTCCATACCAGGCGGAGCCATTGCCTCCCGATGGGTATCGGAATCCAACAATGGTATCTTCATCTACGACCACTGCTTGAATCACAATGACTCTTTCGGTTCGGCCTGTATAAGGTGAATGGAATTCCGCTACGCGCGGTAAGTCTACGTCCAATGCTTGCGCATTGGGGTGCTCCTCAGGGTCGATGTAAATAAGAGATTTGCTGCTGCGCGTTTCTTCCTGCGTGGGAAGTCTACCCTCAATGACATCTAAAGAGGTCACTTCACTTAGGTCCATGGGAGGAAATCCACCGAGGTTGTCTGGACAATGCCAGCCTCCATAGGGGTGACGCGTTTTGTACTTTTCGGCGTATTTGTTCGTAGCGGGGGTAGTCTCTTCGGGACGGTTCTCCATGGCGTTGTCGCGAGTAGGGGAGCAGGAGGTGAATCCCAACCATGCAACTGAAGTTGCTAGTAAAAAGGTTTTTGCTTTCATAATCGTTTGTTTTAGAAATCAGGTGATTACATTGATTTCTGAAAATTACCCATTGCCTTGCCCAGACTTCGTTTAATAGTGTAAAACAATGTAAACGCGGGCGTAAAAATTTACCAGAATCTCTTTTTACAAGGTAATCCTTTCGCGTATTCCCAGGTAAAACAAGCTCGCGGCTTCTTGATTAAATATGGGGTTTTCAATGAATTGAACACTGGGCGTAAACTCTAAATGCGCAGTCACATTTACCCTGTAAAACAACTCGCTGGTGATTTGATTGGAAACTAAAAATACGAATAAATCTTGAATTCCCCTTTCAATTCTCCTGGTGAAGAATGCGAGAACAATATCCTTTTCCCTTAAAAATCAGTTGGTTGTTGAAAGGTTCGATCTCCTCTAAGCTATTGATGATAAAGCTAGGAGAGGGGGAGGTTAGAATTGTTGGAAGGAGACTTTCGCGCAATAAATAGGTTTCAATAATGTCTTTTAAAGCTTTCGGATTATTCAACAATTCTTGAAGGGTGGGATAACCGGCTTCTTTAAAATCTGAGGAGTCTCCGTGTCTTTCATCGTCGGCTTTGATTTCTTCTAAGACTCTTTGATAGTCTTCGGCAAGTGCGTTGATAAAATCAGTTTTTGAAATGGAAAAGGAATAGGGGATGGGTGCGCTGTTCTGAAATTGATCCCAATTGAGTCCGTCGTTGTATCCCAAGGCATTTTCTGAGGTGATCTCTCCGTTGATGGTAACCTCTTTCATTTTGAACTTTTTGCCGAGGAAGTGTTCTGGTCCCTTTGTGTTCTATTTGCTCGTTTGGTTTTATAGTACTCCTTCTTAGCGATGTAGAGAATTTTGGAAACTTCACAGAAAACCACTTCTCCCGTGGCGTTGGTTAATAATGTGGTCTTGGGAAGTTCCATTTCGTTTTGATGGGAGAGAGTCTCGTGTATGTTTTGAATTTCCTCTTCAGAAAACGCAAAGTGCGCGTACAGCTTTTCTTTGGCGGGGCGCTTAAAGAAGATTTCGGCGGATTTGTCCCAAACGACGTAGTCCTTGCCTATAATATTCAAAAGTTGAACCATAGGTATGGGATCTACCGATGAGAACATACTGCCCCCAAACATGGAGTTGGCGTAGTTTCGGTTTTTCCAATTGAGGGGAACTTTCACGCGAATGTCGCGCAAATCTTCGGATACATGGACGATTTTTCCGGTGCTGCGCCGGTACATGGGCGACCAATTGAACCCGTTCTTGAAAACCCAAGCCCTTGAGAAGAGATTGGGCCCCCAGATAGAAAGTTTTTGATACAGAGACATATGGCGGTTAAAATTTACCTCCGTTCACATCGTTTTCAGGAACGGGTTCCACATTGTCCCAGTGCTCAACAACTTTTCCATCCTCCAAACGGAAGATGTCAACCTGAGCATATTCCTTCCCTTTGGAATCACTCTCATTCTCGCCCCTGTACCAGGCGCGACTGAGCGTGGCAACAAAATTCACCTGCCCAACCATGAGGACGATGTCTTCATAATTCAAAGGTCTGTTGGGATCCGAAGCCAGCTCTTGGAAGTGTTCCAAACCGTCAGGAATTTCAGGATTGTGTTGAAAGTACTTATTTACATTGATAAATTCAGGCAATCGTGAGGGGTCACCTCCCTTCATTAGACCGTGAAAAATGAGATTGCGGACCACCTCCTTGTTCGCGTCTGTCTTGTCCAAATCCACGACCTCAGTGGGTCTGTCAATGGTTGTGTGCACAGAAGGCGTGCTGTCTTTGTACTCAGCAATGACGTCCCAATGCTCCAGAATTTTATCGTTTACATCCGTATCAAAGAAGTCTGTAGTGACCCATTGGTAATCTCCGTCATTGAGACTTTGGAATGCCTGAAGAACCACATAATTGCCGTCGACCCATTTTCTGATAATCTGTATGTCCCGTTTGGGGTTACGCTCAATTAAGGGTTCAAAGAATTCCACAAAACCTTCTACATCATCGCGAACTCAGGTGCTGTGTTGGGTATAGCGTTCACCGGTGTATTTGGTTACCGCTTCTCTTGCGTTTCCATCTCTAATGCCCTCCATGTATAGGTTTACGGCGTTCTGAATTTTCGATGTATGGTGTGATTGATTTTGTTGAGATTTTATTCAGATGTGTTCTGCTTTTGTGAAAGCGTTGTATTAGTCTTCTGGCGTGATTAGATAGGGATTTACACCCAATCTTTTAACAATGTCGTAGATGGCATACTGCGCTCTTACACTGTTTCCGGCTTCATCCAAACGAGGGGAGAAAGCGGCAATTCCAAATTTGCCAGGCACTACCGCAATGATACCACCGCCCACACCACTCTTGGCGGGAATGCCCACGTGGTATAACCAGAATCCTGCATTGTCATAGAGACCGGCTACGGTCATAATGGGAAGTACATACGAAACGGTAGAGGCCGAAACCACAACTTCTTTGGTAATGGGATTCAATCCGCCATTGGCAAGGGTTCCTGCCATGGCGCCTAAATCTTCACAGGTTACAGAAATTGCACATTGTTTGGTGTATACATCTACGGATTCTAGAGGGTCGTTGTAGATTCTCTCATAAGAGTGCAGGAGCATGGCGATGGCCTGGTTTCTCTGGTTTGTGGCCGCCTCGCTTTCGTAGATAACTTGATCCACGGTGAGTTCTCTTCCCGCGAAAGCGGAGTGAATGGCGAGAATTTGATTGAATTTTTCATCGTAAGACTCCCCATCAATTAAACTGGTAGTGGCGATGGCTCCTGGGTTTACAAAGGGGTTGATACCCTTTCCCTTGTGCTGCTCAATGGGGTAGATGCTATTAAAAACTTGCCCTGTAGGGTTTACTCCAATTTTGTCTTGAACTTCTCTAGGCCCTTTCTGCTCTACTACTTTGGCCATGGTAAAGACTTTGGAAATGGATTGAATGGAAAAAGCGTAATCCACATCACCAATCTTGTAAACTCTTCCATCGGCAGTCACCAAAACAATTCCAAAGAGTTCTGAGGGCACCTCGTCCAAGGCTGGAATGTAATTGGCGTTAGCGCCTTCTTTTAGGTCCTTGTATTTTGCATAGGCAGAATCCAAAGCCAGGTTAATGGACTTTTTGTCCAAGGACACTTCCGATTGGGAAAAACCAGAAACACTCACTCCTAAAAGTAGAAGGGATGTTAATGTGTAATGTAATCCCATTAGTACTGATTTTTTCATGGCATGTAGGTTGTTAGATGTTATTGAATATGTTATTGTATAATTTAGTGCGCTTACTCTTTAGGACGAGTAAATCGAACATCGAAGTTGTATTTAAATGAAAATTGAATTTTGGCGGTGCTGTAATCGTAACCGTCAGAGAAGTTTTCTCTACGACCGTATTGCAATTCTACTCCTGTCATAATTTGAGGTAGGGGATGATAGAGAAGATTCACCAAGCCGTACTGACCATTCTGAAAGCTTGAGGGGTCCTGAGCATCCGTCACATCCACGTCCACAGTGGAAATCCCAATACAGCTCGTAAACTTATCTGACCAGGTGTGGTCGTAGAAAAGCATGGCCGAGTAGACGGGCATAGCCTTTCCTTGAATGGGAGTTCTTGGATTGTCGTCTTGATGATAAATTCCAATATCTACGCCTCCATCGTTCAAATAGTTTTGAATTCCTTGACCGTATACCGCCTGGAACTTAAAGGCGCCTTTTTCGCCCACGCGAATGGTAGACGAAAGATTCAGTCCCCAGCCAACGGCACTTCCAGAATAATTGGTGCTATCTGGGCTGTTGTCTTCCCATTGAATGGACCTCAACATACCCGCCAATTCCACATAACCAAAGGAAGTAGCTTGGCGGTACTCCATTGATAGATCGGGTAGGGGAAAGCGAAACTTCACATTGCTTAAAGACAATCTGTCGGCATAAATCCCCCCATCGGCGGAAGCCCCAGGGCGCTCTAATGCGATGGTCATGCGGGTTTCCCCTTGAATGGGCATGTATCTAACCTGAATGTTACGGAAGAGGATCATGGCGTTGGGACCCCAGTACTCAAGTGAATTTGGAAAAACATCCATATCCATAAATGGGCTTTCGGTTTGTCCCACTCCCCATTTTCCCAATTGTCCATAGGCATGACGAAGTCTAAAGGTGGTTTGTCCTGCATCTACACCGACTCCAAACAATTCCCATTCAAACCAAAAGTACAAATCACCCATGTCTGTCTTTTGATTGACTTTGGTTCCCATCCTTGATTGCCTTACGGAAAAGTAGACGTTTCCGTCGGATCCGTACTGATTGTCAAAGGAGGGAAGCTGTGTGGGCCTCATAACATCAAACCACTGGGGATTGATATTTCCAACGGTATATCCGATGTCCGTCATTACATGCCCATAAAAGTCATAGGTAGACTGAGCATTTCCCACGAGCGTAAAGAGCATTGCTATAAATTGTAGTACACAAGATTTAGCGGTATTTGTAGGTTTTGTCATGAGATTCGGTTAGTAGATTCGGTTAGTAGATTCGTTTAGCAGATTCGTTGGGTGTTTAGTATTTCTTCTGGGTTATTCTACAGGCATGTCTACCGGTTGTGTCTTTACGTCCGACATGTTGACCACTCCGGGCATTTGCCAAGTGCGGTTCAGGACTTCTTCTTCTGGCCAGTACATTCTAAAAGTCAATTCAAACTCTTGCCCTGGAGGAGGTGAGGGCAACCAATTGGAAGACATTTTAGGTTCTTCATATTGAATGTAGATATCTACAGAGCCATCCTCGTTGTAGGTGAGGTTGTGCTTGTTGCCTAGGTTGTAGCGGTCAATGGCATTGTCAACTAAGAAGCCTTCTTTGTCGTACATAGTCAAAGACCAGAAACCCTTGGCAGGAGGTAGTTTGTCTGCATCAAAATGAAGGACGTAGTTGTTGTCTCCGCTGTAGTTGTTGCCGTCAGTATCTATGGCTGAGTTGGGATAAATGGCATCTTCTGCCGTGTTGGCTCCGAAACCGATTTTGGTCACATAAGCTCTTAACGCGTAGTTGGTACCGTATTCTCCCAAGCCCGAGGTGTTGACATTCCAACCGTTCTGCATGAGTTCTTCTCTCGGCTTGGCCGTCATCTCGGCAAATTTCTTTTGGATAAAGGTGGGAATCTTTTGAATTTGAGCTTGTTCCTCTTCTGAAAATTGAGAAATGTCAAAGGTTCCGCCCGGAACAATTCCAACGCTCTTCATGGCAGCGACCATTTTTTCGTCACCCTCTTGAGGAGGATTGTTGACCATAAGCGCCATCATTTGATTGAAGTAGTCCGCAATGGAGAGGTTGTCCACCGCTTGCATGGGAACGACTTTGTAATCTGGATTTACGGTTCCCTTTGGTGCTACATAATCTGCATTATCGCGCTCCGCCAAAGGACGTGCAATGAGTTTGTTTTGAAAATTGGCCACTTCGTCTTTGCCGTCTTCATCATTGCTGACTTGTACTCGACCGAGAAGCCAATTGAGGTTGGTGTTTGATTTTACCACCATGAGGTCTTCAGGTATTTCCCCGTCGTAATCGGGACCTACCAAGGCGAGATGCAGGTCTCCCTGACCTGTGGTACGCGATCCCAAGGATTTAACCACATCTCCATACGCATTGAGAATGGGAATGAGGTAATAGCGTTCTGTGGCTGGAATGTAAACGTACAGGGGGGTCTCTTTCAAATCGGCATAAATCAAGCTGTAATAGGTGTCGAGATTGGGTCTTACTACCGCCTTAAAGCCCGCCTTTGGAAATTGCTTCATGCCTCCAAATTGGTTGAGAGGCGCCTTGCCTAAGGCATTGGGCTCAACTACATTGGTAGAGACTTTGTGGGTGTAATCCATAGTGAGAATGGGATAACCATAGAGATATGCTTGCCCCAAAATTTCCACAGCAGTGGGAACATCTGATTCCGCATTTTGAGTTGAGGCATTTTCTGATTGTGGGGAATTACAACTCCATAAAAGTCCTCCGGCAATGGCAAAAAATCCTGTCCAGCGAATGACTTTAGAGCGAATGAATTTCGAAGAAACGGTCATGATTAATTGGTTTTGATTATTCAGTTTAGAATATTGTTTCTCAATGATTAGTTAGTGGTTTATTACCAGTGGAATAACGATGGTAATTGGTCACCAAAAGGTAAGAAAAAAACAAAAGAAACTAGGAAAAGAAAGAAAGAAAGTATGGCAAGATGATTTATTACGCCTTGAATATGAGGTGAATATTACGATCTAAAGGGGTTTGAGCTCGGGCTCGATAAACTCCCGCTTTGCTCTTTCGTTCACAAAAATATGTGTCGTGTAGTAAGATCGAATGATGTTCTTAAAATCCGAAAGTAATTCAGGATGCTCAGCAATAAAATCTTTGAAGTGGTGGGTTGAAGATTCTGCAATCATTCTGTGGAGAAGCTTGACGCTGGCGACGGTCACTGTTTCATTGTACTTGCCTTCTGCACCCACGTGATCTACAAATCTCGTGATAGCTGTCCTGGTTTTGTCAATGGCCTCCTCCAAAGTTCCTTGGCGCAGATAGATGTAAGCCAACCGCAGATGCGCTTCGTGCGAGAAGAGATTTGGCGGAAATAGCAAACTGGAAAATGCAGCTTCGTATTCAGCGTCCGTAAGTTCAAAGTGGCTTTTCATCCTACCCAATTTAAGAATTTTACTCTATCTTTAGTGATGCCTTACAAACAACTTATATCTTAACCTATAGACATTCTGAGTATGAAGCGATTTTATGTACGTTCCCTCATCCTTGTTTTTGCACTCTCTATGCTGGCACCCAAAGCTTCCAATGGTCAGGCAGCAATCATTGCTTTAATTTTTGGAGATCAGGTGGCTTCTGAGAAGTTTAACATCAGCCTCGAGCTAGGTTGGAACTTATCCGATTACGCTCGTCTGGACAATACCCGGAGAGGCGTGGGATTGAACTTTGGAATAGCGGGAAACATTCAACTTTCTGAGGAGTGGTATTTGAGTCCCACGGTGTTTTTTGTCTCTCGGAGGAAGTATCGCTTTCAGGAATATTCATTGAATACCGGGAATCCCAATTTGGACAATGAATACATAAATAAAGACGGATTTGCAGATATCAATTACATAGACATCCCCATTCTTACCTATTACCAAATGGGCCACTGGCGAGTTGGTGCGGGTCCTCAGGTTTCATTTTTGTCGTCTTCCGATTTGGTGTTTGAAGGAGATGAAGGAAGTTTTAGACAGGACGTCACCAGCCAAACCAACGATTTAGATTACGGTGCCATTGTGGCCTTGTCCTATGAATTGGGAAAGGCGAGAAAGGGAAAGGGAATTTTTTTGCAGGTTCGCTATTACCAAGGGTTTAACGACGTTTACAAAGATTCTTTAATGATGGGAAATAACACCGGGAACTATGTGTCTTTCCACTTTATTCTTCCGTTTATTACGGATGAATTGGCCAAGAAGAAATTGGAGGAAGAAAACCGCATGGATTCTCCCTACTAAGAGCTTCAAACCCATAGAACCAAACTCACCTCTTTTTTACTTTTTCACCTCTTGGGCCTGAGGTGCCAATCTTACTACTCCCCAAAGACCTCCATATAAAATCCTTCCTTCGGAATCCATTGTGGGTGCAGAGTAAAACCCGTTGTAACGAGGTCCTCCGATGATGTAATGGAAAACCGATTCTCCGGTTTCGGCATTGATTCCTTCGAAGGTAAATTGGTTTTTGCGAGAACCTATGGTGTAAAACATGTTGTTTCCATCCGATACAAAGGGAACACAGGTGGGATCAGAAACTTCTTCGTTAATCCAAGCGAGCTCTATCTTTCTAGATTTTGAATTCCAAATAACTTTTTCAATTCCCTTGGGAGCAAATTGTTCCATTCCATTCATGTAGCCCATAAAGAGCCACATGACTTTGGGGTTCTTTTCGCTGAGTTTACTGATTTGAGGGGGCACGTTTACAGGAACGTTGTTAACGACAATCATTCCGTATCCATTGATGGTAACCCCTTGTTCTTGTTGTACATATTTGGCCTTCTCGTTTCCAAAATTAATGGGATAGGAAGCAGCGATTCTCTTAGAGGGCAAACCGTCAATACCACTCCAATCCGAAGGAATGTCATCTCTCCAAAAAAGAGTCATATTCATCACGCTGTCTCCGTCCGTAATTACTACCATTTCATCGTTCCCTTCGCCAAACCCCATAAGGGCGGGGGTGGAGCCGGTACCCAATCCAAAGTTGTTGGGATACTGCGCCGTCCAGGCACCGTCCTTTTTGTTGTTGCTGAGTTCCTTTCCTGTCCAGATCACTTTGTGCATGTGGTTTACTGAAGCCACGTAAATTCCGTTGTCAGAGTCGACCGCTAGACTGTTTCTCACAAACTTGGCGGTCTCTGATTGATGTTGAGCTGCATAATCCAATTCCAGAATGCTGGACTTTTTAAAATCTTCGCTCAAGGCCACTAAAAAACCATCGTTGGTTACCAATAGCAACCATCCATCATAGGTGATATTCATACCGACTATGGCGCCTTTTACTTCTTCGGGGAGTTTGTATTCGTTTATTATGGCAATGGATGACGAAGGATCTCCCTCTACTACATCCCCGTAAATTCTAACCCCTCGAGGCTGAGCAGCAATGAATTGATTTTGGTTATTCATCAAAATATAAACTGAAGACAGTCCTGAAATTCCCGCTTTCAGAGAGGCCTTGATTTTGGTTTCTAAAGGAGCATCGCTTTCCATCATGTCGATGAAATTTTCGTGCATTCCCGTGTTTTCGACTACGTCCGTAATGCGTAGCATGGAAATCAGATTGTAGTTGTCGTAGTCAAACTTGGCCACAAAACTGGAGCCATTACACCAAATGACGCGCTTTCCATTTTCGTATTCGCCAGAAATGACTTGGCCCAACTGGAATTGTCCCATGTCGTGGTATTGGATTTCATCGGGTCTCAAGGCTCGAGTTTCCGCAATGGGACCTGGAATAGGAGTTGCGTTAGTCTGTCCTGCATTGGTATGACCAATGGGCCAATTGGAATTGGCTAGGTATTTATTGGGAAGGTCTTCCATGGTTTGAGACATTCCGTTAAATCCCAATAAACCAAAGGATAGGGTCAAAGAAGTAATAAAACGAATGATCAGTTTAGATTTCATAGCGCAAAAATTAGAGAACGATTAGCAGTTTACAGTCTAGCCCTTACAAATTACGAAATTCTTTACTAAGGTCCATAATCCGGGGCGTCCATAACCCATTGACTATAATAGAAATCTCCCCAATGTTCGTGGAATTCTAAGGAATCAATTACTTACCCTTTACCATGGAATGCAAATTCTCCGCTGTTTTTTCTGTGGGTTTTATCACCTCATTTTTTGATGGGTGAATTCGATCGTGTCTGGAATGAAGGGTGTTTCCAAATAGGAAGACGCGATTTCTTTCCGTTGAAAAAGGCAAGGAATAACCATAGGCAACGATTCCCTTGTCGATCACTTTCATTTCAAAACTCCTTTGCCATTCTATTTCATTACCTGGATTATCACTGAAAATAACTAAGCTCCCAAAGCGAATACCCGCGATAATCTTCAATCCATAGTTAAAAAGTGGAGGAAGTTTGAATGAACCTTTCCATCGTATTACTAGCCAACAAACCAATAACCAGAAAGTCAAATAAACGAGGAAATTGGCGATTCCACCCAACAGAAAAATATCAAGCCCTAAGCTATTATTGGGCTTCGCCATGGGGAAAGGGAATCCCCAAAGGATTTGTATTTGCTCAGATTCGCTTGCGTATTCCCACCATTGGGAGAATCCAGCGTAAGAGATAAATGTGAGCGGCAAGACGATGTTCCAGAATACTTTTTTCATATTCTGAAACTTTGGGTAGCTAGGGGGGACATAGCAGTTGTATTTCGTAAGTTTTGGTCGCTTGGGGTACCTAAAGTAAGAAAAGAGTTTTTAAGTGTTTGGATATCAAAGAAAAAGATATCCAAAAACACGGGTGTACAGTGATTGTTACCGTCTCCCTCGTCGGCCTTTAGAAACCGGAGGGTTGTACTGAACATAAGGCGCATCCCAAGCACGGCCGGCAATCTCCGTAACCAACTTGACAATTTGTTGATCTCTCGTTTTGTATACCAAAGTCCTTTTACTGTGATTTGAATTGAGTCCATATACCCTGTACTCCACATATCCATAAGCTTGGTCTGGATTGGGCGCCACGGTCATGGCCACTTTTTGCTTCATGTTGAATTGTAGGATGGTAATCTCCTCAACATCCTTAGAATCAATAGTAATGGAGCGAATGGGCTTTCCGAAGAGGAAGGTGCTCGTGCGAAAGGTATCCTCGAACTGAGAAACGCCGTCTCTTGTAAATGCGTACAAGAATAAGAGGGGCGAAATCAAAAACAAAAAGACTTGTATGTAACCGCCAATGGGGAAAGAATGTAGGGTAGCTTCCGAATACAGCGGTTCCAACAAAACTAGAATGGCGGGAAGACCCACGGCAAAGAATGCCAAAGAACATCCAATGAGAATTACTTTTTGATGGGGCTTAACCGAAGGGCCAATAACTGTGTGGTCCATGAGTTTACGTGCTTTAGGATTTTAGGGAATTGAGTTTTGCTAACAAAATGGGTTTTTTCCAAAGCCACTGTGTATAAACCAAAAGGGAAGTAAAAACAATACCGAAAAAAAATACGATGAGCCCAATTGTGTAGTTGCTAGGTCCAATCCCTGATACCACTGCAATGAGTGCCAACCAAACGTACATTTTGTACAACCTCAGTTCAATTGAAATTCTATTTTGCTCCGCGTTTTCTGTAGCAATGACATCGTAAACGGCCATGTGAAAAGGTGTAATCCACCAGGTTTTGAAAGAGGAGGGACTGCCTATGGCTTTGTTTTGGTAGAGTTCAATATCCTCTTTGGGCACGTCACAGGCTAAGAGAACCTCCTGTAATCTTTGCTTTGCAGAGCTGTGGTTTGAATAATTGGTAAGGTGAAACGTTAACTTCAAGAAAGTCGTGTTTTGAGTAGGTTTTGATGCAGGTGGGGTAAACATAAAAAAACTTCGGTGATTTCAATAAAAAATTGAACCTCACATTGATACAAACGTGGCGATGGGTTGATTATCTTTGCAACCATGATGAGAACATTCCTAATTGCAGTGGTTGCGATTCTTTGCATCCCGTTTTCTGTGTTCGCTCAAGCCCCAGCAAAAACAAAGCTTCACAAAAAGGGAGATTTCTACTTGTATTGGGGATATAACCGTTCGGGATATACTACTTCGGATATTCGATTTACAGGACCGGGTTACGACTTTACCTTACAAGATGTACAAGCTCACGACAGGCCTACGGAGGTTACGCTAGAGAACTATGCAAAACCCGCCAACATGACCATTCCCCAATACGTTTATCGCATTGGATATTTTATTAGTGATCGTTGGGCCCTTTCTGCAGGCATGGATCACATGAAGTACGTCTTAGGCGCCAATCAAACCGTGGCAATTAACGGTAGTATCCAACAACCGGGAAATCCATTTAACGGAGATTACAATGGGGAGGAGAGAGAATTGACCTCTGATTTTCTTCACTTTGAGCACACAGACGGCCTCAACTACGCCAGTGTGGGAGCAGACTACTTTTATCCCATCTACACCTCTCCTAGTGGACGTTATGGCGTAAGCGCTTTGGCGGGAGCGGGTTTGGGATTGCTCATTCCAAAATCCAATGTAACCCTCATGGGAGGGGAGCGCAATGATGAGTTTCACATAGCCGGTTGGGGTGCCTCTTTAAATTTAGGCGCACAAGCGTATTTCTTTAAATACTTCTTTTTCCGCACGCAATTAAAAGGCGGTTGGATTTCCATGCAGGACATCCTGACTCGTCCTGGAGATGTTTCTGACAGAGCCCACCAGAACTTTGGATTTGGCATGTGGGACTTTGCCGTTGGTGGGCAGTTTTCGTTTTAATTGGTGAGTGGTGACTAGTGAGTGGTGAGTGGTGAGCGGAAATATTATTGCCAAGTTCCGATCTTCTACCTCTGCCCGGGGCCAGCACCCGCAGGCCCCAGTTTCAATTTCGGAATTTCTGAGCACCCAACCCGTCAAGAAAACGCTTTCAGTCGACACAATTCGTTTTGAGTTTCAGCCCGAAAACAAACGGATACAATTGATTAAATGACGCTTGGGAGTTTGAAACTGCTTAACTTTCTATGGGGCGGGAATCCCGGATTCCCCGGCCTAAACGTATCGAGTCGAGTACTATCGTTTGTAACCGATTTATTGTCTGGTACTTTTTGAGGATATTCCGAAATTTAACCGGGGTGGGACCGACGGTTCCCCACCACTCCCTGCTTACTATTCCCAAAACGAAGAAGGAAAAAGGAATATGGAAAAAAGGAAACTTGAATTCTCACAGTTCCAGAGAGCAGGAAAGAATAAAACCCTCATTCCTCCTTCCTTCATTCTTCCTCTTTCCTTCCTTTTACCTATCGCCCGTAAAGCGCTCCATTATTCAACTACAATACCTTGTTGTTCCACCACGTATTCAAAAGCGGTTTGCTCTAATGATTTTCCGTCAATGGTTGCGGTCCAGGGTCCATGTCCTCTGCCTTGTAGAGTGTGGAGAACATGTGGCGCTCCAGTGGCGGTGTAAATGGAATCCAACGCCAAGGCTTCAGAATAGAGAACGGTTGGATCTTCTGTTCCGTGAACAATGAATAAAGGTGGATTGTGAGGCCCGTAGGGGTTCTTGTTGTAGAGAATTTCCAAAACGTCAATAGCCACCTTGCTTCCCCAGAAGTCCAAAACAGTTTTCACTTCATACGTCTGATTGAGGTTAGTGGAAGAAAGAGTAGGGTCAATGGTTTCAGAAATCTCTGATTTGTAATCCTCCAGGTCAGAAATCCCAATGGTGATGGATGTAACCGCTCCTGCGGAACCACCGCCTACGGTGAGGTAATTGGGATTGATGTTGTAGTTACTGGCGTTGGCCATAAACCAACGTACTGCGGCTTTAGCGTCGCGATGCGCGGGATACAATTTGTAAAAATCGTTGTGGACGCTAGGCGCAACAAATTGGTTGGCAAAGGTTATCCACTCTTGGGGAATGGTGCCCGCGTCACCCAGTTTTCTGTAGTCTATGGACGCCGCCACAAAACCTCGTGCAGCAAAGTACTGAGCGATATTAACTATGCTAGTTGCCGTTCGGTCACCGCTGTTAAAACCACCTCCGTGAATCAGTAAAATGGCCGGCCTTTGGGTTACCTCGTTATCTGGGTAATAGACATCCAGTTTTAAGGGGATGGTGGTCGAAGACGCACTGTTGAGGGAGTCGTGACTCAATCCCGTAGCGTAGGTAACACCCTCGTCCTTTAAAACGGTGAAACTGGCCTCTGATGTGACGGTAGGCGATACCACGGGAGGTATTGTGGGGTTGTCATCTTCACAGCTTTGTAAACCGAAAGACAAGCAGGCAACAACGAAAAATATTTTGGTCTTCATTTCTAAAGCAAAATTAATTTAGGCCACCAAAAAGTACAAAAGGTTTCAGGAACCAACGTAATTCTTTGATAATTAGTGTGAAACCTTCCCTAAATGATCATTTAAAACAACTTCTCGTACCAACCGTCCAAATCCTCTTTTGTCAATTGAAGATTGAAATCGGGATTTTCAAAAACTCTATACACCGGTGGGTTTTGCGAATTCCAATCATAGGTGTTCCCGGGGTGAATTTCATCCTGTGAGTTATAGGAAATGTTCTCGCCATTTCTAAAAATCAACGTACAGTTGTTTTTGCTGTCTTTGGCCATCCAAGAACTTCCCTTTAAATGGGGCATCATATTCCACGATCGCTTGTAGATTTTACAGGAATCTGCGCTGTATATCAACTCGCCATCAAAGTTGTAAATCTCCACATCGGTTAAAGTATGATTGCTGCCAAACCCAAACTTATTGACGTAAATACCCAAGTCCCAATCGTACTCATATCCACCGTCCATCCATCCAGAAATCACATTTCCCAAAGAATCTTGAACCTGAACCTCACCGGGTTGTGTGTACATCAAACCCAAATTTTGAACCTCGCGGTAAGTCAAAGTATCCTTGGGAAGTCTCTTGATAATTCTCAGTTTATGCAGTTGTGAAACGTGCCAAAACTGATAAACATAATTGGAGTCCTCTTGAACAAACTCTTCAATAATCTCTCGGTTTCCGTCCTTTACGTATAGCTGCGTTCTCTGACCCTCGGTGTAGAACAACTGATTGTCATCTACAATCCATTGCGTGGTTGGTATCTTGGCAAAACCGTATTTGTTGATGGTGTCTTGGAGACTCAAAACGACGTTAAAGTCGGCATCGTACCCCTTGTCTTCAATAGCTCTGTAGCCCTTGCTCGTAGGAGGAGCCACCGAATAAGTTTCCTTGAACTGCAGCACTTTTTCTCCCTTTTTGTTGATGTAGAAATAATGAGGTGAATTTGTCGAATTACTCAGGGCAGTGCCTTTTTCAAAATACCAACGATTTGTGGATTCATCGTTATGTATGGTTCGGAAACCGTGAATCCTCTCCTTTTGCAATCCAAAGGGAATGACCAACTGCCCCGTGCTGTCAATGAAACCATAGGTTCTGGGAGAACCTGTGTAATAGGGATTGGAGTGGTTGTAGGGTGCCATAAAAATGGCCGCCATGCCTTCGTGAAAGGGCTCAATCCAAACCAAATACTCGGAATTCGCAAATACCAAGAGTGTTCGTCCTGCGTGGTTTCTCAGCTCAAAATCTACGTGAAGTGGATCTACGTTTCTCTGATATACTGAGCCGTAATGCGTAGAATACCATTCTGGTTTTTCAATTTTTTCTCCCTCAAAGGTGTAGAAGTAGTACGTGTATCCGTTGTAACCATCCCCCGATCGTAAACTGATAATACCGGGCTTTTTGTGACCGTCTCTATCCTTTGTTCCCTCAAATACAGGCATTCCCGGAAGTTCAAAGGGAACCACTGTGTCGCCCTTAAAATTCAAAACACCGCATACATCACCATTTCTCGTACCCACCATGCCATCGGGCATGTGCCAATAAAATCCGGTGTATTTGTTGGGAAGCACCCAGCGTCCGTGTAGGTTCATCAATCCCACTTTTCCGTCTTTCTGAAGGGAAAATACCACGTTTTCCAAAAAGGCATCCGTAAAGGTGTATTGCGCTAGATCGTATTGATCAATGGCTTGTTGGGGAGGGGTTTTGGTGGGGATTTCAACTTGGCTTTCGCTTGTGGTTTTTTCCTCGGAGGTTGTTTGTGAGGAAGAACATGAAGCCAATGTCAAGGCGATTATTAGAAAACAAGAAAAAATAAAGGAATTATCTTTTCTAAGGTAGGGGATAGTCATAATGGTTTTAGTAACGCTTAGGAATATCATTGGGTCAGTGGGTTCTGGAGTTTCGGTTGAAATGAATTTTGGATTGAAGACTATTGATGTTTCAGTCTCTCTCTTTTCAACTCAAATTCCGCTGTGGAATCCCTTTCCAAACCATCTGTCATTTCATAGACGCGGAGGAATTCATTACACAGCCCTGGAGTTTTGAAGTCCGTGCCTTCGCCCTCTGAACACGATTGGGTGTACCCCGCTATTTCCATTTTTCCATCACCGTCCAAATCGCCCCATTTTTTAAAAATCAGGGGAGGAGTGGAGGGACTCAATGACCAACTTGCAGAGGAATGAGCAAACAATCGGAAGGACTTTAAAGAGTCATTGGGAGATTCTACAATGAGAAAATAATTCACAGAATCTTCTGCCTTCATTAGAGAACGGTTGTGGCGCCAAGCCATCCCATCAAAACGTCCAGAATCCAATTCAGTTACCAAAGAGTCTAGGTAAGAAATGGTTAACGTTTTGTATTGATACTGATTTTTAGGTTCCCATTGATCCGAGAAGGAAAGCATCAATTTACCGTTGCCGTAATCCAAGGTGGTCACCGTATCGTAGTTTTCGGCGATTCTATCCTTCCAGGTTTTAACCTGTTTGTCGAGGTTTTCTCCTTCCGAAGAAGGCTGGCAGCTTGCGGCAATTAGAGAAATTCCGCAAACAAAAAGGAAGAGAGATTGAAAGGTTTTGCGCTGAGAAATGGGAATCATTAGAGTAGTATTTCTTTTCGTCACGAAGATATTCAAAAAAAAGCCCCGAGATCTTGAAAAAGTCCTCGGGGCGTGTAGGTTATGTTGTAGGAAAGTAGGGGGCTTAATTCTGCGGTCGACTTCCTAGGGTTTGTACCACCTTGTCAATTCCTAGAGAACCTCCAGAAACCGGCGGGAATTCTTCAAATGTTTTTAAGAACTGACCCACATAGGCTTGGGCGGGCACAAAGAGCCACATATTTTCTCCGTACCACTTGGTGTACATGGCTGATTTCCATGATACCTCATAGGGATCGGCTCTAAGGTTGATTACAATTGGCCAAGAGGGCGTTTTGCGGTAGGCTTCATTGATGGAACCTTCCATGATGGCAAAGTGGATTTTCCAGTTTCCATATCTCAAGGCATTTAGGTTTCCTCCGGCATCAAAGTAGAAGATTTCCTTTCTTGGCGCTTCTTCCTCTTTACCTTGCCAAAAGGGCATTTGATTGTATCCGTCTAAGTGACATTTAAAGTTCTTGCCATTGGCTTTGTAACCTTTCAAAAGCTTCTCTTTTACATCGTCCACACCGGCTGCCGCTAAAAGCGTAGGCATCATATCCTCGTGAGAGTAGATGTTGTTGTCTACCGTTCCAGGCTCAATAACCCCAGGCCAGCGAATGGCACAGGGAACTCTAAATCCACCTTCCCAAGTAGAACCCTTTTCTCCCGCAAAAGGAGTGGTTCCTCCGTCAGGCCATGTAAATTTCTCAGCCCCGTTGTCGGTAGAGTACATGATGATGGTATTGTCGATAATTCCCAGCTCTTCTAGCTTGTCCAATACGCGACCAATTTCTTTGTCGTGTTCCACCATTCCATCGGGGTATAGACCGATGCCGGTAACGCCTTCGCTCTCTTCTCTAAGGTGAGTCCAAACGTGCATACGAGTCGCGCTCAACCATACAAAGAAGGGCTTGCCTTCGGCGTGAGCTTTTTCAATAAAAGCAATGGCCGCGTCTGTGAATTCTTGATCCGCAGTCTCCATTCTCTTTTTGGTCAATGGCCCCGTATCCTTGATGTTTCCATCCGCCGTCGAGTGCAAGACTCCGCGAGGTCCAAATTTCTTTCTGAATTCGGGGTCTTTTGGGTAGTAGTACGATTCGGGCTCTTCCTCTGCATTGAGGTGGTAAAGATTTCCGAAGAACTCATCAAAACCGTGATTGGTTGGCAAGTGCTCGTCTCTGTCTCCCAAGTGGTTCTTTCCAAATTGCCCAGAGGTGTAACCCTCATCTCTTAAAAGCTCGGCAATGGTAGGCTGATCATCGCGAATCCCTTGTTTGTCACCGGGCATTCCGATGGTCAAAAGACCGGTACGGAAGGGGTGTTGTCCCAAGATAAACGCGGCACGTCCGGCAGTACAAGACTGCTGCGCATACCAATCAGTAAACATGGCGCCCTCATTGGCAATTCTATCGATGTTGGGGGTTTTGTAGCCCATTACACCGTGGTTGTAAGCACTGATGTTGGCCCAACCGATGTCATCTCCCCAAATCACAAGGATGTTGGGCTTGTCTTGGGCACTCAGCATAGTAGCCAAAGCCAAAAACGCAGAAAGTAATCTGAATTTCATATAGAAGTTGTTGTGGTTATTGTTGTGATTGAAATTAGTGGCAGTAATGTACGAAAGAAAAGCACTACAAATCGGGATTCTCAATAAAAAAGCAGCCCTAATGTACTGCCTTTACTATCAACGATTTATAAGTAGAAAATAAATTGACTTTTCTGGATTTGGTCACAAATAAACCTACATAGTCCAAATCATTTATTATTCCACTTGAAAAACCACATCGTATTTCAAAGGGTACCCGTTGACTACGAGATCATAGTGCACGGTAATGGCTCTGTATTATGCCAAAGGTCTGTCCATTCTTTCGCGTACATAGTATATGCTCGGAACGAAATCAAGAGATTGCGCCTTATACAGCAAAACCCTTTTGTTTTCATAAGCAATATCACTCTCGTGAAATTGGTTTTGGATTTCATCCATCGTTTCCAAGAATTCGTCAACGGTTTTGATTTTTCTCAAAGAACAGAAGCCTCTGGTATCTACAAAATGATGACTGTCGATGAGAAGAATGATTTCTGGCTCATCGGGATCAACAATTGTATCTATTGAAGGTGGGTCCAACGGAATGGTGGCGATGCTTTGCGCACCGCCATCCGCGGCTAAGAGGTGAATGCAGCTGCGTACAACGGTCATGGCCGTAATGGCGTAGAACACGTAAAGCGCGAGCCGATTTCCTCGGTATTAGTTGTCAATGGTTTTTGGTAGGACGGGCATGCTGCAAAGACCATTTCCTAATCCACCAAAACTGCATCGGAAGGATACCACTCTCCGTCGAACCAGGGTTCTAGGGGACCGTACAGTCTAAAAATGGTATTCCAACCCTTTCCAGGAATGGTTTGTATCCAGTTGTTCTCCATGCCCTCTGGGGCTTCGGGTCCAATGTAGATATCCCAGCTGCCGTCCTCGTTCTGAATCAATCCCTCTTGGTTGTTGTCAATTCCTGGGAATCGCTGATCGGTTTGAAGCATGGAACGCGTCTGGTTGTCGTAAATGGTAAAAGACCAGAAATCCTTCATGGGCGGATTGGCCGGAATGTGGAATTTGTAGGTCTTTGCACCGTCAAAAGTGTTTCCGTCGGAGTCAGAGTAGGCAATGGCGTACTGAGAACCCTTTCCAATAATCTTCATAGACATGGCGGGAGTTATCCCCGTGGCGTAGAAGTGGAAGGCGCTGCGTGCGTCCAACAATCTCACACCATCGTGCTCAAACAAGTAACTCTTGTAGGCCAATGGATTGAGCCATTTTGTGCCGGGGAACTTGTAGAGGTATTCGCTGCGAGGCTTGGCCATTTGCGTCCTTACAATGGCAGATCCCAATTTAGAGGCCTCCACCAAAATCTCCTGCATGCGAGCGTCGGGTTTAAATTCTTCTCCCTTTACAATGCCAATGGCGGCAAGGCTTCCCAAGATTTCTGGGTTTTCAGCCGCAGAAGGTTCTGCTTGAATTACCGCGTTGATTTCTTCGTAAATTCTCTCGTCCATCTTGTGGATGGTATTGAACTCCTTTCCTGATACATTGACAAAGTTCATTGCTGGAGGATTGTCCGCTTGAGAGAGGGGGTAAATCTTAAAGGTCTCTTTGGTAGCACGAACTGCAGGCTGAGGGTCTCCGTCTACTTGGAAACCTCTCCAAATAATCCAATGCTCATGGGTATTGGCTTGTTTTACAAAGTATCCATCGGGAACATCCCCTTCGTACCCTGGAGGTAGAATTAAGAATTTTCCACCTTGTCCACGGTCAGGTCCAAGGCGTCCAAAGTCCGCAACGTATTTGAAAAAGTGATCGTCAATAATTCCCAAAACATCTGGTGGAGTTTCCAAAACCATGGGTTCATCGCCCAAGTGCAACCAAGCGGACATGTACACAGAGGTAGTGTTGGCCGTTAAGAATAGAGATTTGGAATCCATCAATTCCTCAAAGATCAAAACCGTTTCGTTGGCGGGACCAAATGTCAGGTTTCCCTGCTTCATAGCTTCCATAGAAGCGATGTGGATTCCCTTGGTATACGCATCTACAGCATTTTGCAAGTCTATGTAGTTGTAAACGGTTTTTTCCGTTTCGGGGGTAGGCACACCGTCAAAAAATTCCAATTCACCTGCGAAGGTATTTACCACATTGGGCGAGGTAATCCCGTCGGGAATCTCGGTGGTTTGGGAGTATTTTTTGGGAGTGGTAGCCGCAGGGGTCTCTGCGCTTTGCGAGGTTTGATTAGATGTCGTGTCACCTTGATTACTTTCGCTACACGCAATAACTGCCATTGCTGCCGAAGCAAATAGCAAGGATTGAATCTTCCTATTCATAGTGGTTTGATTATTAGTGTCATTAATTTAAGGAAAAAAAGAAAGGCACCATTTTAGGATGCCCAGTAAAAAAAGGTCTTTTTTAGTTACTCCCCAATAAGCGCCTCATAACTCAAATCCAAAACCAACATCGCCTTCCTTTCCCATTGGGTTCCACTGGAACTCATATTGTATTCAAAATGCCCCAAGACAATAATGTTCTCTCTGTCCGTCTGGTAGTACTTGGGTTCGCTGTAAAGCGCTCTCAACACCCCAGGGCCCGTGGGAATTTCTACGGACTGTGTTTTGGAGGATCCATCGGCCATGACTTTGTACACAACGTCTAAGGACGACTGCTTGTATTGTGGATTGGAAACCGGTACGGGAGCGCTAGGGATATGAACACTTAACAAACAATTGGGCTCACCGGGTGGAGTAGGGGTGTATTCCAAATCTCTATACGTAAGCACTTCCAAATCATAACTGTGCAAGGGTTCCGTAGGGGCGTGAAATCTCCAATACGTGAGGTCTAGCATTGCGAGGAGTTCGGCTTCATTGAGATCACCATGGATTTTTCCGCTTTGATACGTGTTCTGCGGGGTAGAACAAGCAATCAAGAGCAAGGAAATAAATAGAGATTTAAGAATTGTCTTGTTCATGATTAGGAAATTTGACTAATAACAAGATAAGCCAAAAAAAAGACCCACAGCAACAGCCATGGATCTTTGTGTTTTTTGATACTCCGCTTGGAGGATGTTCTCTATAGTCCAAATGCCTTTTTAACGTCATCTACGCGGTTAAGCGCTTCCCAAGTAAAGAGTTCTACTTCACGAGTAATGGTTTCTCCTGGACGCTCAAAGGTCTTGGTAACCACTTCATTTTTTCGTCCCATGTGACCGTAAGCCGCAGAGTCCGAGTAAATCGGGTTTCTCAATTTCAAGTCTCTTTCAATGTAACCGGGCTTGAGGTTCCACAATTGCTGGATGATTTCCGCCATTTCACCATCGGTCTTGTCCACCTTAGACGTTCCGTAGGTATCAACAAAAACACCCATGGGTTTTGCCACTCCAATGGCGTAAGAAACCTGAACCAACATTTGGTCTGCAACACCCGCTGCTACCATGTTTTTGGCCACGTGGCGCATGGCATAAGCCGCAGAGCGGTCTACTTTACTGGGGTCCTTTCCAGAGAAGGCACCGCCACCGTGAGCTCCCTTACCTCCGTAAGTGTCTACGATGATTTTGCGACCGGTCAATCCCGTGTCTCCGTGCGGTCCTCCAATCACAAACTTACCCGTCGGGTTGATGTGGTAAACGATATCGTCGTTAAAGAGCGCTTTAATGCCCTCCGATTGCGCGGCAATCACGCGAGGCATTACGATCTCTACTAAGTCTTTTTTGATTTGTGCCAACATTTCGGCTTCAGCTCCAAAGTCATCGTGCTGTGTAGAAATTACGATGTCCTTGATGCGAAGGGGCACGTGCTCGTCAGAGTACTCGATGGTTACCTGACTCTTGGCGTCGGGTCTTAGGTAGGTGATGTCTGAGTTTTCTCTTCGCATATCCGCTAATTCTTTGAGAATGGCGTGGCTCAAGTCCAATGCTAGTGGCATGTAGTTGGCCGTCTCATTGGTGGCGTATCCAAACATCATTCCTTGGTCACCGGCACCTTGATCCTCAATAGAACCTCTGTCTACTCCTTGGTTGATGTCCGCAGACTGCTCGTGAATCGCAGAGAGAATACCACAAGAGTTGGCCTCAAACATGTAGTCTGATTTGGTGTAACCAATCTTGGCAATTACCTCACGGGCAATCTTTTGAACGTCTAGGTAGGTATCCGACTTAACTTCTCCTGCCAATACCACTTGACCCGTAGTAACCATGGTTTCGCAAGCTACTTTGGAATCGGGGTCAAAGGCCAAGAAATGGTCAATGAGGGCATCAGAAATTTGATCGGCAATTTTATCGGGGTGTCCTTCAGAAACGGATTCTGAGGTAAAGAAATAACTCATACTGTCTTTCTAAATTTTGAAATTCTAAAATAAGCGCAGAAGAGTCCGAGGGTGCGAGTTGAGAATACTGCTTTAGCATTTTTTAAGTGGTCGCAATCAGACAAATTTTTCCACGGCTTCAAATGTAAACAAATGGGTGGAAAATCAAGACTTCACCGTCCAATATCTCCGTACATTCTTACAGTGTGGAAATTTTCATTTTGTATCTATTTGTTTTTCAATGGATTGAAAAAATATTTCGTTTTTTTTCAGCGAAAGCTTGATTTCTAAAATTCTATGACTTTACCTTTGAGGCTCGTTCTTTACAACAATTAGAGACTTATCCAGAAAGGTGGAGGGACATGGCCCTGAGAAACCTTAGCAACCTACACAGTGTGCGCAAATCTTAGCAAATGCTGGGCAAGGTGCTAATTCCTGCTCTCGCAAGAGAGGTAGATAGGTGAGTAGAGTTTTACTGTACAGCTAGCATACACGACGATCTCTTCTGACTTATCAGGAGGGATTTTGTTTTTTATAGACCATTCGTTTTAGAGAGTTCCTACTCTCCAAACGACTAGAAGCAAATCCTCCTGGTTCTCATTTTCCATTGACCTTCTTCAACAGAGTAAGTTTCCTTTAAATCAATCATTATGAAAGAGGAAACATTCATTATTCATTCAGTTGGAGTAGACAAAGCAACCGGAGCAATCAGCACAGCGGTCTTTCAAACTTCAACATTTGTTCAAGAAGCCCCTGGCGTAAACAAGGGGTACGATTATGCCCGCAGTGGGAATCCCACGCGCAGAGCCCTAGAAGAGCTCGTGGCAAAATTAGAAGGAGGCTACGGCGCCAGTGCTTTTGCCAGCGGTTTGGCCGCAGTAGACGCATTGCTCAAAACCCTATCTACAGGGGATGAGATCATTGCCGTAGACGACATTTACGGAGGAAGCTTTAGATGCTTCACCCATATCTACGAGAAGTTGGGCATTCGCGTTCACTACGTAGATACCACCAACCCAGACAATATTCTGGAATACCTTTCCGAAAAAACCCGTCTGATTTGGTTGGAAACTCCCACCAATCCCACATTAAAAATCACTGACATACAGGCCATCCGAAGCCGAGCTCCAAAGATCAAGATTGTAGTGGACAACACCTTTGCTTATCCTGCCTTGCAAAAGCCCTTGAACTTGGGCGCCGATTACGTGCTGCACTCAGCCACCAAATATTTGGCAGGACACTCCGATGTCATTGCTGGGACTGTGGTTTCCAAAACACAGGAGGACGCCGAAGAAATTGCTTTTGTGCAAAATGCCACCGGCGGCGTGTTGGGGCCTTGGGATTCTTGGTTGACCATTCGCGGGATTGAAACCTTGGCCCTTCGCGTTCAACAGCAGTCTGAGACCGCATGGTCTCTAGCCCAGTGGCTAGAGGAGCAACCCGAAGTGGCGCATGTGAACTACCCAGGACTTTCTCATCACCCCAATCACCTAGTTGCTCAGAAGCAACAAAAAGCCTTTGGGGGAGTGATCAGCTTTTCACTGGTGGAAGACACCCAAGAGGCGGCCATTGAATTTGTGACCCATACTCAATACTTCCAACTGGCAGAAAGCCTAGGCGGAGTGAAGAGTTTGTTGTGTCATCCCGCCACCATGACGCACAAGAGTACTCCGGACGAGGTTCGCAGAGCCGCAGGCGTTTCGGATTCTACCAATAGATTGAGTGTAGGCATAGAAGCCTTTGAAGATTTACGAGAAGATTTGGAAAAAGCCTTGTCGCTTTGCGCGAAACCGGCCGACTCCAAAGACTCTAACCAAACCAAAAATCGAGAAGAGCTATGTCACGCACAATAGAAAATCAAACAGAGAAAACAAAAGTGGACAAGACAAATTCGGGTCTTTCCCCGCTAAACGTTGGGCTCTTTGGATTTGGTTGTACAGGCGAAGGCCTCTACCAAACCTTGGAGAATCATCCCTACAGCAAAGCAGTGATTAAACGCATTTGCATTGCAGACCCAAGTAAAGAACGCTCGGCTCCGGCCGAGCTCTTTACCACCTCGTCAGGAGATATTTTTGGCGATGAGAACATTGACATCATCGTAGAATTGATAGACGATGCTCAAGCCGCTTTTGACATCATAGACAAGGCGCTGAGTGCTAACATCCCGGTGGTATCTGCAAACAAAAAAGTCATCGCTGAGAATCTAGAGTATTGGTTGGAATTGCAAAAAATTACAGGAACTCCACTTTTGTACGAGGCGGCCTGCGGTGCCGGCATTCCCACCATTCGCAGTTTGTCTGACTACTTTGATTCCGAATGGGTACAAAACCTAGAAGGCGTAGTCAACGGATCGACAAATTACATCCTATCTCAATTGTCCAAAGGGCAAGCAGCATACGATGAAGCCTTGGCAGAAGCTCAGGCAGCGGGATTTGCAGAAACCGACCTCAGCTTGGATGTAGAAGGATGGGACAGCCGTTACAAACTCTGTTTGTTGTTGGCTTACGCCTTTGGTTTGGTGGTTCGTCCAGAAGATATTTTTACTCTGGGAATTACTCGATTACAACCTTCTGATTTTGAATACGCGTCACAGAGAGGACAATCCATAATATTAATGGCAACTGCCCAAAGGGTGGGCGAGACGGTAGAGGCGTTTGTGCTGCCCAAGTTCGTTTCGTCCACCCATCCTCTCTCACGTGTATCCAATGAGATCAACGGCCTACAGATTGGTGGCGCCCTAGGACAAAATCAATTTTTGTCCGGTGCCGGAGCGGGAGCTTGGCCCACGGCTTTAGGAGTTCTCAACGACTTGTCCGCTTTGTCCAAGGGATACAAATACAAAGAGTTGAACTCAGAACTTGCACCGAATTGGAATAAGGACCCAGAGATTTGGGTTCACTTTGCCGCAGATCATTTGCTGCAAGTTCCCGTAGGTCGATTTGAAGAAGTCATCACTCATTTTCACGGAATTGACGGTTCCTACATACAAGGAAGGATAAAAACAAGTATACTTACCCAATTGTTAGAGGAACCGCGTGTGAGAGTCATTGCTTTGGATGCCGAAGATATTTTGGCTTACAAGAACAAACTCAAGCATTTACAAACCGCCTGATTTTATAGAAGAACACGATACATTGGCAGATAGTAAGAACCATACAAATACCTCAGATTTCATCAGAGATTTGGCTTCTCAAAGGCTTTTGCTTTTGGACGGGGCCATGGGGACCATGATTCAGAGACATAAGTTGGAAGAGGAGGATTTCCGTGGAGAGACCTTTGCGGATTTCCCCCACGACCTCAAGGGGAATAACGATATCCTTTCCATCACACAGCCCAAGATCATCAAGGACATCCACTTGGCCTATTTGGAGGCTGGGGCCGATATCATTGAGACCAATACCTTCAACTCCAATCGCATTTCCATGGCGGATTACCACATGGAAGATTGGGTGGAACAGCTCAATGTAGAGGGGGCTCGTCTGGCTCGCGAAGCCACCGATGAGTACACGGCCAAAAATCCCGACAAACCTCGTTTTGTCGCCGGTTCTTTGGGACCGACCAATAGAACGGCTTCCCTAAGTCCAGATGTAAACAACCCCGGATTTAGAGCGGTCTCATTTGATGAATTGGTAGAGATTTATCACGAACAAGCGGCAGCTCTGATCAAAGGAGGCGCTCATATTTTATTGGTAGAAACGGTTTTTGATACGCTCAATGCCAAGGCCTGTCTCTTTGCACTAGAGACCTTGTTTGACGAGTTGGGACAGAGTTACCCCATCATGGTTTCGGGGACCATTACCGACGCCAGTGGCAGAACGCTGTCAGGACAAACCACTGAGGCCTTCTTGATTTCTCTAGAAAACTTTGATTTACTGAGCGTGGGCCTCAACTGTGCTTTGGGTGCAGAGCAATTGGAGCCTTACGTAGACATTATGGCTCGCAAGGCGAACACCTTGGTTTCTGCCCACCCCAATGCGGGACTTCCCAATGCCTTTGGAGAATACGATCAAGGCCCCGAAGAAATGAGTGGCTTGGTCAGTTCTTACTTAGACAGAGGACTCGTCAATATCATTGGTGGCTGTTGCGGTACCACTCCTGAGCACATCAAGGCCTTGGATCATTTAATTCAGGGCTATGAGCCGAGAACGTTGAACGCAAATCTTCAAGCCAATGAGTAGGATTTCATCGCAAAAGCCCTTGAGGCTTTCCGGCTTGGAGCCATTGATCATTACCAGTGAATCCAATTTTGTAAACGTAGGCGAGAGAACCAATGTTACCGGTTCCCGCGCCTTTTTGCGTTTAATTGTGGAGGAGCGTTTTGAGGAGGCTCTTGCCGTTGCCAGAGAGCAGGTAGAGGGCGGTGCTCAAATCATTGACGTCAATATGGACGAAGGGATGATTGACGGCGCTGAGGCCATGGAGAAGTTCCTTCACCTCATTGCCTCAGAACCCGACATTGCCAGAGTTCCCGTAATGATTGACTCCTCCAAGTGGAGCATCATTGAGCGTGGTCTAAAATGTGTTCAGGGAAAGGGAGTGGTCAATTCCATTTCTCTCAAGGAAGGAGAGGAGCTCTTTCTAAACCAAGCCAAAAAGATCAAACGATACGGAGCGGCTGTTATCGTAATGGCCTTTGATGAAGTAGGCCAAGCAGACAACTACGAGCGCCGCATAGAGATTGTTAAAAGATCATATGACCTCCTAGTAGAACAAGTAAAGTTCCCACCAGAGGACATCATTTTTGATCCCAATATCTTTCCCGTTGCCACGGGAATGGAGGAACATAGAAACAATGCGGTGGACTTCTTTAAGGCCACGCAGTGGATCAAGGAAAATCTTCCCCATGCTCGTGTAAGTGGAGGGGTTTCCAACGTGAGTTTCTCCTTTAGAGGAAATCAAAGGGTGCGCGAAGCCATGCACTCGGCATTCTTGTATCACGGCATTAAGCACGGCATGGACATGGGTATTGTAAACCCTTCTATGCTGGAGGTTTATGAAGAAATCGATGACAAGCTGCTCAAAGGCGTAGAAGATGTCCTTCTCAATAGAACGGATACTGCCACAGAGGATTTATTGGCTTTGGCCGAAGAATTCAAAGGAGGCGCCAAATCTAGAGAAGTAGACCTTTCTTGGCGCGAAGTTCCCATAGAAAAGCGAATGGAGCACGCCTTGGTAAAGGGCATCACCGAGTTTATTGAAGAAGATACGGAAGAAGCACGCGTAACCATGGGATCTCCGCTTTCTGTTATTGAAGGCCCCCTTATGGCCGGCATGAACGTAGTGGGAGACCTCTTTGGTTCTGGAAAAATGTTTTTGCCACAAGTGGTAAAATCCGCTCGCGTGATGAAAAAGGCAGTGGCCTATTTAACGCCCTACTTGGAAGCGGAGAAAGCCGAAGGGCAGGAGAGAGGTAAGGTATTGCTCGCCACGGTAAAAGGCGATGTGCACGACATCGGAAAGAACATCGTGGGTGTGGTGTTGGCCTGTAACAACTACGACATCATTGACCTTGGGGTGATGGTGCCCACAGAAAAAATTATTGAAAGTGCTCTTGAGCACAATGTAGACGTCATTGGGCTTTCGGGTTTGATTACGCCCAGTTTGGATGAGATGATAACGGTGGCCGAAGCCTTGGAGAGAAAAGACATTAAAATTCCCCTGCTCATTGGTGGGGCAACCACAAGTCGTGCTCACACGGCCGTAAAAATTGCTCCAGCCTACAGTGGTCCTTTGGTTCACGTAAACGACGCTTCTCGTTCGGTTACCGTTACCGGTAGTTTGTTGTCTTCCAATGCGGAGCAGACAGCTCAAGACTATAGAAACGAATACGACGATCTGCGCGAGAAGTTTTTAACTCGTCAAAGAGAAAAGACGTTACTCTCCATTGAAGACGCACGCCAACAGAAGCTGGCTTTGGATTGGGAAAACTACACTCCGCCCACTCCAAAAACCACAGGCGTTCAACATATACAAAGCATTCCCCTTGAAGAATTGGTGCCCTTTATCGATTGGACACCGTTTTTCCAGACCTGGCAACTTCACGGTAAGTTTCCCGCCATTTTGGAAGATGAAGTGGTCGGAAAGGAAGCGGTAGACCTCTATGCGGATGCCCGTGAAATGCTCGATCAAATCGTGGCCGAGAAGTGGACGTCCGCTTCGGCGGCTTTTGGAATTTTCCCCGCGCAATCTCATGGGGATGACATTCACCTTAAGACGCATCATGGAGAGTATGAGTTTTTAAGTCTTCGTCAACAAGGGCAACGCAAACAAGGCGTTCCCTACTTGGCTTTGGCCGATTTTATTGCTCCTGACGATTCTGGTGTTCAAGACCACATGGGCCTTTTCTGTGTTACGGCAGGTCGTGGAATGGAACCTCAATTGGAGGCCTTTGAGAAGGATCACGATGACTACAAGTCCATTATGCTCAAGGCATTAGCCGATAGATTGGCGGAAGCCGCTGCCGAATGGCTTCACCACAAGGTGAGAACCGAATATTGGGGATACCAACCGGAAGAAGACCTCACCAATGACGAACTCATAAAAGAAAAATATCAAGGAATCAGACCGGCACCGGGATATCCCGCCTGTCCTGATCACCTGGAAAAAGACAATTTATTCAAGGTGCTTGACGCCGAAGAAATCGGCGTATTCCAAACGGAATCGCGAGCTATGGTTCCCGCTGCTTCGGTTTCGGGATATTATTTCTCACACCCACAGTCTCAGTACTTTGGCTTGGGCCGAATAGGAAAAGACCAAGTCATAGATTACGCCCGCCGCCGCGGCATTTCCATAGGAGAAGCCGAGAAGTGGTTGAGGCCGAGTTTGAATTATAATTAGCAGTGAGCAGAGAGCAGAGAGCAGTGAATGGGAAGGAATGAGGAAGAATGAAGGAAGAAAGAAGGAATGAAGATTATTCTTCAATCGTACACTAAGGAAATAAAGAACAAAATACTTTTCCTCCTTTCCTTATTCCTTTTTCCTTCTTGCATAAGGGATCCACGTTAATTGATAAGTGATAGCAAGTAGTTAGTTTAGACACCAAAAAAAATGAAAGTAACCGAACATATAGAAAGCGCAGACAAGACCTTATTCTCCTTTGAGATTTTACCGCCGTTGAAGGGGCAAACCATTCACGACTTGTTTGCCAACATTGATCCCTTGATGGAGTTCAAGGCGCCGTTTATCAACGTGACGTACCACCGTGAAGAAGTGGTGTACAAGCGATTGGAGAGTGGATTGCTGGAGCAGAAGGCCGTTCGCAAGAGACCGGGAACGGTTGGGATTTGTGCTGCCATTATGAACAAGTATCAGGTGGATGCCGTGCCGCATTTGCTCTGTGGAGGGTTTTCCAAAGAAGACACAGAAAACGCATTGATCGATCTCAATTTCTTGGGAATAGAAAACGTTTTGGCATTGAGAGGTGACTCCATGAAGTCAGAAACCTACTTTGTTCCCGAAGCCGACGGCCATCCCAATGCCGCATCTCTCGTAGGACAGATTGTGGATATGAACAAAGGGGAGTACCTAGACGATGACCTCAAAGACACCCATCCTAGCAATTTCTGTATTGGTGTGGCGGGGTATCCAGAAAAGCACTTCGAAGCTCCCAGTCTGAATATCGATGTCAAATACCTTAAGGAAAAGGTAGACGCCGGTGCCGATTACATTACCACGCAACTCTTCTTTGACAATCAGAAGTACTTTGATTTTGTGGAGAAGTGTAGAAAGGCGGGCATTACCGTTCCCATTATTCCAGGAATCAAACCCATTGCCACTAAAAAGCAGGTTTCTATTTTGCCACATCGCTTTAACGTGGACATTCCTGATGATTTGGCCGTAGAAATCATTAAGTGCAAGGACAACAAAGCGGCTCGTCAAGTGGGTGTGGAATGGGCCATCAACCAATGTCAAGAGCTTATGGACAAAGACGTTCCCGTCCTTCATTTTTACAGTATGGGCAAGGCAGATAACATTGCCGCCATTGCCAAGGAGTTGTTTTAGGACCTTTTAATAATATACGTTTAGAAAAACCTCTTTATCCCTAGTCCTACGGTTAATGAATGATAAGCTTCAAAGCGATAGTCATAAGAGGCATTTAAAAAGACCTCGTACAATTCTCCTACCTCGTATTCGAAATCAAGACCGCCTCGGATAAGGGTGTAGTTTTCTCCTTCCAAGACAAATTCCCCACCGGCTCCCAATTGGAGAGACATGTATTTAAAGACCTTGTAAGATCCCGTGGCTACAAAGGAAACGGGGAAACTCCTCTCCACAAATTGTATGGATTCTGAACCTTCTTCCAGTTTGAAAATGAAGTTCTCGACCACCATATCAAAATGGCCACCTAGGGACCAGCGTTCATTGAGGTGGTAGTCATAGTCCAACAAGAAACTCGGCAAGATGGTCCACTTGGGCTTACCGTTGAGCACGCCGTTAAAAACATGGGTGTGGCTCAGACCAAATCCGATGGAATTGTGAAGGTGATGTTCTCTAAAATTTGGGCCTCCATGTTCTTGAGCCCACAGAGTTGTGGTACCTAACCATAGGAAAATACTAGCTACCAAAAATCTCTTCATACTTTGCTCTTAATCGGTCTATGCCCTTTTGATTTCCAGTGGCCTCGTAGGCGTTTACCAAATTTCTCCAGTAGTTGTCATTGTAGGGATTGATGTCGATGGCCTTTTCCAAATAGGCAATGGCTCGGTCGTTGTCTCCCGTTTCTAACAGCAATAGTCCGTGTAAATAATATCCATAATCGTCTTGAGGAAATTGCTCGTGCAAGGTGCTCAAGATCTCTTCTGCTTTGTCGTTCTGGTATTCTTGGCTGTACAGAATTGCTAAATTAACGTAGGGTTCCGGTTGTACGGAGTCAATGGCCAATGACTCGGTAAACCTGAGAATGGCTTGTGCGCGGTCTCCGTTAATCTGGGCGTACTCTGCCCAATGGTTGCGACCTTCTTTAAAGTCTGCGTTGTACTCCAGGTATTTTTCATAGGTGGATTGCAGAGCCACCATATCACCACTCGGTCTGATTTCTGGTGGAAGTCTCAAGGCATTGCGGTAGGCCATGAGTTGAACGTTGGTCGCCTCGTCTTTAAGACCATTAGAGATCACTGTAATCCATTGATCGGATACTTGAGAGAATAAAGCCATCTGGACGGCCGCTCTAATTTGTGGCGAAGGATGTCTTGGTGCGATGCTTGAGATTTGCGGCCACCACGCTTCTGCAGGGAAGTTGCTCAAAGACTCTAAGGCAGAGGCTCTGGCTAAATCGGCAAATGCTGTGTCTTTGACTACATAAATCAAAGCACTCATGCTTCCATTGACGCGTCCTGCCAACAGAGAATCCGAAAAGTGGTGGGGGCGGTCTGGACCGTACTGTTCCAATATAAATTTCGCAGCCCACGCATCTGTCTGATCTGTGTGACATTGTGTACAGGCATTGGTCGTGCCATACACTAAGGATTGATCAGGACGAGGAACCCTAAAGGAGTGATCCCTTCTGTAGTCATTTCCCATGTACGTTTTGCCAGGCATATGACAGTTAATACACTGCGCACCATTGGATTCCTCTGGATGAAAGTGATGTTCTTTTTTAGCGTACTGCGGTTGGTGACATTGTAAACAGAGATTGTTTCCTTCTAGTTTGAGGGCATTGGTATGTGGGTTGTGGCAATCGGCACAATTCACACCTCTGTGAGACATTTTGGAAGACAGAAAACTCGTAAGAACAAAGTCTTCATCTTCTATTTGACCGTCCAGCTGATAATGTGCAGGATCCAGGGTAGTCAAGTGGTATTGATCGTAAAAATCGGCATCGTGGTCATGACCATCGAGGAGCTTGGATCGCCTAGAATGACAGGCACCACAGGTGTTGATGTAGTTTTCAGGAGCCACGTTGGCAAGCGTCTTTCCCATGTCGGTTCCAGCAGATTCCACGTGTAGTGAACCGGGGCCGTGACAGCTTTCACAACTCACGTTGACCTCTGCAAACTGCGTTTGATACTCTTGGGTAAAGGGATTGTAGTTCTTGCGCACATCGGTGGAGTGACAATCGGCACACATGCTGTTCCAATTCATACTCTGTTGGCTCCAATGCAGCCAATCGTGCACGGGAATGATGTCGCCTTTGTATTGATGAAACCATTTGTTTTCTTCGGTATCCCAAGAAACTCGGAGCGTTTGTAGCTTTCCGTTGGGCAATTCTACCAAGTACTGCTGTAGCGGCGTGTAGCCGAAGGTATAGGCAATTTCAAAGGCCTGAGAAGGCTGGTCTTTCTCGGTAATCTCTACCCAGAATTTTTCTCCTTCCGAATAAAACTTGTACGAAACCTCGTTGGCTGCGTATACTTCGCCATCAAAGGGAGCGAGGATGTTTTCTCTTTGGGGTGGCTCCATGGAATGAGCGTGGTGGCTGGACTCCCAGTCTTTGGTTTCTGCCGCGTGACAAGAAGAACAGGTTTCCATTCCCACAAAGCGAGCATCCCCTTCAGGAATCACTTCTTCGGTTTGCTGTGTTTCTGGAGAGGTACATGCCGTGTAAATCCACGGAGTCAGTAGGACGAGAGAGAGGAGGGCGGCGAGTTTATTTTTCATCGGCAAAGATTTCGCTCCAGTCACTAGCCATGTCTACAATGACCCAGTCTTCTTCCAAGGCTCTTTGCATGGCTTGGTCCAAACGACCCACGTGAGAATCTCTGTCATAGGCAAACTCTCTTTCGGAATCTGTGTGGTGTACCAATACGTTGAGGTAGGGGTAGGTTCCTTTAGAGGCGTACTCCATCATAGCCAAATCGCCGTCGGAATTACCGCCGACAAATACGGGGCGTTTTCCGATTACCGTATTGATTCCTAGTGGTTTACCTTCTTTGTCGTCAATAAATTCTATGTTGTCTAAGAGTTCGATAGTGCCTTCTGCTGCATTGTATTTGGTGGCCATTCGTGATCCCACAATGCGGTATTCAGGAATGCCATAGAGTTCGTCAGAAACGGCGCGCATAAATTCAATACCTCCACCCGAAACGATAAATACGGTGAAGTCATGAGCCTCTAAATAGTCAATCAGTTGAACCATGGGAGAGTAGGTGACTTGACTCATTTTTCTCTCCAACACGGGGTGGTCGGCGGTTTTGATGTATTCTTCGGCAAGGGTTATAAACTCTTCTGTGCTGATTCCTGAATGTGTTTTTTGAATGAGCGCTAACAAGTCCTTTTCCGTCATATGACCTTCTGCCATCCAAAGAGAATCTAAAAATTTCGAGTACGGAGCCTTGTACTCCCAATCCGGATCTTCATTGGCCATTTGATGCAAACGGTCAATGGCAAAGAGAAGTTGATTGTATGCGGGGAATTCTGTCCACAAAGTCCCATCGTTATCAAACACGGCAATGCGATCTTCTACGGGAATGTAGTGTAGGTCATCAGGGTTGGTAACCTTGGCCACGTAATCTTCAATGCGTTCGCGGGTTGTATTGTCCGTCCAAAGAGATAAATCCGCTTTGGATTCTGGACTTTGACAGGACATAAGACTTCCCAATACAAGGGAAGTGACGGATAAGATGATTAAGCGTTTCATTTGGCCTTAGGTATTGTTTGGTTTCGAAAGGTATGGTTTCAACGGGGTTGAAAACTCGGTTACACAAAGTGAGTCGCTCGAGCCATACATCAGGAAATATACGGGTTTTCCATCAATTGGGGTTGAGCGGCCAATCGTTTTTTTCTCCTGTGATTACACTGCCGTTTTCCAACCAAGAAATAATTCCCAAAGCCTCTGATTTGGAGAGTTTTCCCTCTTTCTGCGCCCTTTCCCAAGGATCGGACCAACGGGTCCCTCTCAAGTGACTTCTCAAACTCAGCTCTTGGAAATGCGCCTCCGCAAAGGCTTGATAAACCTCATGTATCCGCCTCTCATCAGAAGAACTGAAGAGAATTCTTCCACGTCGCTTCCATCGATGCAAACTGTGATCTGAAGGCAAGATTCTTTTCGTTATCCACATCAAAAACCGAATGACAAAGGAGAAAATCCAAAGGGCGGCTCCACCGATGGCCAAGCCTGCAACGGCTTCTTTAAAACTCAAAGTCGGCGAATGGGAAGAATCGACCATAGGTTTTGTTGTGGTGCTCAAACTGTCTTCCAATGTTTCCAAGATTCCCAAATCGGGATTGGCTTCCACTTCTAGGGTTTGGGATGGGAAGACGGCCTTCATCCAACGACTTCTGTAAGGATTGTAATATTCTACGACTTGCTCCGGTAGAACCACCGTTCCAGTATCTTTTAGCAGATAAACAATGTCTTGTGTTCTCCATCCATTGGCCTGTTTGTCATCTCTCTTGTCCTGGAAACTTGGACTTTTGGGATAGGTTCCCGCCCCCACAGCATCTGACCACTCGGTCTCAGGAATGAAGAGAGGTAAGGTTCCGTAGGCCTTGAGTGTGGTTTTTCTCGTTATCAAATCTCCTTGTTGGAACGTCTTCTTTCGAGGGCTGAGCCTTTGAGAAGCGGTCACTTTTGTAGCGACAAACCAAGGGGTATCATCCTTTTGTTTTTCCTTTTTAACGGTAAACTTCTGCGGTTTGGTTTTCACCGTCATGGGACGTCCCTTGTAATCTCCTTCCGGCGGACTTTCAAAGGAAATGGGAATTTCTGGCAACACGTACTCTCCACTTTCTAAGGGATACAATTGATAGAAGAATTGCAAAATGGCGTAGGTTTTATTCCCTCTTTTTTCCACACCACTAACGGTTCTTTCAAAGGGAAGAATCAATGCGCTTTCCATGGCGGGCGTAGAAAATTCAAGCGGGGTGGAAAACCACGTAGATGTATATACGTTGATGGTCACCTTGATGGGTTCACCCGGATACACCGTTCTGCGGTTCAATTGAACCGTGGAAAAAGTCTCTTGTGCCGAGGAATACAGACTTCCCAGAACCAACAAAACCAGCACTATGTGTTTTGAGAGTCTTACCATGGCTTCTTTGATTTGGCTTTTGGGAAATCTCTTTTCTGCTGATACCTATAGCGTTTCCTCAAAAAGTCTGAGGGATCGGCTACGGATTTTTTCATCAGGATGTTTTTGGCATCCATGGGTTTGGCGTCTTGTTGTTCTCCTTCTGGAGGGAAGTCCATTTCTTCTGCCTTGCGCATGCCCGTTTCAATTTCGTCGGTGACGCGCTTGCCGTCTTGTGGCAATTCATCAACCTCCGTGTCTGAGGTCAATTCTTCGTCTTCTCCTTTGGCTCTGCGTTCTTCCAGTGGTTCCCCATCTTTTTTCTCAAGATCAGGTGCTTTGGATCCTTTTGTGATGGAATCTATTCCAAAAGTCATTGGGAACTTTGTCATCGCACTCTTCATGAGGTTTTGTTGGCTGCTATCAAGAGTGGCAATGACCTCGTTAGCGGCATCAAAGTCACCTAAGGCCATCAAGGCCAATGACAAATTTTGTCTTCCTGTGGCGGAGCTATCATCCTCGTACAAAGAGGCCGCAGCTTCGTAATCACCCAATTTAAAATAGGCAGATGCTCTGAGTTGGGGATCTTGGGCGTATTCTAAGGTTCTTTCATAGTCGCCTTCGGCGTAAGCCTGTGAGGCGATGTAATCGGGTTCATACCACCAATCGGCACGAGGTCCGTCCACATTACAACCCCATAAAAAGAGGGGGAGGAGACCCCACGTAATAACCATGCCCTTTCTGAAGAAAACCAGAAAGAATAAGGCTAAAACAAAGATGAGTGCATAGCCCGCATCTTCCCATTGGTCCTCACTTTCCTCAGGAGAATTGACAAAGTTTCTCGTGGCAAAAACGCGTTGTGCGATTGCAGAAACATCGCTCTCGTCCAAGGTCAATCGATTGAGGTGAATTCTGGGCGATTGCGCCAAGATCTCCAAAGCAGCAAAATCAGGGGCATGTACTTGCCCATTGAATAACTTGCCTCCTTTGGGGGTGGCCACAATTAATAATTCTAGGGTATGTTGAGTTGAGGAAATGAACTGTTTCAGAAAACCCAAATCTTCACTTTCCACACCATCCGTGATCCAGAGCAGGGTAGAAGGGGCTTCTGCCGATTGTAGAATGGAGTCGGCCATGGCCAAGGCCCGTTGCCCATTACTCCCTTGAACGGGCATGATTTTAGGGCTGAGAACTTCACTCGTGTAGGTAATCAGCGAATAATCTGTAGTGAACGGCAAGACCCAATGGGGCGTTTCGGCGTAAGCCATCAAACCCACAGGAACTCCCAAGGGCTGGTCCATCAAATCCCTAATTTTTAGGAGCGCTCTCTCGTAGCGGTGAGGCTGCAAATCGGAAACGTCCATGGATCGCGATAGATCCAAGTTAATCAGAAGTCTTGCGTTGCTTACTACACCTGGTTTCTCCACCTTCTTCCATGTGGGGCCTGCAGCAGCGAGTGTAAATAGACTGGCTGTGAGAACAAACCAGAAAACGGGGAAGATCACTGCCGCTTTTTTGGAAGGGGTAATAACGTAGGGTTGAAGGCTTTTTGGGATGCGATCTTTCCAGAGCTTGGGATCCGCTTGCGCCCAAAGTTGCCAAAGTCCCAAGACCAACCAAACAATGGTTATCCACAAAATCTTGGGGCGCAGCCAATGGAAGTTTTCCCATGAAAACTCATCAAAAAAGGATTGTATGTAAACGAGAATATCTTCCATTACCTCCACTGATTTTTTAGGGTTTTGGTAATGGCGAGAATCAATTGAGAAAGGGCCGCCAATGCGAGCGATGCCAATAGGGGAATGTAATAGAGCTTCTCCACAGGGGCGTAGCTCTCGTACTCATATTCTACGGGCTCGAGTTGGTCCAATGCCTTGTAGACATTTTCCAATTGATCGGGATCTATGGCCAGGAAGTATTCTCCTCCGGTTTTCTCTGCAATTTGACGCAACGTGTTTTCGTCCAAGTCGGAGGCGTTGGGCGATCCAATGCCCAATGTGTAAATGGTTACGGAATCGGTTCGTGCGATTTCTGCGGCGTCTTGGGGGGTGATGTCCGATCCGCTTTCTACTCCATCCGTAAGTAGCAAAATGACTTTTTCTTCTAAACTGTCCTTTTCGAACAATTGCAATCCCAATCCAAGCGCATTTCCAATCCCCGTCATTTGACCGGCCATGCCTACTTCTGTTTGGTCCAATTGCCATTGAATATTTTCAAGGTCTGTGGTTAGGGGGGATTGCAAATAGGCATTGGTTCCAAAGAAGATCAAACCCATTTGGTCGCTTTCCCGCGAAGCCATAAAGTCCTTCATCAACGATTTCACCGCCTCCCAACGGGTCATTCGTTGTCCGCCCAAAACCCAATCGCGAGTATTCATGGAAAATGAGATGTCAGCGATAACCACAAAGTTGCGCACTGTTTTGGTCTTTTTCTCCGGAGGGTTTACGTATTGTGGGCTGGCTGCAGCCAATAACAACGCGGTCCATGACAAAGCCATAACCGCCCACTGAAAAACGTTTCGCTTACTGATCCAAGCAGATTGTCTAGCCTTGAGATTGGTCAAGTCCTTAACGGAGAAAAACACAGAACCTTTAAACGCGGAGCGTCCCTTGCGCAATGGAGGCAACAGCAAAAATACCAATAGGGGTATGGGAAGGAACCACAGTACCCAAAGACGTGCCCATTCAAACTCCATGATGCTGAATCCAATTTTTGATTTGCAATAGGTGAAGGTCGTAGGCCTCTCTCTCAGGCAATTCGTTTTGGAGTCTCCTTTTTTCAAAGGATTCATATTCCAAGGGAGTGATTTTCCAATGGGGATAGGCTTTTTTAAGGGCTCGAACATACGTTCTGCCCGTTTCGGGTTTTAGTTCGGGGCCCAAGGCGTGAATTGCGGTCGCTTTGAGGATTCTATGCGCCTTGTCGAGAGCTTCGAGAGAGTAGTCCAATTGATTCAGGGCTTTTATGGCATGGCGTCGGTATTTGTTTTTCCGATGTTTCCGGAGGGCCCAAATCAAAAGAATCACCGCCAAAATTCCAGATACAATGGCCACAACTTTCCAGCCCATGCCTCCATAGGTCTGCGGAGTTAAGGTAGGCTCCACCCATAGGGACTGAATTTCTTCTGGGGTTGCTGATTGAAGTAGGGTAGCGATCAACGGACAATGGGATTTAGAACATTGGCAATTTGATCTCCCGGCAGTAGATCTGTAGAAAATTCTCGAGAGGGAATCCTGTGATTGAGCAACCTTTTCTTGATGCTCGCAAGTTTTTTCTGATAGCGCGCAGCGTATTTTTCCAATTCTTCTTCCTCCGTGGCAATTTGCAAATCACCATCGGATAGCAAGGACTTATCGGGAATATTTTGATCAATGGGGTCTTCAAGGTGAAGGACCAAAACGTCATTGTGCAAGGCCATTTGCTCCAAAGCTTGGGTGGCCTTTTCCGTTAAGGTCATTACATCAGTAATCAAGAAAACCGTGTAGTCGTGATTTACCGTTTGTGCGGCTTTGTGTATTTGCTCCTCAATGAGCATGGGGTCTCTTTTGATAACTTGAGTGGAGGGCAGTTTTTGAGTATACTTCGCCAACAAGCCCATGGCTTTAAAGATGTGCTTTTGGGAATTTTTTGGCGGCAAAAAATCGTGTTCTTCATCGCCAAAAATCAAGGTGCCTACGCGGTCGCCCCTTTGATGAATTCCTGTAGCAATAATGCTTGCCAGGTGAGCGCAAATAACTGATTTTACATATTTCACGGAACCGTAAAACATGTGAGAAGACAGGTCCGCAATGACTAGAGCAGGGCGCTCCTTTTCTTCTGAGTATACCTTTGCATGTGTTTTTCCCGTACGCGCGGTTACCTTCCAGTCAATCAATCGAATGTCATCGCCTTTGACGTAGTTTCTCACTTCCTCAAATTGCAATCCGCGTCCTCTCAATGTAGAGGGGTGTTTTCCCGTCAACAGAGTGTGAACTCTCTTTTTGGGTAACGCACTTTTATGAGCAAACTTGGACGCAGAGTGTTGAAGCTGCTCAAGAGAAGCGGCGATGTAATCGGGATATTTTGGTTGGGTTTCCATAATGGGTGGATTATGCGCTCAGGGCTACTACAGAAATCAGGTGGTCAATGACGTGATCCTGTGTAATCCCACCTGCATTGGCTTCGTAGGTCAACAACAATCGATGACGCAATACGTCTTTTACCACGGCTCGGATATCATCCGCCGATACATAATCTCTTTTTTCCATCCAGGCACTGCATCGTGCAGCGAGTTCCAAAGCAATGGTTCCGCGAGGACTGCTACCTACCTCTATCCATGCCTTTAGTTTTTCATCGTACTTATCT
>CBFHSF010000006.1:60086-66877 GCA_965658445.1 uncultured Schleiferiaceae bacterium | reverse complement strand
GGGAAACGCGTAGCGTCTACAATGTCTACGATGTACTGAATCATTCCCTCGGAGCAAGTGATGTTTTCAACCTCTGATCTTGCCTCGTTAATGCAGGAGGGATCAATTTTTTGAGCCTTGCTCTTGTAATCACTTCTGCGTTCCCCCTTCACCAGTTCCAAAATGGATTTCTCACTCTCTTTCGTGGGATAATGAATGAGGACTTTCATAAAGAAACGGTCCATTTGCGCTTCGGGCAGGGGATAGGTGCCTTCTTGCTCAATGGGGTTTTGCGTGGCAAGGACAAAGAACAAATCCTCCATGGGATGAGTGGTGCCACTTACGGTAACTTGTCGCTCTTCCATGGCCTCCAATAGCGCAGACTGAACCTTGGCCGGCGCACGGTTGATCTCATCGGCTAAAACCAAATTGGCAAAGATGGGGCCTCGCTCAAAGGAGAACTTTTCCTCAGCTTCTGGCTGATATACCTCGGTTCCCGTAATGTCAGAAGGAAGGAGGTCCGGTGTAAATTGAATGCGGTTTAAGGACAGTTCGAGGTTTTTTGCAAGGGCATTGATGGCTCGTGTTTTGGCCAACCCCGGAAGCCCCTCCAATAATAAATGCCCATTCGCCAAAAGCGTAATGATCATTTTTCTTACCAAGTCTTCTTGGCCAATTACGGATTGGTTGATTTGTTTTTCGAGCTGAAAAATTTGTTCTGTTGCCATGTGTGTGACTGATCTTTCCAGTAAAAAAGGGGCACGAACCATCGTGCCCCTAATAGGTGTGTTTTTTATTTGCTTCCTCCGCCTTCTTGGAGTTTGTCCAATACTTGATCTAAGCTAAAGCTAGCTGCTTTTTGTCTGGGAGGATATTCTTCAAAGGTCTTGAGGAAATTACCCACATAAGCTTGAGCGGGAACCAACAAAAAGACGTGGTCCAATACCCAGTCATAGTATGTGTTTGATGTAATGTTGGCTTCCTCGTAGGGATCTCTTCTCAAGTTAAAAATCAATGGAACTCGTAGTGGGGTAAAGGGTTCAGCCCATACTCGCAAGGTACCGGGAGCTCTTTGCTCCATAAAGATGAGCTTCCAATCATTGTATCTCATAGCGGTCAAATCGCCGTCATCAGAGAAGTAGAACACTTCTTCTCTTGGACCCATTTCTTCTTTCCCTTGGAAGTAGGGCAGGAAGTTGTAGCCGTCCAAGTAGTTTTTAAAGGTTCTGCCATTGGCTTTGTAGCCCTTGAGAAGGTCTTCTTTTACACCGTCATTTCCAGCGGCAGCCAATAGAGTAGGCGCCCAGTCCATATGGTGCATGATTTCGTTAGAAACTGAACCGGGTTCTATGGTTCCAGGCCATCTTACCATGGCGGGAACTCTCCACCCACCTTCCCAGTTGGTGTTTTTCTCACCGCGGAATGGGCTTGCAGCCGCATCAGGCCACGAGTTTTTATGAGGTCCGTTATCTGTCGAGTAGAATACGATGGTCTTGTCCGCAATGCCCAACTCGTCCAATACGGCGAGGAGTTCACCTACGTGCATGTCGTGCTCTACCATTCCATCTCCGTATTCGTTTTGCCCAGAGATTCCTCTGAGTTCTTCTTTTACGTGCGTGCGGAAGTGCATGCGCGTTCCGTTCCACCAAACAAACCAAGGAGTTCCCTCGGCTTCTTTTCTCTTTATAAAGTCAATGGCGGCCGCTACGGTCTCGTCGTCAATGGTTTCCATTCTCTTTTTGGTGAGAGGACCCGTGTCTTTGATAGGGCCGTCTGCAGAAGACTGAATGACTCCGCGAGGACCAAAGTTCTTTCTAAAGTCAGGGTATTTATTGGGGTCTGGATAATCGGGTAATTCTGGTTCCTCTTCTGCATTGAGGTGGTAGAGGTTACCTAAGAACTCATCAAAACCATGGTTGGTAGGAAGGTGCTCATCCTTATCCCCTAAGTGGTTTTTTCCAAATTGCCCTGTGGCATAGCCTTCTTCCTTGAGAAGTTCCGCAATGGTGGCGTCTTTTTCTGAAAGCCCTAAGTCGGATCCGGGCATTCCCACCTTGCTCAACCCCGTTCTAAAAACGGATTGACCCGTAATAAAACTGGATCTTCCTGCGGTACAGGATTGCTCTCCATAGTAGTCTGTGAAGATCATGCCTTCCTTGGCAATTCTATCGATATTGGGTGTTCGGTAGCCCATCATTCCCATGGTGTAAGCAGAGATGTTGGATTGACCGATGTCATCTCCCCAAATCACGAGAATGTTGGGTTTGTCCTGAGCAAAGGTCGAAACCGATGCCGCCAAACCCACGGTTAAAAGTAGTTTGTTGAAATTCATATGATGAAAGAATATTTCCTATAAATATAGGATTATTCTTTCAAAATCTTCTCGGTATAAATGACTTTTCCATCCAAGAAAACCCTAACGATGTAGGCGCCTGATCTCAAAGGAGCTAGGGAAAATCTAACCTCATTCAATCCCGGTGAAACCGTCTTTTCTCCCACCTCATAAACCTGTCTTCCCGACATATCAGAAACCTCAGCTCTTAAAACGCCCGCGTTGGGAATTTGCAGTTGAACCGCCATTCGGTCTCTTGTAGGGTTAGGGAACAACACAGGTCCATTGGGATTGGGAACAATTTCTGCTACCGTTGTCTTGGTGGTTGAACACCCTCTGGAATCTGTAACGGTACACATCAAAGTATCCCCCAAACAAACGCCAGTTTTAGTGTCTCCCATCGTAACACCATCGCCCCAGTCGTAGATGTATGGGGGAGTTCCAGAGGCCGTCACCGTTGCAGTGGCATCACAATATCCTGGCATTCCAGAAATGGTCAAATCTGCATTCATTCGAGTGGTGTCATCAATGGCCAATTCATTGAGCCAGACTGAATTGCTTTCGGCTGCCAAGCCAAAGAAACCAGAAGTGAAGACCTTAGTAGGGTCGTCAAAGGCGACTTGAATACCAAAGTAATCTCCCCATCTTTCGTATCCACCTTGTAATCTATCGATAAGGCCATCTCCTTCTTTGATGGTCACTACGTTGGAATAAGTAGAATCATTCCCAAAGTAAATACACGAAATCCCCGCAAAGTCCGTGGGAGAGGTGTGGTCAAAGGCAATCACACTTTCTGCGTCACAGTCTTCATTTCCTGTAAAGACAATATTGGGATAACCGTAGTCCATTGTGGAATGACCAATAATATTTCCTTTACACGTAGATGGAATAGAGCTCGGATTGTTGATGAAACCGTGGTACACCGCTGCCAATCCTGTTGCAGGGTTCACTGTGTTGGCCACGAACTGGAGGTTGTCGTTTACCAATATTCCTCCCAGTACTCTCGCGTCATTGGTTTGCAAGCCTTCAGTGGGATCGTTGGGATCAGTATCCGCTTGTTGGCCATTGGGAGGAACTCCATAGGGAGTGTCCGTAATGACTGCATTGACTTTGAGACTCACTGATGGGGTCGAAAAATCACCCACAATTTCAAGTAGAAAAATGGTGTCGTTCTGTACGTCAAAGTTGCGATTGGACAGTAGATATTGAACTGGGGCATTTCCTGTTCCCCCTCTTACAGGGTGTAGGTTTCTCGTATATTTTCCTTGAAATTCTACTTGAGGAATTAGTATCTGGTCTACCATAGCGGCGCCATTGTATCCCTGTTCTTTTTTCATCATGTAAATAATGGATCCATCAAATCCCGTTTGCCAGGGCTGACCAGGAACGATAAGGTTTCCGGTAACGACCACTGCATCATCGGTTAGAGAAATGGCAGGGTAATCTGTCCATCGGTCGTTGTTCAAGGGATTTCCTTCCAGCTTGTAAACATTCCAACCGTCATTGGGGTCATTGGTTTTTGAAAACGCCACGTTGATAAAGGTGTGCCCTGGTGTTCTTCCTTCCAAAAAGGCCAATACAAAGCGGTCCCATTCTGGATCATAAATCAACTTGGGATCAAATACATCGTTGCTATTCCCCGGAGAAATGTTGGCCAGAGAAACGTAAATATTGGGAAATAGGAAGGTGTCTGTTCGGGTATCCCATCCAAATACCGTGCTGTTTACAGAGGTTAAAATAATGCCGTCTTTGCTGTAAGCTAGCGCATTGTCATTGGGGATTCCTCCCACAAAGTCGAGTTCTGTACCACCTGGAGTGTATTGTTTGAGTGCGTAGCCCCATTCGTTAACGGGATCGGCAGCCGTCTTTTTTTGGCCACTCATGGGATCTTGGGTAGAGTAGTTGGGTGGAAATTGTTTTCTCACTTCTCTTTTGATTTCCATCAGGTGAGACTTCACCGAAGTGCCTCCGGGAACAGGGGCTTCTAGGTAGTCTACTCTAAATTCAAAATCGGGTGGCAGATTTCTCATGTCAATTTCACCTGCCTTTTCTACCGTAGAGTAGATGGGTTGATTGGGTTCAACCGATTGGTTTTGAGCAAACAACGCAGCAGATAAAAATACCAGGAGAACAGAAATTTGAACTTGTAGTTTTCGGGTCATAGACGCTTCCGTTTGATTTGTGTTTTGTGTTGGGAAGGTACCAATTTGAAGTCAAAAAAAAAATGAAGACTTCAGCCTACGGCATGTCCTCAAAAAATGAGTAGGAAATAGTACCTTTGTGCTCCAAAACAAAAACCGCTCATGGAAACAGTTTCTCCATATACCCCCAAGAATAAAGTTAGAATTGTTACCGCTGCTTCTCTGTTTGATGGACACGATGCCGCCATCAACATCATGAGAAGAATTATCCAATCTACGGGTTGTGAGGTGATTCACCTCGGTCACGACCGCAGTGTAGAAGAAGTGGTAAACACCGCTATTCAGGAGGACGCCAACGCCATCGCCATGACTTCTTACCAAGGAGGTCACACAGAATACTTTAAGTACATGTACGACTTGCTCAAAGAAAAGGGAGCCGGTCACATCAAAATCTTCGGTGGAGGAGGAGGAACCATTCTTCCCGAAGAAATAGAAGAACTACACGCCTACGGAATCACACGCATCTATCACCCAGATGACGGTCGTGCCATGGGATTGCAAGGGATGATCAACGATCTCGTAAAACAATCGGATTTCCCCGTAGGTGATGAGCTCGGTGAGGCAGAAGCCAAGTACCGCGAAAAGCACGTGCCTTCACTGGCGCGATTGATTTCTGGAGCGGAGAACTTCCCATCAGAAGTTGAAAAGGTTTTTGAAGGCATTCACGCTGCAGCTGAGAAATCGGAAAGCCCCGTATTGGGAATTACAGGAACGGGTGGAGCCGGTAAGTCTTCTTTGGTTGACGAACTGGTAAGGAGATTCCTCATTGACTTTGACGACAAGAAAATTGCGGTGGTCTCTGTAGACCCTTCTAAGAGAAAGACGGGAGGAGCCCTTTTGGGAGACAGAATTCGCATGAACGCCATCAACAATGAGAGAGTTTACATGCGCTCTTTGGCGACTCGTCAATCCAACCTAGCGCTTTCTAAGCACGTCAATGAGGCCATTCAGGTTCTCAAGGCGGCCAACTACGATTTGATCATTTTGGAGACTTCAGGTATCGGTCAATCGGATACAGAGATCTTAGATCACTCAGATGTTTCTCTCTACGTAATGACTCCAGAATACGGAGCCGCTACACAGTTGGAGAAAATCGACATGTTAGACTTTGCGGATGTGATCGCCCTCAACAAGTTTGACAAGCGCGGTGCCTTGGACGCTTTGCGCGACGTAAAAAAACAATACCAACGCAACCACAATCAGTGGGAAGCGGATGTAGATACCATGCCGGTATACGGTACTATTGCGAGCCAGTTCAACGATCCAGGAATGAACTCACTGTACAAAGTGATTATGGATAAGTTGGTGGAAACAGGTCATGAAGCCTTGTCTTCTTCTTTCGAGATTACTCAAGAGATGTCTGAGAAGATTTACGTGATTCCACCCAACAGAACGCGCTACCTCTCAGAAATTTCTGAAAACAATAGAGCATACGACCAGAGAGCAGACCAACAAGCTGAGGTAGCCGAGAAACTCTATGGATTGCACACTTCCATGAAGACTTTTGATGAATCAGAAGACGCTGATGTTCTCAAGGTTCTTCAGGCGCAATTTGATCGCATCAAGCTAGACTTGGATCCCCACAACTGGGAGATCATCCAACAATGGCCAGAAGTGGTTAAGAACTACAAAGGAGAATACTACACCTTTAAGGTGAGAGATAAAGAAATTAAGGTGAAGACTCATACAGAGTCTTTGTCACACACTCAAATTCCCAAAGTGGTAACCCCAAGATATTCTAACTGGGGAGACCTTTTGAGATGGGTGTTACAAGAAAACGTTCCCGGACAATTTCCATACACCGCTGGAATATACCCCTTCAAGAGAGAAGGAGAAGATCCCACGCGTATGTTTGCGGGAGAAGGTGGTCCCGAGAGAACCAACAAGAGATTCCACTACGTTTCTCAGGCCATGCCTGCCAAGCGCTTGTCTACGGCCTTTGACTCAGTAACTCTCTACGGAAACGATCCCGATTACCGCCCAGACATCTATGGAAAAATTGGAAATGCCGGTGTGAGCATCTGTTGTTTGGACGACGCCAAGAAACTCTATTCAGGGTTTGATTTGGCAGACCCTATGACTTCGGTTTCTATGACCATTAACGGTCCGGCGCCAATGCTTCTTGGATTCTTCATGAACACCGCCGTAGATCAGCAATGTGAAAAGTACATTGTTGCCAATGGATTGGAAGACAAGCTAGAGGCCGTTAAAAAAGCATTGTACGATGACAAGGGACTTCCCAGACCTCAGTACAACGGAGATCTTCCTGAAGGAAATGA
>CBFHSF010000006.1:0-59988 GCA_965658445.1 uncultured Schleiferiaceae bacterium | reverse complement strand
ACGGATTGGGTCTTAAAATGCTCGGTGTAACGGGAGACCAAGTCCTTCCCTCCGATGTGTACGCCAAGATCAAGTCAGAAACCATGTCCGTGGTAAGAGGAACCGTTCAGGCAGATATTCTAAAAGAGGATCAAGCCCAGAACACGTGTATCTTTTCTACAGAATTTGCGCTTCGCCTTATGGGTGACGTTCAAGAATACTTTATTGACCACGCGGTAAGAAACTTCTATTCGGTTTCTATTTCGGGTTACCATATTGCAGAAGCAGGGGCAAACCCCATCACACAGCTGGCGTTTACGTTGGCCAACGGTTTCACATACGTGGAATACTACTTGAGCCGCGGAATGGACATCAACAAGTTTGGTCCCAATCTATCGTTCTTCTTTAGCAATGGTATTGATCCCGAGTACGCGGTAATTGGTCGCGTAGCGAGAAGAATTTGGTCCAAGGCCCTCAAAAATAAATACGGAGCCAACTCAAGAGCACAGATGTTGAAGTACCACATCCAGACTTCTGGAAGATCACTTCACGCTCAAGAAATTGACTTTAACGATATCCGTACAACCCTACAGGCATTGTACGCCATCTACGACAACTGTAACTCTCTTCATACCAATGCGTATGACGAGGCCATTACAACTCCTACCGAAGAGTCCGTACGTCGCGCCATGGCCATTCAGCTCATCATCAACAAGGAGTTGGGTCTAGCTAAGAACGAGAATCCCATCCAAGGAAGCTTCATCATTGAAGAGCTTACCGACTTGGTGGAGGAGGCTGTTCTTACAGAGTTCGATAGAATTACGGAGCGCGGAGGTGTTTTGGGATCTATGGAAACCATGTACCAACGCTCTAAGATTCAGGAGGAAAGTTTGTACTACGAGACTTTGAAACACACAGGAGAATTCCCCATCATTGGAGTGAATACGTTCTTGTCTTCTAAGGGATCGCCTACAGTAACTCCAGGTGAAGTTATACGAGCGACTACAGAGGAGAAAGAGAATCAGATTCACACGCTGCAAAATCTTCAAAAGAGTTTTGAGGTAGATGGTGCTGAATTGCTCAAGCGCGTTCAGAAAGCCGCCATCCAGAATCAGAACATCTTTGTGGAGCTGATGGAAGCTAGTAAGAAATGTAGTTTGGGTCAGCTTACACAAGCTTTATTTGAGGTGGGGGGACAGTACCGTAGAAATATGTAAGCGGTGACTATTCTTCTTTTCTTGGTCTTGTGAAAAAGTTTTTTGGAAAGGTTTGAGCTTTTTTCGGGAATGTTAGTTTTTTTTGACAAATTTGGATTCCCTAAGAAAATGAGATTTAAAACCAGTCCCAATTGCTAGACCTCATCAATAGACTGCACACAAAAGTTGCCGGAAGCTATTCTGAATTCAACCTTCACCAGCGCGTACTCAATACCATATTGTTTATTGCGCAGTTTGTGATTGCCATTATTTTCCTCACGGCCATTGCCAATGATGGAATGGGCACTTCGGTTTGGATTTCACTGGCATTCTTTGTCGTCTACATTGGCTTTTACATTTCTTCGCGTTTTTATGGTTTGGGAAAGAAAATCATTCCCATTTACTTGACCACCGGTAGTTTTACTCTGGCGGTGTTGTATTTTTTTGCCGGAGGAATCAAAGGCCCCATCCCCATATACTTTATCCTGAGTTTGGTGCTCAGTGTGACCATTCTAAAGCGAAAGTACTATTGGACGGTTTTCTTGGGAAATCCTGCCATGATTTTTATTTGTTACCTGCTAGAGTACAACAACCCCGATTGGGTGACCGGACATTTGACCACGGTTAATAGTACCTCGCCGATTTTAGTTTCGGTATTGGTGTCTTTCATTATTGTGGGATTGTCTTTGGTGACGTTGAAAAACAATTTTGACGGTCAAATCAAAATTACCAATAAGCAACTCAAGGAATTAGAAAAGGCCATGGAGAGAATTCAAAAGGCAAGAGATGAGGCGGAACAATCTTCCCGTGTAAAATCCGATTTCCTCTCTACCATGTCTCATGAGATTCGAACGCCTCTCAACGCGGTGATTGGGATGACTTATATGTTGACAAAGGACAAGCCCAGAGAGGATCAAAGGGAGAATCTTTCGACGCTTAGATACTCTGCGGAGAACTTGCTTACGCTGATAAATGATGTCCTCGATTTTTCCAAAATCGAAGCGGGAAAGGTGATTATTGAACAAGCCCCATTTAGCTTTTTCCACATCTTGAAGTTTTTGGAGGCTTCCCATGGAATTCAAGCCAAGAAGAAAAATATTGAGTTTATCATTGATGCCGAAGACGACATTCCCGATGAAATCATTGGAGATTCCAACCGTTTGATTCAAATCCTCAACAACCTCGTTTCCAATGCTATTAAGTTCACAGAAGAAGGGTCTGTTACTTTGGTAGTGAAAAAGAAAAACCATACCGAGGATTCCATTACCCTTCACTTTGAAGTCAAGGACACAGGTATTGGAATTACCAAGGAAGCTCAGGAAATCATTTTTGATAGTTTTTCGCAAGCGGATTCTTCCATTACCAGAAAGCATGGCGGTACGGGATTGGGGCTCAGCATTACCAAGAATTTGGTCAACCTAATGGGAAGTGAAATTTTCTTGGAATCGGAACCCGGAAAAACGAAGTTTTCTTTCGATTTAATCTTTGCCATATACACCTATCAAGAAGAGCTTATTGCACCACCTGTTTCTGATGCATTTTCACTGGAAGGAGTTTCTATTCTCATTGTGGATGACAATCACATCAACCAACAAGTCGCCACGAAAGTATTGGGCAGAAGAAACGGTACGGCCTCAACCGCAGATAACGGTCAAGAAGCGGTTGAATTTTGGATAGAGAATCAATACGATTTGATTTTGATGGATGTACGAATGCCGGTTTTGGATGGGATAGAGGCTACTCGCCAGATCCGGAAACTCCCCAATGGAGAGGATCCTGTGATCATCGCACTTACCGCTTCCGCATTGTATGAGGAACGCAAAGAGATTTCTGACAGTGGAATGAATGACTTTGTTACGAAGCCTTTTGATCCAGAAGTTTTATTTTCGAAAATTGAAAACTGGCTAAACAAAAAGCGCCAGTAAATTGTGGTTAAGGGCAGTTACGCCAATGGCCTCTTCGAAAAATCAAAAAACAACACACTACATGCGCATTATTTCATGGAATGTAAACGGAATTAGAGCCGTTGCCAAAAAGGGATTGTTGGACATTATTGCTGATTTAAATCCGGATATCATGTGTTTTCAAGAAACCAAAGCCCAGCCCGATCAGGTGCAAGAGGTCTTTACGGAGTTGGAAGGATATCACGTCTACGCCAATTCGGCGGAGAAAAAAGGCTACTCCAGTACGGCTATTATTTCTAAGGAAGAGCCCATTTCTGTTGTCAATGACATGGGTATTGCCGAACACGACACCGAAGGACGCGTCATGGCAGCTGAGTTTGCGGATTTCTATGTGGTAACGGTCTACACTCCCAACAGCAAGGCGGAGTTGTTAAGACTAGACTACCGCGCCCAGTGGGATATTGACTTTGCCAATTACGTAGCGGCACTGCAAGAGAAGAAGCCCGTTTTTGTGTGTGGTGACCTCAACGTGGCTCACGCAGAAATAGACATCGCCCGCCCCAAAGCCAACTACAATAAAACCCCAGGCTATACCCAAGTAGAAATAGACGGTCTGACCAATCTATTAAACAAGGGAATGGTGGATTCTTGGAGAGCGCAACACCCCGACGAGGTCAAGTATTCGTGGTGGAGTTTTAGAGGGGGTGCACGCCAAAAGAACATTGGCTGGCGTCTGGATTACTTTATCGTTTCCGAAAGCCTTATGCCCAAACTAACGCGCACAGATATCCTCAATGAAGTCCTAGGATCGGATCACTGTCCTGTACTGATAGAAATGTAGAGAAAGCAGGGTTTGTTTTTTAAGACGCCATTTTGTGGTGTCGCGCTTCTATTCTGTAGGAAGCTTTGGCAATCCGAATGCTTTTCTTCTTTTTCTGAATCTGTCGAGCAAATATTTTTAGCTCGAGATTTCTCCTGTCGATTTTGTAGAATCTCGCTTCGATTTCTAGGGGAAGACCCGGTTGGGCTTCACTAAGGATTTGAAGGTTCACTTCCTTTTTGGTCTTGTTGTACTCGGGAGCGATCTTTTTGAGAAGGGCTATGGGCTCTTCGGTAATGGCGTCCATTTCCGATAGGAGAGTCCATGTATTGAGTTGCCCGTTTTGAGTGTAGAGGTTGTCCTCTAGCGTTTTTACAAACTTGTTGGGGCTTTGTTTTTTAACGGCGCTTAATAGGTCTTTCATCTTTAACTAAAGTCTAAGGGTTCATCTAATCGTTCTAAAAATTCACTTTCAAATAGGGCAGTTTTTTGCCAGGGTTTGCAGACTGTAGGAGTTTGGCGTTTCATACAAATTCGATTTTCGACGTTCATGCGGTTGTGATCTTGATAATTCATAATTCTCATTTTTATTGAGGTTTTTAATGTTTAATGGCAAAAAAAAAAGCTTCCGGGATTTCCGGAAGCTCTTCTGATATATTCTATGGTTTGTGTATCTACATATTTAGAATCGCTTCCGGTCGTTTCGGGCATACATATTCATCCAAGTGGTCACATTAATAGCGACTACGCGGTTGATGTTTTGAATATGTATGGGTTTACAAGCGTTCATGTAATTCTCTGTTGTATTCAGTAAAAGTAAATTAATTTTTCTGTTTTTTCATAAACGCATATTTTTTCTCTGCGTATTTTCTAAACAACTGTTCTTTACTAGAGTTCGCCATGGCCGGTGTGAGGTCAATAAGCGCGTTGTACATTTCGTCATTGGGCTTTCTGGGCTTACCGCGAAGGGATACCATGATGCCTTCAAACAATCGCACCTGTTTTTCTTGATTTTCTGTGGGTGGCACTCTGTTTAAGAACGTTACCGCTTGGTCAATATTTCCCGTAGCCAAATACACCTCACATTTGTTGAGCAACGCCGTTGAGTTTCTTGGGTTAAACTCTAGAAGTCTATCGTAATAGGCCATTGCTTGGGTCGTATTGTTTTTGAGTTTGTAGGCGTTTCCTATTTGGTTCAACGTTAGGGCGTGGTAGGGATTGGCTTCCAACGCTCTCTCAAACTCCGCAATGGCGACATCAAATTGTCTCATTCCCAAATTCCCCATTCCAGAAAAATAGGCTACCGGGTTGTTGTAGTTATCCAAATTGTAATAGGGGCTTTCGGCCTTTTGAGCGAATTGAATCATCTTTTGAGGATTTCTCTTCTGTTCCGCTTCCAAGGCTTTTTTGCTTTCTCTCTCTCCATTAACCCTATCCATTGTCACATAGAGCCCAGCTATGATAAGTACTAATAAGATGCCAAAAGCTGGGGTTTTGGAGAGTGCTTTGGACTTAAGGTTCTGAGAACGCGCCAAAATAAGGCCCGTCATAAGTATCAAAATGAATTGATGAAAGGGTCTTTCTAAGGGGAATTCTCCCATGCTGTAACCCATATACGCAATCCAACCAAAGAGAAGTCCGTAATCCCATGGACTGTCTTCCCTTTGATCTAGGGCGTTTTTCCACGCCAAGAAAGACATCCAGGCCATAAAACCTCCAAAGAGAATCAACCCGGGATACCCAAATTCAGATAGCACCCATATAAAGTCATTGTGTGGACGAATCAAAGAAGTAGAGCCTTCAATAATGCCTCTATCCGCATTTCCCACGCCGTAGCTGGGGTAGTGGATTTTCCAGTTTCCACCGCCGACTCCCGTAATGGGGTTTTCGTTGGCCATTTGGATTCCATGATCCCACATTTTAAACCTCGAGTCTATGTTGGTGGAATCAAATACAGAATCTCCCACTAAGGTAAGAGCAATTAAAAGTCCCGTGGCGCCAATTCCTATTCCAATTCCCATGGCACGGGTCAAGGCTTTTTTATTGGGGTTTCCGGACAGTACGATGGCCAAGGTAGTAATGGCGAGGCCTCCAAAGAATCCCAACCAGACACCCCGTGTTTGCAAGAAAATCAAACAGAGGATCAAGGCAATGGAAGTGACCCAAGACAACTTTCGGAAATTTTCTTTTTCGTCCATAAATGCGTTGATAACCACCCACGGAAGGGTTAGCATCAAAGCAGAAGACAGGAAGTTTTTGTGCAGGAAGAGTAGGTTGATTTTATAGATGTCTGTGCTCAATTTTCCCTGAGCAATCAATCCAAATACTTTTATCAAGACGTAGGAGGCAATCCAAAGTCCCGTAATGGTGGCCAGTCGAGTGATCAATTCCAACTTGATGGCTCCGGATTTAAAGGCATTGTATACAATGATACAACCCACCAAGGTGATGGAGAGTCGGGCAATGGCACCATAACTTTCTGCGGTGTTCTGTGCCCCGGAATGCGAAACCCAAGTCCATGCCCAGAATCCCAAAAGGACCCAAAGCGGAGCGGCCATTTGGGGCTCAAATCTCTTCTTTGCATAGAGCACGGCCATCAATAACCCCAACCCTGCTAGGGTAAAGATTTCTCTCGGCAACAGCGCAAAGTCTATGGTTTCCTGCGATTGGACAAAGGGAAAGATGATGATCATCACCGCCAAAATCCATGAGGCAATAGAATCGGTTTTAGGAGTGGTGGCTCGTTTTTGTTTCATCCCTTGAGGGTATTTTGGGGGCGGAGGCCCGATGGTGTTCACACTATTTTTGCCCTGTAAATATATTCATTTAGGGCTACGCTGCTTTGTAGCGTCCTCCAAATGTTTATTTTTACTGGAATTAAATCCTCATTCTTTGCGCATACAAGCCAATCAATGGTCTTTCGCCCAATCACTTAAAGACATCCTATCCCAAAAGGATGTGCTGTTTTCCTTTTTCAGAAGGGATGTTAAGGTGCGCTATGTTCAGACGCGTCTGGGGTTTTTATGGGCTTTGGCCCAGCCTTTACTTTCCGTTTGGGTTTTTACCTTTTTGTTTCAACGCGTTTTGGACTTGCCTATGGGCGATGTCAACTATCCTATTTTTGCTTTTGCTGGGGTAATCTGTTGGACGTATTTTTCCAAGGCCATTACCACAGGAGGGCAGTCTATGATTGCTTCTCAGGCTTTGATCAAGAAGGTTTGGTTTCCCAAAGTTCTCCTCCCCTTGAGTAAAACCTTGGTGGGAATGGTCGATTGGATTTTGGGACTGTTGGTATTGACCGTTTTGGCCTTTCTTACAGAGGGAGGAGCGCTTCAACCTCTCACCATAGTGTATGTGGTTTTAAGTCTTCTTCTCTTGTGGATGACAAGCTTGGGATGGAGCCTTTGGGTTTCTGCTACGAGTATTCGCTATCGCGATATACAGCAGGTTATTCCCGTAGCCATTCAACTCGGGTTTTTCATTACCCCTGTAGTGGTTCCCACTGATCTATTACTATCTGCCTTGCCAGAATCTTGGGAAGCCTTAATTTATCTCAATCCCTTGGTGGGCGCTATGGAAGTGCTACGCGCTGGATTTTTGCCTACGTCAATTTCTGTTTACACCCTATACATTTCCGCTCCTATGGCTGCGATTCTAGCACTTTCGGGATGGATGTACTTCTCTTCTGTAGAACGCAAAATGCCCGATTGGTTATGAAGCCGGCTATACAAATACAAGGCTTGGGTAAGCTGTACTTTAAGGGAGGGAAACCTTCAGATACTCTGTTGGGATTTCTCTTTAATAGAGGTCAAAAGGGCACACCATTTTGGGCCGTTAAAGATTTTGATTTGACGGTAAATCCCGGGGAAGTTCTCGGGTTGGTAGGTGCGAATGGCGCCGGAAAATCTACGCTTCTCAAAATGCTAAGTCGCGTGACGCATCCTTCTGCAGGAAGTTTTGAGGTTCATGGGAAAATGGGAAGTTTATTGGAGGTAGGTACCGGTTTCCACCCGGATTTGACGGGTAGAGAAAACATCTTCCTCAATGGAACCCTCTTGGGTATGAAGCGATCCGAAGTGGCCGCTTCCCTGGATGAAATCATTGCCTTTAGCGGTGTAGAGTCATTCTTAGACACTCCCATAAAACACTACAGTAGCGGTATGAAAGTGAGATTGGCATTTTCTGTCGCCGCTCATTTGAGAACAGAAATCTTATTGGTCGACGAAGTTCTCGCCGTAGGAGATGCTTCCTTCCAAGACAAATGTCTTCGTCGCATGGAGAGCATACGAGAAGAGGAGGGCAGAACCATTTTGTTTGTGAGTCACAACCTAAGCGCTGTTCGATCACTGTGTACGCGCTCTGCATGGTTGGAATCCGGTCAGTTAAAAGAACTGGGAGATACGGATGGAATACTCGATAACTACCTCGATACTCAGGTTTCTCGTTCCAAAGAATTGAACCTTTCCGAAAGAACCGATAGAGGAGGAGAGGGCGCTTTGCGATTGACCCAATTAGAATTATCACAGTCCAATGGAGCTCCTATCGTTTCAGGTAAGCCCATGAATTTAAAACTTAGTTATTCCGCGCAATCACAGGTTATGGGTGGTTCTGTGGAGTTTAGAGTGAATGTGGTCAATGCTAACGGGACGTTTTTGACGCCTCTTTCCAATCAGTTGGCAGGTCAGCCTTTGACCATTGATTCTGCCAAAGGTCAATTCACTTGTTCCATGGATTCCACTCCCTTTATGGACGGGGCGTATTCCTTGGACATTCGAGTTATGGTAGACGGTCGACTTCAAGATCAAATTCAAACGGCGTTGAGCTTTGAAGTTGGGGAAGGTGACTTCTATGGCAGTGGTGAAAACTACAAGAGAGGGCGCACTGGAGTTTTTGTTCCGCAACATTGGAAGTAGGGTGTTCGTGTTGGCCGGATTTTTCCAAAATCCGTTATTTTTCAAACATTTAGAGGTATAAAGGGTTTTGATTTCGTACCTTTTTCGGACAAAACACAGGAAACAACAACGACAATGATCAAAAAATTACTCCTTTTCGGAGGGGGAATTCTTCTTTCTCTTTCCGGATACTCACAAATTTTACAAGGTTCTACTACCGTAAACTCGGCCAATAACATGGTTTTGACCGTTACGGTAAATACCAATACCAATGTGGTAGATATTACCATGACGGGTAACTCTAGTTTTTACTACGGATATGGTTTTGGTGGCGGTTCCATGAACGGAACGTATTCCATAATTACTACCGGGACGGGAGCTATTTCCGAAAGAAGTTTAGGATTTCACAATGGAGGTTCCCTTTTGACTTCCTCGCTCACCTCTTCTAACCACTCCGCTACGGGCGGGGTTGGTACGACTACCGTAACCAGACCCAGGGTAGGAACCAATGCTAACTACTTTACTTTCCCCAATACACCCGGTTCGTTTAACATAATCTGGGCTCGTGGTTCGTCTTCCTCTTTTGGAAGTCACAGCCAGAGAGGTTCATCCGCAATAACCCTTACAGATCTTTGTAACATACCTGTAACCAATCTTCCCGATGCAGAAGTGTGTCAAGGAGATTCGGTTATGATTTTTGGAAAGTACGAAAGCGCCGCAGGAACCTACTACGACAGCTTGTCAACAGCTGTAGGTTGCGACTCGGTAATACAACAAGACCTCATCGTAAATCCCAACGAAAACACCACGCTTGGGGCCATAACTGTTTGTGATGGAGACAGTGTATTTATTTTTGGTCAATTCCGCAGCACGGCTGGATTCTATTACGATACTGCACAGACATCTGCCGGATGTGATAGCGTGCTCACCCAAGAGTTGATTGTGAATTCATTTTCCCCCACGGCCGCTGAAGACCCCACAAATCTGGGAACCATGTACAGTTCACTTTCGGGTGATTCTTACCAATGGTATTACTGTCCCAACGATTCTATGATAGCTGGAGCTACAGACAGTACTTATTTTACAATGAATCAAGGAGGAAGCTACAAAGTAGAAGTAACCATTAATAACTGTACAGAAGTTTCTAATTGTGCCACAGCCACTGTAAATAACGTTCCCGAGTTTTCTCCAGGCGAAATCAATCTTTACCCCAACCCCGCAAAAGACCGCGTGGTTTTGGAGTTCACACAAACCCAATCTCCCTTCACCGTAGAGGTATTTAATACTTCAGGGGCCTTGGTTCAGACGTCTGATTCCAGAGGAGGATTGGAACACACTTGGTCCATAGCCAACCTAAAACCCGGCCTGTACTTGGTAAAAGTCACCACAGAAGACAAGCAGGGAATGATTAGACTTCAGGTTCAATAATTTGACCGCTCACGATAAAGAATAGAGAAAAAACAGCAGAACACCAATGGTATACCTGCCTCCCAAAACCTACTGAGAGAAACCCCGACGCGAGTTGGGGTTTTTTTATGGGGATTAGGAGCAGTGAGTGGTTTAATGGGAAGGAATGAGGAATGAGGAAGAATGAAGGGAGGCAGATTTCCAGAACTGGGATAACTAAGAATTCCTTTTTTCCTAATTCCTTTTTCCTTCTTTGGTCTGGGATTAATTAACAGCGAGTAGTGAGTGGTTTAATGGGAAGGAATGAGGAATGAGGAAGAATGAAGGAATTTACTCCCTAACCAAAGCAGCTAAAACTTCTTCATTGTTGAATTTCTTCGCATAGTCCAATGCGGAGAATCCTTGTTGGTCTTTGATTTCCGGGTTGGCGCCAGCGTTGACGAGAATGCGTACGATGTCTACGTGCTGGAATTGAACCGCGTAGCTGAGCGCCGTGGCTCCATTGGGGTCCGCTGTATTGGGTTTGGAACCGTATTGAATGAGGAGAGTAACCATTTCTGTAAAGCCCTTGTAGCTTGCTGCTTGCAGGGCTGTGGGTTGTTTTTCTTCGTCCTTGAGACGCACCTCAGAATCCACTAAAAACTGCGCAAACTCTAGTTGGTCATAGTACGCGGCTAGAATCATGGGGGTGTATCCTCTATCACTCACCGAGGAAAGTGTGTCGGGGTATTCCGTTGCCAAGGCTTTTGCCGCTTCTATATCTCCGGAACGGGCCATGTCAAAAATGGAGGTCTGTCCAAAAACAGAGGAAGAAATCAATAAGGCGAAGCAAACAGAAAGCAGTCTCATGTGGGGATAGGTATTGAAATAATTACTTTGAAAATAGTTTTTTGATGGCGGATTTAACCGAGCTATTGGATTGAGGTTTGGCCACGAGCTTTTCTACGTATTCTGATCCTTCGGAGGCGGGAAGGCTCTCTTGTGGGCTTAGCGCCCAGTCTTTAGAGTCATAACCATAGGCATCCAAAATGGGGTTGAGCAGAGGAGAAAAATACTCTACGTCGTCTTCCGTAAACCAACGGCGCCAATTGTCTGAGGTGTTGGTACGTGCAACTCTTTTTAGGCCGGGAGATTGTGTGGCCTTGTCCGTGATTTGTAATCCCAAGAAAGTACTCAAGGCGTCGTATTCGCCGTTTACACAGTCTTCGTAGGGATAGATAAACCAAGAGTCGTCAGCGTTTTGTCTAAATTCTACCAAGGCTTTGGCAAAGGATTCCCAATGGTTTTTCCAATTGTTCAGTCGCTTTACGCGAGTGGAGAACAAGGCGTAAAAGGGAAGGGAATGCGGAGCGGCTTCTTTGGCAACAATGCGGGCATGGGTAGCGGCATAATCCTTCATCATATCCTCTGGAGCCTTAAACCAGCGGTAAAAAACCTGGCTGATCAGTCGGTCGCGAGGATCTCGCATGATAAAGATCTTGTAATCGTAATCCGAAAACATGTCGTTGACCTTGCGATAATCCACACCAAAGGGTTCATTAACGCTCATCAGGGCCTTGGTCAGAGAGTTTTCGTTTTCGGCAATTTTTTCTCCGGCGTAATTGACAAAGAACCCCGGCTCGCGGTCCACGGGCTCCATCACTATAGAAATACCCTTATACCCAGCGGTTTTTAAAGCCTCTTGAATTCTGGCCTTGAGAATGGTGGTGCCACTTTTGGGAAGTCCGTAGATCAGTATCTTCATGAAATATGCATTGTTGCAAGGGCAGCGGATTCTCCTCTTGTGAAGTCCACGTATCAAGTATTCGTAGTAACTTGGTGGCGCGTTTTGCCCTTGGAGGTAAAAGTCGCAAAAATAGTTGTGATTAGACAAATTTTTTAAGCCCAGTCCATGTTCTCTAGATTTGAATCTCCTGTAATTGTAATTGGTATGCATCGCTCCGGCACAACCCTAATGGCTAGGTGGTTGTCAGAAATGGGGTTTAACATGGGAGTTTACCGAGACCACAACGAAGAATCTTTGCCCTTTCTCAGTCTCAACCAACAGTGGTTAGAAAAAGAAGGCGCTTCGTGGGATAAGCCCATTCTCATTCGTGAGCAACCGCCTTTTTCCGCTACAGAAATGTATGCGGAGCACATTGCCACGGAGTCTAGGAATCCACTCCTCCTTTTTTTGAAGGGACCCTCTCGCTGGGGTTTTAAAGATCCAAGGACAACCTTTACGCTTTCTTCGTGGTTGCAAATCTTTCCCAAGGCAAAGATTGTCCACGTGGTAAGACATGGAGGCGACGTGGCCAAAAGCCTTATGGCGAGAAATCACAAGCCGGGAGAGGTCCGCTCTCCAGTGGCCCAATCCTTTGAAAGAGCTTTTGACCTTTGGGAAAAATACGTGGCCGAAGCTGAGAATTACACCTATTTGCCAGGTTACCTTCAAATCAGGTATGAAGACATTGTAAATCGCGATGAAGCCACTATGCAAAGGGTGGAGAGGTTGTATAAGAACAACCCCACAACCGCTTTGGAGGAGGCGGGATTGAAGGCTCCGAGAGTTCACGAGTTTACCGATTCCGAAGTGGAATACATGAACCGTTCAGAAATCATGAAAAAATGGGGATACCTCTGATAACAATAGAAGCTCCCTTTTCTGTTTTGACCTACAATAAGTACCTTTCCTAGCTGTAACACATCCGGTACATGCCAAAAGTTTCCGTAATCATTCCTAACTACAACCACGAGCGATACCTGCCCAAGAGGGTAGAGTCAGTGCTCTCTCAAACCTATCAGGATTTTGAGGTTTGGTTGTTGGATGATTGTTCTACGGACAATAGCCGTGAGTACTTACAAAAAGTCGCCGATGAAAACGATAGGGTGCACGTTCACTTTAATGAGAAGAACACGGGGTCTACCTTCCATCAATGGAATCTTGGCGTCTCTTTGGCCAATGGAGAATACGTTTGGTTGGCGGAGTCTGATGATTTTGCTGAGCCGACTCTTTTGGAAAAGCTCGTCGCAAAAATGGAGGCAAGTCCCAATGTGGGGATCGCTTTTGCGCAATCCAATTTGGTGAATGAAGATGACGAGGTCCTTCATTCCTTTCAAGAAAACTATCGATTTGTATTTAAAGACCGCGCCTCTCGTTGGGAGAACGATTTTCAAGTTTCTGGAAAGACAGAGGTCAACGAATATTTGCTGTACTCCAACTCCATTCCCAATGCGTCGGGTGCTCTTTTTAGAAAATCTGTTTACCAGAAAGCAGGAGGAGCCCCAGAAGATATGAGACTTAACGGAGATTGGTATTTCTACAGTAAGATGCTGTTGATTTCTGATTTGGCCTACTGCGCAGAGCCCCTCAATGCTTTTAGAACCCATGCGGTTACACAGAGACAAAGAGCCCGGGCCAATTACAAGGTGTATGACGAGATCATCCGAACCATTGAACTGATACGCAAAGAAGGGAACCCCGATCCCAAGAGGGTAGAGGAGACCTATAGAAAAATTGGTGCTTGGTGGGTAGGCAGCTTGGCCTTCCAGAAAAAGAATTCAGAATTCTACAGAGAAAACAAAAGGCTGTATCGCTTTTTTGCTTCATGGAATCCCGGCTTAGGCCGAAAGATTGGGACCCACTTTACTTTGACCTTTGTGAAGAAAGTATTGTATAAATTAGGGTTGTATTCAACGGCCAAAAAATGGAGAAACAAAATGTTTCCTGGCAAGTACTTTGAATTTTGATTTTTAGAAGAGGCGACTCACAATGCAAACACTTTCTGTAATCATTCCCGCTTACAACGCCCAGGACACCTTGCGTGAGGCCTTGGACAGTTTGCTGGTGCAGAGAGGTGCTGAGTTGCAAATCATTGTGGTCAACGACGGATCAACGGATGGAACGGCCCAAGTTCTCGTAGAGTTTTCTCAATTGCATTCCTTGGAAATCATCAACCAAGAAAATCGAGGTCTAGGCGCCGCTAGAAACGCGGGGGCACAGAGCGCTACAGGAGACTGGATTGCATTCTTGGATGCCGATGACCGATGGACGCCCAACAAGGTGGCTGTGCTTTCTAAATTTCTTCAAAAACACCCCGAAGCGGAATGGGTTTATCATAATGTTTGGGAGTGGTTTTTGGAAGGAAGCCTCAGAAAGAGAAAAACCGTGACCTACTCTCAATTTTCAGATGTTTGGGAAAACAACCCTTTTACCCCTTCGGCCACAGCCATTAAAAAGTCCACCTACGACAAAACACAAGGGTGGGAGGAAAGACGAGATAGAGTGGAGGACTTAGGTCTCTGGAAATCTCTTATTGATCTAGGGGTACAACCCCTTCATGTTTCGCGTCCATTGACCAAGTACAGAATTGGAGCAGGAATTACTTCTGACGTTGAAGATCACTTTACTAAAGTGTCTAATGTTTGGAAGGAGTGGGTAGAAAATGGTGGCATGTCTACAATAGAATTCAACCTCGCTATCCAGAGGAAACACTATGAAATGGGTCGCTACTTCCACAAGTCCTCAGAATTTGAAAAAGCCTGCTATCACTACAAAAAGTCTCCAATATCTGCTGTGCAAAGACTCTTGATTATTGCAACACAAATGGGGCTTTCTCTGTAAACCTGACATTTTTCATTTTGGCATTTCTGCCTTCACCTTTTCTTTGTCAAAACTTTATTTAGAATTAATCTAGATTTTGTTTGCGTGTAATCATTTGAGCATTAAATTTGCAGCGTTATTTAAAAACAGTCTAAATAAAAACAGGGTTAAATTTAGATTTTGGAGTGCACGCCAAATATTTCAACAGTGAAATAAAAAGCAATGAAAAAATACCTACTACTACTCGCCTTTATTCCTGCTCTCTTCTCATGTGAAGACGATACTGTAGAGACTCCTTCTACTCCCAGTGCACCCGATACATACTCTTTTGATCCCATGTCTTACGACGGCCAAATCACTCGTTTGGATATGATGGAAGAGATGTCATCTTATATGAAATCTGCCAACTCGGGTGCTAAGGTTTCTAAGTCAGAAATGATGGCCTACTTTACCAATACAGGTGCCAACTGGTCTAACTCTGAATTGGGTCAATCTACAAAGAACCTTGAGTCTAAAACTTTTGCCGATGTATTGCCCACTATTTACAGCTGGATGGATTCATTGGTAGTGTCTAGTAATTCTATCGTGGCCGGTGGTCCAGGGGTAGCTGGTGTGGTTACTTCTAACAGTGGTGCCAAGCAATACAACTGTTCTGCAAAAGGATTTGAATACCCACAATTACTTGAAAAGGGAATTATGGGAGCGACCTTCTACTACCAAGCCACTACCATTTACTTGGGCGATGATAAGATGAATGTAGACAACGCCGTATCCGATTCTGTAAAGGGAACGGATATGGAGCATCACTTTGACGAGGCCTTTGGATACTGGGGCGTTCCTACGGATTTCCCTACCAACATGGAAGGCATTCGCTTCTGGGGTAAATACACCAATACTGTAGACGGCTCATTGGGTACCAACCAACGCCTAATGGATTACATGATTGATGGTCGTTTTGCCATTTCTCAAGACAACATGACGGACCGTGACGAAGCGCGCGCTATGATCAAGTCTACTTGGGAAGAAGTAGTGGCAGGAACCGCCATTCACTACCTAAACGGAGCCAAGTCTGATTTTGCAGACCACGCCTTGAGAAACCACCAATTGTCTGAGGCATACGCCTTTGTATGGTCATTGTACTTCAACGAAGACAGAGCCATTACTCCTGCACAAATCGATCAGGTATTGGCCACTCTTGGAGATGACTTTTACGCCATTACCACTTCAGATATTCAAGCGGCAGCGGATCAATTGGCTCAGATTTACGGCTGGGAATCCATTCAAAATACCTTGTAGTATTTGTTAAAGGAAATTGTAAGAACTCGTAAAGAAATCAAATAAAACCAGCACTCAACAGAACACTCAATAACATGAAAAAACACTTTGCTCTTTTGGTTGGAATTACTTTTGGAATGTTGACTCTTTCTTCTTGTGAGAAAGACAACCCCAAAACACAAGCCTCCTTTAACAGAGCTCTGTGGTTAGAGTACACAGCGGACGAAATCATTATTCCTCAGATGACTATTCTAGAGATTAAGGCCAATGATTACGGCACTGCGGTGGATCGGTTTGTTCAAGAGCCTACACTCGCCCGATTGACTCCATGTCAAGAAGCCCTTTTTCAGTTGAGAATCGCTTACAATAGAGTGCTTACTTATGATTTTGGTCCTGCCTTTACCCACGATGTTTTCAATTCGGTAATGGTTTTTCCAACGGATACCGTTTTGGTAGAAGGTTTGGTGGCAGCGGGAAGTTACAACCTAGAGAGCTCTTCCAATGTGGCAGCGCGAGGTTTTGCTGCTGCTGAGTACTTGCTCTTTCACAAGGGAGAATCGGAAGTGGTTTCAGAGTTTTTGACGGACACACAGAGAGGACAGTTTTTGAAAGACCTCAAAGACAATGCTTTCTCTCATATTCTTCCCATGATTTCGGATTGGAAGGGGAGTTACCGCACCACCTTTGTCTCAGCAACGGGTACGGACGTAGGCTCTAGTACTAGCTTGTTGATCAACCATTGGAACATCAACCTAGAGTTGGCCAAAAATGCAAAATTGGCCATTCCCATGGGCAAGCGATCACTCGGTGTTTTGTATCCAGAAAAAGTGGAAAGTGCCTATGCACGCCGTTCTTCTGAATTATTGCAAGCGCAGACAGAAGCCATAGCCGCTTTTTATGAAGGACGATCTGAGCTCACCGATGAGATGGGAGTTTCTCTAAAGGACTACGTTTCTGTGATGGGGTCAACGGTGGGTAATACCACAACGGCATCTACCGTTTCTCAACAATTTGACAATATTTTACTGGGCTTGGCTTCCGCCGAAGGCAGCACGTTGTGCGATCTCGTATCGGCTCGCAGCGCTGAATTGGAGGCCATTTACCAAGAGTATCAAACAACCGTATTACATACAAAAACAGAGGTTCCTTCTCTTCTTGGAGTATCTATTACTTATCAAGACAATGATGGGGACTAAATAAAAATGAGTATTCAAAGGGGTTCGAATAAATTATTATCATTTTTGTTTCTAAGGGAGTCTATGGCTCCCTTAGTCGTTTTCCGAATTTTCTACGGACTGCTCATGAGTGGTGCCGCCTTGAGGTTTTTACTCAAGGGATGGGTTCACGAGCAATACATAGAGCCCTCTTTCCATTTTAAATACTACGGCTTTGAATGGGTTCGCGTACTTCCTCCTTGGGGAATGTATGCGGCCTTTGTTTCTATGGCGGTTTTGGGGCTGTTTATTGCCTTGGGTCTGCGCTACCGATTGAGCATGGTCCTGTATTTTTTGATTTTCACGTACGTGGAATTCATCGATGTAACGTACTACCTCAATCACTACTACTTTATGTCCATGTTGGCGGGGCTTATGATTTTTGTGCCCGCCCATCGCAGCTTTTCATTGGATGTAAAATGGGGTGTAGTGAAGCCCTATCAGACCACTCCCGTTTTTTACCGCAGAGCATTGCAAGCGCTTTTGGCCTTGGTGTATGTTTACGCGGGTATTGCCAAACTCAATCCCGATTGGTTGTTGGAAGCCATGCCGTTGCGACTTTGGTTGCCTCCGCACAGCGATTGGCCAATTATCGGTCCGTTGTTTGAATATGCGGAAACTGCGTACTTCTTTGCATGGGCCGGTGCCTTCTACGATTTAACCATTCCATTGTTTTTGAGCCTCCAACGGACTCGTGCCATTGCCTACGCCTCTGTGGTTTTCTTTCACGGCATTACAGCGGCTCTTTTCCCCATTGGCATGTTTCCATGGATTATGATGGTGGCTACGACCTTATTTTTTGCTACGTCCTTTCATCAAGCCATTTACGACAAGCTTAAGAACCTTTTCAATTATTCAGAAAATGCGGGCGAAGGGTCAAATACTCCCAAAGGACTGTACTATGGTTGGTTGGTGTTTATGGTTTGGCAAATCGTTTGGCCTTTTCGATACATAGCCTATCCCGGAGAAATGTTCTGGACAGAGCAGGGCTATCGCTTTGGTTGGCGCGTAATGCTGATGGAGAAGGTGGGATACGTTCAATATAGAATCGAGTCCGACGGTCCCAACGGAACCATTACTACCGAGGTGGATCCGCAAGATTTTCTACTACCTGTTCAGTTCAAGCAAATGAGCACACAGCCAGACTTGATTTTGCAATTTGCCCATTACTTGGGCGATTGGGCGGTAGAAAACGGATTGGAAAACCCACGCGTTTACGCCGACGCACACGCTACTTTACAGGGCAGGCCCCTTCAACAATTTATTGACCCACAGGTCGATTTGTTGAAGCAAATGGATACTTTTGCCGCCAAATTCTGGATACTGCCTCATGAGAAGTAATTCCATCACATTCACCTGGTTTTTGTTCCTATGTCTTTGCCTTTGTGGCGAAGGGCTCTGGGCACAAAACATGCCGGCCCTCACTGGAGTAGTTGTGGATGAGAAAGGAAAGGGATTGGCCAATGTGGGCGTGGTGACATCTCCCATTCCCGGAGGAACGGTTACCGATACAGAAGGGGCCTTTACTCTGATTCCTTCCAATGGAACAGACAGTATTCGATTTACGTCTTTGGGGTTTGTTCCTCAGGTTTTTCCCGTAGATCAAGTACCTGAAAAAATTGTTTTGAAAGCCTCTTCTGAGGAACTCAATACCATTGATTTAGAAGGGGAGAGAACTCGTGAAGATCGCGTAAGACTGCGCTCCGTAGAAGGTGCCGCTATTTACGCTTCCAAAAAGAATGAGGTTATCAAGCCCCAGCAAATGGCCGCCTCACTGGCTAATAACAACCCGAGAGAGATTTACGCAAAAGTTCCTGGGCTTAATATCTGGGAATCGGATGACGGTGGGATTCAATTGGGTGTAGGAGCCCGCGGCCTCAATCCCAATCGCACGGCAGAATTCAATACGCGCCTCAATGGATATGACATGAGCGCCGATGCCTTGGGATATCCTGAAACGTACTATACTCCCCCAGCAGAATCACTCGACAGAATTGAAGTGGTTCGTGGAGCGGCTTCCCTACAGTACGGAACACAGTTTGGCGGTATGATCAACTTTGTTCACTCCAAGGGACCTGAGTACGATCCCTTTGAGATGAAGCTCAGACTTTCAGGAGGTTCTTTTGGGTTCTTTAATGGTTTCACTTCTATGGGAGGATCTACCGAAAGACTCAACTACTTTGGATATTTTACCTACAAGCGTGGAGACGGTTGGAGGCCCAATTCGGAATACGATTTTTACAATGGCTACGGCCAAGTAGATTGGAAGGTGACGGATGAGCTTTCTGTACAAGTGGAGTTCACTCATATGAATTACTTGGCACATCAGCCGGGAGGGTTGACGGATGCTGAATTTGCCACAGACCCCACACAGAGCAATAGAAACCGAAACTGGTTCCGCGTAGATTGGAATTTGGGAGCCATCAAATATCAATGGAAGCCAAGCAAGTCTTGGTGGTTGGACGGTCGCTTTTTTGGACTGGATGCATCTCGTGAAGCCTTGGGCTTTTTGGGCAGAATCAACCGTCAGGATGACGAGAGTTTGCCAAGAGATCTCATCAGTGACAACTACCTCAATATAGGAACGGAACAGCGATTGATCACCAACTACAACCTTAGAGAGGTTCGCTCTGTAGGACTGGTAGGGCTTAGGTACTACCGTGGTTTCTTGGATAGATCTCAAGGAGATGCCCCTGCCACCAGCGGTCCCGATTTTGAGTTCTTAAACCCTGAAAAGAAGGAAGGCTCCGATTATGACTTCCCCAGCGAAAATTTGAGTGTGTTTGCAGAAAACGTATTTCAGTTATCTGACAAGTGGAGCATTACGCCCGGTGTTCGCTTCGAAAATATTACCACGGCCTCTGACGGGTACTACCGCATTCTCAATTACGACTTAGCGGGCAATGTGATTTTTGATTCTGTGGTTCAGGAGTCCAATAGCAAGACTCGTAATCTTGTCTTGTTTGGATTGGGCGCCAGCTACAAGCCCACGGTTAATTCAGAAATTTACGTAAACGCTTCACAGAATTACCGAGCCATTAATTTCAATGACATTCGCGTAGTCAACCCCAACTTTAAGGTGGATCCCAATATGGAGGATGAGCGTGGTTTTACCATAGATTTGGGGTGGAGAGGTCAGTACAAATCCTTTATCACTTATGATGTATCTGCCTTTTGGCTCCGATATGCCAACCGCATAGGAACTCTTTTGCAGGTAGATCCCATTGACCGCGTCATTGTTCAATATCGTACTAACATTGCTGAAAGCAATACCATAGGAGTGGAAGGTTACGCCGATGTGTACTTGCACACCTTGTGGTCTCCGCTTGAAGCCAAAAATCGCTTGAAGTGGTTTGTAAACGCCACCGTTCTTTCGGCCACCTACACCAATTCTTTGGACCCAGGAATTGAAGGCAACGAAGTGGAATGGGTACCTCCTTACATCTTTAAAAGTGGACTGAACTACCAAAGGGGAGGGCTTACTGTAAACCTTTTGGGAAGTTATACTCATGAACACTACAGCGACGCGACCAATGCAGAATTTGATCCCAATGCCGTAGCGGGAATCATTCCCAGTTATTGGGTAACGGATGCCACGGCCCAATACGTATGGAACCGTTATACGGTAGGCTTTTCAATTAACAACGTGCTGAATCAGTCGTATTTTTCCAGAAGAGCTTCTGGATATCCCGGACCCGGAATTATTCCGGCCAACCCCAGACAGTTAATCCTGACTCTGGGGATTACTCTTTAAAAAACGTTTTATCCTCTCTGAAGGAGGTATTTCTTGGGAGTTACGCCGTATTTCTTTTTAAACGCAGCGATGTAATGACTGGGATTGGTGTAGCCCAATTCGTCAGCCACTTGATGTACTTGAGAATTCTTGTTTTGCAACAAACTCAATGAATGCTCCAGTTTGTAATCCAATAGGAATCCAAAAACGGTGTTCCCGTAAATCTCTTTAAAACCGGCCTTTAATCGATATTCATTGATGTCCACCAATTCCGATAGCTCTTTAAGAGTAGGAGGAGAGGTCATTCTCTCTACCAAGATCTCCTTCGCTTGTTTGATCTTGCGAATGTTTTCCTCGTCGTTGAGGAAGGGACAAGATTCTATATTGGGTTCTCTGACGTCAAATGAAATTCCCAGAATCTCGTAAGCTTTTGCAAGGTTGTACACCTTGGCTACGGGGCTGGGCATGGTGTTGTTGAGCAGTTGATTGAGCGGCACCATGAGTTGTGGTGTGATGCTGCGCTCCTCGTAAAATTTTCTGTTGGCATTCTCTCCGGATAGGAAGGGGAGTTCTGCCGTGTTGCTCAAAAAAAGTTTGTGAAGCTTTTCAATAGAAATGAAGATAAACACCAATTGGCTCTTTACGGGAAGTTCCCATTCTACTTGAATCTCCTTGTCCGGGTTGTAGATAAAGAAACTCTTGGAAGACCCCAAGTCCTTTTGGTAATGAGGTCCAAACTTAAAGATACATTCACCTTCTACGGCAAAGTAAAATTGAATGACTCCTGAGGGTATGCTTTCGCGTCTTGTTTCGTTGGCTTCTCCCTTCCACACATAGAGCTTTACGCCCTCTTCTATCCAACCTTCGTTGATTGTGCTTTTAGAGGCATTGATGGTGTCTTCCATTCTAGATGTTTTCTTCAAAGTCAACAAAAATAGGCATTTATTGTTTACGCCCGATTTTCGTTTGGCGTTATTCTTTGCCCATCCACTGACTAAAGGTCAGTTGGGGTCCAGCGGAATAACTGGGGCCTTCTCTGAAGTAGGAAGTAAGGTGAATAGGACCCGATGGTCTCGGTGGTTTTGACGTCGCCAATTGGTCTACGGTGCGGTCTTGGATTTCTCCGTTCGGAAGGGTTTTTGAAGAGGCCACTTGATTTTTTGACGCAACCACTAAAATGGGATCTTCAGGACTCCCTGGAATGGGGAATTGTCCCAAGGGGAAGGGTGCCGTTACAATGCCATTGACGTAGTCAGGTAAAACACGAGATCGCTCTGCGTATTTACTTCCGTCAAAGTCTTCTATTTTGTCTTCGTCTATGCGTGCGTTGTACTCCGCCAAGAGAATACTTGCAGTGGGATAGTAGGACCAATGCCATTTTTCTTCTTCGTAGCCAGATCTATCAATTTCAGGGTACGTCTGGTAGGGTTGGAAAAAGCCAAATTTATACGCGTTTAAACGCAGCCACTCGTATACTTTCTTTCCTTTTTTGGTATTGAAGTACGATGGGTTCACAGAGTTCAAGTCAAAGTCGGTTCCCCAGTGGTGGCGGGATGTTCCAGGCATGGAAGAGTAGCGGAGGATTTTTGCAGCGCGCTTTCTCTTGCTCCCGCCAAAGGTGTCCCATTTGCGTTCCCAAATCACCACCTGACGATTGAAGTTTCTCGTGGCAGAAACGATGAGTAAGTCAATACCATCAGCCTTGGCAGCAGCCGTCATTTCCATAAAAGCCTCGAGAACTTCTGTTCTTAAATAGTCATTGTTTCGCGTGGAATATCCTGCAGGAACTTTGGAAAATCCGGGATGTTTAGAAGGTTCAAAACGCCCCATGAGTTCGTCATCGGTAAAGGTCTGTTGAGCCAGAACTTTAGAACCTTCGCCATACAAGCTAATAACCAAAAGGAACGAAAATAGGACTCTAAGGCCGTGGTTTCGCCTGTGGCTGTATCTATACTTATTCCAAGTCAAGATCCATGCGTTTTTTGAGGTCTACAATATTGGGATTGACTTCAGACATGTGCTTGAATTTCTCGTCAGGAGTATACAAACTCTTAACCTCTTCTTTGGCGGTAATTTCTACCTGAAGGGAGATGGCATAGTTCTGAAGTCCCTTTCTCACATGGCCCAAAAGCTCTGTCTTGATTTCGCTCAAGTAGTGTTCCTGGGTGTTGTTGTCTAGGGTGAGTACCAAATCGGTGTCGTTAATCAGAACGGGTTTGTTCTTAATCAACGTATTGTAAATGTGCTTGTTGTCGTTGTGCATTTCAGCAAACTCCGTCCACTTGGCAATCAAATCGTCCAGGGTAAACGGCTTTTGATCCGCAATGTTGATGGGCTGATCAGACTCCTCCGTCTTCTTCTCTTCTTCCTTTTTGGGAATGGGATTGTCTAGGGAGGAAATGGATATTCCCGAACCGCGTCTTCTCTGTGAACGATCCCTCCTGGGCGCACTCGTCTTTAAATCTTCCATGCGCTGAGAAACCACTTCGGGCTTGGGTTCAGCAGGGGCTGATTCCGAACTCGAAACAATGTTGGCTTCAGCCTGTGGAGGGGGAGGGGTCTGATGCTCCGGTTTAGCGTTGCTTTGTGGCTGGGTTGGGGCAGGCGAGGGTGTCGACTGTGGTTCAGATGGTACTTCAGACTTTGCTTGCGTTTGAGTAGCTGATGGATTGGCCGGCGTGCTTGCTGATGCAGGGGGCGGTGCCGCTGCTGGTGCTGTCTGTTGGGCCGTGGGTGCTGCAACCTGTGTTGGAGTGGCTACGCTTATTTGATTCGCTGTGTTTGTTTGATTCGCTACGCTTGTTGAAGCCGCTACGCTTGGGCTAGTGTTTTTTTTTTCACCCTCAGCAGTGGGGTGGGCCATAGAAACGAGCTGTGTCAAGGTGATTTCTACCAAGAGTCTCGGATTGTTGGAGCCCTTGTATTGAGCGTCGGCCTTGTTGATTTTGTCCAAAGCGTGGACTAGGAAGCCAATGCTAAAGGACTTGGCCTGCGTTAGATAGCGCTCTACTACGGTTTCGCCAACTTCCAAGAGTTGAGTCGTTCTGGGATCTTGTGCTACGAGCAAATCTCTCAAATGACCTCCCAATCCCAAAAGGAAGTGGTGGCCGTCAAAACCCTTCTCCAAGATTTCATCAAAGAGCAAGAACAAGTCCGAGTGGTTTCCCGCCAGGACAGAATCCAAGGTTTTAAAGTAGTAGTCGTAGTCAAGAATATTCAAGTTTTCAATGGCCTGTTGATAGGTCAATTGATTGCCTGAGTACGAAATGATTCTATCAAAAATGGAAAGCGAGTCTCTCAGTGCACCGTCTGCTTTTTGGGCAATGACGTGAAGCGCCTGAGGCTCTGCCGTTACGCCTTCTTGTTCTGCAACCCATCCCAGGTGCTGTGCAATGTCTTCTACGCGAATGCGCTTAAAGTCAAAAATCTGACAACGAGAGAGAATAGTGGGAATGATCTTGTGTTTTTCCGTAGTGGCCAAAATAAATATGGCGTGAGCAGGCGGTTCTTCCAACGTCTTCAGAAAAGCGTTAAAGGCCGCTTGAGAAAGCATGTGAACCTCATCAATGATAAAGACTCTAAACTTTCCTACTTGAGGCGGAATGCGCACTTGATCGGTAAGGCGACGGATATCATCTACGGAGTTGTTGGAGGCGGCGTCGAGCTCAAAGATGTTCAAATCAAAATTCTCGGCGTCAATTCCATTTTCTTCATTGATTTTTTTGGCCAAAATACGTGCACAGGTCGTCTTTCCTACACCCCGTGGACCACAGAAAAGCAATGCCTGCGCCAAGTGATTATTGGCGATAGCGTTCTCTAGTGTAGAAGTGATATGACGCTGACCCACAACGGACTCAAAGGTCTGTGGGCGGTATTTACGCGCGGATACAATGAAGTTTTCCATAGGTGAATTGCCTAAGGTCAAATATAGTTTTTCTTTTGAATCAGCGCGGCTTTTTGAGGCCTTGGTTTTGGGTGGGTTATTAACAGTGAGTAGTGAGCAGTGAGCAGTTGAATGGGAAGGAATGAGGGAGAATGAAGGAATGAGGAATTTTATTCAAACGTACTTTCCGGAATTGCAATAACTAAGAATTCCTTTTTTCCTAATTCCTGTTTCCTTCTTCAGTCTGGGAAAAATTAACAGTGAGCAGTGAGCGGTGAGCGTCTTCTAGTGCCTTGCTAGCGCTCCAAGGCGCAACTCTAGATATTCCGTGACGAGGTCGCGGAGGGATAGGCCTTGTTCTTTGAACTGTGCGGTGTCTGTCATAATGCTCATTACAAAGTGACGATCTAGGGCGGTGAGAAGAGATACGTTGAACGATTTAAAATGCCCTTGGTCCATGCCCATTTGATAGAGCGTGGATAGGAGAGAGAGGACCTGATCGGTGAATTCTTGAATGACGGCCCAAATTTCTGGGAAGTGATTTTGAAGCTGTTCTAGATAGCTGATAGAAATCCCTTCAATACCCTTTCCAATGGAGTGGAGCAGATGCGAGAGGGCTTCTCCCATATTGCTTTGAGCAAGGGTTTCTGGAGAAATGGCGGAGCGCAAGTCCTCCAATACAAATTGAGTAATGGTCAGGTAGACTTCTTCTTTGGTGGAAAAATAGGTGTAGATGGTGCTTCGGCTTTTGCCGGCCATTTCTGAGAGTTCGTCCAAGGTGAGTTTTCTCAAGTCCACTTCTTGTAGAAGGGGTGTGAGCTCGCGAACCCATTTTTTGGCTTTATCCGTTAGTGGCTTGCGCTGTCTGTCTATTGATTTTCTTCCCATTTTGGATTAGAAGTACTTATTGTTTTTGGCGGTTTGACTCGTCTTTTGATGGAATCTTTGCCATGGCCCTTTCTGCAATGGCCGTGATGGATAATGAAGGATTGACACCGGGATTGGCCGAAATCATTGACCCGTCAATGACGTATAAATCCTCGTATCCAAAGACTTTGTTGTCCTTGTCAATAACGCCTTTTTTGGGCGAGTCACTCATGACAGCTCCTCCCAGAATATGAGCGGTTGCGGGAATTCCCAAAAGGGCTTCTCCTACAAAGGAACTTGCCTTTCCATTGACTTTTTTAGCGTAGTCCTTGGTCAGTTGTATGGACTCTGGGATGTAGGGAGTGGGCTTTTTACCCGAACCCATCCTTGGCGTAAGCGATCCTCGCCAGTTTCTTCCAAATACCAAGGTGCTGTCCAAGGTTTGCATAAAGAGGAGGACCACGGTGTTTTTGGACCAACTGTTTTTAACGTAGATTCTAAAGTAGTCAATGGGCGAATTTAAAAATCCCGTAAACATGTTTAGATAGCGCACTAGGTGGTTTTTGGAGGCACTGTAGGGAAGATGAGAAAGCTTCCAAGCCCCCGATCCTTCGCCATAGCGGCAGATTTCTAAATGGCTGTTCTCGTCCGTTTCCAAAATGCTACCAATGGCTACTCCTTTGGACGTGTTGATGTCTTTGTTGAGGGAGGATACACTGATCAAGGTCTCGTTGTTGGTCCTCACGTCATGGCCAATGCGTTCCGACAAATGGGGAAGGGAGGAGGACTTTAGTTTGAGAAGCAGTTTTAACGTGCCGAGCACCCCTCCCGAGAATATGACAGATTTCGCCGTGAGCGTTTTGGTTTTTTTGATCCACTTCGTACTGTCGCGAAATACCACACGATAACCGCCTTCGTCTGTTTGATTATTACTTGTTTTATTGGGAAAAACATCGATAACTTCCTTTTCTGCGATGATTTTTGCACCGAGCTTTTGAGCCAGGTACAGATAGTTTTTGTCTAGGGAGTTTTTGGAATTGTTGGGACAACCCGTCATACAGGCTCCACAGAAATTACATCCCGTTCGGTCGGGGCCTTCACCGTTGAAGTAGGGGTCTGGGACGGTTACATCCGGTTTCCCAAAGTACACTCCAACTTCTGTTGCTGAAAAATGCTCTTCCCGGCCCATGTCTTTTGCCACTTCGCGGAGGGCTTTGTCTCCGTCAAAAAGGGCGGGATTTTTATTGGCTCCCAACATGTGTTGAGCGGTTTGGTAATGGGGTTTCAGTTCTTCTTCCCAATTTTCTAAACCGGCCCAACTTCCAGAAGTAAAAAAGGCTTTTTTGGGCACCGGTAAGGTGTTGGCGTATACCAGAGATCCACCGCCTACTCCTACACCGGATAGAATCATGATGTGGCGAGTAATGGTCAGTTTCATGATACCAAAGAAATTGAGAAAGGGAACCCAAAGCCATTTATTGACGTTCCAGTTGGTCTTGGCAAAGTCCTTTCCCTTGTACCACTTTCCCTTTTCTATGACCAGAACCTTGTATCCCTTTTGGGAAAGACGCAGAGCGCTTACAGATCCTCCAAAGCCGCTTCCCACGATGATGAAGTCGTAGTCAAAGCTTAAGTCATTGGATTGTAAATTCTGGTTCTGATTTGCCATTATAATCATCTATTCTTCTTATCCATTCCAATCAGACTGCGCTTTTACCCTTGGATTCATCACGGCAAACCATAGGGGAGGGAGGGTGGAGAGGATCATCATTCCGGGATAGCCCGTGGGCATCTGTGGAGAATCCTCCATATGTCTCAGGATTTGATATTTTCTTCCCGCGCGGTAGTGATGATCCGAATGTCTAGAAAGCTCAAAGAGGTGCAAGCGTCCTATGACGTGGTCAGAGTTCCAAGAGTGCTTGGGTAAGACCTTTTCGTATCGGTGGTCTTCCTTTTTTCTCATCAGGCCATAGTGCTCAATGTAGTTGATAGTTTCCAACAGTAAATGACCAATCAATGCGGCTATGGCGAAGTATCCCACAGTCGCTACATTGAAGTGCACACCAATAAACACCAACAACCCCAACTGAATCAGAGTATCGGTAATCATTTGATTTTTAAAGGACCAAAAGGGAATGCCTTGTCTTTTGAGTTTATCGGCTTCCAGCTTCCAAGACATGGCGTAAACCCCCGTCATGGAACGAATCCAAAAGAGATACAAAGGTTCGTTATATCGCGCCGAGGCGGGATCTTCTGGCGTGCTTACCGCCTTGTGATGGTGGTGGTTGTGTTCATGCATAAAGTGCATATTCAGCGAAGTCATCAAATGAGTCTTCGCTAAGATTCGCTCAAAGGATTTGAAGCGGTGTCCCAGTTCGTGCCCCACGTTGATTCCGTAAATTCCACAGCAAAGCCCCATGGAGAGAATGCGACCTGTTTTGTCCAAGGTCGTCAAGCCGACTTCCTGCATGGCAAAGAGGAAATATCCCAGTGTAAAAAGCTGCAAAGGCACTGTCAGGTAGACCTGAACGTCGTAGAGCACATTGTCTAGTCGGCTCTTTTCCTGCTCTTTTTCGTGGTTGCTCGCATCGGGTTTTAACAAGAGTTCAAACAGGGGAATCCCCATAAATATGTACACAAACGGCACAAAGGTTTTCCAACCCGTTACGTTGAAGCTATACCACGTGAGAAGCGGGAGTACAAAGACGATGGAGTATTTTAAGGAGGAGAATTTCATGGAACTTATTCGGCGCATGGCGAAAATTGAAAAATCAAAATCAAACTCAGAATCAAACTGAAAATCAAACTATCAAAGCTAATATAGTTCGATTTTTTGAAAAAGTCAATTACTAGTGACTGGTGACTAGTGACTGGTGACTGGTGAGTGGTGAGTAGTTGAATGGGAAGGAATGAGGAATGAGGGAGAATGAAGGAATGAGGGGGGCAGATTTCCAGAACTAGGTTAACTTAAGATTCCTTTTTTCCACATTCCTATTTCCTTCTTCGTTTTGGAGAGTAGTGAGTACCTGTCCCGATGGTTGTCGGGAGTGGGGACCAGCGGTCCCACCCCGTGTGAATGTCGAGAATTTTTCAAAATGGACACGACAAGAAATCGGGTGCTTTCGGTTGTAGTCGACTGAAAGAGTGTAGGCCGGGGAATCTAGGATTCCCACCCCAGGTGAATTTCGGAAATCATTCTAAACAAAGGCGAAAAGTAAACGCCTACTTTGGGTAGTACTCGGCTGTATATGGAAAAGCCGGGGCGTGTACCACGCCCGCCCCACATAAAGTTACAAACCGAAATTCAATTAGTCGCCAAACAATCGATTGTATCCGAGTCCGTCTTTTCGGATTTCGTCGGATTCCAAAAAGCAAATTGTGTCGTCTGAAAACGTTTACTTGACGATTTATATGCCAAGAAATCCCGAAATTGAGACCAGGGCCTGGGGTGCAGCCCCAGGCAGTAAACGGTAACTGGGAAAAACCCCACGGCCTCGTCAAAGGATTCGTAAATCGACTTGAGCGATCAAAAAACCAACACTAGGAAAGGTCCTGGTCTGAACTCCGGAGTTTAGAAACAACTGAATGATTTGCTAAGGACCGACATCTACAAATCTAGCTGGGACCCGATGCCTCAAGCGAGCGAACAGGAAAAAAGGAAACGAGAGCTTGCTCTAGATCTTTTTTACCGCGACCGAAGAGCAATCGGGTAGCGGATTTGTGAAGTCTTGATTTTTTTTCGGTTCCTTTTTTTGATCAAGCAAAAGAAAGGAACACGAATCGGGGTTAAAGGGGCAAGGCCCCTTGAAAAAACAGCTTGGGGAATTCTTTTTTTGATAAAAGTTTTTTACTTTTGCCGACCGAAATTAAATCATTTAATTAGTTAAGTATGAACCAGTACGAAACCGTTTTCATTTTAAATCCCGTCTTATCTGATGAACAGGTAAGGGAAACGGTTGATAAGTTCGTAGGCTACCTCGAAACTAGAGGAGCAGAAATTATCAACAAAGAGAACTGGGGGCTTCGCAAAATGGCGTATCCCATCCAGAAGAAAAAGAGTGGATTCTACAACATGGTAGAATTTAAAGCTCCAACCGAAATCATCGAAAACTACGAAGTTGAGATGAAGCGTGACGAGCGCATCATGAGATTTTTGACCATCCGCAACGACAAGTTCGCTGCTGCTTGGGCTGAGAAGAGAAGAAACAGAACATCAACCGCTAAAGCTTAAACACAGAAGACATGGAAAACAAGAATCCAAGCCTAGAGGCAGCTTCAGGAAAAGGAAACAGCGGAGATATCCGTTACTTGCAGCCTATCGCCATTGAGTCAGGTAACAAAAAGAAATACTGCCGCTTCAAAAAGTCAGGTATCAAGTACATCGATTACAAAGACCCTGATTTCTTGATGAAATTTGTAAACGACCAAGGTAAAATCTTGCCTCGTCGTCTTACCGGTAACTCACTAAAATACCAGCGTAAAGTAGCCACGGCTATCAAGCGTGCACGTCACATTGCATTGCTTCCTTACGTAGCAGATAACTTAAAGTAAACAGGAGAGCATCATGGAAATTATCTTAAAACAAGACGTTGAGAACCTAGGGTTCAAAGACGATGTACTTACCGTTAAGCCAGGATACGCTCGCAACTTCTTGATCCCTCAAGGATTTGCTCAGTTGGCTACTCCTTCTGCTAAGAAAGTATTGGAAGAAAACCTTCGTCAACGCGCTCACAAAGAAGCTAAGTTGATTGAGGATGCTAAGAAAACTGCTGAAGCTTTGGCTTCACTAGAAATGAAGATTACAGTTAAGGCCGGTACCGGAAACAAATTGTTTGGTTCGGTTACCAACATGGACTTGGCTGATGAATTATCTAAAAACGGTCACACTATCGAGAGAAAATTCATCCAAATCTTGGGTGGATCTATCAAGACTGTAGGTCGTCACACTGCAAAGATTCGCCTTCACAGAGAAGTTGTTGTAGACTTCACTTTCGAAGTAGCGGCAGAGCAGAAATAAGTTCAGCTTTATTACATTGCGAAAACCCCGATGCAAATCGGGGTTTTTTTATGTCCAAAAATGTCTTTTAGAAAGTGAAGCGAGTGGGGAGGGGGCTGTTGTTCTAGTCCTTCTGCGTGAGTTGCTTTTCGTAGAAATCAAACTCCTCTAGCTTGATCCAAGCGTTTTTCTCTTCACGAACCGAACAATCAAAAATGGAAACACCGAGGTCTCGTGCCAATTCAAAGGCATTGGTCCACGCATCGGTAAATTCCCAATAACGATTGAGCTTAAATCGATTTTTCCTATCCGCAATCAGTTGTAGCTGATAGTCTCCAAGGTTTTTTATCATCACACTTACATATCCATTTTCCGCATCAAACGGTTTTGATGATCGAAAGATGTCAAAGCCGTATAGGGAAACGTAGGAGCCAAAGTGATTGTCCTTGCAACGATAAAAATACCCAGAATTAAACCCCATTATAAACACTCCTAAGAAAACCACTATAAGCGATTTGGGATCACCATACGCAATGTAAGTGGCACCGGCACCAATAGCGACCACAAGGCCTGTTAACGCGGAACGAACGAACCCTCCGTTAATGGATTGGAAAATATAGGTTTTGTTTTCTCCGTGGTCTTTGGTTTTAAACTGCAAGGTGGGGCGGGGCTTTTGGGTTAAATAGTATCTTGGTTAGGGTTGAATGATAGCTTTCGGGATGAGCCCACGCGTTCCCATATCTACAGGAGTTTCTCCTAAGTCGGGTTCGTAGATGCCGTTTCCGTTGGGATCCGTGTATTCAAAGCTATTGTTATTGCTCACAGAGAGTTCTATGTGAAGCGTCCCTTTTTCGTTTCCGGTGATTACCAATGGTTCCGCAAATTGCCCAGTCACCAAGCAAGAGCCTTGAGGAATGGGAGAGGTGCTAAAGAGGGGATTGGGAACGGTAGTGGCTCCCGGAGGTGCCTGTCCATCTATAATTACGGGAACGGGTTCAACCAATTCAAAAGCCCAATATCCTTGCAAACGGTTTTCGTTAACCGTGATGCTCTGATTTTTTACGGTGTGTTGTGTAATGTAAGTGTTGTATCCAACAAAAGAGGCAATAGTACCTGTAAGGTCTAATCCATTGCTTCTAAAGTCTACATCAAAATTTTGATAGGTCAAAGACACGCGAATCCACTCGTAAACACCGGGTTCAATATCTTCTAAGGAGAGCCTAAGAAATTCGTCTCCTTCTGCGGCCACTACTGCCTGGTTAAAGTCTACGGCCTTGTCTCCACCTAAAGTGGTTTCAGGTCCCATGTAAACCACTTCTCCTCCTCCAATGGGAGTATACATGTTGGGAGAGAGTTCTATGTAGTGAGCAGAAATGCCGTTGAATCCTGGAGATTGAGCGGCGTGTCCAGCAGGAATTGTAGAGGGCTGACCTAAGTTGTTTAGTCTTTCTTGAGTAGAGTCGAAGGCAAAGGTGAAAAGCAATTCTCCTGAACTCGTATCAAGAGCCTCTTCTTTTTGACAAGAAGCCGTCCCAACCACAATCGCTGTGGCGGTGAGGGCAGTCATAAATGTGTTGAATAACTTCATGGTTTGCGTTGTTTTGTGGTGGTATTTGGTTTCCGAAATCGCACTTCAGGACAAACCTGAAAACGACAACGGAGGCCCAAAATAACAAAATATAAAAAACCGCTAATTGTCTTGTAGTTGCATGCTTACAACCATTTTTTCCGACGGAAGAAAAAGACCATTCCCACGACCATTACAACCATGATTCCCAACACCCAGAAATAGCCGTGTTTGGCGTGGAGTTCTGGCATGTATTCGAAGTTCATTCCGTAGATACCCGCAATAAAAGTAAGTGGGATAAAAATGGTAGACATGATGGTCAGAACCTGCATGATTTGGTTCATTTTGAGGCTAACCGTGTTTAAGTATACATCCTTGAGTCCTCCATTGAATTCCTTGAGGACGTCTGTAAGATCGATGAGTTGAATGACGTGGTCGTAGACATCTCGCAGGTAATTGCGGGTGTGGTCAGAAATTAAGTCCAATTCTTCTGTACGGATTTCGGCTATGGCTTCCCTTAACGGGAAAATGGCACGCTTTAAAGCCAATATGTTCTTCTTGTGAATTTGTATGTCCTGGAGATGCTTGGTGTCAGTGTTTTGGAAAATGTCGTCCTCCAATTGCTCAAGATCTTCCTCCACCTCCTCTAGAATAAAGAAATAGTGATCAACAATAGTATCCATTAAGGCATAGAGAAGATAATCGATCCCGTTCTGTCGAATTATGATATTCCCATACCTCAGACGATTGCGAACGGGTTCAAAAACATTTCCCTTGGTTTCTTGAAAAGAGTATAGGCGGTTTTCCGTTAAGACTAATGAAACTTGTTCTGCTTCTAGGAGTTTTTTGTCCGATTGATAGCGAAGCATTTTTAAGGTCACAAACAAATGTCTGGTAACGGGATCAATCTCTGCCTTGGGCCTTTGGTTTACATTGAGAAGATCTTCGAGGAACAAGTTTGGAATGCCCGCTTTCTCACCTATGTCTCTCACCAACTCCGTATCGTGGATTCCATTGATGTTAATCCACTGTACACAACCGGGTTTGACTTTTTTATTGAGGACTTCAGGACCCAAGTCGCGCTCCTCGTCCATGCCGTCAGGACCGTATTCCACTAAGTCAAAAGAAATGTCTTGAGATCGATTCCCTGTATACACTAAGGATCCAGGAGCGGCCCCTACGGGTTTGAGTTGTTTCTTCTTTCTTCTCTTTCTTTGAACGGCCATAGGCGAAGTATTTAATTGAAAGGATTCTTACTCGTACCTCAACGCCTCTATGGGGTCAAGGCGGCTGGCCTTAACGGCGGGGTAGAACCCACTGATCACACCAACCACTATGGAAAATACAAAAGAAAACGTTATCCATCCCCATGGGATGACAAAAACACCATCAATCAGGGCGCCTACTGCGTTGCCAATGGCCAATCCCAATAGAATTCCCATAACGCCTCCCAATTGACAAATCACTACCGCTTCGGTTAGAAACTGCCCTCTAATAACAGAGGCCTTGGCGCCCATGGCCTTTCGCGTTCCAATTTCTTTGGTGCGCTCAGTAACGGAAACGAGCATGATGTTCATTAATGAAATAGAAGCTCCCAGCATGGTAATGAGTCCAATCATCAGACCGGCAAAGTTTACCATGGAAAGGTTTTCTGTGAGCATTTTGGCCAAACTGTCAGATCTAATAATGCTGAAGTCATTGTCTTGTTTGGGCTGAAGTTTTCGGATGGATCGCATGGTGGCGTAAGCCTCTTCTATGGTAGGTTCCAATAACTCGTTACTGGCTGATAACACATTTACCGCATACGTTCGGTTAGGAGAGGAGAAGACGATTCTTGCATTGGAATAGGGAATGAGTATCATTCGGTCCCCAGAGAGAGCGGAGGACGATCCCTTTTCTGCCAATACGCCCACCACCAAATATTTGTAACCACGGACTGTGATGGTTTTTCCCAAGGGATCCGCACCGTCGTCAAAGAGCTTGTTGTAGATGTCCCAACCCAAGATGGCAGAGTAGGAGCCTGCAGAAACTTCACCTTCTGTTAGGTTTCGACCCATGGCCATTTCGTAACCATTGGATCCAACGTAGTATTCATCGCCGGCCATAACCGCTACATTGGGGTCTGTAGAAAAATCACCTTTTTTGATTTCAGAAATTCCTGTGGCTATATAACTCAGACTCACTTTGGCACCTGCGTAATCAAAGCGCTTTTTAAAATCAATGGCCTGGCGGTAGGTAATGGGAGGGTTTTCTTTTTCTCTCCGTCCCCCCGGACCAAACTGAATACTCAATGCGCGGTTTTGAATCGTAAAGGTAGAGGCTCCTAGGTTGGTGAATTGGGATTCTAATTTCGCCGCTAAGGCTTCTGCAGCCGTAATGATTCCCACCAACGCTGACATTCCAATGGCAATAATCATGGCGGTGAGCCACGTTCGGAGTTTCTGACTCTTAATGGAATCAAAGGCTACGGAGAGGTTTTGCGTAAAGGTCGCTTTTTGGCGATTTACTTTCATGAGGTGCGTTCAGTTTTCTGTGTATCTAAAGAATCCATCTATCTTTGTTCAAATCTACAAAAAGAGAGGTTACCAACAGAGTAAACAATCAGAGTGATCTACTCGACCTTTCCATCAACGTTTAGTTTTTGATTTATGCCCATTTCTAAATCCTCTTCAGACAAAATTTCACCTGAGGAAAACAAACCAGTAGAATACTCCATACCTGTGGAAGGGTCTTTGGGGGTGTTGGCATTGGGAGCCGTGGGTATTAAAGCTTGGCGCGAAGCCATTAAGCAAGCCAACAATAGTAGAAACCACCAAGAGAAGAAAAGCAAATGACCCGTTCTCCTAAACTCTTAATGGTTGGCTGGGATGCCGCTGATTGGGAAATCATAAAACCTTTGATGGACAAGGGGGCTTTGCCCACCTTAAAGAAATTGATGGACGCAGGGAGTTTTGGTGCTCTGGCCACGCTGGATCCTCCCATTTCTCCCATTGTCTGGACGTCTATCGCAACGGGCAAGAGAGCTTATGATCACGGTATCACCGGTTTTACAGAGAAGGGACCTCACGGCAAGGTAAGAGCCTCCCGTGGTTCTTCACGGAAAGTAAAGGCCTTCTGGAATATTTTGGAGGAGCGTGGTCTAAAGAGTCACGTAGTCGGATGGTGGCCGTCGCATCCCGCAGAGAAATCCAATGGCATTCACGTCTCTAACTTTTACGGCATGGCACCCCCAGAAGAAGGGGAGTGGCCCTTGTTTCCGGGTTCTGTTTTCCCAGAAAAATATTCTGAGGAATTGGCTGAGCTCAGGGTGCATCCCAAAGAAATGACCTCGGCCATTGTGTCGCCGTTTTTTCCCAATGCCAATTTGGAATCAGATACAGACCCCATTGTGAGATCCGTTATGCGCATTTTGTCTCATGCCGCCACAGTTCAAGCCGCAGCGACTTGGGCTATGGAAAAGGAACCATGGGATGTTATGGCGGTGTATTTTGACGCCCTGGACCACTTCAAGCATTTGGCCATGAAGTACCACCCTCCGCAGATGCAGGGCATTCCCGATGAAGATTTTAAGAATTACCACTTTATCGTTGAAGGCGCCTATCGCTTTCACGATATGATGTTGGATAGATTGATAACCCTTGCCGGTGAAGACTGTGCCGTAATGGTACTTTCCGACCACGGCTTTTACGGTGGCAACCAGAGAAGATTGCAATTGCCTTCAGAGCCGGGAGCGCCTGCCTTGGAGCATTCGCCCTATGGCATTGTGACCTACAGAGATCCACACCACAAAACACCCAAGCAGGTTTTTGGCGCTTCGGTTTTGGATATAGCCCCTACCGTGCTTCGTCACTTTGGGCTGGCTTGCGCCGAAGATATAGAGGGCCGTGTGATAGAAGGTCTGTTTGAAAGTGAATTACCTCGTATTACTTCGTATGAAAATGGTCAGTCAACGGAGAGGCTGACCGAGGGTTCCATAGCGGATACAGAACTTCTAAAGACCTTGGAAGATCTCGGTTACATTGACCTTACCGATATTGAACGCAACAACGATCAATTGCCTGAAAACGATTTCTACCTCGCGCGCAGTTTGTGGGAAGGTGGACGTTTGGAAGAGGCCGAGACTATTTTGAATGGACTGAGTAAAGACTATCCTTCAGAAGATCGATACCTAAAATATTGGGCGTCCTTGGCTTTACAGATGGGATTGCATCAGACTTTTGACAAGGCGTTAGGGATGTTATCAGAAAAAAAGGAAGGCCAAACCGTTTTGTACTTCAAGGGACTAAAGGCCCTCAATGAATCTCGATGGACGGCGGCCAAGGAATACTTTTCTCAATTGGAAACTTCGGGTTCTGCTCATTTACTAGAGAGAATGGGGCAGTGTTACCTCGCACTAGAATCCTTTGAGGTGGCCTTAGATTATTTCGAAAAAAGTCTACACATTCATGGCAAGGGCGAGAGAGCATTGCTAGGAAAAGCGCAATGCCTTTTGGGGATGAAGCGCTATGAGGACTCAGTGGATACGATTTTGTATTTGTTAGACATTCGATTCTACACGCCGCAAGCACATTACGAATTATACCGAGCCCTCAAGGCCTTGGATCAATTGGAGAACGCCACTCAAGCCTTGGCAGTCGCCGTCACCATGAATCCCAAAAACGCATTGTGGAAGGCACAGTGGGAAGAACTGATTGGACAGGAATCACCATCCCAGCAAGAGGGTGGAAGCAGTCCTACCATTGTAGTTTCTGGACCGCCACGATCGGGAACATCGCTTTTGATGCAGATGTTGGTAGCTGGGGGAATAGAAGCTTTTGACGATGGGAATAGACAGGCCGATCAACACAACCCCAAGGGTTACTACGAGCATGATGGCGTAAAGAACCTAGCAGGTCAAAACGACTTTTTGATGGAAACCAGTGGTAAAGCCGTAAAAGTGGTGTTTCCCTTGATACGTTTTATTCCGCCTGCACAGCAATACAAAGTCATTGTGGTTCAGCGTCCCTTGGAGCAAGTGGTGGCGTCTCAGCAAATGATGAAGGGAGAGAAGGCCTTTGACTCTGTTGCTTTTGACTTCATGGCCGTTGCCAAATGGGAGTCCGAGTGGGAGCGAAGTATGGGATGGCTCTCTAGACAGGACCACTGCGGTGTTTTGGTTGTGAATTATTCAGAAATTCTCGCCCATCCGCAAGAAGCGGCAACACAAATTTCAAAATTTCTCGACAGGCCGTTCAATATTCTCCAAGCCGCAGCCGTTGTAGACAAAAATTTGAATCACCATTCTCGCAAAATCTAAAATGGTAAGGGCTTAAAAGCAAGCAGAAATTAGGTACGGTCATACGCTCTTTTTTCCTTACTTTGCAGCCTTGAAAAAATTGAGGGTGATAAAGAAACCAATTTGGAACCCTCCATTTCTCACAGAGATTATCGCATGAAGAAAGACTTACAAGAAAAATTACTCAAGTACTCTGCTGCCGCTGGAGCCGTTTTGGCTGCCCCTGCAGTAAACGGTCAGATGTATACAGACATCCCTGATACGACGGTGGATTACAACAACGGCTTCTATGACTTGGATCTTAACCAAGACGGTACACCTGACTTTACTATCAAGCAGTACGTGGATACGGGAGCCGCTCTCAACACCAACGCGGTAATCATTTCTCCCTACGGAACCGTAGACAACAAGGCGGTGGGAATTACAGCCAATGGATTTAACTACCCTGCAAGACTTGCCGAAGGGGATAGTGTCCAAGACGGAGATACTTTTGAAGGCATCGGTAGCCAGTTTAATACAGGATACATGGCCTTTGAAATTAACGGTGTAAGCAATTACCCCAACTCTAACTGGATTGGAGAAACCACTGACGGTTACTTGGGACTTCGCATCGTCGTAAATGATTCTGTTTATTTTGGATGGGCTCGTTTGGATGTAGCGGATAGCTCTAAGTCCTTCACCGTAAAAGACTTTGCTGTAGAAACCGAAGCGGGAAAGGGAATTTTGGCCGGACATGTATTTATTTCTGTTCCTGAGCACATCCTCAAATCCATTGATGTGTATACATCTGGCGAGCGCTTATACTACAGAGGAGATGCACGTTACCCAGGAGAAACCATTCGCTTGGTCAACCTTTCAGGACAAATCGTTTGGGAATCAAAACTCGAAGATTTGGAAAATACTTGGGACATCAATGGTCTTCCTCGTGGAATCTACGCGGTAGAAGTTACCTTGAAGAGTGGCGAAGGGTTTGCCAAAAAGGTGTTTATAGGTCAGTAAGACGTGAAAACCGCTTTGTAAGCACCTCTATATCATTAGAAACAACCTCTTTTTGAGGTCGAAATATTAAAAAGCCTTCCTTTTGGAGGGCTTTTTTTGTGGACTTGATAAAAATAGGAGGGGTCGGACTCATTTCAGTCAATAAATACCTGGTTTTTCGTGGTTTTTCTTAATTTTGCAGCCCCTCTGAATACTAACAATTAATTCAAAATTCTATGATTTTTGATTTAGACATGATCAAAGAGGTTTACGCCAAGTACCCAGAAAGGGTAGCTGCCGCGAGAACCCTCCTCAACAAACCTCTTACATTGACAGAAAAGATCCTCTACGCTCACTTGTGGGAGAACCCCGCATCTGAAGAGTTCTCTAGAGGAAAATCATATGTAGACTTTGCTCCTGATAGAGTAGCCATGCAAGATGCAACGGCTCAAATGGCCCTTTTGCAGTTTATGCAATCAGGTCGCAAGAAAGTAGCGGTTCCTTCAACGGCCCACTGTGATCACTTGATCCAAGCGCGAGTAGGTGCTGATCAGGATTTGCAAGAGTCTATCAACAAAAACAACGAAGTATTTAACTTCCTAGATTCCGTTTCTTCTAAGTACGGAATCGGATTCTGGAAGCCAGGTGCAGGTATCATTCACCAAGTAGTTCTAGAAAACTACGCCTTCCCAGGAGGTATGATGATTGGAACCGACTCGCACACCGTGAACGCGGGTGGTTTGGGTATGGTTGCCGTAGGTGTTGGTGGTGCTGACGCAGTAGACGTTATGGCCGGAATGCCTTGGGAACTTAAATTCCCTAAACTCATCGGAGTTAAATTAACAGGAAAGCTCAGCGGATGGGCATCTGCAAAAGATGTTATCCTCAAGGTGGCTGGTATCCTTACGGTAAAAGGAGGAACGGGTTCTATCGTTGAGTACTTTGGTGAAGGTGCTTCTTCACTTTCTTGTACGGGTAAAGGAACCATCTGTAACATGGGTGCGGAGATTGGTGCGACCACTTCTACCTTTGGTTACGACGAGGCCATGGCAGATTACTTGCGTTCTACGGGACGTGCAGAAGTTGCTGACCTTGCAAACGGTATTAAAGAGCACTTAACTGGTGACGCTGAGGTTTACGCAAACCCAGAAGCATACTTCGATCAAGTCATTGAAATCAATCTTTCTGAGTTGGAGCCCCACCTAAATGGTCCCTTCTCTCCAGATATCGCAACTCCTATCTCTAAGATGAAGGAAGCTGCTGAAGCCAACGGATGGCCTACTAAGGTTGAGGTTGGTTTGATCGGTTCTTGTACCAACTCTTCTTACGAGGATTTGACGCGTGCTGCCTCTATTGCCAACCAAGCGGTTAGCAAGAAATTGGCTGCAAAAGCAGACTTTACCATTACTCCTGGATCTGAGCTCGTTCGCTACACAGCAGAGAGAGACGGTATCCTAGGTGACTTTGACACCATCGGTGGAAAAGTACTGGCCAACGCTTGTGGACCATGTATCGGTCAGTGGGCACGCCAAGGAGCTGAAAAGCAAGAGGTAAACACCATTGTACACTCATTCAACCGAAACTTCGCCAAGCGCGCAGACGGTAACCCCAATACCTACGCATTTGTAGGATCTCCAGAAATGGTAACAGCTTTGGCCATTGCCGGAGACTTGACCTTTAACCCATTGACCGATAAGTTGTTGAACTCAGAAGGAGAAGAAGTTCTCTTGGACGAGCCACAAGGAATCAACTTGCCACCACAAGGGTTTGGTGTAGAAGACGCTGGTTACAAAGAGCCTGCTGCGGACGGTAGCGGTATTGAAGTGGTTGTAAAAGACGGTTCAGAGCGCCTTCAGCTATTGACTCCATTTACTCCATGGGATGGCAAGAACATCACCGGGGCGAAGTTGTTGATTAAGGCCTTCGGAAAATGTACAACTGACCACATCTCTATGGCAGGGCCTTGGTTGCGCTTTAGAGGTCACTTGGACAACATTTCTAACAACACCTTGACAGGAGCGGTAAACGCCTTTAACAAGGAGACAGATAAGGTAAAAAGCCAGTTGACAGGGGAGTACGGAAGCGTACCTCAGGTTCAGCGCTCTTACAAAGAGAAAGGCATTCCTACCATCGTAGTGGGAGACCACAACTACGGAGAGGGTTCTTCTCGTGAGCACGCAGCAATGCAACCTCGTCACTTGGGCGTTCGTGCGGTATTGGTGAAATCATTCGCTCGTATCCACGAAACCAACCTCAAAAAACAAGGTATGTTGGGATTGACTTTCGCCAACGAAGCAGATTACGATTTGATTCAGGAAGACGACACGTTCAACTTCTTGGATTTGGATGAGTTTGCTCCTGGTAAGTCTTTGAACATCGAAGTGGTTCACGCGGACGGTTCTAAAGACGTGATCGAAACCAATCACACATACAATGCTCAGCAAATCGAGTGGTTTAAGGCGGGTTCTGCTCTTAACCTAATCGCTGCTCAGCAACAGGGATAATATTTCAGAAAAGTATCCTAGGAGGATAACCTCTAGGTATTCAAAAGCCAATCGCAGAAATGCGATTGGCTTTTTTTATTCCATCAAGATTTCGCCCGCAGGCTAAAAAGACTATTTTTAAGAAAATTTAACCGCCATGTATTCCAAAAAAGTTCAGAATGGGTGGGCCTTTTACGACTGGGCCAACTCCGTGTATTCGCTGGTAATCAGCACGGCCATCTTTCCCATTTACTACACCCAAGTTACGGTACGCGATGAGAGGGGTTTTACCTCCTTTCTAGGCTGGAGTTTGGATGCCGACGCTCTTTACAGTTTTGTATTGAGTGCGTCTTTTTTAATTGTGGCTTTATTGTCTCCCGTGCTTTCTGGGATTGCTGACTACACAGGAGCCAAAAAGAAGTTTTTGATTTTCTTCTGCCTTCTAGGATCACTGTCTTGTATGGGATTGTATTTCTACGACGGTTCCAATGTAGAGACGGCTCTCTTTCTCAGTGTTGCTGCCAGTGTGGGATTCTGGGGAAGTTTGGTTTTTTACAACAGTTACCTCCCAGAAATCGCCCCTCCTGAGGAGCAGGATAAACTCAGCGCCAAGGGATTTTCTATGGGGTACGTGGGGAGTTCTATTCTCTTGATCGGACTTTTGTTAATGATCACCTTTGCGGAAGATTTGGGAATGACCACCGGCTATGCCACTCAATTGTCCTTTCTAATTACCGGTATTTGGTGGTTGGGCTTTGCCCAAGTGACGTTTAGCATTTTGCCCAAGGCAGCCACTAAAAACCCCATCGATTCTAAGATTCTGATGAATGGCTTTAAGGAGCTCAAAAAGGTATTTGCTTATGTAAAGTCAGACAAACAGCTCTTTAGATATCTCGGCGCCTTTTTCTTTTACTCCACAGGAGTTCAGACCATTATTGTTTTGGCATCCTTGTTTGGAGCACAAGAATTGGGGCTTTCTAGTGATAAACTTATTTTGACCATACTCATCATTCAGTTTGTCGCCATCGCCGGTGCTATGTTTTTCTCACGGGTTTCTCAATCTGTAGGGAATTTTAGAGCGCTGAGAATTCAGGTCGGAATTTGGATTACGGTCTGCGTCATTGCCTTCTTACTTCGAAAAGAGTGGGAATACGTAGAAATGGGATTCTACGTTGTGGGAGCCTTGGTGGGATTGGTTCTAGGAGGAATTCAATCTCTAAGCCGCTCTACGTATTCAAAACTACTTCCCGACGGTATCGACACCACGAGCTTCTTTAGCTTTTACGACGTCACGGAAAAAATTGCCATAGTCCTCGGAACCCTGAGCTTTGGTCTGTTTATCGATCTCACGGGATCCATGAACTGGGCCGCCTTGGGATTGGCCGTCTACTTTTTGGTGGGCTGGTTGTTGTTGAGGGGGTTGAAGATGGGGGATGGTGAGTAGTGAGTAGTGAGTAGTGACTGGAAATACTATTTACTTTGCAACAGGGGCTTCACCCCTGTCCCCAGTATCAAGTTAGGGGATTTTCCGAGAACAACTCGTCAAGTAAACGCTTTCAGACGACACAATTCGCCTTTCAAAATTTGACGAAATCCGAAAAGACGGACTCGGCTACAATCGATTGTTTGGCTACTATTTGATTTTCGGATTGTAAATTGAATTGGGGTGGGGATCGTAGATTCCCCGTTCTAGTCGTATTGAACCGCTTATTACCGGAAGTAATCGATTACTTGTCGCGTCTTATTTGAACATTTTCCGAAATTGAATTGGGGTGGGGTCGGAGACCCCCACTCCCGATAGGAATCGGGAGGCCCCGGGCAGAGATTAGCTTAGGGAATTTGTCGGAATCAATCCTGTTCCCCGATGCCTGTTACCTGTTTCCTTCCCGACGAAGTCGGGACTAATCCCTATACTCTGTACAAAAATCCAAACGAATCTCTCCGAACAAATCGTCGAAGCCAGAGACGCGGCCTTTGAAGCGAACCACGAGGCCGGGGTCAAAGTGATTTTCTTGAGTGGAGTCGAGGACACACATGATTCCTGGGTGGAGGAGAACTTCAGAGCCTTCTGATTTAAGGACTTCTCCCGTCACTACCACCACCTGATTGGTGTATTTGGTGGTTGCAGCCTCTTGGTTTTCATAGAATTCAGAATAGAAATCTTCTCCTTGAACAACGTGAGAAACCAGTTCTTGAGTAATGTCTCTATGCGATTTGTTGTAAACAAAGAACCATACAAAGGCGCCGCCTAGCAGGACAAGGGCTAGAATGATTAGGAGAACTTTTTTCATGAGAGGTGTTTTATAACTAGCATTAAAGTAAAGAAATCTGAGAGTATTATTTTAAATTTAAAGCAAAGAAAGTCCGCAAAGGCGATTCCAAGCACGTTTTTAAGGGCTTCAAAAAATGGAATTCAAACTTCCAGAAATCACAACCATACACAATGAAACTCAATTCAAAGAAAATTCTATCCAAACTCATTCTACTGACCCTATTGGGGTGGACTCTTAGTCAATGTACTTACGAGAATGAAGAAGAAAAGTTCGGTGATGTTCCCGAGGATTGTGATACCACTGCGGTTTCCTATTCTGCAACTGTTGCGCCTCTGATGGCTGAGTTTTGCGTGGCTTGTCACGGATCTACTGCTCCTAGCGCCGGCTTAGATTTGTCCATTTATTCCGGCGTAAAATCTGCTGCTGACAAAGGGACTCTTGTCGGGAGAATTATCCTTCCCGATACGGATCCACTAAAAATGCCTCCAGGCAACAATATGGGAGATTGCAATATCAATATCATTTCCGCTTGGGTAAATCAAGGCGCTCAAGACAACTAGCAAGCGTTGCTCAATTAGAGATTTATCGCTTGCGCTGAAAAACTTTCACATTAACCCCTTACAATAGTCACTATGAAAAAAATCATCCTACTTCTCATTGGAGTTATGGCGCTCCAGACCGCAAATGCTCAAAAATACATTACTCGTTCAGGGTACATTAAATTCTTCTCTTCCACTCCCGTGGAAGATATCGAAGCCGCTACCAATCAAGCGAGCTCCGTCTTGGACACCGATGCCAAGCAGATCGTCTTCCAGGTTTTGATGAATAGCTTTCAGTTTGAGAAAGCTCTTATGCAAGAGCACTTTAACGAGAACTACGTAGAATCGGAAAAATACCCCAAGGGAACCTTTTCTGGAAGCTTTACTACCGATGCCGATATCAGCCAAGACGGAGAGCACTCCATTCAAGTAAAGGGCAAGCTCAATATTCACGGAGTGGATCGCTCCATTGATGAGACCATGACCTTGACTAAAAAAGGCAATGAATACTTCCTCAATGGGGTGTTTAACGTGTCGCCTGCCATGTTTAAAATAGATATTCCCTCTGCCGTCAGGGACAAGATTGGTAGCGAAATAGAAGTTACCGTTAAGGCCAAATACCAAGCGAAGTAGTTTCTAGACCATATTTCGCAACACACTGAAAATCAAATAACTTACAATTAATCATTGTAACCTAATTCACCATCGCGATGAAGAAGTTTTTACTGTCCATCTTGATAGGGTGCTCAATGACAGTATTTTCGCAAGACGACTTGTTGAATTTACTGGATGAGGAACCCACAACTGAGTACGCCACAGCCACCTTTAAAGGAACCCGAGTGGTCAACTTCCAATCTCCAGAAATCCCAGCAAAAGGGGTCATGCAGTTTATGATTATGCACCGCTTTGGCTCGATGAATGACGACTACCTTTACAATTTCTTCGGATTGGACAACGCGCAAATCCGATTGGGGTTTGACTATTCCTTTACAGATTGGCTCAATGTGGGGATTGGAAGGTCTTCAGCCACCAAGACGTATGATGGTTTTGTAAAGGCAAAGATTCTGCGCCAGTCCAAGGGAGCGGTGAATATGCCTATTTCTCTTTTGTACTACGGTTCCATGAATTACAATTCTCTTCGTTGGAATGACAACCTTCCCCACGATGAGTCAGAGCGTCTGAGTTATGTGAATCAATTGATTATTGCGAGAAAGTTTAATGAATCCATAAGCTTCCAATTGAGTCCTACCATGGTTCACTTCAACTATGTGGAGACCAGCGATCAACCCAACGACCTATTTTCTTTGGGTATGGCTGGACGCGTAAAGGTCACCAATAGAATAGCCATTACAGCGGAGTACAACTTGGGATTGACGGACAATTTCTACTATGTGGAAGGGGTCAAAACGCCTTATGAAGACGCACTATCTTTGGGTGTGGATATTGAAACGGGAGGTCACGTCTTCCAGTTTCACATTACCAATTCCAGAGGTTTGGCCGATCCCCAATGGATGGGCAGAACACCAGGCAGCTGGGGTAATGGAGATATTTTCTTAGGGTTTAATATTTCGAGAGTATTCACACTTAAGAAGCCCAAAACCGTAGAGGAACCAACCTTCTAAGAGAATCCAATACACATTTTACTTTCCGAGCAAAGGAATCAAAGGGGTTTGCGTATTTTTGCGCCATGGCAAAGGCCCCTTTAAATTTTCCTGATTTTTCTCTGCACACCAAAACCCATCCCGAAAGGGGCGAGGTCATCTGGGATGCACTCCGCAAAAAGTGGCTAGTGCTCACGCCCGAAGAATGGGTGAGACAGCACATGGTACACTACATGCTCAGTGCGGGCTACCCCGCAGAGTCTATTGCCATAGAGGCGGGAATCAAAGTCAACGGCCTGACCAAGCGATGCGATATTGTCGCGTATTCTAAGGGGCGGCCTTTGATGATTGTTGAATGCAAAGCGCCTTCTGTTCCCATTGACCAAGCGGTTTTTGACCAGGCAGCCCGCTACAACCTCACCTTAAATACCCCGTACATTGCCGTTACCAATGGGGTAAAACACGTTTTTGCACAAATCCACAACGAGGATAAGAAGTACATCTTCCTCCCCGAAATACCACAACATATATGAGTTTTCCACGCATCACCTTGGCCAAGGGAAAGGACAAAGCCTTTAACCGAAAGCACCCTTGGATTTTCTCGGGAGCGCTTCAATCCAACACTGATGAAATAGCACAGGGCGCTTGGGTAGAAGTAGAAAATGCTCGCGAGGAGCCTCTGGGAATGGCCCATTTTCACAAGGGCAGTATCGCACTTCGTGTATTTGATTTTGAAGGTTTTTCTACTCCTGCCAAGATTTACTCCAAAGCCTTGCAAAAAGCTTGGGATTACCGAATGGCCATGGGATATCCCAACGAGAAGACCAACGCCTTTAGATGGGTATTTGGCGAATCGGACGGACTTCCCGGATTGATTGCTGATTACTACAATGGCTATGTAATCCTTCAGGCCCACACCGTAGGGGTGTATCGTGACTTGGCAACCATCGCCAAGCTGATGACAGAAATTGCTCCAGACCACATCAAGGGCATTTACAACAAAACCGAAGAGGACATCGACAAGGGAGTAGACAACCTTCCAGAAATCCCCCGTTGGTTACACGGGAAAACGCAGAAAATTGAAATTGCTGAAAACGGCGTTCGCATTGTCATTGACTTTGCGGAAGGTCAGAAGACGGGATTTTTCCTCGATCAACGCGATGCCCGCGAATGGGTAGGTCAACACAGCAATGGAAAGAAGGTGTTGAATGCCTTTTCATACACCGGAGGTTTTTCGCTATTGGCATTGGCCAATGGAGCGGACAAGGTGGTGAGTTTGGACGTGTCTCAACGAGCCATTGACGTCGCCAATCAGAACGCACAACTCAACCAAGTAGAGGGACGTCACCAAGGAGTGACTCAAGATATCTTTGATTATTTGAGGACGATGCCCAACGACTTTGATTTGGTTGTTTTGGATCCTCCCGCCTTTGCAAAGAGGAGAAATGCTGTTCACAACGCCGTGCAAGCGTATAAACGTCTCAATGCTGCGGTACTCAAGAAAGTTCCCTCAGGAACGCTTATTTGTACCTTCTCGTGCAGCCAAAACGTCTCAAGACAATTGTTCGAAGATACATTGCGAGCTGCGGCCATAGAGTCTAAGCGCACGGTGAGAATCGTTCATCGTTTTGATCAGCCTACGGATCACCCCGTGAGTATTTACTTCCCCGAAGGAGAGTACCTGAAAGGTGTGGCCATGTATGTGGATTAGTGAAACTACCTTTTTATTATAGAAAGTACGACCTCAGAAAAATAGCCTACTCGTAACGTGATATGAGCCAACATTCCAAAGATCAAAATCTCATAGACAATCGGTTCACAGAGATAACCCCCGAACAGTTCTCCGGAGAATTGCCGGAGAAGTTCACCTATCCCTTTTGGTATGAGCCCCATCCCGTTTCGGTGTATGCGTCGGATCGGTTGAGGGATCAGATTGCCAATGCCTCTCATTGGACGCAAGACTTTGGAATTGATCCGGAGAATCCGGACAAACCCATGAGTCCTGAGGCGCCTGTGGGAAAGATGTTTGGCGTTTTGGTGGTTCGCTCTGCGGAAGGGAAATTAGGATTTCTAAAGGCCTACTCAGGCACCATGGCCGGAGTTGTGGAGGAGGATGGTTTTGTTCCTATGGTCTATGATAGGTTTGATGCAGAAGGCTTTTTCAAAAAAGGAGAGGCTCAACTCATCGCCATTAACACTGAGGTGGAAGCTTTGGAAAACCACCCGGAACGAGAATCGCGCAAAGCGCATTTAGAAGAAGTGAAAAAGCGCACAACCGAAGAGTTGACCGCCGCTCGCAAACAACAAAAAGCACAAAAGGAGGAGAGAAGGGTTCAGCGATTGGATATGCTTACCGCCCTCGACCCTGAAGAATACCAAGCCTTTGACAAAAAGATGATTCAGGCCAGTGCGGCCGATCAAAGGGCCGTAAAGGCCTTGCAAGCCAAGGGCAAAGAGGAAGTAGCCAAGGCGCAACGAAGTGTAGATGAAATTGAAGGCCGCTTGGAGCATCTGAAAAACCTGAGAAAGGAAAAATCAGCCAACCTCCAAAATCAACTCTTTGAGCAGTACCAATTATTGAACATTCTAGGAGAAACCCAATCTCCCATTCCCATATTTAAGAAGACTCCTCTGCAAAGGCCTCCTGCAGGTACGGGCGATTGTGCCGCCCCTAAGCTCTTGCAATACGCCTTTGTCCATGGATACCAGCCCATTGCTATGGCGGAGTTTTGGTGGGGAAAGACGCCTTCTTTGGAGGTGAGAAAACACAATTTCTACTACCCTGCTTGTCGCGGGAAATGTGAGCCCATTTTAGGCCATATGCTCAAAGGCATGGAGGTTGAGGACAATCCATTGGAGCAGGTTCCAGACGATGCGCCCACCGTAGAAATCGTTTACGAGGACGACTACATGGTGGTCGTCAACAAACCGCATGAGATGTTGTCTGTTCCAGGGCGTCGCATCGAACACTCCGTCTACACAGAAATGAAGAAGCGCTACCCCAAGTCCACAGGACCTCTGTTGGTTCACCGCTTGGACATGGCGACTTCTGGAATATTGCTGGTAGCCAAAGACAAGGACACCCATCAAAAGATTCAGGCGCAGTTTATTGATAGGACCATCAAAAAGCGATACACCGCAATGCTAGAAGGGGAAGTCAAAAAGAAAAAGGGAAAGATTAATTTGCCTTTGATTGTCGATTATCTGAACCGACCCATGCAGAAGGTGGATTTTGATGAGGGTAAACCCGCTCTCACTTTCTTCGAAGTGGTGGAAGTGGCCAATGGCCGCACTCGCATTTACTTCTATCCCGTGACCGGTCGGACGCATCAATTGAGAGTTCACGCCGCTCATGAACTGGGATTGAACATTCCCATTGTGGGTGATGATATCTACGGTCAGAGAGACGTACGTTTGCACTTGCACGCTGGGTTTATTGAGATGACCCACCCTGAGACGGGCAAGCGAATGACTTTTACGGCAGACGCTCCTTTTTAGACGGAAATTTATTCAAGGTACTCTGCATAGGATTTAGCATTCTGAAACAGCCATGGCAAGTTTTACAAAGATTTAAATGTAGAGGACTTTACTCCGCGTAGGATTTTTTACCTTTGCGGCTTAATTTTTCACACATTTTTAGACCATGAGTTCTGCATTAACCGCTGTTTCTCCCATTGACGGAAGGTATTCTAGACAAACCGAAAAGTTGAGCGCCTACTTTTCTGAATTCGCATTGATTCAGTACCGCGTTCGCGTTGAGATTGAATACTTCATCGCACTTTGTGAAAAGCCCTTGCCACAGCTGGCCGGCGTAAACAAAGATTTGTTTGAGTCACTGAGAAATATCTACAGAGATTTTTCTGTAGAAGACGCTCAGGCTGTGAAAGATATTGAGAAGGTAACCAACCACGATGTAAAGGCGGTTGAGTACTTTATCAAGGACAAGTTCAGCGCTCTTAATCTTGGAGACGCCGTTGAGTTTGTTCACTTTGGTTTGACTTCGCAAGACGTAAACAACACTTCTGTGCCCCTTTCTATTAAGGAAGCTATGGAAGACGTTTACTACCCCTTGTTGGAGGAAGCCGTTGCCAAGCTCTCTGCTTTGGCTACTGAGTGGAAGGACATTCCGCTTTTGGCTCGTACGCACGGTCAGCCTGCTTCTCCTACGCGTTTGGGCAAGGAGATTGAAGTGTTTGTAGCCAGAATTAAGCAGCAAATTGAATTGTTGAAGCAAGTTCCCTACGCCGCAAAATTTGGCGGCGCTACCGGAAACTTCAACGCGCATTACGTGGCCTACCCAGACAATGATTGGCACGCTTGGGGAGATTCTTTTGTTGCAGCAAAATTGGGATTGTCTCGTTCCTTCCCCACAACACAAATTGAACACTACGATCACTTGGCGGCTTTGTTTGATGGCCTCAAGAGAATCAATACCATATTGCTAGACATCGATAGAGACATGTGGACTTACATCTCCATGGACTACTTTAAGCAGCGCATCAAGGAAGGAGAAGTAGGTTCTTCTGCCATGCCTCATAAGGTGAACCCCATTGACTTCGAAAACTCTGAGGGTAACATTGGTCTTGCCAACGCCTTGTTTGAGCATTTGTCTGCCAAGCTTCCCGTTTCTAGATTGCAACGTGACCTTACGGATTCTACCGTTTTGAGAAACGTAGGAATGCCTCTAGGACACACGGTATTGGCGTTGAACTCACTCCTCAAGGGATTGGGCAAGCTCATCGTAAACAAAGAAGTTATTGCTCGCGATCTAGAAAACAACTGGGCCGTAGTAGCTGAAGCCATCCAGACCATCTTGCGTCGCGAAGGTTTCCCAAAACCTTACGAAGCACTTAAAGGTCTTACCCGCACAAACTCTAAGGTAACCGCAGATACCATCGCAGAATTTGTGGATGGCCTCGACGTTTCTGAAGCGGTTAAAGCGGAGATCAAGTTGATTACTCCTTCGAATTATACTGGAGTATAGGGGATAGTGACTAGTAACTAGTGACTAGTAACTAGTGACTAGTAACTAGTTTTTTTGTGGGTAAATGCTCCTATGGATTATCCTATTTGGATGTTTATGCTGGTTTTACTTTTATTGAAAGTAGAGCTTCTTCGGTATTTTATTTAGCTCACTAGTCACCAGTTACTAGTTCCTAGTTACTCTAAAGAAAGCAGTTCCACTGCTTTCTTTAACAAAACATTATCCCAAGTCACATATACTGCGCTGGGTTTCAAGCGTTGAGTGGAGGAATTATTCCATTAACCATTTAACGCATTCCCATGGAAACACCGCAGAACGACCCTTCTTCTTTTAAAGATTGGACCCAGTATTTTGTGGATCGCAAACAGCGATTCTCTCACATTGATTGGTCAAAAAGTGAGACGTTACCCTTAGATGAGCGAAGGTGGATCGCCGCTTCCTTGCCCATTTTTCAAAAGGGGGAGACCTCAGAAGGGAGGCATTTTAAGCGAAAGGCCGCCATTGAGGGAACTCCTGAATATTCTGAAGCGCTCCATCACTTCATTGCCGAGGAGCAGACGCATGGATCTACGTTGGCGAGATTCTTAAAATCCAATGGCATTCCGTTGATTCCTTCGCATTGGTCGGATCAAATTTTTAGGTTGATTCGCAAGCCGTTCTCTCTAGGGCATACCATCCGCATTTTGGTGTATGCTGAGTTGTTGGCCTTTCCGTACTATCGTACGTTGGGGAACATTACCTCAAGCTCAAAACTCAAAGCCATTTGCGATCAGATTCTCAAGGACGAGGAAGGTCATATTCGCTTCCAAAGTCAAGCCTTGCAGACTTTTGGGAAGCAGAGACGAGGCGTTTGGGATTTGATTTACTCAGCCATTTACACCGTCTTTTTTGTAGCGACTACGACCACGCTATTCTTCACTCACAGAGAAATCTTTAGAAGGGGAGGTGTGAGCTATTTGGCACTGCTAAACGAGGCCTTAGGGCGATTTGCACAAGTGGAGTCCTGGAGGCGATTGGGGAGTTTGGATTCCTCAATTCACTTCCTTCGCTTTCCACATGTGGTGTGAGTAGATAACGCTATCGCCATACGATATACCCGACAGAGGCTGGAGGTCGCCTACCCAGAAATGCCATTTTAGGTCAATCTGAGTTAAGGTGATTTCTCGGCCTCTAAGGGCTTCGTTCAATTTTCTTACCGATAGTAATTCGGTTCCGTGATTGACGTAAAAGCGCTTGTTGTTCCCCTTGAGTTGGACCACCAAATCGTTACAGCACGGAGAAGAAAAATTAGTGACTACTCCCGTGACTTTGGTGGTATTGCTGTCTGTAGGTTCTGGGACCTTTGCGAATAGAATGAGACCGGTAAACAGTGTTACCATCACAGTGATGCCGATGGCCATGGACTTAAGCATAGGAATTAGATTTGCGGTTTGACTTTTTCAACGCAAATCAACAGGAGCTTAGTATGTTAAGGCGGTTGCTATCCTTCTAACGACTCCACGTTGTCCAATGGAATCTTGTAATGAGGATCTTCAAGAATGTTGACCTCTACAATCTTTTCCGCGTTTTTGAGCAACTGCACACATTCCTGACTTAGGTGACGGATGTGAAGCTTTTTGCCGGCTTTTTGATAGCGCTCTGTCAATTTGTTGATAGCCTCAATGGCAGACATATCCGCGATGCGGCTCTCGGCAAAATCGATAATGATCTCATCGGGGTCGCCCAATACATCAAACTTATCGTTGAAAACCCCTACGGAACCAAAGAAGAGGGGACCGTAGATTTCGTAGTGCTTGATGCCTTGCTCATCCACGTATTTTCTCGCTCTAATTCGCTTGGCATTTTCCCAAGCAAATACAAGGGCCGCTACAATAACTCCTACCAAAACGGCCAAAGCCAGGTTGTGAAGGAATACGGTAATAAGCGTTACCAATACGATTACCAATACATCGGCAACGGGCATTTTTCCGATGGTCTTAAAAGAAGCCCACTCAAAAGTACCAATGGCCACCATAAACATCAGTCCTACCAATGCGGCCATGGGGATCATTTCTATAATGGGGCCTACAAAGAGTACAATGCTCAAAAGGCCCAAGGCAGCTACAATTCCAGAAATTCTAGAGCGACCTCCTGCGTTTACGTTAATGAGGGATTGTCCAATCATGGCACATCCACCCATTCCGCTAAAGAATCCGTTGGCGAAGTTTGCCAAACCTTGCGCCAAAGATTCGCGGTTTCCATTTCCACGAGTTTCGGTAATCTCATCTATCAGCGTAAGCGTCAACAAAGATTCTATAAGACCTACACCCGCCATAATGGCCGAGTAGGGAAGGACAATCATAAATGCGTCCCAAGTCAATGGGATTTCAGGAAGGTGAAAGTCAGGGAAGGCACCGGATACGGTGGCCAAATCACCGATGGTTTTGGTATCGATATCCAATCCAATCACCAACAAACTCACAGAGAGAATAGCCATCAAAGAGGAGGGAACCACCTTGGTCAACTTGGGAAGTCCCCAAATAATGACCATGGTTAAAAGCACCAATCCACCCATTACATAGAGGGGTGTGCCGGAAATCCAAGAGGCATTCCCTAATTCGTCCAAAGTCTTAAATTGGGCAAACTGCGCCATAAATATCACTATGGCCAAACCGTTGACAAACCCGTAGATCACAGACTGTGGCACCAAACGAATAAACTTTCCGAGTTTGAGAACTCCGACGAGCATCTGAATCACTCCCATCAAAATCACGGCGGCAAACACGTACTCCTGACCGTGAGATACCACGAGAGAAACGATGACAACGGCAATGGCTCCAGTCGCTCCCGAAATCATTCCGGGACGTCCTCCAAATACAGAGGTAATCAATCCGAGGAAGAAGGCAGAGTACAATCCAATAAGAGGAGAGAGGCCCGCTATAAATGAAAACGCAATGGCTTCAGGCACCAAGGCCAAGGCCACGGTGATTCCAGAAAGGAGTTCGTCTTTGAGGTTGCTCTCCTTTTTCTTGAAATCTAAAAAACTAAGAATCTTTTGCTGCATAGCCACGTGTTTTTTTCTCGGGTGTTTGTCTCTGGAGTGTTTGTCTCCAGAATTATCTCATCCGTTGTCCGAGAGAATGAGCCGGCAAAAATAACTCTTTTCCCCCAAACAAATTCCCATATGGGCCCTCCGTCACATTAATAAATCGTTTCCTTTGATTTTACCCAAGAGACTTCTTAGTACCTTGGAATGATGAATTCACATGTCAAACTTTTCTAAAACCTGGTTTTGCAAAATGGATAACCTCCCGACAGCTCGTCAAAGAATGATTTTATGGACTCGCGAAAAGCCTTGGCCCACCTTTGTAATTACTCTGGTGTTGGCCTGTACCTTGGGTCCCATTTCCAAAGACTGGGGATCCATTTCCTTTTCTCTGCAGACGTTTTTTGTTTTGCTGCCTCTTTATCTTCTGCCACATCGATTGACGCTGATTTGGATTCTGTTGTATTTGGGATTGGGATTTGCCGGTCTTCCTGTTTTCTCTGACTACTCTGGCGGTTTAGACAAGATTCACTCACCCTCCGTGGGATTCCTCTTTGCCTTTCTAATTGTGCTTCTCATTCCCTACAAAAGCGGAAAACACGTCGGTGTAGATGCCTTTTACCGCCACGTGGCCATTCTAATTCTAGGCTTCGGCTATCTCTATTTCAAATTTGGTTTTTGGGATCCTCTCTACGTCGTTAGCTTTTTGCCTTGGGCGTTGGTTAAGAGTTGGGTACTATATTGGGTGAGCAGTGAGCAGTGAGCAGTGAGGACCTGTCCCGATGGATATCGGGAGTTAGCAGTGTATATGAGAAGTCTCTATATTTGCAATCCACGAACACAATCCAAAAGAATCCACAAATCCCCTCCACACAATGCGCATAAACGGACACGGACATATCTTACCTGAGCCCTCTCAGATTCCTCAGTTCATGAAAGACAAGAAGTTGTTTTGGATTGATGAAGACAAGAAGTTTATGAGACAGGGAGATTGGTCGCGTCCCATTACCGATCCCAGTTTTTTCTTGAAAGAGAAGTTGGAGTGGATGGAAAGGCACCAGATTGACCACGGTGTGATGCTGTGTTTGTCTCAGTTGTATTGCAACGGTTGGGAGGAGCAGGACTGTTACGATGGCATTCGCTTTCAGAATGACTTTAACGCCTCTGTACAGGCAGACAATCCCGACAAGTTTACTTGTGGGTTTGTGGTGCAGCCGCTTTACATGGATCAGGCGCTCAAGGAAATGGAGCGCTGTGTAAATGAATTGGGGCTTAAGATGCTGTGTTTGCCCACACATTTTCTCAATGCCAAAGGGGAGTGGCTTTCCATTGCGGAGGCCGATGTAGACCCGATTTACGAGATGGCCAATAAATACAACTTGGCGGTTCAGATTCATCCGTACGACGGGGAGAAGATGGTGGCGCTCAAGAACGACTACTGGCGTTTCCACTTGGTGTGGATGATGGCGCAATGTGCGGATACCATTCACCTTTTCACATTGAGAGACCTTCCCAATAAATACCCCAATATGCGCACGAGTTTTGCCCATGGCGGTATGTTGGGGATTGCCAACTACGGAAGGAGAATTCAAGGTTTTGACGGTCGTCCGGATATCTTTAAAGGACTGACAGACCCCAGAAAAACGCTCGGTCATAAAAACTTGTACTTCGATACTTTGGTTCACGATTCGTATACGCTGGAAATGCTCAAAAAGAGAGTAGGCGCCAGTCAAATCATCATGGCCTTGGACGATCCCTATCCATTGGGAGAGATGGAGGGCGTTGGTTCTTCTTATCCTGGAAGAGTGGTGGACTTTGCCGTAGAAACGGGAATTCTCACCGGACAGGAGGGAAGAGACATCTGGGAAAAGAACGTGGAAGACTGGTTGGGCTTTCAAGTTCCAAGGAAAGGCTGAGCGAAGAAGGATTGAAATCGGATTGAATTAGGTCACAAACTCCCTTGCTCATCTAACAATTCCATTATATATTCTCTGCTCAAATCGAGCCCCAAGACATTGGGGTAGAAAAACCCATACTTCGACCATGAGCAATTACCACATAAAGCACCTAGAAGAATACTTTAGAGTTTATAGAAAATCTGTAATTGAACCCGAGAACTTTTGGGCAGAAATTGCCGAAGAGCACTTTGTTTGGCGCAAGCGCTGGGACAAGGTCTTGGAATGGGATTTTACCAAACCGGAAGTCAAGTGGTTTCAGGGCGCTCAGCTTAACATTACCGAGAACTGTATAGACCGTCACCTCTTTACCAAGAAGGACAAGACGGCCATTCTCTTTGAGCCTAACGATCCCAACGAAGCCGCACAGCATATTACGTATGGTGAATTGGCGGAGCGCGTCAATAAATTTGCCAACGTCCTCAAGGCACAAGGCATTGAGAAAGGGGACAGGGTGTGTATTTACCTTCCCATGATTCCTGAACTCGCCATTTCGGTTTTGGCCTGTGCGCGCATTGGAGCCATTCACTCTGTGGTGTTTGCTGGTTTTTCGAGTACGGCCTTGTCCACTCGAATCAATGATGCGGATTGTAAAATGGTTATCACCTCTGACGGTTCCTACCGCGGAGCCAAGACCATTGACCTCAAAGGCATTGTAGATGAAGCTTTGGAGGACTGTCCGTCTGTACAGAGCGTTTTGGTGGCCAAGAGGATTCAAAGTGATATCAATATGGTAGAAGGCCGTGATCATTGGTTACAGCCCTTGTTAGACGCTGCAGACGATCAATGTGAACCCACCATTATGGATTCGGAAGATCCACTGTTTATTCTGTATACCTCAGGGTCAACGGGCATGCCCAAGGGGATGGTTCACACCTGTGGTGGATACATGGTGTACTCCGCCTACACTTTCCGCAATGTGTTCAACTACTCGGATCCGGACATCTATTGGTGTACGGCAGATATCGGTTGGATTACGGGACATAGCTACATCGTGTACGGTCCGTTGGCCAATGGGGCCACGACGGTGATGTTTGAAGGGGTTCCTTCGTATCCAGACTTTGGACGTTTCTGGGAAATTGTAGAAAAGCACAAGATCAATCAATTCTATACAGCACCCACTGCCATTCGTGCATTGGCCAAGGAAAACCTAGAGCACGTTTCTAAATACAACTTGAGCTCACTTAAAGTTTTGGGAACCGTAGGGGAGCCCATTAACGAAGAAGCCTGGCATTGGTACAATGACAATGTAGGAAAGGGCCAAAGCCCCATCGTAGACACGTGGTGGCAAACGGAAACGGGCGGCATTATGCTTTCTCCCATTCCCTTTGTAACGCCCACCATTCCAACATACGCCACCTTGCCCTTGCCGGGAATACAACCGGCTCTGATGGACGAGAACGGCGAGGAGATAGAAGGAAAGCAAGTCAACGGGCGCCTCTGTATAAAATTCCCTTGGCCGTCCATGGCTCGCACCATTTGGGGGAATCATCAACGCTATAAGGACACGTATTTTAGTGCCTTCGAAAACAAGTACTTCACCGGTGATGGTGCCTTGAGAGATACCGTAGGTTACTATAGAATCACGGGGCGCGTAGACGACGTCATTATTGTCTCTGGACACAACCTGGGTACAGCTCCCATAGAAGATGCCATCAACGAACACCCCGCCGTAGCGGAATCAGCCATTGTAGGCTATCCACACGACGTCAAGGGAAATGCGCTCTACGGTTACATAACCCTCAAAGAGAGTGGGGAAGAGCGCGATCACAACAACCTGAGAAAAGAAATCAATCAAATCATAACCGAACACATTGGGCCCATCGCCAAGCTGGACAAAATTCAGTTTACCAGCGGCCTGCCCAAAACCCGCTCCGGAAAGATTATGCGTCGCATCCTTCGCAAGATTGCTTCCAATGACATGGACAACCTGGGAGATATTTCTACGTTGCTGAATCCGGAGGTGGTTGAGGAGATAAAAAAGGGAAGTAACTAGTAACCAGTGACTAGAAACTAGTGGGGAATTGTGTTTCAACTAATAGTAGTTATCTTCTCATTAAATGGTTTAAAAAGCATCCTTGAAGGATAAAGTACATACTTCACCAGTCACCATCCCGACAATTGTCGGGAAGTCACCAGTCACTTGTCCCTAAAAGAATACAATCGTTTATTCTAGGTTTTTAACGCGTTTGTTGGTTTATCTTTTCGGTTTAGTCCAAGGATATGAAAGGATATGAACCGAAAAATTATATGTAAATCTCACGAGCACCGTGGGCAGAGCGTAATAGGTCTTTATTTCCCTTACCACAAACCGTTTATTGTCCTCGTAAAGAGGGCTGGAGGGAGGTGGAGTCAGACGCTGTCTTGTTGGTGGGTGCCAAATACCCGAAATGACCTCAATCTTCTCTTTGTGCTGTTTAAGGGGAAGGCTTGGCTGGATTTAAAGGAATTACGCCGAGCAGTTAGACCTGTTACCACGGATGAAACACCTGAAATCACAAAGGGCAGATCTGAAATCAAAAAGGTCCCTGTTGAGTACATAGACAGATTGCAAAGAATGCGGTACAGCAAGAATACAATCAGAAGTTATGTGTCCTTGTTTAATGAGTTTCTTTTGTACATATCTCCAGTCTCTCACAAGGACTTTTCTGAAGATGACATCAGGCGCTATCAGGATTGGTTGGTAAATGCCAAAAAAGCTTCGCGCTCTTCTCAAAACGCAGCCATTAATGCGATTAAGTTTTACCTGGAGAAGGTCAAGCTTGGACCTCGAACCACCTACTACATAGAACGTCCTCGGAAAGAAAAAAAACTTCCTATTGTTCTTTCTGAAGAGGAGGTGCTCGCCATTCTTGCCAAGACCGAGAATCCCAAGCATAAACTTGTTTTTGCCATGCTTTATTCTACGGGGATGAGGGTAGGCGAAATCATCAACCTCAGGGTTGCTGATATTGATTCTTTTCGTAAATTGGTCAATATCCGAGGGGCCAAAGGCCAAAAGGATAGAGTGACCACCCTAAGTCAGAATTTAATGCCCATTATCTCTACCTATCTAGACGATTTCAAACCGCGTTATTGGTTTTTAGAAGGTCCCAAAAGGACCCAATACTCTGCGTCCTCTATTCGCAAGTCTCTTTCTAGATCGGTGTCTAAAGCAGCAATTTCTAAAAAGGTTACTCCACATACTCTGAGGCATTCCTTCGCGACTCATCTTCTAGAGCGAGGAACGGACCTCAGATATATTCAAGTTCTTCTTGGGCATTCTAGTCCCAAGACCACGGCGATTTATGCGCAAGTAAGCAATCTTTCTCTGCAGAAAATCGAAAACCCGTTAGATGCTATTTTTAAACATAATCAAGTCTCTTTCAACCCCTTGCGTCCGATAGATGATGGGGAGGATAAAGAGTAATTAACTTTATACAGCCGTTGTGCAAAATTTAAAGAAACAGACATTCATGAAACAAATTCTTCTCATTCTATCAGTTTTCGTATTCAGTTCAAGCTTTGGACAAGTTGACAATTACGACCTCTTAACTAAGAACATCGAGTCGTCCAATATCAAGACCATTACCAAATTCCGAGAATCCAAGAAGTTCCCAAACGGAGAGAAGAAATTCAAACTTGAATTCAATAAAGAAGGACAGTTAGTCTCCATTGAAGAATATGACTACCCAATGGGACCTGACAACCCAATTGTCATGAGACAAGAAATTAATTATGACCAAGAAGGGAAAAAGGTTGCGACTTACATAAAAGCACCAGGTGGCAGCACAGCCATTGACACTTTGATATATGATAGCCAAAACAACTTGATTGAAAAACAAAGAATTGCTAATGGGCAAGTTGTTAGAACATGGAACCACTCCGACAAACAAGAAGATGATGATGAGCAAAAGGAATTTGACGATGATGACAATCTCATTAAACTCACAGAATCAGACAACAGCTATACAACTTACAAGTATGACTCGAATGGCAATTTGACTCAAGAACTTAAATATAAAGACGGAGAAGAACACACGAAACACACTTTCAAGTACGACAAGAATGGTCGACTGACGGACATGGAGACTTATCTTCCTTACATTGGTGACGGGACAAATGACCCATTGACCTATTACTTTGAATACGAAGAATTTAAATAAAAAAACTTTGCACAACACAGCATATAGCTTATGGCGGGTGAACGGCTACCAGCAAGGCTTCCGCTCCGTAGCCAGCTTTGGTTTCGGTGGACAAGAAAGTGCTTCGAAACCGCCACAAGCCATATGCAAACCGTTGCCAAGAATTATTGACTTTGATGCGATTTTGATGTATATTTACACCAAAAATAAGAAATGGCAAGACAAAGTATTTCACTCACAGAACCCAACGACCAATGGTTGAAGAATCAAGTAGAATCGAATGAGTATTCTAGCAAAAGTGAATTAGTTAATGATCTCATTCGACAAGCAAGAAAACAGCAGTCACAGGTTGATTTTCTAAGAGCGAAACTAAATTCAGCCGAAGAAAGTGGATTTACTACCGATTCAAAGGAGCAAATTCTTGCTCAGGCCAAAC